>NZ_MJIB01000014.1:282335-343140 GCF_003697865.1 Rahnella sp. Larv3_ips | reverse complement strand
CCTGCCCGCCACTTTGTGACACGGTGATGTTGCTAATTTTTACCAGTTTGAAGTGAGTGACCTCTTCTTTAGAGACTTGGTCAGCTGCTAATGCACTGAATGAAAAGGCAGTGATAAGCAGAGAGGCAGCTAAAATGATTTTTTTCATTTACATCATCCTTTTTAGAGGTAAGAGTTTGCTTCACGCTGATTAAGTTTAGACCGGATTTTCACCTGTCACCAAAACATGCACGGATTTTACGGCACAAAGCCGGGGAGGCTTGTGCCGTCAGAACGGATCCGGGTGAAAAGACGGGCAGCGCGGAGATGATGTCATCAGGCACCGGCGCCCGGTGCTGTTTACCCTGGTTTAATTCCCCGTACTCAAAACCCCTGATATTATCTTTTGAATATTGAAAAATAACGCCTTTCTGTGAAACTATATGAACGCCACTTACCTCCCCGCTATATAAATTAATACCCGCAGTCCAAAAAAGAATTAAGTGTATTTATATGAATAAAATAATCATTGAGCAAACTTATCCAGTTGTAGATAATGCGCCTCAGAAGATAAGGGCAAGCAGTATAGTGAGAAACAGTATTTCGCAAAAGTTAAATTAACTCCCGCGACAATATATGAATCTTTCATCTCTTCACCTTCTCTTAAATCGTGTAATAACAATCGCCAAATGGAAACGCCATGTGCATGGCTATTAATAATGAATTTTATTAATGGTATTCACTTAAATGTTTTAACACTGGCAATCATTTTATTTAAAAGGAATCTTGTAATGAAAAAGAATTTAATCGCTGCTGGTATCGTTGCTGTCTCTATCCTGTCTGCTGCTTCAGCTGTTTCTGCTGCTGATGGTCAGGTTAACTTCAAAGGCGAGATCATCGATTCTGCTTGTGTGGTTGCTAACACTCCGGCTTCTCCGCTGGACGTGACTCTGGGTCAGGTTTCTAAAACTTCTTTCTCTGCTGCGGGTGACACTGCTGCTGCGACTAAGTTTACCCTGAAACTGAGCAGCTGCCCGGCAACTGTGACTAAAGCGTCTGTTAAATTCGACGGTACTGCAGCAGGCGGCGACAACAGTGTTCTGGCGCTGACCAAAGACACTGGCGTTGCAACAGGTGTAGGTATCCAGCTGATGGATTCTTCTAACACTGTTCTGCCACTGGCAACTGCTTCTGCTTCTTACCCGCTGGTTTCTACTGGTGTTAACAACCTGGACTTCACTGCGCGTTACGTTTCTACCGCTGCAACCGTTACCGCAGGTCCGGCTAACTCCGTAGCTAACTTTACTGTTGTATATAACTAAGTTATTTGCCCGTCATTAACGGATAAATAAATAAGTAATCGGGTTGGCGTATAAACATACAACAACCCGCTTTTTTTAATCAAGTGGAAATAAAAAATGAAATTTGTTCCTGGATTATTAGCCCTGAGTCTGATTTTTACCGCGAGTTTTGCGCAGGCGGGTGTGGTGGTCGGTGGAACCCGACTTATTTATGACGGCGCGAAAAAGGAGTCTTCACTGAACGTCAATAACCCGGATAAGGTCCCTTATTTGATTCAATCCTGGATTGAAACGACCGGCGGTGGCGTTGAGAAAGCCCCCTTTGTGATCACGCCACCCTTATTCCGTTTAGATGGTGATCAAAATAACGTACTGCGCGTGGTGCGTGCTGGCGGCAATATTCCGTCCAATCAGGAAACGCTGTACTGGATGAATATTAAATCCATCCCCTCTTCGGTTAAAGAAGAAGGAAAGAATACCCTGCAGGTGGCAGTGAAAACCCGAATTAAACTGATTTACCGCCCTGAAGGGTTAAAAGGCGTGCCTGAAGAGGTTGCACAGAACCTGAAATGGCAGCGCAACGGTAATCAGCTGCAGGTCACTAACCCGACACCTTTTTATATGAATTTCCAGCAGGTCACCCTGAACGGTAAAGAAGTCGATTCTGCAACCTATGTGGCTCCCAACAGCAGCGCCAGCTTTGCCCTGCCGGGAAATATCACGGGTAACCAAATCCAGTGGAAAATCATCAGTGATTACGGCGGCATTGGCGAATCTCATTCATCAACGTTGTAACTCTACTTTTTATTCAGGGAAGACAGTGGCTTACCCGGCTCTCTGAGCCGGCCGGTAAGTGATGGAGCATCAAATAATGGGCAGCAAAAATAATACTTTGGCGCAAAAGTATGCGCCACGCGTCAGCCGGCTGGCCTGGCTGGTGGCGACCGTTCTGGGTTGCCTGACGTTTGACGCGCAGGCAAATGATTACTTTAACCCTGAGCTTTTGCAGATTGATAACCCGCAGCAGGGTGCCACCGATCTCTCGGTGTTTGAAAATAACGGCAGCCAGCTGCCGGGCACCTATCACGTGGATGTTTTCCTCAATAACGAGCAGGTCGATACGCGTGATGTGGTGTTTACCGCCGGTAAAGACAAAGACGGCAAAGCGAAACTTCAGCCCTGTCTGAGCACTGAAACGCTGGCCGCCATGGGCGTGAAGACCAAACTGTTTCCGGGGCTGGGCGGGGGTGAATGTGCTGATTTAAGCGCCATTCCTCAGGCCGACACCGAATACCGTTTCGGCGCACAACAGTTGCTGATCAGCATGCCCCAGGCGGCAGTGGCACAGGTCGCGCGTGGTTTTGTGCCACCGGAACAGTGGGACAACGGCATTACCGCTCTGTTGCTCAATTACAGCCTGACCGGCGCCAACACCTACGCCCGCACCGGTAACGCGCAGGACAGTGACAACCAGTACGCCAATTTACGGCCGGGCGTGAATATAGGGCCGTGGCGGTTACGCAATTATTCCACCTATAACCGCAGCAGTTCCGGGCAGTCGTCGTGGGATAACGTTTACACCTATGCGCAGCGCAATATTGTTGCGCTGAAAAGCCAGATGACGCTGGGCGATTCCAGTTCACCGTCTGATGTGTTTGACAGTGTGCCGTTTCGCGGCGCGCAAATCGCCTCCGATGACGACATGATCCCGGACAGCCAGAAAGGCTACGCGCCGGTGGTGCGCGGGATTGCGCGCAGTAATGCGCAGGTGATCATCCGCCAGAACGGCTACATCATTTATCAGAGCTACGTGGCACCGGGCGCATTTGAAATCACCGATATGTTCCCGACCGGCGGCAGCGGTGACTTATACGTCACCATCAAAGAAGCCGACGGCAGTGAACAGCAACTGGTCGTGCCTTTTGCTTCCCTTCCGGTTTTGCAGCGCGAAGGGCGGGTGAAATTTTCCCTGACCGGCGGGCAATACCGTTCATATGACTCGAACGTGGATAAAACCACTTTCGGCCAGGGCACCGCCATTTACGGCCTGCCGCATGGCTTCACGATTTACGGCGGCGGCCAGGCGGCCAGCGCGTATAAATCACTGGCGCTGGGGATGGGTAAAAACCTTGGCGATTTGGGCGCGGTGTCTGTTGATGCCACCCAGGCATGGTCAACCATGCAGGATCAGGCACAGACCAGCGGCCAGTCATGGCGTGCGCGTTACAGTAAGGACGTGCTGACAACCGGCACTAACTTCTCCATTGCCGGTTACCGTTATTCCACCGCAGGCTATTTCAGCCTGCAGGATGTGATGGACACCTACCGCAGCGGGCAGACGACGCCGTTGTTTGAGCGGCAGAAAAACCGCACCGAGCTTTCGGTAAACCAGAACTTGTGGGAAGGGGCCGGGTCGCTTTCCGTCAGCCTGATCAATCAGGACTACTGGAACACCGATCGTAATATGCGTTCCATTACACTCGGCTATAACAACTCCTGGGCAGGCATCAGTTACAGCCTGAACTACAGCTATAACGAGAATTCCACCGCGCAGCAGGGTGAAGGCCATAACGGTAATGTCGGCAGAATCTACGACCGCGATCAGATCCTCGGGCTGAGCGTCAGCGTTCCGCTCTCTATCTGGATGCCGCACAGTAATACTTATGCCAGTTACAATATGAGTACCAGCAAGAAAGGCAATACCACCCAAACGGCAGGGTTAAACGGCACCTTACTGGCAGATAACAATCTGAGCTGGGGCGTGCAGGAAGGCTACGGCAGCCAGGGGCAGGGTAACAGCGGTAACGTCAATGCCGATTACCGCGGGACCTACGGTGAAGTGAACGGCGGTTATTCTTACGATCACGACAACGAACGTCTGAATTACGGCCTGCAGGGCGGGCTGGTGGTGCATGAAAACGGCGTCACATTAGGTCAGCCATTGGGTGAAACCGTTGCGCTGGTGAAAGCGCCGGGTGCCGGTAACGTTGGCATCAGCAGCCAGACCGGGGTGAAAACCGACTGGCGGGGTTATGCCATCGTGCCTTACACCTCGCCGTACCGTAAGAATCAGATCCAGCTGAATACTGAAACCTTACCGGAAGACGTGGATTTAACGCTCACCAGCCAGAACGTGGTGCCAACGCGCGGCGCAGTGGTGCGGGCAAACTTTAAAGCCAACGTCGGGCAGCGGGTATTAATGACCCTGAAACGCAATGACGGCGCGCCGGTGCCCTTTGGTGCCACTGTAACCGATATATCACAGAAAGATAATCAGGCCTTTATTGTCGGCGACGACGGGCAGGTTTATTTAACCGGTCTGAATGACGAAGGGGCATTAACCGCGAAATGGGGTAATGATGCTTCGCAACAATGTCAGGTTATTTATTCTCTTTTTAAACAGGAAAAGAATAATGTCGGTATTCAGACTGCGATTGGACAATGCCAATAAGGAATATTTTAGAAAATGAAATTTTTATTTTTAATGTTCACAAATATTTTATTGATACTTGGTAGCATATCTCCAACACAAGCCGCTTGTACAAGTTATCTGCCAATTGGCCAGCCGGGTTATGATATTAATCCAATTTCGAAAACTGTAACATTACCTGCTATTAATGTGCAAAAAAACACCCCGGTAGGATCCGTTGTAGCCACAACATCTGTCGATGCAAGAAACTCTGGGTACGTAGGTTTTTGTCCCAGATCTGGTGGTTATGTATATTACAACATGACTTATCTAGGAGGCGTTACCACAGGAATAAGTAATGTATATAAAACAAATGTTACTGGTATTGGGATTAGAGCTCAAGAGATGACCTATTTTAATAATCCTGCAGGTAAGTATAATACTTATGCGTTGATAAGTGGCGGTCCGTGGACTATGAATTATTTTACTGTTGATTTAGTGGTGACTGGGCCAGTAAGCCCCGGTGTGATAAAAAAAGGTGAAATTGGTTACGTATCTTTTGATGGGACGCCGAGTGTGAAGTCTGCCACATTGACTTTAGGATCGGACGTGGCTGCAACATCAACGGGTTGCTCTCTTAAAACGCAAAGCATTAATATTAAATTAGATGATATTTCTGATGCTGAACTTGTTTCGGTCGGGACTACCGCGAAACTTAAGAATTTTGATATAGGTCTTGATTGCGAAGCGAACGCGCGGGTCAATGTCAAGCTAACAGGAACTCAAAATCCGGATACTACAGCAGCCGGCGTATTGAAATTAACCAACGCAGGAAGTGCAGGGGTGGCAAAAGGTGTTGGTATTCAAATGCTTTATGATAATAAACCGATGACGGTTAATCAGAATGTATTACTCAAGACTTCTGCGGGTGGGCTGGAAACGTTTACGTTCGGGGCACAATATTACCAAACTAAAGCAGCTGTTTCGGGCGGCTCAGCAAATGCTACGGCCACACTGGATATTACCTATCAGTAATGCGTCTGAATCAAATTAATAATTTGAACGGCGAAGAGTTAACTCAGGTTAACGGATAAAAGGATTGATCTTATGAAAACATTATTAAAAAAAACTGTTCTGTCTGCCTTAGTCATTGCATCGGGCATCACATCGGTTTATGCCGATCCGGTAAACATTAATATTACCGGCAACGTCATCGCCTCGCCTTGCGTGGTCAATAACAGCGTCAGCGATCTGAATGTGGATCTGGGCAAAACCATTCAGGCCGCCAGCCTGGAGGTTGCAGGCAGCGGCACCACGCCGGTGCCGTTTAATCTGGCACTGACCTCCTGCCCGGCGGGAACGGCTAACGTGAAAGTGACTTTCACCGGCACAGCAGATACCACCCAAACCACAATGTATAAAAATACCGGTACCGCCACGCCGCTGGCGGTGGAACTTTCCAGCGGTTCCACCATTTTAGGCAATAACGGCACCCTGACGCAGACCGTGCAGACCGATAAAACCGTGACCTACGCCCTGAGCGCGCGCGCCGTGACGTCAACCGGCAGCGTAACGCCGGGCAGCATCAACGCCGTGGTGCAGGCGAATTTCACCTACAACTGATCCTAACCCGACCTGAGGAGATGCCTGAATGCGCGGGCTGATAACAAAAATTTTCCTGCTGACTATAGCGGGGATCGTGAGCAGTGCCGTTCAGGCGACTGATCTGAAAATTAGCGGTAACGTGGTCGCCAGTGCCTGTACGGTAGACAGCGGGTCAGTCAGTCAGGAAATCGACTTTGAACAGTTACGCAGCACGGATTTAAAACAGGCCGGGTCTTCCACCGCCTGGAAACCTTTCAGCGTGAAACTTAACCGTTGCCCGGCCACCACCAACGTCGCGACAGTGAATTTTAGCGGCACAGCCGCAGCCGATGACGCCACGTTATTCGCCAACAGCGGCACGGCGAAGAACATCGATGTGCAACTTGCGCGCGATGCGGAGAGATCGGTGATACTCAGCAATGGCAGCAGCATGGCGGTGACGGTGGATGCCCAACACAACGCCGTCTATTATCTGGCGGCGCGGCTGCATACGGTCACGGGAGACACCGTTCCGGGGACCTTCACCTCGCAGGTGCTGATGAGCTTCACTTATCAGTGACGGGGTCAGCCTTTAAAAGAAAATATGTCGCCAGATTGTGCGTTATCTTCGCAAGAAGAAGACTGAAAAATGGCGACATGGCTGAATAAAGCAGCAAATTAATAACTCTGTGGTAAGTTTTTGATTTCTATTAACAATCCTCTGTTGATCACAATGTGCCCGCCTCGTACCAGTTCGGATAATATTTTCATCACACTGCTGCGCGAAAGCGTGGTGCGGTCAAGAATAAACTGCGCAGCGGGGGTTGTTGCCCTGACTTCGAAAGTCTCCTGGCTTAAAACCCACAGATGATTACAGACCAGCTCATAAGTGGGGACCGACGTGTTTGTCTGTAAATACACCTGGAACTCAGCGGCGTAATACATCAGAAGATAGGAAACATCCTTCCAAAGATTATGTTCCTCAATGTGCTGCAAAACGGTATCAAGAGGAAGGTAAAGGTACTCCACATCGTTTCCTGCCTGGATAAACAGTATTGATATGTCAGGTGCAAAAAGGTTGAGCCCCACCGCGCCAGGTGCGCGGATCCTGGCAACAATTAACGCGTCCCGGTTGCGTTTTGCATTGCAAAACCCCTGTGCCAGGAAAAAACACATTTTCTGATTATCTTTCATCAACTGAAAACGCTGTCCTGTCCGCGCCCTGGACATGGGGAAAGATTCAAGCAGTGAGTTAATTAAAAACTGAACGTTAACCACTGGTTTGGTGATATATATTGATGAGTTATTGGGCATCATTTCTACTTAGCAAAAAATGTATAGACTGCAAGTATAGTGGATCAGAGGGTGAATGAGAGGGCCAGATCTTTTTCCCCGACGTTGTTGACCTGTCAATGAGTAAAACGTAACAGAACGCCGTTGCGGATATCTATGCATCCCTGTTTTTTCAAGGACTCTAATTCTCTGGCGATGGTGCTTTTTGAGAGGCCGGTCAAATTTCGCAGATAACAGCTAACAGTATGAGCAAGTCTGACTTCATCACTTTCATTGTTTAACATCTCAAGTGTACTGATGATCAGATTCCGCGTTTTTTCCTTCCGTTTTTTTTCCCTTTGCCTGTTAATTAGCGTGAATATTTTTGAGAGATGAATGGCAAGCTTTTCCCAGTCGCTATTCCTGTTAATTATTTCCAGTAATATTCCTTCCGGAACCTTATACACATTTGAAGAATGCATGACTTTGACATTAATCTCACCCTCGTGGCTCAGTAACTGACTTAATCCCACCAGAACGGGTTCACGTATGGTATATAAAGGCTCCGCTGTTCTGTCAACATACACCACGCCAAGCCCTCCGGTGAAAAAGTAACAAATATACTCTTCACCCATTTTTCCCTCCAGAGTGACACCGGGTGATACTTTCAGTGGGGTAATCCGCGTTGTAATTTCCTTGATGATCATTTCCATTATTATAGCCTCCACATCTATGCAGGTACATATTATAAATTTATAGCCTTGTTGATTAAGCAAAGCAACAAAATATGTAGTGCAGCATGATGCAGATGCCCGGATAACCACGCTGATCTTTGTGATAAAGGGGGCGCCATTTTTCTGTGAGTATTATTATACTCAGAGTGTAATAAAAGACTTAAGGTGTAAAAACAAATCAAAAATACTTTGATGCATTAATTCTAGTCTTGGATAATCAGTAACCAGAGAAGGGTGATGTGCCAGTGAGATTGAGAAAAATCAGTTAAATATAAAACGTCCTGCTGACGTTAATAAAGTAAAGCGTCAGCATGAACGTAACATATTTATCAGGCTTTCACTAAAGATCAGGAAACTATTTACCAGTCGAGATAATTTATGTATGACCTCAATAAAGTCGTAGAATCTAAAGGCGCAATTTCTGAAATAGACGATATTTTTTCATCTATTGAAACTGAGTTTCCTTTAAAAAAAGGCGTCGCCAGGCAGCGGTTCAGTCTGGATCAGGATGAAAAACGGATGTGCCTTATTTTATACAGTGGAAGCTGCATTCTGAAGAGAACAAATGACTCTCTGGTTCTTTCCACCATCGTGGCACCGAATATTGTCGGGTTACAGGACGTGTTCCACTCAAAATCCGATGTGCAGATTGTGGCCAGTACGGATATTGAATACCGTTATATCAGTGTTGATGATCTCTTTTTGTATGCTGAAAACAAGCATCTGTGGAAAAGCCTGTGTTATTTTATGATGTTGTCCACCACCCGGTTCAGTGAATATCAAAGAGAAACCGTGGGGATAAGTAATTATGAGATGATATGTAACTTTCTTAAATCCCTGTGTCATGAAAGTTTTGAAGTGCGTGCAACGACGACAGCCCTCGATTATATACAAGGGCGCTGCATGCTTTCCCGCAGCGGCATACTTAAGACATTATCCACGCTGAAAGCGGGCGGGTATATCACTATTAAAAATGGTCTGCTCATTAACATAAATTCTCTGCCAAAGAGATTTTGATAAAAATGTGTGTTGACAAATACATCGGATAAATATGACTAATATACTCATCGGGAGCCAATGCACATTCTATGGCGAGTCGTTCAAAATCTTTCTCGCAGAACTGATCTATGAAAGCCAGCGTGAATTCGTCGAATACCATTCCGGATTCACCAAAAAGAATGTTAACCAGGCTGATGTGATCGTGATTGATTTGGTCTGTGGCGAGGCATCCTTTTGTATTCCGGAACTTAAATGGCGAAAACCAGGAGTCTTAATCGGAATTCTGGAGGATAAAAACCAGCACTCCCTGCCCGAGGCGTTGTTGCCACACTGCCTTAATGATGTGGTGTACCTCTACCGGAATGATTCACTGAAAGATCTCAGGTCCAAACTATTACGGGCTTTTGATAATCAACGTAATACAGAGAACTGCCAGCTTGAACCGGATTGCATTCTTTGTAACAGGGTATCTTTAACGTTACCCCAGCGAAAATTTGCGTCGCTCTGGCTTCAGGGGCAGGACACTATTGCAGTCGCAGGCAGCGTTAATCTTAATTTAAAAACGGTTTATTCTAAGAAATACGCACTGATGAAGAAATATGGTTTACAAACGGACCAGCAACTTCATTCATTCATCAATTTATTAAAAACGAAAAGTGACAGATAGGTGAGAGCGGTATGCCACCGTTTCAATGTGGCGTGACTGCACGATACCGGTTTGCACATGAAGGACACGACAGAATGAAAATCTTAAGAAATGAATACGACTTCAGATGCTGGTTTATTAAAGACTTCAGGAAACTCTCTAATTCTGATTTCCTTTATCTGTTCCCTAATGAACTGGAGCTAGAACAAATAGAAATGATGCCTGTTGACTACCCATGCATGGTGTTTGTGTTTGAAAATGAAAATATTCATGAAAAAGGAAAACCGTGTTTTGTCTATCGTGAGCAACTTGAATTATGGATTAAGGAATTACAATGCCCGGCTTAAAAATATCACTGTTCACGCTTATTCCGGTGATGTACGGAATATACACTCAGATAAGCCAGACAGGCTGAATGAGAGTGCACGCTGAAAACATCCTGCGCCCGCACCGGTATGCTTTTTTGTTGCGACGTGAGAAACGACAGGCCGGGAAAAGGGGAACCGCAAAGCCCGCAATTCAAATGAACTGCGGGCTTTTTCACATCACGGAGACACGATCAGAACGAGAAACAGGAGCAGCCGAGTGCGCCCCAGAAGGCGTTGTCATCGGATACCGGAACATCGGCCCCGCGGGCGAGGTCATGACTGTGTTTATGCACACCGCATGGCCCGACGCACTGATGCATCTGTCGGATCTGCCCGACCCGTGCCGCCCCTTCTGG
Organism: Rahnella sp. Larv3_ips; assembly: GCF_003697865.1. Taxonomy (NCBI): domain Bacteria; kingdom Pseudomonadati; phylum Pseudomonadota; class Gammaproteobacteria; order Enterobacterales; family Yersiniaceae; genus Rahnella; species Rahnella sp. Larv3_ips. The sequence goes on along the minus strand of NZ_MJIB01000014.1, from coordinate 332,492 downwards.
CGGAGCAGAACGGTAATGCCCCGGCACACGGGTGACCGGCGACCAGTCCGGCAATACCGGGATCGCCGGTGGTGAGAGCGGCGAGAAACTGCCTGCCGCGTAAACCACTTTTCCATCGACCATGGTCAGTACCGATTCAATGCCTTTGATGCGCTCTTCCGCGACACTGAAGAAATCTTCCGATAAAACGGCCAGATCGGCCAGTTGCCCGGCTTTAATCTGCCCCTTTTTGCCCTGTTCGCTGGAGAACCAGGCGCTGCCCTGCGTCCACAGCATCAGCGCTGTTTCGCGGTCGATTCGCGCATCGTCGTCATACATTGCCATGCCGCCGACGGTGCGGCCGGACACCAGCCAGTACAGCGCGGTCCACGGATTGTAACTGGCAACGCGGGTGGCGTCCGTCCCCAGCCCGACAGGTAATCCGGCCGAGAGCATTTTCGCCACCGGCGGCGTGTGTTTTGTGGCTTCAGCGCCATAGCGCTCTGCAAAATATTCACCCTGAAACGCCATGCGATGCTGCACCGCAATGCCGCCGCCCAGCGCTTTAACGCGTTCGATATTGCGTTCAGTAATGGTTTCCGCATGGTCGAAGAACCAGTGCAAACCGTTGAACGGAATGTCGTGGTTCACTTTTTCAAATACGTCCAGCATCCGGCTGATCGACTCGTCATAGGTGGCGTGCAGCCGGAAGGGCCAGCGGTGTTCCACCAGATGGCGCACCACGCGCTCAAGTTCAATTTCAGTACCGGGCGGTAAATCCGGGCGCGGTTGCAGGAAATCTTCAAAGTCTGCGGCGGAAAACACCAACATTTCCCCCGCGCCGTTATGGCGATAAAAGTCGGTGCCCTGGCCGGGTTTCAGCATGTCGGTCCACAGTTCGAAATCTTCCAGCTCATGCTGCGGGCGCTGGGTGAACAGGTTGTAGGCGATGCGGATCGTCAGCTGTTTTTTCTGATGAAGCTCATCAATGATCTGATAATCCTCGGGATAATTCTGGAAGCCGCCGCCCGCATCAATGGCACTGGTCAGCCCGAGGCGGTTTAGCTCGCGCATAAACTGTCGGGTGGAATTCACCTGTTGCTCCAGCGGCAGTTTTGGCCCTTTTGCCAGCGTGGAATACAAAATCATGGCATTCGGTTTGGCGATGAGCATCCCGGTCGGATTGCCATTGCTGTCGCGCTGAATTTCACCGCCCGGCGGATTAGGCGTGTCTTTGGTGTAACCCACCACCTTTAGCGCCGCGCGGTTGAGCAGGGCACGGTCATATAAATGCAGAATAAAGACCGGCGTGTCGGGCGCGGCCTGATTGATTTCATCCAGCGTCGGCATCCGCCGTTCGGCAAACTGAAATTCCGTCCAGCCACCGACCACGCGAACCCACTGCGGGCTGGGCGTGCGCATTGCCTGATCTTTCAGCATTCGCAGCGCATCCGCCAGCGACGGAACACCTTCCCAGCGCAGCTCCAGATTGTAATTCAGCCCTCCGCGGATCAGGTGCAGGTGCGAGTCATTAAGGCCGGGGACCGCCGTGTGACCCTGTAAGTCCACAACCTCCGTCTGCGCATCGGCAAACTGCATCACTTCATTTTCAGTACCGACGGCCAGAAATTTACCGTCTTTTATCGCCACCGCGTTCGCCCGTGGTTTTTCACGATCGACGGTGTGGAATTGTCCATTTATCAGGATCAGGGATGCGAAACTGTTCATTGGGAAAGCTCCTGTCATTGCGCGGAAGTGCGCGTCAGCCATGAATGAAAAACTCGGGTGATAACGGGCATCCACAGGAAAACCACCAGCCCGACAACGGAAGCGTCATTCAGGATATGGCCGCCTTCGGTGCCTTTGAGGTGCGGTAAAATCTGCCCCCAGAACCAGGGCACAATGTGGGTCGACGGGTAAATGACCAGCAGGGTCAGCAGATATTGTTTCCAGCGGGCAGGGGGGCGGACGTTGGCGGCGGGCGGTGTGAACCAGAATTCGGCACCGGGGCGCACTTCGGTATTGTCGTTTTGCAGTAACAGCGGGCTGACTTCTTTTACCAGCTCTTTACGCAGCTCAGAATTATGCCAGGCGTTGAGATTTTCCAGCGTATCGAAGCGCACCAGAATGGTGTAAGGATCGCCGCTGCGGCTCGGGCGGATCACATTCACGCCCAGATGCCCGGTAAAGCTGCCGGCCTGCGGCATAATTTTATTCAACCAGGCTTCATAGAGTGCTTCGCTGGCGGGTGCGATCCTGTGAGTAATGACGAGTGTTACATGTTGCTGATGGGACTGCGGCATACATCACCTCATTGAATTAAAGAATTTAACGAATCAATGAAATGATGTTAGTTGCCGGAACGGAGCAATGATAGGCGAGAATTTTGGGGTTCTTATCAAAATATTTTGTGAATCATTCCCCGCCCACCACGCGCAGATTGCGCTGCTTCATTACGCGATGCAGATTTGATTCCAGCCAGTTAGCCAGCCCGGCAATCTGGTCTTTAACTTCGATACCCAGCGGCGTCAGCCGGTACTCCACATGCGGCGGCACCACCGGATAAGAGCGGCGGTCAATAAAGCCATCTTCTTCAAATGCCTGTAAGGTCTGGGCCAGCATCTTTTCACTGACGCCCCCCACTTTGCGGCGCAGCTCGCTAAAGCGCAGCGTCTCCTCGCTCAGGGCGATCAGCACCAGTAATCCCCAGCGGCTGGTGATATGACGCAAGATCTCCCGTGACGGGCAATTAGGATCGAGCACCTCGCCACGCCGGATTTGCTCCGTGAGCGGTAATGCGTCAGCCGACTTATCGGACGATATTATTTTCATACTTACCTTTTAGTGCGTACTTACCAAAAGAAAGTATATCGCATAGGATGTTTCAACGGCGACGCATTTCGCGCCCTTCAGAACATAAATCTCGTGTCTTACACTTTTGGAGAAACAACATGATCGCAATTACCGGTGCCACCGGCCAGTTAGGCCGCCTCGTTATCGCTGCATTGTTGAAGAAAGTTCCGGCGAATCAGATTATTGCCGCCGTGCGCAGCCCGGAAAAAGCCAAAGATCTGGCGGAGCTGGGCGTGGAGTTACGTCAGGCCGATTACAGCCAGCCAGCGACGCTCGACAGCGCGTTCAAAGGTGTTGAAAAAGTGCTGCTGATTTCTTCGAGTGAAGTCGGTCAGCGTGAAGCGCAGCACGGCGCAGTGATTGATGCGGCAAAACGCGCAGGCGTAAAACTGCTGGCCTACACCAGCCTGCTGCACGCGGACAAAAGCCCGCTGGGGCTTGGCGTTGAACACCGCGCGACCGAAAAAGCCTTAAGTGAATCAGGCGTTCCCTTCGTGCTGTTGCGTAATGGCTGGTACACGGAAAACTACGCGGCGAGCATCGCCCCGGCGCTGGCGCACAATGCCTTTATTGGTGCGGTGGGTGAAGGCCGTATCTCCTCTGCAGCGCGTGAAGATTACGCCGAAGCGGCTGCAACGGTGCTGAGCCTGGATAATCAGGCGGGCAACGTTTACGAATTGGCGGGAGATGAGGCTTACACGCTGGCAGAATTTACCGCGCAGATCGCACAACTGTCAGGTAAAAAAGTGGATTACATCAACATGACGCAGGCGGATTTCGCAAAAGCACTGACCGGTGCGGGTTTGCCGGACTGGCTGGCGGAGATGCTGGCAGATTCTGATGCAGGCGCGGCGCAGGGCGGGCTGTTTGATGATTCACATACATTGAGCAAACTGATTGGTCGCCCGACAACCCCTGCGAAAGAGGTGATTGCTGCGACGCTGAAGTCTCTCTGAGGCGCGACCGCGGTTTGTTACCATAAAGTTTACGGCCTGTTAGCATCGCTTAACAGGCCGTATTTTTATTTAAATCACATCATCCTGCGTGGACAACAAGACCAGCTCAAGCAGATTGCGGCAGGCCTGCTGATTACTGATGTTGGAATCGATTTCGATCTGGCGGATCAGACCTTCGATGATGGCTTTATTGCTTACCGGGAAGCGGCTGCACAACAGGCTGGACACCACTCTGCCCAAAATTTCCACTTCACTTAAGGTCTGGGATTCCTGCGGTTTGAAGTATTCGCTGATTTCAGTAACTGTTTGTTCTTCTTCGAGTTGCATATAGACCTCCTTAATACTTCGCATGGTAAATCATGACATGAGAAGTGTCTGTTGCGAGTGAGAAAACATAGTATTGTTTAGCAATGCTTCACAATTCGTTTCCCTGTTTCATCCCATGCCTTTTTTGCAAAAGAAAAAGGCCAGCATTAAAAAAAAGTTTTTGGAGGAGGGGAAATCCACATTCTCCTCCAAAAACCAGGCTGAATATGCCCGTAAATGACGGACTAATGATAAAGCAGGGGTGTAAAGAAGTTATACAAAGATTGCAGATTTGTACAGTTTTGGGTGAGAAATATCTTAATAACCGGTTGCTAGCAATCAAAAACAGCACGAATAGTCCTGTGTAATTAACGATCGATACATTCACAGATTGAGTTAGTTCATTTTGTAATGATCAGGTGAGTAGTGTTTTTCACGACGAGACTGAGTGAGTCTCGGTTTCTTAAATGCGGTGACAACTTCACTCACTGCGCTGCCACACGAATGAGAACGAAATACTGCCACTGGCCGCGCTCAAAAATCACGACGGAGGCGCGGTGGAAAACCGCGCGTCAGTGTGCGCGGGTTGTAACCCGTCCGGAGGGCACCGCGCAGCGGCGGGATTTTGCGGCAATAGCGAAAGCACCTGAAACATAGCCCGCGAGCGACAGCGCGCAGTTTAAAGACGCGAGAGATCCAAGAGAGGCCCGTCCTGGCCTCTTTTGGTCGGTTTCGGCGCAAAATGTTAAGCGATCACCGCACCTGAGAAACCGAAACCTGCCCGGCCAACTGTCCATCCCCCCGCGCTGCAACAGCCTCTCTCCACGATGTTACCGGTATCACAGAAGCTAAATATCGTAAGAAATTTACAACATCTCGCAATTGTGACCGGCATTTAACCTCTCTATAACAGTTCTTCAGCCCAGCGGACGGACTGACTTTTTTGTTTAACCGGACAAAAGGCAGAACGAGTTATGAGTGGAAAATTATCCGTCAAAGAGAAAGTGAGTTACGGTCTGGGGGATATGGCGAGCCATATTGGCCTGGATAATGTCATTATATTTTTAACCTTTTACTACACCGATGTGGTGGGTTTACCGGCGGTGTTTGTCGGCACCATGTTCCTGGTGGCGCGCGTCGCGGATGCGATTGTTGACCCCGCGATGGGGCTGATTGCCGACCGCACGCAGACCCGATTTGGTAAGTTCCGCCCGTATATTCTCTGGCTGGCGCTGCCTTTTGGTGCCAGTTGCCTGCTGGTGTATGCCGTGCCGGAATCCCTGACGCTGGGCGGCAAAATGGTGTATGCCAGCGTGACCTACTGCGTGATGATGCTGATGTACACCGCCATCAATATTCCTTATTGCTCGATGGGCGCGATCATTACGCCGGATAATACCCAGCGAATCTCCCTGCAATCCTATCGCTTTTTCCTCGCCACCCTGGGCGGCGCGATGTCCACCTTCCTGATGATGCCGCTGGCGGAAATGCTGGGCGGCGGCAATAAGCTTGACGGTTATTTCGGCGCGATGGCGATCATGGCCTCGGTGGCCGTGGTGATGTTCCTGCTGTGTTTTCTCAACACCAAAGAACGTATCAGCGCACCGCCGACGCATGAAAATTTCCTCTCTGATCTGCGCGATTTAGTGCGTAACGACCAGTGGCGCGTGGTCGCGGCGCTGATCTTCTTTAACATCTCCTTCGGCGTCGTGCGTCTCGGCGCGATGATGTATTACGTCACCTATTATCTCGGCAACGCCAGCTACTTTATGTGGCTGCTGGCCGCGCACATTATTGGTAAAAGCCTCGGCAGCCTGCTGGTCAAACCGCTGACCCGCAATCGCAGCAAGCTGACGGCATTCACGCTTTGCGCCATTGTGACCGGCATCCTGAGCGCGGCGATCTTCTTCGTTCCGGCGTGGATCTCCCTGCTGGTGGGCATGACGCTGCTGGTGTCCACTTTCTATCAGGTTACGACCACGCTGATGTGGGTAATGATGTCTGACGTGGTGGATTACGGTGAATACAAACAGGGCAAACGCATGGACGGCACCGTGTTCTCGACCTTGCTGGCGATCCTCAAAATGGGGATGGCGGTGAGCGGGGCGGTGGTCGGCTGGACGCTGGGCATGAGCGGTTACGTGCCGCATGCCGCCCAGCAAAATACCGCCGCGATGCTGTCGATTATTGCGCTGTTCTCGCTGGTGCCGGGCGTGTTGTCGATGTTCAGCGCGCTGTCGATGCGCTGGTACAAGCTCAATGACGCCACCATGAAACAGATCAACCAGTCCAAAATTTCTCAGGAACGCGAGCCTGAACGTCAGGCCATCTTGCATACACAGGAGTCCGCATGAGCGAATTAATCGCCGAAAAAAACCGCATCCTCTGGCATTTCGATCAGCAAACGCTGGTGATTGAACCCTGGGGCGAAAACAGTCTGCGCGTGCGCGCCACCTGCCGTCCGGCGCTGAATGATCATCTGTGGGCGCTGTTGCCGCCCTCCACACAGCCACAGGCTGACATCCGCCACGGCACCGAAACCCTCACGCTGCGCAACGGCAACATCACGGCAACGGTGAACATCAAAGGGCAACTGGCGTTTTATAACCAGCGGGGCGAGCTTATCCTCGAAGAGTTCTGGCGCCAGCGTTCGACCGTGGGGATCGGCGCGACAGAGAAGAGTCAGGATAAATACATCAGCGCGCTGAAGATGGATGCCCGCGAATTCAAAGCCATTCCCGGTGGCAAACATCAGCTCACCGTGCGTTTTGAATCGCGTCCGGATGAGAAAATCTACGGCATGGGGCAGTATCAGCAGAGTTGTCTGGATCTGAAAGGTTGCACGCTGGAACTGGCGCAGCGCAACTCGCAGGCCAGCGTGCCGTTTATGCTTTCAAGCCTCGGTTATGGTTTGCTGTGGAATAACCCGGCGATTGGCGAGGCGACGTTCGGCAAGAACATTACCCGCTGGGAAGCGCAGGTCACCGAGCAGATGGATTACTGGATAACCGCCGGTGATACGCCCGCTGACATCATGCACCAGTATGGCCGCGCGACCGGTACCGCGCCGCAGATGCCGGAATACGCCACCGGTTTCTGGCAGTGCAAACTGCGTTACCGCACCCAGCAGGAAGTGCTGGAGGTGGCGCGTGAATACAAGCGGCGCAATCTGCCGATTTCGGTGATTGTCATTGATTTCTTCCACTGGCCGAATCAGGGCACCTGGTGTTTTGATCCGGTGGACTGGCCGGATCCGAAAGCGATGGTGGCCGAGCTTAAATCCCTCGGCATCGAAACCATGGTGTCGGTGTGGCCGACGGTGGACAGCCGCACCGATAACTATAAAGAGATGAAATCCAAAGGTTATCTGGTGAATACCGATCGCGGTGTGTCAGTGAATCTGGATTTCCTCGGCAACTGTACGTTCTTCGATGCCACGCATCCCGGCGCACGTCAGTTTGTCTGGGACAAAGTGAAACAAAACTATTTCGATCTGGGCATCCGCACTTTCTGGCTGGATGAAGCCGAGCCGGAATACCGTGCGTATGATTTTGATAACTATCGCTATCACCTTGGTCCGGTGCTGGAAGTGGGGAATATCTATCCGCAGAAATTCGCCCAGGGTTTTTACGACGGATTGCAGCAGGAAGGCGAAAACGAGATCGTCAATCTGGTGCGCTGCGCCTGGGCGGGTAGCCAGCGTTACGGCGTGCTGGCGTGGTCCGGCGACATCCACTCTTCCTTCCACGCGCTGCGCAATCAGATTGCTGCTGGCCTGAACATGGGGCTGGCGGGTATTCCGTGGTGGACGACCGACATCGGTGGTTTTCAGGGCGGCAACGTCAACGATCCGGCGTTTCAGGAGTTGCTGATCCGCTGGTTCCAGTGGGGCGTGTTCTGTCCGGTGATGCGCCTGCACGGCTACCGCGAACCGCAAATTCAGCCGTCAGAACCCTGGCGTGAAGGCATAGCGCAGTGCAACAGCGGCGCGCCGAATGAAGTCTGGAGCTATGGCGAAGAGAATTATGCCCTGATGAAAAGCGGGCTATTCCTGCGTGAAAAGCTGCGTCCGTACATCAGCCGCGTCATGCAACAAGCCCACGAAAACGGCGATCCGGCAATGCGCACGATGTTCTATCAGTATCCCGCTCAGCCGGAAAGCTGGCAGGTGGAAGATCAGTATCTGCTCGGTGCAGACATACTGGTCGCGCCGATTTTGCATGCAGGCCAGCGCGAACGCGAGGTGTGGTTACCGGCGGGAGAAACCTGGGTGGCACTTAATGGCGAACGTTATGAAGGAGGAAGGGCGGTGAGTGTCGCCGCACCGATGCGTGAGATCCCGGTATTTGTGCGGGAAGGGGCTGACCCGACTGCACTGGCTATCCTGTAAACCGGACTGTAACCGTTCCGGTTTCTCAAATGCGGTGGTCGCTCAGCGTGTAACGCCAGAGGATCACCGCAGAGAAGAAACCGAAACCTTCCACTATCTGTAACTGAAAGCCGCGCCATGCCGCGGCCTCCTGCCCCGACTTATCACAAAACTGTTAACTCTCCGCGAGGATTCCGTAATCCCTCGCCCTGTACTCTGATGCCATCGACAGCAACCGCAACGGTGGCAACAATGATCAACAGACGTAATTTCTTGCTGGGCAGTGGCGCGGTATCGGCTGCTGCGGTGATGGGACTGATCCCGTCACTGTTTTCCCGCAGTGCCGACGCGCAGGCGAAATCCGCTAAATTCGACATCATGCTGACGGATGCTCAATGGCATCAGCGCCTGAACGACGATCAGTACCGCATTTTGCGCGAAGCCGGCACCGAGCGGCCTTATTCCAGCCCGCTGAACAACGAGCACCGGGCGGGGGAATTTGCCTGTGCGGGCTGCAATCTTCCTCTTTTCTCCTCAGCGACCAAATTTGACAGCCACACCGGCTGGCCGAGCTTCTGGAAACCCTTGCCCGATTCGGCGCTCACCAGCCGGGATACCTCCTTCGGCATGGTGCGTGATGAAGTCCATTGCCGCCGCTGCGGCGGGCATCTTGGTCATGTTTTCGACGACGGCCCGCAGCCGACCGGCCTGCGCTATTGCATGAACGGGCTGGCAATGACGTTCACCCCCAACGTTTAATCAGGCAGGAAGTTCACCATGAAGAAAATTACCGACAAAAGAGTGAAGTCGTTACGCAATTACAGCCTGATCGCCGGTCTGGTGCTGGCCTCTGCGTTTGTGTTTCAGAATAACGCCTGGTCATGGGGCGGAGCCGAGCCCGCCGTGGTGATCGCCGCCCCGGCAAAAGATGAACCGGCAGCCACGTCGCACAGCGAAACCGCGTTGTTTGCCGGCGGGTGTTTCTGGGGGATCCAGGGGGTGTTCCAGCATGTGAAAGGCGTCACCAGCGCGGTATCCGGATATGCCGGCGGGGCAGCAGGAACGGCAAATTATGAGGAAGTCAGCACCGGTGAAACCGGCCATGCCGAATCGGTGAAAGTGACGTTTGATCCGACACAGGTGAGCTACGGTGAGTTGCTGCATATCTTCTTTTCGGTCGGACATAACCCGACTCAGCTGAACCGTCAGGGGCCGGACACCGGCAGTCAGTACCGTTCGGCGGTGTTTCCGTTAAATGCCGCGCAGGCCGCAGTAGCAAAAGCGTACATCGCACAACTCAATGCCAGCAAAAGCTTCAGCGAACCGATGGTGACAAAAGTTGAAAACAACGCCCACTTTTATCCGGCGGAAGCCTATCACCAGAATTTCTTAAACGATAACCCGGACTATCCGTACATTGTGGTGAACGATCTGCCGAAAATTAAAGATCTGCAACAGGTGTTCCCGGCGAATTACCGCGAGCAGCCTGTGCTGGTGAACCCTGAAAGTAAGAATTGAGGCTACCGGAATGGCGGCTGACATGATTCAGAAAGGGGGAAGCCGGGGTTAACGGTATTCACAGCAAGAGCAGTCATTCTTTGAAGTAAAAAATGACTGCTCGTCTGATCATCGCGTGGACGTTTTACGTATTACGCCCTTCAATCAGAAATCCAGCTGGGCACCTAAATATGCACCATCGATAATGCGTTCGTTAGGGTTACCCGCCGTGCCGTCAATACCGACATAACGATAACCGGCTTTGAGTTTCAGCGGGCGGAACGGAACCCAGCTCAGGCCGCCATCGGCTTCAATGTAACTTTTGACACTGTTATTTAACGCGTCCGGTGCGACATAGCCTTCGCCATAAAATGCCAGGCTGTCAGTGAACGGGATCGTGATGCCGCCGCCAACCGGGAACGCAACGCCTTCGTTATCAGATGTGGTGCCCTGCAAATAAACGCTTTTTGCACCCAGATTAATCATCGCCGGGCCAACAGGAATATTAAAGCCTGCACCAATACCGCCAACCTGACGGCCATTTTTGGTGTCTTTAGCCCAGTTTCCGCTGAGGTATAAACCGGAGGTCTGACGGCCCATGCCGACATCCAGTTCGGTGAAATCACTGCCTGCTTTGGCACCCAGCTCAAGGGCCTGAGCCTGACCGGCTGCCGCCATCATCACCACTAAAGCACTTGCCGCGATGGCTGATTTAATTTTGTTGCTACGCATTTGTTTACCTAATTATGTAATGAGCAAGCTGCGGCTAACGCCGAAACTGCTTGCAGGTCGAAAGACATTTTGTCAGGGGGTATGAAACGTCAGACGACCTTGCCCATCAATTTATATCTGAAATGGCCGCATATATAGGTTTTTATAGGGATAATTATTTGCCATGCATATTTTATGCTGTGTCGGCGCGTCCGCATCAGTACGCCGCGCAGACAAATTGCGGAGAATAGGTGCTGCTGATCACGTATGCCTGGTCGCGAATCTTTTTCACGCCAATATCAATCGAGGCATTATCGCCGCTGTTTTCCAGCCACATCTGGTTAAAGTCGGAATCCGGGGTATTGCTAAGAGGTGACGCTGTCACTTTGTCAACGATAAAAAGATAAGTGTTTTTGTCGGTTTTTACGCCGTGACTGAGGTAAACCGTGCGGGCGAGGTAGGTCGATTTCCCTGCGGATGTGACGTCCCCTTCGTACTGAATAATGCCTTTATTTTTATCGTAAAACTGCACGCTTTCTATCACCGAGAAGATCAGCTGATCCTGGCCGATATCCATTTTAACCCTGGCAAACGCTTTGCATTTCAGTGGCTCGATTGCCTCCCGGGCGGGAAAGAACAGGAAGGCGGCGACTGACGCGAGAATGACGAAAGTGGCGAGATAGAATTTCGATTTCTTAATGACGATCATGGTCTGATCCACGAGTAATGATAGAAGTTGTCGCAGGAAAGAATTTCTTTCTTCTTACCTGTCGAACAGAGGGAAAGTAAGGTTCTGGCATTATTTTTCGAAGAAGAGGAAAGCTCACTGCTGTAAATAATGATGTTTTCGTTGTTACAGGTCAGATGATTCTCTTTCATCACGTGACTCACCTGTGCAACCACCTGCGTCTCTTCGTCTGCGGGGATATCTTTCAGATAGAGGATTTCACACCCGATCTCAGGCCGTCTGATTTCAGTCACGCCGTTGGTGGCATCAATGTATTCCCACACCAGCGCAGCGCCCGCGCTGGCTGCCAGCAGAAATATCAGGCCCGGCAACGCTTTTCGCCACAGAGATCTCGCGGGCGGTGGTTGCCGACTCGCCGTGATTTCAGGCTTTGTCATCACGGTGAACTTCTCTGCTGGCGCAGAAGGAAGCGCTGTGACGCTCACCGCAGTATTCAGTTTAAAGCCGACTTTTGGCAGCGTAATAATGAGTTCATTGCATTCAAAGGTTGCCAGGCTGCGCCGCAGAATGCTGACGTACTGGTTCAGATTGCTGCCCGAAGCCTGCAATCCATACTTATCCCAGACGTTTTCCAGCAGATACTCACGCGTCAGCTCATGCCCGCCGGAGGAGAGGAACTCTTCCAGCAAACGGGCGGCAGGTAAGGTTAACCTGATCACATCCTGGCTGGCGGGGTAGAACAGCGTGCCGTCATCGGTATTAAATTCTATCGTATTATCAATAAGATATTTCATCTGACCCTGTTTGATATCAGTAAAGCCCTGGTAAAACGTGTAAAAACAACCCCGTCTGAGATCCGGGTTGAAAAAGCCAGATCTTCCTCCGGTCATCCCTGCGGATGTTTTGACGGCGAATCATTTTGGTATAACACATCTGATTTTATTCGCTGTAAATTTGATTTTTAGCGAGATAAAAACCTATATATACGATGCTTTTATAATTAAATTGTCTGTCATGATAAATTACGTTTCCCTGTAGGTATCGTTCATTTATCCGCAGGCTTACGAGGTTGAAACCCTGACCGCTCCCTGCAGGGGAGTTTTTCTTGTACACCACCTTCACTCAGTTTCTGCTTGGCTTTTCTGCTGCACTTGACCTTCTGGATCCGGAAAAGGGCAATCGCGGTGCGCGCCGCGCCTGGATTGCGCTCAGTATTGCCCTTCATCGTCATCTTAGCCCACTGTCACAACGACGCGTGTTTGTCGCCGCACTGTTGCGCGAAATGGGAAGAGGGCGGCATTCCCCGGTTGACTGCCACGCACTGATTAAAAATACGGCCTTGCTGGCTGACTGCGCAGATCTGATCACCGGAGATAATCCCCATCACCCGGAAAACCGTTTGCTGGATCTGGCCGACTCGCTGGATTTACTCACCTTAAACCAGTATCCGCGCGGCTATTACCCGGCGCAGGCTATCGAAACCTTGTGTGATGCTATCGGCTTACGCTACTCCCTCGATGATGCGATTGCTCTGCGTGAACTGAGCCTGGACAGTGAGTTCTGGAAAATCCATGTTTCTGTAAAACTGCCCGAAACCCTGCAAACGCTGTCGCCGCTGCCAGACCATCACCTCAATGATGACGAGTTATTAACGCTGTCTTCGCTGCTGGCGCAGGTCATTGACAGCCACTGTCATCCGGGTTGTGCGCATTCTTTCTCCGTAGCCGGTTACAGCGCCACCTTGGCTGAGTTGTACGGATTTTCGAAAAAAGGCATAACCCGTGTCCGCATTGCAGCGATGTTGCATGATTTAGGCAAACTGGCGCTGCCTGCCGGGTTGCTTGGCAAAAAGCAGCCGCTGACAGAATTCGAAATGAGGCAGATAAAAGTACACCCTCAGTTCACCTGTAAAATCCTTTCCCGTATCGACGGTATGCACGACATCATGCAGATAGCCAGCTTCCACCATGAGCGGCCAAACGGTTCCGGCTATCCGTTTCATCTGCGTTCACCGCAGCTTGATTTAGGTCCGCGCATTATTGCCGTGGCGGACAATTACGCCGCGCTGCGTGAAAACCGTTGTTACCGCTCTGCTTTGTCGCATGAACAAAGTATGAGGATCATGCAGGAAAGCGCAAATTCCGGCTGTCTGGACGCCGGTATCGTGGAAGCTCTTGCCAGCTATATTAACGCGAAGGCATTGCCGGTGTTTTGATATTCCACAGTTAACGCATAACAACCGGATAATATGGCTCACCATTCAGGAGTAGATGTTATTTATTCATCAATAAATGGTTTTTATTTAATCACTTATTAACATGAAGGTGTAAATGAATCCTGTTATCTGGCACAGCGAAGGCTATTCACGTTGTCGGGCGGATATAGGCTGTTATATTCATGTTACTGTCCGGGTGTTATTTAAATGAGAAGCAATTCGCCCACAGTGTAGCCTTATGTTTTTACTGTCAGTCTTTTATACATGAAGGTGGTCAGAATGTCGGAAGTTGCCCCATTATCTATTGCTGTCATAAACTATAATAATATCTACTTTTCAACCGGACTGGCAGAAATCCTGAGCCGTCTGACATTACGGGAAACCTCAGTAGTTCATATTGAGGATGGCGAGCTGAATGAAGCCAGCAAAGCGGATGTGATCGTGATGAATATTTCATGTGGCAGAAATTCCATCTGTAATACCCTGCATAAAATACGAAAACCAGACAGTATCGTTATCGGACTTGAACGTGACTCTGATGATCCGGTTACAACGACTTCTTTGTATTGTCATGCCGGGATGCAGACCCTGTCCCTTAAAAACTCTGTTGCACAAGTCAGTCAGATGTTCGACACCATCAGCAATGAAGATCAACATGAATTCACGTTTCAGAATAAGAACTGCTTTCATTGTAAACAGCTGACGCTCACACCCCAGCAATCCTATTTCAGTCATTTGTACCTTTCCGGCTGCTCGGTCAAAAAAATGGCCGGAGATTTAGGGTGTGATACCAAAACGGTGTATTCGCACAAACTCAAGATAATGAGAAACTTTAACATCAAAAGCGATCAGGAACTGTATGTCTTGCTGAGATTCAACCTCACCAGAAAATCAGACTGCCTTATCTATCCCGGTTTACACATATAATCACTACCTTTACGTCTTTCATTATGAATGACGTTTTTTTTATTTCCTGCCAATATATCTCGTCCGGACAAAGTCATCATTTTATTAAATAACATTCTCTTCGTACAGCCCCAGTTGCACGCCATTTCCATGGTCACAGTGAATTACCCTTCGTTCTGAAAACACCTCCATTAACAAATACCGAAAAGCACTATTCTTATGGCCTCTTGTATTTGGTTCGTTTAACAAGTGCCTCATGTTAGGTGATAAGCTGACTTCGGTGAGATTATTCTTATAAGCGGATTTTGCAGCGGGCTAAACGTTTAATTCCGGACAATGAAGATAATCACAAAAATAATGCGCTTTCAGTTGTCATGAAAACAAAATAAGTCACGAAAATTAACAATAATTAAACATTGGCGGTCAGATGATGCAAATAACACAACATAATTAGCATTTTCATTTACACCGAAAAATCATCTTATCCTGAAGTTAATCACCATAAATTAACAATCAGGCAGTATATAAATCCGATTAAATAACAATTGGTGGGGTATTTCTCTAAATGACGGATTGTTTTTAACCCTTTCCTTAGCAAGGGAATAAAACAAGAATGTAATGGCTCGGCAGGGAGAACTTCTTATATCGCTTAATTGATTTCTTCTGCATTGCCGGGATTTACTTTAAATGGATGTTATTTTTCGAGAGATTCTTATGAATATTAAAAAACTGAGTTTGGTTGTTTCTGCTGCATTTGCTGGTGCACTGACAATGGGTTCTGCATTCGCTGCTACTACTGAATCAGTAGGAGGGGGTAAAATTACTTTCAGCGGCGCAGTCAGTGATGCGACCTGTAATGTTACCACGAATAACGGTTCAGATTTCACAGTGAACCTGGCGCCTATCGCGCTGACTGATTTAAGCAATACCGCCGGTGTCGTGACTGCAGGTTCCACACCTTTCACTATGGCTGTAAGCGGCTGTACTGGTTTTGATGCAACAAGCACAGTGGCTCAGCAATTAAAAATGAAAGTGTCAGGCGCTAATGTTTCTGATGATTCTACTTACCTGAAAAATGAAACAGGTACAGCGTCAGGTGTGGGTATTACCCTGACCACTGATGGCAGCACTGCCGTAGATTTGGCTAACTACATCTCTACGGGTTTATCAACCTCTGCCACTACTACTGATGGCACTACTGGCACAGTATTCGACAATGGCGCAGAGGGTGATATCACTCTTTATGCAAACTACTACAACTATGGCGGCGCAAGCGCTTCTGTCGGTACCGTAGTGACCACAGCAACTTATATGTTCACCTACGAGTAATGAATACGGAGGGTGTCATGCACCCTCCTTTTTTTTAATGCCAGTTTTCACCGGGGTTAGTTGTGAGGAATATCTCTCTTTTTGCTGTTTTGTCTTTTATTTGTTTCTCTTCTACAGCCAGCGTCGTGCTTAATTCCACGCGCGTTATATTTCCTTCTGAATCGAAAAGTGTCTCTGTCCAGTTGGTGAATAAAAGCAAGAATACACATCTTGTACAATCCTGGATCGATGACGGCAGGGCGGAGGCTAAACCTGAAGAATTAAATACGCCTTTCATGATCAGCCCGCCGGTTGTGAAAATTAATGCCAATGACGGACAGACATTACGCATCAGTAAAAATACGTTGTCAGAAGCATTACCTAAAGATCGTGAAAGTCTGTTCTGGCTGAACGTTATTGACGTTCCGCCTGAACCTGAGAATGCCGCAGATAATGGAAACTATCTCCAGGTTGCTATCAGAAACCGAATTAAGCTTTTCTGGCGCCCGGCATCATTAAAAATATCAGCTGATAAAATCTCTGATCTTGTCAGCCTTAAGCGTTCAGAAAATGGCAAGTTGTGTGCTGATAATCCGACGCCTTATTACGTCACTGTTTCGCAGGTCATGAAATGGGATGGGAAAAGCCGGACCGTACAGAACAATATAAAAGGGAATCTGCTTGACGGCGCAATGACGCTTTCTCCTTTCAGTTGCCAGCCCATTAATAAGATGCCAGCGACACCAGGAAAATATCAGATGGTGCATGTGGACGATTACGGCAGCCGGGTTCCCTTTGTTGTTGAGTATAAATGATTTGTTAGGATTGGATTATGAACGGGAAGTCAGTCACCATTTCTGGAGTATTCAATAAGTCAAAACTCGTTTACGCACTTTTAGCCGCGCTATATTCCCAACAGGGGCACACCGCTGCTTTTAACAGCAGCTTTTTAATGGGCGATATCGGCAGCGCCGACTGGAGCAGCGGCAGCAAGGTCATCTCCGCCGGTATTTACGATCTGGATGTGTCGGTTAACGGCGCATGGCGAGGGAAATTCCCCGTCAAGGTGGATGAAAAGAACAACATTTTTATGAAGCCGGACGTTTTCGGCTCTTTGCTGGTCAAGAAACCGGCGGAAATGAAGGACACAACAGAAGAATGGTTGCCCGCCAGCACCTTTTTACACGGCGGCAGCACGACATTAAATACCGGTAAAATGGAACTGAACCTGGTTATTCCTCAGGCTTTTGTGATCAGCAAAGATCAGCGCTGGGTGGCGCCAGAAATGTGGGATCCGGGCATTAACGGGGCTTACACCAGCTACAACTTCAGTTATTACAACTCACACCGCAAAGACGATGTGAGCGATGCCGATAATATTTATCTCTCAATGAGAAGCGGTCTGAATCTGGCGGGCTGGTCGTTGCTGGATAACTCGACCTTTCAGCGTAACCGCAGCAATAAAAGTGGCTACTGGACGAACAGCACCCGTTACCTCGAGCGCCCTTTGCCGGGGATGAACGCGTTGCTGAGGGTAGGGGACAGCTATACCGAATCGCCGTGGTTCGACAACATGCGTTTTCGCGGCGTGAGCCTCAGGCAAGATTTGCGCATGTACCCGGACAGTTACCGCACCTATATGCCGGTTATCCGGGGTATGGCGAACAGTAATGCTGTGGTCAAAATTTATCAGAATGGACAGATCATTCATCAGGTCAACGTGCCGGCCGGCCCGTTTTCCATTGAAGATCTGATGCCTACCGGTTCGCGAAGCGATTTTCAGGTCGATGTTGTCAACGCCGGTGGCTCGACAGAAAGTTTTATCGTGCCGTTTTCGACGGTCAGCGACATGCTGCGCCCCGGCTCCTCGGAGTGGATGCTGAATGCGGGTAAGGTGCAAATCAGCAATGTCGATTTTCACCCCGAATTTGTGCAGGGGAGTTATTCCTATGGGGTGAATAACTATCTGTCTGTGTACGGCGGGGCCACGCTGAATAATGATTACCAGTCATTATTGGCGGGCGCAGCCGTCAGCGTGCCGTATTTAGGTTCTGTGTCATCCAATATTGAGCGGGCCTCGGCAACGTTGAAAAATGGTCAGTCGTCAGACGGTCAGCGAATTAAGTTTTCGTGGAGCCGCTATTTGCCGACCAAAACCAACATCAGTATTGCCAGTTATTATTATAATTCTGCGGAATATTTATCTTTCAATGACTTCGTTTATATCAACCGGCTCATTCAACAAGATAACAGCACGTCAGGTTATAAAAGAAGTAAAAAGACCTACAGCATCAGCCTGGATCAAACCCTTGATGATGGCTGGGGTCGTATTGCGCTTGATGCTTACTGGCGTGATTACTGGAATAGCAATCAGTCCACGCGGCAGTACAGCCTGACCTACAGTAATCTCTGGCGTGATATCAGCTGGAGTATTTCCGCGCGGCGGACACATTATGAATATGATGCGGACGATTCCAGCAACCAGTATGACGAAAGTCATTATGGCAGGAGCAGAAGCCAGGATGAAAATCGCATTGATCTGTCGATTACTATCCCGCTGAAAATATTTGATACCAATGCCAGCCTGGTGACCCGCAGCGGTATGAAAGACGGCAAATATGCGAACAGCGACATCGGGCTCAACGGCTCGACGGACAACGTCGATTACAACCTGAGTATGGCCGACGATAACACCAACCGCACCTCCACCCTTAACGCCTGGGGGGCGATGCGCACCTCGGCGGTGAAACTGACCGGGAATTACAGTGAATCAAACAACTACCGTCAGGCAGGCTTTGGTGCCAGCGGCAGCGCGGTGTTATGGAGCGGCGGTTTACTGACCTCCGGATCCAGCGGAACGACGTTTGTTATTCTGGATTCGCCCGGCGTGGCTAACGCGGTGGTCAATGGTAATCCGGCAATGAAAACCAATAAAAGCGGCAAGGTACTTTATCCGTATGCGGCGCCTTATCGTATGAATAATTTCCGGCTGGAAAATAATGATGCCGATGCGGAAGTGAAAGGCAATATTCGCCACGTGGCTCCCTGGGCAGGAAGTATCAGTTATGTGAAATACAATACCGATACCCGAAAGGTTTTTGTTATTGAGGCGTACAAGAGCGACGGGCAACCTTTACCTTTTGGCGCTGAACTGCTCGATAAAAAAAATGCGGCGCTGGGATATGTTTCCCAGGGCAGCCAGATGTATATCAAAGCTGACGTTTTGCCGAAGTTTATTTTTGTGAAATATACGCAAGATGAAAAACAGCAGAAATGTAAAGTTACCAACCCGTCGAAGTCGCAAAGAAATATCTGCGTACTGTAAACAGGATTAACATGAAAAAAATAATCATTATTCTTTTGTCGTTAATGGCACCTGCCGCGTGGGCGGATTGCGTGAGGGTAAATGGCGGTAGCACTCCGACATTATTTTCAGAAAGTTTGGATCTTTCATCGTTATTTACCACCACAGACACGGCAACGGAATCGCGCAGTACCTTTGCCAATATAAGTCTGAACTGTTCGACCCTCGTTGTTGGGAGTTCCAGCGTTAACTACATCAGCCCGATGGCAAATGGTTACTGGGTGGAATACATCAGCCCCGCCGGAATTTCGCGTTGGGTAAACTTTAAGGTGTCCGATTTCATCAGCAGGCAGGAATACGGCCCAGGCAATCAAACCTCAACAGCCGTCAGCTATACGCTGACGGCCACCTTATTGCCCCGCGCACCCGGCGCAGTGAACGCTAATTTCAGTCAGAGCACCACCACGGGGGTCGCGACCCTGACCCCGTTGGTACTGGAGAACACCAACTGGGGGATTTTTGCCCAGATCCCGACGGTCGATCAGGTCGCCGCGATTGTGGCATCGAAAGCCTGGACGTCAAAATATCTGGCCTACAACGAGTTGACGGTGACCTTTAATCCGCCGGAAACCACCTGTGACATGCCAGATCAAAATGTCCATTTACCGAAAGTCTCATTAAGCGACTTAAAACTGGGAATGGATACCGGTTCAACGCCGGTTCAGCTGCCGGTGACCTGTTCCAACACGCTGGTCAATGCGTCCACCCGGGGAATTTCCGCCTGGTTGTACAGCGCAGATATCGTGGACAGCAACAATCTGGTGATGAGAAACGGTTCATCGACCTCCAGTGGGATTGGCATCGCGCTGAAAAACAGTGCGGGCAGTGATATTTCATTATCGGCTGCCACCACACAAAACACCGCGACGTCCATTTTAAACATTGTCAGAGGGGGAGACAGCAGTAATGTCGTGATAGACATTAACGCCTTTTACAAAATATTTGATACCCAGACTGCTTCGGCAGGCACGGTCGTCGCCACCGCCATGCTTTATTTTAATTACGAATGACATTGCTTAATTCCATTATTGTCAAAAAGAAATAGAGTCAATCCACGGGGTTAATAGCCATTAACCCTGATCATTGAATACAAGACACGCCATGAAATACCAAAGTATTGATATCAACCGGTGTTACGCCCGGGTCATCAAAGAAATAATGCCTTTTTGTCAAACAGCCACTCCTGATGAAGTTTATAAAGGTAAGCGACGGTACAATTTTAATAAAGAAGGAGAACAGCTAGTTTTTGTTATCGAAGAGGGTGATTATTTTGTCAAGCGACGACAAGACGACAAAGTCATTGAACTTATTACCTCGCCTTCGGTGATCGGATTCTTACCCGCATTACGTGAAGATTATCCGATTTATCTCGAGCGGATCGATTATGGCAAGATAAGTTACATCACGTTAAAAAACTGTATGCGAATTATTTTCTCTCATCAGATGATGGGAGATGTGCTCTATATTTTATCCCAGCGGTTTACCAATATGATCTATTTTATTTCAGATAATAATGGCGATGCCACCAAAGAGGTATGCAATGCGATTACGCGTCTGCAAAATTTGCCCGATCATATTAAAAAGAGATTTTCTGCCCTTGCACTGATTGGGCAAACCACGCATTTATCCAAAAGTTCGATCAGCCGCGTGCTGAAAAAACTTCAGGATGATGGCGTCCTGTCGCTCGATAAAGGGCATCTTCTTTGAAGGGCTGCCATCGCAAGCCATAAAAAAACCCTTTATTGTTCAGCCATTCAGCGGCGAACAATAAAGGGTTTTTTACAGACCGGCACGTCGGGGTCAGGCGTCAGCGCGGCGGAAGGAGGGCAAAACGTCTTTCCCTGTCGTTACCGGCGTCCGGCAGCGACCCGTTATGCGCAGATTTTCCCGCTGATGCACGTCACTGCATGGCCCCCGACATAGATATGGTCCCTGGTGATGCGCAGGACCAGTTTTCCGTCGCGCCCTGTTTTCTGACCTTGTGAGGATCTGACGATGCCGTCATCCGGCAATGCGACCTGATGATGGCGCATAAACGCCGCGATGCTGCCATTACCGCTGCCGCACACCGGATCCTCATTGACTCCGCAGGAGGGAGCGAATGACCGGGCTTCAATGTGCATATCTGTCGCGCCCGCGTGTAAACCGTACAGGCAGATGCCGGTGATGTTCATGGCCGCGTCATGCTGCGCCAGCCGGGCAAAGTCCGGCGTGGTGGCCAGCACCTGCGCGGCGTCGGTGGTTTTTGCCACCACCCAGCGCGCACCGACATCGACCCGTGCCGGCGCGAGGCTGCGGTCAATGGGGCAGCCGAGGATCTCTTCCAGTTCCTGCGTTTGTGCCGGAGTCAGGGGTGTGATCACCGGCTCAGGTAACCGGAATGAAATGGACATCGGCGCGGCGTCTGGTGCGGTAACGTTCAGTTCAATCAGCCCGGCGGCGCACTCCTGAATGAGAACCCCGTCGCGTGGCGTAATGCTGCCGGATTCCACCAAGGCATACGCCGTGCCGAGCGTCGGATGCCCGGCAAAAGGCAATTCGCTGGCGGGAGTAAATATGCGTACCCGATAATCGGCCCTGTGATCCTCAGCCGGAAGAACAAACGTCGTCTCAGAAAGATTTGTCCAGCTGGCAATGGATTGCATCTGGCTGTCGCTCAGCCCGCGGGCATCCATAATAACGGCCACCGGGTTGCCCTTATAAGGCGCGGTGGTAAAGACATCAACCTGTTTGAAATTAATCTGCTGCATAATCTTATCTCATGATGATGTAACGGAATAACCTGCCGGAAGAATATCAGTGCTGAATTTCAATCTGGTTCCAGCCTTTATTCAGCATGCAGCTTTTCACCAGAATTTCGCGTTTATCCTGATTGATATCTTCGATGGTATAGCTGGTGTCGCTTTTTTTGGTTTTCTTATCTTTGGAGGTGTATTTATCGGTCACGATATTATCCGGTGGCAGATCCCGTAATGCGTTAGCCTGACACTCTGTTTCGGCCAGCATTTCCTGCTGGTCTGTGCTGTCGGCTTTGACCCATTTATATTCCACGCAACCGGTCAGTGCAAACAGGGTGACGATAATCATTAACATCTTCATTGATTTATTTCCTGGGGTTTAAAAAAGTATGGATTAATAAAAAACACTATCCGGCATCTGTGTGCCGGAATGAAAAGAACAGCGTATGTGCGCCATCAGGCGTTTAACGCGCGCGGTAATACGACAACGCGGCATCACGGCAGGCACCGAAATGATCTTTATATAAGGCTTTCGACTGACGGGTTAATTCCTCGCCTGCACGTTCCGGCGTGCCAACGCCAAATACCGGCTGAGGATGATATTCAATCGTCAGCTCAACCAGTTTTGCCTGATGTTCGCCACGCAACGCTGCCAGTACCCTGAGCGCAGCTTCAAACCCGCCGGTGGCCGGGCCCGCAGTCAGCAATTTGCCATCCTGAACCACCGCGCCGCCCGGCACCGCTTCAGCCCCAAACAGCGGCAGGCTTTCCAGCAGATGAAAATTGGTGGTGGCTTTGCGCCCTTTGAGCAGGCCCACGGCGCCTAACAGCAGCGCGCCGCCGCAGATTGCCATCAGGTACGGGTCGTGTTGCGACTGACGGGCAATGAACGCCAGAATGTCAGGGTTGCGGTTCATGTCTGCGGGCACCGCGCCCATGACCAGCACATCCAGCGGCGGGCACTCGTCAAACGTGGTGGTCGCGGCCATAGGCAGGCGGGGCGAGGCCTCGATCAGATCTTTATTCTTCCAGAGGATATGCAACTCAACCTCCGGCGTCATACCGAATACGGCATGAGCGCCGAGCAGATCCATGATGGCAACCCCCGGACAAACGAGGATCCCAACCTGAAGTGGCGAATGATTTTTCAGTTCCATCACAGTCTCCCGGACCATAAATAAAAGTCAGCTGTATAAAGAAAGATGCTACACCCTTCAGAATAAGGGGTACAGATACAGTATAAGTCTGAATTAAAGGACACAATAACCGCGTTCAGCCGGGCCATTCCGTGAGGAGGTCCGGTATTAAAGCCTGTAAAAACGCGGTAAACTGTGACCATTACGTTGTGGAGATTAAGCATGTTTACCTATGAAATTTTAGCCAAAGAGGTCGCCACGGCGATCACCAACGGTCAGTTACCGCCCGGTTCCCGTATCCGTTCCATCCGGGAGTACGCCAACAGCCACAACGTCAGCGTCAATACGGTGAAAACCGCCTACCGGTTGCTGGAAGATCGCGGGCTTATCGTCGCGCGCCCGCAGGCGGGCTATTTTGTGAGTAACAACATCCCCGTGCTTTCAGCGCCAGCGGCGCTGACCCACGCACCTGAAAAGCTGTCACTGAGCGGAATCAAACGGCTGCTTTCGGTGATCCTCGATAACCATGCCAAAGAGGATTTCCTCGATCTGGCGCTGGCCTGCCCGGTCGGTGAAGCCTTTTACCCGGCCACGCGGCTGCGCAAGCTCACCTCGCAGCTGCTGCGCGCCAACAATCACAGCCTGACGTCTTACGCACTTCCTCCGGGATCCGTTCGCCTGAGATCGCAAATTGCCCGCCGTGGCGTGCATCTGGGGATGGTGCTGTCCGCCGGGGATATTCTGATCACTCACGGCACCATGGAAGCACTCAGCCTTGCCGTGCGGGCCTCGACCCGCCCCGGAGACGGCGTCGCGCTGGAAACCCCGACGTTTTATAATCTGTACCCGATGCTCGAAGATCTCGGGCGACGCGTCATTGAAATCCCCACCCATCCTCACACCGGCATGTGCCTTGATACCCTGCAAAAGCGCATTGACGAGGGCGAGGTCGCTGCGGTGATCACCGTGCCCAGCGGGCAGAACCCGCTGGGTTTCACCATGCCCGAGGAGCACCGGCAGCGTCTGGCGAAAATGGCCAACACCTATCACATCCCGGTCATCGAAGACGCTATGTATGCCGAACTGCAATACGGCGAACGCGCAGTGCCCAACATCAAAGCTTTCGATGAAGAGGGCTGGGTGCTGGTTTGTGCCAGTTACACCAAGACCGTCGCGCCGGATTTCAGGATCGGCTGGCTGGAGGCCGGGCGCTTCCGCGATGTCGTCCGTCAGCTCAAATTCACCTCGACCGTGGCGGAACCCGCGCTGCTGTCTGAAACCCTGGGCATGTTTCTGGAAAACGGCAGCTATGAACTTCACCTGCGCCACCTGAAACGGCTGTACACCCGGCAGATTGACACCGTGCGCGGCATCATCGCCCGTCATTTTCCGCAGGGCACCCGCGTCAGCCGCCCGGAATGTGGCTTTATCCTCTGGCTTGAGCTGCCGGAAAATTTCGATACGTTGCTGCTGTTCCACGCCGCGCTGGATGAAAAAATACTCTGTATGCCCGGTTTGCTCTGTTCCGGCAGCAAGGCCTACAGCCATTGCCTGCGTCTCGCGGTGTGTGTGGAACTTGATGACAGCCATGTGCAGGGGCTGGCGCGGCTGGGTGAACTGGCCTGCGCTCAGGCGGGCTGACCCCCGCCACAGGTTTTTCAACGCAATTCGACTTCTGCGGTAATGCTCACCACAAACGTTCCGGCGGCGGGCTGCTCGCCGGGGTTGCGTGTCAGTTCGGCGACATAGTCCGTATCATGAAACCGGGCGTTCTGCCCGGTGGCGGGCGCGCTGAAATCGACGTATCTCCCTTCCTCATTTTTCACCCGCAAACTGATCCCCGGCAAACTGGTGGCGATGTGCTGCGCATCCGGGCGTGTGCCGTTAAAACTGAAATGGATGGCGAGGTTGTCGTAATCGGCTGCATTTTTACAGCTCACCGGCAGGTGAAAACTCACCCTGGACAGCACCGGCGCAGCGCTGATGACCGCGTCCGGAAACGTGACCCGCAGGTTTTCACGGGTCACGCTGCACTGGCTGACGTTCAGGCGCAGCGCACTCAGACCCGGTGCCAGCAGCGGGGCTCCGTTCAGGCTCAGCGTAAACAGCGCGGGCAGGTCGTAATCTCCCGCCTGCACATCACCGGTTTTATACAGCCGGATGGCGAAGTTTTTGATCCCCTCGCCCGCAGGATCCAGGCGGTAAGCGCTGCCGTTATGCAGACACCCGCTGCCTTCCTGCGTACAGAAGCTGAAGCCGATGCCCGGTATGCCGGTGTGATAAATGCCCCGGTTTTCATTCCACACCGGATAGCTCATCGCAACCTGAAGGGCCTGCGCAGGCAGATTTACGCGGCTGAGCGGGGCGGCGGGGAAGGTGGCAAGCAGCGAACCGTTGGCCTGAATTTGTCTGACCGGCAGCGTACCGGCTTTGAGCATCAGGGTACGGGTCGCCGATGCGCTGGCCGCGACGAAAAACAGTAACAGCAGAAGGGCCGTCAGCCGCAAAGGCCGGGCGCGAAGGCTTACATGCATGAGAGTTTCCACAGGTTTGAAGGGTCGGAGGCTGTCGCCGGTTGCGGGATATGGCACAGCACATGGCCGTTGAGCAGGGCAGTCAGCGGCCAGCGCACCGCGGTGAAATCCGCCAGCAGCACGCCTGCGGCGCCGCCGGTGCCCACCGGTTTTTGGCTGGCGTCCTGCACCGTCACGCCAAACGGCAAAGTGTGCTGGTGTTTATCGACAATACGGGCGAACCGGCGATCGTGGCGGATGGCATTAAACTCCGCTTCCACCACTGCGCCGCTGGTCGGCACCACGCGTTTGATGGTGGACGGCAGATCGATTTGCCGGTCGAGCGAGTTGGGATCCAGCTCGACATCGTTCACATGGTAAGGCACCGCATAGCTGATGACGGCGTTACCCTGCCTGTCGGTATAGACGTTCTGACTGTTCTCGATTTTCAGCCCGCGGGTCTGCGGCGTATGCACCAGCACCACGGTATCCCCCAGCGGCTGGCTCAGGGTCACGCCGTGGTGATGCATAATCACGCCGCCCTGCAGGCCGAAACTGGTTTGCTGATAGCCACTTCCCTGAGACAACCCGGCGCTGATAAGCCCGCCCGAGGCGCTGTAGGTGCCTGACATATTGCTGGTTTGCGGGCTGTCCTGCCCGGACATGTTCACGTCGTAAGTGAGCTGGTCATCATCCATAAATGCCCCGTTTACCGATGCCGTTTGCTGATGCCCCCCGCGTGAATCGCTGTTGAAGTTGTATCCCGCACGGTGCTTTTGATCGCGGCCCAGCGGGATATCGAGGCTGAACGTGATGCTGTTATCGGCCACGCCTTGCAGGTCATGCTGATGCGCGAAGAACACCTGAAACTGGGATTGCCAGTAATTCATGCTCAGGCCAAAGCGGATGCTGTGCTGTTTGTTGCCCCGCCAGGTGTGGTCTTCGGTATAGCGCAGCATCAGGGTCAGGGCGTCGAAGCTCTGATCCAGCTGAAGGTTGTACCGGTCACGATAGCGGGCATTCGCCGGGCTGTTTTTCACTGCATTGACCGCGTCTCCGGCTTCCTGATAGTGCGGGTTGTAGCTGTGTTTCCAGCTCAGGTTCAGGGTGCTGCGGGTCTGATTCAGCGAACGCACGAACAGCGTTTCCAGTTGTTTACCCTGTTCCACACCAGGGCGTGAAGCCGCGCTGGACTGACTGCGTTTGAGCAGTAAAGACAACCCGCCGAGCACCGGCATATTCGCCACCACACCGCCCGCGCTGTTCTGGTAGCGGAAGGTGTTTTGCTGCGCCATCTGCTGACCGGCCAGCAGGGTAAAAGTGTTATCCAGCCCGTAAAACGCGCTGGCCTGATAAAGGGTGGGCTGCAGGGCGGTGTCAGGCGCGCCGCCGTTGCGTAAGCGGCCGCCCGACATTTCATAGTTGAAAACGCCGGGCGGCAGCAGGGCGGCGATGGTATTAAACGCCTGCGTGAAATGCTGCACGTTGCCGTCGGTTTCAACGACGCTGATGTCCAGATCGCCGGAACTGCTGGCGCTGTGGATGTCCGTGATCAGAAACGGGCCGGGCGTCACCCGCCGCTGGTCGATGACAAATCCGTTCTGACGGATCACCACGGTGGCATTCGTGCGTGCCGTTCCGCTGATGGCGGGCATGTAAAAACGCTGATTGTCCGGGCGCATCTCCTCGCTGGAATACAGCGTCATGCCGCGCAGCGACACCGACGAAAAAATCTTGCCGTCGGTAAAAAAATCGCCGCCGCGAAACGTGCTTTTCAGCCAGCGGATATCACGGGTGAGGTAACTGGCGCTGCTTTGGTAATGGCTGCGTTCGCGGCTGTTGTCGCTGAAGTACCCGTCATTGCGCAGCCGCCAGTCGCCCAGGTTCAACCCGTTGTTCAGGGTCGAACTGAGGCTGCTGTCATGACGACTTTGGCTGCCGGTATTGCGTTGCATGTTCATGTTGTAGTTGATGCGGGCAGCATTGAGGCCGCGGGTCCAGTTCTGCTCGGGGGCAATATCGTCGGAAGGCGCACTGAATCTGGCCTGCGGTACAGTCAGCGTGAGCGTTTCGCTGCCCGCGTCATAACTGGCTTTGGCGTTATCGACAAATGCGCTGAGAGGGTGCAGACCCGTAGGGGTTCGGTCTGCGCGTATGCCCCACATGCGCAGCAACGCCAACGTAAACACCGGCTGAACTGTCCCGTCGGTTAAACGAAACGGCTGCGTGATCTGACCGGCGTCTTGCGCATTGATCAGCAGATCGACCGGATAATCACCGGCTATCACCTGGCTGCCTTTTTCAAGCACGGACGCATCGATGCCCTGCAGATTGCCCATTTTCTCCATCAGATTCATATCGAACTCCTCGCTGTGGGCGGCACATGAACAGCAGAAAAAAAGCAGGAAGCGGGTGATAAAAGGCCGGGGGCGCGTCATGGGGCAAGCCGGAACCCGGACCTTGCGGTCCGGTAATGCCTGGCGGAGATGAGGTGAAGTGCGTCAGGCATTATTTCCGCACAGTTTATTTATAGGTGAAGGTAAACGTGGCTTTAGAGGCCACGTCGCCTGCTGTCACGGTGCTGGCCTCTTTGGCGTATTTGACGATGAAATCAAGGTTATCATTGCCATTATTCAGGCGTGACGCGTAGTCAGCAGACGGAACTTCGCTGTTATCCACCTTCAGCGCTGTTGCTGAACCATTCATGGCGCTGAAAAGCTCAAAGCCCAGGCCCTTCGCCCCGTCGGTATCGGTGTCAGTATTGGTGAGCAGAGTCGGAGACGAAGAGTCTGTTCCCCCTTCAATTTTCAGGCTGACGTTGTTCTGGTTAATCTGATCCGGGCAGTTCAGATAAATAGAAAAGCGTTTTTCGCCTTCATCAGTGGCTGCGCCGACGGGCAGAGTGCTGATTTTATTCAGGTTAATTTCATCTAAAGGAACCGAGTGGACCGTCTTGCTGTCGATGGTGCAGGTCGGCGCTTTCACGGAACCCGTAAACTCAATCGTGATGTCAGTGGGTGCCGCATCCCCCGCCATAGCACAATGCATCACCGGCAAAAGACCGGCGGCCAGTAATCCCGCGTAAATACGTTTATTCAAAATCATTTTATTGCCTTTATTTCTTTACATCATGGATAACGACTTCCCGTTGACGGGAAGTTTTACTCAGAGCAACGTGACAGGCGTTAAATAACCGTTATTGCAAAGAGACGTGTTGTATTTCTGACAGCCCGCCGAAATCATTAATGATGTTGTAATAGACGGTGTGAACCGTCGAACCGGCCGGGACAGAAATCGTCAATGAGGAGAAGGGCGCCAGCATATTGGCTGGAAGTTCATTCTTTGAATTATTGGCTGCATCCCGCCAGACTTTATTAAACGTAATATGGTAAGGCGAAGGATTAGTGACAATCAGTTTTCCGGGTTCGGCATGCCATTTCATGGTGGTAAAACTTTCGTGCAGCTCGGGGTCAATCCCTTTCGGACGATAGAAGATCTTGATCCGGGTTTTAAACGCCACCACCAACTGCGCACCGTCGGCCACCTGACGCTGGGGGATTTCCTTGAGATTCAACCACATCATGGTTTCCCGATCCGCAGGAAGCCCGGTGTTGTCGATTTTCTCAATGCGCAAGGTGGTGACGTTATTGGCGGTAACTTTCGACAGCGGCGGGTAAACCGTGAAGCGTCCTTCCTCCTCGCCAGATTCATTTTCAATCCACGCCTGCGCAAGAAAATCGAGGCCGGAAGGGTTACTGACTTTCACCGACTGCTGCGGGGTTGACTCCGGATAGATGACCCGCGTTTCATCCAGCATCAGTGAGGCATGGCTGATAACAGGGCAAATAAATATCAGGAAGGGAATGAAATAATTTCGGATACACGTAGCGTTCATTATTTTCTCTGAAACCGGATCGTTGAATGAGGTTCTGCTGACTCAGGGCACGATAATAAATACGGAGGTTCAGTGAAAATTAAACAAAACCACAACGGCGGGGTGTGACTGGCGGAAATGTTATCATCATGAAAATAACAGCGCGGGAATGTAAAGACTCTGTGGAAATAAGAAATGTGGCGTGATGAGCTAAGTAAAGTGAATGAATAAATGCACTGAGATTTGCGTTTATTCATCCACCTGACGGCAACGTGTGACGTGGTTCTCTGTGCTGTTGACGTGAATCACGTAACCGACGCTAAAAATTTCCCCACGCACGCCATGCACGCCTCACGTTCTTCCACGTGCGGCATATGGCTGGAGTGTTCGAAAATCACCCATTTTGCCCCTTTAATGTGGTCGGCGAAGGGCTGCACAACTTCCGGTGCGGCTTCGTCGTAACGGCCTGATATCAGCAGAACCGGCACATTAATGGCCGCGAGACGGTCGATCACCGTCCACGCTTTCATGCTGCCAATCACGTGAAACTCGGTCGGTCCGTTCATGGCGAGATACACCGTCGGATCGGCATCCATGGCGGCGAACGTGCGTTTCACCTCTTCCGGCCACGGATCGAGGCGGCAGACGTGACGGGCATAAAACACCTGCGACGCGGCTTTGTATTCGGGGCTGTCGATCGTTCCGGCCTGTTCATGGGTGAGTAAGGTCTGCTGAACGTCCGGCGGCAGTTCGCTGCGCAACCTTGCGGCGGCCTGCAACCAGAGTGCCATCGACGCTGGCGAATTGGCGATGATCAGCGCTTTCAGGCCGGCAGGTTGGGTGACCGCATGTTCGGCACCGAGCATACCGCCCCACGACTGGCCGAGCAGCGCGTAATCTTTTTCGATGCACAGATGGCGCAGCAGATTGTCCAGTTCCGCCAGAAACAGCGACGGTTGCCAGAAATCTGCCGGTTTATCAGGAAGGTGGGTGGAGCGGCCATTACCGATCTGATCGTAATGGATCACCGCCCGGCCGGTTTGGGCAATATCGCGGAAGGCATCCACGTAATCGTGGGTGCAGCCCGGCCCGCCGTGCGCGATCACCAGCGGCGTGACGCCGTTGTTCAAATCGCCGCAAACGCGGTACCAGGTCTGGTATTCCTGAAACGGCGCAAAGCCTTCAGTGAGCTTGACCATGTTGTTTCCCCTGTCGGTGAATAATCCTCACAGGGTAAACATCGCGGCGGCGCTGAACAGCTAGTAAAAAAGATAGAAAACGTGAAAGCTCAGCTGTCGAGCAGGCGGTAATGCATGGCGCGAACCACCGCCTGCACGCGGTTGCTGGCCCCCAGTTTGCGGCCGGCGGTGTTGAGATGCAGCGTGACGGTGGCGATTGACCGGTTCAGCTTACGGGCGATCTCTTTGGCGGTTAATCCCTCCGCCGCCCACGCCAGACATTCACGTTCGCGTTTGCTCAACCTGACGTGCTGACAGGTCAGCACGCTGCTGTCGAACAGCGGAAATACGCACTCCTGAAAGGTCAGCGCCAGCAGGCTGAAATCGCCCAGCACGTCATGAATATCCAGCTCGTGCCCGGCGCCGGTGTGGATCCCCGTCACCGTAACAAATCCGCCGTTGGGCAGATGCAGCGGCACGGTCGCGCCACTGGGCATATTGTTATCGCACATGTAATGGGTGACCGGTTTATTGAGGTCACTCAGACGGTTTTGCAGCGAGGTGTTGTCTGGCCGCTGATAAGACCAGACGAACGGCGCACAGCTCTCCAGCGCATAATGCTGCACCGGGTCCACCTGATAATATCCGCTCTCCAGCCACAGCCGCTGCATATCTCCCGGTACATTGCACATCTGCAACAAGGAAGGCGTGATCAGATCCCCTTCCAGCGAACGGGGAACCGGCGTGAAATCGTAAATCAGGGCATCAAATCCCAGGCGCGATGTCTGGGCGAAAAGGTGGGCAAACGCGCCTTCCACGGTACTTTCCCGCATCCCCTGCGCACTTTCTGTCACTGCGAGTTTCATGAATTCATCTC
The DNA here is from genome assembly GCF_003697865.1 of Rahnella sp. Larv3_ips. Taxonomy (NCBI): domain Bacteria; kingdom Pseudomonadati; phylum Pseudomonadota; class Gammaproteobacteria; order Enterobacterales; family Yersiniaceae; genus Rahnella; species Rahnella sp. Larv3_ips. The sequence continues at coordinate 301,024 of NZ_MJIB01000014.1, read as the reverse complement.
CGCCATGCTTCAACGTAAAAACGGCATTTGCCCCTCCGGCACGGTTCCTGCGTTGCCCAACCTGTGCCTGAAAAACATGCAATCGCGGTGCCAGATCACGGTGATAGCAAAACTAGTATTTTTGCTAACTACCGGTGCGGCACCACTGCGGCTAACGTAGTGCGACAGGGCAAAAGGCCATCGCAGGCGTGCCGAAAAAAGGGGAGAAACGCCGGGGTCGGCGCAGCCACACTGCACCGGGCTGGTGCAAATGTCGCCCGCCACGTCCGTTTTTGCACCGTTACACGCCATGAAGGGGACTGCCATGCACCGTTATCGTTTTCTGCTCTGGCGACCGCTGCAACTGCTGCCGGTGCTGCTGGGGATCAGCATTCTGACCTTTATTATGGTCCGCGCCATCCCCGGCGATCCGGCGAGGATCCTGCTTGGGGTGCACAGTTCGCCGGAAGCCATCGCCCGTATCCGCACCCAGTTCGGGCTGGATTTGCCAATTTGGCAGCAATACCTCTATTTCCTGCGCAATCTGCTTAACGGTGAAATGGGTAAATCGCTGATTTACCGTGTCGATACGCTCAAGCTGGTCACCACCCGTATCGAACCGACGCTGTATCTGGTGCTCGGCAGCGTGTTGCTGGCGCTGCTGATCGCGGTGCCACTGGCCGCGGCGGCGGCGAGACAGCGCGGAAAACTGGCCGATCAGGTGATCCGTTTGCTTTCCACCGTCGGCCTCGGCCTGCCCGCGTTCTGGCTGGCGATCATGATGATTTTGCTGTTCAGCCTGTCGCTCGGCTGGTTTCCGGTATCGGGGTACGGCAGTGACGCGGGTGAACGCCTCCGTCATCTGTTTTTGCCCTGCCTGACCGTCGCGCTGGCGCTGTCGGCGGTGCTGACCCGCAACCTGCGCGCCAGCCTGCTGATGGAATTACAGAATGATTACGTGACTGCCGCCAGGGCGCGTGGTCAGAACGAAAACCGCATTTTCTGGCGTCACGTGATGCCCAATTCACTGGTGCCCACGGTCAACCTGCTGGCGGTGAACATCGGCTGGCTGATCGGCAGTACGGTGGTGATCGAAAGCGTATTTGCCATTCCCGGCATGGGGCAGTTACTGGTGAAAGCGATTATCAGCCGTGACTACATGGTGGTGCAGGGCGTGGTGCTGGTGTTTGCGCTGGCGACGGTCGCCGTGAATCTGATCGCCGATCTGGTGACCGTGGCGCTGGATCCGAGGGTGACGTTATGAGCATGACAGAAAAGTTAATCACGCAGCGGCGGGTGTACTTTCCTCTGCGCTGGCTGCCGCGCCAGCAGGCGCTGCGGCTGGGCATTCTGATGTTGCTGGTGTGGATATTAGTGGCGCTGCTCAGCCCGTGGATCGCGCCATTTGACCCGGTTGCGCAGGATGCATCCGTGACGTTGTCACCGCCTTCATTCGCCCATCCGTTTGGCACGGATAACTTTGGCCGCGACATCCTTTCCCGCGTGATGTGGGGCGCGCGGGTGGATCTGCAAATTTGTCTGATTGGCGTCATTTTCCCGTTCACCTTCGGCACGCTGGCGGGGGCGTTTGCCGGGTATCTCGGCGGCGCGGTGGACACAATCTTTATGCGGGTGATCGACGTGGTGCTTGCGTTTCCGTTTCTGGTGCTGATGCTGTCGATCATCGCCATTCTCGGGCCGGGGCTGGGCAGTTTTTATATCGCGATGGCAATGGTCGGCTGGGTGTCGTATGCCCGTCTGGTACGGTCGCAGGTGCTGACGCTGAAACACCGGGATTTCATCCTGGCGGCGCGCAGCCTCGGTTACAGCCACCCGCGCATTTTACTTTTACACCTGCTGCCCAACGCACTGACCAGTTCGCTGGTGTTCTCGATGTCCGACTGCGTGCTGGTGTTACTCAGCGGCGCGTCGGTGAGTTATCTCGGCCTTGGCGTTCAGCCGCCCGTTGCCGAATGGGGCGTAATGGTTGCCGAAGGCCAGAGTTTTATTACCACGGCGTGGTGGATAACCACCTTTCCCGGTCTGGCCATTGTGGTGCTGGCGATGAGTTTCAGCCTGCTGGCCGACGGGCTGGGTGACAAACTGGGAGAGCGGCCATGACGTTATTGCAGGTGTCCGGTTTAACCATTGAAGACCGGCAGGGCGTGGCGCTGGTGGACAGGCTCTCGCTGACCCTGAACGCGGGGGACATTCTCGGGCTGGTGGGCGAAAGTGGCTCCGGAAAAACCCTGAGCTGCCGCGCCATGATGCGGTTGCTGCCTGGCGAAGGGCTGAACATCCGCGCGGGAGAAATTCGCCTGAATGGCACGGATCTGCTGACGTTGAGCGACAAACGCATGACCGCCGTTCGCGGGCGTGAAATCGGCATGATTTTCCAGAACCCGGCCAGCCATCTGAATCCGGTGATGAGCATCGGTCAGCAAATTGCCGAAAGCCGCCGGCTGCATTTCGGGGCCAGCCGCCGCGACGCGCATTTGCAGGCGGTGGAACTGCTGCGTCAGGTCGGTATTCCTGATCCGCAGCGCCGCGCAGATAACTATCCGCATGAGTTTTCCGGCGGTATGCGCCAGCGCGCCATGATCGCCGTGGCGCTGGCCTGCGAACCCAAAATGCTGATTGCCGACGAACCGACCACCGCGCTGGACGTCACTGTGCAGATGCAGATTTTGCGGCTGCTGCGCGATCTGCGCGACAGGCTGGGCATCGCCATTATTCTGATCACCCACGATCTCGGCGTGGTCGCACAAACCTGTGACCGCATTGCGGTGATGTATGGCGGTCGCCTGTGTGAAACCGGCGAAAAACGTCAGGTGCTGGCACAGGCGCAGCATCCGTACACGCGCGGGCTGATTGATTGCCAGCCCGCCAGCGACGGCGGCAGCGGACGAATGATCACGCTGCCCGGCCAGCCGCCGGTGGCGGCTCGTTTCCCCGCGGGCTGCCGGTTTCATCCGCGCTGCGCAAGGGCATCCGCACAGTGTCGTGCCGCCCAGCCCGCCATGGTTGCGGGCAGTCACGCGACGGCCTGCCACCATCCGCTGACCCACGGGAGGGAAAATGAATTTGCCATCTGAACTGAGTTCGCAGCCGTATCCGCTGCTGGAAGTTGAGGATCTGTCCGTGACGTTTCCGGTTTCCGGATTTGGCCTGAAAAAGCGTCACGTTCAGGCGGTGAACGGCGTGTCTTTGCACATTCATGCGGGTGAAACGCTGGGGCTGGTGGGCGAATCAGGCAGCGGCAAAAGCACGCTGGGCCGGGCGATGTTGCATCTGGAAACGGCCAGTGCCGGACGGGTGCGCTTTCGCGGGCAGCTGATCACCGACGGCGTCAGGCCGGATATCGCCCGTCTGCGCCAGCAAACCGCGATGATTTTTCAGGATCCTTACGCCTCGCTGAACCCGCGCCAGACGCTGGGTGAAAGCATCAGCGAAGTGTTGCGGGTGCACCAGAAAGTCGCTAAAGCGCACATCGCGGGGCGGGTGAGTGAACTGCTGATGCGCGTGGGCCTCAGCCCGGAACACGCCGCGAAACGGCCACAGGCGCTGAGTGGCGGACAGTGTCAGCGTGCCGGTATTGCCCGCGCACTGGCGATCGAACCGCGTCTGATCGTGGCGGATGAATGCGTGGCTGCGCTGGATGTGTCGATCCAGGCGCAAATCATCAACTTACTGATGGATCTGCGCGAAAGCATGGGGCTGGCTATCTTGTTTATCGCGCACGATCTGGCGATTGTGCGCCGCCTGTGTGACCGCGTGGCGGTGATGTACCTCGGGCGCATTGTCGAAAGCGGGCCGACGCACACGGTGTTTACTGCGCCGCGCCATCCTTATACCGCTGCGCTGGTGGCGGCGATCCCTGAAATCGACCCCGACCGGCCGCTGCCGGAGCATCCGTTACAGGGGGAGCCGCCTGGCCCGGTTTCTCTTCCTGCGGGCTGCGCTTTTCATCCTCGCTGTGCCTTTGCGCTTGCCGCGTGCAGGCAAGGCGCGGCACCAGAAACCCGGCATATTGCCGATCATGCTTTCGCCTGTGTGCTTGACGGCCACAAACGCGAAGGCGTCTATCCGATGACTGAAGGAATGTGACATGAAGCAAAAGCATTTTAACGTTGTGGCCGCCGGGGTGCTGCTGGCGTTGAGCCTGGTCAGCGAAGTGGCGCAGGCGGCGGGAGTTTTAACCATCGGTCGTCGTGAAGACAGCACCACATTTGACCCGATCAAGTCCGCGCAAAACGCGGATAACTGGGTGTTCTCCAACGTGTTCGATCCGCTGGTGCGGGTCGATAACACCGGCACCAAACTGCTGCCGGGGCTGGCGGAGAGCTGGACGATTTCGCCGGACGGCAAAACCTATACGCTGAAATTGCGCGACGCGAAGTTCTCTGACGGCACGCCGGTCACCGCTTCCGATGCGGTGTTCAGCCTGACGCGTATCCGCGATGATGCCGGTTCTATGTGGAAAGATTCCTACAGCATTATTGAAAGCCTCAGCGCGCCCGACGCCCGTACGCTGGTGATCACCCTGAAAACCCCGTCGGCGGCCTTTTTATCGCAACTGGCGCTGCCGAATGCCTCGGTAATTTCTCAGCAGGCCTTCACCAAACAGGGCGCGGATGATTTTGCCGAGCATCCGGTGGGTTCCGGCGCTTTCAGTGTGAAAGAGTGGACACGCGGCGAAAAAGTCGAGCTGGTGAAAAACCCGTATTACTGGGACGCCGCCAAGGTAAAACTGGACGGCGTCGAGTGGCTGACGTTGCCGGATGATAATACCCGTATGCTCAAGGTGCAGGCCGGAGAGCTGGATGCGGCACTGTCGATTCCGTTCTCGCGCATCGCCTCGCTGCAAAAAGACCCGAAACTGAGCGTGGAGCTGGATACCTCAACCCGCGAAGATCATCTGCTGATCAACCATGCCCACGGCGATCTGGCAAAAGTGGAAGTGCGTCAGGCGCTGGATTTCGCCATCGATAAGAAATCCATCATCGATACCGTGACCTTCGGCTACGGCAAAATCGCTAACTCCTACATTCCTGACGGCGCGCTCTATCACTACGCCGCTAACCTGCAACGCCCGTACGACCCGGAAAAAGCCAGACAGCTGCTGGCGGCGGCCGGTGTCAAAAATCTGACCCTGAAATATCTGGTCAACGCCGGTGATGAAGTGGACGAGCAGATCGCGGTTCTGCTGCAACAACAGCTGGCAAAAGCGGGCATCACCGCCAGTCTGCAAAAGGTGGATCCGAGCCAGAGCTGGGACATGCTGGTGGCGGGGGATTACGACATTTCGGTGATGTACTGGACCAACGACATTCTCGATCCGGATCAGAAAACCACCTTTACGCTGGGGCATGATTCCAACAACAACTACATGACGCACTACCACAACGAAAAAGTGAAAGCGCTGGTTGCGGCTGCGCGCGTAGAAATGGATCCGAAGAAGCGTGAACAGATGTATATCGATTTGCAGAAAATGGCGAAAGCCGACGTGAACTGGATTGATCTCTATTACAGCCCGTACCGTAATGTGACCCGTAAAAATATCAAAGACTTCCATCAGAATCCGTTAGGCCGTTTCACGTTAGAGGAAACGGTGAAAGAGTAATTTTCGCCACACCAGGGAAAATAAGTAGCACTTAAAAAAGTCAGTCTGTACCCCCCTTAGCCCACTTTCGAGTGGGCTTTTTCGTGTCAGGTATCTGCCTTTGCGCACCCTGCGCAGGGTAAATCATTCATCAACGGACCGGCTGACACTGCTTGCTTTTGAGCGGGCGCTCAAGTACCTTTCGCGCTTGAGCAAGTGCTCAAAAACTTCAGAGGCTTTTATGTTTTCCCACAACCGCTGGCTGATCCTTGCCATTGTCACCAGTACACTTTTCCTGATCATCATTGATATGACGGTCTTATACACCGCACTGCCGCGCCTCACGCTGGCTTTGGGTGCATCGTCCTCGGAAAAATTATGGATAGTGAATGCCTATCCGCTGGTCGTCGCGGGGCTGTTACCCGGCGCGGGAATGCTCAGCGACCGGCTGGGCCACAAAAATCTGTTTATGTGCGGGCTGCCGGTGTTTGCGGTGGCGTCGCTGTGCGCGGCGTTTTCCACGTCCGCTGACATGCTGATCGCTTCGCGCGTTTTCCTGGCGGTGGGGGCGGCAATGATGATGCCTGCAACGCTGGCGATCGTGCGCCATGTGTTTACCGATGAGCGCGAAAGGGCGCTGGCGATCGGCATCTGGTCCGCCGTTGCCTCCGGTGCCGCTGCGCTCGGCCCGGTGATCGGCGGCGTATTGTTGGAGTATTACTGGTGGGGTTCGGTATTCCTGATAAACGTGCCGGTTGTGCTGGCTGTTTTCCCGTTCGCGCTGGCGCTGATCCCGCGTGGTAAAGGCAATAAACAACGGCCTTGTGATTTTATCGGCTCCGCGCTGGTAATGGCGGGGCTGGTCGGGGTGATTTACGCGCTCAAAGAGCTGAGCCATATCAACTCTTCATGGCTGGTGATCGTCTGCGCCGCGGCCGCAGGGGTGATATTCCTCGGCTTCTTTGCCAGAAGGCAGCAGCGGGCCTTGCAGCCAATGATCGACTTCTCGCTGTTCCGTAACCGGGCATTTGCCTGTGGTGTGGGGGTTGCCATCACGTCAATGATTGCGCTGATCGGCATCGAACTGGTGCTCAGCCAGCGGTTGCAGCTGGTACTCGGGCTGTCGCCGTTTATGGCCGCCATGTTTATTCTGCCGATCCCGGTGGCCTCTGCGCTGGCCTCACCGCTGGCGGGTATGCTGATCCCGCGAGTAGGTGTGCGCAGGATAATGGTTGGCGGTTTTGCGCTGTCGGCGCTGGGGATTGTGATGCATGCGCTGGTGTTTGATGCCGGAACCTTACTGCAACTCATCAGCCTGTTCATTCTCGGTTTTGGTCTGGGCGGTGCGGTAACGGCAGCCTCGACGTCCATCATGCTTAACGCACCGGAAGACAAAGCCGGCATGGTCGCCGCTATCGAAGATGTGTCGTGGGAAATGGGCGGCGTGCTGGGCGTGACCTTGCTGGGCGGCCTGATGACCGCGGTTTACAGCCGCAGCCTGGAACTGCCGGCAGGGCTGGTGAGCGGTGATGCCGCGTATGACAGCCTCGACGAAGCGTTGGCGCTGGCCAGCCATCTCAGCCCGGAACACGCGTCCTTAATCAGCAGCCTCGCCCGTGCTGCGTTCGACCAGGCCTTTATGGCCGTGCTGGTGTCGGCTGCCCTGCTGGTGATCGCCACCGTGATTGTGGTGAAAATCGTATTACGTAAGTCATTGGGCGCACGTCTGCCTTCCTGATAAAATGCGGGCAAGAGCGGTTGCTCAGGGCCAGCACAGGATTGATGATGAAAGAAAATCAGGAGGCGTTAAGGGCTAAAATTCTTGACGGTGCCATCAGTCTCTTTATCGAAAAGGGGATTGAGAAAGTGACGACGCGCGAACTGACCGAGTACGTCGGCATTTCGCGCAGCCATATTTATCACTATTTTCGTGACTGGCAGACGCTGTGCATTGAAGCGTTATCAGTGGTGATGCTGGCGGAACTGAAAGAGTTCACCGCAGAAATTGCGACGCTGCATCCGCAGGAAAAACTGCATACGCTGGTGCGTAATTATCTGCCGGATACGCAGGGTGACATCTGGCAGCTTTACGGCTCGCTGTGGCAACTGGCGGCGCATAACGAGGCTTATGCCGAACTGGCGCGGCTGATGGTGCATAAATGGCTGGAACTGCTGGCGGAAATTATCCGCGCGGGGATCGAGGCAGGGGTTTTCCGGTCGGCCAACGCAGATCGGGTCACCCGCCAGCTTTCCGCGATCATGAATGGCTATTCCGATCAGCTGATCGTCATGCCGTCTGCCGAAGCCCGACAGGAAGCGATGGACGATATTCTGGATTTTGTGGCGCTGGTGCTGGAGAAATAACCCCATTCCCAGGCTGTTTCTTCTGGCGTAGTGGCCCGGAACATCGGCTTCGGGCAGTCACTCATTTCTGAGCTGAAATCCCCTTCCTGATGAACTCTTTCAGCACTCTTCCGGCAGATTCAATATGCCGGAAGGTTTCCTGCCGTGCCGCCTCTGCATTGCCTTCCCGGCACGCATTAAGAATCAATTCATGTTCGTGCTGAAATGCCTGAGTGTCTGAAAGCAGTCTGCGCTGAAAATGTTCATACCTTTCTATCTGATTACGTAACTCGTCGATCATCGCCAGCAGGCGCTTATTTTGACATCCGCGGTACAGCAGGCCGTGAAACTCACGGTTGTGCTCTCCTTGCCTGTCGGCGTCTTCGGCATTGCCGAGCAGTGTGTGCGTGAGTTCCGCTCTGGCCAGCGTTTCGGCATCCATATTCTGCACGCTGTTAAAAATCGCTTCCCCCTCAAGTAAAGCCCGCAGTTCATAAATCTCAGCGATATCCTCAACAGACAGTGCTCTGACCACCGCCCCGCGGTTTCTGAAAATATCCACCATGCCTTCCTGCTCCAGCAGCCGGATAGCTTCCCGCATCGGAACACGGCTGACAGCAAACTGGCTGGCCAGATCCCTTTCTACCAGCCGCGAGCCATCAGGCAGCGAGCCATTGTTAATCATCTTCCTGAGTGATCCGGCAAGCATTCCGGCGGTGGACTGGGGTTTCAGCGTCATCATTTTCTCCTGTACATTATGGGATAATGGTATACCATTTTTGGCATCAAAGGGAGAACTATCCCTCTCCACCCCTTAGTATCCCCACTTAGAAACGACAGGAGCACCCGCTATGGCACATCGCGAGCATCATTATCAGGTCAACATTGAATGGACAGGCAACAAGGGTCGCGGCACCGAATCCTATAAGGCTTACAGCCGCGATTATGAAATTTCAGAAGGGAAGAAACAAAGCATTGCCGGTTCATCAGACCCGGCATTTCTGGGTGATGCCACGCGCTGGAACCCTGAAGACCTGCTGGTGGCTTCGGCTTCAGCCTGCCATCAGCTCTGGTATCTGCATTTATGCGCCGAGGCGGGTATCAGTGTTGATTCTTATACCGATAAGGCTGAAGGGGTCATGACAGAAGGTGAGAAAGGGTGTTTCACGAGTATCACACTCAAACCCGACATTACGATCCGTGCCGGGGATGATATTCAGCTCGCGAAGGAACTGCATCACCGCGCACATGAACTGTGTTTTATCGCGAATTCGCTGAACTTCCCGGTACTGTGTGAACCGGTGATTAGGTATTGTTCAGCGTCTTAACGGGCGGCAGAACGCCATGCTAAAAAAAAGAGTCCGGCACAGTGCCGGACTCTTTTCACTCAATGACTTCTCATTCCCGCCGCAAACATCAGCAGATGAAACGCCGTTGCCACAACAAATAGCGCCAGCACGCTGCCGCCCCAGATGATGGCCATCCAGCCGACGCGTTTCCAGAACGGAGCTTTGGTGATGACGTTGTCATCCATCTTTTGAATCAGATTCATCAGGTTACTCCTCAGTGATAACCCTGATCCGGTGTGACTTTCCCGCGGAACACGTAGTAGCTCCAGAAGGTGTACACCAGAATAATAGGGATGATGAACAGGGCGCCCACCAGAATAAAGCCCTGACTTTGCGGAGGTGAAGCCGCTTCCCAGATGGAAATGGACGGCGGAATGATGTTCGGCCAGATGCTGATACCCAGACCGGTATAGCCCAGGAACACCAGTGCCAGCGTCAGCAGGAACGGCGCGTGGTGCGCATTTTTGCTGATGGCGCGGAACATCCACGCAGAAACCAGCACCACCAGCACCGGGACCGGCAGGAACCAGTAAAGATTAGGACGCGAGAACCAGCGGGTGGCGATGTCGCCGTGAGAGAGCGGTGTCCACAGGCTGACCGCCGCCGTCACCAGCAGGAATACTACCAGCAGCGGTTTGGCGATCTTGTGCATCGCTTCCTGCAATTCGCCTTCGGTTTTCATAATCAGCCAGGTGCAGCCAAGCAGGGCGTAAGCCACCACCAGCGCAACACCACAGAACAGCGTGAACGGCGTCAGCCAGTCCAGCGCGCCACCGGCATAAGTGCGGTTTACCACCGGGATACCGTTGATCACCGCGCCCAGCACCACGCCCTGACAGAACGTCGCCAGCACGGAACCGCCGATAAAGGATTTATCCCACACGTGGCGTTTGGCCGGGCTGGCTTTGAAGCGAAATTCAAAGGCCACGCCACGGAAGATCAGGCCGAACAGCATCAGGGTCAGCGGGATGGTCAGCGCATCCAGAATCACCGAGTAGGCCAGCGGGAATGCGCCGTACAGCGCCGCGCCGCCGAGCACCAGCCAGGTTTCGTTGCCGTCCCAGACCGGTGCAACGGTGTTCATCATCACGTCACGGTCGTGCTCTTTTTTCACCAGCGGGAACAGCAGACCGATACCCAGGTCGAAGCCGTCCATCACCACATACATCATCACGCCGAAGATGATGATCAAAAACCAGATCAGCGGTAAGTCGATACCCATTATCAAGCTCCCTTAGTGTCGTCGGTCAGTGATTCTTTGATGGCAGACAGCGGACGCGCAGGCGTGCGGTGCTGTCCCGGACCGCCGTGGTCAACGCTTTCGCCTTCATGCGCCTGTGGCCCTTTGCGGATCAGACGCATCATGTAGCCGTAACCGACACCAAACACCGAGCAGTAAATAACGATGAACAGGATCAGGCTGACGCTCATTTGCAGCACGTTATGGTTGGATACCGCGTCTTTGGTGCGCAGCAGGCCATACACCACCCACGGCTGACGCCCCATTTCCGTGGTGATCCACCCCGCCAGTAACGCCAGCAGACCGGAAGGCCCCATCAGAAAAGCAAAGCGCAGGAAGGCTTTAGAGGTATACATTTTTCCGCCGCGACGCAGGATAAGGCTCAGCACACCCAGCAAAATCATCAGCATGCCGAGGCCAGCCATGATGCGGAAGGTGTAGAAGATGACGGACGAGTTCGGGCGGTCTTCTTTCGGGAAAGATTTCAGCGCCGGGATCTGATGCGTCAGACTGTGCGTCAGGATCAGGCTGCCCAGATACGGGATTTCAACCGCGTAGCGGGTTTCTTCACGGTTCATGTCCGGATAACCAATCAGCACCAGCGGCGTCGGTTTGTTGTCTTTATTTTCCCAGTGGCCTTCAATGGCGGCGATTTTAGCCGGCTGATATTTCAGCGTATTCAGGCCATGCGCGTCGCCCAAAAATGCCTGAATGGGCGAGACGATCAGCGCCATCCACATCGCCATCGACAACATGGTGCGGATTGCCGGTGTATCGCGACCGCGCAGTAAATGCCAGGCCGCCGCAGAACCGACGAAAAAGGCGGAAGCGAGGAACGCCGCCGTGGTCATGTGCATTAAGCGGAACGGGAACGACGGGTTGAAGATGATCTTCATCCAGCTGACCGGAACGACCAGATTGTTAACAATCTCATAGCCCTGCGGGGTCTGCATCCAGCTGTTAGAGGCGAGGATCCAGAACGTCGACATCAGCGTGCCGAGCGCCACCATGCAGGTGGAGAAGAAGTGCAGGCCGGGGCCGACGCGGTTCCAGCCGAAGAGCATCACGCCGAGAAAACCCGCTTCCAGGAAGAACGCGGTTAACACTTCGTAGGTCAGCAGCGGGCCGGTAATGCTGCCGGCAAACGAGGAGAACATGCTCCAGTTGGTACCAAACTGGTAGGCCATCACCAGGCCGGACACCACGCCCATACCGAAGTTAACGGCAAAAATCTTCGACCAGAAATGGTACAGATCGCGATAAGCCTCTTTTTTGGTTTTTAGCCACATCCCTTCGAGAACCGCCAAAAAACTGGCCAGCCCGATAGTGATTGCGGGAAAAATGATGTGAAAAGAGACGGTGAAGGCAAACTGGATCCGGGCCAGTTCAAGCGCATCAAGACCAAACATAACAACCTCTTTTTGTGCGTCAGGTATTCCTTTCAAACACAGGCACCGGCACGGGAACCGGCGATGTCTGACATTCGCAGGTGAAGTCTTGAATGAAAGAAAAGTACAACGGGGTTTTGCGAGAGAGCGATTTAACCACAATGAACAAAAGCATTAACAGGGACGGTTTCGCAGGGAAAGTAGTCGCTGAAACACTTTAGCGGCGGTTAAAACGCCGGGGCAGAAAAACTAAATGAGAGGGAAACGGGCAGCAGGGGAATTATCCACAAAAAGTAAGAGGTCATGTTGTTGCATTGATCTGGATCAAAAAGTTTTGATGTTTTTCAAATGTAATTTCCCTGCATCCTGTAATGGCTTGTTGTGTGCAAAATTGGTAACAAGAAAGTTAAATCGGCAGGGGCCTCAGCGCATTCTGATTTTAATGCAATGTAAATTTATGTCATCGATTTTAATGATATTGGCATCAAAAGGGGTAACGGTTGTAGCATTTTTTTACATTTGTGTGGCTGATTCAGTGAGTGCTGCTAAAAAAAATGACGCCCGAAGGCGTCATGGTAGTAAACCCGCAATCATTTCGAAAAAGGCATCTTCATCGAATGTACCACCCGGCCCGGTGGAGGCGTTTGCCGGGCGCCAGGTCCAGTGACTGACTTCGCCCGCCCGCATAAACAACCGGCATAAAACAGAGATGTGGCCCTGATCGCTGAGGCTGGTTTCCACACAGCCTGTCACGCCTTGCCCGTACAAAAAGACAGGCGTGAATTTCACCAGTTTATCTTCGTATTGCAGCCGGATCCCCGGAACGCTGAAGGTTTTGCCTCCCATCAGAAGTTCTACCAGTGAGACATCGGTGCGTTCAACGCGGATGCCGGTGCCCGTCAGCCACTCTTCCATGTTTTCCTGAAGCAGGTTCATCCGTTGCCGGAACTCGGCAATATCTGCCTGACCTTTATTGGCAAATGAGCCGCTGCGCGGCTGACTGTCTTGCAACTTTTTTAAAAACCGCTCTTTTGCTGACATACATCCTCTGTAATTTAAAATGGCCCATCGTCATCACATGTTTTGCTACTGCGACAGCGCCCGTGCTTCAGTGAGCCCCGTTATCCTTTTTATCGGCTGCTGGCGGGGTTTGCGTCAGCAACGCATAGCGGTTCAGCAACTGCGTGAACTGGTTATCCAGTTGCATGACCAACTGCGCAGACGCGTCCTTGTTTTGCTGTTTTGTCTCGGCAAGTTTGCGCAGCGATTCTTCGACTGGCGGTGAGCTGTTCAGCGCCTGCTGGATAGCAAACACGGAGGATTTAAGCTGTGAGACGGTCATGTATTTGCCGCGTTGTTCATCGAGGCCGTTGAGTTTGTCTGCCAGTTGCTGCAACTGGGTGTTGGCCGCGTGCCAGCCTGTCAGATTTTCCAGCGGGATGGCACGGGCGTTAAGGTTATCCGTCCATTCCTGCGCCAGGCGTTTTGCCGCCGGATTGTCCGGCAACAGCACCTGTGTCTGATGTACCAGCTGCGCACCGGTATCCTGCGCCCAGACCGGCGACAGTGCAGCCAGTTGGCGGGTTTGCTGCTGCGTTGCGGCAATAATCTGCGGGGCTTCGCGGCGCAGCATCTCTGCCTCGCGGTGTTTAAGCGCATTGAGTGACGGCGCGTTCAACGGTTTCGGCATCCCCTTTAAGGTCGCCATCAGTTGCTCGCTGGTGGAAGGCGAATAAAAGGCGTTGATGCCCGCCTTCACGCCACTGCCCGCCAGCACGGTGATCACCACGCCGGCGATAAATCCTTTCCATTGGATTGGGCGCTGAGGTGCCGGTGGCGGGGAGATCACCACCTGCGGCGTAACGGGTTCAGCCTGCGCGACATACACCCAGGGCTCGGATGCCTTGTGGGACTGGTCATCAGGTGTCTGGCTCGCCGTTGCAGGAAGGACCACCGGTGCATCGGTGGTGGCATGCATGTTCTCCAGCCGCACCGCCGCGCCGTGCATAATCGTAATCAGCGAAGCAAGCTGGCTGGCATGTTTCAGTTCAAGGCGTTGCAGGGCGTCACATAATGAAGTGATCAGTTTTTCTGCATGATAGATCTGCGGCAGATCGCCATATTCCAGCGTCATGCTGCGCATAATCTGCTGCAGGCGCTGGCTCAGACCGGTGAGGATTTCCATACGCGCGTGAACCGGCTGCGGCCAGAGTCCGGGCCACTGACGGGAGATCAGTGCCTCGAGGATCGCCAGTCCTTCATTCAGCCCGGACAGCCCGACAAGCTGCGTTCTGGCCTGCGTATACCATGAAGCGGTTTGCAGCTCGATACCGTTTTGCTGGAACAGGTTCAGACAGAGCTGTTCGACTCTCTTCCAGTTCACATCAGGGCGCGCCGGATGGGTTAATTTGCTGAGCTCTTCGCGTAAAACGGCGTAATCAGGCAGCGCACGCGGGTCGCCCCCGGTGCGCAGCTGGCGTTCAATAGACATGGTTGTTTTCCTTAACTGACGTAATTCTGCTGTTTCATGTGGCGCATAAGCACCCGGCCTTCCGGCATAAATTCTGTGCCGAAACGCACTAAGCCGAGCTCTTTCAGCTCGGCGTCGATGGCGTATTCCAGATGTCCTGGTGTGGATTGCGGCAGTAAAATAACGTGCAGTTTTTTGATGCGTGGCTCGTACTTAAGCAGCGTCTCTGACAGGACGTTCAGCAAGGAATGCGCCGTACCCGGCATCCCTTGCAGGATCTTACTCATGTCCGGCAGGCCGTAATCCGGCAGATGGCTGAGGGTGCCGGCGCGACAGTTAAGAATGCGCTGCATATTATCGAGCACGGAGAGGATCACCTGATTCTCTTCGCTGACGTTGTGCAGGTCGAGGCCGCCGGCAAAGTTGCCAGTGAGGATTTCATAAAGAGAGGGGGATTTTGAGTTCATTCGCGGTTAAAGTCCTTTCTTAAGCACAAAGCACTGCTGCGCGCGCAGGATCAATTGAAACCAATCCGGCGAGTAGCGTATCCATTTCGAGGATGATTTTTGCTTTATCAGTATCACCACGCTGGAATTGCATTCTCAGCAGTTTGAGTCGTCGTGCTTTTACTTCAAACAGCAGGGCGGGCTCCCATTGCTTCAGCGTGAGGCTATTTCCTGTGCTGTCCAGTTCTCCAAGTAAGTGGAGTGCCATTTCATTTTTTCCATATTGTTCAGCAACACGAGCCATGAGCAGCCGTATTAGCCAACGCTGGCGGGGTGTAGTGATCCCCGGGCGAATCTGCAACCAGTTGAGTGCAGCTTCAATACCTTCACTGTCTGCCTGCGCCAGTGCTTCGGTTTCAAGCTGAAGAATATCTTCATCGCCACTTGCAGAGACTGCATTGGGTTCAGATTGCCATCGACCGTCATTGTCCTGAATATCACGAGCGATCCAGCCAGCGGTCACTTCGTCGGCAAAGGGTGTACCGTCACTGTAGGCGAGCGTTTCGATTCCCGGTAAACGAAGCAACAATAACCGCAGATCCTGCTCGATAAATTCTGCCCAGCTATCATAAGGCGCCCCCGACTTGCTGAGTGCCTGGTGCAAGTACCATTGAATATCCAGCCAGAAATGGTTCACGCCTTCAGTAAACATCCTATCGGCATTTTCCAGTAATTCGCTCCAGCTTTGTTGCAGATACAGGCGTTTGAGTTGGGCACGGTAGTCAGTACGGGGTGGTACCAGGCGAGTACAACCTTTAGCGTCCAACGGAGGGAGTTGGTCGACGGTGTCCCAGCGTATTGTAGTCATCAACCGGTGTCCTGATAGCCAGCCTTGTGGCTGGTCTCGCAGGTACTGAGCCAACGCCTTAGCCTGATCAAGTAACTCACGACCAGACTGTATTACCTTTAAGGACGGCATGTCCGGCGATATGGAGCGTGAATCAGACGTTGCCTGACCGCCGCTATTTTGCGGAACAACGGCATCGAAGCCACCGGACTGAGCCAGTCGGGATTCAAGGGCATCATAAAGACCGCCCAACTGTGGTCGGTTTGCGTCCTCCCATGATGTAATAACGTCTTCAAACAGGGTGAGTGCAGCCAAAATGCGTTCAAACTTTGGCTTATCGACTTCGGGATACAGCGAAAGGCTGTCGAGGACTTTACTGCCTGCCAGCCACTCCATGGCAGCCCGCCGGCTATTTTTTCGTGATGGCAACAACTGGTTACCATAGCGAGAGACCAGTCCGCTCAACAGTTCCAGCCCTTCGGCCAGACCCGATTCGCCGTCGCGATGCAATCGTGCCCAGAGATAATAAGTGGCTACCCTTACGTCTTTGCATACAGTGGTCAGTAATTTCTCCGCCAGTTGGCACACCAGATCTGTATCTGCGCCTGAAAGCTTATTAACTTCTTCACGCATACGTTGAAAGTCATCGTCATAACCGGGATCTTCACCAGTTGCGTTATCGCTGCTAACCGGGTTTAGCCATTTTTCCCACAGCGCCGTTTGCACTTTGGCCTTTTGCATCAATATATCCGGGTTTTCCTGTGGGCATAGCGCTAACAGGGTGTGTAATGTGGCCATGGGACATTCCTTTTCGTTATGGCATTTTTAATGTGGCGTGGCTGGGAAATACAAATTTCTGGATTAAAAATTGAAACCTTTTCAAACTCTACTTCGGAGTTAAAAACTCCTATTTCAACAATGGCTATTGTTTTTTAGGATGAGCAATAGTCCATACCTGTGGTTTCTTTTCAACGTAGAAAGTAAATCGATGAAAGCTTTTAGGTGAATAAAGTCTCTTTCTCCGGCCAGTTGTATAATTCTTCCGGTAATCCTTTTGGGAAAAAACCTTCCGGCGGCACATCGATAAATTCGCCTTCAACCCGGCGGATAAGGGTCCAGCCGGTTTCGGTCCATTCAATATCTTCCCAGTTGTAATCTTTTTCACCTGTGTCTGGGTCTGACCAGTTACTGCGTCTGATGCCCTGAGATGCAGGGACTGGTTGCCCAAAGCCCTCGGAAATAAACCGGGCTGCTGCAAATTTAATATCCGGAAGATAGAAGCCTGTTTGTTCGGGATTCTGTCCTATTTCTATTCTTACGGAAGGATCAAGTTTATAACAAGGTATTTTTGCTGGGAGTTCAATGTTTGAATATAATATTCCGCAGCCTGTATAGGTCAAATCCCCGTCATCCCATGCCCCTCTCAGCGTCATTGATAATCGCCTGTCAAGTTTTTTAGCCACAGATTCAAGAGCAGAAATTTTTTCTATTTCATCTTCGGCCATCCATCCATTCCAAAAGTCCACAATACCTTTTTGAATATATCCCATTGCATTGCCCATTTTAAATGCCTCTGGGTTATTATGACTGCGTTGGATATACCGTTTGGTGAAGTGCTCCCTTAAATCACGAATATTTGGCATTACACGAGTTTCCCATACTACATAGGCTTGTTGCCATTGAGGAGGCTTTCTGACATTAAGCGGTATTTCGCGTTTATATCTTGCCAGTGCGTCTTCGTGGGCATCAATATAGGCAATGATGGCATCACGGGTTTCGGCATAATGATCTGCTGAGATAAATTTTTCTAAAAAGTAACATTCCTGCGGATGTAAAATACCCATTATTCTTTCCCTTTGAATTAATCCGTCACTTCCTAATGAAAAACAGTAACCGGTTTAAATAAAAACCGGTTACTCGCCCAAAAGTCATTCAGCTGTTTATAAAAACGCTGCCCTTATCATCCCGCTCCAGCAGTGACCAAAGCGTACGATGAAGCTTGCTTTCTTTATCTTCATATTCCGGCAGGGCTTGGCCTTGTTTGACATGAGCATAACGCAAACTGCCGTCGATAAAGGTGCCCCAACGGCCGGAGTGCGGGCTGGTTTCGCCACTGTATGCGGTGATTCGGGTGGGTTCCGCCTGGCGTAATAACTTCTCTTTCGCCGGCCAGTTATACAATTCTTCCGGTAATCCTTTTGGGAAAAAACCTTCCGGCGGCACATCGATAAATTCGCCTTCAACCCAGCGGATAAGGGTCCAGCCGGTTTTTGCCCACTGAGACTCGAGCCAGCAATACTCCTTTTCACCTGTTTCTGAATCCACCCAGTTACTGCGTTTGGTACCTTGCCTTGCAGAGGCCGTTTGACCATAGTCTTCAGGAATAAATCTTGCCGGTGCAAAATTAATATCCGGCAAATAGAATCCTGTTTGGGTTGGAACGTCACCGGACTCAATACGTACAGATTGATCTAATTCATAACGAGGAGTTTTTTTAGGCAACTCAGATTTATCGTACATTGTATTTATATACGTCAAATCCCCCTCATCCCATGCACCTCTCAGCGAATCAGAAAGTCTACTTTCTGATTTTGATGCAATAGTTTCTAACTGGGAAATAACTAGGATTTCTTCTTCAGTCATCCATCCATTCCAAAACTCAACAATACCTTTGCTAATATTGCTCATAGCATGACCTATATCGAATGCTTTGATGTCGTTATGTGTTCGTAGAATATAAGCTTTCATGTAACGTTCTTTCATCGGTCTGATATTAGGCATTACGCGCGATTCCCATACTATATCAGCCTGCTGCCATTGGGGGATCTTGCGGGTATTAAGCGGCAGTTCACGTTTATATCTTGCCAGGGCTTCTTCATGGGCATCGATATAGGCAATGATGGCATCACGGGTTTCGGCATAATGTTCTGCTGAGATGAATTTTTCTAAAAAGTAACATTCCTGTGGATGTAAAATACCCATTATTCTTTTCCTTTTGGATTTATCCGTCACTTCCTTGTTAATC
>NZ_MJIB01000014.1:213070-282325 GCF_003697865.1 Rahnella sp. Larv3_ips | reverse complement strand
CCCTTATCATCCCGCTCCAGCAGTGACCAAAGCGTACGATGAAGCTTGCTTTCTTTATCTTCATATTCCGGCAGGGCTTGGCCTTGTTTGACATGAACATAATGCAAACTGCCGTCGATAAAGGTGCCCCAGCGGCCCGAGTGCGGGCTGGTTTCACCGCTGTATGCGGTGATACGCGCTGGTTCAGCGTGTTCGTCCGGCAATAATTTCGGGATGGGTAATTTATCGCTCGCTTCGTCAAAGCGCGCATACCATTTCATGGAGGATTCTTTATTAAACTGATGGTTATCCTCCATTGAATAGAAGTGCAGACTGTTATGACCATCCTGACGTATCGGGTGGATAATTTGATTCACCTTGGCTAAAAGTGACGGTAAGCCTTCGTCATTAATTTCACCGAGTCCCGGAGGCTGTTGACCGGCTTGTAAAATCAGCCCCTGATTGTAGGACAAGATAGCGATTTCAGGAGTGTCTGCTACCATTCTGTTAACAAAAGATACCCCTCCCAGCTTTTCAACCCACATATTCCCCAGGATGGTATACCAGCAAGCTCCTTTAATACCTTCAACTGCATCTCCGCCTTCAAGCATACCGATCGAATCTACCATCACACCGGGGAATCGTTGTGCCAATGAATACTCATAAGGGAACATGCGATGAAACTCCTGAGGAAGGGAGAAAGATATTCCTGCATAACCGCTTTCAACCTCGAATTCATTACAAAGCCAGAGCAGCCAGTCTTGGTAGCGCAGTGAACCATCCTCTTCTTTCAAAAGACTCAATGGAAAGGTCAGTTTGATAACAGAGCGATCATTTTCATTATGGAAAATGCGCTTTCCCATAATGGATATCGCGTAATCTGGTGCAAGATAGTCCTCGGCAGCACTGGTCAGATGCCATGAAAAAATTTCTTCTGGTGTAGAATCAATGATTTCCCGCTTTTTTGTGGCATAATTTTTTTCGGTTATTCCGACCCAACGACCATTCATTTGCTTTTTCAATAAATCGCCAAATTCTTTATAAAAACGGTCAACACAGCCAACCATTTTTTGACGCACTTCAGGTGTATGCCCATTGCGAAAAAATACGGTAATGATCAGCCCCAGCCCAACTGCAGGGCGTCCGTCCTGATAATTGACGGTGGCATCTGCCAGCCAGCGCTCGATGTAATTTAAGTCCATTTTAATTTCCTTATTATTGTGCTGCGACCGCTGCGGTGCTGGCACCCACGGCCAGTACGGTACCCAGCGATTCCCATGCCATAATGGCCAGCCTGATAATCAGTAAAAAAGCCGCTACCAGGGCTTCCGGTATGCCTAACGTTACCACCACCGCACCGATGCCAATGGCAACCAAAATCACCCCCACCGTTTTAGCAACGCTGGTCAGCACCTGTACCCAGTCAATTTGTTTCAGGGTTTCCAGCGTCAGGTCAGTGGCTTTTTGAATGCCCGCCCAGGCAGCTTTGAGTTGTTCATCCGTCCAGAAAGAGAGTTTTTTACCTGTTTTACTTACCCTCTATCCAGGCACCCCTTAATGTTATTGACAGACGCTTATCAAGTTTACTAGCTTTGGATTCGAGAGCAGATATTTGTTCTATTTCATATTCGGTCATCCAACCATTCCAAAACTCTACGATCCCTCTACTGATGCTACTCATAGCATGGCCAACATCGAATGCTTTGATGTCCTTATGAGTTCGTAGAATATAAGCTTTCATGTAACGTTCTTTCATCGGTCTGATATTAGGCATCACGCGATTTTCCCATACCATATCGGCCTGCTGCCATTGAGGGGGTTTTCGGGCATTAAGCGGCAGTTCACGTTTATATCTTTCCAGGGCTTCTTCATGGGCGTCGATATAGGCAATAATGGCATCACGGGTTTCGGCATAATGTTCTGCTGAGATGAATTTTTCTAAAAATTAACATTCCTGTGGATGTAAAATACCCATTATTCTTTCCCTTTGAATTAATCCGTCACTTCCTAATGAAAAACAGTAACCGATTTAAATCAAAACCGGCTACATGCACAAAAGTCATTCAGCTGTTTATAAAAACGCTGCCCTTATCATCCCGCTCCAGCAGTGACCAAAGCGTACGATGAAGCTTGCTTTCTTTATCTTCATATTCCGGCAGGGCTTGGCCTTGTTTGACATGAGCATAACGCAAACTGCCGTCGATAAAGGTGCCCCAGCGGCCGGTGTGCGGGCTGATTGCGCCGCTGTATGCGGTGATACGGACGGGTTCCGCCTGGCGTAATAACTTCTCTTTCTCCGGCCAGTTATACAATTCTTCCGGTAATCCTTTCGGGAAAAAACCTTCTGGCGGCACATCGATAAATTCGCCTTCAACCCGGCGGATAAGGGTCCAGCCGGTTTTTGCCCACTGAGATTCTTTCCAATGAAACAATGGCTTTCCTGTATCAAACGCAGTCTTATCTGTCCGTGTTATTCCCTGCCACGCTTCAGGAGGCTCACCAAAATCTGCGGGAATAAACCGCGCGCTGGCAAAATTAATATCAGGTAAATATATTCCAGTTTCTACAGGATTTTCATTTATTTCAATACGAACAGATGGGTCCAGTTTATACCTTGGTATTCTAGGTGGTATTTCATCTAATGTGTAAACACCTCGATCAATATAAGTCAAATGGCCTTCACTCCATATTGCATCAAGGGTTGATGATAATCGGTCATCAAGCTCCGAAGCTAAATATCTTAGTTCAGAAATTTTCTCACCTTCATCACTACTCATCCAACCATCCCAAAACTCAGAAATACCCCTATTAATATTTCTCATAGCATGACCAATATCGAATGCCTTAATGTCGCCATGAGTTCGCAGAATATAAGCTTTCATGTAACGCTCTTTCATTGGTCTGATATTAGGCATTACGCGTGATTCCCATACTATATCAGCCTGCTGCCATTGAGGGAGTTTACGGGTATTGAGCGGCATTTCACGTTTATATCTTGCCAGGGCTTCTTCATGGGCATCAATATAGGCAGTGATGGCATCACGGGTTTCGGCATAATGTTCTGCTGAGATGAATTTTTCTAAAAAGTAACATTCCTGTGGATGTAAAATACCCATTATTCTTTCCCTCTGAATTAATCCGTCACTTCCTAATGAAAAACAGTAACCGGTTTAAATCAAAACCGGTTACTCGCCCAAAAGTCATTCAGCTGTTTATAAAAACGCTGCCCTTATCATCCCGCTCCAGCAGTGACCAAAGTGTACGATGAAGCCTGCCTTCTTTGTCTTCATATTCCGGCAGGGCTTGGCCTTGTCTGACATGAACATAATGCAAACTGCCGTCGATAAAGGTGCCCCAGCGGCCGGAGTGCGGGCTGGTTTCGCCACTGTATGCGGTGATTCGGGTAGGTTCCACCTGGCGTAATAACTTCTCTTTCTCCGGCCAGTTGTATAATTCTTCCGGTAATCCTTTCGGGAAAAAACCTTCCGGCGGCACATCGATAAATTCGCCTTCAACCCGGCGGATAAGGGTCCAGCCAGTTTTTGCCCACTGAGATTCCAGCCAGCGATATTCCTTTTCACCTGTTTCTGAATCCACCCAGTCACTGCGTTGGGTACCTTGTCTCGCTGAGGCCGGTTTACCATAGTCTTCAGGAATAAATCTTGCTGGTGAAAAATCAATATCCGGCAAATAGAAACCTGTCTGCGTTGGAACATCGCCTGAATCAATACGCACTGAGTGATCTAATTCATAACGCGGAATTGTCTTAGGTAACTCGGATTTATCATACATTGAATGAATATATGTCAGATTACCCTCTATCCAGGCACCTCTTAATGTTATTGACAGACGCTTATCAAGTTTACTCGCTTTGGATTCGAGAGCAGATATTTGTTCTATTTCATATTCGGTCATCCATCCATTCCAAAACTCTACGATCCCTCTACTGATGCTACTCATAGCATGGCCAATATCGAATGCTTTGATGTCCTTATGAGTTCGTAGAATATAAGCTTTCATGTATCGTTCTTTCATTGGTCTGATATTAGGCATCACGCGCGATTCCCATACTATATCAGCCTGCTGCCATTGGGGAAGCTTACGGGTATTAAGCGGCATTTCACGTTTATATCTTGCCAGGGCTTTTTCATGGGCATCGATATAAGCAATAATTGCATCACGGGTTTCGGCATAATGTTCTGCCGAGATAAATTTTTCTAAAAAGTAACATTCCTGCGGATGTAAAATACCCATTATTCTTTTCCTTTTGGTTCATACCAGTTGTTTTTATTCTCTAGCTTCGGTAACCCCAGATAAGGGCTGACCGGGTCACCGGCCACATCGCCATAGCCCCAGCCGGTTTTCCGCCGCTCACCGGTAAACTCTTTTCTAAGCTGCGACGGGTCCAGTACGATTTGCACCGCTCCACCTTCCAGCGAATATTCTTTGGCATTCTCATTAATTTGTGTTGCAGCGCGGCCTTCCCAGACCTTAAGAGGTTGCCCCGGCGGAACTGTGTAAACGACATATTCCCCGTTTTCATTCCAGCTTTTCCATACGGCGAAACGTTTTCGCCAGTCACTTTTAGATGTCAGTTTTTCAAACTCTGCCTTTCGCATCCAGCAGATGCTGTTGTCTGAAGAGTTTGAGTCAATGACCCGAAAGATAATTTCACCCGGAGGAATTTCTGTGGCTGTCATCGAGGTATCGAAGGTATTAAATTTTCCTTTCAATGCGCCATTAGAGGAATTGTTTCGAAAATCAGGCCATCCTTTGGTGATTTGGGTGACCTGCGTACTGGAAATCTCTTCTAATGGTTCATACTTCAGTTCACTTACCCCAACATCCACCCAATCCGGTTTTTCCTGCTTAATCATCTCCACTTCTTTTGCCGCCCGTTCACCGCCGTAGATGTGTGCGTTGCTGCCCACATGCGCACGGTAGGCATTGTCACCTTCAACACGCAGGCGGTTTGCCAGTTTTTCCAGTAAATCGGTGAGGGGCGCGAGGGCTTTACCCAGCATCCGGTCCGCGTTGCGACGTACAGCCATCAACATGTTCCACAACGCGGCTACAGGTTGCTTTAACGATGCCGGGCCCCAGGCAGTGACTTTATCGAGAAGTTTTTTGGTGACGGAGAGGAGTTCATCAAAAACATTTAACAGGTCGAAGACGTCCAGGCTGTCGATCACGCTGCGTAATTTCTCCTCGAGGAAACGGTAAGGGTTATAAATTTTCAGATACTTCAGCGCGCTGCGTGTGGCGGGCATATTCAGAAAATCGTTCAATAAGCCGATGGCGCCTTCAAGAGCACGGTAAAGCTGGCCGGGGTTGTTTAGCTGATCCAGATGACTTTTGCGCAAATACAAAAACAGGACTTTAAATCCGCCCTTGCACAGCGACCCTAACACCGGGAAGCAGCCGATCAATGTCAGGCATAACGCAACCCATGCCCAGTTGTCGCTGTCGTCTTCATTAATTTTTTTGCAGTTAGCCACCAGATCGCGGATATCGCAGAGCTGATCCACAAAAGGGATCATGGAAATCACCGTCCCTGTGACGACCTGTCCGGTAGTTTGTCCGGTATTGAAATCTCCCTGCAGGGTTTCCCAAATCCATTGCCCTGCAGCCTCAATTTTTTTTTGCCCACTGTAGACCCAGCTGTCAGGCGGCGGGGTGAAAAATGCCAGAGCCCTGGCGAAATCGTCATCCATTGGTGATTGTCCCTGTTATTTCGTTAAAAGGCTGTCCGTTGCCGCATCTAGTGAGGTGTAGCGTTCCCAGTCCGGATCCGGTAAGGGGTCGGGCAAAACGTATTCCACGCTGGCTGATTCAAACGGCACATTTTTGTGCAATGCATATCCCTGTTCATCAAGCTTGCCAGCCAGTACCGAACCGCTTTCGAATGTGATGCGGTAATCCGCGTTGGCTATGGCATTTGAGTCTTCATCCCTGAAATCCAGTGCCAGGTCGTATTTCCCGCCCCCCGGCAGATAGGGCATATTCAGCCGCACAGGATCCGCCACCGTCAGCACCGTGTGCGGCGTTTTCCTGAAATATTCACCGGCCGTGCCGTACTCAATTTTGCCGTCCTGCAGGATGAGATAACTGCCGCCGCCAATCAGCGTGATGCGCTTTTTCGCGCTGAACAGGATGTCGCCGTCCACCGCCGTGATGCTCACTTTTTTGCCCGCCGCAAGCGCCAGCCGGTTGTTCTGCGCCTGAACGTCGACCTTACCCTCGCTGGCCTTCAGGCTCATCTCGCCCTTCAGCGCAAAGATGCCCATTTCCTCACCGGTGTTGACGGTCAGGTTCTTAATCACCCCGATATCCGCGTTTTTTCCGGCGTTCAGAATTATGTTTTGGGTCGCCGCGAGCTGCATATGTTCGCCGCTGGTCAGCGCCATGCCTTCCGGCGCGCTTGCCAGCACCACCTGATTTATCGGCTTCAGCCGTTCGCTGAACATCGCGATTTGCGCCGCGATATCGGCCTCCAGCGCGCTGGCTTCGGCGGCTGCCTGGCTGAGGGCCTTTACCTGACGCTGCAGGTAGTCGATTTCAGCCATCGCCGCGCTGTTATCCAGCACCTGACCCTGCGCCTGCGGCTGGGCGTCCGCGCTGAGAAAGACGCCCTTACCACCGCGCAGGACGCCGTGTTCATCGGTGCGCAGCTCAAAACCTTGCCCGCGCGGCGCGTTTTGCGCATCCACGATATGCCCGCTATTCAGCTGGGTTTTGCCGTATTCGGTGGCGAGCTTGATGTGCTCCTCACCGCGCCGGTCCTCCATCCGCAGCTTGTTATTTGACGGAGTGCGCAGGACGTTGCGGGTGTGGTTCCGTTCCGTCACGTGGTCAGGATGTTCAGAGTCGTGCAGCGCGACGGCGATATACGGCCGGTCGGGGTCACCGCCGTCAAAGGCGATGGCCACTTCGGTGCCGTCGGTCAGCGGCATATGCCAGCCGTAGCCGTCGCCGCCGTAGGGTTTGGCGAGGCGCAACCACAGGTACGCATAACCGGCATCCGCCGGGGCGCGGTCGCCGTCAATCCGTACGCGGTAACGCCCCTGATTATCGAGCCACGCGTAAGTGTCGCCTTTGTTCGGGCTTTCCACCCGCGCCGGTATCGTGCCGCTGAGCACCGGCCGCGCCGGCGGTTCGGGGCGGAAGCCAATCGTTTCGCGGTAGGCCATGCCCCAGATATTGAGGCGGAAGTGGTCAGTGCGCGAGCCTTTGGCGACGATGCGGGTAATGAGGATGCCGTCCGGCAGGTCGCTGAACGGGTAGGCCTGCGGCTTCAGCACCTGACCCGGTGCCAGCCCGCTGCCGGTGGTGCGGGCAAAGATGCGGCACTGATGATTCAGTTTACGTTCATGGCGTATGCGGGCATAAAACGCGCCGGTTTCGGCGGCGGCGTCCACGTCCTCACCGGCCTCGCGGTAGGGCCGGGCGTACAGGTAGCTTTCGCCGGTCACCGGCGCTGCGCTGCGCACCTGTGCGCTGGCGTCCAGCGGCGTGGTGGCCTCGCGGTAGTTGTAATCGCGTTTAAAGATTTTGCCGGTCACGGCGTTCCAGTGGATTTTCAGCCCCCAGACGCTTTCGGCGTGGGCGTCGCTCATCCCCGACGGCTCGCAGTACGGCAGGGTGACGCCAAACTGGTACTGCTCCGGCCCGTCGCCGAACAGCACCTTTTCACACGTCAGGCGGGTGTCCGCCTCAAAGCGAAACCAGATACCGACCTCGGCCAGAATGCGTTTTATAAACTGCAGGTCGGTCTCGCCCCATTGTGTGATGAGCTCACGGTCGGGGTAGGTGTGGCTGAGGCGAAACTCAAAATCCTGCCCTTCGAGCCCGTGCTTGCGCAGGATAAATTCCGCCACTTCGGGCACCGACTGGTTCTGAAAAATAAAGCTGTTGGTGCTGTTTTCCAGCAGCCGCAGGCGTGGCACCAGCTCAAGGCGGTAAAGGGTTTCGTCGGCGGAGGTCGACAGGCGCTGAAAGTCACGGATAACGCCGTACACGGCGCGTTCGGGCTGGAAAGGCGTGCCCATCGTGAAGCTGGCGAACTGGCGCAGCATCTGTGCGGCATCGATATCCGGTTCGGGGCAGGTGACGTCAACGGTGTAGGAAAAAGTCTCGCTGAGCTGTTCCTCGCCGCGAAAGTTCAGCACGTCCAGACTGTAAGGGCTGTTCCAGATATCAAGTGAGTAGCGGGACAAACCTGTCGTATCAGGGAGAAGATTTTTCAGGATATTAACCACAGAAACCTCCATTTAATCTTTGAGTGGTAACAACGTAAGCAGCCCGTTACTGAGTTCCAGCGTGCGGGGCTTGTCGGGATCAAGCTCTTCCCGTTTCAGGACCACACGCCATGTATCATGTTGTCTGTCCGGGTTGCGAAACAACGCCACCACCGCGACAAACTGAGCATCGGGTTCCATGGGCATATCCAGTGATACATCACCGCCCGGCATCACCAGCACTTCCTTAGAGGCCAGGGCATCGGCTTTTAACAGGTTGTCGGCCTGAAGCAGCAGCTTTTCATAATCCGCGGCGTCAAAGGCTTTGCGATCTTTAAGCTGATAAACACGCACCATGGTGGCGAGCGATGACTGATCGCCTTCATCTGTGTTCATAGAAGTGCGCGGGGAAAAATCGAGATGCAGTGTTTTAATTTGCTTGTAGAAAATCGCTTTGGTCACGCCTTTGGTGCCATCGACCACTTTCTGAGTCAGGCCACAGCCGCTAAGCAGAACCGCGAGCAGAAACAGGCTGAAATACTGCCATCTTGTAGGTGAGGAAATTATTTTTGCCATCAGGGAATCCTTTTTCTTCATTCGCAAAAAATACTGTGTCCCTGCAATGTCTTGATTGCAGGATTAACGGAACCGGTATTCTCCCGACTCAGCGGGTAGCAAGGGTTCTTCATGTACACCCTGATAGGTGCCGAGACTGACGGTCATACTTTGCGGCAGGCTGTCACGTTTGCTTTCCTGTAAACCCAGCACACCAGTACGCCCGAGCTGTATCCGTCGGGACCCACCGAGCCGGGGTTCCGGCAGCAAGCGGGTAGGGACGGTGAGTTGCAGACGGGCATTGCACCGGTAGCCGAGATATACCCGCATCAGCACGAGTAAATCGGTATGCAAATGGCCGCCGGGTAACCATCCTTCAGCTTCTTCAGGATCGGAGGTCATCAGACTCACCAGTACCCGGCTATTACCGTCTTTTCCTTTGCGACCCAGTACGCTGCGCTGTGCCAGCGCAATACGGTTTTCAGCGCAAAACCCGCTGCGACTTCGCATTTCCACTGACACCGGGTCATGCCCCTGAATATAAGCCTGCGTCAGGGGTGCCAGCAGATTCACCAGTGCACGGATCCCTTCAGCCGTTCGTGTCGGCAAACGCATAGTGCTTAAAAGCGCCAAAAATCGGGAAATCGGCGTCGCGATATTTTTGGCCGTGCCGGGTATCCCCAGACCAATCAGACCGAGTAGGCACTGTGATGTCTCATCCGCTCCGCCAGCCTGGAAACTAGCGGGGTAGGCGTATTTACGCCAGATGCGATAGAACTGCGTCATCAGCCGATGGTTGAAAATATCCAGAAAATGCTCAACGCTTTCGTATCCTTCCCGCCGTTGGCTAATATTGTCGAGATAGCCTGTGGGTAAGGGGGCATCTACCCCATAGAGCCCCATAAAGGTAGTGCGAACAGTGGGTGTGGCGTGTAAATGTTCCCGGTCGGCTTCTATAGCGCGTATTTCGCTGACCGGAAAACCCATACCAGGATGCGGGCGAAAACGTATTGGATCTGTTGCGGGATTGCTGGTTGTACCAAGCAGCGGAGCTTCACCGCCAGCCTGTTCCAGAAGCTGACAAAACCGGTAAAAATTCAGATAGGGCGCCTGCGGACTCAGGGCATCGATCAGCCCGGTACGTGTTGGCTGTGATTCTCGTTCCATCTCAGGCGTTTTCCTGTCGGTTGCAACACCAGCGTAAGCTGATTGAAAAGGTGAATATCGGCGTACAAGGCAAAGAAGCGGTGCAGCATTTCACCAAAGAGATTAACGTCCCCTTCGCCCGCGAAGTTGTCTGTATTCAGGGTGATTTCTACATCGACACCGCGCAGCATGAACCCTTTTTCAAATCGCTGGATCAGGTGGTGTTCGACGGCAACAATCGCCTCGAGCCTGCGGCAGTTCATTTCATCATCGGTCCAGTCATACAGCGCCAGCGTGCCTCGCAGCACCTCTGGGTTATCCATCATGCTGAGGAAGCTTGAACCCAGGTGACTCATCACCCGCCAGTGGAAGCGATCATTGGCAGGCGGATATACCGGCATGGTAGGCGTGGTGAGGTTGCGAACTTGTACCGGGACTTTGCCGGCTTTGACAACCCGGTTGAGCAGGGTACTTTCAAGCGCCTTACGTGGAAGCTGGCCGTTGGTCCCGGTAATACGCAGTGAAAGTGCTTCACGCTGTTCAGCAAGCTGTTCTGCTTCAAAGGATTTGCCACCGAGAATTAACCATGTGTCATGCAGGCCGGAAGGTCCGCGCTTAACACGGGTGTGGAAATAGCGTTCGGGAGCATCATGACGCATCATGCCCCCGCGGTGACGGAAACTGGTGAAGGGCACGTAGTCGTGTTTGCCGTTTTTAACGGAACCGTGTACCTGATCAACACTGTAAATTTCTACGTGGCCATCCTGCATTCGCAGTGGCCGCAAAAGATATTCATTCGCCAGCGGATCAATTTGCAGCGGGTCGGCTTCCAGTGAAAACAGGTTAATGACCGGAACGCAGTGTAACCGGAAGGTATCGGTATCAAACGGCAGGTCGTAAGGCCACAGCTCACTCAGCACAATATCGAGTTCGAACCATGTCGTTCCCGGTACCAGATGAACATTTTGCAGTCCGTTCAGCTCAACGAACATAAATTTTGGGCGGAAGGTAAAATATTCCAGTAACAACTGATAGCCACTAAACGCCGAGCTCCCTTTAGGCCACAGGCGTTCATTTTCTTCAAATCCCATGGGCTTAAACCAGCCGTCTATCGCACGGCGATCCTGACCCAACTCCGGCTGGCGGATATACATGGCCTGAACTTTGCGGGTCAGGGCCAGATGCAGAGCGCTGCTGACCGGACTGTCGGCATCGAGATAGATTGCCACGCGGCTTAAATCTATCTTTTGCCAGTCCGCCAGCGGACCGCAGTCAAAACGCAGGCGTATGGTTGAACGCCCGTCTGCTTCAGTATGCAATTTCGCCTGTGAAACATTGATCGGCATAAGCGGCATATCCCGCGTCACCTGATACTGGCAACAGGTGTGTTTTTGCCCGACAGGCTGTGACAGGACAGAGAAGCCCCGGGGCACGATCTCCACCTGCTTAAGTTGCCGGTAATCAGGTTTCAACTCAACAATGGCCAGTGAAGGGATTGTCCGCATATAGTGTGGCCACAAAAGGCTGACCAGTCCCTCTGTGAGTTCCGGCAGGTCATCGTCAAGTTTCTCCCGCAGGCGCCCCATCAGGAAGGCGAAACCTTCAAATAAACGTTCAACGTACGGATCGCGCGCCCCGGACTTATCCAGGTTGAGCATCGCGGCCCGGTCGGGATGGGCATGGGCAAATTCGCGCCCGGCCTCGCGCAGGTAACGCATCTCAGCTTCGTAATAGCGCAGGGTCAAATCATCCATAAACAGATTCCTGACTGAAAATTTCAGTGGTGTTGAAAATAAAAAAATAACGAAAGCGTGATGCCTGTGTTCACACACTGACACCACAAGGGGAGGGTATTACTCATCTCCGGCAGAGCCCGTTCCTGCGGGGATATCCTGATCGTCTGTCAGTACGGGTCCCGGTTCGGCGGCAACGACAGAAGAGACAGGCGCATCATCTAAAAATACTTTTTTGGGCAGAGAGAAGTTACGTAAAGCCAGCAAGGCCAGCGGACCATTGCCCATTTCTGTTCTCAGTATGTATTTCAATGGCAGGCCGTCAGGGGTTTTCCAGACCAGCTGGTAACGGCTGCTGTCGAGTTGGGTAACCTGGGCTTTTTCCAGCAGGCGTATTAATCCCCAGTTTCCTGAAAAGTCGCCAAACAGTTGCATACCGGAACTGACACTGCGCCAGCTGAGCTGTACGCCGGGATAATAGGAATTTCCCGGCCATTTAAAGCTCTGCCAGCTTTCCATCTGGTTGAAATAATCCAGATTTTGCCCGTCGACAGCGAGTTGCGTGCGGACGACATTTTTTGACGGGCGGGCCATTAATTCAAAACGTAATCCTGCATCACCCTCAGCAAATACGATGTCAGATAACTGGCCCAGCTGGTTGATGGCATCAAGGAATGCCGGATTAAAGGTCAGTCCCTGACTGGTAATGGCATCCGGCACCCAGCGGTTACCTTCCTGGTGTAAAATGCCACCGAGTTGAGTTTTCAGGAATTGTGAGATACGTCCGGAGTCGGAACGGAGATATTGCGCGACGACAGGTAAGGATGCATCGCTGCCGGTGCTGGCGAACGGATACCGTCCGGCAAATGAAGTATCCCACTGGTTGACCACGGTACCTTGCCATTGCGCATTCAGACTGCCGGCGGCGGGTTGCAATACCTGACGCCAGGCAAGCTCCATAGGCTCCACAAACATCGCTTTCCCGAAGCCACTCCATTCCTGACCCAGACTGGCTGCAACCAGACTGCCGTAATCACGGGTGTCGGTTAAATCGACGGCTTTACCCTGAAAGACCGTTTGAGCCAGCATCTGAGTCATCGCCTGCGGATCCGGTGCGGTAGTGACCTGCTGAAGCTTCAGGCGAACCTGTGTCACACGGGTTAAATAGGCCTGGAGGCTGAGATTGCCATTATTTACACCATTACTTTTGCCATCCATGATGGTCAACAAGGGGCCGAAGGCAGCGTCGAGCGGGCCTTGTGGTCCGCCTGTTTGCTTAATAACAGGTTGCTGTTTTTTACCCACCAGAACTTTCGCTGAATTCACCAGCGTATCGGCCAGAGCTTCGTTTTTCTGCCCCGTTTTCCCCTGCCAGGCCAGCGTATTCATCAATGCCACCATTGGAGACTGGCGTACATCTGCCATCAGCGTGAGCTGGGAAATAGCCCCCGAAAGAGAACCGGGCTCCTGCCAGCGCAGGCTGTTAACCACATTCAGCCAGGCATTGCTAAAATCAGTGAAATAACGTTCGGTGAGTCGTGCCTTTAGCGCCTCCGGGGAAATTTCTTCAGAAGCGGGTTGGGATTTACTGGTCAGAACCCAGTCAATTTCATTGCGTCGGGTAGTAACGACCTGATCGATAGCATCCTGAACCTGCTCTTCCCACGCCTGACGAGTGAACATTCCCGGCACGACCTCGTCTGTGTTGAACAGATAAGAAGCGTCGGTATCACCCACCATGTCTGTCAGGGTCATATCCGGATAGTTATTTGCCACTTTCTTTAGCATGGTCTGATACAGCGATGCTTCCGCATTGCGCTGGCCAATTTGCTTTAGCAGGATCTGCCTGACTGCGGTGACGAGGTTTTTATCCTGCGCTATTTTCCATTCCGGATGCGCGGGCAGGTTCTGCCCCCAGAAGGCTATCAGTTTGGGTCCGACATGTTGCCATTGCCCGTCCGGAACCCCGGTGCGTTTTGGCCAGAGGGTCATCAGTGTCTGGCTTAAAAACGTTGCATCGGCTTTATCCGGACGTGACATCATCAGGTAGGCTTTAAGCTCAGCATAGGTTTGTTGTGTCAGGGCATCACGCTGCGGGCTGCCCGGTGGCAACCGGATAAAGTCTGTTAATTTTGCCTTAATTTTCGTGGCAGAAGCATCCCGGATTAACACGTTATTGTTGGCCTGATACAACGGCCAAAGTGCCGCCAGCTGCGAGGCATTTTGATTCAGGCCAAAGCGCGTATACCAGGGAGAACCAGCTGTTTCCCGGTACTGTAATTTTGCAATTTCCTGTTGAAGTGCCAGCTGATTATTCAGGCGTGAGGCCAAGGGCTGAGTCGTATCGGCTGCGATAGTGGCCTGTTCATGAGAGTCAGCAATCTGATGCTGATTGATAAAAAGCGAAAGCAATACACCCGCTCCCCAAACTACAGCCAGGGTCAGAAGGGTGCATTGCAATATTTTTTCCCAAGGCCATCCTGTTCGTTTCCCTTGCGCATTCCGGCAATCCTGAAGAATCCCCTGCCACTCAGGCAGAGCCTCCCAGCTATGTGAAGACCCCATCTCTGCGCCGGATGGCAGACTGAACATCAGCCCGCGCAACATCATCGGAGAGGAACCCCGGGAAACCGTGGTCAGCACATTACTCAGGCCAGCACGCCATTCTTCGCGCAGTCTTTCAGTCAGACGCAATAAAAAGTCGTAACGGGTGTCCTGGGCAAGCTGGGACATCCCTTGCTCACGTAGCGCAGGAATGAGCGCATCCATTGCGGTAATTACAGATTCTGTTGAAGTTTTTCCTGATAACAAGCACCCGACTGGTTGGGTTTCCCGGCCTTCCTGCGACCATTTACACGTGTCGAGCACCCAAAAATACACCGGCGCCTGCCAGCCAAGCAGTGCATCGGTTTTTTGGCGCTGACGCAGGGTTTCATCCAGTGAGAGGGTGCCTGGTAACTGATTACCCTCCAGTACATGAACAATTCCGTCTAAGGGACGGCGCGGACGCAATAGTCTTGCGGCCATCGCACGTTTAGAATCAACGGGCACATCCGGTAAGCCTCCCCACAAAAGCAAGGTATCGTCACCTTCCTGCCAGTTTTGCTCTGTAAGCCCCGGCACAATCTTTTCAACCAGTTCAGTTTCTCCGGTCAGCCAGAGGATCTGCACTTTCCTGCGCCAAAACCGGCCATAGCGAAAACGCATCTGCTCATCCAGACCGGTGAAAAACGAAGGTGATGGACTCACGGTATCTGAGTTCGCGGGTGCCTCTGTCTGCTGATTTTTTCGTTTACGCCATTGGATACGAACGCCTGCCTTCCCGAGGCGATCGAACATACGCTCGATCAGCCAGAAAATCGCGCCCAGCCCGGCGGCAATACTCAGACAAAGAGTCCAGATACCGGAAGGTGATAACGGGCCGATGCCAAAGGTGGAAGCTACCCATTGTGGATAGAAGGCGAGAGTGCCTCCCACAACGATGACGATAAAAATCAAAAACAGAAAGGCGCTGCCTATTAGGGATCTGATTGTCACAGTGAAGTGTCCTGATTGTCCTTAATGTCTGAGGCAGGTGCAGAGACGCAACCTACCCAAATCTTGTCCGTGGCGGTTTGGACCGCGACAGCCTGTGTGATGCCATCTTCACAGCATTGTGTGGCCGCTATGAGTAATGCCAGCCACGGTGCTGTGCATCCTGTAAAACCCGTGATGTTATCGATGACACTGCACTGCTTTTGAATATCCAGCCCGAGTGCGTTTTTCTCACAGGCCGTGCTCCATTCGCTGTCAGTGAGCAGTGCACCGCCGGTGAGCCACGCTTGTCCAACGGACGCTGGCTGGAGGTTAGTCCATAGCAGCGCGCGTGAAAGTGTTTTGGTGAGCGCGGCGTCTGTTCCGCACTCGGGGCGATGGATACGTACTGTTTTACGCTCATCAGGCATCCGACAATTGGTTAACAGCATGGCTGTTGCAGCTTCACCGCTGTTGACCTCAGGCCGATTATTTATCTGAGTACCGATCACCAGCAAGGCAGAAGGGATACCCCAGGTCATATCAATCCATTGGTCTAACGCCGCAAACCCCATTCCATTAATTTGCCGCAGCGGACGGGAAAACATCGCCATGACTTCCTGTGCATGCTTTGCGTTAACTTGCGGATCCTGATCAATGTGAACATCCAGCAGAACGTAACAGGGCATGCCGGCGGGGAGGGTATCGAGTAAAGCTGATATTCGCTGTTTAAGGTGGCCATGCCACTCCTGCAGCACACCGGGTATCGTATTTGTTGTACTGCCAAGACGTGTATGTCGGACGGCGAAGCCACCGGTTCTGGGAATAACAGATGACATTAGCGGAGTGTTTTTCAAAACAGCGCTGAGGAGTTTTTCTGTACTTTTGCCAACCGTGGTAAAGGAAACGCCACCGTGCCAACAGAGATAGCGCTGCCCACGTTGAGTTTCCTCTTCTATTAACTGTTCGCGTTCTCTGTTCCATGACGTAGCCCAGATTTGATCGCATTTGTAGCCGATACGTCGCAGGCTGAAAAGGATGCCCCAGGTTGCTGCGGGTAAACCAATGGCGGTAAACCAGAATGCAATCCCCGTATGCTCATTTTTCCAAAACCAAAGCGTGGACGTCGCCCCCGCCAGCAGCATAAAGGGCAAGAAAAGAAGCCAGCGGCGGGTACGGGGGCGAACAATGCCGGGCGCTTTGTCGGGAATAACATCAAGATTCACCGGCATAATTATCCTACTTGTGCCGTTGCAAGAGAACTAATCAGCGTGCAGCCGCAGGCACATTTATGTCCGTGAAAGGCGACAGGAATACCATTGTCCAGATAATTGGGATTACCTTCGGTAATGAATGTCGGACCGTGAAAAGGAACAGGGCAAGAGACTTTATCCCCTTTACGGGCAACGGGAATATTACCAAAACTCATGGTACCGGAACCGGTCACTACTGCGCCGCCGTGCGTTGTTTTATCGCCGATACGAATAATAGGAAGCATGATTAAGTCCTTTTAGAAAAAATGTTTTATATCGATTACAGAGAGTCTGACGTTGAATAACTACTGCGAATTGTTGGGAGCTTTTTTTAATAATGTTGAGGCTTTCATTTTGTGTTGCTGAACACCGGGTCATTCTCAGCTGCAACATGGAGCTTTTCAAAAATTCTTTTCACCACGTTCTGCGGCTGGTTCTCCGCATCCAGCAACTGAAAACTGTCAGGTTCATCTTTGATGATAGAAAACCCCAGTTTGCCGAGGTCAAATTGTGACAGCACTTCGACGGAGGATGCGGCGACATAGCCATTTTCTGGTGCAGGCAACAGGTAATGTGTTGGTGTTCCCTTGGGGGGCTGCCGTCACATCCGTCGGCGGTATGACAGACGGAGAAGATGTCTTACGTGAGTTATCCCCCATGGCACCTTTTGCATCCTTACTGAAAAGCTTCGCGTTTGCCGGATATTTCAGGAAGGCGAGACTCTCGCGCCCGGAAGCCAGTCTCAATGGGTCTCTAAAAGATACTATTCAGAAAAAATTAGTAATAGGTTTTCGTGACCTTCGCGTAATTCCCCGCCTACTTTGACTTGGATGACCTTTTCTGTGATTTTTGTGATTATCTAAAAGTTACAAGATATCGGTCAGTTTTATCCATGTGATGATATTTCTTTTCTGTGATGAATATTTTATTTTTATCAAAGAATTGTCATAATCTAACACCTCTATAATGTCGCCTTTAATTAGGTATGATTTTTTAATATGTTGCTTTTTATTTTCATTATAGAGAAATGCTTTGTTGCTACTAATGACTGCAGGTAATGCATGGTCAAGGTGTAATTTTTCTGGGGATAATAAGCTATCTGCATCTACGTTTGGTAATGACATCTTATAAACATATTTATCCTTAACGCATAAAGTTAGAGTCGTTACAACCTGATTTTCGCTCGCTGGCTGTAGTGATATTTCCTTGCATGCTTTTTTTAGATAAGGGATGTCTTCTGATAAAAAGTCAAAAACATACACATCTCTTGGGTAATTTAGAACCAAGGATATCTTGTCGTTTCCTTTTGATTCTAATTCAAAATCCTCCGCTGACATGTCTTTTGTAATAATTTTTCTATTTTCGAATATTACATTTTTTTCGTTGATATATTTTATGTTATATCCTTCATTGTTTTGATAAATACTCCAATTCGTTCTACCGTGTGTTTTTATTTCTCGGGCGGGGATGTCTGTAGCGTAAACAGCAGGGGCGCTTAAGAAACACATGAACAATGTAATGCATGTGTAAATATTTCCTGACTTCATTACCATTGTCCTTTTAGTAGATCATATGCATCTTTAATTTTCTTATCATATCCTTCTTGCCTTACACCATTGTGTTTTTTTGCAATTGTCAGCCAATCCTTATCTTTCATAGGTTGGAACATCCTTTTTTCCTTAACTAAAAATACTTTAAAATATTGAAGCTGTTGTAATGCACAGTAATTTTGCGCGTCAACTAATTCTTGCGTAGAGGTATAAAGATGGCTGTAATACTCACCCATGACTTGGAACTTACCCCAAGAGCAAGACATGCGAGCGGAAACCGGTCTCGGTGGGTATCTGAAAGAACCCCAGGTGACCAAGCGCCGCGCCGGCCTGTACCGGGATTGTCTGGTCAGTTATCACCTCGTCAAATTTTGGTGATGAGCCCGTCTGCGCGTCAACGGCCTCGAGGTTCCCGCCGTCGGCAACGACCCAGACGCGCTCACCGCGTTTGAGCGGCGTACCTGCGACGTCAGCGGTCATGGTCATCAGTTTGAATACCCGGTTATCCGGTCGGGTCACTGTCTGCGCCGCATTATCGGTTTCCATAGTCATCTGCGTGTTGACAGGCAGCAACTTCCCGGCCGGTTTTCCCCATTTTTTGTTCTGTCCGCTGACGACGGTTTCGAACGTCACATCTTCACTGCAGCGGTAGTAATTCAGGGCTGTTTTGTTTTTGTATACCGCCGCCGCGGGAGGCGTCACGTTATAAGCCGGTGAACACTGGCTCCACCAGGGTGGAGGACTTGCTCCGTTACTTTCGGCCATTTTCAGAAAACCGCCGTCGGAAACGGTCCATACCAGCCTGCCATCCTGCATTTTGACCTGGCTGAACTGATGGTTATCACTGTTCCTGACCATCGTTTCATCACACAGTGTCACGATGTTCCCGGCGGAAAATTTTCCGGCCATTGTGTTTGAGGCAACATCTTCTTTTGTAGGATAGAACTTAACGCCGCCTTTGGTGGTGCGCTGCCGCGGGTCGGTCTGCGACGCATAGGCAGAGTAGGGGGCAAGATGCATATACAGTGTATAAAACGTCAGACCGCTGGCTGCTGTGGTGCCCGGCTGAACATAATGGCGCACTAGGACAAAAGAGCCAGAGAGATAAAACGTCCCTTTTCCCCAGGGATGGTTGGGCAAACAAACTCCAAAACTGAGCAGAATTTAAATGCGAATTTAATGTTGGGAGTTATTTTCATCCCCATCTTTAGCCGATGCCTTGCCATTATTTTATGCATCTATAAAAAATAACACCTCCACCAACAATCTCATTATTTATTATAATATCTGGGTCATTAACCCAAGAATGTACTTTTTTTATTTCATCATAAAAACCATACCATTCAAAATTCGCACTTTGCTCATGCAATTTCAATGTGGCTATTTTTAATTTTTTTGAAAAATCACTCCAATTTAGCTTCATTCCACCCGAACCCAGATCGACGGGCTTAACCCATATAGCGCGAGCGGAAGCCGGTCTCGGTGGGTATCTGAAAGAACCCCAGGTGACCGAGCGCCGCGCCGGCTTGAACCGGGATTGTCTGGTCAGTTATCACCTCGTCAAATTTTGGTGATGAGCCCGTCTGCGCGGCAACGGCCTCGAGGTTCCCGCCGTCGGCAACGACCCAGACGCGTTCACCGCGTTTGAGCGGCGTACCTGCGACGTCAGCGGTCATGGTCATCAGTGTGAATACCCGGTTATCCGGGCGGGTCACTGTCTGCGCGGCATTATCGGTTTCCATGGTCATCTGCGTGTTGACAGGCAACAGCTTCCCGGCCGGTTTTCCCCATTTTTTGTTCTGTCCGCTGACGACGGTTTCGAACGTCACATCTTCACTGCAGCGGTAGTAATTCAGGGCTGTTATGTTTTTGTATACCGCCGCCGCGGGAGGCGTCACGTTATAAGCTGGTGAACACTGGCTCCACCAGGGTGGAGGACTTGCTCCGTTACTTTCGGCCATTTTCAGAAAAACGCCGTCGGAAACGGTCCATACCAGCCTGCCATCCTGCATTTTGACCTGGCTGAACTGATGGTTATCACTGTTCCTGACCATTGTTTCATCACACAGTGTCACGACGTTCCCGGCGGAAAATTTTCCGGCCACCGTGTTTGAGGCAACATCTTCTTTTGCGAGATAGAACTTAACGCCGCCTTTGGTGGGGGCTTATGCTACCAAATACAATCTGATCTATCGTTATTATATGCCTCTAAATTTTCATTCAAACTGATAGTTCTTCCACTAATGCTTTTATAGATAAATTGGTAGTATCTGGCGCCCTGTGACATAACAATATATTGGCCATTATATTTCCCATGAATAAACTCTAACCAATTGGTAGTGTTTTCGATAGGTCGATCTTCGTCGACGCTTTCTGATTTCTCATCTGAAAATACAAGAGGGATAGGCTCCTTAGAGTTTTTATATTTCACGTAGCCAAGATGAGCGCCATCATCATAAATATCTATAAATTTTACATTTATAAGTTTACTATCTGAACTAAAACAGCCTGTTTGTTTTTCAGGCGCTGATGAAGCGCTAAAGGAAAATAAGATGATTAAAATAATTATATATTTATTCATCGCCTTGACTCGATTGCGTGTATTCCTGCTCTAATATAAGAAGACAGATTTCCATATTCAATTTCGTAAATTTTTTATTATTCATACTTGCAGGGAAAGGAGTGGTAAGCAACAAATCCCTAGCTCTTTTATATCCTTTCAAGGACTCTTCCGTATTCTTATCTGTGCCACTCCTGCTTACTTTTTTCAGGGTCATGCCATAATCCCCATCCAAATTAGTATATTTTACTATTATATAGCGCTATCTTCAAAATTAAATTTATTATCAAGAATTAAATGGTTCAGGTGATTTGTTCCAAGTGTTATGACACATGTTATAAAATAACTTAGTCGTTCATTATATCCGTTAAATCCACCATTGATTTCAGATGTGATGTTATTAAAATCTTCATTGCTTGCAGGATTTCCTAAAGATTTGTATATATTAAAGAACCAAAACGCAGATAGTACGCTATGGGGTAGGTTTGTAAGCTTCTCTCTATTTGAATCAGATAATGTCACATTGAAGTGGTCAACAAAAACTGGCCACAGTTTTAGAGTTTTTCCAGAACAATCGCTCTGATTCATTGGGTGTTAAGCCACCGTTATATTGGTGGGGTCTGAGCTGGCTGTAATAACCAATGATGTAGTTCGTTATTGATCTATTTGCTTCGCTAAAATTAGCGTATCCACAGTTCGGGACACATTCTGATTTCAGGCTGCGGAAAAATCGTTCCATTGGGCTGTTGTCCCAGCAGTTCCCTCGTCGACTCATGCTTTGCTTTATACGATAACGCCATAATAACCGTCTGGCTTCCATGGTCAGAATGATACATAACGTCAGCCGGTTTTCCCCTGGTTTCCCAGGCCATCGTTAATGCTTTTCCTGTCAGAGCTAAGTCCGGAGAAAACGACATCGCTCAGCCTATTGGCTTGCGGGAAAAAAATCCAGAACAACCGCCAGATAAGCCCAGCGTTTGCCCGTCCAGATGTAGGTCACGTCGCCGCACCAGGTCTGATTAGGTTCCGTTACTGCAAACTGGCG
Source organism: Rahnella sp. Larv3_ips (assembly GCF_003697865.1). Lineage (NCBI taxonomy): Bacteria > Pseudomonadati > Pseudomonadota > Gammaproteobacteria > Enterobacterales > Yersiniaceae > Rahnella > Rahnella sp. Larv3_ips. Next base: position 260,754 of record NZ_MJIB01000014.1, on the reverse strand, counting down.
ATCCAGATGATTAGTGATATTCACATGCTCTATTGTGGCTTTTTTGTAGCGATGCTCCGGTTGCTGGCAACTAATAATATTCAGCTCTTTCATTATCTTACTGGCCCGCCAGCGACTCAACGGAACACCTTTTGCGCTGACCATATCGGCAATGCTCCGGGCCCCCGCAGAGCCATTACTGGCATGATGAACTTCACGAACCAGGCTAAGTATAACGATGTGTTTTGCATCAGGTTTCTGCGGTCGGCTTAGCCAGTACCGATAGCTACTGCGATGGATCCCGAACACATTGCAAATAAAGGCAACAGGAAACCGCGTCCTGAGTTTCTCAACTAACGAGAATTGTTCAGGGAGTCTGACATCAAGAGCGCGGTAGCCTTTTTTAATATATCGTTTTCATTTCAACAAGTTGTAGTCGTTTTTCTAATTCACTAATGCGAAGTTGCTCAGGCGACATCGGAGAGGCCTTTGGGGATTTCCCTGCGCGTTCTTCTTTAAGCTGGCGAACCCATTTATCCATCGTGGATTTACCGACATTTATTGCTGTTGCAGCGGGGGCAACGGTGTAGTGCTGATCGAGTACAAGCTGGGCAGCTTCGAGGCGAAACTCGGGGCTAAAATTGCGTCTGTTACGTCCGGTCATAATGTCACCTGTTTTGACTATGAGGCGATGATATCACCTCTATTCAGGTGGCCAGATTTAGTACTCCACTTCAGTCCTTGCATGGCTTCCGTGAAACGGGTTCTGAACATATTAGTGAACTCATCAGTTCGATCAACCTGAGCGGCTGATTTCCCCGTGTACAAAGGGGCCGCAGGGTAATCCTTTCCTTTGGGGAAAGTAGTTGAAGCCTGACTCTGAACTGAAGAAAATCCAGGTACAGAAATGAGTAATATCCGTGCAAGTTAAATCTGTTTCACTATTGAGGCTTTGGTTTTCATATGGATTATTTTTAGCCGTTGGTTAATACTAACGATGTATGCTATTCCCATGATTGATTTCTTTTAATTGTTCCCAGTCTTTGACTGGCCAGGGGAATAGCTTGCTTTTAATCAGAAGGCGATCTTTATCGTCATGCTTTATGATAAACTGAGGCGCAGGAGTTTCACATTCCTCCTCAGGACTTTTATTTGCATTCCAGATTAGATTTAATTCATTACCTTTCTTTTCATAAAAGTATTCACCCTGGCATGTATACGGGGCATGCCAGGAAGATATTTTTACTTCTGCTGTATGTTTATCTTGATTAAAAATAAATCTCCAAGTAATTGAGGCATTGCTTCCATCAATTAGCTGCTCACCTTGTTGACTAAAAACATAACTTCCTTCCGGGGTTGGGGAAACCAATGCATAACAATTTACACAGTATAAACTGACAAGAAAAAAAGGCAGGCATAATTTCTTAATGTAGATAGGCACTTCTTAGCTCCTTTATTAATAATAGGCTTCTTCTGGACAATTAGGCTGCACCTCATAACCAAGAGGAAGGTACAAATGCTCTTTTGAATTAGTGCCTTTAGAATAAACATGAAGGCCTTCTTGACTATTGCAAATGGAGAATTTGTAATTCACACTCATTATATTAAAGCTTATTTCATTTGCGTTTGATTCTATTTTTGGTGCTATTTTTATTAAGCTATTTCTTTTAACGATTAATGCCATGGTTGGTTTATTCAACTGTCGAGAGGGATAAGTTACAGTTAGAAGATATGACATTATCTCTTTACCCTCAAGTTCGTCTGTAGCTTTTTGTGTAACACCAACAAACCTAAAGTTGCTTCCTGTTATTTTCTCGCAACATTTAATGTCATCCGGTATTGCGGGGTTTATATAAACAATATCCGTTGCCGAAATTTTTTCAGTCGTGAGTAACATGTATGTTTTATCAGTATTTAATATCATGATCCCAGCTTTGACTAACGGGAGGCTTTCTTCAGCATAACAACATGCAGCCAAGAAAAATGTAAAAATCATAACTATTTTAGTGAGCATTATACACCTATCTATTTATCGGCCATCGTCAGACCAATGAGGAGGATCGCTGATTAACTTTATAACTCCATAACTGGCACCTACACTATAAAGATCAGAATTATTTTTAATAGGAGTTTCGATATTTAGTTTCGTTACGATTGTCTTACCAATAACACCTGTAATAGTCATATCTATAGCCCTCCTTTGAGTGTGACGGGAGCTTAAAACTGGTCGATAAACTATTTGATAGCCTGCAACCATTTCCTCCGCTGCTGCAACTGCAGTCGAGTTGTCACCTTTATGTTGCCAATCAATATTGACTCCATTCATCGAAGGTACTTGTCCAGGGGCTAATGATTCACGTGCAATCATCCAGCTATAATGCATCAAATATGCTCTTTCGACAGGGCGATAAGTAGCGGATACTGATACTCCGCCGCCACCTGCTTTGATCGCTAAAACAAAATTATTTACCGAGTCTCTGAACGGCACTTCCAGATCAGTCAGACTAACACTTGTAGGATATCTATTTACCCACTGCCTACCACTTGGTTCCAGAGCAATGTCAAGGGTAGTGTTTATATCCCCTTGACATATACAAATATTTCTATACCCGCCCCCCTCCTCTATCAGCTTATTTAAACGCCATAGCAACTCTCTTCTTTGTATTTTTAAATCATTATTCCCGATATTTCCATTTTGGTCGGAATCAAGACTGCTGTTTGCTAAGTAATAATTAACCCCTTCATTCTCATCTTTTTGCCTGCTATAAAGAACATAGTCATCATTTTGACCCACACCTTCAGGACAAAATATAAATAAATATATGTCTTTTGGTTCCTTCACCTTTTTAAGGATGGAATCATTGGAAGAGAAATATAGTTTTACATAATCTAGTTGCTCTAACTCATCCATTAAGGCAAGTTGCTGTTTTGTTAATTGTAGCCCATTTATTTTATTAATCTGCCTGACGGCTGGAGCGGTAAATTGAATAAGTCCAACAGCATTTTTCTCTGTTATTGTAGGATCTGCAGAAATTTCATCTTTTGTGTATACATGCTGTTCGATTTTAGGACGAGGGCCATTTTTACCTTGAACATAAACAACATCTCCCTTTGAATCTAAAACTTTTCTGAAGGTTGCTACGGTTGACATAAATTTTCGGCTGGTTTCGACCGCAATAGAGGCCATTAGAACATCAGCATATTCATTTTTTTGAAGTTCCCCCCACAATTCACAACATATTTTGACGACTTTTTTACGAAATTCGCAGCCTTTTTCTTGTCCATGTACTTGGTCAACAATTTCACCCCAAATTAACCTAGCACAATCAGTGTTTTTGAAGTTATCTAAAAAGACAATTGGATGCATATGATATAATGCTGAGCCCAGTAAAACCTTACTATTATCCATATCCTGCATCCACACTAATTTCTCAATCACCGATTCATTATATTTTTTCCACTCTGGTGCATCTTGTGTAAGGTTGTCCAGATACGATTTCCATAATGAGTCGGTTGGTTTGTAATACCATTCACTGGGGTGCTTTGCAATAATTCTAAATAGTGTATCCCTTAGAACTGGATTATGGATTGCCTGCCGGTATTCATCCGGTGAGTAATGGCCGTCTGGGTTTGTGCCAATCATGTCAATCAGACGCTGATAATTTTGGGGTATCAGTGCGTAATCGACCCGAGTTTCCTGTTTCGCCGCGTTATGTAAGATATCCAGTATTTTCCTGATCAGTGTTTCAGGTGGTGTTTTGCCATCGAGCTTATCAAAATTACCCGGCGAATCATCTGTAAGCGTAAAACCAAGTTCAGCAAGATCATATCGCGATAACAACTTAACATCTTTTTTTGCCAACCAGGCTGTCTCAGGATAGATCTGAAAATACGTTTCCGCTGATTTATCACCTGCAGCTTGCTCATTTACTGACTTCACTTTCTTTAAGGTGGCAATACCTGTAGAACGGGTCGCCTCAGCCTCCTTTACAAACTTACCGGTAGATAAGTTTTTATTATATCGCGGCAGACCCGGTATATATTTCAAAAATAATGGCCGATCCTCTTGTTCAAGCTTTTCCGGGTTAGTCAGGAACGTGGGGAGATTATCATCTATGCTAAAACATTCAATATGCGACTGATAACGCGGTACGTAGCCCATTGCAACCGGGTTCTGGTAATAGCCAAGATGCCCGACGGGATCTTTTGCGTTTATGCGGAATGGGACAGGGCAGGTGACCTGTTCGAATACGAGTTTCTCTTCAGTCGGTGGCTGGAAGTGTGCCCACCAGGCTGGAGGAATAACGACGGGCTCCGTTGTTTTCAGATTAGCTCTGTCAGCAACTATCCACACCTGATCGCCCTGACTAAACAGTTTTTTCTCAGGGGTATTTCCTCGCGCCTTGACGATCACATCCTCCACAAGGGTAACATTGCCATATATTCGTCCTTTGTCTGTCTGAGTCTTAAATCCTTCATCCGTCTCATCCCAGCGCACTTTTGTCCCATTAGGAAGTGTACCTTTACGTACAGTCCGGTCGGCATCCTCGTAAGCAGACAGGCCTTTTCTTTCGTTTACTTTCCATGTTTTCTCGCCTTTACCAGCCTGATAAGCTGACCAGGGAGCAAGATGCATATAAAGAGTATAAAAGGTAAGGCTGCTTTTTTTGTCATCCCCGGGTTGCAGATAATGTCGTATCAGGACGAATGAACCTGAGTAACTTAGTATTCCAGAAGTCCAGGGAGCCTCGAGATAATCTTTACATACCCGATAAGCAACAACTTCGCCATCTGCCATACAGCGCAGAGGCTGCTCACCTTTGTAGGGAACAGGAAAATCGACAGACTCAGAAGTACCTTTACCGCTTAATGCGCTCCATGGGGTGGTGACAGAACTGATGTGAATGCCGCCATGCCACATGCCGTTGCGCCCAACCAGATAAAACCCTGCGGGTTCTCGGCCGAGATTTACAAGGATCTCTTCAGCGTTGCCGAATTCATTACCCTTTGGGTTTTTCGTAATGGGATAGCAGATGTGGAGGTCTTTGTTGTCAGCTTTGCTTTGGTCGGATGGCCTATTTTTTTCCGTTTCTCCATAGCGATACATCTTGAACCCGGATTTTAAAGAACTATAAGCCCTTGCCGGGTAGAACCCCATTGGTTGTCTAAAATCAGAGACCCATTGAGCTCCATTAAACATGGCCATATGACCATACCGATGACCCGGAATATCTTGAACTACGACAACATCGCCAGCTTGCTGGCCAGGTATGGTGGTTGTATCTGTCAGTTCTGACCCGCCAGTATTATGGGTAAATACGATGGTGAATCCTTTAGCTAACAATGAGGCACCATAATCTGCCGCTGCAGGATAGTCATAGTTTGGACGAAGTGGTGGAGAAATAATATCAACTCCCCCAGCCTTAATTGCAAGCCTCACAAATTTGGCACAGTTACCATGACTTTTTTCGGATGCATTACTATTTAGATGGGCTAGTGCTGATTCTACATTCAACATAGTAGATATTACTCAGTTATTGAAAGCGATATTTAGCAGGACTAAGATCGGATACAGAGTCTATTTTCCAGTGCGTATTGATTTTTTTAAGCGAGACCGTCAGGACATGGGCCTTCTCATGGAGTCCCCCTAGTGAAACCTTTACAACCGATAAGCCTGAACTGATTTTTATTGGTTCTACAATGACATGTGTCCAGTCATCGTAGGCATCTTGAGCCCTTATAATATAAACATACCCATCTTTTGGCCTAACCTCTTCGATTGTGCAAACGGGGTCTTTTCCTTCCTGGCAAATTTTTGCATTTTTTATTTTTTTCAAAAAGCCTGGTGTTATATTATTTTGCATTAATTTTTTAAATGCAGGGGCTTCAGGTGGGACAATTTTGAAATACAACTGCATATATTGCGTGTAAAATGATTGTGTCATTTTCACGGGATTTTCTTTTATATTAGCAGATGCATTAACGCCGAATAGTAAGAGGGTTAACATTGATAAATATAAGAATGATTTCCAAAGGATTTTGTTTTTCATTGATACCTCACGAAGTATGTTCAACTTATTTGCATGTTACTTCGAGTCAACATGCTTTTACCCATTCTTTTTACACAGCAAGTCAAATACTGACATCTATCGAGCAGCTTAGCCTTATCCAGAAAAATCCTTCCCATCCTCTTCAGTCAAGTTTTCCATCGTGACAATAGGAAATTTAGGTGTATCGCTTGGTTTTGAAGCCCCCACCATTGGCACCAGGTAGTTCGTGCATTTAATCGTCATATCCCCGGAAGACCCGTGCTCGATTTTGCTGGCTTCCAACGTCAGATAAGAGCCGCCGCCGTTGAGGGTCAGTTTTTTCGGAGTGGTAATGATGATTTCATCGTCCGAACTTGTGATGGTCAGGGTTTGTCTTGCGGTCAGGGAGATGGCGTTGTTTTGTGCCTGGATAGTGACCTGTCCCTGATTGGCAATCAGCGTGGCATCCTGCTTATGTACAAACATGCTTAACGCTTCACCTGCGCCGATGAACAGGTTTTTCATGACGCCAACGTCGGCATTGTTACCGGCGTTCACCATCAGATTTTGTCGGGCTGCCAGCTGTAAATGCTCACCGCTGGTAAGAGCCACGCCCATCGGGGCGCTGGCTAAAATGGCGGCGGACTGTAACTGCGTCAGGCGGTTATCGACAAAGCTGAGCTGCTTTTGAATATCTGATGCCAGCGCGGTAGCCTGCGTGGCGGCGTCACTCAGAGCCTGCATCTCATTGTTGGCCTGATGGATTTGACCGAGGGCCGGATCCATATCCAGCACTTTTCCCTGTGCCTTGAGTTGTTCTTCTGCACTGACAAATATCCCTTTGCCCGCGCGTATCACGCCGTGTTCATCTGTCCTGATTTCAAAGCCGGCACCGCGCTGTGCGCGTTCCGCATCCACCAGATGCCCCATGTTCAGCTGCGTTTTACCAAACTCGGTGGCGAGTTTGATGTGTTCCTCTGAGCGTTTGTCTTCCATCCGCAACTTGTTGAAAGACGGAGTACGCAGGACGTTGCGCGTATGGTTGTCGTCGGTGACATGGTCACTGTGTGCTGAATCATGCAGGGCATACGCGATATAAGGTCGGTCACAGTCGCCTGAATCGAAAGCGATGGCGACTTCAGTACCATCGAGTAAAGGCGCGTGCCAGCCGTAGGTATCACCGGCGTAAGGTTTTGCCATACGCAGCCAGAGATAGGCGTAGCCCTGTTCCTGTTCGTCGCGGTCAAAATCGAGCTTCACGCGGTATCGGCCCTGATTATCCAGCCAGGAATAGATATCGCCTTTGGTGGTGCTTTCCACCCGGGCTGGAAGGGTACCGGCGATTACCGGGCGTTCTGGCAGAACAGGGCGGAAGCAGAGGGTTTCGCTGTAAGGCTGACCGGTCAATTGCGCGGTGAAACGACTCTTGCGCGAACCGTAGGTTTTTATCCCCGTCAGCAAGATGCCTTCATTTAACACAGAAGGAAGTGTGCCATCGACTTCCAGCACCTGACCCGGTGCCAGATGAGGGCAACTGCTGTGGCCGGTGACGGTCTTCTGAGCATTCAAGATGCGCTCATGACGCAGGCGGGCATAAAATGCACCGGTTTCTACCCCGTCTTCTGATCCGGATTCCAGGAAAGGCTCTGCATACTGATAGACTTCGCCAGTGGTGGTTTCATCACTTCCTGCCGCACTGGCAGTAGTGTCCATCGGACTTAACGCTTCCCGGTAGTTGTAATCGCGGGTGGAAACCTGTTGCGTGACGACCTGATGCTGCGTGCTCAGCCCCCAGACGCTTTCGGTACCGCTGTCGCTCATGCCCGCCTGGTTGCGTAAGGGTAAACGGACTCCAAATTTATATTGTTGCTGGCTGTCGGCAAATATGATGACGTCATGCTCAAGGCGGGTGTCCATCTCGAGATGCCAGTAGATCCCGACCTCAGCCAGTAAACGCTGGATGAAAGCTAAATCTGTTTCCCGCCACTGGGTGATAAGCTCACGTGCCGGGTATGATCTGGAGAGCTGGAATTCGAAGTCCGGGCCTTCCAGACCGTGTGCCCGAAGAACCTTTTCAACCACTTCCTGCACTGACTGATTTAGATAAAGTGCGCACTTTGCAGAGTGGTCCAGTAAGGCTACGCGCGGAACCAAAACCAGCCGGTAAATCGTCTGATCCGCAGAGGTAGAGATACGTGAAAAATGTTGAATCACACCGTGTACAGCCCGGACCGGCTCCGCAACGCCAGCAATATCAAACACGGGAGCTTGCATGGTAAACGTAGCCGGTTTGAGAACCAGTTGCTCAGCGGTTAAATCGGTGGCCGTGCTGGTGACATGAATAATATATTCAAAGGGTTTGCTAAGTTGCTCTTCCCCTTCGAAGCGCAACACGTCGAGAAAGGCCGGACTTTGCAAAACGTCCAGACGATAGCGGGACTGGTTTAGCAATCTGTTGATAACATCGGAGGTGCTCATTTCTGTTCTCCGTCAAATTCCAGCGTGATCCCTTCCTCTTCATCCCAGCCCAGCGCCAGTGCGGTGGTGCGCTGTTGTCCGGCCATGCGTTGTAGCAGTTGCTGGCTCAGCACCGGCAGGATCTGCTGATTGAGCAGGCTGTCTATGTTGCGCGCACCGGTGTCCGGCAGCAGGCAGGCGGCGACCAGCGTGTCGTACAGGCTTTCTTCGATGGTGCAGCGCAGGCCATAATGTTTGCTCAGGCGTTTGGCGACCTGTACCAGTTTCATCTCAACAATAGTGCGCAGGGCAACGGCATTCAGCGGACGATAAATCAGCGTCTGGAAACGGGCGAGCAGGGCCGGCTGGAAATGATCGCGCAGGATCGGGCGCAGCATTTCCTGTAGGTCGCCGTCGGTGGCTTCCGGTTGTTCATCCAGCAGCTGCATGATGTGGTCGCTGCCCAGATTGGCGGTCATCAGGATCACTGTGTTACGGAAGTCGATCTCGCGGCCTTCGCCGTCGCGCATAAAGCCGCGGTCAAACACCTGATAGAACAGGTTGATCACGTCGCGGTGCGCTTTTTCAACTTCATCAAGCAGGACAACGCTGTAAGGGCGTTTACGCACAGCCTCGGTCAGAATACCGCCCTGGCCGTAACCAACGTAGCCCGGAGGTGAACCCTTCAGCTGGGAAACGGTATGCGCTTCCTGATACTCGCTGAGATTGATGGTGATCAGTGATTTTTCGCCGCCGAACAGGCAGTCGGCGAGGGAAAGTGCCGTCTCGGTTTTACCTACACCGCTCGGGCCGACCAGCAGGAATACGCCCAGCGGGCCATTCTCAGAGGTCAGACCAGTTTTGGCGGCGCGCAGGCGCTGCGCCATGGCGGTCAAAGCAGGGTCCTGGCCGACGACGCGTTTATTCAGCTGGTTTTCCAGTTGTAACAGGTCAGTCTGTTCGTCTTTCAGCAGGCTGGTCAGCGGCACGCCGGTCCAGTCTGCAATCACGGTGGCGACGGTACGTATATCAACGTCCAGTGAAAGCAGCGGGGTGTGCCCCTGTAAATCACTGAGTTGCTGTTGCAGGCTGGCGATCTCTTCCTGCCGGCTGATGTCCTGACGCACATCGAGCAGTTGCTGAGTGAGCGCTTTCTCAGCGTGATACTGAGTGTCCAGCGCGGTGAGCTGATCAGTCAGCGCATTGGTCTGATGTTCAATCTGAGTCAGGCGCTCGCCGTGGGTCTGGCTACCCAGCGAAATGTCTTCCAGCAACGCCTGTTCTTCCATCTCAAGCGCGGTGATCTGCGCCTTCAGGCGGGTCAGATCTTCCGGCAGCGTATCAAGGCTCATGCGCACGCGGGCGGAGGCTGTATCGAGCAGATCGACGGCTTTGTCCGGCAACTGGCGGCCGGTAATGTATCGGCGGGAGAGACTGACGGCGGCTTTGACCGCTTCGTCGGTGATGTGAACGCCGTGATGCTGCGCGTAGCGGGACTTCAGGCCGCGTAGCATCAGACAGGCCATCTCGTCGTCCGGCTCATCGACTTTGACAATCTGGAAGCGGCGCTCGAGTGCGGCGTCGCGTTCAAAATACTGTTTGTACTCGGACCAGGTGGTGGCGGCGATAGTTCGCAGCTCACCGCGGGCGAGGGCGGGTTTGAGGAGGTTGGCGGCGTCCGCGCCACCGGCCTGATTCCCTGCGCCAATAATGGTGTGCGCTTCGTCTATAAACAGCAGCACCGGCGTCGGTGATTTTTGCACGGCGTCGATGACGTTTTTCAGGCGCTGTTCAAACTCACCTTTGACCCCGGCACCGGCCTGCAGCAGGCCTAAATCCAGAGTGCGCAGGCTGACGGTTTTCAGGCTGTCCGGCACGTTGCCTTCTGCAATGCGTAACGCCAGACCTTCGACCAGCGCGGTTTTCCCCACGCCCGGCTCGCCGACTAAAATCGAGTTGTTTTTACGACGACGAGACAGGATGTCCACCATCTGACGAATTTCGTTATCGCGACCGAACACCGGGTCGATGTGCCCGGCTTTGGCTTTAGCAGTGACGTCCAGCGTGAACTTATCCAGCGCAGCCTGCAGGGCTTCGCTCAGTGACTGAACGCCAGCGGCGATGTCATGTTTTGGGCTGGCGGCGTCACCGGCAAGATCGGACGGCGTCCGGTTCAGGCTTTCCTGCTGTTGCAGTTCGGGGCGCTCTTCAGACAGCGCGTCCAGTACCGGTTTCAGGCGGCGGATATGCTCTTCGCTCAGGCTGAACAGCGGCCACAAGCCCTCGCAGCGCAGCAGGCGCGGCTTAGCAAGCAGGGCTTCCAGCAGATGTACGCTGCGGATATTTTCATTGTCGTCCTGCAGGGATGCGGCCAGCCATCCCGCTTTTATCAGCGCCTGTAAATCATCGGAAAGTTGCGGACGGGCATGCACGGAACGCGGCAGGGCATCGAGATGCGCGAGCAGATTTTGCCACAACGCGTCCATGTCCCACTCGTAGCGACGGGCCAGCACGGTGATGTCGCCTTCGCCCAGTTCAAGCAGCTTAAGCAGCCAGTGTTCGACCGTGATTTCCGCATGTGCCCGCGTCTGACACAGGGTCGCGGCGGCTTCGAGCGCTTTCGCGCAGTACGGGTTTAAGCGACGAAGTAAGACGGCTGACTGCTGTTCCATGCTGAATTCCTTTTTTGAGGTACGCTACCGCCCATAGCCTTTTCCTTTGCAGGAAACCCAGGCCCATAAGGTCGATGTCCGGTTCTGTTTTTGTTTGCTCAACCGCCAGACCGGCGGCTCAGAAAACAAAAACAGCAGACGGCGAACCGTCTGCTGTGAGGTCTTACGCGGTGGTACGTTCGTTCCAGGAATCGGAATGAATGATGTTGCCGTCTTTGTAGGTCCAGGTGATTTTTTCGTAACGCAGCTCGATTGCTTCAAGGTGGTTATGTTTTTCTTTGGCCGGATCTTTGATGTCGTGCATTTTAGGCGCGACTTTCACCAGCTTGACGTTTTCCAGTTTGGTATTGAAATACTCCACTTCCTGGCCCGCGTCATTGATGCGATACCATTTGAACTCAGCGGATTTCAGGGTCTGACCGGTGGTCACCGCTTTGTACAGGTACGGGCTGGAGGAGTCGATTTCCTTGGTAAACAGGAACGGGGTGTGAATACGGGTACCCGTCAATTTGCCGGTGTTGTTATCGGTCGGGATGTACAGGTTGTGTTCCTGCGCAACGACTTCGATGCTGCCTTCGCGATCTTTTACGTCTACGGAACCTTTAATGTCCGCACCGCCGTCGTCTTTCAGCCACAGATAAACAGGAATTGCCATGGGTAGTTCTCCATTTCTAAGTTAAGCATCCATCAATCATTTGATGAATGTGGGGTTGCTGCTGCCTGGCAGGCATCTGCCTGCGGCACCAGACTGATTTCGACACGACGGTTGGCCGCGCGGCCTTCCGGGGTGTCGTTTGTTGCTATAGGGCGCGTGGCTCCGAAGCCCTGAACTGCAAAGCAGGTCGGGGAAACGTCGCTGGTAGAAAGCATCCAGTCGCGCAGGGATTCAGCACGTTTTAGAGACAGTGTCTGGTTAGCTTTCGCATCACCGGTAATATCCGAGTGCCCGGCGACCACAATCAGCCAACCTGGTTTGGCCTTGATATCCACCAGCGCACTCACCAGCATTTTGAGTGAGCCCGGTTTAAGCACGTAATGGCCCGTGTCAAATAGTGACAAGGAATCAAGACGCACCGTTTTAGGCGATATTTTTTCGGCCGGTGGCGGCGGTGGAGGAATGTAACGATCAATTTCCTGCTGCAGAGCCAGCCAGAGTCGTTCACCCTGATAAAGTCCCAAACCCAGACGTAAAGGCTCGCCCTGGCGGTGATAACGCTCAAGCAACTGAGCATCCAGTTTCAATACGGCAACGGCTTGTGCTTTCGGAACGTAATTGCTCATAGGAATGATCAGATAGCGCTTCAGATCCATACCGATACGCGAAATGAGCCGGTGGTTGTTGTTAACAACAAAACCAATGGCCGTTACCGCAAAACACATCATGAGAATGACGGCGATTACCGGTGCCAGTCCGGCCCTGATATGGCGGGTAGTACCGGAAAGCAGCGGTAACAAGGGATCGGGAAAAGGCAGAGTTACCACGCTCTCTGATTGCAGTGGCATCAGCGCATTCAGTGTGGTACGCCGCGTTAATGCTGCAGACCAAAGGTTATCGGGCACACCCGACACGGCGTCAAACCTGACACCCACGGCCACGGGACGCACCGGCGAGCTCAGGGTTTCAGGATGCTGCATTTCATCAAACACAACGTCCCGAAGCCATGAACAGGCTGCCTCAAGACAGATAGCCTGAGACTGGCGAGCGGGCTGCATGTTGATGTCTGACGAACTCAACCAGTCACTCAGCAGTGTTGCGCCTTCATCGTCGTCCCTGACGATCATTTTTCCCTCGGCATCGCCCACAAACCAGGGCGACGCAGTTCCGTTCAGCCAGCAACTGACCAGCACAGGAATGCGGCATCCGATGCGCTTTTGCAAACGATAAAACTGCTGACGCCAGCTTTTAATCGCGGCACGGCAGACAGCTTCATCGGCATGAATTTCCGGCGAAACGCTGTACAGTACAGCCATCTGGCGGATCCAGCCGGGACGTTGTGATAGCACCGCATCAACGAAAATGGATAACGGTTTTGCGATGTCTGTTTTGACATAACAGGCAAGTGGGGTAATCCGTACCGTAGTTTCACCAAACAGCGCATCCAGCTTGTCCCCGCAAACAAGAACGACCGGCTGCGAAAACGATATCTCCGGCAGGTTTTCCAGTCGTGTCGTCTCATCGATGAACACATCATGGTGCCTTCCCCACAGCATCAGTCCAGCCATTAAGATCACTGTGATGAGGGTAATGACTGATTTTGTGGAGGCGCCAAATGGGCTGAATCCCCAGCACAACAGAAGTGCCAGACACCCCGTCATCCCTGTCAGGCAGTAAACTGATAAACGAGAACCGATGCGCATATCAGAACTGCCCCGGTAATTGCTGATTAATCAGATGTTGCAGCCAGACATGCCCGCCCCACCAGACACCGGACACGACCACAATAGCAACCAGAACCCAGAACCAGAGTGAGCGTAATATTGCCCCGCCACGTACCCGTCCTGATTTACTCAGCAATGCACCCGGGAGCACCACGTTGAAGGGAGTGACCCGCCCGGCAAGTGCGGCGAGGGTTTGCTCACGTTGATGAGGGTTGATGGTTTGAGCGCTATATTGCCCCTGAAAACCCAGCAATAAGACCCGATGAAAACAGGTCAGCACGGTGATATCGGGAGCCGGTTGACGCAGCACGGAGCGGATCCGTTCATATAACGCTTCACCTGCCTGAAGAGAGCCAAAGAAACGCGCCTGTAACGGTGCCCGCTGCCAGGCAATATGTCCGTTATCAGGCGCCTTGTCCCCACCCTGTCGACCGAGTGCGGTTTCATCCAGCAATGCACATTGGGCATAAGTGATATGTTCAACGCTTTCGCTATCGTAACCGGCCAGCTGTAATTGGTCCTGAACTCGCTCTACCTGAGCGCGGCAGCGCTCGTATAAAGCCTCGCCTTCTTCTGCAACCACTCCATTACGTAGCTGCACAACGGATAGCCAGGTATCGGCCAGCAACTCATCAATATCTATTTCATTTCTCATGACCGAAGCACCGCATAGAGTTCCAGTTGCAGTTCGCCGAGAAGTTCCGGTACATAGAACATGCACGTACCCGAATCCAGCATGGCCTGCGCAGAGGGATGTTTGAGATCCAGGGCGAAATATTGATTTTCCAGCCGAAGAGGGATTGCTGCGGGGACATGGCTTAAAGCGATCAGCGGCACGCCATTAAGTGCGATATTGACGATATTATTGACATCGTCCGGTGCCCCGACTTTACACAAGGCAGGGAACTGGGAAATCAGCTGATAAGCGGGCAGTGTTGAGCGTACTGACAGGTAGAAGTCCGCGTCTTCACGCAGGCGACTGTCATTAAGAGGCGCTTTCCACTGCTGGCCATTGATCTTGTGCATTTCCAGCGAGATAACGCGTGAAGGAAGGCTGGCTTCCAGTAGCTCCCCGATCAGGTCAAGTAAAGGCGGGAAAACGGTCTCTGGGGACGCATGGTCGTAAGCCGGTATCGCTTCGATATCATGTTCCAGGGAAAACGTCAGGAGACTCCCCGCCAGTTTCGATAATTCAAACCAGACTTGTTCAGGGTGTCGCGCCGGATTTTTAACCAGTTCAGATAATGCTGAAACATGCGTATTGAGGGCATTAAGCAGCCAGAACAATGACACATCTGCGACGGCAAAATCGGCCATACGCTGATTGCTCTCACGACGCATCCCCATCAGGCGGCGGCGTTTAGCCTGCAATTGTGTGAGAATTTGCTCCATGTCCAGGACCAGTCCGTGATGAGCGGACATTGCCAGCAACGGAGGAATAAATGTACTGTCATTTCTCCAGCCGCCTTGACCGTCGCGAACCAGACGTAATACAGGACAGATCAGGTACTCTTCGTTTTGTTCTGTGTCAAAACGCAGAGACAAAGCATAACGGGCCACAGCCATGGACTCTTCTTCCTGACCGAATGCATCCTGAACATTTACCCATTCCTGACGATAACGGAGCGGGCGATCCCCCGCATTGTCAGTGAGTTGTACGTTGCTGCTATTTGCCTGCAATAACGGCATCGCCAGCATCACCGTAAGCTCATTGATTTGTGCCGGAATATCCTGAGATAAATCCCGGGCAGGGGGGAGAAGATCGCTGCTCCCGGTATCTATCAGAGAACCGTCAGGCAGACGCACGGTTAGCTGTAGTGCTTGCAGGCGTCTGACACTTAGCAAGCCTTCATCAAATTCAGCTGTGGCTACGCCCCAGGGATTAACAACGGACAGGTGGGCAACACATTGATTACTATGTGCTTCCCAGAAAGCCTGCTGCTGGAACTGCTGAGGGGACAGCAATGCCCCCTCACTCCATAGTGGTCGATAAATTTTCATTACCACTCCGGCCTCTTACGCTTTCGCTTTAGGCATCTGAGAAACCAATGACAGATTCACGTCCATGCCTTCTACCTGGAAGTGCGGTACGGCGTAGAGTTTCACGCGGAAGAAGCCAGGGTTGTCTTCGATATCTTCCACGGTCACTTTGGCATCACGCAGCGGGTGAGAAGCCTGCAGATCGTCGCCAGGATCGGTCATTTCGGTGACCAGCGTGCGTACCCAGGTGTTCAGTTCCAGTTCCAGCAGACGGCGGTCTTTGGTGGTACCGATGTTTTCACGCTGGATAAGCTTCAGGTAATGCGCGATGCGAGACAGCAGGAAGATGTAAGGCAAACGCGCATTGATGCGGCTGTTAGCAGTGGCATCCGCGGTGTCGTAGAGCGCCGGTTTCTGCGCAGAGTTGGCAGAGAAGAAGCAGGAGTAATCGCGGTTTTTGTAGTAAGACAACGGGATGAAGCCCAGGTTGGCAAACTCAAACTCGCGGGTTTCCGGGATCATCACCTCAGACGGAATTTTCACCTGATTACCGGTACCCAGGTCGTACAGGTGGATCGGCAGATCAGTCACTGCGCCGCCTGCCTGCGGACCACGGATTTGTACGCACCAGCCGTTTTTGATGAAGCTTTTCACCATGTTGGCAGCAAAGGCGAACGCGGCGTTGGTCCACAGGTATTTCTCGTGATCCGGACCTTTCACTTCTTCAACGTAGTTGAAACTGCGAACCGGCACGGTATCCGGGCCATACGGCAGACGACCCAGCACGCGCGGCATGGTCAGACCGATATAGCGGGAATCGTCGGAATCGCGGAAGGATTTCCATTTGATGTATTCCGCGCGATCGAAGTAGTTACCGATGTCTTTAATCGCGGCAACTTCTTCCATGGAATCTTTCAGGAAGAATTTCGGACCGACGGCACCGACGAACGGCATGTGAGCGGCAGCAGAGACTTTAGAGATGTTACGCAGCAGCGCGACGTCTTGCGCAGACGCGTCAAACTCGTAGTTAGAAATGACGGAACCAATTGGCTCGCCGCCTGGTGTGTCATATTCCTGAATGTAGGTATGACGGTACAGGCCGCTCTGAATGATCTCGGGACAATCTTCGAAGTCCTGACGCAGGTCATCTTTAGACACGTCCAGCAGTTCGATTTTCACGTTCTGGCGGAAATCAGTGCGGTCAACCAGAAACTTCAGGCCACGCCAGCCGGATTCCACGCGCTGGAATTCAGGGTGATGCATGACTTCGTCCAACTGACGGCTAATCTGGCTGTCGAGTTCGGCGATGTGGTGATCGAGCAGCGTTTTATCCAGACGTTCAACAGTCTGACCCGACAGCTTCAGGCGTTCCAGGAAAACCTGAACGGCCGCAGTGACACGCTGGTCGGCAGTGACATCAGCCAGCGCTGAAGTATCCTGGAAATCGTTCAGGTCGCCGAGTGAGGAAACCGGTGTAAGATTAATTTTGTCGAACAGGGAGGCATAAATAGGGCTGGCTTCCGGGTTCTCGAGCACGGTCGTCTGACCGTTTGAAGAAGAGGCGTTTTCGTTATTGACTGACATAAGCATTATCTCGCATTAATCCGTTAAGTGGAGGCAATCAGGCCTTTGGTGCCAGGGCATTCAGTTCGCTGCGCAGTTCATTGCTCAGAGACGGATCTTTAAGAATGGTTTCGAGCTCTTTGCGGAAGGTCGCGTTGTCGAGCAGATTGGATTTGAGATCGCGTAAAAGATTACGCATCGCGAGCATCGCGCGAAGCTGTGGGATCTGACGTGCCACTTGTTCTGGCTCGAAATCCTTCATTTCTTTGAAGTTAAGCTTGATGCTTTCTTCGCTGCGATCGCCTGACAGTGTGTTTTCAACGGTCAGGTTCAGCGACGGGCTAAAATCAGCGAGTACACTGTTAAAGTTGTTTTTATTAATATTGACTTTTTCACGCTCTGACAAAGGACGCGTTTCTTTACCATTGCTGTAGTCACCCATTACCATTAATTTTAAAGGTAATTCGACTTTTTTCTGCGCGCCGCCTGTATGTAAATCGAGTTTAATATTGACGCGAGCTTTGGGTATTTCTTCCTGAAAGCTATTAGACATGCCTATCCCTTATTGATGAGTGATAAACGCTGCCAATGAATCCATAAATAAATGAAAGGTAGGCAACCCTGCCATAAAACGATATCCATTTCTGCACCTGGTGGGGTGAGATAAATCAGGGTCACAATCAAGACAAAATATTTTGAGAAACATTCCGCAGTGTGTTTTGAGTTTATGTGAAAAAAATTCCACATAAGTACCTGTGGCCGGTATTTTAGAAACATTGATGTTTATATTGAAAACTAAAATGTGTTACTGAATGTTACTGGTTAAGCTTATATACATGAAAGAATATTTCATTGATAAGTAAGATTTTTCTTTATGAGTCTCTTTAAGTGCCATAGCGCAAGGGCTTGCGCTGAATTGTACCTTTCTACCCGGCGTAAAAATAACTAAGAGTTTTCGTATCAAGAGGGATTTGAGTTAGGGAATATTCTCATTAATTAATGAAAAAATAAATCATGGTCGTTAAGCAGGCAGCTTTAATTCATAAGATTTTTCCTCGGTAATTATTAGGAATATTCACATGACAAATGATTTGAGAATTTTATTTGATTGCATTTTATGAGGGAAATATCTTAGAGACATTTTAAACTGGGCCGGAATAAGTCGGGTGAGTATCTCGTTCTGATAATGAAAGTTATAATACTTATTGCGAGTCACTTCACGTTAACGTGAAAAAAAAGTTAAAGCATGAGATTTATCCCGCGTAAGAAAAATGAGCACTGGCGACATTCAGGCGCTAATGCCCTTGAGCCACGGTAGGCAGATCGATCATCCTGCCAAAAATTTGTGATAGTACGGGTGTAAGGCTAAACATTCGCAGGGATATGCCGATAAATAGACTCCTGATCCGATGTATAAGAGCCGCACATGTCCCTAAAAAAGTCTTCTCTGCTTGTTTTAATTGTTCTTTTTGCTCTCTTTTTCGCCAGTATGATGTCTAACGTCTGGTTGCTGACACGCAGTAATCATTCACTGGATGATGTGAATAAAGAAATCCGCGTGGTGCTTTCCATTATTGACCCGATTAACCACAGCCGTACTTCTCGCGTACGGGTGATGGAACTGATGAAACAGATCGAGAGCGGGGATAACAGCCAGTTGAAACCGGCACTCGAAGGTGTGGATGAAGCCACCAGTAAAGCGGACGCAGCATTCCAGGCCTATCTGAGTGCACCCAAGCTGCCGGGCGAAGCTGCCCTGGCCGAGGCCTATCGCGCCACCTATCTTGATTACCGTCAGAATGGTATTCAGCCGCTGGTTGACGCTGCCCGTGCAGGCGATCAACAGCAGTTTAAAGCACGTATTCCGGCAGTGATAAAACTGGATCGCCAGTATGAAATTGTGCTGGATCAGGTGCTGGCGTTGCATGAGAAATACGCCAAAAACCTCAACAGCGAAGCGCAAAACAACTTCAGTTTTGGCATCGGGCTGACCATCGCGTTCTGCATATTGTTCGTGGTGGTGATCCTTGCGGTGCTCATCTTCATGAAACGTTACGTGCTGAACCCGTTGCTGAGTTCCCGTGACCACTGCCGTCAGATCGCCGAAGGATATCTGGATACGCCGGTGCCAGTGAAGATGAATTCGCGCAGCGAAATCGAACAACTGATGCAGTCGATGGAACATATGCGACTGGCACTGACGCAGATTATCTGTCAGGTGCGCGATACCAGCCACACGGTAGCGCATGCTTCACAAGAAATTACTGCCGGGAATATCGATCTTGCCTCGCGCACTGAACAACAGGCCGCAGCGCTGACAGAAACGGCGGCCAGCATGGAAGAACTGGGGGCGACGGTAAAACAGAATACTGAAAATGTCGTGCGCGCCAGCAGCCTGACCCGCGAAGCCGTGAAAAATGCCCGTGCCGGTGAGAAAGTGGCGCAGGAAGTGATCCAGACCATGGGGCGCATCAACAGCAGCTCTAAAAAAATCGAAGACATCACCGGTGTGATTAACAGCATCGCTTTCCAGACCAACATTCTGGCGCTGAATGCTGCGGTTGAAGCGGCACGAGCAGGCGAGCAGGGGCGTGGATTTGCCGTGGTGGCGAGCGAAGTACGTAATCTGGCGCAGCGCAGCGCTGTGGCAGCGAAGGAGATCGAAAGCCTGATTTCAGAATCTGTCGCCAATATTAAAGAAGGGTCAGATCAGGTTTCCCGCACCGGCGATTCCATTAGTGCGATCATTACATCGGTGACTCAGGTGGATGTCCTGATGGAGCATATATCGACGGCGTCGGATGAACAAAGTCGTGGCATCAGCCAGATTGAACAGGCGGTGACGGAAATTGACGGAGTGACGCAACAAAATGCGGCGCTGGTTCAGGAGTCGGCGGCGGCGGCCGCTTCGCTGGAAGAGCAGGTGCATCATCTGACGCATTCGGTTTCGGCGTTCAGGTTAGCAGCGGTATAAAATAAGACCCAACTCCCGGCGACGAAAGTGCCGGGAGCGCTGTTTTGGGTTTTTATCAGACGAATTTAGCCAGAGGATCCGCTGCCGCAAAGGCAATCTCACGCTCCGCCCGAGGCGGGTAAATCAGCTCATTTGTAATGGCGATTTTGATTTTTTTCGCCTCCTCACGTACCGATTGTACTTTTTGATCCCAGCCTTCCGTAAACACTGCCCCCCAACTGCCCAGATCGAGGCAGGTGACGTAATTCACCTGACGATATGGAATAGGCGGCAGGCCCAGGATGCTTGCCGCGACATTATTTCCGGCAAATTTACCTAACTGAATTGCATGCTGACAGGACATCAGCGCCGTATTGCCCACATCATCGGTGGCGGCATGAGCAACATCCCCGGTGGCGAAGACATCAGAAACCCCACGAATTTGCAGATTTTCATCGACATACAAACGCCCGACACTGTCACGCTCCGCTGCAAACTGTTCAGTCAGCGCATTGGCCTGCACGCCGGCGGTCCATACCACGGTTGAGGAAGCAATGTGGCTTCCATCACTCAATGTCACACCGGTTGCGTCAATGGCGGTGATGTCTGCCTGTAAACGCCACTCGATGCCGATTTCCCTGGAGGCTTGTTCAATGACGTCGCGCAGCGCTTCACTGTAACGCCCGCCGATAACGTCACCACGCTCAACTACGATAACTCTAGTCTTGGTTTCTGTACCGAAGAGCTCGCGCAGGCGGGAAGGTAATTCAGTCGCCAGTTCGATTCCGGTAAAACCTCCGCCACACACTACCACCGTGTTGCGTGCCGGGGTTGGCGTTTGGTTTGCCAGCCCGGTCAGATGTTTTTCAAATACGTGTGCCGATTCCAGCTGATCGATATTGAACGTGTATTGATCGGCACCGGGAACAGTGACCTGTCTTGCATTGCTGCCTGTGGCCAGCACCAGCCGGTCATAACTCGCCGATGCCAGTTGACCTTCCGCATCGGAATACCATACGTTTTTTGTTTTATTATCAATGCGTTTTGCGTTTCCCTGAATGAAGTGAATGTTCAGGGCTGTGAACAGCGGTGCCAGCGGAGAAACCAGAGAGGCAACATTATTCTCATAAAATCTCGGGCGCACACGCAGTTCAGGATGAGGAGCCAGAACGCTGATGTTGATGTCATCGCCGCCATTTATGTACGCCAGCCGTGCTGCACTCACTGCGGCCCACATACCTGCAAAACCGCTACCGAGGATCATAATATGCTTTTTCATGTGTTCAACCCTTAAATGTTCAGAACGCGTTAATAATCTGACTGCCACTATACTTGTCGTAGTTAACTGCGACAATAGTTTTCGGAGTTAAAAGAGTAAGGATAAAAGAGGATATTCAACTGATTGATTAATTGTGAAATCGTCAAAGGGAATTACAGGCTCAAAAAGCGCGTCTTTCAGGTGCGGACAATCTCTGTATAATGACTCAGATAAAGTTTAACGGAGTTCATCATGGCGTTTTACAGTTCTGGCGTGGAATATGGCATTCATAGTCTGGTGTGCATGGTCGATATCAGAGGCGACGATCGTGAAATGAATGTCCGCGAAATGGCAGAGTTGCAGGGCGTTCCCTATGATTATCTGGCGAAAATCTTCACCCGTCTTTCGCGCGGGGGGCTGGTGGTGAGCAGTGAGGGGAAGGGCGGCGGTTTCCGGCTGGCACGCTCCGCGGCACTGATCACCATGCTGGATGTGGTTCAGGCCATCGACGGGGAGAAAGGGATTTTTGAATGCAAAGAGATCAGACAACGGCTGGCTGTTTTTGAAGAAAGTCCGCCGGCCTGGGCGTGCGAAGGGCCTTGCGGGATCCGCGCGGTGATGGACAGCGCGCAACAACGTATGGAAGAAGAGTTAGCCCGCCACAGCATTTTAGATCTGGCGAGAAAAACATTTCGCAAGGCGCCGGACACTTTTGCCATCGAAGTGCAGGATTGGATTGCTGAACGGCGCCGTGCACAGTAGATGATCCCGGCCAGTGTCTGTTTCACTGGCCTTGTATTTAACGGTTTAGCGGAAGACACCCACGGCATCCACTAACCTTTCCGCCTGTTTCTTTAAACCTGATGAGGCCATTGCGCCTTCCTGCACCTGAACGGAATTCTGATGGGTGATGCGATCCAGTTCTTCGATGGCTTTGGCGACATCCACCAGACCAAGATTTTGCTCGCCGGTTGCTGTTCTGATCTGCGCAATCAACGCAGAAACGTTTTGCACCTGGGTGACAATATCATCCATCGTCTTGCCTGCCTGAGCGACCTGTTTTGATCCCGAAATCACTGTATCGGCGCTGGCATCGATCAACCGCTTAATTTCACTGGCGGCTGACGCGCTGCGTTGTGCAAGACTACGAACTTCCCCGGCCACCACGGCGAACCCTTTGCCTTGTTCCCCGGCGCGTGCCGCTTCAACGGCAGCGTTCAGCGCGAGAATATTGGTCTGGAATGCGATGCCATCAATCACCGATGTAATAGTGGCGATCTGCTTTGAACTGTCGGTAATTTGCTGCATTGTGCCGACAACACCTTGCATGGCATGGCTGCCTTTCTCTGCCGCCTGGCTGGCGCTAAGAGATAACGTGTCTGCCTCGGCCGCCGTCTGAGTGTTGCTTTCAACCGTCGCGTTCATTTCATTCATGGCCGCAGCGGTTTCCCCCACATTGGCTGCCGTCTGTTCTGTTCGACGGCTAAGTAAATCGTTGCCCTGTGCCAGTGATTCGCTGGCCTGTTTTACTTTCTGCGCCTGGCTGTGTACATCATCGACCATCCAGCGGCAGATCAATCCGAGCTGCCCGACCGAGCGCAGCGTCATACCAATTTCATCCGTCCGCGCCATCGGCGTGATGGTGTGGCTGGCGCCGCTCGCCACCTGTAATGTCTGTTTGCACAACTGTTCGAGCGGACGGGTGATCTGCCACTCAAGCCAAAGGCCAAGGAAAAAGATCAGCACGGCGTTCCCCACCAGCGCGGAAATCATTTGCACTGAAGGTAAGGCAAAGAGCGTTGACATAAGCAGGGTACCCGCCAGCAACACAGCGAATAATCCGCTACGGATCCGCCAGCGGACGGAAAGAGTTTTCAACAAAGAGAGTCCGCGGGTAAGACCCGTTCGGATCAGCAAGCCTTTGTGAAGACGCCGGTTGTTCAGTTCGCCGCGATTGATTTTATCGTACAGCAACTGCGTCTCAGTGATTTCTGCCGCGGACGGTTTCGTTCGTACGGAAAGATAACCCCGCGTTTTGCCGCCGCGAATGATCGGTACCACGTTAGCGCGAACCCAATAGTGATCGCCGTTGCGTCGGCGGTTTTTGACCAGCGCTGTCCAGGGGAAACCTTGCTGCAGTGTGGCCCACATATCTTTAAAGGCCTGAGGAGGCATATCGGGATGGCGAACAATATTGTGCGGCTGGCCGATAATTTCTTCGCTGGCAAAACCGCTCACTTCGATAAAAGCATCGTTAGCGTAGGTAATGTGACTGTTTACATCGGTCGTGGACATCAAGGTGGCGTCGTCCGGGTACTGATATTCCTGCTGAGTGACAGGCTGGTTATTGCGCATAGTGACATATTCCCTGGTCAGGCTGCGGTTGAATTTAGATTAAGTTCCTTAACACTTAGTATGTCGGCATGAAAAAAATTTTCTTTAGGGATCACTTTCGGATGTTCAAATAAATGTCCCTGCACGTCCCTGTTTGTTCATAAACGCGTAAGATCAGCACTTCATAAGTCCTCAGCTAAGTCTCTTATTTTTCACACTTCGCTGCCATTGTGACTCCAGACTTAATAGGTCTGGAGTCACAAACCTTTTGCCTATGATCTTCAGGCTTGTTATAACTGCCGCCCGCGATCTTTGTTGTGAAATTTAGCTGATGACTGAGCAGATAACTGAAACCGAAACCGACTTTGCTGCTGAAAATGTAGGGCGTCACGTGCTGGTCTATCTGCAACAGATAAAAGCAACGCCGCTGGCAAAACTGGACGATTTTGATGAGGAGGGGAATGCCACGGTCGGGCAGGTGATCAACGTGTGGATCCGGCTTTCACTGATCCTGACACGTCGTCGGCCTGAAATTGCGGTTTCCTCCATAATGAAACACGTTTTGCCGGTGATCGGCGACGTTCCGTTGAACAAGATTACCCGCCTGCGCCTTAACCGTTTATTTAACGTATTGCTGGCCGAGGGAAAAATTTCGGAAGCGAAAAGGGTTTTTGCGTTGTGTAAGCAATTTTTCAGCTGGGCAGAAACACAGGGTTATCTTCCCCATTCTCCGCTCGGCGCCATGAAAAGACGTGATGTCGGTGGGCGTAATACGCCGCCGCGCGAACGCACGCTGACCGATGCGGAAATCTGGATATTCTGGCATGGCCTTGATTTGTGGGATATTTCAGAACAATGCCGCTGGGCGTTGCGATTATGTCTGCTGACTGCGCGCCGTCCGGATGAAGTGGTGCGGGCGCGCAAAGATGAATTCAATTTGCGCATCAGCGTCTGGCGGCAGGGCAAGCGTAATAAATCGGCACGCGATCACAGCCTGCCGCTGACGCCACTGATGCTTGTTTGCATCAATGCGCTGATCGCCGCCAGTCCGAAAAACAGCCCGTGGCTGGTGCCTTCGCCGAAGGATCCAGGCAAACCGCTGTCGCGGGGCGCGATTACACAGGTTATTCGCCGGATGCTGCGTGCGGAAAGGGGGCTTGGAATTGCCCCTTTTACCACCCGAGACTTGCGCCGAACGGCACGTTCTAAATTATCGGCACTGGATGTTTCTAATGACGTCGCCCGTAAAATCATGAACCACTCACTGGAAGGTATCGACCGAGTTTATGATACGCATGATTATTTACCCCAGATGAAGCAGGCGCTCGACGCATTTTCTGACAATATTCATGACATTATTAATGCCCCGGATTACTTATCATTGCGGCACAAATTTGATGGCGAGTTCTTGCAGATTCCGCAAATATCGCTGCTGTATATGGAGAATTAAGCGCTTTTAGCCGCATTGAGGTTTTTTATTTATTGCAGATGGTTATAACCATAAACCCGTCAGGGATGCGTCGGGAAAAGGCAGCGGAAATGAGCTGCTACACTTGTGTATTGATTTGGCAATGCCAGTAGACTGAGGAATAAATGATGCATCCACAACACTCGCGCGCTGTCGGGCTGCCAGAAGCGACAAAAACTCTGCTGCTGAGTCAGGGCACTGCAGAGGAAAAACGTCAGGAAATTCGTGAATACTTTATTCAGACCTGGGAACTGTATGAAAGCCTGTTTGACTGCCTGTCGGATGAACGAGCGTATTACAACAAAGCGATTTCCCTGCGTCATCCGCTGATTTTCTATTTCGGTCACACCGCGACGTTTTTCATCAATAAGCTGATGGCGGCGGGGCAACTCCCGCAGCGCATCGATTCGCAAATTGAATCGATGCTGGCAATCGGCGTCGATGAGATGAGCTGGGACGATCTCGACGATCAAAACTACAACTGGCCTTCCGTCGCAAACTTGCGTGAATACCGCCATCGCGTACGTGAAGAAGTGCTGGGCATCATCGACACAATGCCGCTGACGTTGCCTGTGGACTGGAACAGCCCGGCCTGGGTGATCCTGATGGGCATCGAGCATGAGCGTATTCATCTTGAAACCTCCAGCGTGCTGATCCGTCAGTTACCGGTGGAATGGGTGACTCCACAGCCACACTGGCCTTCCTGTCAGGAAGCACGTACGGATCGTAAAACCGTCCCCGAAAATGACATGGTGGCCGTCAAAGGTGACGTTGTCACGCTGGGTAAGCAAGATGATACTTACGGCTGGGATAATGAATACGGCACGTCAGAGCATAAAATTCAGGCATTTAGCGCCAGTAAGATGCTGGTCAGTAACGCGGAGTTTTATACCTTTATGCTGGCCGGTGGTTATCGCGATACCCAATGGTGGGATGACGAAGGTGCCGGCTGGCGTGACTTTACTCAGGCAGAAATGCCGACGTTTTGGGTCGGTTCGCCTCGTGAACCTGAACAATTGAAACTGCGCCTGATGACAGAAGAAATTCCGATGCCGTGGGACTGGCCAGCGGAAGTTAACCAGCTTGAAGCGGCCGCTTTTTGTCGCTGGAAGGCGGCGCAGACCGGTGAATCTGTACAGTTGCCGACCGAAGCCGAGTGGATGATTTTACGTGAACAGGTGCAGGGCGATCAGCCCGACTGGGACAGGGCGCCGGGTAATATCAATCTGGAATACTGGGCCTCATCTTGTCCGGTGGATCACTTCGCGCAGGGTGATTTTTACGACGTGATCGGCAATGTCTGGCAATGGTCATCCACGCCAATCGGCGGTTATAACGGTTTCCGCGTGCACCCTTTATATGATGATTTCTCGACGCCAACTTTTGATGGCAAGCATTCGATGATCAAAGGCGGCAGCTGGATTTCTACGGGCAATGAAGCGCTGAAATCTGCACGTTACGCCTTCCGCCGTCACTTTTTCCAGCATGCCGGTTTCCGATATGTGGTGTCCAGTCATCAGGATGTGCAGACAGTAAATCCGTATGAGACGGACGGACTGGTCGCGCAATATCTGGATTTCCAGTACGGGCCGCGTCATTTTGATGTTCCAAATTACGCCACTCAACTGGTGGATATTGCCGTAAAACATGTATCCGGGCGAAGCAGGGCGCTGGATATAGGTTGTGCGACAGGACGTGCGAGTTTCGAGCTGGCCCGTCATTTCGATACCGTTGTTGGGATGGATTATTCGGCGCGCTTTATCGATGTGGCTTTGGCACTGGCCCGTGGAGAAGCCTGCCGGTATGTGATCCCGGAAGAGGGGGAACTGGTCGATTATTGTCAGGCCGCACTGAGTGAGGCAGAAATCAGTGCCGAACAAACGGAGCGGGTGAGTTTCGTACAGGGCGATGCCTGTAATCTTAAACCGCAGGCTGAATTGTATGATTTGGTGCTGGCCGCCAATCTTCTGGATCGTCTGCGTGAACCGGCAAGTTTCCTGAAAGATATTGCGCCGATGATCCGCTCCGGCGGGTTACTGATGCTGTCATCACCTTACACCTGGATGGAAGAATACACGCCGAAGCAAAACTGGTTGGGTGGATTCCGCGAAAACGGTGAGGCAGTGACCACGCATCAGGCATTGCGACGTCTTTTAGCCAGTGAATTTGAGGAAGTGCAGGGACCGCAGGATGTGCCCTTCGTGATCCGCGAAACCGCACGAAAATTCCAGCATACCGTCGCAGAATTAACGATTTGGCGTAAACGCTAAACGTATCGCGAACTGACTCTTCAAACGGCCATTATCATGATGGCCGTTTTTTTTCGTCTGCACTTTCTACCAGTCGCTTATGTCCCTTCAGGCAGACATATCAGACTCTCCGCTTGCATCAGAGCCATAGGTCATTCAAAATGAATGAACGATCATTCATTTTGAAGTTTGCCGATGGCACGGGTGCTTTTCGTAAGTAAGACCGAACCGTTTTATAACGGCAGATTTTCTGAAAACTAACAGCAGGTGAGATATGAAGAAAAAGACTTTACGGCTCTCTTTCCCCCAGTGGCAGGGCGGAAACAACCCCCCATATCACCTCGGATCCCTTCTGCTTTCCTTTCTTTCGCCGGAAGCGAAAGGACCGGTCGAAACAGTTCCTGTCGCTTTACCGGGTGCTGAACCGCTGAAAGAGGTGGACGGTATAACTGCCAAACCTCAGCTCCTCAGGCAGCTTGGCGATGCAGCGGCCCTGATTGAAAAGCATGACCCTGACGCCATTGTCGTTTTAGGCGGAGACTGCCTGGTTTCTCTCGCACCTTTTGCGCACTTGCTGAATAAATACGGTGAAAAACTCGGCGTGCTCTGGGTTGACGCTCATCCCGACGTGCAAACGGCAGAACAGTATTCAAATGCGCATGCGCATGTCTTGGGGGCATTGACAGGCACCGGAGACAAAGATTTAGTCAGTCATGTTCGGCACAAATTGTCCCCGTCGAAAATTATGATTGCCGGCATTCATGACCCGCTGGATTATGAGCGTGATTACCTTGCCAGCCGTAAGGTGGCAACCTGCGGCCCGCAGCAGGTCAAAACCGGAGCTGCTGAGGTTATGGAGTGGATTGCACAAGAGAAGATCGAATATCTGGCCATCCACCTTGATCTTGACGTACTGGATCCGGCGCTGTTCCGCTCGGTTCTGTTCGCAAAACCCGGCCGAGGTGAGCATGATTTTGGTGATGCTGCAGAAGGGAAACTGACCATTCAGGATGTGATTACATTAATTAATCAGGCCACTTCAAAAGCAGAGGCTGTCGGCCTCACCATCGCGGAACACATGCCCTGGGACATGGTCAACCTTAAGCATTTGCTTAGCGAGCTGCCCCTTTTGAAATAAACTTTTCCATCGGCATGGATAGCGGCCTGAGCCGCAGTGACTCTGGTCTGTAGCATAAAAGCACGTTAAAGTGCCGCTCTTAACTCACTATTGAAGGCCGCTATGTTAAAGGATACGGAAACCTACCATAAGCTCATTACTGCTGCCGCCGCCTGTTTTGCTAATAAAGGATTCAGCGCAACCAGCGTGCGTGAAATCTCCACGTGTGCCGGTATTAGTCAGGGGGCTATGTACACCTATTTCAAAAGCAAGGATGAGCTCATACGCGCTATTGTTCTCGAAGAGCAGAATTCTGCCCTGATGAAGCATGATGAGCCCTACACCGGTTCGCATTTCGATCGACTTTGCATACAGGTGGCTTCCTGTATCAGCGATGTAGGTTACCCGGTAACACATCGTCTTTGGGTTGAAATTATGGCCGAGTCTGCCAGGAACCCGCATTTGCAGAAAACGTTCGTTTCCAGCGACAAAATCATGCGTGAAGGTATCGCGGGGATTATTGAGAAGGGGATAGGGGCAGGCGAGTTTCCGCGTGAGCTTAATCCCGAAGAAGTCACCATCATATTGTTTGCGTTTATCGACGGCCTGATAGCCCGCAAGGCAATCAATCCCGATTTCTCATTCAGCCGGGATGTGCCCGCATTCAGGGACCTGATGGCTAAAATACTTTGTAAAGTATCCTGATAGCCACTCTCCGGGCAATGCGGTCCGGGTGGCCCGTATGCCTGACACAGATGTTACAGCGCCTTTTAAGATGGAAGGCGTTAAACATGCCCGTTCTGTTTACATCTGGTCACCTGCAGAAAAAGTTTACCCCGTTTCCTTCCTGAGAGACTCAAAAGACGCAAGTGCCAAAGCTTTACTCCGTTGGTTTTAGAGTCAAAGCATTAGAATGTTGTAACTAAAAATGGCTTTTTAAAAAGGGAGATCACTCTCCCTGTATAAAGATCCGGTGTGATGAATGCCGGACAATCACGCGAGTGGCGTGATTATTGACTTATTTATCAGTCGGGCCGCAACCGCCAATCCATTTGGAAATAGACAGGCTTGGTGTCAGTAAATAATCATAGCTGCAGTTTTTATCTTTGTTAGACACGCTGCCGGTGCAACCTGAAAGGGTGGAAATAACCGCACCAAGAAGTACAAATTTAATTACGTTTTTCATGAAAAATCCTTTTAAAATATCATGTTAGTAGAGCTTAATGGGCATCTGCTATCAAATGCCTGCAGCAATATACTCTGACATACAGCACGGAAACAAATTAAAAGTTATTATTTCTAAATTTTATTTTTATTAATAATTGTACTAAGTAAATCATTTAAGATATATATCATTTTAAAATATTCATGACTTATATGGTAATTATAAACACATAGGAAACACATATATTAACGAGCAAAACTTATTCAAAAAGGTCACGAAAGCGGTCAGGCAGCGCTTTTTTCGTTCCCTTTTTAATGACACACTGCGGCAACTCATTTGACGGAATGAACACAGCCTGATGAAAGCGTCCCTCCTTACGGGTTTGTTATTGGTGATCAGCACTGCTGTACTCGCAGCACCGCAAAAGCAATTGACTCAGGCACAGTGCGTAGGCCTGAAAACCGCCCGCATTGATGCTGCCAGTATCGGGCTGCCTACGCGCGGTGCAGTGATCACCGCCGTGGCGATGGCCGGGCAGCCGAATGAACCGCACTGTAAGCTGGAAGGGCAGATTAAACCTGTAGATCTGAAATCCCCCGATATTGAATTTCAGCTGTATTTACCGCTCATGTGGAATGGTAAAGCATTGCAACTTGGCGGTGGCGGTTTCGATGGTTCTGTAAAAGGCGCAGATACAGCGCGTCTGGCTCCGGCGGCCACACCCGGCGCGCTGAAGCAGGGCTACGCAACGTTTGGAAGTGATTCCGGACATCAGGGCGGCGTGTCTGATGCCTCATTTACTCTCAATGATGAAGCCTGGCAAAACTTCGCCGGTGCGCAAATAAAGAAAACTCACGATGTGGCAGTTGCGCTGATTCAGCAAGCTTACGGACGTAAACCTTCGCGGATGTATTTTCAGGGCAACTCGCAGGGCGGTCATGAAGCGCTGGCCGCCATTCAGCGCTTTCCCCTTGACTACGATGGTGCCATCGCCATCCACCCGGTTTACAACGTGGTCGAATTACATATGGCGGGCATCCGCATTGGTCAGGCCATTTACAACACACCGGGCGCGTGGATATCTCCCGCGAAGTCAGCCCTGATCGCCAACGCGGTCAATGGCGCGTGTGACAAGCTTGACGGTCTGGCCGATGGCGTGGTTGCCAATATCAAAGCCTGCGATGCCACCTTCAAACTTGCGCATCTGCGTTGCAAAGACGGTAAAGATGAGGGCGCGGGTTGCCTGTCCGACACCCAAATTGCGATGGTACATAGGCTGAGTAAGCCGGTGTCACTCGGGGTCAGTTTGCCTTCGGGCGACAGTTTTGCGCCGTGGCCGATATTGCAGGGCGCTGATGCGCCGTCCATTGTCAGCGTGTTTGGTTCTGGTGCAGATAAACCCAAACCTGAAGCCTCAAATCTGATCATCTCCTTTCCCTACATGATGGGTGATCAGGCGGTGCGTTATGAAGTGATGCGCTCGCCGCAATACGATTCACTGACCTTCGACCCGGCAGCCCATAAGCAGCGTCTGCTGGAACTGGCTTCGCAGGTTGATAACAATGAAGCGGATATCCGCGCGTTTGTGCAGCACGGGGGCAAACTCCTGCTGATGCACGGCACTGCTGATATGGCCGTACCGCCGGGAAATACCGTGGCGTATTACGAGAAACTTCAGGCGCAGTTTGGTGAAAAAACCGTGCGTCAGTTTGCCCGCCTGTATCTGGCGCCGGGATTCACCCACAGCAGCGGGGCGTTTCGTGTCAGCTGGGATTCTCTGGGCACGCTGGATAAATGGGTAGATCACGGAATTGACCCCGGTCAGCAAGTCATGATCGACACCAATAAAGGCACTGCCGGGCGAGAAATGCCGCTTTGTGATTATCCGTTGTTTCCGAAGTATAAAGGTCAGGGTGACACATACGCGGCGAGCAGTTTTGTGTGCGCAAGTGAATAATTTGATTTAATAATCGAGCGGCCTGTCAAGTCTGGCGGGTACCTTTTTCAATTCGATTGCAAGTTATTTTCGTATTATTAACTGTATATATCCCTATGTGAATGAACGTTCTCAAAAAACTTGAACATCCGTTCAAGTCTTGGCATTATCGTCCGCTGTCCGTCCCTCATTTTGGATCCTTCGTTGGCTTATCTGTGTAAAAAAGAACGTCGCGCCTCGCTTCTGGAAGCTGCCGCATGCATTGCACGTCAGGAGGGTCTGGCGGCGACCACCGTCCGGCGCGTCGCTCAGGTAGCCGGCGTTGCGGTCGGGCAGGTTCACCATCATTTTTCCAGTGCAGCTGAATTACGTGCCCAGGCGTATGCGCGGGTAATGAAGATCCTCAAGGAACAGCTGGATAATGATTCCCAGTCCCTGAGTGCACGTGAACGCTTAACACTGTTTCTGATAAGCCCGCAGGATCAGGAATCGCTGATGGCGATCCCGTTGTGGCACGAGGCAATGCTGCTGACTGAACAGGAACCGCTGATGAAATCCGCTTTTGCGGCGTCTGTTGCCGACTGGCATCAGCTCGTTTCATCGGCCATTGAATACGGCAGGGATACCCACGAATTTATCTCAGGGGAGTCCGCCGCGCACATTGCCTGGCGCCTGATTGGCCTGAGCAGCAGCATGGATGCCATGTCGCGTCTTGAATCTCTCGGGCTGACCAGCGTGTGCGCCGAATACAACCTTAACCGCGCCATCCAAAACGAGCTTTACCGCAAGGAAACTTCTGATGTTTAAAACCTACCTGATCCTCGGACTCGCCATTGTGGCCGAAGTCATTGCCACCAGCAGCCTGAAGAGCTCGGAAGGGTTTACCCGTTTATGGCCCAGTGTGGTCACGTTGCTGGGTTACACCATTGCGATATTTTTGCTGTCGCTGACGCTGAAAACGCTACCCACCGGGATTGCATACGCCATCTGGTCCGGTGTCGGTATCGTTCTTGTCTCAGCGATAGGGTGGTTTGGTTACGGTCAAAAGC
This sequence comes from Rahnella sp. Larv3_ips, assembly GCF_003697865.1. Taxonomy (NCBI): domain Bacteria; kingdom Pseudomonadati; phylum Pseudomonadota; class Gammaproteobacteria; order Enterobacterales; family Yersiniaceae; genus Rahnella; species Rahnella sp. Larv3_ips. Next base: position 228,166 of record NZ_MJIB01000014.1, on the reverse strand, counting down.
TGGATACGCCCGCCGTCATTGGCCTCGGACTTATCATCGCCGGCGTGATCGTTGTGAACGTGTTTTCAAAATCTGTTGCGCACTAAGCGCGCGACGTTATAGCAGCACCGGGAGTCCATCTTGCAGAGCGAACAAAAACCTGATTTTCATGACGACTTGATCAAAGAGCTTCTCTACTGGATCGAAGTCAACTTAAGTGATCGTCTGACGATGGAAAAAGCCTCGAAAAAAACCGGCTATTCTCCGTGGTATCTTCAGCGATTATTTAAAAGCAAAACGGGCCACGCGCTGGGTAAATACATCCGTGACCGTCGTTTGACGATGGCGGCGATTGCTTTGCGTCTGACCAATATGCCGATCCTCGATATCTCACTGTATTATTCTTATGATTCGCAGCAGACGTTTACCCGCTCATTCAAAAAGAACTTTGCAGAAACGCCGGGAATGTACCGTCGCAACGCCTCATGGACCATGAATGGCATCACCGCGCCATTGACCGTTGACGAATTTCCACAGCCGGAATACGAAATTGTTGAGTTGCCGGAAATGGCGTTTGAAGGCGAAACCACCACGCATTCTTATCCGATCGAAGCACTTTTCAACAGTAAAAACCACGTTCACCGGGCTGAACTGCTGCGTTATCTGGCCACGCCGGAATCATTGCTCGCGCCGGTGTGGGGGCTGTCTGATTGCCGCCCTGATACTCACGATGAAGTGGCGAATGCGTTACAGATGGAATATACCGTTGCCCATGAAGTCAGGATCGGTGCCAGTCACGACATTTTTGTGCCTGCCAGTCGTTATCTGAAGATCAATTACCCTTACGATCTCAGTCGCCTGAATGATTTCATTCTCTACATGTACTCGGTATTTTTGCCCACCCTCGGCCTGGAATTTATCATGCAGCCCGATCTGGAGAAATACTCACGGGAATCTGCACTTAACGGGGTGACCTGCGAGTATTACATACCGCTGGCGAACGCCTGACGGTTAACCGTCAGGCATAAAAAAAGCCTCTCATGATGAGAGGCCTGATTGACGCACACACACTCAGTTAAAGACCATGCCGCCGTCGATTAACAATGACTGACCGGTCATATAATCAGAATCCGGGCCTGCAAGGTAAGAGACGCAGCCAGCGACATCTTCCGGTTCTGAGAGGCGTTTCAGGGTGATGTTTTTCGCAAACTCCTGGGTACCATAACCAACCGGTTTGCCTGCTGCTGCAGACACCTGTCGGTCAATCTCTTCCCACATAGGTGTTTTCACAATCCCAGGGCAATACGCGTTCACGGTGATACCCAGCGGCGCTAAATCGCGTGCAGCCGTCTGAGTCAGGCCGCGGACCGCGAATTTACTCGAGCTGTAAATCGCCAGCGCCGGGTTACCGACATGCCCGGCCTGAGAACAGGCATTAATAATTTTCCCGCCGTGTCCCTGCGATTTAAAAGCTTTGATCGCCGCCTGAATGCCCCAGATAACGCCTTTTACGTTGATGTTATAGACTTTATCGACAATCTCAGGGGTGATGTCTTCAATCAGCGTGGTTGGCGCAATACCGGCGTTATTGACGATGACATCAAAACCACCGAGTTGCGTGGTGGCGGCTTCGACCGCAGCAAACACCTGATCGCGGTCTGACACATCGGCCAGTTGGGCAATAGCCTTGCCGCCAGCATGATTGATTTCTTCAGCCACTTTCTTCGCCGTTTCATGATTAAAATCCACAACAGCCACGGCAAAACCATCTTTGGCAAGACGCAGGGCAATGGCACGGCCAATCCCCTGACCGCCACCTGTCACTAAAGCCACTTTTCCATTTTTAGACATACAACCATCCTCTATGTATTCGGTATCTTCTTCAGGTGCTGCGCGCAACGCACGGAAATACCGTCTCCGTACCGTTACGTGAGCTGCTTACTGGTTTACGCCCCTGAGACGGCATGTGCAATTGTTAACCACCGTCACTAACTGTATCGATTCGAATAAGTAGGAAGGTACAGATTGGCCGCGAAACAAGGCCGCACTCGGGTAGAATAGGGGATTAACAGGAATAAACAGGGCAACACCATGACCGATAACAGCCTCACTCTGTTTCACGAGCGTCTCACCACGCTGACGCGCTCATTACAAATTTCACCGCAGGTTGCTGAAAATCAGGTATTGGATCGCATGGCACTGAGTTTTCGCAAACTGCTTAATTTTCTGGCTGAAGATGCCAGCCTCACGGAGCGCGCTTTTCTCCTGCCACCGCACAGCGCCGGGACCCAGGCGTTACTGTCACAGCTTATCGCTGAAAATCTGGCACACAGTCAGCAGCACGGTCTGTTTCGTGACGATATCCCTGCGCCACTGCTCGGTCAGTGTTTTACCGGCATGCTGGTACAGCTGGCACAGAACAGCGGCGATCCGGCGTTACGCCACCAACACAGCGTCGCCTGTGCAAAATTATTCTGTGAAGGTATCTGGCCGGGCGCGGCTTAGTCGATTTATCGCTTTGCAAAGCAAAAATGGTTGGTTCAGTTCAGGGCGCAGAAACGGTTAACTGACGTCATTCCAGCGAAAGACAATGTCTGCGCTGATCAGTGATGAACTTACAGTGAATACCCGGAGGCCCGTATGTCAACGAATGCACCAGCTGCTGCGCCACGCTCGTTCTGGCAACGCCTGACTCGCCGCAAGGTGAGCGCGCACACAGAAGATAAAACGCAGGATACAACGCGTTTGCTGGAAAGTTTTCTGGCGACCGGGTGTCTTTATGGCATTGATGTGGGGAACAGTGACCCGGCGTGGTTTCGCCGCTCCTGACCGGTATACCCGTTTAATGCGCATCAGTTACTGGAACGAACTGTGCGTTTAACAAACTCTTCTCCTGAGAGTAGCCGTTGTGCCTGAATAGCGGGTGTTGGCCTTGCGGATGCGCAATCCCAGCATCAGATATGCAGGTTGTTGTGGACGTTTAACGTTTCTCTGACCTCGTCGTATTTCTTAGTTCTCTCTCATTTGCAGAGCCCATAACTTTCGCCGGTTATGGGTTTTTTTATGCAAAAAAAAACCCCGCAGTCAGGCGGGGTAATCATTGCGGTCGCGGACAGGGGGATCGCGACGGATAAATATAAACAATAAAACCAAGGAAGGGTAAAAATGGATTGCAGTGATGATGCCACAATCCGGAAAGTAAATTACCACAAGATAAAAGCTAAAAATAAATACAATTTATATATGTTTAATTTTAATTTATTCACACCGAATATATGTCAATAGCATTGAAATACTTAGCAATAAATAATAAAAACAAACGCGATAATTTCCCTACATAACAAGGGAACTAGTTGGTTAGTATTACTGCGAGCTCTGACTCATAAATAAAGTATATATAAAAAAATTAAGTATTCAATTAAATGATAAAGGAATGACGTCATGAAATTAAAAGCATTGGCCCTGATTGTTCCAGCCTTATTAGTTGCAGGCGCAGCACACTCCGCGGAAGTTTATAATAAAGACGGCAACAAACTTGACCTGTACGGTAAAGTGGATGCCCGTCATCAGTTTTCTGACAACGTGGGTGACGATGGTGATGAAACCTACGTCCGCGTTGGCTTTAAAGGTGAAACCCAAATTTCTGACCAACTGACCGGTTACGGCCAATGGGAATACAACGTTCAGGCGAACAACACTGAAGGTAGCAATTCAGGCAATGCGACCCGTCTGGGCTTTGCAGGTCTGAAATTCGATAACTACGGTTCTTTCGATTATGGCCGTAACTACGGCGTGGTGTATGACGTTGAAGCCTGGACCGATATGCTGCCAGTGTTCGGTGGCGATACCTACACTACCACCGATAACTTCATGGTTGGCCGTACCAACGGCGTTGCAACTTACCGTAACACTGACTTCTTCGGCGAAGTGAAAGGCCTGAACTTTGCACTGCAATATCAGGGTGCTAACGATGGCACCAACGATACTGAAGGCACAAACAATCACCGCGATGTCGGTCATCAGAACGGTGACGGCTACGGTTTGTCCACCACCTATGATTTCGGTATGGGTATCAGTGCAGGTGCAGCTTACGCCTCTTCTGACCGTACTAATGATCAAACTGCTGATAACCGTGGTGACAAAGCTGACGTCTGGACAATTGGCGCGAAATACGACGCAAATAATGTCTACCTGGCAACCATGTATGCTGAAACCCGTAATATGACCATGTACGGTGATGACGGCATTGCAAATAAAACGCAGAACTTTGAAGTCACTGCACAATATCAATTCGACTTCGGTCTGCGTCCGGAAGTTTCTTACCTGCAGTCTAAAGGTAAAGACCTGAACAACGGCAATGGCGGAAAAGACAACGACAAAGATCTGGTTAAATACGTTTCTGTTGGTGCGAACTATTACTTCAACAAAAATATGTCCACCTACGTTGATTACAAAATCAACCTGCTGGACAACGATGATGATTTCTACGAAAACAACGGCATCTCTACCGATGATGTTGTTGGCGTTGGCTTGATCTATCAGTTCTAATTTCTCTGACCAAAAGTCTTAGAAATAGCCTAAAGAAAACCCATCTCCGGATGGGTTTTTTTGTGCCCAAAACGTGACTTTCTGTGCGTTAACGCCGTCCCCGCCTTCAATAATGCAACAGTCTTTGTTATATTATTGACCAGCTCACGTACAGGGTTATTCCTCTGTGATACGGTGCTTAACCTAAGACTTGGTTTCTCAGGACAATGAAATGTTAGATTATCGCTTTCCGACAGCCATGCAGATGGTGTTTTGTATCGCTCAGTCCCAAAAGGCTGAACAGCGCTGCACCAGTGCGATCTTAGCTACAGGTCTGGAAGCCAACTCCAGCTTCATCCGCAAACTGATGGTGCCACTGACTCAGCATGGCATTATCGTCTCAACGCTTGGCCGTACCGGCTCGATTCATCTTGGTCGCCCGGCGGAAGACATTACGCTGCGTGATATTTACTGCGCCGTGATTGAAGACAAACGCCTGTGGGCCGCACGTCCCGATGTGCCTGCCCGCTGTGTTGTCAGCGCCAATGCCTGTACCTATTTTAAAAATATCGTGAATGAGGCTGAAGAGGCGTCGTTGCAGGTGCTGGGTCGTCATACGGTAGCCGATGCGCTGGCCGAGTTTGAACGTGGCGGCAAGTACAAATGCACCAAAGACCTGGCTGCGGAATACGCAGATAAGTCGCTCTGCACGAAATAAACATCAGCCATCTGATACTCACTTCGCGACATTCAGACGTAAAAAAGCCGGGATAATTTCCCGGCTTTTTGCTTTCTGTCATTACCAATCAGACAGTCTGCGTCTCCTGCGCCGCATGCTTACGCGTCACCAGCTTGCGCAGTGCCACATAAAATACCGGCGTCAGGAACAACCCGAACAACGTCACCCCCAGCATTCCGGAGAAAACGGTGATGCCCGTGACGCCGCGCACTTCTGCACCAGCTCCGTGACCGAGGATCAGCGGAATTGTCCCGGCAATAAAGGCAATGGACGTCATGACGATAGGGCGAAGACGCAGGCGACAGGCTTCGAGCGCCGATTCCACAATCCCTTTGCCCTGCATCTCCAGCTCGCGGGCGAATTCGACAATCAGGATGGCGTTTTTACATGCCAGCCCCATCAGCACCACCAGCCCGACCTGAACAAAGACGTTGTTATCACCCCCAGTCAGCCACACGCCAAACAGCGCTGAAAGCATGGTCATCGGCACAATCAGGATCACCGCCAGCGGCAGCGTCCAGCTCTCATAAAGTGCAGCCAGTACCAGAAACGCCAGCAGAACCGACATCGGGAACACAATCAGCGCGGCGTTACCCTGTGTAGATTGCTGATAGCTCAGATCTGTCCATTCGATATTCATGCCATTTGGCAGGAGGTTTTTCGACATTTCTGTCAACTCGGTCATGGCTTGTGTCGAAGACAAAATGCGCGGATCAGCATCACCAATCAAATCTGCCGCCGGATAACCGTTGTAGCGGATAACCGGATCAGGCCCGTAAGTGGTGGTGATGTTCAGCATACTGCCGATCGGCACCATTTCACCTTTGTCATTTCGGGTACGCAGATTGGCGATATCTTCCACGCTGTCGCGGAACTGGCCGTCAGCCTGCGCCATCACTTTCCAGGTGCGTCCGAACCGGTTGAAGTCATTGATGTATGACGAACCAAGATATACCTGCAAGGTACTGAACAAATCATCGAGAGAAACGCCCTGTGCCTTGGCTTTGTCACGGTCAATATGCGCATCCAGCTGCGGCACGTTGGCCTGATAAGAGGAGATAGGGAAGCCCATCCCCGGCGTTTGCATAATCGAGCCGGACATCGTGTTGATCGCCGTCTGCAACGCGCCGTAGCCCAGACCTGCACGATCCTGGATATACAACGAGTAACCGGAACCCTGACCTAATCCGAGAATTGGCGGTGGCATAATAGAGAAGGCGAAACCTTCCTGAATCTGCGAGATCTTGGCGTTGATTTCGGCGTTAATTTCCGCCGCCGTACGGGTACGTTCGCCCAGCGGTTTCAGCGCAAAGAACACCGTGCCGGTATTTGGCGTATTGGTGAACTGCAAGGCGTTCAGCCCCGGAAATGCCACAGCATCACTGACGCCGTCGGTGCTGAGCCCCAGCGCACTGATCTTGCGGATCACGGCATCCGTACGTGACAGCGATGCCCCTTCCGGCATTTTCACCCCGGCAATCAGGTACAACTTATCCTGCGTGGGTATAAAGCCGCCCGGCACCATTTTGAACATCAGCGCAGCGCCGCACAGCAGCAGAACGTAAACCGCAAAGACGGCACCACGTCGTCCGAGCGTTTTTGACACCGCATTCTGATAACCGTGTGAACTGGCGTTAAAGAAGCGGTTAAACGGACGGAAAATCCAGCCGAACAGACGGTCGATCAGTCTTGATGGCATGTCCTTTGGCGCGCCGTGCGGCTTCAGCAACAGGGCTGCCAGAGCAGGGGAGAGCGTCAGGGAGTTAATCGCCGAAATCACGGTGGAGATGGCAATGGTGACCGCAAACTGTTTGTAGAACTGACCGGTGACGCCGGAAAGGAACGCCATCGGCACAAAGACCGCACACAGCACCAGCGCGATGGCAATGATTGGCCCGGACACTTCCCGCATTGCCTGATGCGCCGCCTCCCTTGGTGCCAGACCTTCCTCGATATTTCGCTCGACGTTTTCCACCACCACAATGGCGTCATCGACCACGATGCCTATCGCCAGCACCAGCCCGAAAAGACTGAGCGTGTTGAGCGAGAAACCGAGCAAATACAGAATGCTGAATGTGCCGATAACCGAAATCGGTACCGCCAGTAACGGGATGATCGACGCGCGCCAGGTTTGCAGGAACAGGATCACCACCAGCACAACCAGCACGACGGCTTCCAGCAGCGTATGCACCACAGCACTGATCGAATCACGCACAAACACCGTCGGGTCATACGGCGCCCGCCAGGTCATGCCTTCCGGGAAGCGGGTCGCCAGCTCGGCCATTTTGGCGCGAACGGCATCAGAGAGATCAATCGCGTTAGCGCCCGGTGACTGGAAGATACCGATACCGACCGCATCTTTATTGTTCAGCTGCGAGCGCAGGGCGTAACTTCCGGAGCCCATTTCAATACGCGCAACGTCGCGCAAACGAACGATTTCGCCGTTATCACCGCTTTTCAGGATGATATTGCCGAACTCTTCTTCGTTCTTGAGCCGCCCCTGGGCGTTGATCGACAACAGATAGTCGCTGTCTTTTGGCAGCGGTTCTGCACCGAGCTGACCGGCAGACACCTGCACGTTTTGCTCACGCATTGCCGTGACAACGTCACTGGCTGTCAGCCCACGCGCCGCCACTTTGTTGGGATCGAGCCAGACACGCATTGCGTATTCGCCTGCACCAAAAATCTGAATCTGCCCGACACCCGGCAAACGCGCCAGTTCGTCTTTCACCTTCAGCGTGGCGTAGTTGCTCAGATATAACGAATCGTACTTACCGGAAGGCGACACCAGATGCACCACCAGCGTTAAGGTCGGTGATTGCTTCTGCGTCGTTACCCCCTGACGGCGTACATCTTCCGGCAGACGCGCTTCGGCCTGCGCCACGCGGTTCTGCACCTGAACCTGTGCCTGATCCGGATCGGTACCCGGACGGAACGTCACCGTGGTCACCAGCACGCCGTCGGAACCGGCGACCGATTTCATGTACACCATGTTTTCAACGCCGTTGATGGCTTCTTCCAGCGGCGTCGCCACGGTTTCTGCAATCACTTTCGGGTTGGCACCCGGATATTCCGCACGAACCTGTACGCTCGGCGGGACCACGTTCGGATATTCGCTGACCGGCAGCAGGGGAATGGCAATCGCCCCGGTGACTAAAATCAGAATCGACAAAACGGCGGCGAAAATCGGCCGGTCGATGAAAAAGCGGGAAAAGTCCATGAGTCAGAATTCTCTTTTATTTAGCGGCGGCAGGAGTGACGCTGTTGGCCGCCATGCTGACGGTTTTGGCGTTAACGGGCATACCCGGCATAAAGACTTTCTGAACGCCGTCAATAATCACGCGGTCACCCGCTTCCAGACCTTTCTGCACAATACGTAAACCACCGGAAATCCGGCCAACTTCTACATCGCGACGCTGTGCTTTACCGTCTTTATCAACCACGTAAACAAATTTACGATCCTGATCGGTCAGAACGGCTTTATCGTCCACCAGCACGGCGCTGAATTCCGCGCTGCCCGGTAACTGCACGCGGGCGAACAGGCCCGGCGTAAAGGCACGATCACGGTTATCCAGCAGGGCGCGCATACGGATGGTGCCGGTACCTGAGTTGAGCTGATTATCCGTAAAGTCGACCACGCCCTGATGCGGATAGCCGTCTTCACCCACCAGACCGACGTGCACCGGCAAACGGGACTGCGGGGTGTCATTGCGCTGGCCATCACGCGCCATCGCCTGATAGCGCAGGAAAGTACCTTCGTCGACATCAAAATAGACATACACCGTGTCCAGCGACACCAGCGTGGTCAGTACGCTGGCGGTGTCGCCTGCGGTCACCAGATTGCCGGTGGTGATCATCGCGCGGCTGGCGCGGCCATCAATCGGAGAGGTCACACGGGTGAAATCCAGATTCAGCTGTGCCATGTCCAGCTGTGCCTGAGCGGCGAGCACATCAGACTGTGCCTGAGATGCTGCCGAACGACGCTGCTCGGCGATTTCAGTGGAAATGGCCTGCGTGCCAATCAGTTTTTCTGTGCGGGAGGACTCGCTGCGGGTCAGACTGGCCTGATTGCGGGCTCGCACCAGTTCAGCCTGTGCCTGCTCCTGAGCCGCGCGGTAGGTGCGGTCGTCAATGGTAAACAGCACCTGACCTTTCTTCACTTCCTGGCCTTCCTGATAATTCACTTTATCGATATAGCCGGACACACGCGGGCGAAGCTGAACACTTTGCACCGCTTCCACACGTCCGTTAAATGCATCCCACTGACTGATTTGTTTAATCAGCACATCGGCCGCACTGACCTGCGGGGCTGGCGGCGCGGCGTTTTGTGCCACGCTGTTATCACACCCGGCGAGCAGGGCGACCATGAACGCAACCCCTGAAAGGCGCAAAGTCAAAGGCGTACCGCGCAAGCGGTCGCGTGCAACAACCAACGGTTTTTGCAGGTTTTTCATTATTTTTATTTCCAGTGAGTAAGTGCTGTCAGGCAATACAACCGGTCTGTCCTCCGGGTAACGTCCTTTGCCTGATCTGACTTTTTTGGGACTTGTGCCGTTCATCAGCACAATTATGTATCAATGTCTGATACAATTGATTCGAGGGGATTGTAGGGACGCTGCTACTAAAGTGCAAGAAATACTGTTACACTTTCTGTGCTGTTTTACAGAACGTTTACTTCAGGGAGCGTGACTATCCCGTACCGACACATTAAATGCAATAGTAAAACTTGCATTTAATCGCAAAGTGCGTCAGTTTAGAAAAAGACGCCCTCGGGGGGCGGCAACAAACTGAATAAGAGACAGGAGAAAGCCCATGAGAACCGAGGATTTCATTCACGACCTGATCGACTGGATCGATCACAATCTGGAAGAGCGACTGGATATTAAGACCGTCGCAAAACGGGCAGGGTATTCGCGCTGGTATCTGCAACGCATGTTTAAAGAACATACCGGCCTGCCGATGGGTGAATTCATCCGTGAGAAAAAGCTGAAGAAATCTGCCGATATGCTGGCAAGCAGCCGTGAGCCTATCGTCAGCGTGGCGATCTCGCTGGGCTTTGATTCTCAGCAATCCTTTACCCGCAGTTTCAAACGTCAGTTTGGACAGACTCCGGGTGACTGGCGTCGCGGTCTGACAATGGCCACCGAGTGCCAGGGGTCGATGCACTAAGCTCGCCGCCCGTTACCGATTTCAGTACCGCTGGCCCGGCTCCCGCCGGGCAGTGATTTTGCGTTATCCCCTTGCTCCACCTTCATTAAAACGCCTTTGCACACTCTTCTGCTTAATTTCCAGCCTGCGCGGTTTTCTGGCCATGCGTTTGCAGGGGTCCGCTTGGAAAACGGAAAATATCCCACGCGAAGTCTGTTTTTATACACCTGATGTGATGATGCTCCATTTCGTTGAAGGTTCAGAATAGTGTGAGGGCAAGGAGAGCTATTTAACTCGTATATCACTCAACATCCAGTCATGAAACGCTTTCACTTCCGGCCGCTTCAGTGACGAGCTCGAACTCACCACATAATATGACCAGCTTATGGGCCAGCGGTTTTCCGGGAACAACTGCACCAGGCGGCCAATATCCAGATCCTGCTGCACCAGGGCTTTGCGCACTAGCGCAACTCCCCGACCACTTAGCGCTGCCTGAATCACCGTGGCGGTGGAGTTGATGTGAAGACGCGTTTGCTGCTCGCTTTCGAGCCCCACTTTTTGCAACACGCTTTCCCATGACGGAAAGTTAGCGCCGGGGTGTGGGGTATCGTCCTGAATCAGCTTTTGCTCAAATAACCATTGCGCATTCGCAGGTTCATTGGCGGGCAATGCGGAAGGGCTGCAAATCATCACCACTTCCTCATCCATCATCCAGTCGGCCACTAAGCCTTTCCAATGACCCGTTCCGCAGCGAATCCCAATATCGGCTTCGCCATGGCTGAGATCGATAAGCCGGTCCGCCACATCCAGGCGCACGTCTATTAACTCATTATGTTCTGAAAATCTATGAAGCCGCGGCATCAGCCAGTTCATCACCAAGACTTGCGATGCAGTGACAACCAACACCGATCGCGCTTTCCTACCACGTAGTTTTTTTAGCCCGCTTTCGAGTTTATCCAGGCCAACCGTAATGTCGTCGAGTGCATCCTGCGCTTCGGTAATCAGCGTCAGGCGTTCATTGCCCGAGCGGATACGTGTCAAAAGTGGATGCCCAACCCATTCCTCTAATGCCCGCACGAGTTGACCTACCGCCGCAGGCGTCACACCAAGTTCATTCGCAGCACCCGTAAAGCTGCCGTGCCGGGAGGTTGCCTCAAAAGCCTGCAACCATTTCAGTCTGTTCAGGATACGCATCGAGCCTCTTTAAGTTAACGAGATAGTTTTTCTATCTCGTAAGTGTAGTTCTTATGGTTCGTGGTAGTCGAGCAGGACTGGCATTCTTTGCTCATCGACAGGGAGACAAGCTTCTTCTCTGTATCAACTAACAAAGAATTTATTCTGGAGATAAACATGAGCAACGTATTCGCAGGTAAAAAACTTCTGGTTGTTGGCGGCACAAGCGGTATGGGTCTGGAAACAGCTCGTGTGGTTCTGGAGCAAGGTGGCAGCGTGGTGTTGGTAGGTAATCGCCATGAGAAAGCGGAAGAAGCACGTGAAGCGTTGGCACCTCTGGGCCAGGTTTCCACCATCATCGCTGATTTGATGACGACCGATGGTATGAAGCATGTGATGGACGTCGTCAATGCCGAACACCGTGATATCGACCTGTTGGTGAATGCTGCCGGTGTATTCTTCCCGAAACCTTTTGCCGAGCACGAAGAAGCGGATTACGACATGTATATGAGCATCAACCGCGCGACGTTTTTTATCACCCGCGATGTGGTGAAAAACATGCTGGCTTCGGGAATCAAAGGTTCTATCGTGAATATCGGTTCAATGTGGGCGCAACAGGCAATTGGTGCCACACCATCATCCGCTTATTCCATGGCGAAAGCCGGGCTGCACGCACTGACCAAAAACATGGCCATTGAGCTTGGCGGCAACGGAATACGCGTGAATGCCGTATCGCCAGCGGTAGTGCAGACGCCGATTTACGAAGGATTTATTCCGAAAGAAGAAGTCCACGGCGTCATGGACAGCTTCAACAGTTTCCACCCAATTAACCGTGTGGGCACGCCGCGTGATATTGCTGAAACTGTGGCTTTCCTGCTGTCCGATAAAACCAGTTGGGTGACGGGTGCGATTTGGGATATTGATGGCGGCGTGATGGCTGGCCGTAACTAATATTGATGCGGGTAGCGGTAACAGGCTGCCGGTGAAAGAAATTTGAGGAATAATCATGAGTAACTTGATTAACGGTATCGACCTCCAGGCTATTGGCGCATTACGTGATGATATCGCAGAAAATTCTGAGAAAGGTATTGTCGGTTTTGATGTCACTACCGCCTGGTGTGGTGGCACTCGTAGCGAAGCAACGGTTAATCCATGGACGATGCAAGGTGTGCCACAGCCAATAGCGGAAAAACCGATGATCATTGCGGCCGATGAACCTTCCGCGCTTGGCGGTGTGGCAAGCGCTCCAAATCCGCAGGAACTGTTATTTGCCGCACTGAACGCCTGTATGACAGTTGGCTATGTCGTCGCTGCCGCCGCAGAAGGCGTAATACTCGAAAAACTGGAAATTAGAACCACGGGTAATTTAGATTTGCGCGGTTTTATGGGGCTTGATAGCGAAGTGAAACCGGGTTATGACAAAATTAACTACACGATTAGCGTGAAAGGCGATGGTACTGTTGAACAGTTTGAGCGTATTCACCAGGTAGTGATCGCAACCTCGCCAAACCGCTGGAATCTGGCAAACAATATTGAAGTGCAAGGCGATCAGATTGTTGGCTAAGCGAATATTGTGAAAGTAGCAGGGCGGATAAGTGTAAAGTTTATCCGCTTTTTAGTATCCCACCTGAATAGCCAGGTAAGCATAGCTGTACGCGCGTTCCCGTTAATCGTCCCGTATTTGAGTCGGTTGGGACCTGTACATTATGAGTCAACGACTTTAATTCTATGGCTCCGACTCAACCAGAAACTAAAGAACCGCCTGTAACAGGTGATCCATTTTCATCAGTTACCATAAATATGCTGGATTAGACATTTTGCATCCTTATAAATTGAGTAACTTCAATTAACTACATTGGGAAAAATTTATCTAATAATTTCCCCAGAAGATAGACGCAGACGGCAAGCGTAAAAATAGAAAGCAGTCTCATTGACCAGGTTTCGAAATGAAAAAAGAAATATATTCCCAACCAGACAGCAATGGTGCCTACCAGCGCACCCAATGTCCCCTTAATGATGCCCATAGTCGCCACTCACTTTAGATTCAACACGTTCCAGTATGTGGTCAAACGCGCGCATTCCCTGTTGTCGTCTTACGATCAGAGCATCCACAAAGGGTTTAAGTGCCGGTTCAAACATAATTTTGTTTGCTTACTGACACATATTGATCAAACTTGGATAAAACAATCTCTATTGCATCTAGGATTCGGTCGTAATTAAGAATTCCATTTCTCATTGCCTGGATTATTCTGACTGTTTCAGTTTTGTGAGAGTAATATGAATCAGTGTCAAATACACCATACGCCATATAACCCAGATCGACAGGTACGGAAATCGCACCGTTAATAAAACCTAATACTGAGTCAGGAGATATAGTGATATCGGCAATGCGTGTGGCGATCCCCTCATAATTGCTCATGCTAATTCCTTTTATTAGCCAGTTCCCATCGTTTGAACCACATCGTTTTTTAGCAGCCACCTGCCTGTTTTGCGCCGTAGGTTGCCTGGTCAACGGTGTATTTGTCTCCGGCGCTTGAGGAAAGTTGATTAATGAGGCCTTTGCACGAGAAGCCCATCATACTGAGATACTGCTTCGCAGATTTCACCGCCTCCTGGTTCCAATCAATGTTCAGGCTGTCCACTGCTACCGTAGCGTCAGAAATCTCGTAACCATCCCCTGCATCCGATGAGAGTTGATGAATAAGTCCGTTCCGTGAGAAGCCCATCATACTGAGATACTGCTCCGCAGATCTAACGGCATTATTTTGGGGCCCAGTCAAATCTCCTGCCCATGTGGGCGCTGCGACAAACAAAGCGGCAGTCAGTACTATCTTCAAAAAATCCATTGAAATATCTCCATAATCCATACGGCGCCTCTAACGCCCTCGAAGCCCTTGCCTCGCGAACCTACTTTACAGGGGGCCGCGTTTAAAAGAAAAAAATATCCTACGCTTGGGCTGTTTTTTAAGCATCGGTGTTTAGCAACTACTTGAATTGAAGATGCTGTGTCCTTTCTGCGTCCGAAACCGAACGATTGCGTACGCCATGCCGATAACCTGTACGAAAGTAAGCAAAACCTTTAACGGACAGTTAAAGCGTTCCTTACATCCCTTACGGTCAGCGGGGCGCGCTCAATGGAACGGTTTCACCCGTTAAGCTCAAAACGCTTAACGTAGGATAATTTCCGTTTTCCAGGCGGAGCCCTTGCACTGTGCATTCTATCAGGACGTGATCAACCCAACAAAAAACGACATCAAAGTTCATCTAAATTGAAATGATGTTTCATTTTCTTGAGTTGCGCGAATTTTATCGCTAAACTTCTCCCCATCAGTTCGTAGCCGGGCATTGCCCGACTCACTCTTGTGTGACGGAAAAGCGCATTCGCCTCCGTTTTATGGAAAAAGGAAACATCATGATTCTGGATAATTTTTCACTGAAGGGAAAAGTCGCCGTGGTGACCGGATGCGACACCGGTCTGGGCCAGGGTATGGCCATCGGTCTGGCGGAAGCCGGCTGTGACATCGTGGGGA
>NZ_MJIB01000014.1:209595-213011 GCF_003697865.1 Rahnella sp. Larv3_ips | reverse complement strand
CACCGGTCTGGGCCAGGGTATGGCCATCGGTCTGGCGGAAGCCGGCTGTGACATCGTGGGGATCAACATCGTTGAGCCCGCCGAAACCATTGAAAGAATTGCGGCGACTGGCCGTCGTTTTCTCAGCCTGACCGCCGATCTCAGTGACACCAAAGTGATCCCGGCGTTGCTGGAACGTGCCGTTGCCGAGATGGGTCATCTGGATATTCTGGTGAACAACGCCGGGATTATCCGCCGTGAAGACGCCATCGACTTCAGTGAAAAGAACTGGGACGACGTCATGAACCTGAACATCAAATCCGTGTTCTTCATGTCTCAGGCGGTAGCGAAGCAATTCATTGCGCAGGGCACCGGCGGTAAAATCATCAATATTGCGTCGATGCTTTCCTACCAGGGCGGTATCCGTGTACCTTCTTATACCGCATCGAAAAGTGCCGTGATGGGTGTTACCCGTCTGCTGGCGAACGAGTGGGCGAAACACAACATCAACGTCAACGCGATCGCACCGGGTTACATGGCGACCAACAATACCCAGCAACTGCGCGCCGATGAAGCCCGCAGCGAAGAAATTCTCAGCCGCATTCCGGCCGGGCGCTGGGGTTTACCGTCTGACGTTATGGGGCCGGTTGTCTTCCTGTCTTCCACGGCATCCGACTACATTAATGGCTACACGATTGCCGTCGATGGCGGCTGGCTGGCGCGTTAATCCCGCCAAACCTCATTCATCCATAGAAGCATTCACAGACAGCAGCGGATAAAACCGCAGCCTAAAGAGGAAATCTCATGAAAATTGCATTGATGATGGAAAACAGTCAGGCCGCGAAAAACGCGATCATTCTTAAAGAACTGAACGCGGTGGCGTCCGAAAAAGAGTATCCGGTGTACAACGTCGGCATGTCTGACGAGCAGGATCATCACCTGACTTACATCCATCTGGGCATCATGGCCAGCATTCTGCTGAACTCAAAAGCGGTCGATTTCGTGGTCGCGGGCTGCGGCACCGGGCAGGGCGCACTGATGTCACTGAATATCCATCCGGGCGTTAACTGCGGTTACTGTATTGATCCGGCTGATGCGTTCCTGTTTGCCCAAATCAACAACGGTAACGCGCTGTCGCTGCCTTTCGCCAAAGGTTTTGGCTGGGGTGCAGAGCTGAATGTGCGTTTCATCTTCGAAAAAGCCTTCACCGGCGTGAAAGGTCAGGGCTATCCGGCTGACCGTAAAGAACCGCAGGTGCGTAACGCGGGCATTCTGAATCAGGTCAAAGCGGCGGTGGTAAAAGAAAACTACCTTGATACCCTGCGCGCTATCGATAAAGAACTGGTGAAAACCGCTGTCAGCGGCGAACGCTTCCAGAAATGCTTCTTCGAGAATGGTCAGAATAAAGAGATCGAAAACTTCGTGCGTGAGATCCTCGCATAAGTTATCCCTTTCTTTTGAGATCAAAAAAACCGGTGCTGAAATCAGCACCGGTTTTTTATTGTCCTGACGGCCAGCCGGTCAGAGGAAGTCTTGTCTCTGCGGTGTAAAGGTATCTAACAACACGCCTTTCTCCAGGCATACGCAGCCGTGCATGATGTAAGGTTTTTTATACAGCGTATCGCCCGCCGACACTTCCAGCGTCTCTTCGCCGATCGTGAATTTAAAACGCCCTGACAACACGTAAGTCAGTTGCTCATGCACGTGATTGTGCATCGGGCCGACAGCACCTTCTTCGAAATACACTTCAACCGCCATCATGGTGCCGTCGTGCGCCAGAACGCGACGGCTCACACCGTCGCCCAGGTCCTGCAGAGGAATATCTTTTCTAAAAATGAACATTGTTTAGTCCTTACGTAATGAACTGAGCAGGGCGTCAGGAATTTCCGCCAGATACAGGGCAGGTAATCCTTCAGAATCGGTAGTGAATAACACATGGCGATCGTCTGGTGAAAAAGAGGGGTGCGGATGCGTGACCTGACGGTCGCCATCCAGCACGCGCCATGAACTGTTATGCGCCGCAAGCGGAGCATGCTGACGGGTTTTGGCATCAAAAATATACAACCACGGATCGTTTTCAATCGTATGGCTGGCGGTGTCTTTTACATCCACCGGCGTGCCGGAACCGTCGCCCACCAGCAGCGTGCCGTTTTCGTTGCTCATCAGATGCGAACAGGCAGGCATGGTCATCAGGGAGATGTCTTCCCCGGTCTGCGGATCAAAGCGACGGATATGGCGATCGTGCTGGCCTTTCAGATAAGACACATACATCAGCGCCGATCCGTCCGGCACCCAAAACTCATGCGTGCAGCTTTCCCCCGGCGCATGTTCTTTCACCTTGCGTACCTGGGTGCCGTCTTCATTCACCAGCCACATCCGCGCGTCCACCAGATCGTGCGGCCCTTCGTGGCAAAACGCGACGGTACTATCATCATAAGGGCGATAAATTGGGTGACCGAGCCATTCATTTTTCTCATGAATCACGCGGGATTTACCGTTCAATAAATCGACCCGCAACAACCGGCAGTGCGGATTGCTGTGGTAGAACTCCTGGAAGATTTTCCAGTCTGACAACGGCGTCCAGTCTTCGCGACTGATTTCAATGCCCACCAGGCTGGTGCATTCACTGTTAGCCACCCACGTCCCGTAACCGACCCATTCTTCCGGCACCTGATACACCGTGGTTTCACTGAAATCATCCAGTTTCACCCGTTGTAAACGACGTTCATTTTTGACGTAATACAGGTATTGATCGTCCGGAGAAAGGAATCCGCCAAAGGTGTTATCCCCTTGACCTTCGGTCAATTGCACCGCTTTCTGGCTGCTGAGATCCAGAAGATAATAATTACGGTGCCCGTCAAATTCCCCTGCAAACAAAACCTTAGAGCCATCGCGGGTAAAACATTTCTGATAAAAATAGTTGCGATGACACAGAACATCCGGCGGCGTCAGTCGCGTGACGCGGGCACCTGTCTGTGGATCCTGAACGGTGTGAAAACTGAATTGAATCTGAGAACCTTTCGCCATGATTCACCTCGTAAGTGGCAACAAAATCAGCCGTGCTGTTGGCTTTATTTTATTAATTGAAATGATATTTCATTAAATTGAAAACACATTACCACTTAGCACGGTCACATGACGGCAGACGCTGTTGAAAATGTAAGGTTGATCACATTTTTCCCTTCTGTAAAAAACATTCTATAATGTCATGGTTTGGCAAATAACAATTGATACCCGAAATACATTAAGGGTACTGAACAGAATACCTCTCGCTAGAAACAGTGGAGATATTTGAAAAAGGGATGTACATGATTAGATTGAGAAAGAAACGCGTTAAACCGATGCAAATCAACGATATCACCATCATTGACGACACCAAACTCAAGAAGGCGATCACGGCGGCTGCGTTGGGAAATGCCATGGAGTGGTTTGACTTC
>NZ_MJIB01000014.1:194474-209497 GCF_003697865.1 Rahnella sp. Larv3_ips | reverse complement strand
TTCCGTTCCTGGTCAGGCCTCTGGGCGGTCTGTTCTTTGGTGCGCTGGGTGATAAGTTTGGTCGTCAAAAGGTCTTGTCCGTCACGATCATCATCATGTCGGTGAGTACCTTCTGTATCGGGTTGATCCCCGGTTACGCCACCATCGGTATCTGGGCTCCGATCCTTCTGTTGCTGGCAAAACTGGCGCAGGGCTTCTCCGTGGGCGGTGAATACACCGGTGCCGCGATTTTTGTTGCCGAATACTCGCCGGACAGAAAACGTGGCTTCCTCGGCAGCTGGCTGGACTTCGGCTCGATCGCCGGTTTCATCTTGGGTGCGGGCGTCGTCGTATTGATCTCCAGCATTGTGGGTGAAGCAAACTTCCTCGAGTGGGGCTGGCGTATTCCGTTCTTCATCGCCGCACCGCTGGGCCTGATCGGTATCTACCTGCGTCATGCGCTGGAAGAAACCCCGACCTTCCAGCAGCACGTGGATAAAATCGACAGCGATTCCCGTAAAGACATTGCAGAGCCGCCGAGAGTTTCTTTCCGCGAGATCCTGACCAAACAGTGGAAACCGTTAATCGTCTGCGTCGGTATGGTGATCGCCACTAACGTCACTTACTACATGTTGCTGACGTACATGCCGAGCTATCTGTCGCACAGCCTGCACTATTCAGAAGACCACGGTGTGCTGATCATTATTGCCATCATGGTCGGTATGCTGTTTGTCCAGCCGTTCATGGGCATGCTGAGTGACCGTTTTGGCCGTAAGCCGTTTATTCTGATCGGCAGCGTGGGGCTGTTTATTCTGTCCATCCCGTGCTTCATCCTGATTAACAGCGGCGTGATTGGCCTGATCTTCTTAGGTCTGCTGATCCTTGCGGTGTTGCTCAACTGCTTCATCGGCGTGATGGCATCGACATTACCGGCCATGTTCCCGACGCACATCCGTTACAGTGCGCTGGCGATTGCCTTTAACGTGTCAGTGCTGATAGCCGGTCTGACGCCGACCATCGTCGCCTGGCTGGTAGAATCCACCAATAACCTCTACATGCCCGCGTATTATCTGATGGTGGTGGCAGTGATTGGTCTGATCACCGGTATCTTCATGAAAGAAACCGCAAACCGTCCGCTGAAAGGCGCTACGCCAGCGGCCTCTGACCGTGCAGAAGCGAAAGAAATTCTGCAAGAGCACCATGACAATATCGAACACAAGATCGAAGATATTGATGCGCAGATTGCTGAACTTCAGGCGAAAAGAAAGAACCTGATCGATCAGCACCCTGAAATCAACTGATCCCGATCTGATGCCGTTCCGGGCCGGTCAGCATTGCTGACCGGCTTTTTTTTTCCTTCCGCCGCATTTTTCCCAATCCTGCTCCATACTTCATTTCCCGGTCATCTGAATGGAAATCATGAATGCAGAATCCTACGTTGTTTCAGTTCTTTCACTGGTATTACCCGGACGGTGGCAAACTGTGGCCGGAAGTGGCAGAAAAGGCCGCATGGCTGGCCGAAATCGGCATTACCGCAGCCTGGTTACCCCCCGCCTATAAAGGGGATTCCGGTGGATATTCGGTCGGGTACGACACCTATGATCTGTTCGATCTCGGTGAGTTCGACCAGAAGGGCACGCGTGGCACCAAATACGGCGATAAAGAAGCGCTGATGGCGGCCATTGCAGCGCTGAAAGCGCATCAGCTGGGCGTTATCCTCGACGTGGTGCTCAACCACAAAATGGGGGCTGACGAGAAAGAGCGTGTGCAGGTTAACCGTGTGAATATTGATAACCGTGAAGAGATCAGCGATGACATCATCGAAGCGGATGCCTGGACGCGTTTCACGTTTCCCGCACGGCAGGGCCAGTACTCGAAATTCATCTGGGATTTCCACTGTTTCAGCGGTGTCGACCACATCGAAAACCCGGATGAAAACGGTATCTTCAAAATCGTCAACGATTATACCGCCGGTGGCTGGAACGATCAGGTCGATGATGAATTCGGCAATTACGATTATCTGATGGGTGCCAACGTTGATTTTCGTAACAATGCGGTCAACGAAGAGCTGAAGTTCTGGGCGCGCTGGCTGATGGATCAAACCCAATGCACCGGCTTTCGTCTGGATGCCGTAAAACACATTCCGGCGTGGTTTTACAAAGACTGGATTGATCATATTCAGGCTGAAGCCGATCAACCCATGTATATCGTGGCGGAATACTGGTCGCATGATGTGCCGACGCTGCAAAATTACATCGATCAGGTCGACGGCAAAACCATGCTGTTCGATGCGCCATTGCAGCTGAATTTCCACCATGCGTCAAAACAGGGTGCGGATTTCAACTTCACGCAGATTTTCGATAACACGCTGGTGGCCGCAGACCCGGCACACGCCGTAACGCTGGTGGCTAACCACGACACCCAACCGTTGCAGTCGCTGGAAGCGCCGATCGAGCCCTGGTTCAAACCGCTGGCCTACGCCCTCATCCTGCTGCGTGAGCAGGGCGTGCCGATTGTGTTTTACCCGGATTTGTTAGGCGCGACCTACGAAGATGAGGGGGATGACGGCAACAATTACACCATCGACATGCCTGCGATCCCAGGGCTCGAGACATTAATCAAAGCCCGGCAAACCCATGCATGGGGTGTGCAGACGGACTATTTCGATCATCCGAACTGTATTGCGTTTTCACGCAGTGGCACCGAAGAACATCCGGGCTGCGTGGTGGTGATGTCCAACAGTGAAGCGGGGGAGAAAACCATCGACATGGGAGAAAATCTCGCGCACCGAAAATGGCGTGATTTACTGGAACATCGCGACGACATTATTGAAACCGACGAGCACGGCACGGCGCAATTCTACTGCGAAGCAGGCAGTGTGAGCGTGTGGATCCTGGCAGAGTGACAACCTGGCGGGCAGCGCGCGCTGCCCGCATTCTTAACGAAACCCCACGGCAATCAGCAGCGAATAGACAAACAGCAGCATGAGAAACGCCACGGCACTGACGGTCCCGCGGCTTTTCCTCACCACTTCCCACGGCAATATCATCAGTAACGTCATCGCATTTAACGGCACGCCGTACCACTTCCAGGTTTTAGGTGCCATCATCCAGAGAACACAAAAACTGCTGGCGCTGAGGACGCCGTAATGGGTGACCGCCATGACCAGGTTTCCTGCATCCGGAGCAAATACCCTGAAGAAGCCGAGCATTATTTTTACGATGATCGCGATTGAGAGCAGCGACAGCAGACATTGAGCCACACACAGCCCGCGCGCCCGGTAGCGTAATTTTCGCTCCAGATAAGGGTAACCGTGAAGATATAAGCCAATGATCGCGATGAGCAACAGGCGTGAGCGCCACGGCTGAGGATGCTCACGCGTCGCCAGCATGATCAGCAAAAGCCAGAAACCGTTCAGGAACACCGCTCCCCAGCTCAGCATCAGACGGGTTTCAGCCAGGGTATTAAGCAAAACCGAATTCAGGCGCGGTAACAACGCCGGATAATCCATCCTGATTTCCCTGAGTTTTTGACTCAAAGACGACATAAAATCAGGCACCAGCTTTGCCCACCAGGGGACGGTGGCACCTTCCACCGTCAGTAACCTCAGACGCAGCCGGTTCAACGCAGACCCCTGATATTCACGCATCATCACAGACCAATAATGATTCGCACCGGTCATTTCAATCTGTGCCTGAAGCGCCTGCAGCCGTCGGGCGGAAATACCCGCAGGCTGATAATTGTCGATCTCCCAGCCCATGATGGCGGAAATCTGGCTCAGTAACGTCGAATACAGTCCTTCCCGCTCGCTGAGTTGCCCGGCAATTTCCTGACTGAACATCTCCCGCAGTTCGAGATTTTGCAGTAAATCACTCTGCAAATAACTTTCCAGCCGGCTCAGGCCCGCGATTTCGTCATCCATCATTGCATCAATGATCTGAGGGATTTGCTCAAGCACCTGGCTGCGCAACAGGTAGACATTGTCGGGTTCTGGCGGCAATTCATCGACCATTTCGTACGGGATGAATCTGTCCGTCAGGGGAGCGTTAAGGTTATCGTCAGGACGCGCGCTTTTCGTGACAACGTCACTTAAAACGTCCTCATTTCCCTGATTCTTCGCGGCATCGAAGGCTTCACGCAGGCGCTGATAGCCCTGCGGATCCTGATCCGGTCGCGTAATTTTCAGCTGGCGGGCATAAGCCCGTTTAATCTCACTGAGATCCTGAGTCGGCTCAATGCCTAATACCGACCATATTCCCTGGCTGCTCATCGAATCACCCACGTCGCTAATCCTGAATAGAAAAAGAGCATCAGTCGTCACTCCACAGCATGCCCGAATCCGCCTGATAACGGCGCCCGGTGGTCTTTTCAATCTGCTGGTACAGCGCCTGAAGCTGATAAATTGAAATCCCGACCGGCTGATAATGGTCGATTTCCCATTCCATCATCGCCGCCACCTGCTCAAGCACAGACGGCGTCAGTCCGTCACGTTCCGCCAAATCCCAAGCCAGTTGCTGACTGAACATTTCGCGCATCTGAAGGTTTTGCAGCAAATCGTCCGACAGGCAGGCAAACAGCTGCACCAGACCGGCTTGTTCATTTGACAGCAGCAGGGTAACGGCGTCGCACACCAGGGCGTGCACCTGCATCTGGCGGATCAGGGATTCATCGGTAAGTGCCATCAGAGGCAACGGGCAGGTGACAATGTCACTTTCCGCCCAAAAGTATTCGCCACGTCTGGCCGATTCAAACGCCTCGCGCAACTGCTGATAAGCGTCGGGATCCTGATCAGGCCGCGTTTTTTTCAGCTGAAGGGCATACGCCCGTTTGATCACCGTAATGTCCTGGGTGGGTTCTATGCCAAGAACGGACCAGATCTCCACCGGTTATTCCCAGTTCCGGCGTAAATGCACCAGCAGCGCTTCAAACTCCTTGCGGGCTTCGGCAATCCGCCGCGCATCCTGCGAATCAAGAACATGCTCAAAATGATAAAGCTGACTGGCGATGAACTGGCGCTGTTCGCCAAGACTCTGCTCATAATACGCGTTGGCTTCGGCCACCAGCTGGCGATTGACCAGTTGCTCACGCGGATGCTGTTTGATGCTTTCCAGCTTCAGTAAACTTTCGGTAATTTGTGCCGGCGTCAGGCTGCCCGGTGCTTTTTCAATCACCAGCTTTTCCAGTTTACCGGTGCCAGAGATCAGGCATTCCACTTCCAGAATGCCGTCGAGCGTATATGTGAAACGCACGTCGGCGGTCATTTCACCCGCCGGACGCGCAGGCACATCCACCTGCAGCGAACCGAGCAAAATATTGTCCGTTACCCGGCGCGCTTCGCCCTGATAAATCGACACATCCAGCTGTTTTTGCTGATCGGAAATCGTCGTGATGGTTTCCACCCGGCTGACCGGTACAAAACTATTTCGTTCGATAAGCGGCAGGAAATGGCCGCCTTCGTAGCCGTCGCCTTTAGGGCGCGAAATGCCGATGCCGAGCGTAAAGGGCATGACATCGGTCAGCACGATGTCATCGAGCGCCTGATCCTGCATCGCCAGCCCGGCCTGAATACCGGCACCCAGCGCCACGGCTTCGTCCGGTTGCAGTTCACTGCGCGGGAAGCGCCCGAACAGACGCGCCACCGCCTGACGTACCAGCGGCATACGGGTTGCGCCGCCCACCAGCACCACGTGGTCCACTTCATCGGCTGAGAATTTGGCATCGCGCAGCGCCTGAATCACCGGTTTTTTCATGCGCTCCAGCGTGCTTTCACAGCATTGCGCCAAAATATCCGGGGTCAGCGTCCAGTTCAGCGAGAGCTCTTTCCACTGATATCTCAGCGTCGCGCTGTCTTCGGTGGTCAGCTGGCACTTAGCCTTTTCTGCCAGCGTAATCAGCTGGCCGAAGAGCGCGGTGTCCTCTTTATCCAGCTGCGGATATTGCGCCAGCATCCAGCCGACCAGGCTGCGGGTAAAATCATCGCCACCGAGGAATACGTCACCGCTGCTGGCGCGCACTTCAATGACACCTTCGAACATATCGATGATCGAAACATCAAAAGTGCCGCCACCCAGATCGAACACCAGGAATTTCTGTTCCTGCTGATTCACCAGCCCGTATGCCAGCGACGCCGCCGTCGGTTCGTTCAGCAGGCGTTCGACATGTAACCCCGCCAGTTCACCGGCCGCTTTCACCGCTTTACGCTGAATATCGTTGAAATAAGCGGGGACGGTGATAATCGCCCGGGTGATCTCACACCCGCAATGCTGTTCCACATCGGCTTTCAGGCTGCGCAGCAGCAGGGCGGAGAGCTCTTCCGCACGAAAATATTGCTTACCGAGACGGAACTGATGATCGGTCCCCATGAAGCGCTTAAAACTTGAAAGGGTGAGATGAGGATGCGTGAACAATCGTGTATGCGCGGGAGCGCCGACCAATATGTGGCCGTCATCGTCCAGCCCGACCACCGAAGGCGTCAGATTTTTTCCATAAACGTTAGGGATCAGAACGGAACCACCGTCCTGCCAGAGAGCCACCGCGCAGTTTGACGTGCCTAAATCAATCCCAATCAACATCCGTATGACCCCAGAGGCGTAAGCTGAATACAACTGAAAGAAGTTTTATCGGCCAAATTTACAGAAAGTTGAGATAATTTTGTAGATTGCGCGATGAAATCTTGACGAAAAACTGACGTTTAGCCTCAATACAGAACCTCAGCAGCGACTTTTTTCAAATAACCACTAGACGACTGGTCTAATTCAATATAGATTGAGCCCATGAACACGACAAAAGCATCTGACACAGGCAAGACCGATCACCGTAAGCACATTCTCGATGTGGGGCAGTCACTCATGGCGAAGAAAGGCTTCTCGGCCGTCGGCCTGAATGAAATTCTGACCACGGCATCCGTTCCGAAGGGTTCTTTTTACCATTACTTCAGTTCGAAAGATGCGTTTGGCGAAGAACTGCTGAAAAGCTATTTTCAGGATTACCTCGCTGAAATGGATGCCACATTTTCACAGCCCGGCCTGACCATGGCGCAGCGGCTGATGAATTACTGGCAGCAGTGGCAGGAGAGTCAGTCTTTTTACGATTGTAAGGGAAAATGCCTCGCCGTAAAACTCGGCGCAGAAGTGGCGGATCTCTCTGAATCGATGCGTCAGGCGCTTGATGCAGGCACCTCCGGCATTATCAGCCGCATCGCGAAAGTGATTGAAACTGGCGTTGAAGAAGGGTCGATGACCGTCACTGATAAACCGCTGATGGCCGCACAAGGGCTGTATCAGCTGTGGCTGGGCTCAAGCGTGATGGTGAAAATTGTGCGCAATACGCAACCTTTTGACGCTGCCATGGCAATGACACAACAGATTGTCCATCCACCTCGCTAAACGGATGGTCAGAAAATACACCTCGCGCTGAGGTGTTTTTTTGAAAGCAATTACAAGACGACTGGTCTACTATTACTGATCTACTATTAAAGACAACCTGCAACATCACAAACGGGATACACAACATGAAAATTCTGATGGTTCTGACGTCACACGACACACTGGGTAACACTGGCCGCAAAACCGGTTTCTGGCTGGAAGAGCTGGCAGCGCCTTACTACGCGTTCAAAGATGCAGGCGCAGAGATTGTGCTGGCCTCACCGGCTGGCGGCCAGCCACCGCTGGACCCGAAAAGCAATGAGCCGGATTTCCAGACAGAACAAACCCACCGCTTTGAAGCCGATGCGCAGGCCAACGCTCAGCTGGCAGAGACAGTGCGTCTGGACAGCGTTTCGCAGGCTGATTTCGACGCCGTATTCTACCCTGGCGGCCACGGTCCATTGTGGGATCTGGCGGAAGATAAACACTCCATTGAACTGATCGAATCGTTCATCGCTGCCAGTAAACCTGTTGCGCTGGTGTGCCATGCGCCGGGCGTGCTGCGTCACGTGAAAGATGAGCAGGGCAATCCGCTGGTTCAGGGCAAAAAAGTCACCGGTTTTACCAATACCGAAGAAGAAGCGGTTGGCCTGACCGACGTGGTGCCTTTCCTGGTGGAAGATGAGCTGAAAAAACTGGGGGGTGTCTATTCCAAAGGCGCTGACTGGGGTTCTTACGTGGTACGCGAAGGCCTGCTGATCACCGGACAAAACCCGGGTTCTTCTGCCGAGGCTGCTGTGCTGCTGGTTGATCAACTGAACAAATAATCCGCTGCAACAAACATGGCCGCACGCGCCACAAAATAAAACCGGAACATCACTCTGATGTTCCGGTTTATGTATTTATCACTCCGCGGTTTTTAACGCCTTCAGCAAACGCTCCAGACCTTCACGCTGCGACAACGGAATTTCCCCGCCGGCGGCATAGCCCGCATTGCGCATGATGCTTTCCTGTAAACCGACCAGCCAGTCGTAAATATAAAACGCGGTGGCATTGGCTGGCGCAGCGGAGAGTTTGGTCAGGCGCTGGGTCGATTTCCAGCTGGCTACGCTTTTCTGCGGTTTGGCGAAAATCTTGCTGCCTTTATTGATCCGGCTTTCCGGGCGTTGCGCCTCGCTCAGTTTTTCAAAACCCAGCCAGGCGACAAAATCGCCTAACACGGTCAGCGCGCGGGAAACCTGACGGTCTGCGTGATGCTCGTGTTCACGCGTACCGGCGGGCAGAGCGCCGCCCAGCGTGCGGATCAGCGCATCGCCCA
Organism: Rahnella sp. Larv3_ips; assembly: GCF_003697865.1. Lineage (NCBI taxonomy): Bacteria > Pseudomonadati > Pseudomonadota > Gammaproteobacteria > Enterobacterales > Yersiniaceae > Rahnella > Rahnella sp. Larv3_ips. The sequence continues at coordinate 200,836 of NZ_MJIB01000014.1, read as the reverse complement.
TTTCCAGACGGAAACTGGCGGTAATCAGCTCTTCCATCAGTAATTCGACGGTGGGTTTGGCCACGCCAATCAGCGCAATCAGCGGTTCGTTTTCCGGCAAACTGCGTAAATGGTTGACCCAGTAACGCTGTACCTGCCGCGCAAACGCGGTGCCGTCATCGGCTTTTTCCTGCCAGACCTGCGTATCCTGCTGTTCAGCAAACAGATCGATATTGATGCCGATACCAAAACTTTCCACGCCTGCCTCATCCTGCACGCGGGCGTCGTCGGGCTGTTCGGACAGTTCCCGGTAAATACGGTGCAACTCATCACGTCCCGGCAACAGTTTTTCCAGCAGTTCGCCGTGAACGCCGGTTCGGGTTTGCAGCGCCTTGATCACAGTCTGTACGGTACGCTGTTTCTGTGCCGGATCTGCCGTTTCACCTTCCTGATACCAGCTGCCCAGCAGGTTATCGGCCAGTTCTCGGCGTAACTCATCGCGCTGTTCGGCCAGACGGTTGAGCCGGATTTCAGGGCGAATTTCCGCCACCAGATAATCAGCCATACGCTGTAACCCGCGATCGTCCATGGCCAGCAATGCACCCCAGGCATCGCCCGGATTCCCCACATGGCGCTGTACCGCTTCATCGTAATGTACCGATTCGGTCATACGGCGGTCGAACGGCGTCAGCACCCACACCAGACCCGGTTTGCGGCGGCTGCGCACCTGCGGATTCTCGCCGTGCATCTCTTTGACCCAGTGTTCCAGCGTGCGGCCAACGGCGACCACATCGTCACGGCGGTCAGCGGCGGTGCACACCATCAGCATGTTCATTTCATGGCGATCGGTATAACGCTCCGGCAGACAGGCGATCTTGGCGCGAAACAGCGGAGTGATGTCGTCCTCGCCGTCAACCTCTTCCTCCGCCGCGCCGTAGCCCGGCAGATCCAGCAGATCGATCTCTTCAAACAGCGCTTCGCGCGGAGGAGAAAGCAGGGGGATCTGCACTTCGGCGGCCAGCATCGTCAGCTCTTCCAGGGACAACGTCACCGGCGCATGGCTTTCACCGGCGAATTCCGGGCAAACAGAAATTTCAATATCATAAGCCGGGGACTGACTGAAAATGCCGTCGGCCGGTTGCATTGCGTCATCCACTAACACGCTCAGCGGTGCGAGCAGACTCTGCGCACCGCCCAGATGTTGCAGCGTGTGTGCGTAATGGCGATACGCCGTCGTCAGCGCGGGGACGTTGCCCCACAGCAGGGAGAACAGGCGTGCGCGATCGTCGATATTCAGGTACGGCGCGAGCTGCACCGCAACCGGCCAGTAGTGGGCATTCAGATGACGGAAGCGGCGCGCGTCGAGACGAATCATGGAATCCCATAATCCCATCATCTCCTCACTCCGGAATCCTGGCACCGGCAGCGGCTGACGGTGCATCATCAGCTTATTCAGATGTTCGGTGATCTGCTGGGTATCCGGGACGTGGTAGTGCGCATCCGGCTGGAAGGCGCGCACCATAATTCGGGCCAGATCGGCCTCATTGAGCAGCAGCACCCGCACCGGAAACGCGCGGTCTTTCACTTCAGTCTGACGGGTAAAGCGGGTCGCCAGACGCGCAGCGCGGTTACCCGGGTTAATCTGCGTCAGGTAATCGAGCGTGACGCCGCCCAGGCGCGTTTCGAGACGCCCGTAGTTGCCGGCGGCCAGTGCGCAAATCAGATAAGATTTTCCGGCCTGAGAATGGCCGTAAAAGCCCAGCGTCTGCGGCAGTTGTGTCGCCTGCGTCAGACGGCGGGCTTTGTCGCGGCAGCGTTTGAGTTGCAGATTCAGGCGATCTGCTTCCAGATCCAGACGCGGTGCCTGTTCGCGGGTCTGTTCCACCCATTCCAGCGCGTCGCCGATGGTGTCATCGAGGTGCGCGAATTGCTGTTGCAGCAGGTCGGTGCTTAACGTTGTTGTGGTCATGAAACAAATACGCTCCCACTGTCGATCCAGTAATAGTTCTCGCCCAGTGTGTTCAGCCGAAGTCGCAGATGGTGAGACGGCACTTTGGTGCCGTTATCCAGCACTGCGCTGGCGATGTCGAAATATTCCGGCGTCGGGTGATCTTCCCCTTTTTTCACCGCCAGTTTCACGCGCAGCACGCTGTCACCGGCGACTTTACGCGCCAGCTCCGGCTCGGCGATAGACAGGGTATACAGCGGTGATGCAGGCCAGCGCTCATTTTCAAGCTGACGGAAGCCCAGACAGATCGCCCCGCGTATGCGGAAGTTGGCCGCGCCGTCGAGTTTATAATCGTGGGCATCGAGATCGATGTCGCTGTAGCAGACGTTATCGTCGGTGAGCGCCTGATTGCCGTCGAGCATCCCGAGATAGCGCACGGTGGAATAAGGCTGAAAATCCCCGGCCTTGAAATAAAAGCCCGGCAGACGGAGATCCAGCGCCAGCAGGCACAGCATCGCGCCGACGGCGGCAGTGGATTTCGGGTTATCAATGCGGCCCAGTTTATTGAACGGATACCAGCCGCTGGTGTGATAGCCATCCAGGGACAGCATGCGGTTAATCGGCAGCGGTTGCAGGTGGCGGAACAGCGCCTGGATACCGGGGAAGCGCGACGGACGCCCGGTCAGCAGCAACACGTCGCAGTCGTGCAGCGACACCACTTCGCACAGCGAACGCAGATTCTGCGTAATGCTCATTCGGTTGGATAAAAACTCGCTGTGCAGCTTGCTCAGTTTCAGCACCAGCGGCGCCTGCATGATGTCGAACATCTCCGAACCGGCAGGCAGCGCACGCTGGATCTCGCCGTGCAGATAATCGAGCACTTTTTGCGTCGGGCGCTGTTCAAGAAGTTCCGCGAACGGCGCGTCGATTTCGGCATGCGTGTCCAGCGGATCAAAGCCTTCGTACACTTCCAGCACGGCGCGGGCCAACGGAATAAAAATCTGTAACGTGCTTTGCTGACGCAGCGTGGCGTGGCCGTCCATGCGGCCTTCGCTGCCGAACAGCCGCGTCATCAGGCTGTCAGGGTTCGCCAGACCGGCTTTTTTCAGCGTGGCGTGCAGGGCAGGCAAAATATACAGCTGGATCACGTCCAGCAGGATGTCATCGCCCGCCACTTTAAACCCTTCACGGAACAGCAGGCGCGGGGTAATTTTGACGTTATTGCCCATACCGTCGTCGAGCCAGTATTGCGTAATGGCTAAATCGGTGGTGCCACCGCCGATATCGATCGAGGCGATACGCAGGGTTTTGCCCACCGGTTCGTCATCGGCCAGTTCACGATCGGGGCGTGCCATGCTGGCAAAAAACTCGCCGGTATGGCCGCCGAAATTCACCTGCGTTTCGTTATACAGGTAGACCATTTGCCCGCAGGTGGCTTCATCCCACTCCATCTGCACATCCGGCACCGGCATGCGGCTTTTGGCCTTATCGCTCTGGGTTTTGAATCCGTCGTCAGAAGGATGCCAGCCCATGGATTTCCACACCAGACCGATGGCCTCCTGCATGCGGCGGCGGAAGATTTCGCGCTCCGGTTTCGGCATCGCCGAAGGCAGGGTCAGAATGATGTTTCGCAGCTGGCGCGGCGCGGAAGAACGCAGCATTTTGGCGCGCTGGGCAGGGCTGTTGATTTGCATCAGCGCCTGCGCCAGCAGCTCAGAGAGCATCAGCGTCATCACGGAACTGCGGCTGTAGTGCGCGGAAAACACCGGCAGGCGTTCCTCCGGTGCCAGATCGGACAACGGCTGGCCTTCGTCGTTGATCAGAAAAGTCAGCGGCATGGCAGCAGCCACCGGCTCCTGTACCGCGCCGTGGCCGCCCTGGCTGAAACGCCAGCCTGGCGTGTAACTGTCTTCATCCCACAAATAGCGGCGCGGGCTGGAAAGTCCGGTGGATCCTTCCGTTCCTTCACGCAACTGGGCCAGACGGCTGGCTTCACGACCGGCGCGCAAAATGGACGGCCAGATGAAAGCGTCATCACGGCCACTTTCAACTGAGAAATTCGGCTTTCCAAAACGCGCCTGCGAGAATTCCACCCGGCTTTCAAACAGCTCGTTATAGAGATAATGCGGCTGCGACAGGTCCCGCAGTTGCAGTTCGCTGGTTTGTTTCAGACCATCGGTTTCACCCACGTGATCTTCCACCAGAATGCCGCAGGTGTGCGAGTTGCCGACGTCCAGAATAAGATCGACGTTGATCGAGGGTTCCTGCAACGTGGCGCCGTTGATCTTCAGTTCAGGGATACCCAGCTGGCTGCCGAGCATGCCCAGCAGATTGAGGTAATGCGCCTGATATTCAAACTCGCGCAGCGCCACTTTGATATTGCGCACTTCACGCAGCTCACGGATCGCCACCTGTTCGGTGAACACTTCACGCAGCCAGCCGTCCACCCAGGTCTGGTCGAGAAAATCGAGCAACTCTTCGTTGTGCCATGCCAGCGCAAAATGAATACCATTCTTCACATCGTCCGGCGTCGGCGCGAGCAGCGACTGTTCGTCATCACCTTCGGCCACACGGGTATCAAATGCGATCACCACGCGATGCGTACTGCCGTCGGCTTCCGGCGTCTCAAGTGCGCGGATCTGCACCCGCGCCCAGTTATCCGGGCCCGCCATAAAGGTACGGGGCGGATTAAAGCGCAGAAACGGCAGCGGAAGCCAGATCTGATCCAGCAATTGCAGAGACTGCTCCAGCGGAAAACTGAACTCCGGACGCACCACTTCAGGCGCGCCGCCGTCCAGCCCCGGCAGAAAATGACGGCCACTTTGCGCGTTATACTCCAGACGCAGCAGCGGGCCGTTCGCGCTTTTACGCACGAATTTCGCGGGCAGGGCCTCATCCCAGACGGGTTTTAGCGCGAAGTCGAGGAACTGGATCCCGCTGTCCTGAATCAGGGTAATTTTTTGTTTAAAATCAGTAATCGTTGCCAGCATGCTGTTATTTACCTTCGCGCTTTATCGTCATGGGATAAACCGTGTCACCGTTGTAGCGCCCCTGACACACAGCGGCGCCGGTCGCGGCCTGAGTACAGCTGATTTCCGGCATCTGATAGCGGGAACCGTCGCTGCATTTGGCGCGGTAGCGGCTGTTGATCACCAGATTTCCCGACTGCATCAGCCCGGCATTGATGGCAGCCCGGCAGGTAATGCCTGCGCCGTAGCTGATTTTCACCGTGCCCTGACCTTGTTTGATTTGATAACGCAGCACCGGCGGCTTGCCGGTCACCGGATCCTTAATATCGACGATCACATTCCAGTTGCCGTTGAGGAATTTGGTCGAACCGATTTTCACCGCGTCCGGTGGCATCACCAGCGCGTTCTTACTGACGGGAACTGGCGCAGGCTCTGCCACGACAGGATTTTTCTCGACGTCCGAAACCGGTTCAGGCGAGGCCACCACCACCACCGCAGCAGGTGCGACGGGCAGCGCCGCCGGGGTTTGTGTCGCTTTCACTTGCGGCACGCTAGCGGCCTCTGCTTTAGCCTCGGGTTCAGCCACCACCGGCCTCGGCGCAATGGCGCGCGGCTCAATGGTCTGCGGCGCAGGTTTTGGTTGTGACTGAGCGACGGCCACAGGCGCGGCGGGCGTACGGGAATAAAGCCAGCCGGCAGCAGAACCGGCAATCACCAGCGCAACGGCGGGCAGCGCCCACATCAGAGGCGAAATTTTACGGCGCGTGACGACAGGCACAGGCTCCGGCACATCCTGCTCGGCGGCGCGCGCTTCAATGGTTTTCACCACGCGAACCGGCTCGGCAGGTGGCATATCAGCCGCTGCATCGTCGGCGGCCATGGCGAAGGCGGGTAAAGGTTCATCGGCTTTCACCGTCTCACGCAGACAGGCGAACGCATCGGCATTGCTGCTGTTATCCAGGCTCACAAACCCCCAGAAAGTCAGTACCGGCTGGCCGCCGACCAGATAGACGTGATTTTGATCCGGAAAACGGAAAGCTTTTTCCAGCAATGCGCCGAAAAACTGCAAGGCTGATTTTTCTGAAGATTTCGCCGCAGCGCTGATGTGCGCAACGGTGTCGAGGCAGTTTTCGAGGTGACGCAATGCCGACGCCCGCGCCGCATCGGTCGCGGCAGCCCAGGAGATCACTTTACCCTCGCGCGGGGAGTACCAGTCGAGACGATCGCCCGACTCATTAAGCTGTGGAATAGCCAGACAATCGGCAATCGACGGTTGTTTACGCAGACGTAAGGTTTCCCGTAATTGCAGGGCTGAGGCATAAACCGGTTGCCCGTTTTCGCCCAGCGCAAGGATGTCGTTGAGACTGCCACTGCGTAAAAATGATTTTGCCACGCCTGAATAGCCCTTGTAGGTTTTGCTCTGCAAAAAATTGCACCCGAAAAAGGTGCATGATGCTGACAGTATG
>NZ_MJIB01000014.1:117865-194291 GCF_003697865.1 Rahnella sp. Larv3_ips | reverse complement strand
GGGCCCCCCGCCGTGAAGATCAGGCGTGCAGACCGAGCCTGTCGAGTACGCCGGCCAGTTGCTGCCGTTCGTCACCGGCCAGCGCGTGCAGCGGCAATGGCAGGCAAGGCGCACTCGCCAGACCGAGCAACTCAGCGGCCGCCGCGACCACCCGCACACTGCCGTGTTTTCTGAAAAAGACCCATAAAGGCTCAAGCCCGGCGGACAGCGCCTGCGCTTCGGCCACATTGCCGTTTTGCGCTGCACGGGTGATCGCCACCGGGATCTGCGGGAATAAACCGGCAATCACCGAATACCACACATCACCGCCCTGAGTCAGCACCGTGGCAGCCGCCAGATCGCCCGCGGCGCCCAGGGTGATATGGGCAGGCAGCAGGCCACGGATCGCCTCCAGCCGCGCACGCGTTGTCTGCGGATCGGCAGAAAGATTGGGAATTTTGATGCTGGCAACGTGCGGCAACTGCGCCACGCGGACATACAGGTCATCGCTGAACTCAAAGTGTGTGGTGTTAGGATTGTCGTAAACGCACATCGGCACCGAAAGATGGCGCGATACCGTTTCATACAGCGTAAACACTTCGTCAGCGGTCAGTTTCTGATAGGACACCGGTGCCAGCAGCACCGCACTGACGCCCGCCTGCTGGGCATCTTCCGCCAGATGCAACACCTCAGCGGTGCTGGTCGCACCGATGCTCACCATCACCGGCACCCGGTCTGCATGTTCTACGGCCAGACGGGCCACTTTCGCGCGCTCATCGCGGCTGAGGTAGGCATAGCTGCCGGTTGACCCCAGCGTACCGATCGAATCCACGCCTGCACTGACACTTCTTTCAATCAGCCGCACAAACGCCCGTTCATCGACACCATTATGATTGAGCGGTGTGAGGGGAAAAGCACTTAATCCTGCAAACATCGGTTTCTCCGGTTCAGGTGAATTAACACGATTAATCATAGAGTAAAGTTTAGTGTTTGCCGGAAACTGTTGCCCCTGCATCAGGTTTCAGGCGCAGCATATCCAGCCAGCCGAAAAGCGTTATCACAGCGATCACCACAAACGCGATTTTAAAACTCATTCCCGGCACTGCCTGCCATTGCATCCGCTCCACCAATTGCTCCCCGAAACGGGTGCCCAGCGCGCCAACCGTGATGCCCAGCCCGACCGAGAGTTGCAGCGCAGTGCTGAACAGCGTATTGGCATCCGCCATGTGCCTGGCGGGCACATCCGAAAATGCCAGCGTACTGATGCCGGTGAACTGCATCGAACGGCTCAGCCCCCCGAGAAACAGCAGCAGCATGATCAGCCAGTCTGGCGTGCCGGGTGTCAGGAAAGCGCAAAACAGCAGCGAGAAAACGCTCAGCAGGCCGTTCACCACCAGCACAGGCCGAAAACCAAAGCGGCGGATAAGCGGCGTGGTAGCCGGTTTCATCGCCAGATTTCCGGCGAACACCGCCAGTACCAGCAGCCCGGCGTGGAACGGGTCCATACCGAACCCGACCTGCAACATCAGCGGCAGTAAAAACGGCACGGCGCTGATGGTGATACGAAACAGCGAACCGCCGCCCATACTGATACGAAAGGTCGGAATAACCAGCGATCCGAGGTGCACCATCGGCGCAGCAGATCGGGACAAATGACGCACCGCCAGCACGGACATCGCCGCGCCCGCCGCCAGCAGCAACACGGCGGTGGTCCACAAGATATGATCCTGACTGATAAGCTCCAGACCGGTCACCAGCGCCAGCATCGCCAGCCCGGTCAGCACGAAGCCCGGCGTGTCGAAATGCTTGGGCTGGTCGGCGGGTTGTTGCGGAAACAGCCGCCACGCGAGGATCATGGCGATAATCCCGAGCGGCACGTTGATGTAGAAAATCCAGTGCCAGGAGGCGTAGTGGGTGATAAACCCACCCAGCGGCGGCCCGAGGATCGGCGCGACCAGCGCGGGCCAGGTGAGGGTGGCGATGGCTTTAATCAGCTGAGGTTTTGGCGTGGTTTTCAGCACGGTCAGCCGCCCGACCGGCACCATCAGCGCCCCCCCGACGCCCTGAATAATGCGCAGAAGGATAAATTCCCCGACGCCTGTCGCCATCGCGCAGAACAGGGAGGCAAGCGTAAAAACGGCAAGGGCAAAGGTGAATACATTCCGCGCCCCAAACCGCTCCGCCGCCCAGCCGCTGGCCGGGATCAACACCGCCAGCGTCAGCATATACGCGCTCATCCCGGCATTGAGATCCACCGCAGACACCCCGAAAGATATCGCCATTTGCGGGAGTGCGGTGGCGATCACCGTGCCATCGATAAACTCCATGAAGAAAGCCGCGGCAACCAGTAAAGCAATCACGGAGATCCCTGAACGTTCGGCACTGTCCTGCGACGGATGTTCTGCGACATCCGGTTTACTATGGCTCATGGTCTGTCCTGAAACAGCAAAAGATAGATGATAAGTATTAAACCTATCACACACCTTTGGCTGGGTTATAGATCAGGCGAGGGGCAAAAAGAGCGATTTTACCCATGTGAACGGGCGACTGGCTTCGTTTTCTCCAGTCTGACATCGCCATCCTCAAACCGCTCAACCTCCTGCCAGCCGAGTTTCTGATAAAACCCGAAAGCACGGCTCTCAGCACTGGTTTCAAGCCAGATGGTAGAATGAAGGTCAAACAGCGCCTCTTCAGCGCTTGCCATCAGGCTCCGGCCAATTCCTCTGTCTTCAAAACCGGGAAGGATGAACATCGCGAAAACGCTGGCTTCTTCCAGGTCAGCCATCGAAAACCCCACCGGAGCGCCATCCACTTCGGCGATCCACAGACAGGGCGCTGCCAGCATAGCTTCAAGGATCGCCTCATCTGTGATACCCATTTCTGTGAGTTGCTCGCGAGAAAGCGGGTTCTCCTTCACACGGGTGCGGATATCAAAAATCGCTCCAACGTCTGCTGGCGTTGCGGGTCTGATGCAGGGGATTGACAGATTTTTGAAAGCAGTCACTTGCAGGGTTTCCTTTCATTGAGAAGTAAAAGTAGACGGGGCGGTACTCGCCTACTATAAATCTTATAAGGGAGGGGCGTCAGGAAGTCATCAATGACTCTGCGTTAAAAGCGCCTGACATCATCAATCTCAGGCGCAATGCATTACCCCAGATACTCGATAATCGACAGGCCGCCGTTGTAGTCGGTGCTGTAAATGATCCCCTGAGCATCGACAAACACATCGCAGGACTGGATCACCTGCGGTCTGCCGGGACGTTTATCGATCATCCTTTCAGGCGCAGCGGGCACCAGCGCGCCGGTTTCTTTTGGCTGATAGGGGTTGCTGATGTCGTATGCGCGCACACCGGCGTTCTGATAGGTGGCGAAAATCAACGTGGAACTGACGAAGCTGCCAGGCCGGTTTTCATGCAGATTGTGCGGTCCGAAATGCGCGCCTTTGCTGACATAATCCCGTTCGTCCGGCTGCGGAAAGGTGGAAATACTCACCGGATTCGAGGGTTCGCGCACGTCAAACAGCCAGATCAGTTTCTCGCCGTCTTCCTGATTGTCGAGAACGGCTTCGTCGAGCACCACCAGCAGATCTCGGTCGGGCAACGGCAGTGCCGTGTGCGTGCCGCCGCCAAAGGGCGGGCTCCAGTTTCGGTGCGAAATCAGCTGCGGCGCACTGCGGTCTTTGATATCCAGCAAGGTCAGGCCGCCGTCGCGCCAGCTGGCATACGCCGTATCCCCGCTGATGATCGCATGGTGCAGCGCGTAACGTTTGCCTTCCGGCCAGTCCGGCGTTTCGCCGCCTGCGGTGTGCATTCCCGGCAACCACCACCGCCCGGCAACCTGCGGATTACGCGGGTCGGCCAGATCGATTGTCAGAAAGATATAATCACTGTAACCGTCAATCAGCGCTGAAACGTATGCCCAGCGGCCGCCGACGTACCAGATGCGGTGCACGCCAATACCTTCCAGCCCGAGAAAACCGATCTCTTTTGGCTGATCGGGCACCGAAATATCAAAAATCCGCACGCCCGCGCTCCATCCGCGTTGCTGCGTGCCTTGCACCGTCTCGCTGACGGAACGGGTGTAATAGACTTTTTCATCGGCGAAACGCACGTCAGCAAACAAATCACGGGCGTTGATCACCAGCAGTAAATCGTCGTGCGCCTGTAAATGCACATTCCAGGTGCCCGGCGGCGCAGGGATGAAACCGGCAGGGCGCGGGTTTTTCGGGTCGCGCACGTCCACAATCGAAAACCCCTGCGACACCATATGCCCGATATAGGCGTAGCCACGGTGAACCATCACCTGCACGCCATCAGGTTTACCGCCCTGATCGCTGTGGCCGATCAGCCGCATGTTGCGGCTGTACTCCGGTTGTGGGAGAGAATACGTCGTCATAATCCGGCCTTATTTTTTATGCTGCGCTTCGAGGGTAGCGAACCAGGGGGCGATAAAGTCATCGGATTTTCCCCAGCCGGGGATCACTTTTGCCAGCGACGCCACGTTGACCGCATCAGGATTGCCGGACAGCAACGCCTGCGGAATGGCCGCCGCTTTAAACTCATAAGTGGCAGGCGTTTTTTCACCGGCGATTTTGTTGGCGACCAGACGCAGGTTGATGGCGCCGATCAGTTTAGGATCCACCGCCACGCTGACTTTCCACGGGCTGTTCGGTTCGCGCATCAGCGCCAGATCCTGATTGGAAATATCAATGCTGTAGAGTTTGATTTCAGTGCGGCCATTCTCTTTCAGGGCTTTATACGCGCCCTGACTGAACGCATCCCAGGTTCCCCAGATGGCGTCGATTTTACCCTTCGGATATTTCGCCAGGATCGCGCCCACTTTATTCGCCGTATCCCCCTGAACGTCAGAAGACACCGCGCCAATCGATTCCAGTTCATGAATGCCCGGCTGATCCTGCAACAGTTTCTTGTACTGCGTCTGGCGGCGCTCCATCGGCGGGAAGCCGGCCACCCACAGTTTGACGATGTTGGCTTTGCCGTTGAAATCCTTCACCAGCTGGCCAAAGGAGAGATCGGTAAGCGAAGCATCGTCCTGCTGCGTGACGGTCACGCCGGGGATCTCGCCATTTACCGCGGTATCAAAGACCGACACCGCAATGCCGCTGGCGGTGATACGTTTAACCAGCTCGGTGGAATAGGGGTCACGCCCCTGCGACAAAATAATGCCGTCATATTTCTGGCTGATGGCCTGATTGACGAAATCCTGGAATTTCGCGTCGTCGCCGTTACTCAGAAATGTGCTGACCTGAAAACCGAGTTTGCGGCCTTCCTGAATCACACCGGAGACAAACTGGGTGGTGTTATCGTCCGACCCCAGATTACGGATCACCGCGATGCGGATGGGCCCCTGATGCCCGGCAATCGCTTGCGGCACCGCAGCGGTTTGTGCAGCAAACGACGGCAGGACGGTGAATAAACTTAACGCCAGCAATGAGGTGGAGAGCAGTTTCATTTTTATTACCCTGTGTGGTTAATCATCATTAAAACGGGAGGACAATTCATCTGAGCTTTTGTGCAGGCTTTTATAGTGAGTTAATGAATTGATTGTCCGAGTTTTGATGACGGCGCAGCCGTTGGCAACGAACTAAAACGTATAAGTTAATGCCAAAGAGTATTAGCCATCCGGATGTCCGGGGGTAGGATGTTAACAGCTTCTATATTAAGGAATTCCCGATGAGTGATACTGATATCCGCGTGGTCGCCGGCCCTGCCAACTATTTTTCTTTCCCCGGCGCCATTGAGCGTCTTGCTGAGTTTTATACCCCGGCGCAACTGGATAAAGCGCTGTGGATTTACGGCGAACGGGCGCTGCTGGCTGCGCAGGATTATCTGCCGGAAGCCTTTACCGCCTCACAGGCCAGGCACGTGCTGTTTAACGCACATTGCAGCGAAACAGAAGTGCAGCGGATTGCAGAGATCGGCGGGCCGGATCGTCAGGTGGTGATCGGCATTGGCGGCGGGGCGGTGCTGGATACGGCGAAAGTCGTGGCGCGCCGTCTCGGGCTGCCGGTGGTGGCGATCCCAACCATCGCCGCGACATGCGCGGCCTGGACGCCGCTCTCGGTCTGGTATAACGACGAAGGCCAGGCGCTGCGTTACGAAATCTTCAGGGATGCCAACCATCTGGTGCTGGTCGAACCGCGCATTATTCTCGCCGCGCCAAAGGAGTATCTGCTGGCAGGGATCGGCGACACGCTGGCGAAATGGTACGAAGCCGTGGTGCTCAGCCCGCAGCCGCAAACGCTGCCCCTGACGGTTCAGCTCGGCCTGAATACTGCGCTGACGCTGCGCGACGTGTTGCTCAATGAAAGCGAAGCGGCCTTACAGGCGCAGGATGATCATCAGCTGACTCAGCCGTTCCTGAATGTGCTGGATGCGATCATCGCGGGCGGCGGATTAGTGGGCGGGCTGGGCGACCGGTACACGCGTATCGCGGCGGCGCATTCCGTGCACAACGGCCTGACCGCTCTGCCGCAGACTGATGCCTTCCTGCACGGCACCAAAGTGGCCTACGGTATTCTGGTGCAAAGCGCGTTGCTGAATCAGCCGGACGTGGTGGTGCAACTGACCGCACTGTATAAGGTGCTTGATCTGCCGGTCAGTCTGGCCCAATTACAGGTGGATATCACGGATGAAAAGCAGATGTCGCGTCTGATTGCACGCACGCTCCAGCCCGGTGAATCCATCCATCTGCTGCCGGGCCACCCCGATGCCGCACAACTGCGGCGGGCGTTTGAATTTGTCGAAGAACAGTTTGTGGAGAATAACGCTGAGCGAACGGGTGATGCTTAAACAGGGCGCAATACCTTAATTCTCCCCCTTACGTAAAGATAATGTAAACGGCGCCTCAACAGGATTCATCTACCGGTCGGGCGCGGTTTTCTTTAAGGAAGCGTTGTAAAGTTGTTTAAAAATCGGGTGATACCGTGATTATTTCAGGCAGCGGAAATAAGTCATGGAACACTCACCACTTAACGACATCGAATCCCTCAGCGGACCACAGTCCACTGACCCAACTCTCAACAAAAAAGTCAGCGGATTCAGTCTGTTCATGGATTTGCTGAGCGGTGCCTGTGTACCGGATAACCTCTGGCGCGACCGGATGTTCCGTGTCAAATACGCCGTCCGCACGTTGTTGCATCCGCTGGATACCCTGAAAGTCCTTAACAAGATGGCCGCCGAACCGGTCTGGCAGGAGGCGTTCACCGTTCAGACCAAATTACCGAGCAAAATCCACAAACCCTATCTGCACCTCGGATTGCCGTCCGCCGGACGCGCTTCTGCGCTGGTGGATCATTACGCCTTCGTCTGTAACATTGAAAGCGCACCGCTGCGCAACACCTTCCTCAGCGCAAACGGTGACACCGTCACACAGTTCACCGGCAAAGACGGTGAAACCTTCAGGGTCGTGCTGGGATCGATCGGTAAATCCGAGCGGGAAGGCGAGGCGAACATGTTCCTGTATATGGAAGAAACGCTGCTGGCCGCGCTGACGTTCAGCGTTGTGCAACGCCCTGAAGGCCTGACGATAATCGTGGGGGGATTCCAGGGGGCGCACCGCTCGACGCCGCATGAGGTGATCAAACAGGCGACCAAATCCTGCTACGGGCTGTTCCCGAAACGTCTGCTGCTGGAAAGCCTGCAACGCATTGCCGCGCATACCGGCGTACAGCGGATCCTGGCGGTCAGCGACACCGGCCATGTTTTCCGCAGCCTGCGTTACCGTCACCGTAAAAAGAACGTATTCGTCGCCAGCTATAACGAATTCTGGGATTCCATCAGCGCCACGCCATATTCATCTTCTTTATATGACGTTCCGCTGACGCTGCCGCGCAAAACCATGGAAGAGTTACCCAGCAAAAAACGTTCTGAATACCGTAAACGTTACACATTGCTCGATGAATTACAGGAAAGTACAGCGTCATTGCTGAAGGCCTGAACCTTTGCACCTCTTTTGAATCACTCGCTGTAGCAAGCACCAGGGCCAGGGATTGGCCTTTCCTCTTAAAGAACCTGCCGTATGACATGCCTGTAAGGTGATGAACCCTCACGGTATTTCACCGCAGGCTGCCTGTCTGAAATCATTCAACTGTGAATTAATTCAACGTAAATAATCGCGCCAAATGTGTGTTATTTATGGAGAAGAATGATAACTGCATCGCAAAATCCACGTTCTTCCCTTCGTCTGGTATATCAAATGTGAACTAATTCACATCTATTCATCATGCTCGCCTATATAAAACGATATCTCTAAAAAAACAAAACACCGGTTCATAAATATAAAATATCTCTCTGGGCGGGAAACACGATGAACGCAGAAAAACCAATTTTATTCAGACATCAGCTGGCCTACGGTGGCGGCAACCTGTTGGGCAGCGGCGCGCTGGCCATTGCCGGTATCTGGCTGCTGTACTTCTACACGACCTTTTGTGGCCTGACGCTGTTACAAGCTTCGGCCATCTTCTCGGTCGCCAGCATCATCGATGCGATCAGCAACCCGCTGATGGGTTATCTTTCCGATAACTTTGGCAAGACGCGCCTCGGCAAACGTTTTGGCCGCCGTCGCTTCTTCATATTACTGGGCATCCCGCTGATGATGTTCTACCCGCTGCTGTGGGTGGAAGGCTTCGGCTTCTGGTATTACCTTTCCACTTACGTGGTGTTCGAGCTGATTTACACCTCGGTGATGGTGCCTTACGAAACCCTCGCCACGGAAATGACCACTGACTTCTCCGCGCGCTCCAAGCTGACCGGCTACAAAGCGATCTTCGGTAAAGTGGCTAACTTCCTTGCCGCCTTCATCCCTGGTCAGTTCATTCTGATCTACGGCAAAGACTCCGCCGAGCCGTTCTTTTTCACGGCCCTGACTTACGGTGTGATCTTATGTGTGGCGATCGGCATGTTGTATCTCTCCTCCTGGGAACGTCCGGTTGAAGAAACCACGCCGGTGGATGAGAAGAAAATGACGCTGGGCAAAACCATGCTCACGCTGCTTCGCGACATGAAATCCACATTCCACCTGCGCGTGTTCCGTAAACATCTGGGCATGTACCTGTGCGGCTTTGGGGCGGAATGGCTGTTCGCGTCGGTCTTCACGTATTTCATCATTTTCGTTCTGCAATATGACCCGACCATGGTGGCCGGGCTGAGCAGCCTGAACTCTATTCTGCAACTGTTCTCCACCGCCATTTTCATCGGCATCTGCGTGAAGCACGGCTTCAGCAAGCCTTACATACTGGCGCTGGGCATTGTGGTGTTCTCGGTCGCCTGTTACAGCCTGCTGCACTTTATGCACCTGCCGCAGCAGTACGCCACGGTCGCCATGTTGACCATTACCGTGATATTCGGTATCGGGACCGGCGGTGTGTATTACATCCCGTGGACGGTGTACACCTTCCTGGCCGACATTGACGAAGCTTTCACAGGGAGACGTCGCGAAGGTATTTATGCCGGTGCGATGACGTTCTCCGGCAAGCTGATGCGTTCGGTGATCGTCTTCGTGATGGGCGCTATCCTCAGCTTCTATGGCTTCCAGTCCAAATCTCACACCCAGCCGGAAAGTGCCGTAACGGCGATTGCGCTGGTGTTCTGTATCGGGGTCATTGCGCTGGCACTGATGGCAATGGTGTTCAGTAATCAGATGAAACTTAACCGCAAAACGCACCTGGTGGTATTGGGCGAAGTGGCGCGCATCAAAGCGGGCGGCGAAATCAGTGATATTCAGCCGGACGTTCGCCTGGTGATGGAAAACCTGATTGGTTATCCGTATGAACAATGCTGGGGCAACAGTGAAGTGTGCCGCAAAATCTTCGATACGCCCGCCGTTGAGTTAACCGATCCGAAACCGATGGTGAGCACCACGCAACACCCGTAATACCTCAGTTTTACCACGCAGATTGACATCAATCACCTCACCGACTGGCCGGGAAATCCGGCCAGCGACGCCTTACGTTTTTAGGATGAGAACGACTATGTGGGAACGACATCTGTTTATTGTCGCGCTGACTCTCGCAGCAAGCGCACAAGGCATGGCCGCTGCATTGCCTGATGCCAGCAAACTGGTCTGGCACAGCATCACGTTTGGTCAGTCTACCGATATCAACTTTGCCACCAACGTATTGCCGGAAAAAATCGGCATGAACGAAACCCGTCTGGCCGACGGAAAAACCATCCCGTCAGACGGCACTTTGCTGACCACGCCATTTACCCTGGAAAGCCGTGGCGGCAAAGTGGGCAACAGCCACGACGGGCTGACCTATTTCTACACCCGCTTACCGGCACAGGCGAATTTCCGGCTGGAAGCAGACATTACGCTCAATCAGTTTGGCCCTGAAAACGGTGCGAAACCGGCGGGCCAGGAAGGCGCGGGGTTACTGGTACGCGACATTCTCGGCAACCCCCGTGAACCTGTCACTAAACCGGGCATCGAGGAGTTACCGGCCGCCTCCAATATGGTGATGAACAGCGTCATGGCGACCGGCGATAAACCGCCGGTGGTGGCACTTCTCGCCCGGCAGGGCGTGCAGCAACCCTGGGGCAATACCGGGATTGGCATGGTGCGTGAAAGCTATCATCCGCTGAATACGCCTGCGCATTTCTCGCTGCGCCTGACCCGCACGGATTCCGGTTTTGAGGTCGCTTATGCCCCGCAGGGCAGCAACCAGTGGACCACCCGGACGGTGGAAGGTGCTGACCGCATCACCCAGCTTGATAAAACCGGGTACTACGTTGGCTTCTTTGCCTCGCGCAATGCCAGCATCACCGTGAATCACGCCACGCTGACGCTGTCCGGCGCCCAGACCTTGCCTTCCGCGCCTTACGTGACGCCGTCACTTAAAGCGCGCATTGAGGTGATGTCTTCACCGGTGATGGCCCGTCGTGACGGTGTATTCCAGCTGCGCACCAACGGCGACGGTCAGGTGCAGATTACGCAGGAGAAAAAACCTTTGCTGCGCCAGAAAACGGTGCGGGGCGGAGAAATCATCAGCGTACCTTTTCATGCCGATAAGCCCTCAACCGCCCTCAGCGTGACCTTTACACCGGATAACGGCCAGCCGCTCACGCAGGAATTCCCGGTCAGTATGGCGCTGGTGAATAATCCTGATGAACTTTATGTCTCGCCGCAGGGCGTGGCGGGCAGTGACGGTTCACGTGCACATCCGCTGGATTTTTCCAGTGCGGTCAATTTGTTAGCACCGGGCGGTACGCTGTGGCTGGCAGACGGCGAATATCCGGCCAGCGTCATCCCGGCCACCGCCAGCGGCACGGAAAAAGCCATGAAAACGCTGCGTGCGCAGGGCGATAACGTCGTTTTCAGCGGGCTGAAACTGGAAGCCAGCTACTGGAATGTGCAGGGGATTACCGTCACCGGTAAAAGCTTCCACATCGCCGGCAGCTATAACCATCTCGACCGGATCAAGGCCCACCATGCCGATGACACCGGTATCTGGGTAGCCTCGCCGGACGGCATCGGGCGGGCACTGTGGGCCAGCCATAACCTGATCAGCAATTCTGAATCCTGGGGGAATCAGGATCCGGGGCGTAAAAATGCGGACGGATTTGCGGTGAAAATGCGCGTGGGCGAGGGCAACCGGCTGGTGAATTGTTATTCCCATGACAACATTGACGACGGCTTTGACCTGTTCAACAAAATAGAGGACGGCCCGAACGGCAGCGTGACCATCGAAAACAGCCTGTCTGTGCACAACGGCAGCAACGGTTTCAAACTGGGTGGCGAAGGGTTACCGGTGGCACACGTTGTCCGCCATAACGTGGCAGTCGAAAACGGCATGGACGGCTTTACCGACAACTTCAATCCGGGTGCGCTGGTGATTGAAAGCAACCGCGCGGTGGACAACAAACGCTTCAATTTCCTGTTCCGTCCTTCGCCCTACACCACGGCGGACAAGCAGGGAAGCTTCAGAGATAACCTGTCACTGCGCACCACGCCGGGCAAGTATGACGATGCGGTAAGCGGCAATGTCGACGACAGTAATTATTTCTACACCGGTCATCACAGCGTGAACAGGGCAGGGGAAATCATCACACCGGATAATTATCTCTCGCTGAAACTGCCTGAGCCTTTAACCCGTCATGCGGACGGCGCCTTTAATTATCAGCATTTTTTAGAAAAGAAATAAAAGAAGTCAGAATAAGTACGTGTCGTAAATACAAACATAAAAATACTACTCAATATCTCTGGGATTAATAACAACATGAAAAATAACAGACTGCTGCTCTGCGGTCTGCTGCTGGCCAGCGCCGGTAGTCAGGCTGTCACTATTGATCTTCGCCACGAATGGCTGGACGACAGTAAACAACATAAAGACCGGGCCATGGTGTCTCACCGGTTTGCCAACGGCTTTGGTTTTTCACTGGAAGCCAAGTGGAAATCCGGCGGAGACAACCCGAATAAACCCTTTAATAATCTGGTAGATAACGGCACTGAAAGCACCATCAGCTATCAGTATAAAGTGACACCGGCGTTTTTCCTGCAACCCGGTTTCACCCTGGAATCCAGTTCGGACAACAGTATCTATAAGCCGTTTTTAACCGCCGGATATACCTTCGACAGCGGCATCTATTTCAATGCCCGCTATCGTTACGAATATACCCGTTATACCAAAGAGAATACCGAAGACCGCAAAACAAACCGTGGCGAAATCTGGCTGGGTTATCGTCTTGCCGACTGGCGTTTCGAATATAACTATATTTATAAACACAGCGATCAGATTCTGTATGACAATGACAAATGGGATTATGAACAGGATTTAAAAGTGGCTTATAATATTAATAAGCAATGGACGCCTTATGCACAAATCGGTGATGTGTCGGTGAGAAAAACCACGGACGAAAGACAAACCCGTTTCCGTTTGGGGATCCAATATAATTTCTGATATCACTTGATCAGGGTGTGACAGACGTCTTGCCGGTCAGTGATGGCTGACCGGCTATTTCCTCACTGAAATATAAACGAAACATTTTAAACTGCTTTTGCGGGTTGACAATAATATACGGCATGGGTAAATTGCACGAGCCAGAAGTAGCGGCCTTTATCCACTAATACATAAGAGACTAATGGACACAGTATTGCGAAACTCACCGGACGACGCTGATATAGCCCGCCGGAATATTAAACATGAAATCGATTGTGATCATTTCATCGTTTGGGTGTGCCTCGCCAGAGCCTGATGCTCTCGTGTAATCCCACCTCAACCTGAAGGTCACGGTCCCGAGGTGTGTTATGAAGTTCAAATTCCCCTTTTTTGCTGATGTCAAAACGCTGACATCCACTTTGCGTGTCCGCCCGTCTCGCGACAGGACGCTGGCTGCCCGCAATAAAGACTCGTCATCTCTTTTTTCTTCTAAAATCAACAGAATGAATCACTCTGTTACCACCTGGCGCGTCAGTCCCGTGACCGGCCAGCTGGAGCAGCGTTGTGTTTTTTCTGACAACGAAGAACCTCAAAGTCGGCTTTCCCCCGCCTGATTCAGCCCGTGGCATCTGCTGCGCTGAATTTCGTCCTTATTGACGCCTGACCGCGACGTCTTTTTATTATTTTCCTTTATGGAATGAATAAAGAGAACGGCGAAGCCATGCCGAAATAAAAGACTCATTATCGATTTCACTCTGTTTATTTTCTTTCTCAACGTAAGAGAAATAATAAACGGCGGGAGATCTTGTGCAATAAAGACGTAAACACCGATCGCTTAAATAACGCGAATGTCTTCGGCTGCCCGAAATATAAGACAGCCATAAAACGGACGCGTTACCGGCGACAGGAGCACCACCATGACTGTACAAAACAAAACAGCAACTCCCCTGAAAAATCAGGACAAAAAAAAGCAGGCGCTTTCCATGCGTGCTGCGATGGAAGCCAGAAACGGCGTGGACGTGACGCTGATTAACGTCAATGCCACCCGCGAGGGGCTGACGGAATCCGCCGCCGCCCAGCGTCTGGAGAAACAGGGCTACAACGAAGTGGCCCACGACAAACCCCCTCACGCGCTGATCCAGCTGATCCGGGCGTTCAACAACCCGTTTATTTATGTGTTAGCGGTGCTCGCCATCATCAGTTTTTTCACCGATTTCTGGTTCCCGCTGCGCGCCGGTGAGGAAACGGATCTGGTGTCGGTCTATATCATCAGCGCGATGGTTGCCATCAGCGGGCTGGTGCGTTTCTGGCAGGAGCATCGCTCGGCAAAATCCGCCGAAGCGCTGAAAGCCATGGTACGCACCACCGCCAGCGTGTTGCGCCGCAATGCGGCCGGGCAGCAGGGCAAACTGCGTGAAATCCCAATGCGCGAACTGGTGGTGGGAGACATCGTGCAGCTCTACGCCGGGGACATGATCCCGGCCGACGTGCGGCTGATCGAATCCCGGGATCTGTTTATCAGCCAGGCGGTACTGACCGGTGAAGCCCTGCCGGTGGAAAAATATGACACGCTCGGCAACGTGGCGCAGAAATCTGCCAGCGACGTTGCGGCGGAAAATGAGAATCTGCTGGATATCCCGAACATCTGCTTTATGGGTACCAACGTGGTCAGCGGCACGGCGCAGGCCGTGGTGGTGGCGACCGGTCCGCGCACCTATTTCGGTTCGCTGGCGAAAGCCATTGTCGGCACCCGCGTCCAGACGGCGTTTGACCGGGGAGTCAACAGCGTCAGCTGGCTGCTGATCCGATTCATGCTGGTGATGGTGCCGGTGGTATTCCTCATTAACGGCATCATGAAAGGCGAATGGTGGGATGCCATGCTGTTTGCCGTGGCGGTCGCGGTCGGTCTGACACCGGAAATGCTGCCGATGATCGTCAGCGCCAATCTGGCGAAAGGTGCCGTGGCGATGTCGAAGCGCAAGGTAGTGGTCAAACGTCTGAACGCTATCCAGAATCTCGGCGCGATGGACGTATTGTGTACCGACAAAACCGGCACGCTGACGCAGGACAAAATCATTCTTGAGCACCACATGGACACCCACGGGCAAAAGAATGACGCCGTGCTGCAACTGGCGTGGCTGAACAGTTTCCATCAGAGCGGCATCAAAAACCTGATGGATCAGGCCGTGATCTATTTCTCAGACACCACGCCCGGCTTCGTCAAACCGCAGGGCTACAGCAAAGTCGATGAAATGCCGTTCGACTTTATCCGCCGCCGTCTGTCGATTGTGGTGAAGGATCCGCAACAAAATCATCTGCTGGTGTGTAAAGGCGCCGTGGAAGAGATGCTCAGCATTTCCACCCATATGCAGGAAAACGGCAAGGTTGTGGCGCTGAGTGATTCCCGTCGTCAGGCGCTGCTGGCCATGGCGAATGACTACAACAAAGACGGTTTTCGCGTGCTGCTGGTCGCCACCCGCACCCTTCCTGCAGCAGAAACGAAAAAACAGTACGGCACCGACGATGAGCATGACCTGATCATCAGCGGGTTCCTGACCTTCCTCGATCCGCCGAAAGAGTCCGCAGGCCCGGCCATTGCAGCGCTGCGTGAAATCGGCGTGGCCGTAAAAGTGCTGACCGGCGATAACGCGGTGGTCACCCAGCGGATCTGCCGTCAGGTCGGGCTGGAGCCGGGCGAACCGCTGCTCGGGCCGCAGATTGAACGCCTCGACGACGCCACGCTGCAACAGCTGGCCGAAGAACGGACAGTGTTTGCCAAACTGACGCCGTTGCAGAAATCGCGCGTGCTGAAAGCCTTGCAGGCCAACGGCCACACGGTGGGCTTCCTTGGCGACGGCATCAACGATGCCCCTGCGCTGCGGGATGCGGACGTCGGGATTTCGGTCGACAGCGGCACGGATATCGCCAAAGAATCGGCCGATATTATCCTGCTGGAAAAGAGCCTGATGGTGCTGGAAGAGGGTGTACTGAAAGGACGCGAGACGTTCGGCAACATCATGAAGTACCTGAACATGACCGCCAGTTCCAACTTTGGCAACGTGTTCTCGGTGCTGGTCGCCAGTGCGTTTATCCCGTTCCTGCCGATGCTGGCGATTCAGCTTCTGCTGCAAAACCTGATGTACGACATTTCTCAGCTGGCGCTGCCATGGGACAAAATCGATAAAGAGTTCCTGAAAAAACCGCGTAAGTGGGATGCCAAAAACATTGGCCGCTTCATGGTGTGGATTGGCCCGACGTCCTCGATTTTCGATATGACGACGTTTGCGGTCATGTGGTACGTGTTCAGCGCCAACAGCGAATCGATGCAGACCCTGTTCCAGTCCGGCTGGTTCGTCGAAGGTCTGCTGTCACAGACGCTGGTGGTGCACATGCTGCGTACCCAGAAAATCCCGTTCATTCAGAGCACTGCGGCCTGGCCGGTCATGATGATGACCTGCCTGGTGATGGCATTTGGTATTTACGTGCCGTTCTCACCGCTTGGCCCGATTGTCGGATTGCAGGCGCTGCCGTGGGAATACTTCCCGTGGCTGGCCGGTACGCTGCTGGCTTACTGCTGCGTGGCGCAGGGCATGAAAACCCTTTATATCCGTCGTTTCAAACAGTGGTTCTGAGCCGCTGAACAAGGTGCCGCAGCCCATCGCGGCACCTGCTTTAACACTTTATTTGCTGTCAGTGAATAATAATGACAACCCTGAAAAAGGGGACTGCGATGTCCATGACCCATACCGTTACCACCATGACCACCCAATCCGGCACCACGCTGCTGATCAATCTGGCGGGCGCAATTGCGCTGCTGCTTTGGGGGTCCCATATGATTTCAACCGCGCTGCAACGCGGTTTTGGCACACCGCTGCGCAACTGGATGGGCCGTCACCTGACGCACCGCTGGATGGCGCTGCTGGCAGGGATCGGCATCACCGGTTTGCTGCAAAGCAGCACGGCGGTCAGCCTGATGGCGACCTCTTTTACCGCCGCCGGTACGCTGAGCCTGGCCCCGGCGCTGGCGGTAATGCTCGGTGCCAACGTCGGCTCCACGCTGGTCGTTCAGCTGATGAGTTTTAACACTGCGATTGCCATTCCACTGCTGGTGCTGTGCGGATTTATGGTGTTCAAAATGCGCGATCACACCGGTTTTGAAAGCGCCGGTTGTGCACTGATTGGCCTCGGCCTGATGCTGATGGCGCTCAGCCTGCTCGGCGCGACCCTCGGCCACATCGAAACCACCCCGGTTTTCCATGCCGTGATGCAGGGGCTGGAGGGCGATACGCTGATTGCGCTGCTGGTGGCGATCATTCTCACCCTGATTTGCCATTCAAGCGTGGCGGTAATTTTGCTGATTGCGTCGCTTGCCGCCACCGGCGTCATGACCCCGGTCACCGCCATGGTGCTGGTGCTGGGCGCGAATATCGGCGGCGCACTCCCGCCGGTGCTCAATGCCGGGTCTGCCGTCGCACGCCGTCTGCCGGTGGGCAATCTGCTGATCCGCGGCGCTGGGTGCGTGGTGGCGCTGGCGATGATGCCGTTGCTCAGCCAGCTCGCCGGGCGTCTGGCACTGACCACGCCGCAGCTGGTGGTGTGGTTCCACACGGCCTTCAGCGCGGTGCTGGCGGTGGCCTTTATCGGCCTGACGGCGCCGATGGCACGCCTGCTCGAACGTTTACTGCCCGAGGCTGAGCGCACCGGCAGCGCGGCCATGCCGATGTATCTCGATGAAGCCGGGCTGGATATCGCCTACATCGGGCTGTCCAATTCGGTGCGGGAATCCCTGCGCGCCGCTGACATGCTCAATACCATGCTCGACCGGCTTCGTGCGCTGTTTAACGCACCTCACAGACATTCAGCGGCGGAAATCCGCCAGCTGGATCACCAGCTCGATGGTCTGAGCGCGGCGATCCGCGCTTATCTCGCCGATATGGGGCACGACGGCCTGAGTGACGCCGACGCTGACCGCGCGCAGGAAATCCTGATGTTTGTGATCAACGTGGAGCACGCGGGCGACATTCTTTCCAGCAGCCTGGCGCAGTTAGCCACGCGCCGCTCACTGCGCGGCGAGCTGTTCAGCGAGTTCGAATTGCACAATATCGGTCTGCTGCACACGGAAATGCTCACCAGCCTGCGTCTGGCGGTTACCGCATTTCTGGGCGAAGACCTGGCGGCGGCACATCAGTTGGTCAGGTGTAAAGACGTGATCCGCCAGATCGAGGCCACCGCCAGCCGTGAGCATTTTAAAAAGCTGCGTGATGATAAAAGTGCCTGGGCGGAATCCGGCGATATTTTCCAGCGTGTTCTGCGCGATTACCGCCGCGTGCATCACCATATCGCCGCCGTGGCCTACCCGGTCATTGATCGTCTGAGTGATGAGAACGGCAGGGCAGACACCCTCCCGCACGCCTGATAACAACAATAAAAATAAAGGAGTTCACCGATGAGAGTGCTTATCTGCGCCGGGCGTTTTTACGCTGATATTCATACTGTCGAACGGGTGCTGGAGCTTTATGCCCAAAGCCAGCACATCCGCGTGCTAATCCACGGCGGGCATCAGTCGCTCGGGGCAATGATTGAACGCTGGGCGCGCGATGCAGACGTGCATGTGGTGCGTTACCCCGCTAACTGGGCGTTGCATGGCAAATATGCAGAAATCCGCCGTAACCTTTTCATGATTGAAGACAGCCGGCCAGATATTATCCTGGCGTTTTCCGGCGGAGAGGATACGGCAGAATGCATAAAGCTTGCCCGTCAGGCCGGGATAAAAGTGATGGAAATGGACGATGCCCTGTAAACCCTGAAATGTCATGCGCGGGGCTTTTCAGGTCTGAAAGCCCCGGTGCTCCTGTCTGGAATAATCTGATAATCCCGGTGAGGCGGTCATAAGGGGCTATAGTTAACGGATTGCAAAAAGCAAGAGGCACAGCATCTGATTGTGCCCGGCCTCACAAACAGGAGCATTACTTTGACGACTATCACGCAGGACACCACCGCGGAAACACCCCCCAATCCCGCCATTTGCGGCGGGGATTATGCTTTCTTCTTCGATGTCGATGGCACCCTGGCTGAAATTTGCCCCGAGCCTGACGCCGTTACGATCCCGGTCAGCGTACGAAACAATCTGCACAGCCTCTCGGCGGCCTGTGGCGGCGCAGTCGCGCTGATTTCCGGTCGCCCGATTGAGCAACTGGATCAGCTCGCCGCGCCGTTGATTTTCCCGGCAGCCGGTGTACATGGCGCAGAAATGCGCGACAGCGCGGGGAATTTCCACCGCGTCAGCCTGCCCGAGGGCGTCGCCGGACCGCTGGCACAGATGCTTGAGCAGGGCATGGCCGCCATGCCGGGCACGCTGCTCGAAGCCAAAGGCATGGCGTTCGCACTGCATTACCGTCAGGCGGAAAACTATCAGCAGCAGGTGTTGCAGCTGGCAGAAGCCGCGGTGGCGAAGTTTCCTGAGCTGATGCTTCAGCGTGGAAAATGCGTGGCTGAAATCAAGCCGCGTGGCAATGACAAAGGTGCGGCCATCGCTGCTTTTATGCAGCAGGCACCTTTCGCCGGGCGCACCCCGGTTTTTGTCGGGGATGACCTGACGGACGAGAAAGGTTTTCAGGCCGTGAGTGCGTTGCACGGTATTACGGTAAAAGTCGGTGAAGGGCAAAGCCATGCGCGTTTTCGCCTCAGCCGGGTTGCAGATGTTCACGCGTGGATTGCACAGATCCTTGAACAGGCAACGTTACAACGTCACACCCTCAATAATGAAAATAATGAACAAGAAAAGGAGTCCAGTTTATGAGCCGCCTGGTTGTTGTTTCTAACCGTATTGCTATCCCTGATGGGTCAAAATCTGCGGGAGGTCTGGCCGTAGGTATTGTGGATGCGTTGAAAAATACCTCAGGTCTGTGGTTTGGCTGGAACGGTGAGATCAGCGAAATTTCTGAGAACGAAGACGATGACATGAGCGTGGTGGAAGACGACGGCATTACTTATGCCTCCGTTCCGCTCAATCAAAACGATTACGATCTCTATTACTGCCAGTTCTCCAATGCCGTTCTGTGGCCCGCGCTGCATTACCGTATCGATCTGGTGGATTACCAGCGTGAAGCCTGGGAAGGCTATTGCCGGGTCAATGACCTGCTGGCAAGAAGATTACTGCCGCTGCTGAAACCGGACGATATTCTGTGGATCCACGATTATCATTTACTGCCGTTTGCCGCCGCGCTTCGCAAACTGGGCGTGACTAACCGCATCGGGTTTTTCCTGCACATTCCGTTCCCGACGCCGGAAATTTTCAACGCCGTGCCGCCGCATAATGAACTGCTGGAAATGATGTCCCAGTATGATCTGCTCGGTTTCCAGACCGAAGGCGACCGCCTGGCATTTCTGGATAACCTGGGTGAACTGACCACGTTACAGCCTACCGGCACTTACATGCATCAGGCGTTTGGCAACACGTTCAGCACCGGCGTGTACCCGATCAGCATCGCGCCGGACAGCATCAAAGAGATGGCCGAAGGGCCGTTGCCTTCAAAACTGGCAGCGATGGAGCAGGAGCTGCGCGAAGCCCAGAACATCATTTCCTGTGAACGCCTTGATTACACCAAAGGGTTGCCGGAGCGTTTTCTGGCGTTCGAAGCGTTGCTGGAGAAATTCCCGCAGCACCGCGGCAAAGTGCGTTATTCGCAAATCGCCCCGACGTCGCGCGGTGATGTGCAGGCCTATCAGGATCTGCGTCATCAGCTGGAGACAGAAGTGGGGCGCATCAACGGCAAGTACGGCAGCCTGAACCAGACGCCGCTGTTCTATCTCAACCAGCATTTCCAGCGCAGTTTGCTGATGAAACTGTTCCGCCTGACCGACGTCGGGCTGGTGACGCCGCTGCGCGATGGCATGAATCTGGTGGCGAAAGAGTATGTGGCCGCACAGGATCCGAAAGACCCTGGTGTGCTGGTACTTTCACAGTTTGCCGGTGCGGCGACTGAACTGACCGCAGCACTCATCGTCAACCCCTACGACCGTGACGATGTGGCGGCGGCGCTGGATAAAGCGCTGACCATGCCGCTGGAAGAACGTATTGAACGTTACAACGACATGATGGACGTTTTGCGCAAAAACGACATCGCGAACTGGGGCGACACCTATCTGAAAGATTTGAACGCCATTTCCGCTCACAGCATCGGTCATGACGCTGTGGCGTAAGGTTTTCGTCGCATTCACCCTTTTGATACAGCCCTGAGTCCGGGCTGTATTCTTTTCAGCAATGCAGAGGCTTGTAGCATATGGAAAATACACAATTTCCGATGAAGGAAGCGAATGAAACTGAGGTGGCAGACGATCGCCTGACTGAGCTTGAACCCATTGAACTGATCCTCGAAAGGATGATGGACGCCGAGCCGGAACCGGAAATGATCGAAGGCTTGCCGCACTCGGATGCGCTGACGCCCGCTGACCGTTATCTCGAACTGTTTGTGGCGGTACAGTCCTCGCACCTGTTTGAAGACAGCAAAACCTTCCCCGACTGCCCGCCGAAAATGGATCCGCTGGACATTTTACTGCGCTACCGCCGGATCAAAAACCATCCCGGATTCAATTTGCAGCGTTTCGTGGATGCCCACTTTTCTCTGCCCGCCAACCACAGCGACGAGTATGTCAGCGATCCGGGCGATTCCCTGAAAGAACACATCGACAAACTCTGGCCTGTCCTCACCCGTCAGCCGGAAGATCATGTGCCCTGGTCCTCGCTGCTGCCACTGCCGCAGGCGTATGTCGTGCCGGGCGGGCGTTTCAGTGAAACCTATTACTGGGATTCCTACTTCACCATGCTCGGTCTGGCGGAAAGCGGACGTAACGATCTGCTGCGCACCATGGCGGATAACTTCGCCTGGATGATCGAGATTTATGGCCACATCCCTAACGGTAACCGCACCTATTACCTCAGCCGCTCGCAGCCGCCGATCTTTGCGCTGATGGTGGAACTGTTTGAAGAAGACGGCGTGCGCGGCGCAAAACGTTATCTCGATCATCTGCTGATGGAGTACGAATTCTGGATGGACGGCGCCGAGTCGCTGACGCCGAATCAGGCCTATCGTCACGTGGTTTGCCTGCCGGATGGCACGCTGCTCAACCGTTACTGGGATGACCGTGATACTCCGCGAGATGAATCCTGGCGGGAAGATGTGGAAACCGCCAGGCTGTCGAGCCGCCCGGCAAACGAAGTCTACCGCGACCTGCGCGCAGGGGCAGAATCCGGCTGGGATTACTCCTCGCGCTGGCTGCGCGACGCCGACCGCCTCGCCAGTATCCGCACCACGCAGTTTATTCCGGTCGATCTCAATGCGTTCCTGTACAAACTGGAAAGCGCGATCGCCAATATTTCCGGGCTGAAGGGCGATAAAACCACGCAGGTCCGTTTTCGCGAAAAAGCCGAGGTGCGCCGCGAGGCCATCAACCGCTATCTGTGGGACGAAGAGGGCGGGTGCTTCCGCGATTACGACTGGCACCAGCAGCACATGGCGCTGTTCTCTGCAGCCAGCGTGGTGCCGCTTTACGTCGGGCTTGCCACGCACGCGCAGGCGGAACGGCTGGCGACCGCGGTGCAGGAGCGTCTGCTCACGCCGGGCGGTATTCTGGCGACGGAATATGACACCGGCGAACAATGGGATAAACCCAATGGCTGGGCACCGCTGCAATGGATGGCCATTCAGGGCTTTAAACTTTACGGCAATGACGCGCTCGGCGACCAGATTGCCCGCAGCTGGCTGAAAACAGTGAACCAGTATTATCAGCAGCATCATAAACTGATCGAGAAATACCATATCTCCGGCGACGCCTCACGGGCGGGCGGCGGCGGCGAATATCCGCTACAGGACGGCTTTGGCTGGACGAATGGCGTAGTTCGGCGGTTGATTGGTTTGTATGGCGAGAATTACGAGTAACCGCCTCAAAAATCAACTGACATTTAAAAAACGTTCACTCCCGGGAAATAATGATTCCGGGAGTGAGTTGACGCAACAAATTAATATTACATTTTAATATTAATCAGAACAGAATTTAAATCTTCGGATAATCAGAAAGCTTGATGTTATTAAAGTCATCTGATGCTGACGCGGTGAAATCACCATAGTTACCTTGATCATCAATAATACGGAACGTCACCGGATCTTCAAATTTTTCCACTGAAGGATTAGCCGTGTCTTTAATAGACATCCGGGTGAAACAGACCGTGCCCGCGCGGTTATTTACCTTGATTTCATAACTGTCTGTTGCCGTTGCAGACTGATAGGTAATTGTCTGTTTTTCTGCACTGTCCAGCGGCCAGGCAAATTGCTGAACGCAACGGACTGGCTCATTGTAAAGTGCAAACATATTCAGAACACCATAATTCCACTCAACAGAAACAATCGGATTACCATTTTTCAATGTAAGATAGTAATTATCCTGATCCATCGTCACGCCATCAGCGAAAGGCTTCGAGTTAGAGGTGTTCTCATATAAGAAATTAACATCCGCTACGGTATAGGAGATTGGCGCTGTGCCACGACAACTGACGTGACTACTAAAAGGGGCTTTAACAGTGGTGACAAGCGACTCATCAGGCATGAGAACAGAGGCGCCGATAGAGACAGGCTCCGGCACCACGGTACTCACCCAAAAACTGAAAGACTGAACGCCAGACAATGGACCGGCTGTCGCAGGGGCGACAGGATTATTATTCGGTTTTGCTGATTTTCTAAAAGACCAGTCGTAAACAAAGCGATCGCCGTTATTAGAGTCGATTAAATTCAGATGGTTAATATCAAATTCTGTCAGCTGAACCGGATAGCCTTTAGCATCGACAACTTTAATATCGACAATGACTTCAATCTGTTGATTTCCATTCGCCGTGACAGTCGTTGAACTTTCACCAGAAGGCAGTCTTACTGCAAATTCTTCAACTTTAGACCATGTTGATCGGGACATAGTGTTTCCTTTGTTAGCGTTAATAGTAGATTGAAATGAAACAGGCACAACATTTGATGGGTGCAAATTACTACCGGAGAAGTTTAAGAACTAATGATTACGCAACACAAAAATAATCATCAAACTAAAAATAATAAATCCCGAATTAATCACGATGAAAAAAAATAGCAACGATCTGATTTACGCATCATTTATACATAAAATAGAGTCATAATGTGACGGACAGGGTAAAAAGAGAGGGCATTGCAATTCCCTGTCAATCATCAGAAACCCACACAGGCTCGCGCCGGCGGCGTATATCCGCTACAAGGCGGCTTCGGCTGGACGAATGGCGTGGTTCGGCGACGGATGGGTTTGTATGGCGAGAATGACGAGTAAGCGCCGCAGCAAAGGAGGACTGGCAGGATAAGCACAATATAAATACCGTTTCACTCCCGGAAAAGAGTATTCCGGGAGTGAATTCACATAAAAAGAAATATGACTTAAAACGAAACTTAACTCTGCGGATAATCAGACAACCCAATGGAATTGAATCCATTGGTTGCTGACACAGTAAAGTCACCATAGTTTCCTTTATCATCGATAATACGGAAGGTGACCGAGTAATCAACCGTTTCAACAGACGGATTAGCCGCGTCATTAATCGACATACGGGTGAAGCAAAGGGTGCCAGGGCGATCATTTACTTTAATATCATAAGCGTCTGTCGTTGTGGCAGACTGATGCTTAATTGTTTGTTTTTGCGCACTGTCCAGCGGCCAGGCAAGTTGCTGAATGGAGCGATTTGACTGATTATAAAGTGCAAACGTATTTAACACCCCATAACGCCACTCGACCGAAACAACAGGATTACCATTTTTCAATGTGAAATAGTAATTATCCTGATCCATTCTCACGCCATCAGCAAATGCCGCAGAGTTAGACGTGTTTTCGTACATGAAAACAACGTCGTCAACGGTATAGGATATTGGCGCGGTGCCCACACACTCAACACGGCTTGCAAAGTCAGCAAACTGTGTCGTGATCAAGGTTTCATCAGGCATAAGAATCGATGCGCCAATGGAGACAGGTGCTTCAGCGACGGTGCTCACCCAAAAACTGAAGGATTGACCCTGTGAAAGCGGGCCCGGAACGACCGGACAGACCTGGGAAACTTCAGGAGGTAATGATTTTCTGAAAGACCAGTCATCAACAAAACGCGCACCACTATTGTAATCAATTAAATTAAGATGATTGATATCAAACTGCGTGAGCAGAACAGGGTAACCCTTTTTATCGACGACCTTAATATCAACAATCACTTCCACCTGTTGATTACCGTTCGCGGTAACAGAAACTGAACTCTCACCTGACGGCAGTCTTACAGCAAATTTTTCGACTTTAGACCATGTTGAACGTGACATAATATTTCCTTTTTAAATTTTCCATTACATTGAGATGAACACGTTTAGCGAACCCCCTTCACGAAACTCCTTCGTGAACACATAAATATTCTCAGCCGTCAGATAAAAAAACTAATCATTCGACGTAAAAAATTCAGGGGCGCCCTAAAAATGATATAAATTTAAAAATTAGAATTTATTAATATCATTATCAACGTACTATCAGTCCTGCTGTTTTATTCCCGGCAGTGCCTCTGAGAACCGCACTGTTATCGCATCCCGCTCATAGCCCTGACGCTCAGTCAGGATCTTATACAGCTCGGGACGGCGTCCCGACATCCAGCGGCGACCGGTACACATGGGAATTAATGAGAGATCGAGCTCCGCACACACCATCGCATCAGCCGCTGCCCAGGTTTCCCGCACAATGCGGCCATACGGGTCGAGGATCATCGCATTGCCAGTGCGCACTTCGTCATCATCAGCCCCGACGCCATTGCTGAACAGAATAAACAGCCCGTTATCATGCGCGCGGGCAGGGAGCCAGCGCATCAGCCATTCACGACCGCTGGGGCCTTTAAACGCTGCGGTGATTTCGGCCTTACGTTCAGCGCGTTGCGCCCAAAGTTCCAGAGGGATCGGCTTCATGCCATGCGGGCTGCGGGAAAGCGTTCCGCCGGTCTGATGCGGGGCCAGCAGAATATCCGCACCGAGCAGCGCGGTGGCACGCACGTTTTCCACCAGATTATTATCCCAGCAGATCAGGATGCCCACCTTCACGCCCCACGGCGTATCAAATACCGTAAAGCCCTCGCCGCTGCTGATTGCCGGATGCTCAAAGGCGTGCAGCTTGCGGTGGGTATGCAGCGAACCGTCCGGCATGCAGGCCACGTAGGCGTTATAGAGACGCCCGTCCGGGGCGCGCTCGATCAATCCCGCGCCAATCAGCATCTGATGTTTCATGGCAAGGGCGCGGATAAGGCCGACAGACGGGCCGGTTTCCACCGGTTCCGCCAGCGCTTCTACGCCTGCCACGCTGAGTTTTGGCACATGCCAGTAGCCCGTGATACACATCTCGGGAAACGCGAGGATTTTCACCCCGTCAATGGCCGCCTGGCCGATAAATTTCTCCATCATCATCAGGTTATATTTCTTGTCACCCGCCTGATGCTGGAACTGAATCACTGCCGCCTTAATTAACTGATTTTCATGCATCGCTGTTCTCCGCTCGTTTCAGGTTTATCTGTTGACGCTGGTATTACAGCAATGACGTTGATAACTTTATAATGAATGATTTTCCATCCCTGATAACCAACCGGAATGACAAATGAACCTTCGTTTACTCCACGCTTTTGTGGTTCTGGCTGAAAAACAGAATTACGCCAGCGCCGCCGACGCACTTTCCATCTCTCAACCGGCGCTGACCAAGCAAATAAACCTGCTGGAATCGATGCTCAGTGTGACGCTGTTTGCGCGCGGAAGGCACGGCACATGCCTGACCGCCGGAGGAAAATTACTCCTCCCGCAAGCGCAGAAAGCCCTCAGGCAAACCGCCGTGTTTTTACACCACGCCGATCAGGTCGCCAGAGGCCGCGAAGGGGTGATTGCCGCCGGATTCGGGCTGTCGAGTTTTCTCTTTGCGCCTCAGTGCATTGCAAAATTCAGGTCGGAATATCCGGGGGTGGCGTTCACCCTGGAAGATCTGCCTTCCGCTAAGCAATATGACATGCTGCAAACCGGCGAGTTGCAGGCAGGCTTTGTCCGCACCCCGGCGCCCGCACAACTCAGCTATCACACCTTGTTTGAAGACCGGCTGGTGTTAATCACACCGAATAAAAACGATCTGAGCGCCGCAGAGTGGCTGAAAAAATTGCCTTTACTGCGGCTCTACAATGAACGCGGGCGCGGTCTGAATGCACAGACCGACCGCTTTCTTGAAGAAAACCGGCTTGAGGTAGGTGCCTCGCAGCAGGCGGAAGATATCCAGACGCTGGTGGCGCTGGTGATTGCCGGCATTGGCGTGGCGCTGCTACCACACAGCGTCACGCACATCGCACCGCCGGGGCTGAACATTCTGCCGCTGACCGGCAGCGCAACCTGCTGGGAAGTGGGTATCGCGTGGGACCCGCAGACCACGGATGTCATCCGCGATAACTTTGTGAAAATGGTGACCGCCTGCGTGGCTGAAAGCGAGTAGACACAGCAGCCCCTTCGGCGGGGCTGGCTTCTTTTACGACGGCTTATTCTTTCCTGCCATTTCCATCACCAGGCTCATTGCCGCAGGCAGCACCGTCAGCGTTACCAGCGTGGCGACCATCAGTCCGCCAATGATCGCGAAGGCCATCGGCCCCCAGAATACCTGGTGGGAAATCGGGATCATCCCGAGGATCGCCGCACAGGCGGTCAGCAGGATAGGGCGGGCGCGGTGTGCGGCGGCGGCGATAATCGCGGCGTTGTTCTCCATGCCGTTGCGGCTGTTGTGATCGACTTCGTTAATGAGGATCACCGCATTGCGGATAATCATCCCCGCCAGAGCAATCACCCCCAGCAGCGCGACAAATCCCATCGGCGTGCCGGTCGGCAGCATCGCCAGCACAATGCCGATCAGCCCAAATGGCGCCATCATTAACGCCAGCAGCATGCGGGAAAAACGCTGAAGCTGGATCATCAGCAGGATAAGCATTGCGCACAACGTCACCGGCAGCATGGCGTACACCGAACGGTTGCCCTTGTCCGATTCAGCCACCGTACCGCCTTCCTCAATGTGATAACCGGCAGGCAGTGAGGCCTGCAGGCGCGACACCTGCGCAGACAATTGCCGGGAGAGCGTTTCGGCACTCATGCCCGGCGCGAGATCGGTTTGCACCGTGATGAACGGCAGCAGCTGATGCCGCCAGATGACCGGTTCATCAATGCCCCATTCCGGCGTAGCGACCTGCGCCAGCGGGATTTTTGCTCCGCCGGAAGTGGTCAGCATCATCCCTGAAATCGTGTCGATGTCCTGACGTTCTGCGTCGTTGCCGCGCATGATCACGTCCACCAGCCGGTTACGATCCCGCACCGTGGTAATGGTGCTGCCGGAATAGAGGGTGTTGAGCGTTTCTGCCAGCGATTCGGAAGAGACGCCCGCAGCCCGTGCGGCAGTCTGATTGACGCGCAGGGTAATGGCGCGCTCCGGCTCGCCCGCGGTGAGGTTCACCTCGCGCGCGCCGGGGTTATTTCCGGCCAGGGTCGCCAGCTGGCGGGCGATGCTCTGGACTTTGGCATAATCCGCGCCGCTGACCCGATATCTCAGCGGCCAGCCAACCGGCGGGCCCAGCTCCAGCGGTGAAACGCGGGTGGTCAGATCGCTGAAATGGCGCGCCAGCTCGGTTTCCAGTTGTTGCCGCAGGCGGTCACGCGCCTCAAGATCTTTGGCAACCACCACCAGCTGCGCCGTATTTTCATTGTCGCTCAGCACGTCCATCGGCAGATAGAAACGAATCGCACCGCCGCCCACATAGCTGGAGTAGTGATCGACATTGGGGTTTCCGCGCAGGGTGCGCTCCAGTTTTTCGGTCTGCCGCGCGGTTTCTGTCTGCGACGCATTTGCCGGTAACGTCAGGCTGACCAGCAATTCAGGGCGATCGGAGGCCGGAAAGAATTCACCCTGCATAAAGGTCGTGCCGTAAAGGGCAATCAGCAGCGCCGCCACCGCGCACGCCACGGTCAGCAGGCGGTGACGCAGCGCAGTAAGCAGTAACCGCTGATAAAAACGCATCAGCCTGCCCGGTCCGGCGTGAGGATGTTTTACCTGCGAGGAAAGCAGCCAGGTGCCCATCAGCGGCGAAAACAGAATCGCCACCACCCACGAGCTGAGCAGGGAAATCAGCACCACGGCAAACAGCGATAAACAATATTCTCCGGCGCTGGAGGCAGCAAACCCCACCGGAATAAAGCCGGCGATCATCACCAGCGTGCCGGTCAGCATCGGGAATGCGGTGGTTTCGAAAGCATAGGTGGCCGCGCGCCAGCGGCTGTCGCCCGCTTCAAGCCGTGACACCATCGCCTCCACGGTGATCATCGCGTCATCCACCAGCAGGCCGAGCGCAATGATCAGCGCGCCGAGGGAGATGCGTTGCAGGCCGATATTGGCCAGCAGCATGCCGGTGAAGGTCATCGCCAGCACCAGCGGGATCGCCGCCGCCACCACCAGACCGGCGCGGGTGCCCAGCGATACAAAAGACACCGCCAGCACGATGGCAATCGCCTCCAGCAGCACCCGCACAAATCCACTGACCGCCTGCGCCACCACGGCGGACTGATCGGCGACTTTGGTCATTTCGATCCCGTGCGGCAGGCGTTTGCCGATATCGGTCATCTGCTGGTTAACCGCCTGGCCGAAGTCTGTCATGTTGCCGCTGGCGGCCATCGATATCGCCAGACCAATGGCGGGCTGGCCGTTCACCCGAAAGGCGAGGGCAGGCGGCGACTGACTCTGGCGGCTGAGGGTGGCGATATCGGTCAGCGGAATATAGCGGTCGTTGATATGCAGCGTCACATCGCGCAGATTTTCTTCCGAATTCAGCGCGCCGCTGACCCGCAGCGAAATATTCTCTTTGTCACTGCGTATTGTTCCGGCGGGCACCACCGCATTCTGTGCTTTCAGCGCACTGGTGACCTGCTGTAAATCAATTCCCATTCCGGCCAGCTTACACGGCGAAAAGGCGATGACGATTTGCTCTTCCTGTTCACCGAGCAGACTGACTTTACCGATGTCCGGCACGGGCATCAGGCTGCGGCGGATCCCTTCCACCTGATCGCGCAGCTCCCGCATGCTGTAACCTTCTGCGGTAAACCCGTAGAGGGTGCCAAAGGTGTCGGCGAACTCATCGTTGACCGCAACGGTCTGCACGCCCTGCGGCAGTGACGGGCTGATATCCTGCATTTTTTTACGGACCTGATACCAGATATCTGCCACCGCGGCGGGCGGCGTGTCGTCGCGAAGATTGACCATAATGATCGTCTGCCCGGCGCGGGTTTCGCTTTGCACGTAATCCAGATGCGGCGTTTCCTGAAGTTTTTTCTCCAGCGGATCGGTGAGCAGGCTGACCGTGTCATGGACGCTGGCACCCGGCCACTGCGCCGAGACCACCGCCGTTTTTATGGTAAACGCCGGATCTTCGTTGCGCGGCAGATTCTCATAACTGAGCACGCCCGCCACCATGATCATCAGCATGAAAAAGATCATCAGTTGCTGATGCCCCAGCGCCCAGCCGGAAAGGTTAAACGTCTCTTTAAGGGAACGCGGGCTCATGGATTACTCTCCTGAGCGATGACTTTTTCACCCTGACGCAGTTTGCTGACGCCCGCGGTGACTACCGCGTCTCCGGCGACGATCCCGGCGCAGACAGAGATGTCATCGGTGGTGTAGCGGCCAAGAGTCACTTCGCGCAGTTGCAAACGCTGGCTCGCGCGGTCAACCACAAACACTGCCGGTTTATTGCCAATGCGGGTGAGGGCCGAGGCGGGCAGGGAAATCATCGTCTGGCCGGATTGCTGCCACGCGCCCTGAACGCTGGCACCCAGCGCCATGGCCGGTGGCGGATTATCCAGTGTCACGCGCACCCGCCAGGTGCGGGTTTGTGGATCGGCCTGCGGGCTGATGTCGCGCAGATGCCCGGTCGTGCGAACGGCGGGATCGGAGAGCAGGGAAACGGACACCGCGCTCTGTTGCGTCAGGGCTTGCGGTGTGGCGACGTTAAACACCGCATCGCGTGCGTTGCTGCCTGCCACTGTGACCACCGCCTGACCGCTGCTGACCACCTGGCCCGCAGAGGCGCTGACGGCGGTGATCACGCCGTCGTCCGGGGCGGTAAGCTGCGTCCACGCCAGATTATCCTGCGCCGTTTTCAGGCTGGATTCGCTGCTCTGACGGCGCGACAACGCGGCCTGCCAGTCTGACTGCGCAGTATCAAACTGTGCGCGGGATATCGCCCCTTGCGGCATCAGCAGTGTCATCCGATGCAGATTCAGCGCCGCCACCCGTTCGGCGGCGCGCGCGCTGTTCAGATCGGCCCTGGCGCTGCTGAGCTGATTCTGGCTGGTATCGCTTTCCTGCGTGGCCAGTAACTGCCCGGCGCGCACGTGGTCACCCACGTCAACGGCGCGGCTGATCAGACGTCCGTCTTGCCGGAAACTCAGCGTGACGTCGTCATGAGCCCGGATTTCACCGGTTTGCAGCAGGGTGCTGGCTCCCGAGGGGGCAGGCGCGATGATAAACCGCACAGGCCGCGCAGGGGCTTCAGATTTTTTCTTCTGATCATGGCAGGCGGTGAGCGCTAACCCGAGCGGGATCAGCAGTAAAAAAGGCCACAGGGCGCGCAGGCGTTGTGAGCCGGTGAGGTGGCAAATGGCCCGGCTGGCGTAATCGGTGAATGTGTCTGTCATGACCCGGTTCCTGAATTGAGATGGCGCTATTCAAACCGGGTTATGTCCAGATTCCCTGTATGTTTCATCAAGGAAAATTCAAGACGGGCAATTTATTTGCCCGTCCTGTAAAAAAAACGCGTCAGGCGTCAGGAAGGAATACAGAGATTTGCAGGCCGCCGCTGTCCGGCAGGGTAGCGCGGATGGTGCCGCCATGCGCCACGCAGATCGCCCTGGCGATTGACAGCCCCAGCCCGCTGCCGCCGGAATCGCGGGCGCGCGAAGATTCTGCGCGGGTAAAGCGCTCGAACATATCAGGCAAAAAGCCCGCAGCGACGCCTGGCCCGAAGTCACGAAACGCAATCTCTATCCCGCCCGCCAGCTTGCGGACGTTCACCTCCAGACGCGCCCCTTCCGCGGCGTAGCGCAGGGCGTTCTCCATTAATATGGTGAACACCTGGGCAAGGCGGAACGGATCGCCGACGCAGGTATAAGGCTGTGACGGGTTTATCTCAATCGCCATGCCCGCCGCTTCGGCCTGCGGTTTAAGCCAGGCGGCGCGTTCGAGCAGCAGATCGGTGAGATTAAGCGTGACAGGCGTCAGCTGGAGTTGTCCGGCGTCGGCCAGCGAAAGCAGATGAAGTTCGTCCGTCAGACGGCTGAGGTGGCGAAGCTGCTTCATCACCATATTCAGCTGCTGAGGTTCCGGCTCAAACACACCGTCGATCATGCCCTGCAACCGGCCAATGGCGGCGGTCAGCGGCGAGCGTAATTCATGCGCCATCGCCACGTGGGAGGCCCGCAGTTCACGATCGTAACGTTCAAGCTGCCCGGTCATGGCGTTAAAGTTTTCCGTCAGCTGGATAAGCTCCGCCGGTGCCTTTTCCACCTTTTCAGCGCGCGTGCTGAATTCCCCGCGCGCCACCGATCCCGCCGCCGCCGCCAGCCTGCTCACCTGCGCCGAAAGCGGACGCGCAGCGCGCAACCCCAGCACAACGATAAAAGGAATGACGGTCAGCACCAGCACGCCGACGGTGATCCAGTCCGAAGACGCAATGCTGGGATCGGAGTAGCGGATCCCCCAGCGCTCATCGACAATCTGGTGAAAACGCGCCAGATTCAGCGCGGGCTGTTCGCGCAGCAGGGCAAACTCCTCTCTCATCGAGACAGGCATATGGTGGAGGATCCATAAATTCTGGATGACAAACCTCAGCCACATGCACAAGGCGATAAGCACCACGGATCCGATCGCCAGCGTCAGAACACGCAGGCAGATCCAGCGCCACAGAGACTGATGTTGTGGCTTTTTCATGGCTGTCTGAACCTGTAACCGATACCGCGCACGTTGATCAGGACATTCAGAATGCCTGCCAGCTCAAGTTTTTTACGCAAGTTATAGATGTGGGTATCCACCACGCGCTCCAGCGCTTCGCTTTCCGGCAGGCAGCGTTCCAGCAGTTGCTGACGGGTAAAGGGGCGCGTGGGTGCGCCCATCAGTATCACTAACAGCGCGAATTCAGTGGGCGTCAGCTCAAGGCTTTTCGGCATCCCGTCAGCGTCAGTCACCGTGGTGGTGAGCGATTCGGTATCCACCTCAAGCCCCTGCCAGCGCAGGAGTTCGGCCTGCCGGGTTTTAGGTGCGGCACGGCGCAGAACGGCCTGAACGCGCGCCACCACTTCGCCGGGATTATAAGGCTTCACCACATAATCATCCGCGCCGTAACGCAGCGCGCCAATACGGTCAGGCGCATCGCCCATGGCGGTGACCATAATCACCGGCGTATCACGCGTACGGCGCAGGGTCGAGAGCACTTCAGTCCCGTTCATGCCGGGCAACATCACGTCGAGCAGGATCAGATCAGGCTTCCAGCTGTTCACCATCTCCAGCCCCAGCAACCCGTCGCCCGCCACCTTCACCTCATAATTTTCACGTTTCAGGTAGGCCTCAAGAACGCCCGCCGCATCGGCATCATCTTCTATAACCAGCACTCGTTTAGTCTGCATTGAGGTGACCTTGACAGTTTCTTCATAATTCCCAAGCAGTTTATTGACACTGCCTCTCCATACTTCCCGCTTCGGACGTGCCCTGAACCCCTTCCTGGCCGTCAAACATCGGGTAACGAGGAATTCATGATAACCAGAAAACTGATCATGCACATGACATGTGTTGCATTCGCCACCACCGCAACGGTCGCCTGGGCAGAAGACAGCAGTACACCGGCGTCAAGTTTCACGCTCGGCGTCGGCGTGCAGAATGCGCCGAAATACAGCGGTTCAGACAAGCGCCACACGCTCATAGCCCCGGTGATTCAGGCGCGCGACGGCGCGTTTTTCTTCGACGGCCTGAAAGGCATCGGCTACGACCTGCAAAGCGATAACGGGTTATATCTGGAGCACACTCTGGGTTACAGCCTCGGACGAACCGAAAAGGACTCCACCTGGCGAGACGGTTCAAAAGAGCTGAAGGGCATGGGCTCGATCAAAGCGGTGATGAACACCTCCGTGGCGGTTGGCTGGCAGGCCACCAGCTGGTTTTCGCTGGAGGGGAAAGCCACCTTGCCGCTGACCGACGGGCAGGGCGGACAATATCAGGCATCGCTGACGGTGCTGCCATGGCAGGACGAGACGGATACCGTGGCGCTGCAATCGGCGGCGCTGTTTGGTGACAGCCGTTACATGCAGACGTTTTACGGGGTGAACACCGCCCAGAGTGAACGCAGCGGGTATGCACGCTATCAGCCGGGCGGCGGGTTTTACGGCATCAATACGAATTTAACCTGGAGCCATCAGTTTTCACCGCACTGGGCGACGGTGTTAATCGGCGGATATACCTGGCTTGACGATCATGCTGCCGACAGCCCGATTGTGTTTCGCCGCAATCAGGCCACCGCCTCCGCGGCGCTGCTCTACACCTTTTAACCCCCCGGACAGAGCGCAGGATGAATATCGATACACGGGTTATACTGCTTATATTGCTGCTGTACGCGCTCTTAAACAGCGTATTTTTTGTTTTTTTCCGCGCCTGACAGACAGGGGGGTTTCCCCCCTTTTATCGTCGTCAGGCCTTCTGAATACCGCCCTCCGGCGGTGTCTGCCTGCCCATTTAACAGCAATTTAGTGCCTTATTAATGCCCGCGTAACAGAGTTATGGCAGCATTATCGGTCATAAAATCAGCATGTTATTGATTCATATGAAAAAGAATAAACAATTCTATACAAAATAAGTTATTGAGCCGGGGGCAAAAAAGCCATATATTGGCCGCGTTTTTTCACGGTAGTGACTTCTTTTATTCAATTATTCAACTTAGGCGTTAGCGATAACCCCCGGTTGTAGGAGAGATATGATGACGGATAAAGTCCGTATTGATAATTTAGGTGCGAATTCATTAAATGGAAACAATGAAACCTATTTGGCAAGACAAGCTGAATTTGAATCGAATGTCAGGAGTTATCCACGTAAGTTACCGTTAGCGATTGCCAAAGCCAACGGCGTGTGGATCACCGATGTTGAGAATAATCAATATCTTGACTGTCTGGCAGGCGCAGGAACGTTAGCGCTTGGACACAACCACCCTGACGTGCTGCAAAGCATCCAAAATGTCATTACCAGCGGCTTGCCGTTACATACACTGGATCTGACAACCCCGTTGAAAGATCAGTTCTCTGAATATCTGCTTTCTTTATTGCCGCAACAGGGCAAAGAGTATTGCTTACAGTTCACCGGCCCGTCTGGCGCCGATGCGGTGGAAGCCGCACTGAAACTGGCAAAAAAATACACCGGACGTTCCGGCGTGATCAGCTTCTCCGGCGGCTATCACGGCATGACCCATGGCGCGCTGGCGGTAACAGGTAACCTGTCTCCGAAAGAAGCCGTCAACGGCATGATGCCAGAAGTGCAGTTTATGCCTTATCCGCACCAGTACCGTTGCCCGCTGGGCATTGGCGGTGACGCTGGCGTTAAAGCATTAACCTATTACTTCGATAACCTGATCAATGACGTCGAAAGTGGCGTACGTAAGCCTGCGGCCGTCATTCTGGAAGCCGTTCAGGGTGAAGGCGGCGTTAACCCGGCTCCTGCCGAATGGTTACAGCGCATCCGTAAAGTCACTCAGGAACACGGCATTCTGCTGATCCTCGACGAAGTGCAGGCGGGTTTCTGCCGTACCGGCAAACCCTTTGCCTTCGAACACGCGGGCATTGAGCCGGACATCATCGTGATGTCTAAAGCGGTCGGCGGTGGCTTGCCACTGGCTGTTCTGGGTATCAAAAAACAGTTCGATGCATGGGCACCGGGTCACCATACCGGCACGTTCCGTGGCAACCAGCTGGCAATGGCGACCGGCCTGACCACGCTGAAGCACCTGAAAGACAACAACATCGCAGGCAAAGTCGCTGAACAGGGCGAATGGCTGAAAGGCAAACTGGCCGAGATGCAAAAACGTTACCCGGTCATCGGTAATGTGCGCGGCCTGGGCTTAATGATCGGTATCGAGATTGTTAAACCTGACGAAGCGCAGGATCACATGGGTTGTTACCCGGCCGATGGCGATCTGTCCGCCCTGTTGCAGAAAAAATGCTTCGAAGCGGGCCTGATCCTCGAGCGCGGTGGCCGTAATGGTTGCGTTCTGCGCCTGTTGCCTTCTCTGCTGATCACCAATGATGAGCTGGGTATTTTCCTCGATAAGTTTGAGCAGGCGCTGTTAGCGGCTGGCGTCAAACCTGTCTGAGCGGAGTAAGAGATTCTGATGTCCGAGTTAAACCCGATTCTGGCAGGTTCAGCGCAAAGCACTGAAGCCTACCAGCAGGCCATTGCACAGAGCAGTGAAGCTGTCGTGCAGTGGCTGCAACAACCTGAGATGTATCAGGGCAAAACCGTTGCTGAGCTGCGTGAACGTATCAAACTGGACTTCAATCCAAACGGCCTGGGTAACCAGGCCGCGATTGAACGCGCCATTGAATACTTTTTAAAAGACAGCTTGTCTGTGCACCATCCGCAAT
Organism: Rahnella sp. Larv3_ips; assembly: GCF_003697865.1. Taxonomy (NCBI): domain Bacteria; kingdom Pseudomonadati; phylum Pseudomonadota; class Gammaproteobacteria; order Enterobacterales; family Yersiniaceae; genus Rahnella; species Rahnella sp. Larv3_ips. The sequence goes on along the minus strand of NZ_MJIB01000014.1, from coordinate 157,667 downwards.
GTGTTGCGCATTTGCATTGCCCGAGCCTGGTGGTAAGCCAGGCCGCGGAAGTGCTGATCAACGCCACTAACCAGAGCATGGACTCCTGGGACCAAAGCCCGTCAGCCACCATCATTGAGATGAAGCTGATCGAATGGCTGCGCACTCAGGTAGGTTATCAGGCTGGCGACGCGGGCGTGTTCACCAGCGGCGGCACCCAGAGCAATCTGATGGGACTGATGCTGGCGCGTGACGCCTTCTTCGCCCGTCAGGGACACTCCGTGCAGCAGGACGGTCTGGTCGGCAACCTGCGTAAAATTAAGGTGTTATGTTCTGAAAATGCACACTTCTCCGTGCAGAAGAACATGGCATTGCTCGGCCTCGGCTATCAGTGCGTGACGCTGGTGAAAACCGATGAGTTTGCCCGTATGGATCTCAACGATTTGCGCGAGAAAGTGGCACAGGCGCAAGCCAATGGCGATCAGATCCTGGCCATCGTGGCGACTGCCGGTACCACCGACGCCGGTGCGATCGACCCGTTGCGCGCTATCGCTGAACTGGCGGCTGAGCATCAGATTTGGGTTCACGTGGATGCGGCGTGGGGCGGTGCTCTGTTGCTGTCCGAAAAATACCGCGACTATCTGGATGGCATCGAGTTAGTGGATTCCATCACGCTGGACTTCCACAAACAGTTCTTCCAGACCATCAGCTGCGGCGCGTTCCTGCTGAAAGAAGCGCGTCACTATGAGCTGATGCGTTATCAGGCAGCTTACCTGAACTCTGAGTTTGACGAAGAGGCAGGGGTGCCAAACCTGGTGTCTAAATCACTTCAAACCACCCGCCGTTTCGATGCACTGAAACTGTGGATGGGGCTGGAAGCGTTAGGGCAGAAACAGTACGCCGCGATCATCGATCACGGTGTAACGCTGGCACAGGACGTCGCGCAGTATGTGACGTCTGAAGCCTCTCTGGAACTGGTGATGCAGCCACAGCTGGCAAGCGTGCTGTTCCGTTACCGTCCTGAGCAACTGGCAAACAGCAGCGATGCCGCTGTCGCCCTGCTGAACCAAAAGATCGGCGATGCGTTGCTGGATTCAGGCCGCGCCAACGTGGGTGTCACCGAGCATAACGGCGTGACCTGCCTGAAGCTGACCCTGCTGAACCCGACCGTCACGCTGGACGACGTCAAAGTTCTGCTGGCGCTGGTAGAGAAAACGGCGCAGCAACTGCTGAACGCGTAATTTTTAGTTCTGCGGTAAATAAGTTTTAGTTCTGCGGTAAAAGCGTATTAAAAAGCCGGTAGCATGAAAATGCTGCCGGCTTTTTTTTGTCTCAATGTCAGGCTGAAATCGTCTGATGACGGCCTCATCGCTCACTCAAAAAGCGATCCTCCAGCGTGGCTTCTAAACCGAGCATGGCGTCTTCGGCGTGTTGCATGTGTTCGGTCATGATCTGTTGTACTGCCTCGGCGTCCTGACGGCGCATGGCGTCGATCAGACGGTACTGATAATCGATACCGGCACGGCGCTCTACCGGTTCGGGGCGCTGGTAGATGTCTTTGCAGACCGCCAGATCTTTGAGCAGGCGTTGCAGGAAGTGGCAGATAAACGCCAGCAGGACGTTATCGGAGTAGCTGGCGACCACACCGTGGAAATCGAGTTCGGCCATACGCTGTTCCCAGCGTTCGTTTTCGTCGGCGGGTTCATGATCGTAGACCGCGATCAGCTGATGCAACTGCTCAAAGCCTTTGGCGTCGATGTTGCCGATGGCGCTCACCGCCACCAGCGGCTCCAGCGCTTTACGCAGGGCGTAGATATTGCTGATGGAAAGCTGGCGCGTAAACAGATAATTGGACAGCAAACTCATGGCGCGCGATTCGGTCATCGAATCGATAAACGCACCGCCACCGGGGCCGGTTTTGGTGCGGATCAGCCCCTGAACTTCAAGGGATTTCAGCGCCTCGCGCACCGTGCCTTTGCCCGCCGCGTAGCGGGTGATCAGGTCTTTTTCCTGCGGCAGACGGTCGCCCGGCAGCAGGTTTTCGCTGATGATGCTCTCTTTAATGGCATCGACGATTTCGTCGGTGCGCTTGCGGCGTACCGGTTCGGGCTGGTGTGACGTTTCAGTGCTCATACATCCCTTCATTGGCTCAAACCCTGGGCGCGCTGGCCAGCAGACGTTGGGTATAGTCGTGCTGAGGCGCGTTGAACAGCATGTCATTATCCGCGCATTCTACCAAATCTCCGTGATACATCACCGCCACGCGATCGGCTATCGACTCTACCACCGCTAAATCATGGCTGATAAACAGATAGGAGAGGCCGAAATCACGTTTAAGCTGATCGAGCAGCAATAACACCTGCGCCTGCACCGAGACATCCAGCGCGCTGACCGGCTCGTCAAGCACCAGTATGCGCGCCTCCGCCGCCAGTGCGCGGGCGATAGCCAGCCGCTGCGCCTGTCCGCCGGAAAACTCATGCGGATAACCGGTGAGGGCGTCCGCAGGCATCTGTACCGCGTCCATAAGCTCGCGCATCCGCGCCTGTCGCCGCGCGGCAGGGTAGCCGCACAGATAACGCAGCGGTACGTCCAGCGTATCCGCGATGGTTTTGCGCGGATTCAGTGAGGCCACCGGATCCTGAAACACATACTGGATCATCCGGCCAAAGGCTTTATCGCCGCGTTTACTGTGCGCCGACATCTCTTCGCCCATCAGTGTCACCGAGCCGGAGGTTGGCCGCTCCAGCCCGACCAGCATCCGCGCCAGCGTGCTTTTCCCGGAGCCACTTTCGCCCACCACCGCCAGCGTCTCGCCTTCGGCAAGATGGAAAGAGACACCTTTAACCGCTTCCACCTGATGTTTTTTACCGGAGAACCAGCCTGAACGGCTGCCGAAAGTTTTCACCAATCCGCTGACTTCAATGACATTGTTCATAGTGCCTCCGGCTGCGGTTTTTGTGTGGCATACAGTTCGCCGACCTGTTTGAGGAAACCGCGCCCCTGGCCGAGTTTGGGTACGCTTGCGATCAGTCTGCGGGTGTAATCATGTTGCGGATCGCGCAGCACCGAACGGGTATCGCCGCTTTCCACGATTTCGCCGTGACGCATCACCGCCACGCGGTCACAAATCTGCGCAATAACGCCGAAATCGTGAGTAATGAACAGCAGCGTCAGGCCGCGTTCGCGCCGTAACTGTTGCAGCAAATCGAGAATACGGGCCTGCACGGTGACATCCAGCGCGGTGGTCGGTTCATCGGCAATGATGATTTCCGGGTCATTCGCCAGCGCCATCGCGATACCCACGCGTTGCCGCTGACCGCCAGACAACTGGTGTGGAAACGCATCAAAGCGCGCAGCGGCATCCTCAATGCCTACGCTGACCAGCAGCGACAGCGCTTTGTCTTTCGCTGCACGTTTTGGCATCGCCTGATGCGCCTGAATGGATTCGATGATCTGCGCACCAATGCTGAACTGCGGGTGCAGCGTGGTCAGCGGATCCTGGAAAATGTAGGCCACGCGCGCGCCACGCCGCTGTTGCAGCTGGCCTTGCGACAACCCGAGCATCTCTTCTGCGCCGACATAGATGGCGCCCCCGGTGATTTCACCCGGCGGTGACGAGACCAGCCCCATCACCGACAGCGCGGTGACGCTTTTACCTGAGCCGCTTTCGCCAATCAGCCCCAGACATTCGCCTTTTGCCACGTGGAAGCTGACCCCTTTTACCGCCGCCACTGACTGCCGGCCTGAGCGGAAGCTGACCTGCAAATCCACCACTTCCAGCAGGGCGTCGCTTCCCTTTACGGCGGGCGGCACGGCGGAACGCGTTACGGTGGTCACCGCGCGGGCGCGCAGCAAAATACCGGATTTAAGACGCGGATCCAGCAGATCGCGGATGCCGTCGCCGAGCAGGTTAAAACTCATCACCAGCAGGAAAATCATCAACCCCGGCACCACGGAGACGTGCGGCGCACTGAACATTTGCGCGCGACCCTGACCGAGCATCGAGCCGAGATCCGCATTTGGCGGTTGCGTACCCAGCCCGAGGAATGACAACCCGGCGGTTTCTAAAATCATCCAGCCGACGGTGGTCGACATGGTGACCACCACCACGGGCATCACGTTGGGCAGCACTTCGGTGAGCAAAATTTGCAGATGATTTTTACCGGACAGCCGCGCCGCCTGGATAAAGTCACGCTGCCGCAGGCCGACGGTCAGACCGCGAATGTTACGGGCGAAGAAGGGAATATTGACCACGGCGATAGCGTACAGCGCATTCAGCAGGCCGGGGCCGAGCACCGCGACGATCACCAGCGCCAGCAGGATGTAGGGAAAGGCCATCAGCATGTCGATCAGCCGCATCAGCAGGCTGTCCGTTTTGCCACCGGCGTACCCGGCAACCAGCCCGATCAGCGTCCCCAGCAGCGCGGCCAGCAGCGTGGCGCATATCCCGACCGCCAGCGACACCCGCGTTCCCCACAGCAGACGTGAAAGCATATCGCGCCCCAGCGGATCGGTTCCCAGCCAGTGGCCAGGCGAAAACGGGGGCAACAGCCGGTTAAGTAAATCCGTCGCGTCCGGATCCGGGATCGGCAACAGCGGGGCGGCGAGGGCAGCGGCCACGGCAAGAACCAGCAGCGTCAGGCCGAGCGTTGCCAGGCGGTTAGCCAGCAGCAGCGCCCACAAAGACTGGCGGTAGCGCGGCGCAGGGGAAGTGATGGTCTGGCTCATGATTTTAACCTCGGGTCGAGAAGCGCCTGCAAAATGTCTGCGCACAGGTTGATCAACACATAGGCTGCGGCGGCGACCAGCACGCCGCCCTGAACCAGCAGCAGATCACGGGTGGCAACGGCTTTCACCATCATCGCGCCCAGCCCCGGCCACTGGAACACCGTCTCGATATACACTGCGCCGCCGAGCACGAAGCCCGCCTGAATGCCGATCACCGGGATAACCGACACCAGCGCCATCCGGAACGCATGCTTGTAAATCACTTTGCGTTCAGACAGCCCTTTGGCGCGGGCGGTGCGGATAAAGTCCTGACGCAGCACTTCCAGCATCGCGGTGCGGGTAAGACGGGCGATCACGCCGGTGGCGACTATCGCCAGCGTCACGGCGGGCAGCGCCAGGTGGTGCAGCAGATCCGCCACGTCACCGCCGCCCCAGACCGCATACATCCCGGACGCCGGGAACCATTGCAGCTGCACGGCGAACAGCATGATCATCAGCAAGCCTATCCAGAACGACGGCATAGAAATGCCCAGCAGCACCAGCAGCGTGATGATGCGGTCGCCCCAGCCGAACTGCCTGACCGCCGAGAAAATCCCTGCCAGCAGTCCCAGTACGGTGCTGAGTAACAGCGCGCAGCCGCCGAGCAGCAGCGTTGCACTGAATCGCTCCATCACTTCATCAATCACTGGCCGATTCAGCACGTAGGAGCGGCCAAAATCGCCGTGCAGAATATTGCCCGCCCAGATCAGATATTGCTGATACAGCGGCTTGTTCAGCCCCAGCTCGCGGTTAATGCGCGCCACGTTTTCCGGGGTTGCCCAGGCACCCAACAGCGCCTGCGCCGGGTTCCCCGGAATCATCGCCATGATCAGAAAAACAATTAACGACAACCCGATAAACACCGGAATGGTCGAGAACAGCCTTTTAAGCACGTAACTCCCCATAAACATCTCCGATTACTGTTTGGTTACCCGGTTGAGCAACAGGTTGAAATTAGGTTGCAGCGCGAAATGCTGAATACGCGTGGAGGTCACGGCGTTCTGCTTCCAGTTAGCGACAAAAATCCAGGGGGCATCGTCGTGTACGCGCTGCTGTACTTCGCGGTAAAGGGCGGCGCGGGCGGCGGTGTCCGTGGTCAGACGGGCTTTCTGCAACAGGATGTCGACCTGCGGATTGCTGTAATACCCGGAGTTAAATCCGCCTTTTTTCGGCCAGGCGTCGGTGCGTAAGGTCAGAAATGGCAGGGTGTCCGGATCGTTGGTCATCCACGCCATTTCTGCCATCTGGGTATGGTTATCCAGACCGGCATTGACCTTCGACAGATAGGTATTCCACTCATAGGTTTGGATGGTCACCTTCAGCCCGACCGCTTTGAGATCCGCCTGAATGGCGGTCGCCATCGGAATGGGATCCAGCATGCCCGAACCGCCCTCGGTCACATAAAACGTCAGCGAGGCGCCTTCGGCACCGGCCGCTTTGAGCAGGGCGCGGGCTTTGGCGGGATCATAGGGATAAGGGGAAACGTCTTTGTTGGCGGCCCAGTTAAAGGCGCGGGGTATCGGCCCGTCGGCGACGTCGGCTGAACCCTGCAAAATGTTGTCAGCCAGCGACTGTTTGTTAACCGCATAATTCACCGCCTGACGCACGCGCACATCGTTAAACGGCGGTACCTGCGTATTGAGCATCACGTACCAGACGTGCGGGCCGGTGGTCTGATAGAGACGGAAGCGATTGCTTTTTTGCGCAAACAGTTTGACCGTATCGGGCGGCACTTCCACCATGGCGTCAATGCCGCCGGAAAGCATTTCCGCCACCCGCGTATTGCCGTCGGTAATCGGCCTGAACACCACGTTTTTGACCGCCGGTTTGCCATCCCAGTACGCGTCATTGGCCGTCAGCACCACCCGCTGATTGGCTTTCCACTCGGCAAAACGAAATGCACCGGTCCCCACCGGATGGCGGCCTGCGTCTTTACCGTACTTTTTCACTGCCTCCGGCGAAACAATCAGGCCGGTCGGCGTGGCGAGGTTGGAAAGAAAAGGCGAGAAGGGCTCTTTCAGCGTGAACACCACCGTGTTTTCGTCGGGTGTGTCGATGGATTTAATCGACGAGAAGAAGAACGACAGCGGGAACGGGCCGGTGTTGTGCCACGGATTTTTATCATCCAGCATCCGGTCGAAAGTGAATTTCACCGCGGCGGCATTAAACGGCGTGCCATCCTGAAACGAAACCCCTTCACGCAGATGAAAACGGTACGTCAGGCCATCGGGGCTGATTTCCCAGCGGGTGGCGAGCGCCGGTTCGATATCCAGCTTGCCTTCGCCGTTACGCACCAGCCCGTCGAAGATATTCACCAGAATGCGGGAATCGTTGGCCGCCGTGGCGACCTGCGGATCCAGAGACTGCGGCTCCGCCACCTGACCGATTAACAGCGCATCCGCCGGGGTTTTCGCCTGCACCGAAGCCTGCCACGACAGTGTGCCAAGACAAAGACAGAGCGGGATAACTAACGTTCGCAAAGCTGGCAGCATATCGACCTCGTCGCGTTGTAAAGCCTGTGATGAACACCTTTTTGGGAAATCAGGCGTTGTCCTGTTTATTATTTATGCGTATAAATAAACTGAATTGCAATAATTTATACGCATAAATTTAACCAGACCGTCACGGAGTATTTATGACCTTTTCGATCGTCGCGCGCGATCCGCTCTCAGGGGCGCTGGGCGTCGCTACCGCCACCGCCGGTCCGGCAGTGGGGGCGCTGGTGGTTCACGGGCGGGCGCAGTGCGGCGCGATCGCCACCCAGGCAATGACCAATCCGCTTTATGGCGGGCAGGGGCTGGCGCTGTTGCAGCAAGGTGAAGACGCGGCCAGTGCGCTGAACATGATCCTTGAAAACGATGCCGACGCGGCCAAAAGGCAGGTGCTGATTGTCGACAGTCAGGGCCGGTGTGCCCGCTGGAGCGGCGCCCAGTGCGGTGGCTGGGCGGGAAGCCTTGAAGGAGCAGGGTGCGTGGTCGGTGGCAATTTACTGACGGGGGCGAAAACGCTGGAGGCGATGCTGGCCACTTATCAGGACCGTGACGGCTTGCCTCTCGCCGATCGCCTGCTGGCGGCGATGAACGCCGGAGCGGCCGCTGGAGGTGATCGTCGCGGGCTGAAATCCGCTGCGCTGAAAGTCTGGTGCGACCGGCAGTATGCCAGCGTCGATTTGCGCGCCGACTGGTCGGATTCGCCGCTGGAGATGCTGGCGGAAATCCTGCAACAAACCCGCGCGCCCGCGCATGCTGACTTTTTCGCCGCACTGCCGAAAGGGCAATCAGGCGGTTAAATCGATACAAGGATCGTAGCAAAGACAGGTGACGCTTTTTTACGCGGAAACGGCTTTGCAGGAAAATCCGAGAAACACATAAATTTCAGCCAGTTATGACAATACTGTTGCCAGATAGTTTCATTGCTAGCTTTTTTTTCCTAAAATACCTGTACAACTTTGCATATCTTGTATAACTTTATGGTCACACCAGCAATTATTATTCACACACGTATTAACATAAGGGTTAATCATGCGACAGAATAAACTCAATCCATCGTCTTCTGACACATTTTCTTCACTGTACACTCAGGTTTTTTCTGAGGAAGAAACGATGGGCCGCGTTGTTGTTGAAATTCTGGAAGCAGGCAAAAACCTGAATCGCAAAGCCTTATGTTCCAAGCTTTTAAGCCGCGTTGAAATGGCCGGAAGCGAAGCGGAGGAGAAGCATTATATGAAGCTTATCCACCTGGTACTTGAACGTGATTCTTAATGCCGGGCAGTTATTTTATTAAGTAAAGATTGGTTATATTAGCTATTCAGTTCGACATATTATGCGGGCCTGATTTATTCATCGCCTTAAAACCCTTTACCGCTTACGGCGCAAGGTAATAACTCTGAACCTGAAGCTAATCTGCCGAGGCCTTATGGCCGGCGTAAATTCAGAGGCTGATAATATGTACAGAAGTAACGAAGAAAAATTGACGGACAAACTGATAGGTGAGGCCGTTGTTTCTTTGCTCAAAAGCAAAAAACAAATATCGACCGATAAACTCATTGCGCAATTACAGTATATGGCTGTAAGTGCGGATTCCATTAACCGAAAAAGCGCGTGCGAACAGGTTATTAACGAGATTCGCCATAACATTGCACAAAAGCGCGGGCAAATCAGTTATGAGGTTCGTGACGTCGACAATGTTCGACACTTTTTCAACGCTGAAGGGCCGTCCGATGACAAGAAAAAACATTGAGCCATCTGATTCTGTTATGACTCATTACAACGAAACGATGCCCTCAAACCACTCTCATTCGATGATTGATTCAGCCAGTCATACGGTGATGTATAAGCATTTCGAGAAAGCCGGTGAACTTTATTCCAGCGAAACCGAAGTGCTGGGTGCGGCAATTCGCCTTATTCTGGCAAGCAACGGTGTGGTGACGAATAAAGCCATCATTTTACACCTGATTAATCAGCTCGAAAGTACATCCGATATCGTGCAACTGGATGTTCTGCGTAAAACCCTGGAATTAGTGGTGGGATACACCCCTGATGATTCCGGCTTTTAATTAAACTCAGTGACGGAGAGTATTAAAATGCAAGACGTGTCTTATACTCATGTGAAATTGGCTGATTATATTCTGACGGAAGATCCTGAACTTCTGGTGGGTAATGAAACAGTCATCCGTATCTACAACACGTTAAAAAGCCAGACAGGGCATGTCACCCACAAAGATATTATTCTTTGTCTGATTCAGAAGATTGAACAGGAAAGTGACGCGGATAAGCAGGATGTTTATTTAGAAGCGCTGGAATATGTGGTTTACCGCACCTCGGACGATGATATTGAATAAGCGTTCCCGGACATATTTTGTCAGTCCTGATGCAGGGACGTGTTTCCACGACCCTGCATGCCTTAAAAATTCTGATTGAGTAACTGATCTTCCTGCAAAATTTCAGGCCAGGCGACCACCGGCAGGGCATTAACCCGTGGCGTGGTAAACAACTCACCCTGAAAATTACATATCCCTGCGGCATCCAGCCACATCCATTCTTCCGGTTTTTCCACACCGGTCGCAATCACCGATATTTCGAGTGAAGAACAGAACCTGATGATCGCCTGCACAACCGCTTGCTTCGGCCCGCTGGTGTGAACGTCGCAGATGATATTACGGTCAATCATGATGCTGTCAGGCTGGCACTGCGTCAGCAGCAATAACCCCGCCGATCCCGCACCAAAATCATCAATCGCCAGACGCATTCCCGAGGCTTTCAGCTGTTTCATTGCTGCGGTGAATTTATCTTCGCGGGTAATGACACCGTTCTCGGTGATCGCAACGACAATCTGCTCCGGCACCAGACCGTTTGCCGTGATTTCCTGAATCAGAAACTCAACGGCACCGGGCACCATCACCAGCGTCATGGGCAGGAGTTTGACCGTCAGCGTTTTACTGTTCAGCCCCATCTGATTGGCCAGCGCGAAGGCCAGCTTTTTAGATTTAAGATCTGCTTCATAAATGGTCATGCGCGAAAGCTTAGAGAAATAGCCCATCGGCGAACCGCCGTCCGGCCCGCGCAAGGTCGCCTCGTACGAAATGATCTCACGGCTTAGCGGATCAATAATCGGCTGGAACGCAAAGCTGTAGTCCTGCATTTCCGGAAAGATAAATTCTACTTCAGCTTCCGGCTGTTCTTCAGGCAGAAACGACCAGGTGCCCGCAGGAAGAATTTCGAGATAATTCTCCTTTTCACGCGCCTGCACAAAAGTGCATAAGAACTGCAATGCGCGGTCATCATAGGTCAGCTGATATTTCGACGTTCCCTTATCCAGTACCGCCTGAAGCACCACATCTTCATGATGAGATCGCAGATCAAAAAGTTCCATACCGACATTACCGAACCGCCGGGAATGCGCATAATCTCGCATCAGTTCGACGACGTTATGGTGCCGGCGGTCCTGACTGATGGTGCAGTAAAGCGCATCGACCGCGTCTTCGGGGCCTTCCAGCAACTGGAAGAAATGCGTTCCGTCAAAAAGCAGGATACCGGTGATACCTGACAGTTCATTCTTAAAACTCGCTTGTGTCACCAACCCCGCAAGGGAGGCGGACTGAACATGCTCGCTGACATGACTGCGATAAACGAGGGTTAACAGCATTCGATCTTCCAGTGTGAATCTTCTCAGAAGCGACACAATATCAGATAAATTTTTGTTATGGAAAATTCTTGATCAATCAGATTTTCTTAACTTTTATTTTGCAAATGTCTGCCCGTCCGTCTGTTAATGCTTTCCCTGATGGGTCAAAAACTTAGCGAAATACTCTTCGGGAAACGCGCTATTTTTCGCCGTCACGATGGCGGCAATATACCCGTCAGGGCGCACCAGCAAAACTTCACCCGCAACAAGATCATACGCCTGATTAAATTCCCCCCATTCATCCGTCAGATCACCGCCCGCGCCCAGTATATGCAGGTGTACGCCGGGGAGAGGGGCGATCTGCCCGGCCGGGATTTCCACGCCGAGTAACGTCCAGTGGGTACCTTTTAGCAGATCAAACAGCCGTACGCTTTCGCCGCCTGCACGGCGAACCCGCGCATCCGGCGCACGGTCACCGGCGAGGAGGGTACGCTGACGCCCCGTGTCTTCCTGCGCAAGGGAAGAACCGGCGTAACCGATATCCAGCTGATGCACTTCGCGACCGCGACGCATATCACCGCGTTTCTGCGCTTCCAGAAGGTGGGTCGCCAGCCCGAGCATCGCCGCCGCGACAGGTCTGCGTTCTTCCTCATAGGTTTCGAGCAGGGCATCCGGCGCGCCACCGGCAACGGCTGCCAGTTTCCAGCCAAGATTATAAGCATCCTGCACGCTGGTATTAAGCCCCTGTCCGCCGGTTGGCGGGTGAACGTGAGCCGCATCGCCGACCAGTAAAATACGGCCAACGCGATACTGCTCTGCCAGCCGCGCATTCATGTTGTAGGCCGATGCCCAGGAAACTGAACGGATACGAATATCACTGCGCCCGGTGCGTTCTGCGACGAGGGCATCTAACCCTTCGGCGGTTAAATCAATCTCGCCCTGAGCAGGTACCGGCCCCTGCACCTGAAACAGGTCGGTGCCGGCGAGCGGGCAGAGCATTATTTGTCGCGCCATATCGCCCTGATGAAAACAGTGCCAGGCATCGCGCGTTAATCCGCTGAGCGTGACATCGGCGACGATCGCCCGCACCCCGAGCGTTTTACCGGGGAAGGGAATGTCCAGCGCCTGCCGTATCCTGCTGCGGCCACCGTCAGCCGCGACCAGCCAGCGTGCAGACAGCGTTCTTTCCTGCGTATCGCTGATGACTTTTGCAATTACGCCCTGTGCATTTTGTTCAACACTGAGCAGTTCGCAGCCAAATTCAGGCTGATGCCCCAGCCCGAGTAACCGTTCGCGCATGATCCGTTCGGTCATAAACTGCGGCACCATCAGCGGGTGCGGATAAGGCTCGGCAGGCGTCGGCGGTGCGTGCTCAATCACCTCCTCATCGCGATAGCCGCCCCCTTCTGCGTAATGGCGCATAGGCGGATAAACGCCTCCCGCGGCCGCGATCTGCTCGAGAATACCCAGATCCTCGAATATCTCCAGGGTACGTGGCTGAATGCCTTTGCCCCTGGAACCACCGAACGGCGCCGGGCTCTTTTCTATCAGATGAAAGGCAATACCCCGGCGCGCCAGTTCGATTGCCAGTGTTAAACCTGCCGCGCCCGCGCCGCAAATCAGCACATCTGTCTTTAATATTTTTTCCATCGCTCACCTCTTATGTGTAATATGCACACATTAGTCAGAGGGGAAGTCCATTGTCAATTAAAAACGTGCAAAATACACATATTGAAGAAACACTCCGTGAACTGCACGGGGCGTTACTGGAAATCGTCGGCGTCATGAACCGCCCGCAGCGTGACGAAGCGATGATCCGGGAAGCCGGTATCGCGCTGGATCGTGCGCTGTTTCCGCTGTTAGTGCTGGTGGAACGGCTCGGCCCGATCGGCGTTGTCGAGCTGGCCGACAGAGTGGGGCGCGACTACACCACCGTCAGCAGGCAGGTGGCTAAAATGGAAACGCTCGGGCTTATCACCCGGCAGGCCAATGCCAGCGACCGCCGCGTGCGCGAAGCCGTTGTGACTGCGCAAGGCAAAGCCATGACCGCACGCATCGATGAGGCGCGCAACAGAATTGCTCAGGGTATTTTCTCCCGCTGGGAAAACGAGGATATTGTCGGACTGGCGCGACTGATGCGCAGATTTGCTGACGACATAAAAGACGAAGCGCCGGTCAATACACAGGATCAACCGTCATGAACAATACAAACTGGCATTGGGGAACGCAGTTTCAACTGAATAGCATAGTGGTATTCACGGTGTTGCTGCTGATTGTCGCCACGTTGTGGATACGGCTTTACCGGCATACGCGGGAATGGTTAAAGAGCGCCAGACCCGGCGACCCGCAGCGGGCAGCTCCCTCTAAAACAACACTGTTACGCGGCTACGGCAGAACACAGCTTTTCGGGGAAAGCGTCGTGGCAATTCTCGTCACGCTGGTGGTGTTTGCGCTGATGCTGAACCTGAGCGGAGGGTGGTGAGATTGAGAGCAGCCACCGGAGTGGCTGCTTTTTGCGTGTCAGTTTTTCAGGAAAAGTCAGTCGCTGAAAGAAAATCACCCACATGAATACGTGATAATTAGACTATTCATCGCATTTATACCTATTCCGTACGCAAAATAACCGCCGTAACGTCTTTAAAAGTGGACAATCGTCGACTTTTCATCTTAAAGTCCTGCCCTCAGCGCCAAACAATACCCGTATTCAGCAATGATCTTAACCTGCTGAGTCTTCAAGAGCGGCTGCATGACAGCCGCCGGACAGGGCGCTTTGCACACACATTCCGACCGACTTTCTCTGGAGAATTTATGCATTCCTCTGTTAACAAAAACGAGAGCCGAACCTTTTTCGGCCATCCATATCCGCTGGGTTCACTGTTTTTCACTGAGATGTGGGAGCGGTTCTCGTTTTACGGGATTCGCCCCTTACTGATTCTGTTTATGGCCGCCACGGTTTACGACGGCGGCATGGGGCTGGCGCGGGAAAGCGCGTCGGCCATCGTCGGTATTTTTGCAGGCTGTATGTATCTCGCCGCGTTACCGGGTGGCTGGCTGGCGGATAACTGGCTCGGGCAGCAAAGAGCGGTCTGGTACGGTTCGATTCTTATCGCGCTCGGGCACTTGTCCATCGCGTTATCCGCTGTGCTGGGCGACAACCTGTTCTTTATCGGCCTGATGTTTATCGTGCTCGGCTCCGGTCTGTTCAAGACCTGTATCTCGGTCATGGTCGGCACGCTGTATAAAAAAGGGGATGCGCGTCGCGACGGCGGTTTTTCGCTGTTCTACATGGGCATCAACATGGGTTCCTTTATCGCGCCGCTGATTTCCGGCTGGCTGATTAAAACCCACGGCTGGCACTGGGGCTTTGGTATCGGCGGTATCGGTATGCTGGTGGCCCTGATTATCTTCCGCTTTTACGCCGTTCCGGCAATGAAACGTTATGACAGCGAAGTCGGGCTGGATTCCACCTGGAACAATCCGGTGGCGAAGAAAAAAGGTGTTGGCGGCTGGCTGCTGGCGCTGGCGGCGGGTGTGGTTGTCGTGGTGACGCTGATCGCGCAGGGCGTGATTGTGATCAACCCGGTCGCCGTCGCCAGTACGCTGGTGTACGTGATCGCCGCTTCGGTCATCCTCTATTTTGTTTATCTTTTCCTGTTTGCCGGTCTTAACCGCAAAGAACGGGCGCGCCTGCTGGTGTGCTTTATTCTGCTGGTTTCCGCCGCTTTCTTCTGGTCTGCGTTTGAGCAGAAACCGACTTCGTTTAACCTGTTTGCGAACGACTACACCAACCGCATGATCGGTGATTTTGAGATCCCTGCCGTCTGGTTCCAGTCCATCAATGCGCTGTTTATCATTCTGCTGGCACCGGTATTTAGCTGGGCATGGCCGATGTTGGCACGGAAAAAAGTGCGTCCAAGCAGCATCACTAAGTTCATCATCGGCATTCTGTGTGCGGCGGCGGGCTTTGGGATCATGATGCTGGCGGCGCAAAACGTGCTGAACAACGGCGGAGCAGGGGTGTCACCGTTGTGGCTGGTGGGCAGTATTCTGATGCTGACGCTGGGTGAACTCTGTCTCAGCCCGATTGGGCTGGCGACCATGACGCTGCTGGCGCCGGAAAGAATGCGTGGTCAGATGATGGGGCTGTGGTTCTGCGCCAGCGCGCTGGGTAACCTCGCTGCCGGTTTGATTGGTGGCCACGTCAAAGCCGATCAGCTGGACATGCTGCCGAATCTCTTCGCGCGTTGTTCCATCGCATTGCTAATCTGCGCTGCGGTGCTGTTCCTGCTGATCATTCCTGTGCGACGGATGCTGGAAAATGCCGACGTTAAGACCGAGCAAAAACCTGTCAGCCATGCCTGATGCGTTAACGCTGTTGCGCGCAAATAGCCGCTCAATAAGGTAATCCTTCACTGAGGCAGATCGAAAGATTTGCCTCAGTCATTTACGGCCAGCCCCTACCTGAAACTCCACTGCACGCTGATGACAAAAACAGACGGAATAATGATCCCGCTTTCCACCCCGAAATAGTCGGTGAAGTTGTATTGAATGGCGTGATAGATGTAAGGGGAGAAGCCAATGCCGGTGACTTTCTTAAAATCGTTGTAAGAGCCATGGTCACCGCAATCCTTGAAGGCATTAAAAAAGAATTCGCCGGTATAACCATAAACGCCTTTGAACACCCACCCCGACTCCCCGGATGCCCAGTCCCTTCTCAGCCCCATCGCGATACAGCGATCGCCAAAACTGTTATCCATCGTGCCCAGCAGGGCGCTGTATTTGGAGTCTTCTGAGAATTTTCTTTCAACAGACATGAATTTATTATCGAAAAACTCATTGTATTGCCCGTAGTTGCCGGTCAGATGGTAGACGAACGAACCGGTGTTGAAAGAGTATAAATTGATTTCGCCCGCGTGGATCCCGACGGTAACGACCAGTAAGAACAAACAGAAAACCTGGCTAATGTTTTTTAGCATGTTGAATAATCTCTTTGATTACTAAGGCGTAATGTTTTACGTGCGGTAACGTCCACGGGTGTAATAGATCGCACACTTATTATTTTAAGACAGGATGGAATTTTGTCCAAAATGGGCGAGAAGACGAGGAGATGAGTCACTTCACGAAGGGGCTGGAGCACTGTGCCGGAGACGGAGAATACAGCGCCAAAATCCTTAAAGACCACTCCCGTGTCCATTTTGTTCCCTGGCCGGCGCTACCTTTCACCGAAAGTCCGGGTGTTTATCGACTGGTTCGCGGATGTCTTTGAAAAGAAGTATCAGTCTTAAAGGCGATGATGTGGCCGCATCCATGCGGCTTTTTTGCGACAGAAGCTTTCCTTTCAGCTTAACCAGCGGGTTTATCCCAATACACCACACTGTGAAAATCAATCTCCCACGTCAGCACCTGGCCGTATAACGCGGAAAGCGCTTGCTGCTGTGCGGTACTCAGCGTTTCGGCACAGCGGTCCAGCTCCGTTTTCAGCCAGCATGCCTGCTGATAAAACGACTCTTCGGCATGCAGTTCCACCCAGCGGCGGAGATCCTCATCAATCTGCGTTTTCTCACTCACGCGTTTGCACCAGGCGTAGTACATCCATTCCGCGCCAAACATCAGCGTGATGATTTCTTCATAGCTGCCACGCTGCGCCACACTGAGCATGTTGTCGCTGAAGTTTCTCACGCCGGGAAGATCGTCGGGATACTCTGCCGGGTTCACCTGCCGCTTTGCCAGTACGGTCTCAAACCAGGCGATCTGCGTATCCACCAGCGCGTTCAGTACTCCAATCAGCCAGCGTTGCGGGCGGATATCCGGTGCTTTACTGATGCCCAGCGCAAAGATAGCGATCGCCGTGGCGACAAACTGACCTTCGAAAACCAGATAACGGTTAAACACAGCGGCGGGCAGCGTATCGCGCTCAATGTCGCAGACAAACGGATGTTGCTGCATCCTTTGCCACACATTGTGATGGTCGTGCAAAAGCCGGTCGGTGAAGGTTTCCATCACTCATCCTCCAGTACGGCGCGTGCGGCTTCCATGAAATGTTTCACCCGTGCCAGTTCGACGTCATTCCACCACACGCCGTCCACTTTTAATGCGCTGGCGACGATCACACCCTGAGTACGGGTGAGAATTTCCCCGACGTTGTCCGGCGTAACGCCCGAACCCACCAGCAGAGGCAACTCGGTCGCGCTGCGGATTTCGTCGATCTCGCTCAGGGTGGCGGTATCTCCGGTGCGCTGGCCGGTGGCGATCACTGCATCCGCTTCGAAGAAATCGACGTCCCGCGTCAGCTCTTTGATGGAGCGGTCTGCGACAATCGCGTGGCTGCCGTGTTTGACGTGGCTGTCAGCAAAAACGCGGATATGCTCGGCACGCAGCAGGCTGCGATAGCGTAACGCTTTTGCCGCTGCGCCTTCGATGAAACCTTCGTTGGCGATATACGCGTTTGCCCACTGGTTGACGCGCACAAAATCGGCTCCACCGGAGAGCGCGGTTGCCAGCGCGGGGATCGCGGCATTCGCCAGCACGTTGATGCCCAGCGGCACATCAAAGCGGGTGCGGATGCGGTCGGTGATTACCGCCATCAGCGCGGAAGTTTCAGGGCCGATATCTTCGGGTTTGGAAAAAGGAATGTCGCCGTGGTTTTCAATAATCAGACCATGCACACCGCCGGAAATATAATTATCAGCATCGCGCAGCGCGCGCTCAATAATATCACTGATTGATTTACCGCTGTATTTTGGCGCACCAGGGAAAGGGTCGCAATGAATAACACCAATCACGGCTTTCTTACGTGAAAAAATAGCTTGTATTGCGTTAACTTTTTCTGCTGATATAGAAACCATCTTATTCATCCTGTTCAAGGAAACACTATGCGTGTTTATGTTATCGGTAATATTACTGTCGATGAAAACTGGGCGATTGCCGATATTCCCACAAAAGGCTCATCCATTCATGGAAATAAAGCCTCGCAAGACATTGGCGGAAAGGGGGCTAATCAGGCCATCCTGCTTTCCCGCTGTGGAATAAACACCACATTAATTGCCGCTATGGGAAATGACGTCAATGGCCGCTGGATGGCGGAAAAAATTCGTCACGAAACCCTGCGTCATTTACCCGTCTCTTTTTCTCCCTGTAACAGCGATATGTCGCTGATATTTAATTGTGCCGATGGCGACAATGCCATTATTACTACCACCACTGCAGCGGATTCCCTCACCGCAGAAACGATCACTCTGGCGCTGGCAGATGCCGTGCCCGGCGACATGATGCTGATGCAGGGTAACTTCTCGTTTGAGAAAACCCTCCATTTGTTCCGGCTGGCGAGAGCACGCGGCATGACCACTGTGTTTAACCCATCCCCGGTGAAACCTGACTTCTGCCACCTCTGGCCGTGGGTAGATATCGCCGTGCTCAACCAGCTGGAGGCGGAGGAATTGCACCCCACCGGCGTCGCAAATCTGGTGATAACCCAGGGCGCGCAGGGTGCCACACTGCTCACGGATACTCAGCAAACGTTTTGTCCGGCCGCGGTGACTCAGGCGGTGGATACCACGGGTGCGGGGGATACCTTTCTGGCCGTGATGCTGGCCTCATCGCTGTTGCGCAACAGCGGCATTGATGAACTGGCCCTGACACACGCCAGTCAGGCCGCCGCCATTACCGTCAGCCGTTGGGGTACCTACAGCGCGTTCCCCAGCTGTGCCGAACTGCACACATTACTGAACCCTGCCCCCTGAAACGCCAGCACCGACCCGCATAATGCGGGCCGGTATCCGGTGTTATTTAAACAGTGAGCGATAGGTATCAACGTTGGTTTTGGTGACCACGGTGGCCGGTACCAGAATTTTCTTCGGTACGGTTTTCCCGGCGGTGATGTCGTTTAGCGCCTTCAGTGCCTGAGCGCCCATCTGCTCAGGATCCTGTTGCAGCACTGCCGCGACGTAACCGCCATCAATGCCACTGATGGCTTTCGCCGTCAAATCCCAGCCAAATACCTTGATATCTTTCTGACGCCCCTGGTTTTCCACCGCGGCAATCGCGCCCAGCAATGCCGGTTCACCCGTGGCGTAGATGGCGGTGAGGTCAGGGTTGGCCGTGATGAGGTTTTCCGCAGCGGTCATCGCACTGTCCTGCACGTTGCGGCCATCCACCACATCAGCCACGGTGATCTTCTTGTTAGCTTTGAGGGTGTCTGTGAAACCTTTCTGGCGATCGTTTTGAATGGCAGAGTTCAGCGCACCCACAATGCCGACGTGCGCTTTGTCATTCATATTTTTTTTCACGTATTCAAGGAAGTATTTACCGAGGATCTTACCGCCTTCGATATTATCCACGCCGACCTGCGCCGCCTGCGGCCCGTCCGGCAGCACGGCATCAATGGCGATCAGCGGAATGTGCGCCGCCGCCGCTTCCTTAATGGCCGGCATAATACCGTTGACGTCGATGGCATCGACCAGAATGCCTTTCACACCTTGCTGAATATAGTTTTCGATAGCGTCATTCTGTGCCACCGGATTATCCGTGGCATTAAAAATTACCAGATTTTTGCCGCTGGCTTTGGCTGCGTCCGTCGCGCCTTTATTCATGAGATTAAAGAATAACGCCTGTTGGTTAATTTGCACCAGGGCATAAGTGGGTTCTGCGGCTATTGCACCAGACATGTAAGTACCTGAAGAAAATAATGCTGTGACGAGCGCTAAAACACGAAATTTTCCGGTGTTGAATATCATTGTTTTTGTCCTCATTGGGATTGAGATATAACCAGCATTGCCCGGGCGAATAATCGCTGAGCACAGAATGTGTTGGCAGGACAAATAGCAAAGTGATCGTCGTAAACCTGTTAAAAAAACAGGCTGATTGCTGAGGCCGGTAAAAAAGCATTTAAGCAACCGGTCCGTTTCGGTGCGTGGATAAAATGCGCTTTACCGGTTGGGAATTGCTTCCCGGGTGGTGCAGGTAAACTGGCTATTACAATTCTCTGACTCGGATTTTTTGTCAAGTGCTATTTTTTTGCGTCGCGTTGAGGGCGGAAAATGCTATAACAATCACGCTCAATTATGTTACTGATACCTTTTATCCAACGTGGCCTGATGATGAAAAAACGCGTGCTGTTATCCGATGTGGCAAACCTTGCCGGTCTTTCCAAGGCCACCGTGTCGCGCTACATGAACAACAGCATCGTATTGCCTCAGAACACGGTCAGCCGGATTGAATCCGCAATCGCACAGCTCGATTACCGGGGGAACAGCCTTGCCCGTCGCCTGAGCAAGGGCGGAAGCGAAACCCTCGGTCTGGTGCTGTCGGACATCACCAACCCCTTCTTCGCCGAACTGGCGGATGCGGCCGAAGAGGCGGCGTTCGAACACGGCTACAGCCTGGTTTTATGTATCACCCGCAACAATCCCGAGAAAGAAAGTCAGTTTATTCGCTGGCTTGATACCTGCCAGGTCGATGGTTTGCTGTTTGCCACTAACCGACCGGATAACGGATCGCTATGCAAAGAAATTCAGCGCCATCAGCGCATTGTCCTGCTCGATGAAGATATTCCCGGCAGTTTTGCGCCGAAGGTCTTTGCCGACAATGTGCAGGGTGGCATGCTGGCTACACAGGAACTGATTGCCGCCGGGCACCGCGACATCGCCTTTATCGGCGGGCCGGACGCACTGATGAGCGTGCGCGAACGTTATCAGGGCTTCTGCACCGCGCTGGCGCAGGCCGGTCTGAGCTGTCCGCCGGAGTGGGTGATGTATGGCGACTACCGGCGAGAATTCGGTCAGCGCGCCTTGCACAAGCTGTTCAGCCACACAAAACGCCCGACCGCCGCGTTCGCCGCCAGCGATTTTCTGGTACTCGGCCTGCTCGATGGTTTGCGCGATTTGGGTCTGCGCGCCCCGGAGGCGCTGTCGCTGGTGGGTTTCGATGATGCCAGCTATGCCGACTTCACCCAGCCACGGATCTCCACCATCCGCCAGCCCGCACGGGAACTGGGGCGGACGGCGGTCAGCCTGATGTTGCGGCTGCTCAACGGCGAAGAAAATGTCCCCGCTGAAACCCGTCTGCCCGTTAGCTGGGTAGGGCGTGATTCCATCCAGCAACGCTCACCCGATCCAAAATAGCGCAAATTGCGCACGATTTTAGCGCATGAAGTGTTCGCATAGCCTGATCGGGTAAACCGGTTTACCTCGCGATTAAAATTTATTCATCGCAATTACAGACAGTTAAAAATCTTCGATTCCCCTTTACCTCCTCTCTGGCATGGAAGCTGCTTAGTTCACTGTGGCTAACAAGTAGTGAAGCGTTTTGTCCCACGGGCACTGGAGACAGTTCTGTTATTCAGGTAAACCGGTTTACAAGGGTGTAAGCCGTGAATAACAGAACCTTTTTCTCCGCGCCATCCAACCCCTAATAACCGATATCGGGTGACAGGAGTTCCAGATGCAACAGGCTAAACCCGGCATACCGCGGGTAGAAATGGTCAATATCACCAAGACTTACGGGTCAATTCGTTCACTGCGCGGCGTGAATCTCAAGCTGGAACCGGGCGAAGTGCTGGGGCTGGTGGGGGATAACGGCGCGGGGAAATCGACGCTGACCAAAGTGTTGTCCGGTGCGGTTGTACCGACCAGTGGTGCTATCCGCGTGGATGGCGAAGTGATGCACTTCACCAATCCGGCGGATGCCCGCCGCTGCCATATCGAGATGGTGTATCAGGATCTGTCGCTGTGCGACACCGTGGATGTGGCCGGCAATTTATTCATGGGGCGCGAGCCGCTGAAACACGTGCTCGGCATTCCCTTTCTTGATCAGACCAAAATGCACGCTGATGCACGCGAGATGCTGAAAGGGCTGGGAATTTCGATCCCTGATACGCATCTGCTGGTGCGCAATCTCTCCGGCGGACAGCGACAGGCGATTGCGATTGCCCGCGCTGCCGCGTTCGACCCGAAAGTGCTGATCATGGATGAACCGACCGCTGCGCTTGCGGTAGCCGAAGTGGAAGCGGTGCTGGAGTTGATCCGCCGCGTCAGTGCCAGAGGCGTTAGCGTGATTTTAATCACTCACCGGTTGCAGGATCTGTTCCTGGTCTGCGACCGCATCATGGTGATGTACGAAGGCACCAACGTCGCGGACCGCAGGGTGGCCGACACCAGTCTGGGAGACATCGTCAATCTTATTGTCGGTGAGAAATTCACCGCGCAATCTGCCGCCGCGCATTGAGGTAAACAGGATGAGTATGATCAATTTAAGCGGTTCACGTGTTATCCGGCATTCGCTGCCGCGCCGCATACTGCACAACCACTCAGGCGTGGTGAGCATTGCGCTGTTTTTTATCTTCTGCTGCGTGGTGTTTTCGCTTATCACCAACAACTTTCTCAGCAGCGCTAACTGGCTGAATATCGTTCGTCAGAGCGCACCGCTGCTGATCGTCGCGACGGCCATGACGCTGGTGATCACGACCGGCGGTATCGATCTGTCGGTTGGCTCGACGCTGGCGCTGGTCGGCGCGCTCTCCGCGATTGCGCTGAACTACTGGGGGTTGCCGTGGCCGGTTGTGTTAATCGGCGGGCTGGTGCTCGGCGGGCTGGTAGGGGCGATAAACGGATTTTTCATCGCCTACGAGGGGATTCCGGCGTTTATCGTGACCCTCGCCATGCTGGCGGTGGTGCGCGGTGTTGCGCTGCTGATTACCCAGGGTTATTCCATACCGATCCCGCAAGACAGCCTGTTCGCCTTTATGGGACGCGCGTGGGTGGTCGGCATTCCGATGCCCGCGCTGATTGCCATTTTTGCTCTGGGTATCGGACATATCGTGCTGAATCACATGCGCTTTGGCCGCTACGTCACGGCGATTGGTGCTAACGCCGAAGGCGCACGCCGCAGCGGAATCAACACTAAAGCGGTCACGATGCGCGTGTATATCATCAGCGGCATGGCGGCAGCACTGGCCGGGATGATTATTACTGCACGTCTTGGCAGCGGATCGTCGAATCAGGGCGAAGGGTTTGAATTGCAAGTGATCGCCGCCGTTGTTCTCGGCAGCACCAGTCTGTTCGGTGGTTTCGGCACCATCATCGGCACGCTGCTGGGCGCGATGTCGATTGCGATTATCCAGAACGGCCTGATTTTGTCGCACATTTCCCCGTTCTACACCCAAATCGCCACCGGGACGATCATCCTGCTGGCCATCTGGCTGAACACCCGCATTCTCAACCCGGCGCGAACGCCGTCGAAAGGATAGCCAATGAAAGGGTCTATTTTTCGCCACGCGGATCCCTTGCCGGTCGGCATTGGCAGCGGTCATGTGATGACCGTACTCGGGCCGCTCCCGTTAGCCGAAATGGGCGTCACGCTGATGCACGAACATATTCTGCTGGATGCCTCGGGCAAGTGGGTCGCGCCGTGCTGTTGCAGCGATCGCCACGTCGCCGAAATGCCGGTGTCTATCGAGAATCTGGGTGAACTGTCGCTCAATCCGCTGATGAGCCGCGATAACTGCCAGCTGTTTGATGTGGATGTGGCGATTGAGGAACTGATGAAGTACCGCGCGCTGGGCGGGCAAACGGTGGTCGATCCCACCAATATCGGCATCGGGCGTGACCCCAAAGCGTTGCAACGGATTTCGCGCCTCACCGGCCTCAATATTGTGATGGGCACCGGCCTGTATCTTGAGCCGTCACACCCGGAATGGGTGAAAAGCATCTCGCTGGAACAGCTAACCGAAAAGCTGATTTATGACGTCGGCGGCGCAGAGAATAAGCCGGAAGTCATTGCCGGGCTTATTGGCGAAATCGGGGTTTCCAGCCGCTTTACGCCGGATGAGGAGAAATCGCTGCGCGCCGCAGGCAGGGCGAGCGCGGCTACCGGCGTGCCGATCGAAGTGCATCTGCCGGGCTGGGAACGCCTCGGCCACAAAGTGCTGGATATCCTCGAGCACGAAGGGGCGGATCTGCGCCACACCGTGCTGTGCCATATGAACCCGAGCTTTGCCGACAAACGTTATCAGCGCGAGCTGGCGCAGCGCGGCGCGTTCCTCGAGTACGACATGATCGGCATGAGCTACTACTACGCCGATGAATCTGCGCAGTCGCCGTCGGATGAAGAGAACGCGCGGGCGATCCGCGAGCTGATTGATGATGGTTTCATCGGACAAATTCTGCTGTCGCAGGACGTGTTTTTAAAAACCATGCTGACTCGCTACGGCGGCCACGGCTACGGCTACATCCTGAAGCATTTTGTTCCCCGTTTGCGCCGGCATGGCGTCAGCGGTGAGCAGCTTGAAAACATAATGATTAATAACCCGCAGCGTGTCTTTGGCGGAGAATAAGGAGAAAGTGATGAACAAGAAAATCCTGCTGGTCGGTGAATCCTGGACCAGCACATCCACGCATATCAAAGGTTTCGACCAGTTTGCTACAGCAACCTGGCACAACGGCGCGACCGATTTTCTCGCCGCGCTGGCGGACAGCCACTACGACATCACGCACATGACTGCCCACGAAGCGCCGGTCAGTTTTCCGCTCACGCTGGCGGAATTACAGCAGTGGGATGCGATCATTCTTTCGGATATCGGTGCCAATACGTTGCTGCTGCACCCGGACACCTGGCTTAAAAGCCAACGCTCCGCCAACCGCCTGACGCTGATCCACGATTACGTGGCCGCAGGTGGCAGCCTGATGATGATCGGCGGCTATTACAGTTTCCAGGGGATCAATGGCGGGGCGCGTTATCACAATACGGCGGTGGAAAAGGTTTTACCGGTGCGCTGTCTGGCCTGGGATGACCGAATCGAAACACCGGAAGGCATCTATCCTGAGATCAAAGAACCACACGCGGTATTCAGTGATATCGCCGGTGACTGGCCGTGGTTGCTGGGCTACAACGAAGTAGAAATGCACCCGGAAGGCAAACTGCTGGCGACCGTGGCCGGGACGCCGCATCCGCTGGTCGCGATACGGGAGTATCAGCAGGGAAGATCACTGGTGTGGACCAGTGATATGTCCGCGCACTGGCTGCCGGCTGAATTTGCTGCCTGGCCGGGCTACCGCCAGTTGTGGGTGAATTGTCTGGACTGGCTGACGGAGAAAGTGTGATGACCGGCGCTACCTTGTCACTGGCACAACAACTTCTCGGTTTCAACACCATCAATCCACCCGGCGATGAGGCGGCCTGCATGGCGTTTTTTGCCGACTGGCTACAGGTGCAGGGTTTTGACGTTACGCTCAGCGGCTTTGGCGAAAAACGTTTCAATCTGATCGCCCGTCTTCACGGCAGCAAACCGGGCAAACCGCTGGCTTTTACCGGGCATCTGGACACCGTGCCGTTAGGTAATCAGACCTGGCAGTACGATCCGTTCGGTTCTGACCTGACGTCTGACCGGTTGTACGGTCGCGGTTCGAGCGATATGAAGGCCGCCGTAGCCGCGTTTGCTGTGGCCTGCGTGACACATCAGGCCGCCATCCGGGCAGGAAAGGGCGTGGTGATGATCATTACCGGCGGAGAAGAAACCGGCTGTGACGGCGCAAAAGCGCTGATCGACGCGGGCGAACTGCCGCCGGTCGGCGCGCTGATCGTCGGGGAACCGACGGCCAACTATCCGGTCATCGGCCATAAAGGTGCGCTGTGGTTGCGCTGTGAAACGCGCGGAAAAACGGCGCACGGCGCGATGCCTGAGCTGGGGATCAACGCCATTTATCTCGCCACCGAAGCGCTGGGGAAAATCCAGCATTTCGAACCGGGCGCGGCTCACCCGCTGATGAAAAAGCCGACGCTGAACGTCGGGCGCATTCGTGGCGGGCTGAATATCAATTCGGTGCCTGATCACACCGAATTCGATGTGGATATCCGTACCGCGCCAAATCTGCAACATGCGACCATCCGGCAGAATCTCACGACAGCGCTCGGTGACAACGTCACAATTTCAACGCTGGTGGATTTACCCGCAGTGCTCAGCCCGCAGGAAAACGGCTGGATAAGCGGCGTTTACCGGCGTTGTCAGAAGCTGCACTCCGCCACGCTGGAGGCGAAAATCATGCCGTACTTCACCGATGCGTCGCTGCTGTTACCGGCGCTCGAGCATCCACCGTGCATTATTCTCGGGCCAGGTGAACCGGGCATGGCGCATCAGACGGATGAATATTGTCTGCTGAGCCGTCTGGAGGAAGCGGAAATGATGTATGGCGAGCTGATTACGGACTGGCAGAGTTCGGAGGAAGTCTGAAAGGTAGTCTGCGGCCGGCAATGCATCATGCCGGTCGCAGTAGCGGTATAAAATGAAAGACACTATCGAAAAAGAAGAAGCTGTAGTTCGCCGTAAATAAGTACGTATAATGTATATTATGTTAAATAACTGGCGTGTTTAATCATTTCAGGTGTGGAATTTCGCATTCCCTCCTTCGATGCATTGAATGTCCGTTTGGGAAAAATTAAATATAACCCCCGTCCACAAACTGAACTCAGACCTTGCCCCAGTGCATGTTCTGAATAACAACCCTATATCCATCCATATCCTGGAAGGTCACCCCCTTGCGGTCCCAGTAAGGATTAAATGATTTAACTCTGGCGAAGCCAGCATCATCCATATTTGCGCAGGTGGTTAGCCAACTGTCTTTCTCAGGAAAATATAGAACCAGGAGATCTTCATCAGAAGGCGAAGGTAACACTGGATGTGCATGACACTGAGTGAATTCAAGGTGCCAGGGTAAACCATCCATCCCTAACATGTATCCGCTGAATCCATCGTGATCTGTAAACTCACCGATTTTTTCTAATCCAAGCCCGTTACAGTACATTGCACAACTTTTGCTTAGTGTGCTGACAGGTCTGGCTATCCTCATATGCTGCAATGCCATAAATACCTCTCTGTTTTATTTGTATTCATCATAACTGGCACAAAGCAGTCTGCAAAACACACTCACCGTTCCAGTGCACGCCTGTAGTCGATTCTCAGCAAAGCCCCTGAATAAGGCATCGTTTCTAAAAGCGTTTCCGACAGACCAAGTCGTGCTGAGGTGACATACAGATAACGATCATCATCTGCAAAGGAACAACTTGTCGGGCGCTGAACCGGAAGATGAATCCATCGCTCGATTTCTCCTTCCGGAGATATCCGCGCGATGGCAGCCCCGTCAAAGAGGACACTCAGGAGAAATCCATGCTGATCAACGATAAGTCCGTCTGGCTTACCCTTTTTGGGATGAATGCTGATAACTTCCCTTCTGTTACTGACCTCGCCTGAGCCGGGGTCGTTATCATATCCGTAAATGACGCCACGCCGGGAATCTGTTACGTAGAGTGTTTTGCCGTCGGGGCTCCAGGTGATTCCATTGATAAGCGTGAAACCAGAATCGACGGTGTGCCACTTACCGTCTGGATCGAGACGATACAAATACCCTGAACCGTCTTTCAGTTCTTCATCTATCAGCCCAACCCACAGGCGGCCCGCGGAGTCCAGGCTCGCATCGTTGAAACGAAAGCCCTCCTGTGCGTGTGGCGCAGTGGCGATCCTTCGCCTCTTCCCTGCTCTGTCTAGTAGCTCAACATGGCAACCCAGGCCAATAATCAACTCTCCCGTATTTTTCTCCACGACAAAGCCCAGCGGCACGGGCATGGCATGTGCAACATTCCGGCCCGTTGCGGGATCAAAAAAATTGAGAGAGCCCCGAAGAGTATCAACCCATAAAAGCCGGGCTCTTGAGCGGCTCCAGAGGGGTGACTCGCCCAGTACGGCCTTGCCTGGAAATACCACCGATACGCCATTCACTGTCGCGTTTCCACATGAGGTATCGCGATCGAGTGCCAGTTCTGCGCAACTTCCTGAGCGGTGGATGCTTTAACAGCGCGAAGATTTCTCGGATAGTCCACACCGGCGGCCTCCATCATTTTGGTTGCATGGAATTGCCCGTTCGCGGCACGCAGGATCCATCCTCCTTCGGTGCATTCTGCTGAGGCAAGATAGGCCACTCCCGGTGCTACTTCCGAAGGGTGGAGTTCGTCAGGTTCTCCCTCAATTCCCCACATCCGTGTCTTGGCGACGGGTGATACGGCATTGACGATAATGCCATCATTTTTGCCTTCACTGGCAAGGACATGGGTAAGTCCTATCACGGCCATCCTGGCTGCCGCATAGGAGGCAAGACCCTGCTGAACATACTGCGGATAAAGCGCCCGGCAAGATGTCGTCATGATGATACGGCCATAACCCGCAGCTTTCATCGCAGGCCATGCCGCCTGTGCAAGCCAGAGAGGTGCCTTAGCGGCAATGGCCATCATATGGTCAAAAGAACGTTCCTCTATTGACTCGATATTCTCGTACGCCACCCAACCCGCATTGTGGATCACAGCATCCAGCCGGCCTGCGACGTTAAGGGCGTCTGTGCACAATTTATGGCAGCTCTCGCGTGAGGCCAGATCCCCTGGGAGCGCGTGTACATTCAGCCCTTCCAGCCGAAGTGTCTCTGCCGCCCTTTTTGAAATATCAGGATTGGCCCCCTCCCCGTCAGAATTGGCACCGATATCCTGAATCAAAACCATTGCACCAAGCTGACCAATACAGCGGGCATACGCGAATCCCAATCCGCGCCCCGCACCGGTGATAAGCACTACCCGACCTTTAAAATCCACCATGCACCCCTCGTCGTTTCCATTCAGTTATTGTGAAAACAACATAGAGTGATACCTTTGATATATAAAATACTCTTTAGGTGGCTTCTTAATACTTTAATTGTATCGTGAGAAGATTGGCTCAATCACAAGAAGGATGGCGGAGATGGCGGCAGTAAGCCGGGCACAGATCACTTTACGCAGAATGGAGCAATTCATTGCTGTCGCGGAGGAGTTACATTTTCATCGGGCCGCGGAACGTCTGAACATGTCGCAGCCTCCGTTGACCAGTGCCATACAGAAGCTGGAGGAAGATCTCGGCGTCACTCTTATCGAGCGTGGTAACCGCGTACTTGGCCTGACGCCTGCGGGAGAAAAGTTTGTCAGTGAGGCACGCAAAACCCTCCGACAGGCTGAAAAAGCCATTGTTTCTACGCTGGATGTGGCTGAAGGTCGAACGGGTTTTTTACGCGTGGGCTATGTAGGAAGCGCACTTTACGGCCGGTTGCCCGATATTATTCGTGAATTCAGGGCAAGCCATCCGAAGGTACGGCTTGAGTTGCGAGAAGCCACAACCGCCGCACAGATTGCTGCGCTGCGAGACGGGACGTTAGACATCGGTGTACTGATCCCCCCTGCTGAAAAGGCTGATGACATCGAACAGGTAAATTTCGACACTGATCGTCTGTGTATGGCTATCCCAAAAGATCATCCTTTGAGTAAGCGCTCAGACCTTACGCTTGCCGCGCTTGCAGGCGAACCCTTCATTTTGTGGCCAATGCCTGAGGGGCGAAGCTTTCATTTGCAGGTTATCCGCCTGTGTGCTGAAGCAGGCTTTGTGCCGATCATTAATCAGGAAGCTCACGGGATGCATGCCGTGCTGTCACTGGTGTCTGTTGGAGGAGGCGTATCTGTCGTTCCTCAAAGTATGAGCGGCTTTCGGGGTGACCAGATTAGCTATCATCCCTTATCAGGCCCTGGAATTGAATTCGACCTCGTCATCGGCTATCGCCATTTGTCACCTTCGGCCCGCGCCTTCGTCCTTTCTACCGTTGAGTAACGGCGGGGAAATCTCTGGACGTCAGTAGTCATTTTTCGCTATGGGGAAAGAAGACAAAGGGGGATTATTTCAGGCAGGAAGTGCATAATTTATTGATAGTGAAACATCACATAGCGTTTTTATCGTTTTCTTCTGAAGCGGGGGTAACTCAGTATGAATGTGCCGCAGACAAAATCCGAATTGCTTTTAGCCATTGATAAAAATTTTAATAAATTAATCAGCTATCTCAATGTCATTCCCCCTGAACTCACCTCCGATAAATTAATGGAAGGACACAGCAAGGGCACTGAAATGAGTATTCATGATCTGGTTTCCTACCTGATCGGCTGGAATACTCTGGTTGTAAAGTGGATCACTTACGATGAGAAAGGATTGCCCGTTGATTTTCCTGAAACCGGTTTTAAGTGGAATCAACTTGGGCTTCTGGCGCAAAAATTTTACTCTGATTATCGCGAATTGAATTATAAGGCGTTAATGACTGAGCTCGAGTCAGTAAAAGATCACATAGTGAAACTTATTGATGAACGCACTGATGACGATTTATATGGTAAACCCTGGTACACAAAATGGACTATGGGGAGAATGATATCATTCAACACATCTTCACCCTATGCCAATGCTAATGGCAGATTAAGGAAATGGGCGAAAAATAATAACATCAGCTTGAAATAAAGAACGCTGAGAACTTCTCCCCCTTTTCTTGTTTAGAGAGGTAATCTGTACTCTATGACACCTGGCTTCTCTGCTACCCGGTCATAAAGTCGCTGCGCTGTGACGTTTTTTTCCTGTGTATGCCAGTAGAGTCTTGCACATTGTTTCTCGCTGGCCTTTTGTTTAACGTATTCGATAAGATGTTTTCCTATGTTTTTGCCCCGGGTGTTTTCGGCAACAAAAAGATCTTCCAAATAACAGAATTCATTTACAGACCATGTTGAACCATGAAAAACATAGTGAACGAAGCCGAGAATTTCCTGCCCTTTCTTTGCCACTGCGCAATATATCTCTTCATCAGGATTTAAAAAACGCTTCCATGTTTCATTTGTAATGTCTTCAGACAACTGAACCTCATAAAACGCCTGATAGCTCAACCAGTATGGCAGCCACCGGGAGTAATCCATTTCTTCCACGGGTGCCACTACGATTTTTAAACTTTCATCTTTCATATTAATGCCTTATCAGAACCTCACGAATTTGTGGATGAAAGAGTAACCCGCATAGTGGTATCATAAAAGGTACACTTTATTGATAGTTTATGGGTCCACTTTGGTCACGAAAAAAAATGCTGCCAGCTTCCCGAGTTTATTGCTCAAAAAAGGAAAAATTAAAGAGCAGTTTTATTTGGCTTTAAAAGAAATGATATTGAATGGTCAGCTTAAATCGGGAAGGAAAATCCCCTCCAGCAGAACACTTTCTGAGATGATGTCAATTTCAAGAAACTCGGTTTTATCTGGTGTAGAACGCCTCATTGATGAAGGTTATCTCATGACCAAAAGTGGGTCAGGGACTTATGTCACAAACACTATTCCTGATGAAGTGATTAAAATTAAATCCATCTCAGTGCATAAAAAGCCAAATAGTGAAAACAATGGAAATGATCTCAACCCCCATATGAACGTAATGAAAAGAGTATGGGATATGACCCGCCCACACGCCGGAAATAATATGCTATTTAATATCGGCGTGGGATGTGTAGATTTGTTTCCGTATGAACTTTGGGGAAGGTTATTGGGAAGGATCTGGCGTCAGTTTCGCCATCAGGATTGGGATCTCAATGAAGCTTTGGGGTATAAACCATTGCGGTCGGCGATTTGTGAATATGTTCGCACCACGCGTGGCGTAAATTGTTCTGATAAACAAATCATAATTTTAAATGGGACCCAACAAGCGATCAATCTTGCAGCGCAGGTTCTTTTGCAAAAAGGTGACGAAGTTTGGTTAGATGAACCAGGATATGATGGTGCATTAGGCGCATTTACCTCCGTGGGTGCAACAGTTCGCCCTGTCGTCAGTGATCAGGATGGCATGGATATTTCCTACGGCATAAAACACTGGCCATCTGCAAAAATGATTTTCACTTCGCCCTCCCACCAATTTCCTCTTGGCGGCACACTGAGTTTATCCAGAAGAATGGCCCTGCTTGACTGGGCATCTGAAAATAAAATGTGGATTTTTGAAGATGATTATAACAGTGAATTCAGATATACCGGTCAGCCCATACAAGCTCTCCAGGGACTGGATAAACAACAGAGGGTAATATATGCGGGTTCATTCTCTAAAATGATGTTCCCGGGTTTTAATTTAGGATTTCTGGTCGTGCCGGAGAATTTAGTCGAGTCTTTCAAGATTGCTAAATATTATGCAGATACTCGGACGTCTTATTTAGAGCAAATCATACTTTCCACCTTCATTTCTGAAGGACACTATGCACGTCACGTCAGGCGGGTGAGAAAAGCATGCTACGAACGCCAACGGGTTATGATTGAAGCCATACAGTTACATTTACCCGAAATTATTTCCGCCAAACCTTCAGATTCAGGCATTCACGTTGTCTGTTGGTTATCGGAGGAAATTGATGAATCTTATGTGATTGATCAGTGCCGTAAAGTGGGTTTGGGGGCACAACCTCTTTCGCGATATTGCCAAACACCCCAAACAAGCCAGGCCATCCTGCTGGGTTTTGCGGCGCACTCACCTGCGGAAATCGTTGACGGTATAAAAAAACTCGCTCAAATATTCACCTGTTGATACCCGTCCCTCTCTTCTTCCTTGAACCAATATGCTTACGGATATGCCCGCAGAGAGACAAATTTACTCGTCTTTTCGTCGGGTTACTTTGGCAAAAAAAAAGCACCCAATGGGCGCTTTTGTATCAAAAAAATTTTATATTCTTAAAATTTAATTTATTATGTTTTTTTACAACGAGTGTTTCCCTGGTGTTGGCCGTCCATTGGCCTCCTCACACATTGTTCGGAGCAGTGTGTGAGGTTTCTTTTTCGTTGATGAAAGTATCATTCATAGTAATGGGCCGTAAGTTATACTTAAGTCCTGAAAAAACCTGTACTTAAGTATAGATGTCGGCATTAAGGGATAAGCAGCCCCTCAGGGAGTCAGTATGTTTAGTGCTTTTGAACAAAATCACACGATCACTGAAACATTGAAAGATTATATCGAGCGGAAACTGTCTCCGCTTGGCAGCCCCGACTACGCTTATACAGTCGTGAGGAAAAAAAACCCTGCGGAAGTCCTTATCATCTCAAGTTATCCTGATGAGTGGGTCAATCTCTATCGGGCCAACAACTTTCAGCTTACCGACCCGGTAATACTCACCGCATTCAAAAGAACCTCTCCCTTTGCGTGGGATGAAAACATCACGCTCATGTCTGACCTGAAATTTACAAAAATCTTCACCCTTTCAAGGCAGTACAACATTCTCAATGGCTATACCTTTGTGCTGCATGACCAGATGGGAAACCTGGCATTGCTGTCTATCATCATTGCCGACCACAGCCAGCAAGAGTTGGAAGAGCGACTCACTTCTGAGCGTGGGAACCTGCAGATGCTTCTCATCGATATAAATGAACAGATGTATCGGCTTGTTGGCGGTTTATCAGCCCGCGGGCGTCAAATTACGGCAAGAAAGGAAAATAACATTTTCACCATCCGTGAAAATGAGGTGCTTTACTGGGCCAGTATGGGGAAGACCTATGCAGAGATTGCGACGATTATCGGCGTTTCAGTCAGTACGATAAAGTTTCATATGGGAAATGTCGTTACTAAGCTGGGTGTCAGTAACGCCCGCCAGGCAATCAGGCTGGGCGTTGAACTGGAACTGATTATACCGGCAGCGTCAGCGGCCAGGTAAACACAGAGGCTGTTTGGCCGTTAAGTCCTCTGGCCATGATCCGCTGATCGTCCTCTCCGGCAGGAAGATAGATCAGATAGATGCGTTCCCGCTCGCTAAGAAATGCCTCTTTAAGTGTCTGTATTTGCCAGCCTGAGCGCTTCAATATCGTCAACATGGCACGGCTTACGATGGTGTAAATACCGGTATGTCCGTTGTCCTGAGCCCAGTTTATCATGGCAAGAAAAAGTACCTGACTCACAGGATAACGTTCGCCGAGAAGCTCCCGGGCCCGCAATTTGTCGACAAAAAAACGGCTCGACTCAACGCCCGCAGAAGGGAGTGGAATCGAATCAAAACACGCACGAAACGTGTGAGTTATCATGTTTGGCTGGTCGAGAGGGGTAAATCGCACGCTGCAAATGAGTTTCCCCTTATACAGCCCGAGAATATAGCGTGTTGAGTCATTATCGAACTCATCAAATTCCATATCCTGTTGGCAAACAACTTCCCATCCCAGACGATCACTGAAAGTTGTTTTTCTTAGCCGGTAAAGTTCATCTACTCTGGTCATTCTGAGCTCTTCATAGCTCACGTCAAACAGTTCAAGCATCCCATCACCCTGTTATTAAAGCGTTGTTTCCCGTAAACCGTACATCATTATCCTACAAAACCGGGTAACCGCCGACCCGAAAATGAACGGAATAACTGGAAGTCATTAAAATAATAAATATCTCATCAAACCTCGCTAACAGGGAAGTTATCGTTCCGATCCCGCCTTCGCAACAATACCTGCGCGTTTATTGATTTGACTCAAATCTGAGCAAAGCGTAATCCGCAGGCACATCTCGGGTGACGCCAGGCGCTATTTTGAAAAAACGAAATGATTGACGGTGATTGGCTGATACTTGCTGTGTTGTCTGGTCTTACGGATAACACCCTGCATGCCGCAGGGCTGGAGCAGACGGCATGACCAGTGAGAAAGCCCTCTCATTCACTGGCCATAACGGATAAAACGCAGAATGTGTTCAGGCGGGTTTTAAATGTCCGGAGACTGCCATTTAACGTCATCTTTTACCGGCGGCAGATAGGACAGACGCTGCATATTCTGATTCCACAGATTATCCGGGATGCGGTAACGGTCTTCTTTATGCGGATCGACGGCTGTCACTATCTTGTCTTCTTCACCTGACGCAATAAGACGGATGAGATCCGGATTCATCATTACGGTTTTACCGGTGGCGATGAACTCCGCCCAGCCAGTCTGGTAAGCGTCGAGGATCTGGTCGGCGGTGAACAGGTTACCGACGCCGATCAGCGGAAGTTTGCCGTCAATGCGTTCGTGCATCAGCTGCATACGGGCAACGGATGTATCGGCGCCACGGCGCGCTTTTTTAAAGAAATCCCACAGAGAAACGTGCAGGTACTGCAGGGGTTTTTCGACCAGCGCGTCAATCAGGGCAAAGGTATCCTGCATGGTCAGGCCATGCTCGCCCGGCTCTTCCGGGGAGAAACGGTAGCCCACGATAAACTGGTCGGAGGCGTATTTCTGTTTCACGGCCACTACTGCATCAACGATTGCCAGCGGGAAACGCAGACGGTTTTCAATGCTGCCGCCCCACTCATCTGTTCGGCGATTGCTTTCACCGGAGACAAACTGCTGAATCAGATAATTATTCGCGCCATGAATTTCGACGCCGTTAAATCCGGCCTGAATGGCTAAATGTGCGGCATTGGCGAAGGCAGAAATCAGGTCGCGTATCTCTTCACCGGTCAGGGCACGGGCACCTGATGCCTCATCAGCAGAAGGCGCGACCATCTCGCGGCCATTGAGCAGATCAGGGAGGGAGAGATGCCCGCCGTGGTGGATCTGTAAAACCGCTGTGGCACCCTGTTTTTTAGCAATGCGGACCACTTCACGCAGGCTGGGTAAATCTTTTTCACCGATGGCTTCAGGCTGGCCGACAAAGGCTTTACCTTCCGGGGAAACCAGCGTGGCGGCGGCGATAAACAGGCCAAAACCGTCAAAGCGATCGGTCAAAAAGTGGCGTTCTTCGTCACTGATGCTGCCATCTTCGTGCGAGGCATAATGCGTCATTGGCGCAACGGTAAAACGGTTTTTGATCGTGACGCCGTTGTTCAGGGTAAAGGGTTCAAACAAAGGCGCGTATTTCGGGTTCATCATCGTGCTTTCCATTCTGTAGTGATCGCTAAACATGCGCATATTTATAACGATCACTAAATAAAAAAGCAAGCCCTTGCCCGCATTTATGTATCAATCGATAAGTAATAGCACCATCGGCCCCCTTTCCCCGCTACAGCCGCGCGGAAATCTTGTATAGTGAGCCATCAGTTTTTCTTAATTCCTCAGGCTGGACATATGACAGATTCAACGCACAGCACCCCCGCACGACGCGGAAGACCCCGTAATTTTGACCGGGAAAAAGCCCTGGTGAGCGCATTGGGTTTGTTCTGGCGATGTGGGTACGAGCCCGCTTCGGTCGGTGAGCTTTGCCGGGTGATGGAGATCAATCCGCCGAGCCTTTACGCAGCCTTTGGCAGTAAAGCTGGGCTGTTTCTCGAGGCGGTCAACTATTACGAAACGACCTACTGGGATGCCCCATGGGAAAGAATGCTTCAGCAACCGAATGTGCATGACGCTATTCGTGACTTTTTCGAGGAATCTGCCGTCATTTTGACGTCTCAGGATGCTCCCTGCGGCTGTCTGGTGGTCCTTGCTGCTATCAATGTCTCGCCAGATTCGAAGGATGTTTACGATACGGTCAAAGCCCTGAGAGAAGAAGGCCGGGTGTATTTCAGGCAGCGCCTGCAGGCAGGTAAAGAGGCGGGCCAGTTGCCGCCGGATACCGACATTGAGAGCATTGCCCTGACGCTGAATACGCTTCTGGAAGGGATGTCTATTCCCGCGCAAGACGGGATCACGCAGGAGGAACTGAAACGCGTCGCCCGACAGGCGGTGCTTCTGCTTCCGCGCCCGTCAAATACCCCGCAATAAAAAACCGTCCTCAGAGGACGGTTGATGAATAGAAAATACAAACTGTATTTTTAATGGGATAACTGATGGTTTAAAAACCGTTATTAATTTCCTCGATAGCTTGAGAAACCATAAGGGCTAATCAGTAAAGGAATATGATAATGCGGCACTGAACCATCCGCTTTAAAAATAATTGGGATCTCCGGGAAGAAGGTCGGCGTGTGATGTTTTTCAAACCATTCTCCGGTTTTGAACGTCACGCGATAATTCCCTTTTTCGATCACTTTTTCATCCGGGTAAAGAGAAGGAATACGCCCCTGCTCATTGGTCACACCATTACTCAGATGCACCCACTTATCCCCTTCCTGCTTGTCGAGAGAGACGCTTACGCCGGCTGATGGCAGCCCGCTTTGTAAGTTTAAAACATGAACGCTGAGAGGGTTCGCTGCAACGGCTGATGTCATATAAAGAGCATTCAGAATAATACCGGCCAATAACAATTTACTTTTATACATGCGTTCATCCTTTTTGATTTTGAGGTTATCTCTGACAATGACTTATTTATCCGCGAGGTTGTGTTATTAACACACCCGGCGTCTGAGTTTATTTAAACAGATGACGTGAGGACATCGGATCATATTGTTTGAATAACACGGAGTTTACCTGCCAGTGACTAACAGCTTAATGTCAAATTGATGACAATTTTGTAATAATCATTCGGGAGAGGCGTTTTCTGGAATATCGGGGAGGATAACGAAAAT
Organism: Rahnella sp. Larv3_ips; assembly: GCF_003697865.1. NCBI lineage: Bacteria > Pseudomonadati > Pseudomonadota > Gammaproteobacteria > Enterobacterales > Yersiniaceae > Rahnella > Rahnella sp. Larv3_ips. Next base: position 120,540 of record NZ_MJIB01000014.1, on the reverse strand, counting down.
AACAGCGGTATTATTCGCCAGCCACACGAGGCGCTGGCGATATGTTCAGGGCTGACGCACCAACGCCCTGCCTTTATCCAGCAGGAACGGACGCAGATATCCCACCGTGTTAGAGAGAAGAATGACATCCTCTGACACGCTGATGTTCAGCACATCCCGCAGATAGGCTTTGCGGGTTTCCATGCGTTGCCAGACCTCCGGGAAGAGGCTTTGCAGTTCATGTCTCAATGCCGCATCCGCCAGTGCGACCGTGTCTTCAATGCTGCATCCGCCGTAGCCGGGCAGCGAAGGAATGATGTCGATCTGAAATATCATGCCGCTCTCAAGTGCTATCGGCGAGTTGGCATAGACTGGCGAGCAGAGCCACTCTTCATCGGCCACCAGATGCCCCGGATTAAGATGCCAGTGCCACTGCGCCTTCGGCATGACGTTTTCAATGGTCTGATAAAGTTCACCGCCCGTCAGGCCGGGCCGGAGCGTTTCCAGCCAGGTGGTGACCGCACGATAATAAGGGATCGCCAGCGCCAGCAGATAGTCGGCCACGCCAGGCGCCAGTTCATTTTCTGCCGCCACAACATACGCTGAACGGCTGGTCAGCCCGCCCTTGAACCCAACGGTCAGCGAGAATTTGTCGCCGCGTTGGATCACTTTGTCGGTGGGATATAAACAGGCATTAGCGAAACGATCGCCGGTGGCGGCAATCATCACCACGTTGCCCGGTTGCCCGTCAGCAGCCAGTAACTGACCGATCTGTCTTTCTGTTTTACCCGGTGCAATGTTATCCAACGCGGCCAATATATTGGTGGATGCCAGATTGGCACCGAACTCATAAAAAGCGATTTCACTGGCCGTATTTAAACGACGCACGCCGTGCGCGGGCGAGATGAACAGCGCGGTCGCATTGACCACGTTTTCCCGCTCGCCTGCCGTATCAATAATTGCGTCAAGAATGAAAGCCGGTACATCAAACTGATACTGCGTGTCGTGAAGCGTACTGGTGAACAACTTCCAGCCGACAACGCCAATCCGGCTTCCGCGCGTCAGCCCCGCATCGGCCAAAACCTCTGTCAGCGGTGCATCGTTATCCATCGGTTGATTCGGCAGTGAGAAGGCCGGAGCATGCAGGCATTTACCTTTGTTTCGCGCATGGGGCACCAGTTTGAGGTTCTCATTGCCCATCACATAGCTGAGCTCACCGTCAGCGGTCACAACCAGCAGCGCTTCTTCAAAACGGGGAATAAAGCCCGCAAGGTATTCAAAATTTCCGCCATGCTCTTTATCGGCGTAAATCACCAGAACATCGAGCTTGTGCTGATGCAAAGCCGTCACAATGTTCTTCAGACGCAGCGCCATGACCTTATCGCTGATAACGGGCGTGCTCACGTGGGGAAAGGTTTTCGGTGGCGGGACGGTGGTGAGTGCAAAACGGTGTTGGGACGGGTTCATTGTCATTCTCCATAAACGAGCGTGCAGGCGATTCCGCTTCCTCAACGCGGATTTTAGTAATTTTTAGGGAATGGGAGATTGATACGCAACAGTTTTCCTTTTTCCATTTCGATGAATCCGCCGAAACGCAGGTCAGCAAGCATTTTCATCACACCGCTTCGCGCCAGCCGCGTGCGCGTCAGAATGTATTGTTCAACACGAATCTCGCTAAAATCAGGACGTTCAGAAATCTCGGTCAATAGCCGGCAGATAATTTCATAACTGGAGCTGTTGATCATCAGAAAGTCACGATACGTCTGCTGGTCGTTCATATACGACTGATAAGTGATCATGTCTTCCATCAGATCATGCGCTTTGATGGCATCCAGCGCCGTCTGGTGTGATAACCAGGCAATCTTACTTTCCGGTTGCGGCGTGAAGGTGTGTGTCTGATAGCGGAATTCAGAGCCTTGCAGCCCGATGATCGCCGGGGCATAAGAGGTGGCGACCAGAAGTTCATCACGATTACGCCAGATCTCAATGCTGCCTTCTAAAATCAGAATTACGATGAATTCTGAATGCTCATCAATGAGCTTTATCCCCTCGCGTCCACGGGTTGCCGCCAGAGGCCGGGACAGGCCCGAGAGAGAATTTATCAGTTTACTGATGGACTCTGCGGGCTTCACCGGCGCGGCTACAATAAGGTTTTCAGATTTTGGGCGTGTCATAGCTTTACTCTTAAACAGTGAAAATCAACCTGCCTCTTATTATAGCCGCGTATTTTTCTTTCATTTTCTTTCATATTGACGGTAGCCAGAACCGTTTTCAGTTCAGGATGCAGGCAAAGCCCTCCGTAACAGTAGATCTGTTTGAGCTGAGGTGCCCATCCGAAAGATAAGCGTATAAATAACTGTTGGCACCGTTAGACGATGTAGACCAGAACACAACGCCAGTATGTCGAACATCCTGAATACTTTGCCCCCACTCTTCCCATAATCCATTACCCGGAACGTTACGAATGTTTGTTCCGTCGCTCAGCTCGCTGATCGTAGGCAAACGTCCGCCCATACCTTCGCACTCCGTTTTTGCGTCATCCCACGTCTTATTTGTCGAACCCATGACAAAGAACAACTGAGGATTAAGGGTCATAGAGACACTCTGTTCATTATGACGCGCAGTGATTTTCACCGCCCCCTTCCCTTTAAAGGTCACTAAACCGGTATCAGACACCGTCGCAACAGCATCATCGC
>NZ_MJIB01000014.1:0-117651 GCF_003697865.1 Rahnella sp. Larv3_ips | reverse complement strand
GCGCGACAGTGTAATCCGTCATATTAATGGAATGCGGATTTACCGGTCCGTCAGGAATAGAATCATTGTCAATATACGTGCTGATATCCGCGATTTCGATCGCCGTATTTTCCTGAGGCGCGCCGGTCAATGTTTTCGGCGTGAGATTGACCCCGATAGTACAGGCTTTATCATTTGGAGAAATAATATATTCCAGAGTACCCGTCGCAAGGACGTGCCGGCTATTATTGGTGTCGGTACAAATCCACTCTACGGAGGGAAGTGTTATTTCCTCATCCCCCTCACCATCAAAAAATCGCCACGCGAGGGACAAACTGTCATTAATATCGAGCTGGTCGTCATCCTCAATGCCGCCTCTTTTTCTGACGACATCGATATGCCCGGATTCGTTATCCTTGTTATATAAAACAGGGGGAGTTCCTGATACTGCACCTGTCCGACCGGTCATTTCATTGGCATTAACCAGAAAGGGGGTATTGATCAGGAGTGCTATAAACAACGCTATCCGTGCCTTGTTTTTAAATTTACTTTTCATCACGTCACCATGCTTTAAGGTATGGCAATTTACATCACACGGATTAATTAACCTGAGCGCCAGTGCGCCCAGGCTAATTAATATTACGGATTATTATTTGCGTTTAACGGATTTCAATACTGCTTTAACTTTAGCGGTATAATCTACCTGCAGCTGGTAACCCTGGATACCGTCTGCACCCGCATTGGCGTAGACAGATTTCGCTTCGGTGTTAGTCAACGGCAGTTTCAGATCCTTGTTATCGGTTGAACTGACGGCTTTACCGCCCGCCGTACCCGTGGTCGCTGAGGTGCCGTCGAAGATCCAGTTATAGCTGTAGTTGGATGACGCATCCAGTTCGCCCGCATCCCAGACCTTGTTACCGTTGGTGTCATACCAGATTTTGAACTGATAACTATGGCCCAGAATCAGACTGCTGTTCGCTTTACCGATCAGGTTATCATCTGGTGATAAGGTATCCACAATCATGGTTGCCACCGTGCCGCCTACTACCGGACCGTCCGGAATATTGTCCGTCGCGTCGTTGGTACTGACATCATTTATGGTGATCCGCTGACCCCCTTTAGGATCCCCGGTCATAGTGGTTTCATCAATGGTTGCGCCCAGATAAAGCCCGGCGTCCGCCTGCTGCAGGGTGTAAGTTTCCTTACCGGCGGCGCCACTGATGATTTTTTTATCAGCACCACGGCCATCCGAGGTGGTATACCACGTAATGGTTTTTATACTGTCATCAACATCACCTTCTTTATCCTTCAAAATATAGCTGAGGGTAATCTTATCTCCCGGCGACATGGCGTTGACAGAACCACTTTCATGCCCGTTAGCAAATGTCACGGTATGCACCGCTGCGCCTGCACCTGTTCCGTATATAATGGGAGGGGTACCTTCGATTCTACCGGCACTGGCTGTTGTATCAGCAAAAGCCATTGGCGCACAGCTGGCAATTAATAATGTTGCAAGGAGTGTTTTGTTAAACGTTTTCATTGGGTCATATCTCATTAAAGTAAAATGGGTGAGTTAATGTCAAATCGTGATAGGAAATATTATTTCTTATTCATCGTTTTAACAGTCTGTATTCCTGTTTGAGTCAACTGATAGTCAACCCTTAATTCATATCCCTGGACCCCGTCTGGTCCGGCAGCGGAAAATACGGTGCTGGCTTCAGCATTGGTTTTCGGCAGGATAATATTGTGATTATCCGTCGCAGGAGTGGCAAATCCACCCGGCGTACCGTTCGCGCTGTTCGTGGTGAACTGCCAGCGGTAATTCATCAAAGAAATGATCGGCGTTTTATTTTCGTCTGTTACTGTTTCACGGTCACTGGCATCCCATTGCCCGTTATTATTACTGTCGTAGGCCACTTTAAATTCATATTCATGGCCTAACTGTAATTTATTACCCTTAGTCGCCGTTAAATTCACTGTCGGATTTTCTTTATCGACGATGGCGGTATAAATCATTTTATCCGCAGGAGTGAAATCAATAACAACCGCATTGGTTTTCTGTGACGATTTATTTTCTGGTTTGGCAATGACAGAGTAAACACCGCTCATTGTACTGCCGATCACCGCCTCGCCCCGCTCCGGTTTTTGTTCATAAAACAGACATTGGGTATGCGTTTCACAGTCACTTTTCGACGCGTGAATCTCAACTTCCTGAGCGTGGCTTTTATCTTCCATCTTGTAAGCATGGAATGTCATATTCAGATTTTCAGCCGCCAGGGCCGTGGTTTCTCCTGCCAGCCCGGCGACTTTACTGCCGCTCGAATGCAGGGTGACGACATCGTTGCCGTTAGATAACACCTTGATGGCTTTTTTCTCTTCACCGGCATCGTTAATCACCAGCTGATAATTCACAGGCGCTTCAGACACTTCAATGTTGACGATATTGGATTGCTTCGCGTGCCCTTTATCATCAACCAGCATCACCGCCAGCGCGTATTTGTTGGCCTCAGGATCGGCGGAATCAACCCATGCAGGGAATGTGAGCGTCCAGTGGTTATTCTGACCGGCGCTGATATTTTGCTGTGGAGACAATGCCGGTAAGGCCAGTTTGCTTTCCGCAGAGAAACCGCCGAGCGGAACCCACTGCGCGTCTTTAATTTTCAGATGCGACGTAATGGTGGCGTTAACCGTCCAGTGACACCCCTCATAAGCCTGGGCTTCATCCGGCGCATCAGAAAGAATACATTGCGCGGGCGTGCCGGTCGGTTTCAGGTACAGGCCGACATCCAGATCCCTTTTCTCGCGGTACTCGAGCACAATATGATTATTACGATCGACGAAATCCATGCGACTTCCCGCCAGGCTGCGCATATCGGCGACGGCTGAAGGGTCCAGCTGTTGCGCCATCGGCACACCGATGCGGTAATCCAGCGCCACGTTGGCAGTCAGTTCGGTGTTATCAGAATTACCCTTTTTATAGCCCAGCCCCATGGTGATCATCGGCACCGGGGTGTAATCCACTCCCAACGTCACTGCCGACGGGTTTTTCTGTAAACTGTCAGTCCCAAAGAGCGCAACCTGTTCGCCGTAATACTTTTCATAGATGACCGACGAGCCCAGCTGCGGGTATGCAGGTAAATAAGCCTGCGCACGAACGTCCCACCCTCTGGATGGGCGCTCTTCGTAATCTTCCAGGTCTGGCGAATTTTTCCATGAAGACAGCGGAATATAATAGTTGCCGCTAAACTTCAGGTAGTTAGTCCAGGCTTCTGCACCTACGCCGTAACGGCGATGATTTCGGGTCAGGTCGTAATCGTAAAAGGCATTGACGCCCACCAGCCAGTCTTTATTCAGGTTATGGCGTAACCCTGCCCCGAAGTTAGCAATGGTACGATCATCGGTATTGTGAGCAGAGAATTGGGTAAAAATTAAATTGCTCTCTCCTTCATACCAGGGGATCAGATAATCCAGCGATGACCCGTCTAAACTTCCGTCGTCATTGAGACTGATTTGTGTACTGACATGGCCATAAGGCGACAGCGTTTTTTCAATCTGATTCTGTGCCGCACTGGTGGCAACACTTTTGCCATATTGATAGGCCTGAGACTTCATCCCTTCCGGCGTTAAATTTTCAAAATTCTGTTGTGCTTCGCTCACAGCGGTTTGCGCTGTTTTGGCTGCAAAACCATTATTTGTCTGCGCAGAAAGATCTTCCGCAGAAGCGTTATTCTTTACCGTTTCAGCACTGCCTAAATCTGGCAATAGCAGGCTTTCTGCGGCAATAACATGACTGCTCATCAGCGGGCAGAATGTGATTGCTGCCAGCGTAAATAAAGATAATTTCTTCATATTACGTATTGACCTGAATGATAAAAAATAACCTATCATATTGCTGGAGAAAAATTAACGGAGGATGAAAAGACAGAACATCATCGCGCCGGGTTTATATATAAGTAGTGCAGTCATTAAGAATCTGAACTCTATTAACATCTGCCAGACCTCCTGCTTGCGAAAATAATATTCTTACCCAACCCCCGCTGCAATATCGTTTGCTGAATGATCAATTCTAAAAATCAACATCCACTCAACAAATGAATTTAACTCACTGTTTTACAGTGCAAATATTAAAACCCCTGTCAGGAATTTATGCGATTCAGTGCGATTTTTTATGGCGATAAATTTAATCTCATGCACCAGGATGACGTCTGATGAGAACTTTCACTCCTGAGAATAACGCTGAGCCAGAGCATTTATACAGAAAGAGGAACGCCCATAAGGGTTCATGCAGATTTGCAAAAACATCTTTCAGGATATGGCATTGTCTTTGACTGGAAACTTCTGGAGGATGAGCCGTTGAAATATTATCTGCTTAAGGAGTCTGCATCTGTAACTTCTTATTTCCTACATTGCCATTTTATTAATAGTGAGTGAGGTTTTATGTTCCTTTTGAATAACCTATATGAGTACGATGAATTCATTACCACCGTATTCATTATGGCCAGCGCAGAGTCTGATGGTCATTTTAAAAAGTGGTCTGATTATAAAAAGCAGTTATCACTCAATCATCCCACCGATTATCCGGTATTAGTGCTTATCAGAGGCTCCAGGATAACGCCGGTATTGGATGATTTGCTTTTCCTGACGGAAGAAAAACTGCAGCAAATTTTTAACCGTGACTTATAATTATGACTATCATTTCCCCGCGAAATATAGCCACTCGTTTATAAGGAGAGAGCATGCAGTCAGGTAACATTACCGATGTATTCTGGACTACAAAAGATTTTGACTTCAACTTGTTAGTCATGTTTGAAGCGGTATACATCTATGGAAGTGTCACCATGGCTGCTGAATCTCTCGACCTCTCGCCTTCTTCCGTCAGTCAGTCTTTGCAAAAACTCAGATTGTACTTTGGGGATCCTTTGTTTGTTCGGGAAGGGAAATCATTAAGTGCCACGACAGTGGCAGTCAGTATTCATCAGGCATTGAGCCCGAGCTTTGATAATTTCCTGTTTGCTTTTCAGAAAGTCTCAAAACAAACCTCTCACAATCGTCTGGTGATTGACTGTTCAGCGTATCTTTCAGGCATCCTCATTCCCGTCATTACCACGTTAGTCCTGGACAGCATCCCACAATGCGAGATCGTGCATACCATCAGTGACCCTACGTCGAACTCCGCTGAAGAGGCGCTGATTTACCGGCGGGCAGACATTATCTTTGATTCCAATCCGCATTTCAGTATGCAGTTCGTTTCTAAAAAAATATTCGAAGAAGAAATCGTTTTTATATGCAGTAAAACGCACCCGCGCCTTACTGATACGATAGATGTTGAGCAATCCAGGCAAGAGAAATTCGTTCTATTAGAAACAGACAGCGAAGTGATTAACGAGTTTCAGGTCTACGCTGACAACTATTTTGGCGAAAGAAATATCGGCATGAGAACGCGTTCACTTTTATGTGTTCTCGCCGCGACAGAAAAAAGCGATCTGGTCGGTGCAATCCCTAAACGCCTGTTTGAAAAAATGAAGAGCAGTTATGACATCAAAATGTTGAAACCGGAGTTGAGTATGAAGCCGGTGTCTATTTACATGATTTATAACAAAACATCGCTCAATAACTCTTCATTTGTACAAATCATCGAGGGGATCAACTCTCACCTGTTGAAAACTCTCACCTGTTGAACTGGCAAGGGTAGTTCAAAGCGATAACAGTGCATTCTGTCTGCGGGTTTGAGAGGGGGAAAGGTCTTCGGGAAGGTTCTCGACTCGGGAGTGCGCGCACTCCACGAGTCGATTTAACACAGCTTAAGCAGGTTATTGTTCAGATAGTAGAAATATACGACTCACGCTTCTTTAATTCACTTAGCGCTTTTGCGGTTCTCCAAATGCATATCGAGAAGTTTTGGCAGATTGGCCAATGACATCAGATGAGCAATGATCCAACCCAAATAGCCTTTCTGGTTAAGCTCAACCAGTTCTTCACCGGTCAGTTTCGCCAGTTTAGCTTCACTCACAACATGGAAATCCTGAACCTTAAAGGATGCGCCAGTGCTGCTGGTGATTTCTGCATTACGTTTTTCCAGAAGCTGGAATTTGCTCAGCAGCGCCACGAACTCTTTCGTTCGCTCCATTTCAACCGTGAATCCATTCATGAATTTGATTGTCTCATCCAGGAACTCACTGTTTGAGCCGTCTTTATTAAACAGCTCTTTCCCTTTCTTCTCGTTGAAGCCCGCGAAATCTTTGTCAAAACAAATAGTGAAGTCTTTTGACGCCTGATCTGTTGATGCCAGTACGAATGGATAGCGACGTACAAAGGCAGGTAAATAAGTCCCGGCCTTCCAGCTCATATCCTTAGCCACATAATCATTATGACCCGCTTCAAGGCCTAACAGCAGAATGGGGGTGATAACTTCTGCGCCCTCTTTGGTTTCAGCGGCGAATACGATCGGATAATGCGGGGATGCCTGATAAAACTCTCCACCAACAACCGGTAACCAATGGGTATTCGCTGCCATATCAAACCCGTTGACGGGATCGAGTTTTAACTTCTTATGGCTATCACGGGAAAGTGCAGTAACGTTTTTATAGAAAAGCATTGTTGTAGACATTTTAATTCCTTGTGGGCACAAGGCCCGGGAGTAAGTAATAGAGTTTCCACACGCGAAGCGTCGCGGTGAGATTAATGAATGCTAAGGGGGAACAGTACCCGGCGGATTTCAACCGGGCACTGTTCCTGATATTACAAAATGGCTTTACCAGGAGTATTTGATACCGATCTGGCCGGACAATGAGGTGAAGTCATTATCTCCAGACTGCCCGCCGACCTGCGTCGTGACCTGCAGGTTTCTCGTCACATCACTGACAATCCCTGCCTTCACTTCTCCGTACGATTTAGGTGCTCCACTTTTAATCGCGTCGTCATTCATCACGACTGTGCCGGTGTTCTGTGTGTACCAGTAGTTGACCTCAACAAACGGTCGAATCGTCTGACCACCTTTCAGCGTATGAACGCCATACAGACGGGCACCTGCACGCGCGGTAACACCTTCCGCATCCTCTGTACTCACTTTCGTCCCACCGACTTCTGTATGGTTGTCTGAACGGTAAGAGGAATATTTCAACTGGCCCTGAGGTTCGACGAAAATCTTAGTGTTTTCATCATCACTCAGCTTAATAGCATAGCCAGTTTCCACTGAAACGGTGTCCATTTGAGAACCATACGATTCCTCTGGTAAACCGAAGCCATGAACGCTGTTATCAAACCAGTTGTGTTGCATCCATGAATCGACATAGGCGCCGCCCAGATCTTTGTCTTTCTCATACCAGGTGCCATAAACACCGGCTGAGTAACCACTTACAGAGCCATCGGCGTGAATGTGATTGCCTTGATCTTTTTTGGCGTAGGTCTTAGCAGAACCCCAACCGCCCATGACACCGGCATACACAGAACCGAACTGCGTATCCGGTTTGCTCAGCAGATCAACACCCATCTGGACAGAAGATATATCCGCAGAGTTTGACAGTGCGCCATTCGCCATTTTCCCTGAGGAGTGGCTGCCGGTAACACGCGCCCAACTTGCATGCTCATCTTCAACGCCGTTCTGACCGGTTGAGCGGTTATAGCTCTCACGATCGTGCAGCGTCATTTCAAACATTGACTGAGCTGCCAGCATGTTTCCTGCGTAGACCCCGGCTTCCGGACGCAGACCTGCGTTGCTGTTATTGTTGTTGTCGTCATCACCGCCTTTATCGTCATCACCCTCGTTACCTTCATTACCGTCTTCAGCTTCTGTGCTGGTTGAGCTCAGGTACCAGCTTTCTGCATCGCCCCCTTTGCCGCCACGCACCAGACCGTAATCGTAGGCCCCTATCGCCAGGGTACCGGTGGTAGAACGATAGCCCGTTGACTGTGAAGAAAGCGTGAATGAACCGTTTTCCGTGATTGCGCCATTGATGGCGTCAACAACTTCAATGCCGATATCGGTTTTAGCACCTGCTCCGCCATTATTGAAGACAGCCAGAGAGGTTATGCCGGTGGTCTTACCGCCATCCAGGATAAGTTTATCCGTCGCGGAGGCGTCGTTACCCAGAACGGTATTGATGGCAACAGTACCGCCCGCACCGATCATGTCGCCCTTAACAGTCAGTGAGTTACCGACATTTTGACCGGCCAGTTGCACCAGACCGCTGTTGGTCAATGACCCCACTGTCAGGTTAGACACTGCGCTATCACCGCCGCCGTTAACCAGAGGAAGTACGTTGTAAGAAACGATACGACCCTCGTTATTGACGCTGCCATTCACCGCACCGATACCGGAGAAGGTACCGTTCGCATTGATGTTCAGGTCACCCGCCATCGTTGAAGCTGTTGATGTGCGGTTACCCAGCATCATCACGCCATCGCTGACGGTGGTATTTCCGCTGAAACCGCTCAGTTGAGAGTCCACCATGAACGTCGCTGAACCGAGTTTGTTGAACTCACCGTTGCCGGTCACGTTATTGCTGAATGTCCAGTCAGTTTCAGTGTTGGCGTTGAATGTGCCATCCAGCAGCAGGTCTGCGGTACCCAGATTTTTCGACTCATCAGCAGTCAGCGTTGAGTCTTTCGCAACATCAAACTGTCCTTCGAATGCCGAGCTGTCACCGGTCAAGGCTACATTCGAGCCATCACGCAGTTCAACGCTTCCCAGACCAGAGAAACCAACGCTGCTGATGCCATCTGGTGTGGAAGTCCATGACGCGTCCTGCGCTGACAGGTTAGCGAATGTCACTTTGTCACTGTCAGTGGTCAGCGTAATACCCTGCGCATTGTTAAACGCTTCGGCGGTATTGAGGAACAGTTGTGAACCGTCGGTGACATCAATCTGGCCGGTAAAGCCAAGCTGAGTACCCGCTACGCTCATGACGGAAGGATCGATAACCAGTTTACCGTTGCCGAACAGCGTGTTATCGCTCGCAAATCCACCGGATACATCACCCGCAGAACGCTGGCTGTCAGAAATTGTCAGCGTACCGTCGAGATTCAATACGCTGCCGGTATACGCAGCGAGCGCGCCGATGGTTTGTGAACGGCCATTCATATCAACCGATGCACCCCCGTCAATCGCCAGATTGGCGGTTTTGCCCAACACATCGTCTGCAGCAAGTTTTAAGTCGCCCGTTTGAACAACCGTTTCACCGGTGAAATCATTCATGTTGTTAGAGAGCGACAACGAACGACCCACGCCAGCGTTGATTGCCAGGTTACCTGTACCTGTAATTTGGGTGCTGAAGTCCATTGCGGCACCGGTGGCACCGGCGTCAGGCGTCAACGTCAGGGACTGACCCGCCTGCAGATCCACTTTCTTCAGGCCGTAGCCCACGTACAGGCCATCATTGGTATCACCGAAGCTGGTGGTGTAATCGTAAGTACCGATCGCCACCGTGTTTCCGCCTTCAATGATGTCATTGATGTTCATTGCGCTGATCGCATTGCCCTGCGCGTCGACCAGCTTCAGGTTGCCCACAGAGGAGCCTGCCGCGATCGAGGTGGAGTCAATGAGTTTCAGTTTTGCATCGTCATCCTGAGACATCAGATTCAACGTACCTGACGGTGCCGGGTTAATGACCTGCGCCGCCGCCGCTGCACTGATGCTCACTTCAGAGGCTTTAGTGACATCCAGTACGCCGGTTGAAACGCTGCCTTTCGCCGCGATATCCGTCGGGATGGTGGTGTTGCTGAAATCAATGCGACCACCCGCCAGCGTCAGGTTACCGATGTTTTGCACACCGTTGCCCACCTTGGTCACGTTGCCGGCACCTAACGACAATGTTGCACCGGCGAGGGTGGCGGTATTGTCACCAGACAAGCTGAAGGTGTTATCCGTCAGCGCCACGGTACCGGTGAATGCATGGCCTGCACCGCTGCCGAAGGAGAATGCGTTACCCGCATTCGATGCATTCAGCGTGCCGTTACCGGTCAGCAGATTGTTGAAAGCAAATGCACCTGTGGTATCCGTGTTCAGTGCACCGCCGCTGACCAGGTTAATGGCGCCCGTCCCAAGGTGTTGACCGGACGTGGTGGCTGCCGCATCGACTGCCGCTTTACCACTGATATTCCAGTTACCGGTATACGCAGAGTTTGCGCCGGTGATCGTTGCTGTACCTGCGCCGGTGACTGACGTCACACCCGCACCTGCCAGCGTGGAGGCGAAGCTTTGTGCCGTGCCGAACGCCAGGTTCAGACCTTGCGCACTGTTTCCGGCAGCGGTATTGACGTTAACCACACCCGTTCCGAGCGCGCCTTTATCGGTCAGGGTCATTTTACCTGCGGCGATGTTGGTACTGCCGGTGCGATTATTCGCGCGGCTGATGGTCAAATTACCTGTGCCATTTTTCGTGAACAGACCCGCACCGGTGATGGCGTTAGTGAATGTCCAGTTGGTGGCGGTATCCAGAATAAAGCCGCCGGTGTTGTTGATGGTCGCTGTGCCAAGGTTGGCTGCACGTGACGCCGTCACGGAGTTATTAGCCGCAATGTTAATCGCGCCGGACAGTGTGTTAGTTCCGGTTACTGTGACGTTTGAACCATTCGTCAGATCCAGAGAACCGCTTCCGGCAATGTTTTTCGCCATTACGCCAGACGCATTGTTCAGTTCCAGTTTGCCCGCCGTGGTGACGGTGCCGGTGTTACCCAGACCTGCCACGTTGTTTAGCGTTGCAGACGCGCCGGAAGCGACAGAGACATTCGAGCTCAGAGAGGTGTTAGCCCCTTTCACTGCGAAATTACCGCCATTAACATTCAGCTGACCTGCACCGGTTAATGCACCGTCAGAGGTCCCGCCGTTGGTCATCGACAATGTCCCGCCGTGAACATTGAGCGTAGAGCCTGTCGCACCGCTGAAGCTGCCTACCGTCTGGCTGTAACCATTCAGATCTGCTGTTGCCGCCGCGGCGATATCCAGCAGACTTGTCTTACCGAATGCGTTATTGGAACCTGCTGCCAGGGTACCGGTGGTAACGGTTGTTTTCCCGGTATAAGCATTAGATGCGTTGGTCAGTGACACCGTGTGCCCCGCACCGGCGGAAATATCAAGATTCCCTTTGCCGGTAATGGTTGCAGACATGTCTGTTGCCAGACCGCTTGCGCTGGTATCAGGCGTCAGAGACAACGTCTCTCCGTCGATAACATCCACACTTTTCAGAGCGTAAGAGACATACATGCCGTCATTTTTATCACCGGTATTCAGGCGGTAATCATAAACACCTGTTGCAACTTTTTTGCCGCCGCTGGAGATATCAATGGACTGCCCGTTACTGATGACCTTGCCGTTCTGATCAACGAGCGTCAGCGCGCCGCCTGCACCGGTAATGGAGCCTGCACCGGCCAGCTTAGTGATAGCACCTGAGTCATCCTGAGACAGAATATTGGTGTTGCCGCCTGCGGATGGCGCCGTTGGCATCAACGTTGGCGTCGTTACCTGCACGGTACCTGCACCGTTAATGTCGATATTTTTGGCTGTAATAATGCCGTTAGCCTGGGTTTGAGCCGGGATAGTGGCATCGAAAATGACTTTACCACCGGCAAATGTCAGACCGCCGATTTGCTGATTGCCGCTGCCGACCGTCACAATGGAGTCTTTGTCGGCCTTCAGCGTGGCATTGGTCAGCGCTGAGGTATTGTCGCCCTTCAGAGCAAATGAAGTCTGTTTCAGGTCGACAGTACCCGTAAACGCGTTACCCGCTGCGGAGGTGAAATCAAACGATTTCGTGTTGTCAGCAAGCTGCACATTCAGCGTACCGTTTCCGGTCAGTTTGTTGCCGAAGGCAATATTGCCCGCTGCCGGCGTGACATTCAGTGTGCTCGCAGCACTGCTGAGGTTAACGCCCGCAGTCCCGAGGTTGTTCATCGCCGTCACAGCCGCGGAACCGACGATGTTCCACATGCCTGCCAGCGTATTGACACCCGTCAGGCCAACATCGGTACCCGTAATGTCCACTGTGCCGTTGCCGGCAATCGTGTTGCTGAAGCCAAGCTTGCTGAATGCCAGATCCAGTTTGCTACCCGCAGCGACAGAAACCGCCGAAGTACCCACCGATTTATTGCTCTGCAATGCAAGGGTACCCGCATTAATCTGCGTGGTGCCGCCCAGCGTGTTGTCGCCGGAAAGGGTCAGCTTGCCGCTGCCGGTTTTGGTTAATGAACTTGTTCCGTTCAGTACACCACTGAAGGTACTGTCTGCGGTGTTGTTAGCGGTTAATCCTGCTGATACCAGAACGTTACCCGCGCCGGTCAGATTGTTCAGCTGCTGCGCGTTACTGTTCAGATCGAGCGTGGCATTCTTTTTAACATCAACGGCTTTGCTGCTGGCAAAGACATTCACCGCACCTGCTTTCGCGGTGCCGGATGAAACGGTTGTCGTGCCAGTATAAGTATTGTTAACACCTGAAATCGTGATGGCATTGGTCGCCGCGATATCCAGGTTACCTGCGCCAGTCAGTTTGGCTTTCAGTTCAGCAGCCGTGTTGGTTGCTGTACCTTCGTTCAGAGACAGCGTTTGATTATCTTGCAGATCAACCTGATCCAGCTGGTAGGAAACGTAGAGTCCGTTGCCGCCCGCGCCGGTGCTTGCCAGAGACTCACTGTAGTTGCCTTTCGCGACAACATTCCCACCCTGGGTAATGTTTTGTACGCTGTTAGCACCCATTACCGCGCCTTTGCCGTCAACCATTTGCAGGTTTTTAACATCACCGGCAATGGTGGTGGCGGCAATCAGCTGATTCGTCACACCGTCATCGGCCAGCAACAGACCTGCAGCAGAATTCATTGCTGCCAGATCCAGCTGCACGGAACCGCTGTTCAGCGTGAGCGTATTGGTAGTGATTTTCCCATCGATCACACCTGATGAGTTCATCGTAGTCAGCAAGCTGCCACCGTTCAGCGTCGTGTTACCTGCCGTGACGTTACCGGTCATGGTTGCTTTACTGCCTGCTTCAAGCTTCAGCGTTGCGTTAGCTAACGCGGTTGATGCGTTGGCATCCAGATTCGCAATACCATGAGCGATATCCGCTGTACCGGTAAAGGCAGAGCCCGTGTTTGCACCAAAGTTGAACTGGTGATCGGTACCCCCCAAATCAACGGTCAGCAGACCGGAACCGGAAAGCTGGTTATCAAAGATGAAATCTGCATCTGCCGGAGCAATCGTCAGTTCGCCGTTGCCGCTCAGTGCCACACTGCTCTGCCCGAGGCTTACGGCATCGTTCACGATGGCTGAAGCATTGTTATTAACGTCCAGCACACCGCTGAAACCGGAGTTATCCGCAGCAACCTTCACATCAGTACCCTTGATGTTCAGGGTACCGGCGCCTGTCAGCACATTGCTCAGCGTATCGCCTGAGAAATTAGCATTCAGCGCTGCCCCTGATGCGATGCTGATATTGCCTGCGCCCGCTGCGTCATTGTTAGTCATGACCACAGCGCCTTCGGACACGGATGTGCCGCCGCTGTAGGTGGAGACAGTGTCCAGAGTGAGCGTACCGCTACCGGTTTTGTTCAGCGTACCTGCGCCAGTAATGTCGCCGGTCAGGGTGAGATTATGAGCACCGCTGTTGATGGACTCAGTACCTGCAGCCAGGGAAATATTATTATCGACCGCCAGCCCGTTGGTGTTGGCAACCAGAGTGGTGCCGTTCGCCAGAGAAACAGATCCCTGACCAAAGCCCTTATTGGTGCCGATACCGACGCTGCCCTGATTAACAAGCACATTGCCGCTAAAATTGGTGGCCGTGGAATTGAAGTTAACCGTACCCGAACCGGTTTTGGTCAGGTTCTCGGTGCCGGTCAGCAACAGATCACTGCCAAATGTCAGTGCGCCAGCCGCATCAGCCACGTTCAACGTCGTCGCCGACGCGATTTTGCCTTCACTCCCCAGAGAGCCTTGAAGCGTCAGGGTATTGGCACCCATGACACCCACGTTTCCGTTGAATACCACGCCATTATGTAAGGTTTGATTGCCACCGGCTGCTTCGATACTGCTGCCGTTTGCCAGGGTCAACACCCCCAGACCTGCAGGCCCTTTCAGCACACGGCCATACTGATCCAGTGAACTGGATGCACCTACTTGCAGCAGGCCACCTTCAATGGTTGTCCCGTTGGTGTAGTTTGAATCGGCAGACATCAGACCCAGAGTACCGAAGCCTGTTTTAGTAATCCCGACAAACGGACCGCTGATCGTACCGGTTAAGTTCAGTACCGAGAGCGCATCCACTTCAGAGATGTTCAGATTACTTTGCAAAAGAATCTGTGAAGCGATGGTTGGCGCAGTATTACTCATGACACGAATAAGCGCTGGTGTATTAACATCACCGCTATCGAGGGTGATTGTGCCCCCGCTCAGCGTGAAGGCCTGGCCCTGGTCGCTTTCAAACGAAATAGACCCAATAGTCGTATTTCGGCCAAGAGAAATCGTGCTGCCATCAAGATTTGCGTCAGTATTATCAAATACCGCCGAATCGCCAGCACCGTTTGGTGAGCCGATATCGGTCCAGTTGCTGGATGACCACAGATCGTTATTAGCATGATCATCCCAGACATACGCCAGGCCCACTGGAACCAGTTCAGTCCTGCCATTCGGATTAATCAGCGCTTTCGCACCCGGCGCATACCCGCCGGTGAACCAGATGTTTTGGATCTTCTGGTTGTCCGTCAGGCCATTGAGCACCACGAACTGATCCGCGCCGCCGCCTGAGCTGGCATTACCGTCCCAGTTATCAAGGTTTAAGGTCAGGTCTGAGCGACCGACATATTTTCCGTCGGCGGTCATATTAAGGGAACCGACGGTAACGATACTGGCACCATCACCAAAATCGATATGGCTGTCAGCGTTCAGCACCACTTGCGAGGCTGAGCTGAAGGTCTGATTAAGACCGTTCACCGCCAGAGTGCCGCCGTTAAGATTGAGTGTTCCGACAACGCCGACCAGATTGGCATTCGTCAGGGACAGAGTGGCATCAGGTTCAATCAGCAATTCAGGGGTAATCAACTTAGCACCCACAGATGTGGTGGTGCCGGCACCTTTCTTAATCAGTTTACCTGAGGTCGTGATAGAGCCTGTGGTATTCGTACCGGTAAAGGCTGAGTTACCATCGAACACGGTGTCAGTGTTCGCGCCCCCCTCAATGACCAGTCTTGCACCATTACTCATGGTCATACCGTCACCAGAAAGGCGAACAGTTGAACCGTCTGTGGTGACAATTTTGGTCAAACCATTATCAAGATTGAGATGGCCTGTGCCGAAGTAGTTATGACCCTGGTCGACAGCTCCGGTCGTCACATCGCCCGTTGCAGTAGCCAGCAACGTAGACGAATTACCGACCTTAATGCCACCGGAAATCTGATTGTCGCCGTTCTTTAATTCCAGAGTACCTGGACCACTTATCGCAAGCAGGCTGGGTTTACCCGTCTTATTGTCGACAAACTGTGACTCGACAGACAGGGTGGTGTTATTCGATAAAGACATACTCGTGGATGACAAATCGATGGTTGAGGTGTCCCAAATCAGGGTTTTGGCATCGCCACTACTTGTAATACCGATGTTTGAGCCCGCGAGGACAATCTGATTAGACATGCGGCGAGAGGTGATCCCGCTGCCGGTTTCACTGTAAGCGCCTAGCCAGCCACCGTTCGAGGTATACGCACCGGTCCCCAACGCACCGCTGATGATATTCCCTGAAGCATCTTTAACCGAGTCCGCGCCAACATATAGCTGACCAGACGCCTCGTTAACCCCGCCGCTGAAGGTGTTTTGCCCCAGAAATACGAAGCTGCCGGAGTTTGTGTATGAACCGATACGACCAAAGTTAAACCCACCGGCACCATCCAGAATATGGTCCTTGCCAAATGCGATCTGAGAAATGCTACTCGAACTCATATCGTTAACTTTCGAAACGGTACTGGTCCCCTGGTGGTCAAAGTTAATATTGCCTGACAATGTCATGCCGCCGGCTAAATTCAGCTCATTACTTAACTCCAGGAAGTCAGATCTACCGGTACTGTTATAGGTTATCCCATGGCTTACAGAACCATTAGTGACAGAGATCGTACCCGTTCCCAACCCCTGGTCGTGGGCAACCACCACATTAGTGCCATCGAGCACTACACCACCGGTGAAGGTATTATTAGCGCCATTCAGAACCAGCGTACCGGAGCCGGTGTTTCTGATACCCCCCGAGCCGGAGATATCGCCATCCAGAATCAGTTGGCTGCCATAGCCGGCATCAAGGGAATGCTGACCCGCGGTTAATGTTGTTGAGCCAGTAAATGTCAGGTCACCGCCATTGGTGCTGATGATTCCGGCATCCGTATCACGACGTAATGCCAGATTACCGTCAATGAATAACGGCCCGTCCACGGTATGATCCCCATCACGAGATTCAAGCGTATAGGTGCCGGCGCCGCCGTTACCTACGGTTAAACCCGCGGTGCCGAACAGTGAACCGTCTTCGTTAATTTGAATAACAGAGGCATCTTTCCAGAAGAACCCGCCGGTATAAGAGTTTGCCGACCCGCCGGAAATACGCAGCGTACCCGTGCCAGTTTTGTTGATGCCGCCGTTGCCATCGACATCGCCCGTCCAGTCAAGATAACCGACGGTTTTGGCAACATCATCAATATAGTTAAGCGTATCAGCCAGATGCACATCGGCAGTGAAAGTGACGATGTTGTTACCTGAGTGGTGCAGGATGGCGTCACTGTTGTCATCAAAGGTAAGGGAGCCATTCCCTCCCAGCGTAAAGCTTTCCTTTCCGACCGCCTCAATCATAAGGTGGCCTAACGTATAATCGCCATCGACCTTGATGGTTTTACCATTTAACTTGCCATCGAGATCGCGGATGGTTGCACTTTGATCGACGGCATCAGGCACGATACCCGCCAGCCAGTTTGCTGCATCACTCCAGAGGTAATCGGGATTTGACGTCGCGCCATTCCATTCGTTGGTCGCATCGCCATTCGGTAATAGCGTCCAGAAACCGCTATACAGCGAGTCTGAGACATACGCACCGGATTCATAGCCTGTAAACGCCACATTAGATAATTGATTAGTGGTAAATGTTGGGTCCGCGGCGAAGCGCAGATACGAGCCACCCACCTGATCCCAGGCACTGGAACTTGCCAGCGTTAATATCTTGCCGTCGACCCAACCATTGGATTTTTTATTACGTGAGGCTACGGTTATTCCACTGTTATCCATCAGAATGGTGGAGTTATCCAGCAAGGATAATGAGCCTAAACTTTGCTGATAGTTATCGGTATCCAGCGCACCGCCATTAAGCACCAGATTAGTAGACGAGGTGATCTGGTTATCCCGGGATAATTCGATTGTCCCTTCGGTAATATTCAGGTCGATGGCAGATAAATCCGTGATGCTGTCATCAATTTTTACCGTGCCGGAGCCTAATTTAGAGACATGCCCCAAACCAGAAATTGTGCCGCCAACCGTTGAGCTAATGGTATTTGAATCTTCGCTGCTCATAACGATATTGGGTGTATTGACCAGCGTCGTGCCAGAGAAAATAAGATCCCCTGATACGCCCAGCGTTCCTTTGCTATTCGCCGTCCCACCGTCCAGTACACCACTGGCCAGAGTGAAAGTACCGCCGTCTAAATAATCCAATCCACCGTTGTTTTGCAGCGTCAGTGTGGAATCGTTGAGCGTGGCGTTATAGCCATGACTGTCTATCGTGACCTTGTTGCCGTTACTCACGGTAATATTGCCGGAACCCAGGTAGTTATGACCGGCTTCCAGTTGACCGATATTCAAATCGCTGGTTAATGAGGTTGAAACCCCTCCCGCGGCATTTCCCGTGTTCGTGACAAACAGACCGCCGCCAAAGGTATTATTGGCACTCTCCAGGTTTAAAACTCCACCGCCATAGCCATTGGATACTGACGTCAGAGAGCCATTTCCGGTGAAGTTGGTCCCGCTTTCAAAGGTGACCTGCCCATTTACACGGATCGTTCTGTCAATACCGTCTAAGTTGAAATCTTGAGCATGGGTGAAATCTATATTTTGCGCCGAGAAATCACCGTTGATATCCAGTGCGTTATCCACGACAGCAATCGAATCTAGCCCGATATTATTGGAAACAATGGATGCCCCGTTTTCAATTGTTATCTCGCCGGTGCCCGCTGAATTAGCGAGTCGGAGCATAGAGTTTGAAAGAAGAGTGATATCGCCGCTGAAATTAGAAGAATCGAGGTTCTGGCCCAGATTTACCAGACCATTGACGATCAGTTGCCCGGCACCTGTCAGTACGCTGTTAAAACCAACGCCCACAGCCCCGATTGACCTTTGTGAGTCGGTGGTCACTACTGTATCGCTGTTTAACTGAGCATTGTTAAAGTTCAACGTACCATCGCGGTCGGTCTGGGTGATAGCCGCTTGCGTGTTAGCATCGCCGCTATCAAAAATCAGAGTTCCTCCGCTAACCGTCATGGCATAACCGGCAGCAGCGCCAGTACCTACGGTTAATGAACCAATAGTACGATCTGTGCCCCCTAAAATCAGGCTGCTGAGGCCGGTGGCGGAGGCGCCAAATATGACAGAGGCACCTGCGTGGTCAGGAATATTATAGGTGTCTCCACCCACCCAGTTTTGGCCGTTACCCCACAGAGAGCTTCCTGCCGCTCCGCTCCATTCTGCCGTCATGTTTTCAAGCGGACGGAGTTCGTCACCCACCTGAACTGCGCCCTGGTTAAAGCCCTGGAACCAGACAGAACTCAGTTGATCGGCAGTCAGCGTGTTATCAACAGTGACATGATCCAGCGATGAACCCAGATTGCCTTCCCAGCCACCGATACGCAGTGCATCGCTTGCACCGGAAAGCGTACCCAAAGCAACCAGGTTGGAACTTCCACCTGTACCGCCCATATTGACGGTCAGTGAACTGTTATTGCCGCTGTTTACGCCGGTGAAGTGTTGATCATAGCCGTTAAAATTCAGTGTTGAATCAGTGTCCTGAACTAAATTGAGATCCATCCACGGTGAAATCTGATCAGCCTGATGCATGACAAGCGTACCGCCGCCTAAATTGACGGTAGAGGTGGCTATCGTAGCGGTGCCCAGATCCAGAGTTCCGTCTAACGCAGTGAGCGACAGAAGGCCCAAATCGGTTATTCCGCTTTGCACAGTCAGGGTGCCTTTTCCTGACTTCGTCAACGCCCCGACGCCTGTAATGGCACCCGTACCGTTAATGTTCTGTGCTGAGGCGGAATCCATAGTGATGCCTATTCCGGATTGCACACTGGTAGAACCTGACAATATCGTCAGGTCTTTCCCTACATCCAGAATTACGCCACCACTATTAAGTAAAGTGGTATTGCCCAAAACAACTGAGCCGCTGGAGTGAAGGCTTCCTTTGGTTGCACTATTACCAAAATCAATAGTACCGCCAGATAATGTAGTCGTACCTCCGCCCAACACATTAATCGTCGCACCATCTGTTATTTTGGTGGTACTGCCTGCAAAATCGACATTGCCTGTTGCAGAGGTATTAATATTCAGAATTGAAGATGCGCTCGAAACGTCAATATCGCCGGTGCCGAGCATATGATTGGTGCCACTGGCATTACCAATCGTTAAGGTATCGGAAACTGTGCCAGTGCCGACAGCGCCTTGTTGAATGTTCAGGCCACCGGAGAAGGTGTTATTTTTTGATTCAAGTACCAGGGTGCCTTTGTCGGTTTTGTTGATGGCACTGCTACCCTGCAATGCGAAATTAGATCCGAAATCTAATGTTGCGCCATTACCGGCTTCCAGATTTAAGTCTTTTGTCAGCGTGGCGATTTCATTAGCATTTAATTTGAGCGTTTTACCTACGCCGGCAACGCTGAATCCGTCATTAAGCGTAACCTGGTTGCTAAGGGTACGACTGCCGGATGAAACATCGAATTCTTGATCGCCACCGTCGGCTAAAACAATGATGGCATTTCCGAATGCGGAATTATTACCCACAGCAACGGTACCGGCATTGAAATTAAACTGACCATTGAAGGAGTTCGCGCCATTTAAAGCCAGGCTACCCACACCCTCTTTATTAACGGAAGAGGCATTAGTTATTGCCCCATTAACAATGATCTTGTTATTTGTTCCATCTTCAAATGTTAATTTTTTCCCGCCGCCATTAATCGTCCCATTCAGCGTAAGTTTTGCGCCGTAGGTGCTGTCATTGGTAATATTCAGGTTGTTGCTGGTGGTGATTTTCGAATCAATCGTCGCGTTAATACTGTCCAGGAGAGAAATCAGCGAGTCAGAGCCGAGATTATCGAAATTCAGTGTGCCGCCGGAAATGCCAAAATTCGACATAGCGGAAATGTCGGTTGACGCAATGGAAAGCGAGCCAATCGTGTTGGTGGACGTTCCGAGGGAAACTGTTTTTCCATCAATCTTAACAGCATCATTATTAATAAAGTTAACACTGGTCCCTGCGCTATTTGGCACCAATGATAATGACCAGTTTGATGCTTCACTCCAGTTGTCATCAGCCGCACCGGTCCAGTCGGCAGATGCACCATAGGCAGAGCCGCCCAAAAGCAATGCGCCGCCACCCAGAATACTGATCAGAGTATTACGGGTTATGTTTTCAGAACCAGTAAAGGCATTATTCATATTGTTGTGCTGCATTGATTTACAAGCAGACGACAACTCTTTATATAGTTTTTTTAATATAAAGACTTTTTCACATTTTCTTTTCATTTGATTCCGATCCTATTCTGTTTTTTTGCTGACATGCCTTCTGTAATAAAACAGAATAAGATAGCAAAACAGAAGATAGTGATTGCCGATTGATTTACGAGTTGAATAACAGAAGGATCTATCGTGCAATGACGATAGATTAATTCCTTCAGTAATTAACGACTATTTGAAGTAGTTCCTTTACTGCGCAGGGTTCCATACGTTTGATTCTTTACATCTATCGGTTATTTCTAAAAGCTCTACAAAATGACTGTCATCAAGTGATTTTTTATTATATATCATATAAAAATCTACTGGCTCAGGCTCATATAAACACTCGAGTACTTTAAAATTAAAGCTGGTTGCAAATTTATCCGCAAACCATTTAGGAACAAAACTCACAATATCCGAGGTTTCAACAATGCTGGCATTCACGAACATCGAGCCGCTGCTGAACAAAAAATTGCGACTACTAAAATAATTCTGAATATCAGCCTGGGTTTTCTTAAGCCCATCAGAGTTTACGTTCAGGAACGTAGACTTCTCAAATTGCATCTCTTCCGGACTTAATGTCGTTCCTAATCGCGGGTGATTCTTTCTGCAAATAGGCACAGCCTTTTCAGTCAAAAGATGTTTTGAAATCGTAGCGAACGAATAATTTTGCTTTATATCAAATACAATATCCGCCTTTCTGTATGTCAAAATATCTTCAGCGCTGTTCTCGGTTAAATCCGCACTGATATGAACAATTTCACAATTCAGCCCTGCATTATCCACTGCGGTATAAATGGCAGGCAATAATCTCAATGCAACATAAGGCGTGGCATGAATAACTATTTTTTTCTTTGCCATGACGTTGGAAAAATCGTTCAAACTTCCCAATAACTGCTGAAGGTTGAAGTTCGTGTTCAAATGCACGTGCAAGTCTTTTGCGGTTTTTGTCGCATCTAACCCGTTTCCGCTACGGATAAACAATGCGTCAGAGAAGAAATCGCGGAGTCTGGTCAGCGACTGACTGATCGCGGAAGGACTCACATTAAGAACTTGTGCGGCTTTCGTGACGCTTTTGTAGGTAAACACGACTTCAAAAACCAACAGGAGATTTAAATCAAAACCATGCATTTTTTGGATATTAGAAATAAATTCTTTATTCACCATATGCCGTCTCAAACCCCTGTTCGATGTAGTTAAAAAAACGTCCAAAACCAAAGAATTTCATTGTGAAGCGTAGCAGAGTCTGCTCGCTGGGTTTTAACTTTGTTTTAGAGCGTTTGCTTAACGGAGTGCATAGTAACAACGCGTGCTTGAAATGAGCAAAGCACAAATACTTACATGCGATTAAGCTGTGCTAAATATCAAGTAATTCAAAAGAGTAAGAGATACTTTTAAGCAATTCGACCTGTCACTGATGCAGTAAATCTGCAAATACCCTCATGCAGACAGTGGTACCTGACGTGTTTTTTTATCCAGTTAAGCTGAGGTTATTGAGAAGTTTTAGAAACTGGCGTAACGGGACTTTTCTCAGCGGCCAGGCTTCCCGTCTGGCCGCTGCACCCGCATCACGCACGCACGATCGGCACATCGCTCCAGCGGGTGGTCCAGGCCGGTGAAAGCATGTCGCGCTTCATCTGCCAGCGCCGGTCGGTGCCCTGCCCGGCAAACCACAGCGTGCCTTTGCTTTTCTTATTGATGTCATCAAAAAGTGTCATCAGTGCATCGCTGTTGGGCCGGGGCGGAGACTCATCGAACAAATGCAGCTGGGCCACACCCTGGCTGAAAAAGTCACCCAGCATCACGCCCGCTTTTTGGTAGCGGTAGCCCTCTTTCCAGACGTTATCCAGGCAGCGTAACGCCGCTGAGATAATGTCGCGGGTATCCTGCGTCGGCGTCATCAGCCGGGTATTGGCGAGGTTGCCGTAATAAATGCCGCCGTTGTCGAAAGGGCTGGTTTTAATAAATACGCAGATTTGCCGGCAAAACTGATGCTCGCCACGCAGTTTTTCAGCCGCGCGGCTGGCGTGAAAACAGATGGCTTCGCGCATCTCCTGATAGGCGCTGACCCGAGTGCCGAAAGAGCGCGAACACACAATTTGCTGTTTAGCCGGTGCAAATTCTTCAAATCCGAGACAGGGTTCTCCGCGCAGTTCACGCACGGTCCTTTCCATCACCACGCTAAAGTTTTTCCTGATGTATCCCAGGTCGCATTCGGCCAGTTTGAGGGCTTTATCGATACCGGCATCATGCAGTTTTTTTGATGTCCTTCGCCCGATGCCCCACACCTCGTCAACGGGCAGAAGCGCCATCAGTTTACGCTGGCGTGCGGGATCAGACAGATCAATCACGCCCTCGGACTGAGTCCACTTTTTGGCAGCATAATTGGCGAGTTTTGCCAGCGTTTTGGTCGGCGCGATGCCGACGCCGATCTTCAGGCGGGTATGCTGCCCCACGGTCTGCCGTATCTTTTTGCCAAATGCGTGCAAATCCGTGTTGTGAGGTAACTCGCGAAGATCGAGAAAGGCTTCATCAATGCTATAAATTTCAATCTGTGGACAGATCTGCTCGAGCGTATCCATCACGCGCTGGCTCATATCTCCGTAAAGTTCATAGTTACTGCTGAACACCACCACGTTATGTTGCTGAAAAATGGCTTTTTGTTTGAAGTATGGCGCGCCCATTTTTATGTTGAGCGCTTTCGCTTCCGCAGACAGTGCGATCACGCAGCCGTCATTGTTGGAAAGCACCACGACGGGTCTGCCTTGCAGATCGGGCCGCCAGGCCACTTCGCAGCTCGCGTAAAACGAGTTCACATCAGCGAGTGCGTACATTGCGATGCATCATGCTGATAACAGTTGTCACCACGCCGACAATCTCGACTTCTCGGTCCTCATTCAGAGGGATCGGCGCATAAGCCGGATTTTCAGCGCGCAGATGAGGAAAAGGATGAAGCATCAGCCTTTTGACGGTGAATTCCCCATCGAGGCTGGCCACAACAATATCATTGTGGGCAGGCTTGAGGCTGAAATCGACCAGCAGCATGGAACCATCGATAATCGCCGCGTCCCGCATAGAATCCCCGGACACCTTAAGCACATACGTAGAGGAAGGATGGGCGATCAGATGTGCCACCAGATCGATCCCTTTCTCCACATAGTCGGCAGCCGGGCTGGGGAAACCTGCTGAAATATTGTTTAAATACAAAGGAATATTCGTTTTTTGCTGCCGCGTGGCTATCTTGTAAAGCATCATAAGGGGTTCTCACATCAATTACTGTGTTTATATACAGTATAGTTGATGAGATTTTCAGATCAATGCTCCCGGCGTGGATAAACCCCCGCTCCTCTCGTTCGCAAGACTATCAGCTTGATCTCACTAAAAAGATAATCAGCGCCTTTTTCGCATAGCAACGCTTTCCGCACCCTGCTCTGGCAGACGCCATGTAGTCTCAGCCATGCGTGCCCGGCATGACGTTATTGTCAGCTGAACGCCCTATTCATGAACTCAGTTCATAGAGTCTATCCGTTTACACGCCATTATTTATTAATGGATTAACGCTACTCTTCATTCATCACCGCGATATGTCATCGCCTGTGATTCACCTAAATCGTGAGGAACTGAACAATGCAAAAACGCTATCTCGGTAATTCAGGGCTTGAAGTCTCAGCGCTCGGCCTGGGGTGTATGGGGTTGAGCCACGGCTACGGCCCGGCGACAGATACCCGCGAGGCTGTCGCGTTAATCCGTGCCGCCGTTGAGCGCGGCGTGACATTTTTTGATACCGCCGAAGTGTATGGCCCTTATCTGAATGAAGATGTCGTCGGGGAAGCCTTAAAACCGTTTCGCGACCGGGTCGTTATTGCAACCAAGTTTGGCTTCACCTTTGGCGACGATAATAAACAGCAGAATTTAAACAGCCGCCCGGAGCATATTCGTCAGGCGGTTGAAGGTTCACTGCGTCGGTTGAAAACGGATGTTATCGATCTGCTTTATCAGCACCGTGTCGATCCTGACGTACCGATTGAAGAGGTGGCTGGGGCGGTAAAAGACCTGATTGCCGAAGGGAAAGTGAAGCATTTCGGGTTGTCCGAAGCGGGTGTTGAAACCATTCGCCGGGCTCATGCGGTTCAGCCGGTGACGGCACTGCAAAGTGAATACTCCATGTGGTGGCGTCAGCCTGAGCAAGAGATTTTACCGACGCTTGAAGAACTGGGCATTGGCTTCGTGCCGTTCAGCCCGTTAGGGAAAGGCTTTTTGACCGGGGCCATCAAAACGGGTACCACCTTTGGCGAGGATGATTTCCGCAGCATAGTGCCACGTTTTGCCGCTGAAGCGCTTGAGGCCAATGAACACCTGACGGTCTTGCTGTCCGGACTGGCGGCAGAAAAACACGTTACCTCCGCGCAAATTGCACTGGCCTGGTTACTGGCGCAAAAACCGTGGATTGTTCCTATCCCCGGCACCACTAAGCTGCATCGTCTGGAAGAGAACATGGCCGCAGCCGACGTGGTGCTCTCACCGGATGATTTGCAAAAAATCTCGCAGGCTCTGGACTCGGTCAACATTACCGGCGAGCGCTATCCGGCGGCATTGCAGGCGCGGGTCGGGCGTTAAGCCATCTGACCGGCGGTTTCTCGCAGATTCCGCCGGTCATTCATTCTTTGTAACGCAGCGCATCAATCATCAGTGCGAAAGCCGGTGGGTGCTGCTTGCGGCTCGGGTAATACAGGTAATAGCCCGGGAATGACGGGCACCATTCGTCGAGGATCTGGATCAGGGCTCCCGATTTAACCGCTTCTGCCACCAAATCTTCCGGCACACAGGCAATACCAAATCCGGACAACACGGCATCAATTCTTTCAGCCAGATGATTGAAAATCAGCTGCCCTTCGACCCTCACGCGCAACGGCTTGCCCTCTTTTTCAAACTCCCAGTGATATATGCCTCCGGCAGTAGGCAGCCGCATGTTAATACACCGGTGATCCTGCAATTCATGCGGCGTACGCGGGGTGCCGTAATCGCTGAAATACGACGGTGCGCCGACCACCACCATGCGCATGTCTCCCCCCATTTTGACCGCCACCATGTCCTTATCCACACTCTCGCCCAGACGAACCCCGGCATCGAACCGGCCATCGACGATATTTACGAAGCCGTTATCGACCACCAGTTCGACATTAATTTCCGGGTATTCCCACAAGAACGGTTTTAGCTTTGGCCACAGCAGAGTTTGGGCGGCATGTTCACCCGCAGAAATCCTGATATTGCCGGACGGGGCGCGGTTGCTCTGAAGAAGGGTGTCAAGTTCCTGCTCAAGATCGGCAAGGCGTGGCTCAAGACAGGCAATAATGCTCTCTCCCGCTTCCGTCGGGGCGACGCTGCGGGTGGTACGGGTGAGAAGACGAAGGTTTAACCGCTCTTCCAGCCCTTTAATCGCATGGCTTAACGCTGACTGCGAGACGCCCAGTTTACCCGCTGCTTTGGTAAAACTTCTCTCTCTGGCAACGACCAGAAAGACCTGAAGCTCATTGAAGTTTTCTTTTAGCATGGCGTATTCCTTAAAAAGCATGGCGGCAGAAGGTGGCACTCATGAAGTCAGTTCATGAACGCAGACAGTTTACCCCCGCAGGGCGATGTTATGCTTGTTTTTTATGAGGATTTTCGTGGGTTTACCCACAGAGGCCGGGTGAGCGCGAAAAAGCATTGCCGTGATGCCGCGCCCGTAATAATGAAAAAATACATTTGAAATTAGAATATATGAATTAAAAACAATTGATGGCATAAATACTTATTAGCTTATTTCCGCCAGCCTGGAAAATCATTATGAAATAACGCCCTCCGGAATAACGAATTAACTCCGCCCGGCTAATAACAGCCTGAATAAAAAGGTATGCTACTCGTCCATTCAGATAACGAGGCGGGATCGCTTCACATAATTAAGGTTTTTATGACTCCTCATATTACCCACGATGTCATTGAACATATCGCCCCGCGGGAAGTGATTATGCAGGCATGGAATGCGGTGGTGGCAGGCCTGCAATATTGCACTCAGGATACCGCCAGAGCGCGCTGGGCGCGACAAAGCTGGTTTGGAAAACACATGGAGTCGTCACCGGAACTTCTGGCCAGGCTGACGTTATTACAGAACTTCGTTAATTCAACCAAGCCATTGACGATTGCTTTTGATCCCCTTGCCAATATTCCCACCGCGATTGCGTATACTTATTCCCGGCGTCTCGATGATCCTTTACGTGTTCCCGCCATTTATTTAACCAGGAAATTCTGTACCGCACAGACCAATGACCGGGTGAAATATCTGATGAAAAACCGGAATAACAACGGCGTGCAGATTATTGCGTTGGCACACGAGCTTTCTCATCTGGTGATTGGCACCAACCGGAAAACGGGCAACTACTCTGCCGAGAAATATGCCCACGAGGCAAAAAACTTACGCGATAAAGATCCGCAATACGCGTTACATAACGCGGACAATTATGGTTTCTGTATAGAGATGTGTTCCTGATCCGATCCCGGTGTCAGTGCGCGTCGCCCGCCTGCCCACGCAAAAACGCCCTGACAGCGGGAAACCGCGATCAGGGCGTTATCGTCAGGTCATCAGGCCGCTTTGACGGCGCGTACCTTTTTGGTTTTTACCGCTTCTTCCGGCTGTTCTTCCATTTGCGCGTCTTCGGTATGCTCGTCTTGTGCATCAGCCTCTTCCGTCACGTCTGATTGAGCTGCGACGTTCGCCGGGGCACTTTCCGTTTCAGGCAGTTTACTGGTGCGCAGGATGTGCTGAACGGCGTCTTTCTGCTCGGCGAGGTGCATGGCGATGGTTTCCGCCAGCGCTTCGTCGATTTCAATATTGCTCTGTAACAGCCAGTCAGTAAAAGTATCTGCCATGTCGAGCATTTTGTCGTAGGCGTCTGCTTCTTTCTTATTGGCAAATGTCATTTTTTCTTCACCTTTTCTGACCACCACAAATTTTGTTTCAACAGCCATGATTTCACTCCTTATACTGTAATTATGTACAGTATATCAACAATGGGTAACGCTGACATCATACATTTAAATTTTTGATGCGTATTTTTAATGGCGCGCATTATACGGCGGGATCAATGAAAGAGGTTTTCAGCGGGAGAAAAAGCGGCTATCGGAATAAGAAACAGAGGCTGAGCAACCTCTGACGCCCGTGGGCTGGCGTCAGAGGTTTATCGGAAAGAGACGATCAACCCGGAATTAAAACGTCTCCCAGGAACCTTCATCACCTTTGTCCAGCGGAGAATTCATGCGGTGAGACAGCAGCGCCGATCTTTTCAACGGCGGCGTCTGACGCACCGGTGTGTTCACTCCCGCCGCACTGACTTTAAAGATGCTGATGGACTCCGCCAGACGCTCGGCCTGCTCGTTCAGGGAATACGCCGCCGACGAGGCTTCCTGCACTAACGCGGCGTTCTGCTGCGTCACTTCGTCCATTTGGGTGATGGCTTTGTTGATCTCTTCGATCCCCGTGCTTTGCTCATGGCTGGCGATAGAGATTTCACCGACGATATCCGTCACGTTCTTCACGCTGGACACCACTTCCGCCATGGTGGCACCGGCTTTCGCCACCAGTTGCGTGCCGTTATCGACTTTCGACACAGAATCGTCGATCAGCACTTTGATCTCTTTTGCCGCAGAGGCAGAGCGCTGCGCGAGGTTGCGAACTTCCGAGGCCACCACCGCAAATCCACGCCCCTGCTCACCCGCGCGGGCGGCTTCTACCGCGGCGTTCAGCGCCAGAATGTTGGTCTGGAAAGCGATGCCGTCAATCACAGAAATGATATCGACAATTTTGCGTGAGGAAACGTTAATGCCTTCCATCGTGCTGACCACCTGCCCGACCACTTCCCCGCCTTCGACGGCAACACGCGACGCCTTCGCGGCAAGCTGATTCGCCTGACGCGCGTTGTCGGCGTTCTGTTTCACGGTGGCGGTCATTTCTTCCATGGCCGACGCGGTTTCTTCCAGCGAGCTGGCCTGCTGTTCGGTGCGGGAAGAGAGATCCAGGTTACCCGCTGCAATCTGACTGGACGCACTGCTGATGGCCTGCGTACCCGAACGCACTTCGGTGACGATCCTGAGCAGGTTTTCATTCATATTTTTCAGCCCCTGCATCAGCTGGCCGGTTTCATCGGTGGAGGTCACGCGGATGTCCGTGGTCAGATCCCCGGCGGCGACACTTTCCGCCACCTGCACCGCCGTGCCCAGCGGGCGGGTAATGGAACGGGTGAGGAAATAGCCCATGATCATCGCCAGCAGAACGGCGATGACGGAGAAGATAAGCGTCAGCTGAATGGCCGTTGCGCCCTCTGCGACGGCCTGTTTGCCTTCGGCACGCAGTTGTTGGTCCTGTGAATTCGCGAACGCGTTCGCCAGGTCTAAGAACGCATTTTGCGAGGTGGTCAGTTTACGCAACACGTATTCGTTGGCGCCGTCCACATCCCCGGCGCGGGTCAGTGCGATCAGCTCCTGCTTGGCGGTTTCGAACGTTTCACCGGCCTTTTGCAACACCTGAATTTTTTGTTTCCCGGTCACCGTGCTCTGGATCGCGGCAATTTTATTCATTGAGGAATTCGTTTCCTGAGTTGCGCTATCAAGCTGCAAATAACGATTTTTATTTTGCTCAGGGTTTTTAATATCAATAACAATGCCGCGCAGGAATTTAATCTGTGAATTGACGCTGTCACGAACATCAAAAGCCAGACGCACTTTGACATAGCGATCGCCGATAATTTGTTCTACGGCGTCGTTAATGCTGCTTATTTTGGTGATGGCGGTAACGCTGACGATGATTAATAACAAAACAACCAGACCGAAGGCGGCGCCCAGACGAGCGCCTACCTTCATATTGCTGATAAAATTGAACATTTTTTCCCTTATTTCCTGACTATAAAAAACAAATACCATCAAAAATAATTCAAAATATTGACGATTTCATAGCGAAACTACTTTCGAATATCTTATTTAATTCAGAGGGGTTATCGGTAGAAATAAGGGGAACTTTAGGCGCACAGCAGAATGGAAAGTGTAAAAAGAGGTGAATGAATTTATAACGTTACTGAACAAAGCGGGGTCACATCCTCCCCTGCAAAGAGGGAGGATGTGTGAGGAGGATTAAGGTCAGAGAATAACGCTGGCAAACCTCTCTTCCAGCCAGCCGACGCGCATTTCAGGCACCGAGCCCAGCAGTTCGCGGGTGTATTCATCCAGCGGTTCAACCAGCGTCGACGCCACCGGCCCCTGACGCACAATCACGCCCTCTTTCAGAACCGCCACTTCATCGGCGATTTCACGCACCACCTGTAAATCATGCGTGATGAATAAATAGGCGATGCCGGTGTCCTGCTGAATGCGACGCAGCAGCGCCAGCACGTCGCGCGCGACCAGCGGATCGAGCGCCGATGTCGGTTCATCGCACACAATCAGTTTTGGCTCTGCCGCCAGCGCCCGCGCAATGCAAACGCGCTGCTTCTGCCCGCCGGAGAGTGCGGCCGGAAAACGTTCTGCCAGTTCAGCGTGCAGGCCGACCTGCGCCAGCAGCTCCCTGACGCGGGCATCGCGCTGGCTGCGGTTGAGATCGGAAAAACAGCTCAGCACGCGGGCGATCTGGCTGCCGACGCGTTCTTTCGGATTCAGTGCGGTGTCGGGGATCTGATGAATCATCTGCACGTCACGCAGTTGCAGGCGGCTGCGCTGACGCAAATTCGCAGGCAGACGATCCTGCCCCAGGCTCACCTCTCCGGACTCCGGGCTGAGCAGGCCGCAAATGACCTTGCCGAGCGTCGATTTCCCCGAACCGGATTCGCCGATCACCGCCAGCGTGCGCCCGCGCGGCAAACGCAGCGACACACTGCGCAATACCGGCTGCGCATGATAACGGGCGCTGATGTTGTTTATCGTCAGGGCCGCCGGTGCGTCGCCGGTTTGCGGCGTTTTCACCTCTCCCTGCGCATGAAGAAGCCGCCGGGTGTAATCCTGCTGCGGTTGCGTCAGCAACTGAGGAGTGGGCGCCTGTTCGACGGTTTTACCCTGTTGCAGCACCATGATCTGATCGCTTAACTGCGCCACCACCGCCAGATCGTGACTGATGTAAATCGCCGCCACGCCGGAAAGGCGGATCACGTCGCGGATGGCTTTCAGCACGCCGAGCTGCGTGGTGACGTCCAGCGCGGTCGTCGGCTCATCGAAAATCAGCAATTCGGGGCCTGCGCACAGCGCCATCGCAATCATCGCGCGTTGCAACTGGCCGCCCGACACCTGATGCGGATAGCGCTGATAAAACTGTTGCGGCTCAGGCAAACCGAGCAATTCAAACAGCTCCAGGGCTTTTGCCTGCGCCTGCCGGCGATCCGCCACCTTATGTTTGAGCGCAGCTTCAATCACCTGCTCGCCCAGCGTGATCGCCGGGTTAAACGCCGCCCCGGCAGACTGCGCCACGTAGGCAATATGCCGCCCGCGAACCTGACGTAAACGGCGATCGGAAAGCGTGGTCAGCTCCTGACCGTTGAACAAAATGCTGCCGGATTCGATGCGCATCCCCTGACGACAATGGCCGAGAATTGCCAGCCCGATGGTCGATTTCCCGGCACCGGATTCACCAATCAGCCCCAGCACTTCGCCACGATTTACGGTGAACGATACATTATCCACCAGCGTGCGCGGATTTTTTCCCTGTGAAACCACGCGTAAATTGTCGACGCTCAGTAAATTCCCGCTCATGCTTTTCTCCCCCAGACGCGCGTGGTGCCGCTCATCAGCCAGTCCGCCACGGCGTTCACCGCGAGTGCCAGCACGGCAATCGCACCGCCCGGCACCAGTGCCGCCCAGACGCCGAACAAGATGCCGTCTTTGTTATCACGCGCCAGCCCGCCCCAGTCTGCGGTCGGTGGCTGGATGCCTAAACCGAGGAACGAGAGCGCCGAGAGAAACAGCAAAATAAAGATGAAACGCAGGCCGAATTCGGCGATCAGCGTCTGCAACGCGTTGGGTAAAATCACGTGCCAGAGGATCCAGCCGAGGCTTTCACCGCGCAGCCGCGCCACGTCAACAAACTCCATCACGCCGATATCCACCGCTAAGGACCGTGCCACCCGCAGCACGCGGGTAGATTCCAGCAGGCCGAGCACCAGCGTCAGCACCAGAATGGTTTTTGGCAGCACCGCGAGCACGATCAGCGCCAGAATAAGCGTGGGTATCGCCATCACAATATCGTTACAGCGTGAAATCACCTGATCCAGCCAGCCACCGCGCAGACCGGCAATAAAGCCTAAGGTGCAGCCGACGGCGAAAGCCACCAGCGTCGCCAGTGCAGTCACGCCGAGAGAAACGCGCGTTCCCCAGATGAGGCGCGAAAGCAGATCGCGGCCAAGATTATCGGTGCCCAGAATGGCCTCCGGCCCCGGCAAATCCCACGACATACCGAGAGTCTGATCCGGCGCATGGGGTGCCAGCCATGGCGCAAAAATAGCGATGAGAATAAAGAGGCTCAGCACCAGCAGGCCAAGAGCGGAGGCGGGTCTGAGTGAAGCGAAAGCGGGCATTGCAGCAATTCCTAAGATTTAACGGTTGTGGCGCAAACGCGGATTGGCAACCAGGGCCATCACATCCGCCAGCAAATTCAACAGGATATAAATCCCGGCCAGCAACAACGCACAGTCCTGCATCACAGGAATATCGCGTTTACTGATGCTGTCGACCATGTACTGTCCCAGCCCCGGATACACAAACACGTTCTCGACAATCACCACGCCGACCATCAGATAAGCCAGATTGATTGCCACGACGTTAATGATCGGGCCGATCGCGTTGGGCAGAACGTGACGCCACAGAATGCGCGACGGCGACAGCCCCTTCAGCAGCGCGGTGTCCACGTAGGCAGAACTTTGCGCGGCGATCAGCGCGGCGCGGGTCATGTTGCTCATGTGCCCGAGGATCGCCAGCACCAGCGTGGCGCACGGCAGGGAAATCGCCGACAGTTTTGCCGCCAGCGGCATGTCCGCCGTGATGCTGCTGTTGCTCGGCGCCCACGCCAGCGTGATGGCGAAAATCAGGATCAACAGATAACCGGAGAAGAATTCCGGCAGCGCAACGGTGGCGCGGGTGATGGCGTTGAGCAGGGTATCTACCCAGCTGCCGTGAAAGCGCACCGAGATAAAGCCAATCAGCAGGGCCAGAGGTACAGCGATGGCCGCGGTGCAGCCCGCCAGAAACAGCGTATTGCCAAGGCGGGTAAACAACGGGCCGCTGATGGCTTCGCGGGTGGAGAAACTGGTGCCGAAATCGCCGTGCAGAATGCCAAACAGCCAGCTCAGATAACGGCTGACAGCCGGTTTATCCAGCCCCAGTTGCAGGTTCAGTTCACGAATGGCATCCGGCGTGGCGCTCTGGCCGAGGATCGCCGTGGCGGCGTTACCCGGTAACAACTGCACACCGGCGAAAATCAGCACCGACACCGCGAGGACAATCAGTACGCCGTAAAACAGGCGTACCAGCACCATGCTCAGCAGGCCGGAACGGGAGTGCGAAAAACGGCCCGCAGGCCGTTGTGTCACTTTTTGAGAGGACAAATCTGACATTATTTTACCCGGTTCAGCTTTCGATCCAGACTTTCTCTGCCGCACGGTTGCCACTGAGTGGCATCCCCGGCACAGAGGTGAACCCTTTGATTTTGGTGGAACACCCGTCCAGCGCATCGGCGTACAGCGGAATGATTTCGCTGCCTTCATCCACCAGCATGACCTGAATGTCGTGGTAAATCTGCTTGCGGCGCGCTTCGTCCGGCTCACCGCGCGCGGCTTTGACCATCGCATCAAAGGCCGGTACGTGCCACGCCGATTCATTCCACGAAGACTGGCTGGTGAATACCAGTGAAAGCAGTGCATCCGCGGTCGGACGGTTTGCCCAGTTCGACGACACAAAGGCTTTCTTCTGCCAGATATCATTCCAGAACGCATCGTCCGGCACGCGCACCACATTCAGGTTAATGCCCGCTTTGGCCGCTGACTGCTGATAAAGCTGACCGGCATCGACGGCACCGGGGAAACCGGCATCCGCCACGTTGAGGGTCAGCGGGCCGCTGAAGCCGGATTTTTTCCAGTGGAACTGCGCTTTTTCAGGATCGTACGGACGCTGCGGAATGTCTTTGGCGAAGTAGCGGTTCGACGGGAAGATCGGGTTGTCGTTCGCCACGCTGGCGTAACCGCCTAGCACGGTATCGATAATTTGCTGACGGTCAATGGCGTATTTCAGCGCCAGACGGCCATCGACGTTATCAAAGGGTGCCAGATTCGACAGGCCAGGGAAGGTATAAATCATACTGTCTTTGGCGCGCACCAGTTTCAGGTTCGGCATCCGTTCGATACGGCTGACAATACGCGGGTTCACGCGGTTGATCAGCTGCGCAGAGCCGCTGACCAGCGCCGCCACGCGCGCGGTTGAGTCGTTCATCGCCAGCGTTTCGACAGAATCGACGTGGCCGCGTTCGCTGTTCCAGTAGTTCGGATTGCGTTTGGTCAGCGTGGTGACGCCCGGCTGGAATTTTTCCAGAATGAACGCCCCGGTGCCGATGCCTTTATCAAAGCTTTCGTTTTCTGCGGTGATAGCAAAATGCACGGCGCTGAGAAGCCAGACAAATTCGACATCCGGCGCATTCAGTTTGATCGTCACTTCATGTTCGCCGGTGGCCTCAATCGAGCTGGCGGATTCTAAGTATCCCTTCACCGGTGAAGTGGATTTTTCGCCACGGTGGTGATTGAGGGAGTAGACCACGTCTTTCGCGCCCAGCGAGCGGCCATCATGGAACTGCACGCCCTGACGGATTTTCAGTACCCAGGTTTTGCTGCCGTCAGCGGATGCCCAGGATTCGGCCAGCGATGGCGCAAGTCTGGCGTTTTCATCGATTTCCACCAGATTATTGAACAGCTGTGAACCGACAAAATACATGTAGGTTTCGAACCAGAACGCCGGATCGAGGCGGTCTGTGCTGGAGGCGTTATCGACGCCCACCACTAAGTGGCCGCCCTTCTTCGGTTTTTCAGCATCAGCGGCGAAGGCTTTGCCCAGCCACGTGGAACTGGTGGCAGCCGCAATGGAAAGTGCCCCCGCACTTTTAATAAATGAACGACGATCAATCATGGTTTTCCCCTGTCAGGGAGGGCCTGCGCCCTCAAATGTCGTCAATACGTTATGACGTTTTGTTATGCGTTATTGTTTCGTAAATGCCTGTTTCATCGCGGCAATGTGTTCCGGCCCGATGCCGCAGCAGCCGCCGACCATGGTGGCGCCCTGCGCCACCCAGTCTTTGGCAAAGTCGAGATAACCGGCAGGATCGGTGTCCTGACGCATTTTGCTCAGCCCTTCATTCGCGCCACGTTTGTTATCGGAAGGCTCGAATGCGTTGGCGTACACGCCAATATCCAGTGCGGAACCTTGTGCCGTCAGCGCGGCGCGTGCCGTATTGACCGCCGTCGCCATCACTTCCGGGCGGCTGCAGTTAAACAGCACCGCCCCCGCAGACACCCGCAATGCTGCGTTTACCGCGACATTCACTGATTCACCCGAACGCAGCAGCGCGTTGCCGAATTCATCAAGGTTGTCCTGCAGGGTGAACGAAAGCCACAGCGGGCGCGGGTCATTGCCCAGCACCTCGCGAACGGCTTCCACTTCGGCCACAGAACTCTGCGTTTCGGCCAGCCAGACATCGACGTAATCCGTCAGATTATCCACCAGCACGCGCAGCAATTTTTTGGCGGCTACCGGTTCGAACAGATCCGGACGATAAGATCCCAGAACCGGAGGAAGCGAACCCGCGACCTGCACGGCAGACGGTGACGAATCTGCCGCTTCACGCGCCAGTTTGCCGGAGAGCGCAATCAGCGCCGCGCCCTGCTCTGCAAACACCGACTCGCTGATGTGGAAAGGCACGACGGCATAACTGTTGGTGGTGATCACCTGAGAACCCGCGGCGATAAAGGCATCATGCGCAGCCCGGACAAATTGCGGGGCCTCCATCAGCGCCAGCGCCGACCATTCAGGCTGACGAAAGGGTGCGCCCATGCGGGCCAGTTCGCGGCCCATGCCGCCATCGAGGATTTTAATGTTACTGATCATTGTGTCGTCACCTGGTGTTTTTCTTAACCGAATCAAGCGCTGCGTCATGTTGATCCGCGAGGTGGCTCCACTCTACAAAACGAACGTTTAGATGTCTAGATTTCTTAATGGCTAAACTATGCAAAAAAACATTCATCGCAACTATGCGATGCAAAGCGCAAATAAATGAACGCAATGATAAAAGCCTGTTCTCCGGCATGTTTGCACTGATATTTCACTTAAGTATCATCATTATAAAATTTATGTCTTATCCCTGCCCTTTCCCAATTCCGCCACGAACTTTACCTTTGTTATATTTATTTACACCTGAAAGCTCAATGCGTATTATTCTCATTCGCTTTATTGTCCGCGCCCATTATCTGCGCCTCCAGCCCTGTGTTTATCAGGGTTTGGCGAAAAAGGGCGGGCGGTAACGCGAACATAAAACATAAAAGCAGTGGCGACGTAAAAGCAGTATCAAAAAATAAATAATCGTTTGGAGAATAACAATGTTGTTCGTTTCAGGGCCGTCCTTAACAGAAAGTCAGACATTGAAATCAGCCCGTAAGGGGAATAACCATTTAGGCCGGAAACTTTCGCTTTCCGTTATTGCCGTTTTTGTTTCCTCTTCGATCCATTCCGTGCAGGCTGCACCAACCGCCGCGCCGAAAGCCGCCGACGATACCGTGGTTGTCACCGGTCAGACGGGCAACGACACCGGCAGCACCGCGCAAGATTACAGCGTGCCGGTCACCACCGCAGGCACCAAAATGCTGCTGACGCAGCGCGATATTCCTCAGTCGGTCAGCATCATCAGCACACAGCGTATGCAGGATCAGCAGTTGCAAACGCTCGGTCAGGTACTCAATAACACCACCGGCATTACGCAAAACGTCGCGGATATGGATCGCCGCACGTATTACTCGCGCGGTTTTCTCATCGACAACTACATGACCGACGGTATCCCTACGGTGTTTGAGCCGCGCTGGAACCTGGGCGATGCAGAATCTGACACCGCGCTGTACGAACGTATCGAAGTGGTGCGCGGCGCAACCGGTCTGATGACCGGGCCGGGTAACCCTTCCGCGTCGGTAAACATGGTGCGTAAACACGCCGACAGCAAAGAATTCACCGGCAACGTTTCCGCCACCTACGGCAGCTGGAACAAACAGCGCTATGTTGCCGATCTGTCCACGCCATTGAGTGAATCGGGCAACGTGCGTGGCCGTCTGGTCACCGGTTATCAGGACAATAACAGCTACGTCGAACGTTACGGCGCAACCAAAAAGTTCGTCTATGCCGCCGTGGATGCCGACGTGACCGATTCCACCCTGCTCTCCGCCGGTTACGAATTCCAGCAGACCGACGCCGACAGCCCGACCTGGGGCGGAATGCCGCGCTGGTACATAGACGGCAGCAAAACAAATTACCGTCGCGGGTTTAACTCCGCGCCGGACTGGGCTTACAACAATAAAGAAAGCAAAAAACTGTTCACCACCCTCAAACAGTCCTTTGATAACGGCTGGGTGGTGACGCTGAACGGCACACATAACGAAACGCTGATCGACAGCAAACAGATGTATATCGACGGTTATTTCGATAAAACTACCGGCGCGGGCGTCTCTTCTTACGCCGGTTATCCGGTCGTGGGCGGTACCGGCTACAACACCGGTAAGCGTAAAGTGGATTCCGTGGATACTTTCGCCAGCGGCCCCTTTGAGCTGTTTGGACGCGAGCATGAGCTGATGACCGGTATCAGCTACAGCAAGCAGCAGAACACCTATTACAGCGCCTTCGCCAATATCTCCACGGAAGAGCTGGGTAACTTTAATAACTTTAACGGTCAGTTCCCGGAAACCGAATGGAGCCCGCGCAGCCTGTCGCAGGAAGACACCATTCGCCAGAAATCCGGCTATGTCGCCACCCGTCTTTCTCTCGCCGATCCGCTGCACCTGATCCTGGGCGCGCGTTACACCAACTGGAATTCGCACACCCTGACGGACCAGATCGAGAAGAACAACATCACGCCTTACGCCGGTCTGGTGTATGACATCAGCGAAAACTGGTCAACCTACGCCAGCTACACATCGGTGTTCCAGCCGCAGACTTACCGCGATATCAATGGCGCGTACCTGTCGCCGGTCATCGGCAAAAACTACGAAGCCGGTGTGAAATCCGACTGGATGAACAGCCGTCTGACCACCTCGGTGTCGATTTTCCGCGCCGAACTGGATAACGTCGCCCAGGCCACAGGCCGTACCATTCCTGGCTCGACAGATGCCGCTTATGAAGGGAAAAATGGCACCGTCAGCCGTGGCGTGGAGTTTGAAGTGAATGGCGCGGTGACCGACAACTGGCAGATGACCTTCGGCGGTACCCGTTATATTGCAGAAGATGAAAATGGCGAAGCGGTCAACCCGAACCTGCCGCGCACCCAGCTGAAGCTGTTTACAAGCTATCGTTTACCGATGTTGCAGGATCTGACGGTCGGTGGGGGTGTGAACTGGCAGACTCACGTCTGGGATGACGTCTCAGGCCCGGATGGCGATGGCACCCGTCATGCGGAACAAGGCAGCTATGCGCTGGTCAGCCTGTTCAGCCGCTATCAGGTCACCAAACAACTGTCGGTGCAGGCGAACGTCAACAACCTGTTTGATAAAGAGTATGAC
Source organism: Rahnella sp. Larv3_ips (assembly GCF_003697865.1). Lineage (NCBI taxonomy): Bacteria > Pseudomonadati > Pseudomonadota > Gammaproteobacteria > Enterobacterales > Yersiniaceae > Rahnella > Rahnella sp. Larv3_ips. The sequence goes on along the minus strand of NZ_MJIB01000014.1, from coordinate 79,170 downwards.
ACCAGCGTGAATCAGTATGTGGTGTACGGCGAACCGCGTAACCTGTCGGTGACGGCGAACTACAGCTTCTGATAACACCAGGTAACATTACGGCGACCGGCAGCATCAATGTGGCGGTCGCCGACGTGTTAAAAATCCCTTTCCTGACGCCACCAGCCCCTCATCCCGATGTTCAATTTCTGCAAGTCTCCTTAATACTGTTCTGCTAAAAACTTCCGCAAAAACAGTGTGTGATGACTTTTTGTTAAGATAAATAGTTATTTATTATAACTTACTCACCAATATTACCCTGAGTAATATGTCATGTTTACAGTGATGGTTTTTAAATTTCTCGTGCATGCCTGAATTGATTAAATCTCATGCGGCCACCATGAAATATTTTTCGGTCCGTTAATGATATAGATATCATTAATAATTAATTAAATAACATAATTCGTGTAAATATAATTTAATCCGTTACTTAATGAACATCCCTATAATAAATAAAGAGTATTTCATGATCAGGAAAAATTCATCTTAAAGGATAGCTTAAAAAGAATTTTATGGTAGTCTGTGCGGCCATGTAACGACCCTGGTGATTGTATTAAATCAGTTGATTCATCATGGTGATGCATATTAAATTATTTAGTAATTAATGAATAACTTCAGCATACCAGCGCTTCGTGAATGTGTTTGTCATTCACTACATCTGTATGTAAAAAAAACCTTTTCCAGAAAATTGTTAGATCGTTAGATTTTAAAATGAATCCCCACCTGGCTCATTGCATGAGTCAAATAATGTCGGATAAATATATGAGCAATACACAGCATAAATTAGATAAAGCAAGGCCACCCCGCGTACAAATTACTTATGACGTGGATATTGGTGATGCACAAACCGTCAAGGAATTACCTCTGGTTATTGGCGTGATGGGCGATTTTAGTAAAACTAATGACTCCCTGCGTGAGCGCAAATTCCTCAACATTGATAAAGACAATTTCAGCGGCATCATGGCGTCCATGAAGCCTGAAGCGGAGTTTCTGGTAGAGAGCGCTTTACCTGAGCACACCGGAAATCTGGCCGTGTCGCTGACGTTCAACAGCATTGAAGATTTTTCGCCGGACAACATTGCCCGCCAGGTGGACCCGCTGCGCAAACTGATCGAACTGCGTGAGCAGCTGTGCGATTTGCGCAACCGCGCGGCCAGCAATGAACGCCTGAAAGAACAGCTTTCCGAGTTATTGCAGCAGCAAAATTTCACGTCGTTAAACCTCAGTGAAACGCAAGGAGAGCAGGAATGAGTGCTGAGCAAATTCTCAATGTGGCGGCCGGTTCTGCGCTGAGCGAAGATTATCTCGATAAAATCATTGATAACACCCAGGCCATTCGTCGCGAATCTGATCGCGGACGCATGAAGTCCCAGCTGAACAACTTCCTTGCCGAAGTGGTATCCGGCGCAGTCGTGGTATCGAGCGATCTCATCGGCAGCATCGAAGACCGTATCACGGCGATTGATGAGCTGCTCTCCAGCCAGATAAGCCTGATCATGCACGCGCCAGAATTCCAGAGAAAGGAATCTTCCTGGCGTGGTCTGCACAAACTGGTGGAATCAAGCGTCACAGAAAATACCCAGGTGCGCCTGCTGCAGTGCACCAAACAAGATTTGATGAAAGACTTCAAATCCGCGTCGGATTTCGATCAGTCGATGCTGTTTAAATGCGTCTACGAAAGCGAGTACGGTACTTTCGGTGGCGTGCCTTTCTCCGCGTTTGTCGGTGATTTCCAGTTCGATAACACCCCGCAGGATATCGAGCTGCTCGAGCAAATTTCCCACGTCGCTGCCGCTGCACATGCGCCCTTCCTGAGTGCCATCGCGCCTGGCATGTTGTCGATGAACGATTTCTCCGACATGCCTCGCCCGCGCGATCTGGCAAAAATGTTCGACACCACGGATTACGCCCGCTGGCGTTCATTCCGCCAGACAGACGACAGCCGCTACATCGGCCTGACGCTGCCTGCGGTGCTGGGCCGTATGCCGTATGGCGCCAAAACTGTGCCGGTCGAGACATTCGGCTTCGAAGAGCAAATTCTGGAAAACGAAGTGGGCTCGGACTACCTGTGGATCAACTCCGCTTACGAATTAGCGGGCCGCATCGTCGACTCGTTCGAAGAGTACGGCTGGTGCGCCTCGATCCGTGGCGTGGAAGGCGGCGGCCTGGTCAATGCTCTGCCAACCTACCACTACGTGTCAGAAAGCGGTGAACGCGTCATGCAGTGTCCGACACAGGTGGCCATTTCCGATCGCCGCGAGAAAGAGTTGTCCGATCTTGGTTTCATTCCGCTGGTGCATTGTAAAGGCACTGACTATGCGGCGTTCTTCGCGGTGCAATCGGTCAACAAACCGCGCCTGTATAACTCGGATCAGGCAAACGCCAACGCACGTCTGTCCAGCCAGTTGCAGTACATCCTTGCAACGTCGCGTTTTGCTCACTACCTGAAATCTATCGTTCGCGACAAAGTCGGCAGCTTCATGTCACGCAGCGAATGCGAAGAATATTTGCAGAAATGGATCATGCAATACGTGGTCGCCTCTGATAACGCCGGGCCGGAAACCAAAGCCCGTTACCCGCTTCGTGAAGCGAGCGTTGAAGTGGTTGAAGTGCCTGGCTTGCCTGGCACCTTCCGCGCGATTGCCTATTTGAAACCTCACTTCCAGCTGGAAGGTTTAAGTATGTCACTACGTTTAGTCGCAGACTTGCCTGCGGCGGCCAACACGTAATTGTCATTTATAAAAGGAAATAAAAAATGGTGAAGTTAAAAGACTGTCAGTTCATCAAAATCACTATCGACGGCAAAGATGTTGCCGGTTCTTCCGAAGAGAAGAAATATAAAGGCTGGATGGAAGGTTTTTCCCCTGCGGGTCTGACCACCTATTCCGGGCCCGACGGCACCTATTTCGAGTCTTGCAGTGCTTCTATTCTGGTGACCAAAGAAACCAGCAATCTGTACGAGCAATACCTGAAACGCGGCTATAAAAAAATCGCGATCACTATTGTTCATCGTGGTTCAGATCAGTTCGACCAGGATTATGAAATTCAGCGTTCCGTTTATAACGACTGTAAATTCAGCAGCCTGAGCTTTGATATGCGTGACAAGTTATTCATGAACCTGACATTCGGTTACGAAGGCATGGTTGAAGTCACCTTCAACGTGCCGAACGCGCTGGAATCCGGTCTGGATAAAATCGGGCCAATCAAATACGACATTCCTGAGAAAGCACTCAAGTAATCGTTATTTACAAAAAGCAGTGCGTAAGCACTGCTTTACTGACATGAGATTTCCAATGCCATCATTTTTACTTCGGCTCAGTGATAACCAGCCGCACATAGAAGAAGAAAATTACCGGAATGAAGACAAAAGCACCTGGCTTATGAACGAGCTTAAGATGCTTTTTTCTTCACGTTCGCGCTTTCCTGCCATTGAAAACATTCCACTGGTGAATGCATCAATTTTAAATTACGGCATCAATGAATCAGTTTCGCAGATTCAGGAAACCGATCGCCGGAAAATAGTCATTGAAGAACGGATTAAAAATACGTTGCAGCGCTTTGAGCCGCGATTAACTCAGGTGGAAATTATTACCAACACCAATAATCCTTCCAACGTCATATTTGAAATAAATGCATTTCATCAGGCATTGCCAATGAAATTCGCACTGGTCTGGGACGACTGTACGGGTAAGTTTTATTTCAATGAATAGGCTACTGTCGTATTACCAAAAAGAACTGACCTTTTTGAAACAGCATGGCAAAGCCTTCGCCAGCCGTTTTCCTAAAATCGCGCGCCGTCTCGGGATGATCGAAGGTGAGTCTGAAGACCCGCACGTCGAAAGAATCATCGAATCATTTGCGCTGTTAACCTCGCGCATTCATCAGCGCTTAGATGACGATATGCCAGAAGTCACCGAAGCATTGCTGACCGCCATCGCGCCACAATTTTTGCGTGCCATGCCATCAACCTGCATCGTGTCGGTTGAGCCTAACCGGCAAACCAGCGGCATTACCGATAAAAACACCATTGCCGCTGGCGCATCACTGTTTTCGCGCCACATTGAAGACGTCGTGTGTCAGTTCCAGACAGTGTATCCGGTGGTGCTTTTGCCGCTGTCGGTAGACAAAGCCCGGCTGAACTTTAATGAAGAAGATCTTAACTGGCATCTGCACTTAGGTTTTCAGGTGTGGTCAGGCGCGGTGGTGGCGGGGGAATCTTTACGCCTGTTTCTGCACGGACCGAGTAACGCCGTGAATATCCTCTATACCCTGCTGTGCTCTGAAATCAGTCAGCTGCACGTCCATCAGGGCGAGGCATTTTACCCGCTGAAAAGCTCGGCGATAAGCCCGGCGGGTTTTACCCATGAGGAAGGATTGCTGGCACAAGATCCCCGCGTCGCGCCGATCCATGCGTTATTGCAGGACTATTTTTTCTTTCCACAAAAATTCTACTTCCTGGATATTCAGTTACCGGATTCTTTTCACGCCAGCGCCAATTCCCTGTTCAGTTTTGAAGTGGTGTTTAACCGCACACACCTCAACCAGCACCTGGAGAAGCTGGCGAAAATTATTGATGCCTCTTTCTTCAGGCTTAACTGCACTCCGGCCATCAACCTGTTCGCCCAGCGTGCAGAGCCGATCACCCTGACGGAAAACACCGCCGAATACCCGGTGATTCCCGACATCCGCCGTCAGCAGCAGATTGACGTCTGGGCGATCAACCACGTGTTTATTCAGAGTAAAGAAGATAACGAGAGAGTCTCGCTGCCCGTTCAGCCGCTGTTTGGCATCGACCATTCGCGCCTTGAAGGCGATGCGGGTATTTACTGGCAAAGTTTCCAGCGCGAAACCATGACTGCCAGCGGTGCCGGGCGGAAAGTGTTCATCGCCTTTGCGAACCGCAACACGCAGCCCGCCAGGCCTGACGCCGACATAGTGACCCTCAGCCTGACCTGTACTAATCAGGCCATTCCGGGGCAGATGAAAAACGGTCATCCGGAGGGGGATTTTGACTCCGACCTGCCGCTGGCCGGGCTGAAGATCTGCGCGCTGAACCGCCCGACGCGGCCAATCTTGCCGCCGGACAAGAGCGCCCTGCGCTGGCGTCTGATTTCCCAGCTTTCCCTCAATCATATGCTGCTGAGCGGCAGTCAGGGCGTGCAGGTACTGCGTGAAACGCTGATGCTGTACAACTTCCATGACCTGCCGGCGATCACCCGGATTATCAATATGATCCTGCATCTTGACGTGCAGCCGGTCACCACCCGGCTGGTGGCGAATGATCCGCAAACGCTGGCGCGCGGGGTGTCGCTGACGCTGACCTTCACTCATGAGGCGATCAACGAACCGGAATACTACCTGATGTGCTGTTTTCTGGATCACTTCCTGGGGCTGTATGCGCCCGTCAACAGTTTCACCCGCGTCACTACCCAGATTGAAAACGAAGCGCATACCCGCCGTCTCTGGCCGGTGCGCGCAGGGAAACTGTCATGGATTTAACGCGCATCACCAGCCGGTTCAATTTTTATCAGCAGGTCAGAACGTTGCTGCACAAGTTGCGGCACCGTAACACGCCCGCAGACACGCCCTCCGCCGACTTGCTGGACGCCAGACTGCGGCTGATCTCAACCCTCTCGCTGGAAGCACCGGCGGGGCAAATCGCCAGCATTGAACAGGAGACGCCGGAAGATCCGCTTCGCGTGACGGTGTGGCAGAACGGGATGACCGGTGCGCTGGGCGCGTTACCGACGGCCTACAGTGAATGGATGATCGAGCGTCATTATCGTTATGGCGATCACAGCGCAAAAGCGTTCCTTGATATGTTCGGCCACCGGCTTTACTGCCTGGACTATCTGGCCTGGCAGAAAAACCATTTATATGCCCGCGCCGAATCGGAAACTCAGCAGCCCTTACAACAGGCGACGCTGGCGCTGACCGGCCTGCTGACCTCGATGTCTGTTTCCGGCGGCGAAAACTACGCCCATTTGTTCTCCTCACCGGTGCGATCGCTGGTCAATCTTGAAGTCTGGCTCAGCCATTACTACGGCGTTCCTGTGCACATCACGCCTTTTACCGGCGGCTGGAAAACGGTCGATCCTGCCGAGCACTGCCAGCTGGGAAAACCGGGGCAAACGCTGGACACCGCGCCGATGATTGGCCGCGTGCGCTGGGAAGTGCAGTCACATTTTGACGTCACGTTTGGCCCGATGGATCAGAACCAGTCGCAGCACTTTATCCCTCAGGGGAAGTTTTATCAGGAGATCTGGGGGCGCATTCAGGAGTACGTCGGACCGGGTCTGGATTTCTCGATCCACCTCAGTATCAGCAGCCGCCACACCCTGCCCGTTCCGCTGGGTGCGGGGCAGCTCGGCCTGGGAATTTGTATTGGTCACCGCGACCCTGAGCAATTGCTCAAGGTTTGCCTGCCGGTCTACGCCGCATAACGTTGCATGCACTGCGCATTTCAAAAGGAAGATGAAAATGCTACTAACCGCAAAGCTCAAAGAGATGCAGAAAAATCATTTTCTGCACTGGAACGGCACCATCGCCTCTGACTTATTACTGCTTTCTTTGCAGGGCACGGAGTCTGTTTCTGCGCCTTTTTGCTACGAACTGCGTTCCATGACCGAAATGAATGAAAAAGGTCTGGCGGCGTTACAGGGCAAAGCGGTGTCGTGCCAGATTGGCGACGGGAACCGCAACCTGCCCCAGCGCTACCTGCACGGCATTGTTACCCAGATCCAGCGTGGCCGGGATGCCAACAACCAGACAATCTGCATTCTCAAACTCGAACCTGCTTTTGCGCTGCTGCGCATGGGGCGCTCGATGCGCGTCTGGCAGAACATTTCGGTGCCAGATTTAGTCAAAAAACTGCTGGGTGAACACCAGATTAATCAGGTGGATGTGCAGCTCGGCAGCACCTATCAGAAACGTGAATATTGCGTGCAGTACCGCGAGTCTGACTTCGAGTTCATCAGCCGTCTGCTGGAAGAAGAAGGCATTTACTACTTCTTCAAACATCAGGCAGATAAACACACTCTGGTGCTGGCCGATCAGCCCGCCGGACATCCGGCCGCCAAAGCGGGCAGTCTGGCCTGGCATCATCAGGGCGATGTGCTGACCGGGGGTAACATTGACAGCTGGTCTTCCAGTTCGCATCTGATGCCCGCAGAAGTCGCGCTTTCCGGCTACAACATGCAAAAAGCGGCCGGTGTGGCCGACAAATACGCATCAACGTTAAAGGGCCAGAGCGTTGATAATCTGAACTTTACTGACATCACGCCGTTTGCCGAACGCTCGCAACTCACCAGCAAAGCCAGAATCGCGATGGAAGGGTTTGAGACGAATACCACGCTGTACGAGGCAACGGTCAACGCCCACTGGCTGAGCTGCGGCGAAGTGTTCACCCTCACCGGTCACCCGACTGACAACGACACCTACCGAGTCCAGTCGCTGAGCCTCGAGGCCAGCAACAATTTTGAAAGCAGCACCGGCGGTTATCGCTGTGACATTCACGCACTGCGCAACAGTGTGAAATGGCGGCCAGTCTGCACCCGCACACCGCCCGATATTGCCGGTGTGTTGATCGCCAAAGTGGTCGGTCCTTCTTCCGAGGAGATCCACACCGATGAATTCGGGCGCATCAAAATCCAGTTCCCGTGGGACAGCGAAAACAAAAACGACGACACCAGCTCGTGCTGGGTGCGCCTTTCCCAACCCTGGGCGGGCAGCAAATTTGGTTTTCAGTTTATTCCCCGCGTCGGCAGCGAAGTGCTGGTCAGTTTTATTCAGGGCAATCCGGATTTCCCGCTGGTCACCGGCTCCGTTTACAACGGCCAGAACAAACTGCCGTTCACTTTACCGGACGAGAAAACCGAATCTGGCTTCGCGTCACGCAGCACCAGCAAAGGTGGAATGGAAGACGGCCACCGCCTGAGTTTTAACGATAAAAAAGGTGAGGAAAAGCTGACCATTACCGCGCAAAAGGATCTGTTGCTGACGGTAAAAAATGATGTCACCAGCGAGGTGAAGCATGAAGTCAAAAGCAAAATCGGCGCCCACCGCAACACCGAAATCACCAAAGGCGACGACACGCTGGTGCTGAAACAAGGATCGCTGCACATCACCCTCAATAAAGGCGACATGCAGCAAAAAATCACCGGCAACATGACCACCAGCCTGAGCAACGGTAACTACTCCCTCACGGCGACCGGCGGCAGCGGCAAGATCAAAACCGACAAAAGCTGCGTGATCGAATCCACGCAGTCCATCGAGCTGAAAGTCGGCTCGAACAAAATCGCGATTTCACCGAGTGGCATCACCATCAGCGGCACGATGATCAAAATCGAAGGGTCAGGCACCGCAGAACTGAAAGGCGCAATGACCACGGTGCAGGGAAGCGGCATGACGCAGATTAAGGGCGGCATCATCAACATTGGTTAAGGAGGCATCATGTCCGATTACGGTTATCCCCACAGTGCGGGGGCGGCGCACTGGCATCAGGATGCGCAGCAACAAATCGCCGCCGGGCAGTGGGAAGAGGCGCTCACGCTGTGGGTTCAGCAGGCTTCGCCGCGCGCGTTAAGCCTGTGGCTGATCCGCATTTTGCGCGGTTCAGCCCAACCGGCGGCGGCGTCATTGCTGGATGAAATGCAGCGCTGGTACGCCGAACCCGACGAGAAGCTGCGCTGGCAGATTTTCCATCACGCCGACACGCTCGGTTTTGAAACGCCGGCGGGTGCGATTGCGCTGTCGCTGTTCTGGTCGCAAGGCAGCATGAGCCCGGAAGGGCTGGAGCCGGTCTATCCGCAGCCCCATCTGAGCCCGGAAATGCGTCGCTGCGTCTTGCTGATGTTGGCCGCAGGCGACCCCGAAACACCGGCAGAGGGCACGCGCCAACTGCTGACTCAGTGGATCCATCAGGAGAAAGCCTAATGGCACAACCCGCAGCCCGCGTTTCAGATATGCACGTTTGCCCGATGGTCACGCCCGGATTGCCGCCCATCCCCCATGTGGGTGGCCCGATATTGCCGCCTGGCGTGCCCACCGTGTTGATCGGCGGCATGCCTGCCGCCACCGTGGGGTCAATGGCCGTTTGCGTAGGCCCGCCGGACAGCATCGTCATGGGCAGTTTCAAAGTCCTGATCGGCAAAAAACCTGCCGCCCGCATGGGTGACAGCTGTGCCCACGGCGGCACAATCGTCATGGGTTGCCCGAAAGTTCTCATCGGTTAAATACGTTTTTATTGGATAAAAAAGCATGTCAGCCATTCAGCCAGAAGTAGCCGCTCTTCTGATGCCCGTCAGCCCGGAAAATCCGGCAGGCATCAACCTGGAGTATGAACAAATTTATGATGATATCCGCAAAGCGCGGGAGAGCGACCCGGACTACCTTCCGCAGGATGAATGGACGATTGCTGAACCGCGCCGGGCAGACTGGCACAAAGTGCGCACATTGTGCGTCACGGCACTGACACAGCAGAGTAAAGATCTGCAGGTCAGTTGCTGGTTTGCCGAGGCGCTGACCCATCTGCAAGGCATTGAAGGCACGGAAACGGGCTTTCAGTTTCTCAGTGAATTCATCACCCACTTTTGGTTTCAGTGCTGGCCTGCGCTGGACGATGATGGCGCCACATTCCGCTATGGCAAACTCAGCCGTCTTGATCGCGATATCAGCCAGGCGCTGTATGTCCGCCCGCTGCTCAGGCAACCCGAGTCGGCGCTGGCGCACTGGCAGAAGGTGCTGGCGTTCGAGCACAAAATTTGCACCTGGCCGGATTCCCGTGACGACCTGATTGCCAAAGAAGGCGATCTGACCATGGAGAGTTTCGACAGTCTCGCGGCGACGTTTTCCTCGATTGAAATCAGTCAGCAGGATGAGATTCTGCAACGGTTACAGCTCCAGCTCGACCGGCTGGAATCCTGCTATTTCTCGCTGAGCCAGGAAGAACCGCACGCGCTGTTTGCCCAGACGCGCCAGACGCTGAACGATCTGGCTGATTTCCTGCAACGTCTGGCACAGCGCGCCATTCCGCTGGCCAGCAACACCCTAAGCCTTAACTACGCGACACAACCCGAGGAAGAAGTGGCACCGGCTGAGGCGTTTATTGCGCCCGTCAGCCGCCAGACGATGTCCAGAGACGTTGCCATCAGCCAGATGTTGTCTATCGCTCACTTCTTTCGCCAGACCGAACCTTCAAGCCCGGTACCTTTTCTGATGGAACGTGCGGCGCGCTGGGCCAACATGACGCTCACCGAATGGCTGGAAGAGATGCTCACCGACAGCGGCAGCCTGCGGGAAATCAACAACGTGTTAAAAGGACAGCAAGAGTGAAAGCCTTAAGGACGACGTTATTACTCCTGACTCTCGGGCTGATGCTCTCGGGTTGCTCCGGCGATCAGACGAAAAGCGTCTCTGCGGAGCAGCAGGCGGCAGATCAGGTCACCGCGCCGTTTGCTCAGGGCGGGATCACCCTCAGTATTAACGCTGAACCCGGCCTGAATGCCTGGAACGAGATCGCCAACAGCTGCACGGTGTTGGTCATTCAGGCGCAAAAAGCCAGCTCGCTCAATAAGATCCTCTCGAATCCGGCCCAGCTAAAAAGCCTGTTTAACGGTGCCGGCGCCGAGGATGACATTCTGAAGGTTGACCGCTACGCCGCCATGCCCGGCCAGAAAACCACCCTGCACATCGATCGCAGCGAGAACACCCGCCAGGTCGCGATAGTCGCCGGCTACTATCCGTTCCCGAAAAAGCAGCACATGGCGATGGTCAGCATTCCGGTCACCCTGACCAGCACCGGCTGGTGGACGAAAAAGTGGACGGCAGAATTATCGCCGCTGGTCCTCGACGTCACGCTGGGCAGCCAGAGCATCACGCAGCTGATAAAGAATGCCTCACCGCAAGACCTGCAGCCGCAAACGGAACCTCAGGCCATCAAAACGCCGGACGACGCAGCCGCGAAGGGAGAGAAATAGAATGTATCCTGAACAACAGCAAATTTACTGGTACTCCGGGCTGTATCTGCAACCGCAGCATTTTCAGTCGGTGGATTTACATCACAGCTACATGCTGGCACAGCAGCGCCAGCTGACGCAGCCGTGGAACGTCGGCGTGATCCAGTGCGATATCAATCCGGAAACGCTGGTGGATTTTTCTCTGAAAATCGACCACCTGCGTCTGATCCTGCCCTCCGGCTATTATCTGGAATATCCCGGTAACTGCCTGATTGAACCGCGTCAGTTTCGTGATGCCTGGAAGCAGCGCGAGAAACCCTTCACGCTGTGGCTGGCCTTGCGCCGCTTCGACCCCGGTCATCCGAACGTCAGCACAGGCACCAGCAGCCGCTGGATCAACCAAAGCGGCGATGGCGTGATGAAGGACGTCTATCACGACGGCCCTGAAAGTGCCGTGCCACGCATCGCGTATAACGTGCGCATTCTGAGCGAAGAAGAGAAAGAAACTGCCGTCGACTGCGAATGTTTGCCACTGCTGCAACTGCGCTATGACAACGACCGCGTCATGCTCGATCCGCGTTTCAGCCCGCCCGCTGTCACGCTGGCAGGCTCACCGGCGCTCAAAAATCTGCTGGAAGGGATACGCGCCGAACTCAGCAGCCGCGCCCATAAACTCGAAGAATATAAACGCCCGGAGCACCTGAGTGACATCGGCAAAAGCGCCGGTGACATCACACAGCTTCTGGCGATGCGCTCGTTAAACCGCGCGCTGCCGCTGCTCGAACATTATTGCCGCGCACCGGCCCTGCATCCGTGGCATATCTACGGACTGTTGATCCAGCTGGTGGGGGAGATCTCCTCGTTCAACGACATGTGCTCGTTTAATGGCGAATGGCATGATGGCGGCGCCGCCCTGCTGCCTTACGATCACTACCGTTTAATTGACTGTTTTAACAGTGTCAAAAAAACGCTGATCACCCTGCTCAACGGGCTGGCGCTGGAAGACAACACTTACGTCACGCTCAAACCTGATGACCAGAAGATTTACCGCGGCGAGTTGCTGACAGCCAAAGCCCCGGCGGGCAGCAAAGTCCTGTTGCTGTTGCGTTCGGAAAAACTCGAATCCTGGCACGTTCAGTTCACCGGCGGCGGCGAGTTCAAAATCGCCAGCCAGGAAGCCATCAGCGCGCTCATTCAGCACGCGTTACCCGGCATTTCCTCGCAATGGGAAAACCCGTCACCGCGCGGCGTCCCCAACCGCAAAGACTCCTATTACTTCGTGCTGAACCAACATGAACACGCCTGGAAACATGTTGAACAGCAGAAAAGTATCGCTTTCTACTGGGCCGATGCGCCCGAAGATTTACAGGTACAACTGGTGTTCATGGTGCCATCACAATGAAACTGATCGACTGCTATTTACCGGTGTTTAAACTGGCCGCCCGCTTTGCCCATCAGCCCGAGCTTTTCGAGGATTACGGCACATTCCACGCGCTTTGCATCACCCGGCTCGAACAGGCGGTGCAGGAAGCGGAGCATCACGACATTTCAGATTTTGAACGGGATCAGGCGTTCTTCGCTGTGGTTGTCTGGCTGGATGAAACCGTGCTGTGTTCCACCCTGCCCTTCGCGCAAAACTGGCGCAGCGATCTGCTGCAACGCCGATATTTCCAGACCGCCATCGGCGGCGAGATGTTCTTTGCCCGGCTGAGCCACCTGAAAGAAGAGCATTTGCAGGCGCGACAGGTGTTTCTGTTCTGCCTGCAACACGGTTTTCACGGCAAATACAGCACCGGGCAGGAGCAACCGGCGCTGTCGGCGTTGATTGACAGCCAGCGGAGCCTGTGTCTGCCGCAGGAATGGCAGACATGGCCGAATGACGCAGAGATAACGCCGGTGATCCTGCGCAAACGCTCGCTCGCGTCGTCCTCAAAGAGCCGCATCATCCTTGCCGTGCTGGGTATCGCGTTGATTCACGCCACCCTGGTACTTCTTCAGACCCTTTATTTTTCATAAGAACGTATGCTGAAAAAATTATTCGTTTTTGCCGGATGGCTGCTGCTGTTGTGCCTGGTGTTTCTGTTTTGCTGCACCGTCGGGCTGTGGCTGGAATGGAGTACGGGCACCATTTTACTGGTCTGGCTGGGTGTGCTGGTGGCCGGTGTGCTGCTGTGGGGCGCACTCCTCTGGTTCACATTGCTGATTAAAGAGAAGAGAGTTAACCGTTTCTTCCAGAAGTTTCGCCTTTCCCGCCGGGAATACGTGCTGTTTGAGCACTGGAAATCCGGTGCGGCGGTGGTGAAACGTATTCAGCGCAAACGCCCGCCGATCCCCTGGTATCTGCTGCTGGGGGACCGCTGCGGCAAAACCTCTTTGCTGGCGGGTTCCGGTCTGCCGATGTTTTCAAACGACGCAGGGGATAACACCGTTGTCCCGACCTATACCCTGCGCTGGTGGTTTTTCCGCAACGTCTGTTTCCTCGATCTTTCCGGGAATTTCCTGACCGGCGCGCCTGCGTTCCAGAGCGCATGGGGAAAACTGGTTGGCTGGATGGCGAAAGTCCCCGCGCCGGCAGGCGTGATGATTGGCCTGTCCGTGACCGATCTGATGAATGACGATATCAGCACGCTGCACGATAAAGCCCGCAAAATCCGCGCGCAAATCGAGCCGCTGATGCGCAAACTTAAACGCCAGTTGCCGCTGTATATCACCATCACCCAGTGCGACAAATTCCCGGCGTTCAGCCTGTGGACGCAACACCTTTCCGCCGAACAGCAACAACAGGTGCTGGGATATTACTGGCAGACGCCACCGGACATCGACGGCAAAGATGCTTCCACCCTGCTGCCGCTGGTTACCGCACTGAAAAACGGTTTCGATCTCGCCCGCCTCAGCATGGCCGGTACGCCAGTTGCGCCCGACGTGCGTGCGGCGCTGCTTGATTTCCCGGAAGCGTTTATCGGGCTGCAAAATCCGTTGCTGGTTTTCCTGGCATCGCTGTGTGAGCCCAACGCCTACTTCACCAATACCTCCCTTGGCGGCGTATGGTTTACGGCCAGTGAGCAGCAGGATAAAAACAAGAGTCGCCGTACCTCCTATTTTGTCCACGATTTGCTGATGCATTATCTGCCTGCGTTCAGCAGCACCCGCGACGTGCTCTGGCAGCACAATAAAAGAGTCCGCCTGATGGCCGGGCGTCTGTTGCTGCTCGGCTGTGTCATCGCGCTTGGCTACAGCGCGGTGAAAAGCGCCGGATTAATGCAGCGCAACTACGCCACGCTTTCCTCGGCATCGCTGGCAGAATTACTGGTCAAAAACGAAAGCCGCCACAGCGCACCGCTGGTTTACCTGCCGTTTTCCACCGTACTCAATTACCAGCACCGGCTGATTGAACAGCGTCTGATGACCACGCTGCCGCCACAGGTTCTCAGCAGCACGCAGATGATTTCAGGGTATCAGCAGGCGTTTATGGATGCTTCTGCACAGGCTCAGCGCCAGATGGTGCTGGATCTGGCGCACACCATCATCACCCGACAGGACATGCGTGACAACGTCACACTCGACGCACTCAGCCGTCAACCGGCAATCCCTGATGCCCTGCGGCTCAACGCGCCAGATCCGGCGGCGACCGAACACGCACGGTTGGCGCAGGAGCGCTGGGTGATGCAACAGCCGATGAGCGCAGAGCATCTGGCAGCGCTGCACCGCCTGTTATCCACCCTGATCAATTACGATCAGTCGCTGGCATGGCTGGTGGCACCGGCTGATTCACTGCCAGCGTTTCAGACCCGGGAGTTCTGGCCGCAAACGCCGGATGAGGAGACGCTGTCAGGCATCTGGACACGTCAGGGCGAAGCGCAACTGACCGAATGGGTGGCGTTGATCAATCAGGCGGGTGGCCGGACAGAGGAACCGCTGCTCCGGCATTTCATGCAGACGTTACCGGTTCAGCGCCAGAACGCGTGGCGTGACCTGCTGCTTTCCGTGACCCCGTGGCTTCAAAACAGTGAGCCGCGTTCGCTGACGCAGAGCCAGCTGATTGCGCTAAGCCAGGGGCAGAGCCCTGGGATTAAATTCGCACAACGCATCGCCTTTGAACTCGACAACATCCCGGACAGCCATGCCCAGGTGTGGCTGAGTGAGCTGCGCCGGTTACAAAAACTTCCGTCGCAGGCGGCGGTACACCCGACCCTGCAAAAAGTACAACGGGCCGATGCGAAACTGCGCGTAGGGCTGAAGAAATGGTTACAAGGCGGATCTTCCGCCACGTCCGCCACGTCAGCGGTACCGCAAACCGCAGTGTGGCTGAAATGGCAGTCCGCGCTGACCGCCGCCACCGGTGAAGCACTGAATCAGGCGGCGCTCAGCCCGGTGCTGACGCAAGGGCTGTTCGCGACCCAGACCGATGCAAAAACCGTTAACCCGCTGGTCACCCTGTTCGCCAGTTTTGACCAGCTGCACAAAGCGATGCAAACGCACAGCGATGAAGCGGGCGTTGAAGCGGTCTGGACGCTGTATAAAAGCGATGCCAGTGCGCTGCTCTCCCACGCGCTGGCACGTTCCGCCTGCTGGCTCAATGAACAGTGGCACAGCAAAATCATGTGGCCGATGAGTAAAAACGCCATCGGGCAGGATTACGCTTCCCAGCAAAGCCTGACCTGGCAGTATCTTGCCGACTTCGTGCGCGGGCCCGCCAAAGGGCTGCTGATCGTCAGCGATGAAGGGCCGCAGCCGGGTCAGTTCCGTGGCCAGACGCTGCCGCTGAACGAAGAGTTTGTGCGGATCGCCCGCTATATGCTCAATCCTGAAGACGTGCTCGATGTTCCACAGCGCAAGAACACGCAGAACGCCGACCAGCTTTCCGTGCTGGACGACCAACTGCAGCAACTGACGCAGCAGAAAAAAGTGCTGGAGCAAAAACCTTATAGCCTCGCCATCGTCAGCGGCCCGGCAACCGTGCCGGAAGGCGCGCGCCTGATCCCAACCGGTGTCCGTCTTACGCTGGAATGCACGAACGGCAGCAAAGTTCTCGACAGCATGAACTTCGCCGAACAGGCCCAGTTCATCTGGTATCCCGGCCAGTGCCAGACCGTCAACATTGACGTGAAATTCCCCGCGTTCACCGCGTCTTATCGTTATACCGGAGACAGCGCGTGGCCTGATTTTCTCGAGAATTTCGCCGGTGGCGAAGCACTGCTTGATGCCCGGGATTTTGATGACAATGCAGATTCGCTGACCGCGCTGAACATCAAACATGTGCTGGTGCGCTTTAAACTGGCGGATCAGGCCATTTTGCAAAATGCCTGGGTGGGCTGGGCAAATGTTGCTGAGCAAGTGGACGCTCTCAACGAACAAAAACGGGCGCTGGAACAGCAGCAGCAAAGCCAGACCCCCTCGGCAGCACTGCGCGGGCGCATGTCCGAGCTTCCGGAAAACGCGGCTGACTGCCGGTAATTGAATAAAAGGGATATTTATGAGCAGCTATTTAAAACGCATCGTTGACAAACTCACCCCGGAAAGCCGCAGCTGTCTGGATGCCGCCGTCAGTCAGGCGATTTCGCGCACTCACCATGAAGTGGACGTTGAGCATCTTTTGCTGGCGGTGATTGTCCAGCACAGCGATCTGATGGAAAGCCTGAATTTAGGCGCAGGTCTGGCGGCGGATGCCTTGCTGAGCGCCACCCAGCAGGCGCTGAACACCTTTCGCAGCGGCAACAGCCGCGCGCCGGTCTTTTCGACCGGGCTGGTTCAGTGGCTGGAAAAAGCCTGGCTGCACGCCAGCGCCAGCTGGGGACACACCCAGCTCGCCCCGGCCGCCCTGCTGGCCTGTCTGCTGGAAGAGAACACCGCACCGTCGTTAACCAGCGGCGTGCGTAAGGCGCTGAACTGCCAGCGGGATGCAGCGGAACAGCTGCTGCTTGACGCGTGCAACACCCGCGAAAATGCAGCGTCTCCGGCCACGCAGAGCAGCAACAGCGCACTCGGCAAATTTACCCGCAATCTGAGCGCTCAGGCTCGTAAGGGTGAACTGGATCCGGTGCTGGGGCGCGAAGCAGAAATACGTCAGATGATCGACATCCTGCTGCGTCGCCGTCAGAACAACCCTATTCTCACCGGCGAACCCGGTGTGGGGAAAACCGCGCTGGTGGAAGGCCTGGCGCTGCGTATCGCCGCTGGCAATGTGCCGGAGGTGCTCAGACAGATGGACGTGCTGACGCTGGATCTCGGTCTGTTACAGGCCGGAGCCAGCGTGAAGGGCGAATTTGAAAACCGTTTACAGGCGCTGATGAAAGAGATCGCCAGCGCGCCTCAGCCGGTCATTTTGTTTATCGACGAAGCCCATACGCTGATTGGCGCGGGCGGTCAGGCCGGACAAAACGACGCGGCAAACCTGCTGAAACCGGCGCTGGCGCGTGGTGAACTGCGCGTGGTGGCGGCGACAACGTGGGCGGAATACAAAAAGTATTTTGAGAAAGATGCCGCGCTGACCCGCCGTTTCCAGCTGGTACAGGTGGCGGAACCGGGTATCGACAGCGCCACCGCCATGCTGCGTGCCATTGCACCGGCCATGTCTCGCCACCACGGCGTGCAGATCCTCGAAAGTGCGATCCATGCCGCCGTCAATCTCTCCAGCCGTTATATCGCCGGGCGACAACTGCCGGACAAATCCGTCAGCCTGCTGGATACCGCCTGCGCCCGCGTGGCGGTGTCCCAGTCGCATCATCCGAAAGAGATTGAAGACATCAACGCCCTGCTCAGCAATCTGCATACCGAGCGCGAGGCTTTACAAAAGGAAGGACAGCACGATCAGCGGCTGGCGACGCTGGCGCTGCGGGAAACGGAGCTGCTGGCCGATCTCGCCCATCTCCGGCCCCTGTGGGAGCAGCAAAAGAGTCTGGTGCAGCAACTGCAACAAAGTCGTGATGAGAGCGCTATCGCCGCCTGGCGCAGGGAGCTGGCTGAGCTGCATGAGGCTCATGCGCTGGTGTTTGAGTGCGTTGATGCCACCTGTATCGCCGATGTGGTTTCCGGCTGGACCGGTGTGCCACTTGGCCGCATGGTAGAAAAACAACAGCAACAGTTGGGCGAATTACTTCACCGCCTGGAGCAGCGGGTTATCGGCCAGCGCCACGCGCTCTCCACCATCGCCACCCAAGTGCGCATCAGCCGCGCCAATCTGAACGATCCGCTGAAACCGACCGGGGTGTATATGCTGGCAGGTTCATCGGGTATCGGTAAAACCGAAACGGCGCTGGTGCTGGCAGATTTACTGTACGGCGGTGAGCAAAGTCTGGTGACCATTAACATGTCGGAATATCAGGAAGCACACAGCGTGTCCGGCCTGAAAGGATCGCCGCCGGGCTATGTCGGTTACGGTCAGGGTGGCGTGCTGACCGAGGCGGTGAAACGCAATCCGTACAGCGTCGTGCTGCTCGACGAAGTGGAAAAAGCGCACCCGGACGTCATGGAGCTGTTTTATCAGGTATTCGATAAAGGGATGATTGAAGACGCGGAAGGTCAGTTAATCAACTTCCGTAACACGCTGATTATCATGACATCTAATCTGGCCAGCGCGAAAATCACCGCCGCCTGCGCCGAAGGGGAAACGTCGCCGGAAGCCCTGTGTACGCTGATCCGCCCGGAGTTCGAGCACGTGTTCCGCCCGGCATTGATGGGGCGCGTCACGCTGATCCCTTACCTGCCGCTGCAACCGAAAACGCTGGCGCAAATCATCAGGCTGAAGCTGGATCGCATCTGCCAGCGCTATCACGCCGCCAGCAACGGCGAGGTGCAACTGAGTTACAGCGAGAGCGTGGTGAGCTGGGTGGCAGAACTCTGTCAGGTGATGCAGAGCGGTGCCCGTGATATCGATCAGGCACTGAACCGGCACATTCTGCCGTTGCTGACCGACACCCTGTTGCAGGATGAGAAACCCGTCCGGGGCGGCCTGAAGATTGGCGTCAGCAAGGATAAACTCGTGACATGGAGGGCTCATGACAAAAGTTAATTACAGCGTGACGCCGGGCGACGTGAAAATCAGCTGCCACGATCCCCGTCATCATCACGAGTTTTTACTGCTCAGTAACAGCGTGAACGGCTGGAAAGGCCACGTGCACGACCGGTCATGGTGGCTCACGCAGGAAAACCAGTGCCTTGAGATTTTTCAGCGCCACGGCTACGACCTGCAAAGCGGCGTCTGGTTTTGTCTGATCAGCTGCCAGCGCCACGGCTGGGCGGGTATGGCGAATGCCACACTGCTGCTGGCGGAAGGTTTTGGCAAGAAGCAGCGCCAGTGCTGGCCGCCGGTGGCCGCAACCGATCTGCGTCAGCAAATTATCGAATGGTATTCCACCCATGCGGCGACCAGCCTGTACGGTCTGCCGCTAAACAGCGCAGAAGTCGATACCCTTCAGCAACTTGAAGGGGCGGTGTCGATGATGCTGGAACACGCGCTGGCCCTGCAATCGCGCAGTCAGGCTCCCCTGCGCAATCTGCTCGACTATCTGCAATCGAGCCGACAGACGCTGCAAAAGCGCGCCCTGATGGCGAAACCGGCCATGCCCGACGTCGCGCCTGCGCCGGTAACGCCTCCTGCAATCCCGGTGGTCAAACCGGCACCCTTGCCTGCGCCACGCCCATGGAAAGCCTGGCTTTGCGGCGGCGGCGTGGGCATTGCGGTCACGGTATGCGTGATGAGTACCCTGAACTGGCTGGCGCAACCCTCAGCGGCGATCCGCCTGAATGCGCTCTGGCCTGGGAATGCATTCTCGGCCCGCTGGCAAAATCATCACACCGAACTGAGTGCCACGTTGCCGGACATCAACAGCTGGGCGCTGGTGAACAACCAGCTAAACAGTGTCGAGCTGCGTTTGCTGGAAGCTGAACAAAAGCGCAAACCCTATATGACGATTTCTGAGCTGAAAACCGCGATATATCAGATGCGCCAGACACTCCAGCAGGGTGGCGAACCGGTGCAGGCGCAACTGGATGATCTGCAACGTAAGCTCGACAAACAGCAACCCGTCAGCAACGCCGAGATTAAACAAATTGCTGAACATCTCGAGGCGTTAAACAGCCGGTTGATACTTTTAACGAATAAACAGTAGCCGCACAGAAATAATCACAACGTTTTGGAATCAATATGCCTGACCTTTAACCGGCGGGCATAGCCGTTTCCAAATCAAAGGAAATATCGAAAGACACATTCACCTGATGATATTCATTGAATAAGGGATATATTAAATGAAAAGATCGTTCCATCCTTATACCCGCCCGTCGGCGCTGCCTGTGAAATCAAAATTCATTACTGAACAGGTTAAAACCTTTCTGGAACCGCCATACTTTCTTTCTGAAAACAGCAATAAAGGAAATGTTTATTTCCATTATACTAATGAAGCCGGTATGCAGGGTATCAGACGTGATAACGCCATTAACGCCAGTAATAAAAATGAACACGGCCAGCCCGCAGGTTTATGCCGGATCTATCTGACTGATATTGCGCCGGAATTGATGAGGCAGAACAGTGCCCGTTATGCCCCGCTTATTTTCGGAAACGCCCCGTATCAGTCGTGGCAAAATAAAATTCGTTATTGTTATGTTCTGAATCTTTCCGGGCTAAGCCCCGAAAAAGGGGACGGAGAACATATCTTTTACCTTAAAGACATCCCCTTCCTGCCGATACATTACAGACTCAATGGTCAGCTGATTAACAGAGTCATCGCCCGTAAAAATGTCGCAACAGGATTGGTTATCTGACCGCGTGACGAATGTAAAATGAAGCGTGTGCGGAGAGGTTTTCACTCCGCACGTTGAAAGTGCGTTTAAACGAGGTTAGTCATGCTTGCCCACAGTATAGATTTCGACAACCCTGTCCTTTGCATTAACTAAAAAGCTTACCCGGCCAGAATCTGTTAGCTTTGCTCTCCAGAGTTTATAGCCGATCTTCTGATGAGTCAGTTTGACGTCCCAACGTTTTTGTTCGAATTCACGGTCCAGCGGGCTCACATTATACTTTGTGATCAAATCGATAAACTCTTGATATTTATCAAATAATCTCTTCTCATTTTCAAAGAAAACCAAATGCGTTTCATCTATTGTCCAACGTTTCTGCTCTGGGATCTGGGTAAGTGAATTGAGAGAAGATTTACTGTTCTTTTTAGAAGTCTTTGATTCCGCACCCACTCCAGAAATATCAGGCGATGAACGCCATTTGCTCTTTTTACTTTCCACTTCAACATGTCTGAATGTCGAGGCTGAAACGGTCCGCTCACCGAATTCTGGGAAAAAACCGGGCAGCCGTGGGAACATGTCGACAATATTTTGAGGCGCGGGTTGAGCATTCTGCACCCTGGCTTTATTAAGATTTTGATTCGCTTTCTTTTGAGATTGCTTTCTCCGATTTCTGATTTCCATTTCTGAAATATGAGCTTTATCACGTTTAGAGATCCTCCTGCGTGAGATGGCACAATCCTCGTCATCAGAGGAGGGGTAATACTCCTCTTTGGGTGCAACCCAAATCGAATAACAATAGTCTAATATACTTTCACAGATACTTTTTTGCCCAGGCATAGCGATATAATCCATTATTGAAAAGTGAATAAAAATCGTCCGGCCATAAATTTTTAAGCCTGACTAATCAGTTCCCACATTACTCTTAATTCATTCTTATTTGAATGACATAGCTGAAATTACCCCATATTTCCTCTGCCACTGATCTGTACGTTATGTTTTTGTAAATGACCGTGAAATAATAGGATTTAGTTAACTCTTAAATATTAAAAAATCATTTATCAATCATGATTAACTTGTCAAAATGATTATTATAAATAATTCATTAAGATTTTATATTATTTGAAAATATAAATACCTGATGCGATGACTTACGTCGCATCAGGCGCAGTGATGAAGAAATAGTTAAGTTTTATTTCAGGTTTTGTTTAAAGAATGACGTCAGTTTTGCAAAAGGGATCAGATCGGTGCGGTCGTAGAGGTCAACATGACCCGCACCGGGTACAATAACTAACTCTTTCGGCTGACCGGCAAGTTTGTAGGCATCTTCACTGAATTCCCTGGAGTGCGCGTTTTCGCCGGTGATAAACAGCATTGGCCGCGGTGAAATCGTTTCGATATCGTTGAACGGATAAAAGTTCATAAACTTGACGTTGCTGGTCAGCGTCGGGTGCGTCGTCAGCGCAGGGGAAGATCCTTTGGGTGTGAATTCTCCGCGCGGCGTGCGGTAAAAATCGTAGAACTCTTTCGCCACCGGCGGCGTGTCCGCATCGATTTTATGCACTGTACCGCTGGTATAACGTATTTCGCCGCCGGTGAATTCGCTGTAACGCTGCTGCGCCGCCTGTTCAATAATGTCCTTGCGCTGCGCCAGCGTGAGCGAATGATTGAGTGCGTGACGGTTCACCGCGCCCATGTCATACATGCTGACGGTAGCAATGGCCCGCATGCGCGGATCAATTTTCGCCGCGCTGATCACAAAGCTGCCGCTGCCGCAGATACCCAGCGCGCCAATCCGGTTTCTGTCGATATCCGGGCGCGTACCGAGGTAATCCACTGCGGCGCTGAAATCTTCAGCGTAAATATCTGGTGCGACGGCGTTACGCGGTTTCCCTTCACTTTCGCCCCAGAAAGAGAGATCGATAGCCAGCGTCACAAAACCTTGTTCAGCCAGTTTCTGTGCGTAGAGATTGGAACTTTGTTCTTTCACCGCCCCCATCGGATGACCCACCACAATGGCCGGATACCTGGCATTTTTATCCCTGTCTTTTGGCATAAACAGATTTCCGGTGACCTCCATCTGATACTGATTTTTAAACGTCACCTTTTGCTGCGTAACTTTGTCGCTTTTGTAAAAGTTATCTGCACCGCCAGACATATCGGCGCCGGTGGCCGCAAACGAGCTGATTAACAGCCCGACCAACATAGAAAAAATTTTCATCGAAATATCCTCAACAGGAGTGGTATGGGTTGGGCATCCGTTCGCCCGGTAAAAAGTGAATATGTCGTCAGTGTTGTGTGCGTGATGTAATAAATGTCAGACAGGCCGCCAGAGTCAGCAGAACGCCGCTGATGGCGAAGGTGGTTTGCCAGCCCGCAGAGTCAAAAGCCAGCCCTCCGGCGGTAGAGCCCAGCGCGATGGAAAGTTGCACCACCGCGACCATCAGCCCGCCGCCCGCTTCGGCGTTGTCGGGAAAGGTCCGCGCTACCCATGACCACCACCCGACCGGTGCCGCCGTCGCCACCAGCCCCCAAAGACCCAGCAACGGCGCGACAATCCAGAGCCGGTGCCCCGTCAGCATCAGCATCACGGCAATGGCCGTCATCATCAGCGGGATCGCCATCAGCGTCAGATAAAAGCCTTTGCGCAGAAAAATGCCGATGATCAGGGTGCCCATAAAACCGGCCATGCCGATGGTCAGCAAAATCAATGACAAGGTGGAGACGTCAACCCCGGTCACCGTTTCAAGAAACGGGCGCAGGTAGGTAAAGAGCGCGAATTGCCCCATAAAGAAAAGCCCGCACGCCGCCATCCCGGTGGCAACCTGTGGTTTTCTGAGCAGGCGTAACACATTTCCGGCCTTTTTTTCCTTCGCCGCCGTTTTCATGGAAGGCAGGCTGACGCACTGCCAGATAAAGACCACCAGCGCGACCGGCACCAGGCAAAAGAATGCGCCACGCCAGCCCATCACCGACCCCAGATAACTGCCGAGCGGTGCGGCGATCACCATCGCCAGCGCGTTGCCGCCGTTGAATATCGCCAGGGCGCGGGGAACCTGATCCCGTGGCACCAGCCGGATAGCCAGCGCCGCCGACATCGACCAGAAGCCCCCGATGACGACGCCAATCAGTGCGCGCCCAACCATGTAAGTCAGGTAATCAGGGGCCAGGGCTATCACCACGCCGGAAACAGCCATCAGGGTCGTCAGCCCTAAAAGCAGAATTTTTCGGTCAATATTTCCGGCCAGTGTTGAGATCAACAGACTGGTCAACACCGCCAGCGCACCGGAGATGGCGATCCCCTGCCCGGCCAGCCCCTCGCTGATACCCAGATCGCGGGAAACCGGTGACAGCAGGCTGACGGGCATAAACTCCGACGCAACCAGCGCAAATACGCACAGGGTAATCGCCCATACCCCGTTCCAGTGCGCGGCCCGCTCTCGGTCAGGCAGCGCGTTTTCAACGGCAGATGTCACATTTCCTTCCTTTTTCAACGCTAAATGATGAATTTTTGGCAAGCCCCGCCCGGTCTTTATTCACGGGAATAAAAACTGAAATAACATGAAGTTAAAGGTATAACGCCGGGAAAGTATTTCCTGTTTTGCGGACGTTATTGCTTGCCGGAAATTCTACAGGGCGGGTATATTCTTACTAGGTAATGAATCCTTAATGGGCTTATAAGCTCTGCTTATTAATAGAAGGACGGAAGCTGTGATGAAACGTAATTTCAATGATCTGATCGCTTTTATCACGGTCGCCCGTGAAGGGAGTTTTACCCGCGCTGCCGCGCTGCTCGGGGTCACGCAACCGGCGCTGAGCCAGACCATTACCGCTCTGGAAAATCAAATGGACATTCGCCTGCTCACGCGCACGACCAGAAATGTGTCGCCGACGGCGGCGGGAGAGAGGTTATTGCTGGCGATTGGCTCACACTTTGACGAGATTGAAGCCGGGCTGGATATGCTGACCGAGATGCGAGATAAACCGGCCGGCACCGTACGTATTACCTGCGGCCCGCACGTGCTTAAAACCCTGCTGATGCCAAAACTGTCGCCGTTATTACGCGAATACCCCGACATCCGGCTGGAATTTGATGCCAACCACGGCTTTCGAAATATCGTCGCCGATAAGTTTGACGCCGGTGTGCGCCTGGGTGACACCATCGATAAAGACATGATCGCGATGCCCGTCAGCCCCGCCTTACGCATGGCGGCGGTGGCTTCCCCGGCGTATTTTGCTAAACATCCGCTGCCGCAGACGCCGCATGACCTGCTGCAACACAACTGCATGAATATGCGCCAGACCACGTCCGGCGGGCTTTATGTCTGGGAGTTTGATAACGAAGAGGGGCCGGTCAACGTGCGGGTGAACGGGCAACTGACCTTTAATACTTCCGCCCCTATGGTGGATGCCGCGCTGGCCGGTCTGGGCATTGCGTTTTTACCGGAAGAAGAGTTTGCGCCGCACATCGAAGAAGGCCGCCTGCTGCGGGTGCTCGATGCCTGGTGCCTGCCGTTTCCCGGCTACTACCTCTATTACCCCAGCAGAAAACAGCATTCACCGGCATTTTCGCTGGTGATGGCGGCGCTGAAACTCGACTGAGGGGCGCGTCACTGGCTCTCGCGCACGTTGATCACCTTACGCAGTTGCGCCACATCTTTCAGCGGAGGCAGCCCGAAAATGCGCGCATAGTCCCGGTTAAACTGCGGCACACTCCGGTAGCCCACTTCCTGAGCCACATAAGTGACGCTCTGCTGACGGCCTAAAAGCAGCGTTCGGGCATGGAGCAGCCGGACGCGTTTCTGATACTGCAACGGGCTCATGGCCGTTACCGCCTTGAAGTGCCGGTGAAACGCCGAAACGCTCATCGCCTCGCGCCCGGCCAGGGTTTCAACCACAAACTCTTCGGCAAAATGGTGCCTCAGCCACTGGATAGCGTTGCTGATCCTCGCCAGCATGGTACCCGGCGAGGCAATATCTCTGAGCATCCAGCCGTGGGGGCCTTTGAGAACATGATAAAGAATTTCGCGCTCGTAGCCCGGCGCGAGAGCGGGAATGTCGTCAGGCGTTTTCATCAGACGCAGCATTCTCACCCAGGCATCAAGCAACTCCGGCGTGACTGACGCCACCGAGAACCCGCCTTCCGGCCTGCCCTTCATCTGCGAATGCGGTAAATCATCCAGCAAGGTGGCAACGCGCTGGGGGTCGATGGTCAGGCTTACGGCCAGATAAGGTTCGCCGGTCAATGCGGGGTGAACTGCGCCCACCGCAGGTAAATCCACAGACATAACAAAGTAAGAGGCGGGGTCGTAATTAAAGACCTTCTCCCCCACCGTCATGGTTTTACTTCCTCTGAGGATAAGGTTGATCATCGGCTCATAGACTGCGGCCAGCGCCGCCGCCGGGACTTTCCCCTGCACCATGGCAACGCGCGGGATCCCGGTTTCTGTTCGCCAGTTCCCGGCATGAGCGGCCAGTCCGCGCAGTTCATCAAGTTGGGATTGCAAATCCATATCCTGCCTCAGCGGTAAAGGGGTGCGGGGAGCTTAAAGCAGAAACAGGCAAGAATCGAGCAGGAACGCAGAAGCCTCAGCCGGTGCCTTTCTTTAGTCTTACTGCACACCCACACAACGAGAGTCAACATCATGAAAGTCATTCTTATCACAGGCGGAAGCACCGGCATCGGGGCAAGTACAGCAATTGAGTGCGCAGCAAAAGGAATGGGCGTGATACTGACCTGGCATCGTCACCCGGAAGCGGCCGACGAGGTGGTCAGGCAAATCGACGCCGCCGGAGGCAAAGCCGTGGCAATGCAGCTTGATGTTTCCCGTACACAGACGTTTGCTGCCTTTCGTACACAACTCGCGGCAGTGCTGGAAGGTTTCTGGCAACGCCGTGATTTTGATGTGCTGATCAACAACGCCGGTTTTGGCCTGTTTAACCCGATCGAAACCGTGACTGAAAATGAGTTCGACAACCTGTTTAACGTCCATCTGAAAGGCCCGTTCTTCCTGACGCAGACACTGTTGCCGTTGCTCACTGATGGCGGCCACATTGTCAATGTGACCAGCGCCACCACCCGCGTCACGACGTCCGGCGTTGCGCCTTACGCCGCCTTCAAAGGCGGGCTTGAGGTACTGACGCGTTATATGGCGAAAGAGTTTGGCCCGCGTCGCATTCGCGCAAATTCAGTTTCGCCCGGCGCAATCCGGACCGGGCTGGGCGGTGGCCTCAACGATGAGCTGGAAACATTGCTGGCGTCGCAGACCGCACTGGGCCGCGTCGGCGAACCGGACGATGTAGGAAAGGCGATCGCAGGGTTGATTTCGGATGACAGCCGCTGGATCAATGCGCAGTCCATTGAAGTCGCCGGTGGCTACCACATTTAAGACGGACGGAGATTCTATGCTCGATCACATTTTTGTTTCAGTGCGTGATGTTGACCGTTCGGTCAGGTTTTACACCGCCGCGCTGGCACCGCTTGGCATCACCTCGCGGGTCGATTACGACGGCAAAGACGGGCCGCCGGGGCACCCTGATCTCACCGGTTTTGGCGCACATGGCCGGATATTTTTCTGGCTGCGCCAGGCAAAAGCCACCGGCGATGCCTCGCATATCGGCTTTGTCGCCAGCAGTAAGGCCATGGTGGATGAAACATACGCCGCCGCAATCAACGCCGGGGCGAAGGATAACGGCGCGCCGGGCGCACGTCTTTATTACGATCCGCGCTATTACGCCGCCGGTGTGGTCGATCCTGACGGCTATACCCTGGAATTTGTCTACAAAAGCTGGCAGCACGACCTGCCCTGAAGGCACGCACCGCTGACGTGGGGTCAGCGGTGACAACGGAGGTTTTCCTCCTGCACAAAATCAATAAATGCCCGCAACGGCGCAGGGATCAGACGGCGATCGTTGTAGTAAAGATAGGGCCCGGAAAACGACAGCCACCACGGCTGTAAGATCGGTTCCAGCTCACCGCTGGCAAAGGCGGGTTGCAGCCAGTCTTCAAACAGATAGAGAATGCCGCCGCCCGCTTTCGCGGTATCCACCGCCAGATCCACCGCGCCGCCGACGCTGACCACCAGCGGGCCGCTGACCTGTACGCTGAGATTTTCCCCCTCCCGCTCAAACTCCCAGGCAGTCATGATGCCGCTGGCATAACGGCCACGCAGGCAGGCGTGCTTCATCAGATCACGCGGGTGTGCGGGTCTGCCATGACGATCGAGATAATCCGCCGACGCAGCGGCGGCAAAACGCTGACGGCGCGGGCCGATGGGGATCGCCACCACGTCCTGTTCGAGACATTCGTCATAGCGGATACCGGCATCGCAACCGTCGCGAAACACATCCTGCACATTGCTTTCGGCGATGATCTCCAGCTGGATATCCGGATAACGTCGCAAAAACGCCGGCACCAGCGCGGGCAGAATCAGGCGCGTGGCGCTGACCGGCACGTTCAGCCGCAGCGTGCCGCCCGGCGTGTTGCGATAACGATTGATGGCGTCCAGCGCGGCATCGACCTCATTCATGGCCGGTAACAGGCGTTCCATCAGCGCCCGGCCTGCTTCGGTCAGCACGACGGTGCGCGTGGTGCGATGAAACAGGCGGATGCCGAGTTGCTGTTCCGCACGGCGCACGGCATCACTCAGCCGGGAGGCATTGCTGCCGGTGACCCGCGCCGCTTCCCGAAATCCCCCGGCTTTCGCCACTTCCACCACGGCGTGCAGCAGAGCGATGTCCATTGGCATTGTGCGTAACCTCGTACAGTTTGTCCTGATTTCACCGGATAGTTGCACAGCCAGTTGCCCGATACAATGAATGTACACACACAGGAGAACCCCCATGTCACAACCCTCAATGACTTATCGCCTCGGCGACCGTGAAGTTGGACGCTTAGGTTACGGCGCAATGCAACTGGCAGGCCCCGGTGTTTTTGGTCCGGTGAAAGATGAAGCGCGGGCGATTCAGGTGTTGAAAGACGCGGTTGCATCGGGCGTCAATCACATCGACACCAGCGACTTTTACGGCCCGCATGAAACCAACCGGCTGATCAAAAAGGCTTTGCATCCTTATCCCGATGACCTGTGCATCGTCACCAAAGTCGGCGCGCGGCGTGATGAAAAGGGAGGCTGGTTACCTGCGTTTTCGGCACCGGAGCTGACCCGCGCGGTGGAAGATAACCTGCGCAATCTGGGGCTGGAGACAATGGACGTCGTTAACCTGCGCAGTATGCTCGACGTGTATAAGCCCGCGGAAGGTTCGCTGGAACCGCAGCTGGAGGCGCTGATCGCGTTAAAAGAGCGGGGTCTGATCCGCCATATCGGGCTGAGCAATGTGACGGCCAGACAAGTGGCCGATGCCCGCAAACTCACGCCGATCGCCTGCGTGCAGAACATGTACAATCTCGCCAACCGTCACGACGACGCGCTGGTGGATGAGCTGGCTGAACAGGGGATCGCCTGGGTGCCGTTCTTCCCGCTCGGGGGGTTCTCGCCTTTGCAGTCAACACAGCTTAATGAGGTGGCCGCTGAATTACAGGCCACGCCGATGCAGGTGGCGCTGGCATGGCTGCTCAGGCGTTCTCCTAATATCTTGCTGATCCCCGGCACCTCATCTTCGCAGCATTTGCAGGAAAACCTGGCCAGCGCGCGGCTGACGTTGTCGGATGAGGTGATGGCGAAACTTAACGAGATGAGCCGTTAACCCTGCCTTGCCAAAAAAAAGGCGCCTGATGAGGGCGCCTTTGTTGTTTCTGAGGGGAAATGTCGGTCAGACCGTGCCGGTACCGCCATCCGAACACCACACCTGTCCGGAGGTGTAGCTGCTTTCGCTGGAGGCTAACGCCACGTACATGCCGGCAATCTCGGCGGGCTGCCCCGGTCTGCCAAGCGGTGACTGCTCACCAAATTTCTCGACCTTTTCCTGCGGCTGGCCGCCGGAGGTTTGCAGAACGGTCCAGTACGGGCCGGGCGCAACGGCATTAACACGAATACCGTCTGCGGCCAGCTGCTTCGCCAGACCTTTAGTGAAGGCGACAATCGACGCTTTGGTCTGCGAATAATCGAGCAGATTATCGCTCGGTAAAAATGCCTGAACCGAAGACGTATTAATGATTGCGCTGCCACGTGGCATATAGTCCAGCGCGGCTTTGGTGATCCAAAACATGGCATAGACGTTCGTTTTGAACGTGGCGTCAAAGGCTTCGGTGGTCAGGTCTTTGATCGAATTGCAGAACTGCTGACGCCCCGCATTGTTGACCAGCAGATCCAGCCCGCCAAGCTGTTCAGCCGCCTCTTTGACCAGCGTCTGACAGAATTTTTCCTCGCGGATATCGCCCGGAATCGTGACGATTTTCACCCCTTCCTTGCGCAGCAACGCCACCACATCTTGCGCATCCGGCTCTTCATCGGGCAGATAGTTTATCGCGACATCGGCCCCTTCGCGGGCAAAGGCTATCGCCACCGCCCTGCCGATACCCGAGTCACCGCCGGTCACCAGCGCTTTACGCCCCTTCAGACGTGAACTGCCTTTATAAGAGGTTTCACCGTGATCGGGCACCGGGATCATCTTGCTTACCAGACCGGGGAACGGCTGCTTTTGCTGTTCAAAAGGCGGTTTTGGAAAAGTGTCCACGTGCGGATCGTTAAGGGAAACGGGGATCGTTTTGTTGTTGTTCATACACAGGCTCCTTGTATAAAAACGAATGAAGGAACCCTAAAGGTAGAACAGATATGCCAGGTTATGTGTCATTAAGGATATTTCTGAGTCTGTGGCAGCCCTTGCCCGCCGCAGGGGAAACCCTTTCACTCATTTGCATTTCGACACAATTATTCGCCCCGCCTTACGGCCTGTTTCTCGTTATTATCCTGACCAGACTGAAAAGTACAGGCTTCGTTGCGACGACAAAGGACTGACGACGGACGTTATATTGATAGTTTTTAACGGGATATATTATGCGTTACTCAAAAATGATGATGTTGTCAGCTCTGGTTTTCTCCTCCGTGATGACGCTGTCGCACACCGCGTCTGCGGCGACCCCTTCTCATGAGATCAAATCGTTCTTCGATGACTCGACCGAATACAAACTGGGCGACACCGTGCCCGGTTTATACCGCACCAAGCCTTATGAAATTGTTGACTGGCAACAGCGCCACCTGCCCGCCCCTGACGCAGGCAGCCACTGGACCTACATCGCGGGCAATTACGCGATGATCACCGACACCGACGGCAAAATTCTCAAAGCCGAATCCGGCGATATCTACTTCCAGTAACACGATTGCCGGTGACGCAAAAAGGGCGCGCTACCTCAGGTAACGCGCCCTTTTCTGTGTCATGCCGCCGTCAGGCTTAACGCTCACGCATGGCTTCGTTCATTTTGTTCAGCGGTTTCAGCAGATAATCAAGAATGCTTTTGTTGCCGGTTTTGATATCCACTGTCGCGATCATGCCGGGGAAAATATAAAACTTTTCATGATGCTTATTTTCCAGATAATTGGCGTTGGTCTTGATGTTCACGCGGTAATAATAAACGTCACGGCGAACCTCGTCCTGAATAGTGTCGGGCGAAATCGTGGTCACTTCTCCGTCAAAACTGCCGTAAATCGAATAGTCGTAGGCGGTGATTTTCACTTTGGCTTTCTGGCCGGGGTGAATAAACGCCACGTCGCGCGGTGAAATTTGTGCCTCCACCAGCATCTGATCGTCAATCGGCACCAGCGTCATCAGTTTGCCATTCGGCGGGATCACACCGCCGACGGTGTTGACGTCAATATTCTTCACAATGCCTTTAACCGGGGAGAAAAACTCCAGACGGTTCAGGGAATCCTTACGGCCTAAAACCACCGAGCGCTGGGTTTCGATCTCCGCATTGGCTTTCGCCAGCTCTTCGCCCGCACGCACGTGATACTGGGTTTCCAGATCGGTGGCTTTGCTTTCCATTTCGTTGATCTGACGTTGCAGACGCAGCACTTCCACGTCGCTGGCCGCGCCCTGTTTAACCAGCGGCACGGTCATGCTCAGCTCGCGGCGGATCAGCGCCACGCCCTGCTTCAGGCCGGAAAGCTGCTTCTCCAGGCTGTTACGGCTGGAGTTGTACAGTTCAGTTTCGGATTTCACCAGCTCCGGTTCATCGTCAAGATCGGCCGGAAACGTCAGCGGTGTGCCGTTGATCTGTGCGGTCAGGCGTGCCGCCGTCGCCAGCGCGGCGTGCAGACGGGACTGGCTTTCCTGCACGCCGGACTCGGTTTTGGTGCGGTCGAGCTGCGCCAGACGCTGGCCGCGCTCCACCACTTCGCCTTCGCGCACGTCAATACTGTGAACGATACCGCCCTCAAGCGATTGCACGATCTGTTCGTGCGCCGAAGGGATGACTTTGCCGGTGCCGGTGGTGACTTCGTCGAGCGTGTAGAAATTCGCCCACAGCGTGAAGCACAACAGCATCAGCGCCAGGCTCCACACCAGCAGGGTCGAACGCGGCAAGGTATTTTCACTCAGTGGCCGGTGATGGCGTTTGTTTCCATTCATGATGTCATCTCCTTATTGACGGCTTTCGCGGCCTGGGCTGGCTGCCCTTTCGGTCTGAAATGTTTACTGAGGATCTCGTCTTTGCTGCCGTCGAGCGTGATGCGTCCGTTGTCCATCACGATAATCCTGTCCACCAACTGCAATAGCGCCAGACGGTGGGTGGCGACCACCAGCGTTTTGCCTTTACCCCACGCGGCCAGGTGAGTGATCAGATTCGCCTCGGAGATTTCATCCAGCCACGCGCTCGGTTCATCGAGCAGCAACACCTGCGGCTGCATGATGATGTGACGCGCCAATAACAGCGCCTGACGCTGGCCGCCGGAGAGGCCAACGCCGCCTTCGTGGATCAGGAAATTCAGGCCATTCTCTTTTTGCTGCACAAAGGTCAGCGCTCCGCTTAACACCAGCGCCTGATGGATCTCGTCGTCCGTGGCCTGCGGTCTGCCCATGGTAATGTTGTCGCGCACCGAGCCGAAAAACAGTCTGGCGTGCTGATTGTGCAGCGCCACGTCACGGCGTAAATCCGCCGGATCGATCTGTTTGATGTTGACGTTATCCAGCACCACCTGCCCCTGCTGTACCTGCTGCATGCCGGCCAGCACCTGCAACAGCGTCGATTTACCGGCACCGTTTTTACCCAGCACGGCGATCTTCTCGCCCGGCCTGATGTGCAGGTTGTTCAGCGCCAGATTGGCCACTTTCTCTTCTTCGTCGTAATAGAACACCGCATCGTGCACCTGGTATTCACCGGCGATCTGCGCCTTATGCACCATTTTCTGCCCGTCTTCCTGATCGACAGGCCGCTGCATCAGTTCATCCAGCCCTTTACGCGCCACTTTGGCCTGCTGCCAGCGGGAGAGCACGCCGGAGATCTGCGCCAGCGGCGCGATAGTGCGGGAGGCGAGGATGGTCGTCCCCACCAGCGCACCGGTGGTCATGTCGCCGTTCATCACCAGATAACAGCCCACCAGCAGCACGATGGCGTAAACGATCGACTGCACTTCCTGCGTCCAGGTCATCAGCAGGCTGGTGAGAAAACGCTGACGCATACTGATGTCGGCGGAGACTTCGTTGCAGTGGTTCCACTGATTCTGAAAGCGCTGTTCAGCGCGCATCAGTTTGATGTCTTCCAGAGATTCCACCGCTTCCACCAGTGAGGCGTTTCGCACTGCGGATTCGCGCATGCCTTCGTTCGCCAGTCTCGCCAGCGGTTTTTGGATCAGTAACCCTGGGATCAGAAAAAGCGGGATCGCCAGCAGCACCACAAACACCAGCGGGCCGCCAATCATCCACAGAATGACCGTGAATAACAGGAAGAAAGGCAGGTCGGAAATCACGCTGATGGTGGTCGAGGTGATCAGTTCACGCACCGATTCCAGCTCGCGGATTTGCGAAATAAAGGAGCCGGTGGATTTGGAGCGGGCGCCGTTTTTAATGCGCAGCGCGCGGCCAAAAACGCGGTCGGAAATGCGCAGATCGGCGCGTTTCCCCACCACGTCAGAAATATGGACGCGCACCATGCGCATCACGAATTCAAACACAATGGCGATCATCACGCCGCCGAATAACACCCACAGCGTCGGCACCGACTGCGAGGGCACCACGCGGTCGTACACCTGCATGGAAAACAACATACCGGCCAGCGCCAGCACGTTGGCGATCATCGCCGCCACCATGATGTCGCCGTAGCGACGCCAGTCTTTCAGGGCCAGATCCCAGAACCAGTTCTTTTTGTACGGCTTGATGTAGTTATCAACGCGCGCATCCGGCAGGGCCTGCAAAGGGCGCAGCAGAGTGATGCTCTGCACCCGCGATAAAAGCTGTTCAGGAGTGAGCGTGGTTTCCAGCCCCTGATCCTCGGTAAACTGCACGGCGCACTGGCCGCTGGCGTCCAGATGCGTCACCACGCCCAGACGGCCATTGTCCAGCGTCAAAATAAACGGCACGGACATCGGGTCCAGATCGGCAGGATGGAATGAGCGGGTTACGCGCGCCAGCCCGAGTTTGCGCGCCATCTCATCAAGCACGCTGTTTTGCGGTGCGCCCATCTCCCAGGCGAGCGTGGCTTTCACATGCTCTTCTGAATAATCCAGACGATAGTGGCGGGCGACATCCAGCATGGCGCTCAGCCACGCGCTATACCCTTTTTGTTTCTCCGCCTGCGCGGCGCGGCCATCGAACGCCACGGCCTCCGGTGCGGTACTGCTTTTCTCTGACATGATCTCTTTATTCATCTGCATTGTTCCCTAATTCATTGTTCCTTCACGTTCATTCCAGAACATGAATATTGAGCGGGAGAAGCGGAGCAGAGGATCATCCCTCTGCCCCGCCGCTTTCCGGTTGCCGTTAGCCAACCACTAACTGATGGTTCGCCAGCAGCGTCGCCAGATCGGTGTGAACGTTGGTCAGCGTGGCGATGGTGGTCATCGACTGCGCTGTGCCGCTGCCATCCAGATCGACCTTAATGACGGTGTCATTCCCTTCGGTGCTGACGCTCAGGTACTCCGCCAGATTGCCGACGCCAGCGCCCAGGGTGGCGACGCCGTTGACGTAGCTGGCATCTGCCGTACCGGTGTAACCGCTCGACTGCAACAGATCGCTCAGATCAAGTCGGTCGGTGTTCGCCGTGCCTTCCCATGTGCCGACCGTAAAGCCGTTGATGGTATCGGCACCGTTACCGCCGGTGGCGTCAGCACTGTCGAGCAACTTGTACAGCAGCGTGTCGTGCCCGCCGTTGCCCAGGTTGAAGGTGTCGTTGCCGCCGCGCCCTTCGAACACGTTATCGCCCGCGCTGCCGGTGAACACATCGTCAAAGTTCGACCCGGCAATGCCTTCGATATCTTTGAAGGTTGACGTGTTGAACCCGGTGTTCTGGGCATTGGTGTTGCTCAGATCCACGGTGACTCCGCTGGTGGCATTGCGGTAATCGACGATATCCTGACCCCCGGTGGCGCTCCATGTCGCATGGTCTGACGTGGTGCTCCAGCCGCCGGAACCGTTGTAGATATAGGTGCCGCTTTCCGCGATAAACGTATCGTTGTAGCCGGTGCCGGTAAGGGTGCCGCTTTGTCCGCCGGTGGCGGCATCCGCCGTTACCGAGTAGCTGCTGGTGCCATCGCCTGCGGTCAGGTCAGTCCAGGTAGCATTGGACGACACGCCGTTGATGTTGCGCACCAGCACCGCCGAATAGGTTTCATTCGGATCCAGCCCGTAGAAATTCACCAGCGCCGAGGCATCGTTAATCCCGATACCTGACTGGGCGTTGATGATCTGCGAGGCCACCAGTTCACCGGCTGAGTTGTACAGCTGTACGGTATTGCCGTAGAACACGTTCATCCCTTCGCCGTCGAGAATGCGCAGGTGGATCGCCGTGCCGTCGGCAATGGTGCTGTTGTTGGCGATGTACACCACTTTGCCGTTAGCCTGCGACACCAGCAGATCCTGTGTTCCGTTCCAGTCGTAATCGAGGGTGGCAATCCCCGTGACGTTGACCAGTGCGGTGGCCAGCGTGTTGCTGCTCCAGTTGTTACCGGTGCCGTCATTCATGAACAGCGTGGCGGTCTGGCTGCCGGAGTAGGTGCTGAACTTGATGATGTCCATATCACCGTCACCGTCCCAGTCCACGGCGGCGGAGAGATACCCGGCTGACGCCGCATTCGTCGTCGCCGCGCCCACCGCCGTTGGCGTGGTCAGCAGGGTGCCCTGCCCGCTGTTGTAATAAATCGCGCCGCCATAGTTGTATGTGCCGTTCGGGTTCAGACCGGAGGAAATGTACAAATCCATCAGGCCGTCGCCGTTGAAGTCCGCCCAGGTCATCGACACCGCCGTGGTGGTGTTGGCCGCATTCGGCACAAAGACGTTGGCGATATTTTGGGTTTCTGTCAGCGTGCCGGTTCCGTTGTTGCTCACCACCGTCAGCGCATACGCGCCGTTGCGGTTGGTGTGCTGAACGATGTCCACGGTACCGTCGTTGTTGATATCCACGCCGGAGATTTCACGGTATGTCACCCCCGCCAGCCCTGCCGCGCCGTTGGTACCGTCCGCGGAAAGTACGCCGTTGTTATTGACCAGATACGTACGGGAGTCGCCGCCCGCATCGCCGTAGGCCAGATCCACCCAGCCATCGCCGGTTTTGTCGTAAGCAATCACGCCGCCATACCAGATCAGCGTGCCGACAGCCTGCTGGCCGTAGGTGTAAGTGCCGTCCGGGTTCGCCGTCCATTTGCCCTGGATGCTGCCGCCGTAGTTGGTTTCCGTCGCATAAATGTCTGACGTGCCGTTACGGTCGGTATCCGCCAGCGTATAACTCACCACAATGTTGCCGCGGGAGTTGGTCAGCGTGGTGCCGGTATAGCTGTTCAGGTCGGTACTGGTGTAATCGGAGATACCGGTGACAATGTTCCACAAACCGTTAGCGTTCACGCTGAACGCCATCGCGTTGGTGGTTGTCGCCCCTGCGGTGGTGGCCCAGCTGGTGTCCACGGCGGTTTCGGCATACACGATGATCGCGCTGGTGCTGATGCCCGCATCGTTACCGTTACCGGCGCTGCTTCTTACCTGCGCGGTCACGTCATAACTTGCCAGCCCCAGAGCGCCCGGCACCTGCAAATACCAGGTGTTATTGAGCGGATCGACGACCACGGCACCGCCAGCTTCCGACGTGTAGGTCACGCCGTTGACCACCACCTGCACATACATGCCTTCGCCCAGCGCTTCGGACAAGGTCCCGCTGATGATCGGCGTGGTGTCCTGCGTAGATTCCGCTGTCACGGTGGCAATGGTGGTCGGAATTGACGTATCCACGGTCAATGTAAAATCGGTGGATGACGTGGTGTTCCCCGCCAGATCCTGCGAAGTCGCGACGTAAACATAGGTGCCGTCAGCCAGCGCCGAATCCGAGAAGGTCCAGGCCAGACCGACCACCGTCGCGACGCCAACAAACACGCCGTTGCGGTAGATTTTCAGCACTTCGCCATCGGCCAGCGCCTTGCTCAGCGTGCCGCTCAGCGTCGGTGCGGTTTCATCGGTGTAAGTGCCGGAACCGAAGGATCCCTGACGGTCGCCTTCGTCATCCGAATACTGAACGATGGTCGCGACCGCTTCCGGGTTCAGCGTGTCGATGACCACGGTCTGGCTGCCGATCGTGCCGATGTTGCCTGCCTGATCGATAACCCGGACCTGCACGTTATGATTGCCGTCGGTCAGCACGGTGCCGGTGGCGTCATAGCTCCATGACTGGCCGTTAACGATCACATCCGTCCAGGTGTTGCCGCCGTCGAGGCTGATTTGCGCCCTTTCGTCGGTCGCCAGCGTTGCGCTAAGTCTTCCCGTGAACGTCAGGGTATTGTCGCTGGTAATAAAGTCACTGGCGGAATCGCCGGTGTCAGTGCTGATCGCGCTAATGGTGATGAGTTGCGTCGGCGCGGTGGTGTCAATGGTCACCACCTGCTGCGCGGTCTGGCCGACGTTACCGGCCTGATCCACCACGCGAACCTGATACAGCGTCTGGCCGTCGGTCAGCGTGCGGCCATCCACGTAGCGCCAGGTGCTGCCCTGTAGCGTCACGGTGGTCCAGGTCGCGCCGTTATCAACACTGATTTGCACCACTTCGCCTGCGCCAAGTTCCGCGCCAATCGAACCGGTGACCGTCAGCGAGGTATCGCTGGTCACGAAGTCGCTGTCTGAAATACCGGTGTCCGTGCTGATGCTGTCGATGGTCACGGTTTTAGTGCTGTCCGGCGCAACGGTATCAACGGTAACCACTTTCGAGGTCACGCTGCCGACGTTACCCGCCGTGTCCACCACGCGGACGTTATAGGTGTAATCACCGTCCGTCAGCGTGCGGCCATCCACAAATGTCCAGCCGGTGCCGATGGTGGTCGCGTTCGACCAGGTCACACCGCCATCGAGACTGACCTGCACGAACTCGTCGGCAGCCAGCGCCGCGCCGAGCTTACCGGTGACGGTCAGCGCGGTGCTGCTGGTCACAAAGTCGGTGCTGCTCAGACCGGTATCCGGACTTATTGCATCAATACTGACGGTTTTGCTGCTGTCCGGTGCCGTGGTATCGATGGTGACCACCTGGCTGGCGGTCGCGCCGACGTTCCCGGCCAGATCGACCACGCGCATCTGGTAGTTGTAATCCCCGTCGGTCAGCGTACGGCCATCGATGTAGGTCCAGGTCAGGCCGCTGATGCTGACGTCTTGCCAGGTAGTGCCACCGTCGAGGCTGATTTGGGCATACTCATCCGCCCCCAGCGCCGCGCCGAGCGTGCCGCGCAGGTTAATGGTGGTGTCGCTGGTGATAAAGTCGCTGTTGCTCAGGCCGGTATCCTGCGAAATCGCATCGATACTGATGGTCTGGCTGGCGTCCGGTGCCAGGGTATCAATCACCACGGTCTGCGCCGCCGTCGAACCGACGTTGCCTGCCGCATCAATCACCCGCACGTTATAGGTGTAACTGCCATCCGCCAGCGCGCTCCCCTGCGCATAGCGCCAGGTCGTGCCGGTCACGGTTAAGTCAGTCCAGGTCACCCCGCCATCCAGGCTGATTTGCGCGAATTCGTTGTTGCCCAATGCCGCAGACAGCGTGCCGTTAAGCGTGATGGTGTTATCGCTGGTCACGAAATCGCTGTTGCTGCGGCCGGTGTCATCGCTGATCGAATCCAGGGTGATGGTCATCGATGGCGCAGTGGTATCAACTGCAATGTCGTGACTGGCCGCACCGACGTTGCCGATGCTGTTGGTGACCGACGCGGTGATGGTGTAATTCTCGCCATCCGCCAGCGCATTCACCGCATTGGCGCTGAGGTTCAGCGTCCAGTTCTGGTCGTTGCCGACCTGCGTGGTGTAGCTCTGGCCGTTCAGCGTTACCGTCACGATGGAACCTGCCGGTGCCGTTGAGGTCCCGGTAATCGCCAGCGGCCCGGCGTGTTCCGCCGCGCTGATCACGTCGTCCTGCGCGAAGGTGTTGATGGTGACTTCAGGCACCACACCGCTGAGGCTGACAGAAGAATCCGCCGCTGCCGGGTTCCCCGCCACATCCGTCACGGACGCGCTGACGGTATAACTGCCGTCGGCCACACCGTTGAAATCTGCCGCAGGCACATTCACGCTCCACGTCCCTTCTGCGGTGACGGTGCCGTGGTATTCGCGGTTGTTGAAGGTCACGGTCACCGTCTGACCGGCTTCTGCCGACGTGGTGCCGCTGATGGTCTGACCCGCCTGCTGCTCGGTGGTGTTGATGATGTCATCACCGGCAATGGTGCTGATGGTCAGCGTCGGCGCAAGGGTATCGACAATCACTGACGCGCTCGCCGAGGCCGGGTTGCCCGCCACGTCCGTGGTGCTGGCGTTGACCGTCAGGGTGCCGTCCTGCAAGGCTGCCACGTCGTCCTGCGGAACCTGCACCGACCAGGTGCCGTCGGCGTTAACCCGCGCGGTATACGTGACACTGTTGAGCGTCACGCTCACCGTCTGACCAGCCTGCGCCGTGGAGGTGCCGCTCAGGGTTAATGGCTGTCCCAGTTCTGCCGCGTTCAGCATGCCGTCGGTGGTGATCGGGTTGATCAACAGCGCCGGTGCGGTGGTATCCACCAGCACGTCATGGCTGGCGCTGGCCGGATTACCCGCCGTATCGCGGGCGCTGGCGGTCACGGTGTAGTTACCGTCCGTCAGGCTGGCGACATCGGTCGCCGGAACGCTCAGCGTCCAGTCACCGTTGACATCCACCTGTGCGGTGTAGGTTTTGCCGTTCAGCACAACGGCGACTTCTGTGCCGGAAATCAGTTTTTCACTGCTGCCGGAAAGCGTCAGGCTGTTGCCGTGCTCCGCCGCATTGATGATGTCGTCCTGCGCAATCGCATCGATGCTCAGGCTGACCGCATCGGTATTGACGGTGATCAGATGGCCGGTGCTGCCGGTGTTGCCCGCGCTGTCGGTGATGCTCACCGTGAAGGTCGTTTCGCCGGAGGCCAGCGCGCTGATCACGCTCGCCGGTACGCCAACGCTCCAGTTGCCGCTGGCATCCACTACGGTGGTGTAGGTGTTGCCGTCAATCACCAGCGTCACCAGATTGCCCGCCTGCGTCCCGGTGCTGCCACCGGTGATCACCTGCGCCTGCGCATGTTCTGCGGTGTTCAGCACATCATCACCGGCGACGGTGTTGACGGTGACCACCGGCGCAGTGACATCCACCAGCAGGGCGCTGTCGGTGCGGGTGCTGTTACCGGCGATATCGCTGACGCTGGCGCTGACGGTGTAAGTGCCGTCAGTGATCGCCCCCGCGTCCGCCGCCGGCACCGTGGTGTTCCA
Organism: Rahnella sp. Larv3_ips; assembly: GCF_003697865.1. Taxonomy (NCBI): domain Bacteria; kingdom Pseudomonadati; phylum Pseudomonadota; class Gammaproteobacteria; order Enterobacterales; family Yersiniaceae; genus Rahnella; species Rahnella sp. Larv3_ips. The sequence continues at coordinate 38,620 of NZ_MJIB01000014.1, read as the reverse complement.
GGTGCCGTCTGCCGCCACGTCGGCGGTGTAGGTTTTACCGTTAAGGGTAATCGTCACCTGCTGACCGGCTTCGGCGTTTGTCGTCCCGCTCACGACCACGTCTGCGCCCGCTTCGGCGCTGTTGAGCACGTTGTCACCGGCGATCACGTTAAGGCTCAGCGTTGGCGCGGAAGCATCCACTTCTGCGGTATTCGCCGCGCTGGCGCTGTTGCCCGCCGCATTAGTCACGCTGACAGTCGCCGTGGCGTCGCCGTCTTTCAGCGCAGCCATGTCCGCTGCCGGAACGTTCACGCTCCAGCTGCCGTCGCCGGCCACTTTGGCCGTGTAAATGTGACCGGCAAAGTTAACGGTCACGTCGCGACCGGCCTCGACGTTTTGCGTCGTGCCGCTCAGGGTCAGGTCTGCCGCTTTTTCCGCGGCGTTGATGATGTCGTCCACCGCAATGGTATCGACGGTGATCGCCACGCTGCTCAGATCAACGGTGATGTTTTGCGTGATGGTCACCGGGTTACCGGAAGCGTCCGCGCCGCTGACGGTGATCGCCAGCGGGCCCGCAGGCCAGTTCGCCACGTCCGCCGCCGGAATGGCCGCCGACCAGCTGCCGTTGGCCTTCACGCTGGCTGAATAATCCACGCCGTTCACGGTCACCGTCACAGTGCTGTTCGGTTCCAGATCGGTGCTGGTGCCGCTGATGATCTGGTTTTGGTTAATTTCAATACTGTTGACGATGTCGTCACCGGCCACGGTATCCAGACGCAGGCCCGGCAGATTGGCGTCGATGGCGATATCGCGCTCGCCGTTGCCGGTGTTGCCGTGCTGGTTGGTCACGCTGGCGCTGACGGTCAGGTCGCCGTCGCCGAACCCTTGCAGGTCAGCCGATGGCACGCTGACGCTCCAGCTCAGATCTGCCTGGACTTTAGCTTCATACGTTTTGCCGCCGAGCGTAATGGTGACAGTGTCACCCTCTGCCGCGTTGGTGACGCGGCCGCTCAGGGTCTGGTCTGCCGCCGCTTCGGCAGCGTTGATCACGTCGTCGCCCGCCACCGCATTGATGATCACGGATGGCAGCGAGGTATCGACAAGCAGGTTAGCGCTTTCGGTGATGTTGTTGCCGATATCGCTGTTGGCGCTGGCGGTCACGCTGTAGTTCGCTTCGCCCAGTGCCGCCAGTGCGCTGGCCGGAACCGTCAGGCTCCAGACGCCCGCCGCAATCTGCGCGGTATAAGTCACGCCGTTCAGCGTCACGGTAACCTGCGTGCCTTCGCTCAGGTTGGTGCCGGTGCCGGAAATTGTCAGGTCTTCACCTTTTTCAATGGCATTCAGCACGTTGTCCTGCGAAATCGCATCAATGCTCAGGCCCGGCAGGCCGGTGTCGACGGTGACATCATGGGTCTGAGAACCGGTGTTGCCTGCGCTGTCGGTGATGCTGACGCTGACGGTATAAGTGCCGTCAGAAATGCCGCTGATCACGCTGGCCGGTACGCCGACGCTCCAGTTACCGCTGGCATCCACCACGGTGGTGTAGGTGTTGCCGTCAATCACCACTGTCACGGTGTTACCGCTGACCGTGCCGGTGCTGCCGCCGCTGATCACCTGCGCCTGAGCGTGTTCGCTGAGGTTGATGACATCGTCACCGGCGATAGTGTTGATGGTCACCACCGGCGCGGTCACGTCCACCAGCAGCGAGCCGGTTGCGCCGGTGGTGTTACCGGCGATATCGCTGACGCTGGCGCTGACGGTGTAGGTACCGTCGGTGATCGCCCCCGCGTCTGCCGCCGGCACCGTGGTGCGCCAGGTGCCGTCTGCCGCGACTTCCGCGGTGTAGGTTTTGCCGTTAAGGGTAATCGTCACCTGCTGACCGGCTTCGGCGTTTGTCGTCCCGCTCAGCACCACGTCTGCGCCCGCTTCGGCGCTGTTGAGCACGTTGTCTCCGGCGAGAGTGTTGATGGTCAGCGTTGGCGCGGAAGCATCCACTTCTGCGGTATTCGCCGCGCTCGCACTGTTGCCTGCCGCGTTGGTCACGCTGACGGTGGCCGTGGCGTCGCCGTCTTTCAGCGCAGCCATGTCCGCTGCCGGAACGGTCACGCTCCAGCTGCCGTCGTCGCCCACTTTGGCCGTGTAAATGTGACCGGCAAAGTTAACGGTCACGTCGCGACCGGCCTCGACGTTTTGCGTGGTGCCGCTCAGCGTCAGGTCTGCGGCTTTCTCTGCCGCGTTGATGATGTCATCAACCGCGATGGTATCGACGGTGATCGCCACGCTGCTCAGATCAACGGTGATGTTTTGCGTAATGCTCACCGGATTGCCGGAGGCGTCCGCGCCGCTGACGGTGATGGCCAGCGGGCCCGCAGGCCAGTTCGCCACGTCCGCTGCCGGAATGGCCGCCGACCAGCTGCCGTTGGCCTTCACGCTGGCAGAATAATCCACGCCGTTCACGGTCACCGTCACATTGCTGTTCGGTTCGAGATCGGTACTGGTGCCGCTGATGATCTGGTTTTGGGTAATTTCGATGCTGTTGACGATGTCGTCACCGGCCACGGTATCCAGACGCAGGCCCGGCAAATTGGCGTCGATGGCGATATCGCGCTCATTCGACCCGGTGTTGCCGTGCTGGTTGGTCACGCTGGCGCTGACGGTCAGGCCGCCGTCGCCGAACCCTTGCAGGTCAGCGGATGGCACGCTGATGCTCCAGCTCAGATCGGCCTGCACGTTGGCTTCATACGTTTTGCCGCCGAGCGTAATGGTGACAGTGTCACCCTCTGCCGCGTTGGTGACGCGGCCGCTCAGGGTCTGGTCTGCCGCCGCTTCGGCGGCGTTGATGATATCGTCGCCCGCCACCGCATTGATGGTGACGGATGGCAGCGAGGTATCGACAAGCACATTGTGCGTGGCGCTGCCGGTGTTGCCCGCCGCGTCGGTGCTGGAGGCGTTCAGCGTGTAGTTCGCTTCGCCGAGGTTTGCGACATCAGTTGCCGGAACGTCCAACGTCCAGACGCCGCCGCTGACCTGGGTGCTGTACGCTTTGCCGTTGAGGGTCAGGGTGACGGTTGAACCGTCCGCGCCGTCGCTGGTGCCGCTGACGGTGAGGGCCTCACCTTTTTCAATGGCGTTGATCACGTCATCAGAGGCCACGGTGTTGATGGTCAGTACCGGAGGAACGGTATCTACCGTGACGTCGTGCGTGACGGAACCCGGATTGCCCGCCGCGTCTTGTGCGCTGGCAGTAATGGTGTAGCCGGTATCGTTCAGGGAACTGACCACAGAGGCCGGAACGCCGACGCTCCAGTTGCCGTTCGCATCCACCGCGGCGGTGTAGCTGTGGCCGTCGATCTCAACCGTGACCAGCCCGCCCGCAGGCACGCCGGTGCTGCCGCCGGTGATCATCAGGTTTTGCTGATGCTCCTGCGCGTTGATCACGTCGTCGGCGGCCACGGTATTGATAGTCAGCGTTGGCGCAGTCACGTCCACCAGCAGCGAGCCGGTTGCGCCGGTGGTGTTACCGGCGATATCGCTGACGCTGGCGCTGACGGTATAAGTGCCGTCAGTGATCGCCCCCGCGTCTGCCGCCGGCACCGTGGTGCGCCAGGTGCCGTCTGCCGCCACGTCGGCGGTGTAAGTTTTACCGTTAAGGGTAATCGTCACCTGCTGACCGGCTTCGGCGTTTGTCGTCCCGCTCACTACCACGTCTGCGCCCGCTTCGGCGCTGTTCAGTACGTTGTCACCGGCGAGGGTGTCGATGGTCAGCGTTGGCGCGGCGGTGTCTACTTCCACAGTATTCGCCGCGCTGGCGCTGTTGCCTGCCAGATTGGTGACGCTCACGGAAACGGTAGCGTCGCCGTCTTTCAGCGCCGCCATGTCTGCCGCCGGAACGGTCACGCTCCAGCTGCCGTCGTCGGCCACTTTGGCGGTGTAGGTATGACCGGCGAAAATCACCGTGACATTCTGACCGGCTTCAACGTTTTGCGTTGTGCCGTTCAGGGTCAGATCTGCCGCTTTTTCCGCCGCGTTGAGGATGTTGTCGGTGGTGACGGTGTCGATGGCGATCGCCACACCGGTCAGATCCACCGTGATGTCGTCAGAAATGGTGACATTGTTTCCGGCTGAGCTGGTGCCGCTGACGGAAACCGTCAGCTCGCCCGCAGGCCAGTTCGCCACGTCTGCCGCCGGAACGGCCGCTGACCAGCTGCCGCTGGCGTTCACATTCGCCCGATACTCCACGCCGTTGACCGTCACGATCACCGTGCTGCCTTCGGCGATACCGGTGCTGGTGCCGCTGATGATCTGGTTCTGGTTAATTTCAATGCTGTTGACGATGTCGTCACCGGCAATGGTATCAATGCGTAAACCGGGGATCGCCGCATCGATGGCAATATCACGCTCACCGGAACCGGTGTTGCCGCTGAGATTGGTCACCGTTGCGGAAACCGTCAGCGCGCCGTCGCCCATTGCCGCGAGATCGGCAGCCGGAACGGTCAGGCTCCAGGTCAGGTCATTTTGTACCTCGGCGTGATACGTCTTGCCGCCCACGGTGACCACCACCTGTTGCCCCGCTTCCGCATGGAGCACGGTGCCGCTGATCACCTGATCGGCGGTCACTTCGCTGGCGTTGATCACGTCATCACCGGCCACCACGTTGATGGTCACGGCCGGGCTGTCAGAAGAGGTTTGCAGCCCTTTGCTGACTGAACCGCTGTTGCCGTACTCGTCGGTGCCACGCACGCTCACCTGATACAACGCCTGTCCGAGGTTCGCCAGATCGCTCGCCGGAACGTCCGCACTCCACGCGCCGTTGGTCACGGTGCCCTGATAGTCCAGACCGTTAAGCGTGACGATAACCTGGGTGCCATCCGCCAGACCGGACACCGTACCGGTGATGGTCAGGGTGGTGAGCGCTTCGGTGGCATTAAGGATGTTGTCGCCACCGGCCATGTCATTGATGGTAAATACCGGCGCGGTCGTTTCGACGGTCACATCGCGGTTTGCAGAACCCGTGTTCCCGGCCACGTCCGTCGCCTGTGCGGTGATGGTGTAGCTGCCGTCGTTCAGACCGCTGATCACGTCCGCCGCAACGCCGACGCTCCAGTTGCCGCTGGCGTCGCTGACCGTACGGTAATCGACGTTATTGATGGTGACGATAACAACGCTGCCCGCCTCCACGCCGGAGACGGTGCCGCTGATCACCTGCGCCTGCGCATGTTCGCTGCTGTTAATGACGTTATCGCCCGCGACGGTGTTGATGGTCACGACCGGCGCGGTGAGATCTACCTGCGCGGTGCCTGTTGCCGATGCCGGATTGCCCGCGATATCGCTGACCGAGGCGTTGATGGTGTAGCTGCCATCGCCCAGGCCGGAGAACACAGTGCCCGGTACGGTGGTGGTCCAGGTGCCGTCTGCGGCAACCTGCGCAAGATAGGTATTGCCGCCGAGCGTAATGGTGACGGTCTGCCCGGTTTCAGCGGTGCTGGTGCCGGTCAGCGTGACGTCTGCATTGCCCGAAACGGCGGTCAGCACGTCGCTGCTGGTGACGGTATTAATGGTCACCACCGGCGCGGAAGCATCCACTTCTGCGGTATTCGCCGCACTGGCGCTGTTACCTGCCGCGTTGGTCACGCTGACGGTGGCCGTGGCGTCGCCGTCTTTCAGCGCAGCCATGTCCGCTGCCGGAACATTCACGCTCCAGCTGCCGTCGTCGGCCACTTTGGCCGTGTAAATGTGACCGGCAAAGTTAACGGTCACGTCGCGACCGGCTTCAACGTTTTGCGTGGTGCCGCTCAGGGTCAGGTCTGCCGCTTTCTCCGCCGCGTTGATGATGTCATCCACCGCGATGGTATCGACGCTGATCGCCACGCTGCTCAGATCAACGGTGATGTTTTGCGTAATGCTCACCGGATTGCCGGAGGCGTCCGCGCCGCTGACGGTGATGGCAAGCTCGCCCGCAGGCCAGTTCGCCACGTCCGAGGCAGGGATTGCCGCCGACCAGCTGCCGTTGGCCTTCACGCTGGCGGAATAATCCACGCCGTTCACGGTCACCGTCACAGTGCTGTTCGGTTCGAGATCGGTGCTGGTGCCGCTGATGATCTGGTTTTGCTGGATTTCGATGCTGTTGACGATGTCGTCACCGGCCACGGTATCCAGACGCAGGCCCGGCAGGTTGGCGTCGATGGCGATATCGCGCTCGCCGTTGCCGGTATTTCCATGCTGGTTGGTCACGCTGGCGCTGAGGGTCAGGTCACCGTCGCCGAACCCTTGCAGGTCAGCCGATGGCACGCTGACGCTCCAGCTCAGATCGGCCTGCACGTTGGCTTCGTAGGTCTTGCCGCCGAGCGTAATGGTGACAGTGTCACCCTCTGCCGCATTGGTGACGCGGCCGCTCAGGGTCTGGTCTGCCGCCACTTCGGCGGCGTTGATCACGTCGTCGCCCGCCACCGCGTTGATGATCACGGATGGCAGCGAGGTATCGACAAGCACATTGTGCGTGGCGCTGCCGGTGTTGCCCGCCGCGTCGGTGCTGGAGGCGTTCAGCGTGTAGTTCGCTTCGCCGAGGTTTGCGACATCAGTTGCCGGAACGTCGAGCGTCCAGACGCCGCCGCTGACCTGGGTGCTGTACGCTTTGCCGTTGAGAGTCAGGGTGACGGTTGAACCGTCCGCGCCGTCGCTGGTGCCGCTGACGGTCAGCGCTTCGCCTTTTTCGATGGCGTTGATCACGTCATCAGAGGCGACGGTGTTGATGGTCAGCACCGGTGCAGCGGTATCCACCGTGACACCGTGCGTGACGGAACCCGGATTGCCCGCCGCGTCTTTCGCGCTGGCAGTAATGGTGTAGCCGGTATCGTTCAGGGTGCTGACAACAGACGCCGGAACGCCGACGCTCCAGTTGCCCGACGCATCCACCGCAGCGGTGTAGCTGTGGCCGTCGATCTCAACAGTGACCAGCCCGCCCGCAGGCACGCCGGTGCTGCCGCCGGTGATCATCAGGTTTTGCTGATGCTCCTGCGCGTTGATCACGTCGTCGGCTGCCACGGTATTGATAGTCAGGGTTGGCGCGGTCACGTCCACCAGCAGCGAGCCGGTCGCGCCGGTGGTGTTACCGGCGATATCGCTGACGCTGGCGCTGACGGTGTAAGTGCCGTCAGTGATCGCCCCCGCGTCTGCCGCCGGCACCGTGGTGTTCCAGGTGCCGTCTGCCGCGACGTCGGCGGTGTAGGTTTTGCCGTTAAGGGTAATCGTCACCTGCTGACCGGCTTCGGCGGTTGTCGTCCCGCTCAATACCACGTCTGCGCCCGCTTCCGCGCTGTTCAGCACGTTGTCACCGGCGAGGGTGTCGATGGTCAGCGTTGGCGCAGAGGTGTCCACTTCTGCGGTATTCGCCGCGCTGGCGCTATTACCTGCCGCATTAGTTACGCTGACGGTCGCCGTGGCGTCGCCGTCTTTCAGCGCCGCCATGTCCGCTGCCGGAACGGTGACGCTCCAGTTGCCGTCGTCGCCCACTTTGGCCGTGTAAATGTGACCGGCAAAGTTGACGGTCACGTCGCGACCGGCTTCAACGTTTTGCGTCTTGCCGCTCAACGTCAGGTCTGCCGCCTTTTCCGCCGCGTTGATGATGTCGTCAGCCGCAATGGTATCGACGGTGATCGCCACGCTGCTCAGATCAACGGTGATGTTTTGCGTAATGGTCACCGGGTTACCGGAGGCGTCCGCGCCGCTGACGGTGATGGCCAGCGGGCCCGCAGGCCAGTTCGCCACGTCCGCTGCCGGAATGGCCGCGGACCAGTTGCCGTTGGCCTTCACGCTGGCAGAATATTCCACGCCGTTCACGGTCACCGTCACAGTGCTGTTCGGTTCGAGATCGGTACTGGTGCCGCTGATGATCTGGTTTTGCTGGGTTTCAATGCTGTTGACGATATCGTCACCGGCCACGGTATCCAGACGCAGGCCCGGCAGGTTGGCGTCGATGGCGATATCACGCTCATTCGAGCCGGTGTTGCCGTGCTGGTTGGTCACGCTGGCGCTGACGGTCAGGTCACCGTCGCCGAACCCTTGCAGGTCAGCCGATGGCACGCTGACGCTCCAGCTCAGATCTGCCTGCACGTTGGCTTCGTAGGTTTTGCCGCCGAGGGTGATAGTGACTATGTCACCCTCTGCCGCGTTGGTGACGCGGCCGCTCAGGGTCTGGTCTGCCGCTGCTTCGGCGGCGTTGATCACGTCATCGCCCGCCACCGAATTGATGATCACGGATGGCAGCGAGGTATCGACCAGCACGTTGTGCGTGGTGCTGCCGGTGTTGCCCGCCGCGTCGGTGCTGGAGGCATTGAGGGTGTAGTTCGCTTCGCCGAGGTTTGCCACGTCGCCCGCAGGAACGTCCAGCGCCCAGACGCCGCCGCTGACCTGGGTGCTGTACGCTTTGCCGTTGAGGGTCAGGGTGACGGTTGATCCGTCCGCACCGTCGCTGGTGCCGCTGACGGTGAGGGCTTCGCCTTTTTCGATGGCGTTGATCACGTCGTCGGAGGCCACGGTGTTGATGGTCAGTACCGGAGAAACGTTATCTACCGTGACGCCGTGCGTGACGGAACCCGGATTGCCCGCCGAGTCTTTCGCGCTGGCAGTGATGGTGTAGCCGGTATCGTTCAGGGTGCTGACCACAGAGGCCGGAACGCCGGCGCTCCAGTTGCCCGACGCATCAACCGCAGCGGTGTAACTGTGGCCGTCAATTTCAACCGTGACCAGCCCGCCCGCAGGCACGCCGGTGCTGCCGCCGGTGATCATCAGGTTTTGCTGATGCTCCTGCGCGTTGATCACGTCGTCGGCAGCCACAGTATTGATGGTCAGCGTTGGCGCGGTCACGTCCACCAGCAGCGAGCCGTTCGCGCCGGTGGTGTTACCGGCGATATCGCTGACGCTGGCGCTGACGGTGTAAGTGCCGTCGGTGATCGCCCCCGCGTCTGCCGTCGGCACCGTGGTGCGCCAGGTGCCGTCGGCCGCGACGTCCGCGGTGTAGGTTTTGCCGTTAAGGGTAACCGTCACCTGCTGACCGGGTTCGGCGGTTGTCGTCCCGCTCACAACCACGTCCGCGCCCGCTTCGGCGCTGTTCAGCACGTTGTCACCGGCGATCACGTTAAGGCTCAGCGTTGGCGCGGCGGTGTCTACCGTCAGTTCCTGCGCCGCGCTGGCGTTATTGCCCGCGACGTTTGTCACGCTGACGCTCACGTTGGTGTCGCCGTCTTTCAGATTTCTGATGTCCGCCGCCGCAACGGTGACGCTCCAGCTGCCGTCCGCCTGCACCGTCGTCTGATAGGTGCCGCCCGCGAAATTCACCGTCACCTGCTGACCGGCTTCGACATTTTGTGTGGTGCCGCTCAGCGTGACATCTGCCGCTTTTTCCGCGGCATTGAGGATGTTGTCCAGCGCGATGGTGTCGATGGCAATCGCCACGCTGCTGAGATCAACGGTGATGTTGTTGGCAATGCTGACGCTGTTGCCCGACGTGCTGGAGCCGGTCACGCTGATGTTCAGCTCGCCCGCTGGCCAGTTCGCCACGTCTGCCGCCGGAATGGCCGCTGACCAGCTGCCGCTGGCACTCACATTCGCCCGATACTCCACGCCGTTGACCGTCACGATCACCGTGCTGCCTTCGGCAATGCCGGTGCTGGTGCCGCTGATGATCTGGTTTTGCTGGATTTCGATGCTGTTGACGATGTCATCGCCCGCAACGGTATCTATGCGCAAGCCCGGCAGACTGGCGTCGATGATGATTTCGCGCTCGCCGTTGCCGGTGTTGCCGTGCTGGTTGGTCACTGACGCGCTGACGGTAAGATTTCCGTCGCCAAGCGCCTGCCAGTCTGCCGCTGGCACGCTGACGCTCCAGCTCAGGTCGTCTGCGACGGTGGTCTGATAAGTGTGGCCGCCCAAGGTGACGAGCACGGTATCGCCCGCCGCCGCATGGGTGACTTTCCCGCTGAGGATCTGGTCAGCGGTGATTTCTGTGGCGTTGATGATGTCATCGCCCGCGGTGACGTTCACCGTGACCTGCGGTAACACGGAATCCACCTGCACCTGATGCGATGCGCTGCCGGTGTTTCCGGCCGCGTCGGTGCTGACGACGGTCAGGGTGTAATGGGCTTCGCCGAGTTTCGCCACATCGGACGCCGGAATGCTGACTGACCATTGGCCGCCGCTGACGCGGGTGGTGTAATCCACACCGTTGAGCGTCAGGGTGACGGAGGTGCCATCCGGGCTGCTGCTGGTGCCGGTGACGGCCAGCGCTGCGCCTTTGGCTTCGGCGTTGATCACGTTTTCAATCGCGACGGTATCGATGGTCAGTTCCGGCAAATCGGAAGACAGTACGAGGGTAGAGGTCTGGCTGCCGGTATTGCCTGCTTTGTCGGTGATGCTGACGCTGACATCGTGGCTGCCGTCTGCCAGCGAACTGAACACGGACGCCGGTAAACCGATGCTCCATGAGCCATCCGCCGCCAGCGTTGTGGTGTAGGTCTGGCCGTTGATGATCAGCGTGACGGTGTCGCCCGCTTCCCCGCCGGTGCTGCTGCCGCTGACGATGTGCGCCTGCATTTGCTCCGCGCTGTTGAGGATGTTGTCACCGGCGATGGTATCGATGGTGACGACCGGCACGGTGGTGTCTACGCGGAAATCATGCGTGGTGGAAGTGCTGTTGCCCGCCGCATCACTGACGCTGGCGCTGAGGGTAACGTTGCCGTTCGCCAGTGCGCCTGCCTGCGCGGCCGGAACGCTCACGGACCAGTTGCCGTCTGCGCCAACGGTCGTGGTGTAGGTCTGGCCGTTCAGGTTCAGAGTGACGGTCTGACCGGCACCGGCATCGGAGGTGCCGCTGAGGATCAGGTCGCTGCCCGCTTCCGCCGCATTAAGAATGTCATCGCCCGCCAGCGTGCCGATGGTCAGCGACGGAGGGTGCGTATCCACTGTCAGCGTTGAGGCGGAAGTGATGTTGTTACCGGCGCGATCCACGCCGCTGACCTGCACGGTGTGAACGCCGTCAGCCAGAGCCTGTGCGTCTGCCGCCGGCACCTGCACGGACCAGGAGCCGTCTGCGCCCACGGTGGTCTGCCAGCTTGAGCCGTTGAGTGAAACGGTCACGGTGGTGCCCGCCGCCAGGTTTTCGCTTTTACCGGAAAGCGTAACGTCGCTGCCTGCTTCGGCAGCGTTGAGCACGTTATCGCCCGCCATGGTGTCGATGCTCAGGGAGGCTTTGGCCGTGACAATGGTCAGGGTGATGGAGCCTGCGCTGGTGGTGGAACCGTTGCTTTCCTGTACCACCATGTAGGTATGCGAACCGGCAGACTGCGCGGCCAGTTGAGCGGTCCACTGCCCGTTTGCGTCAACCACGGTGGTGGCAATGATGTTACCGCTGGCATCCACAATGGCGATATCCGCCCCCGGATACCCGGTGCCGGTGAATGTCGGACGCGTGTCGTCGGTCACCGCCTGATTCGCCAGAATGCCCTGGCTGTCGCCCTGCGTGTCGGTCACGAGGAACGTCGGCTGTGCCACTTCGACATCTTTGGTGTTATCGATGACCCTGGTTTTTTCGTCGGTGCCGCCGCTGTGACCCAGCAACGCGCCCGCCGCGCCCGCGCCCAGCACACCGGCCAGCAGGTACGGCCATTCCACGGTCACTTCTGCCGTGCTGAGCATTAAGCTGCTCATGTCCGCCAGCGGGGTTTCCGCCGCGGTGAGGGTAAATACCGGCGTATCATGAGGGGCAGTGGCGTCGGTGAAATTCACCTCGGTCATCTGCTGATTTTCATCCTGAAAGACCAGTTTATTCTCGTCTTTATCACCTATATTCTCGAAATATCCTACACAGCGAATAACCGAACCATCCTGCATATGAATAATCAGATCATTGCCGCTGCGTTCATAGCTGGCGACATTTTTCACTGCGTCATGAATAACGACCACACCGGATTCATTCATCGCGACGGATGTATTTCCTTCTGCGGTGAAAACATTTTTCAATGACGTTTTACGAGAGATAATATCCATGGTTTTGCTCATGATATTGTGTCCATTCCTTTTATATACCCAATAGGTGTTATTACAACGCCATTAACCTGGCATTGTTTTTCTGTCGGAACTGCAGGTTACTTTAAATCAGGCAGTGACTGACTCACGCCCTGGTTAATACCGAGTTGTGGCAATAAATCATTCATCGCCGTGGCGTAATTTATTTGCGAATACCAGCTGTCGTATCGGGCGCTGACCTGTGAAAACTGCGCCTGGAATACATCCTGTTCCACGCTGAGTAAGTCATTCAGGGTGCGTTGATTGAGCTTATATTCGTTTTTATACACATCACGCGAGCGGACTGAATCCTGCAACTGATCCGCACTGGCCTGCAACTGCCCTTGTGCGCCAGCCCAGTTGGCATAAGCCACAGAGGCTTTTTGCAGTACATCCAGCTTGGCCTGATCGACCAGCGTGGCGGCAATGTTTTTATGCCCTTCCGCCTGGCTGACGCGGGCGGAAACCGCGCCTCCCTGGTAGAGCGGAGCATTCACGTGCAGCTGGATCTGATTATTCCAGTAAGGATTATTGGTTGTTTCGTAACGGGTTCGACTGGCCTGTAAACTCAGGGTCGGTAAATAATCAGACTTGGCTTTATTCACTTCAAATGAGGCGGATTCTTGTTGCGCCTGCGCATATAACACGGACGGCACCCGCGAATAATTAATATTATCCGGCATGACCGGCGGATCTAAATTCACACCGGACACGGGCAGGTAATGATTTGCTTTCACGCCGGTCAGCGACGCTAATTGGGCTTTCGCCGCAGATAAGCTCGCCTGATATTGTTTCAGTGTTGAACGCATCCCGGAAATACGTGATTGCGCCTGCAACACATCCGATCGGGTACTTAATCCGGCATCGGCGCGCAAAGAAGACATTCGCCGGACTTCTTCGAGCGCATTAATATTATCCTGCACCGCCTGGGTCAGATCCTGATATTTCAGCACATCGAGATACGCCGTTGCCGTTTGTTCGGCGACGTCAGACAGTGTCGCCAGCAGTTTGTAGCGATAGCTTTCCTGGGCAGATTTTTGCTGGTGAATACTGGCGTTGGTTTTGCCGAAATCGTAAACCAGCTGTGAGAGCGTCAGGCCGTAAGCCGCCGCATTGTTCAGACTGTTGAAGGAGTCCTGCTGCGTCGAGTTACCGGTATTGGCGGTCAGCCCGATTTGCGGATACCACGCACTTTGCGCTTCGCGGATTTGCGCCTGACCAATCCCCATCTGATACGCCTGCTGGGTAACGGACGGGCTGCGTGAAAACGCCTGCAAAATGGCGGTTTTCAGATCCACCGAATCCATGCCTTTCATCGACGGCGCAGTGGCCCACTGTGGCGCTGTTTCTGAAACGGCGGCCTGTGTGATAAACGGCAGCGTCAGAAACAGAGTGAGCACGCTGCACTTTGTTACGACACTCTTAAGCATTTTTTTCATCTGACGCTCCTGTCGGTATCCTGTCGGAAACATCCTCGTGCCGCTGTCGCACTGTTTCCGAAACATCTCTTCCTTTTCACTTACGGCATCATTATTGCAATGTTCCTCACTCAGAAATAGTGGCTGAAAACCGTCGGAACGCTCTGAAACAATCGGAGGACACATTCACGCGGTGCGAAAAATCCTAAGTTTTGCATTCATCAGATGAATGAATTTGCCTGTGATATCAGGGTGTTATTTTTCTCACAAAAAGTTGTCGTGAAGTGACAAAAAGCACACTGAAATCAGGGGATTCGTTCACAATCGTCGGAAAAGCTTTACAAAAGTCAGGCAAATCCTAGGAATATTTGCGAAATCCTTACAAAGAAAATCACCAGAATTTGTCTTATACAGCGTGGCAGGAGGGTGAAATGAGAGAAAAGCGAACGATTATTCTGAATAATTCCTTAGGGTGTTTTGCCTGAATCACTTCAGGCAAAGGTGAAAAATCAGCAGAATAAAAAACGGCGGAATTGTTTAATGAAACTGATGTGTTGAAGGGGGTATCTGCTCAGAGTTCGGCATTGCCGGGATTATCAAAACCTACACGCCCGATGAAGGGTAAACGCAGCGCCGGAGACTTAATATCAATGCCGAGATTTAGCCCTAACACATTGACCTCCACGCCTTCTTCCACGCCCATCGTGACGCCGAGAAGCCCCAGCACCGATACCTGAACGCCACGCCCCGACGGCGGTAAACCGATCGGATTGGTGATGCCGCGATAGTCTTTACCGATCGCATTCGACGGCATATCTAGCTTGAGATCCGGCACTTCACGGCCAATATGCGCCATAAAGGTATTACTGTTCGGGCCCGGCCAGGCGTGATAGGTATGCGGATAAGGGTAATTTTTGATGGCCGCTTCAATCTGCGGGATCAGCGCCTGCGCTGACGCGCCCCGGTGATCGACCAGCTTTCTCGGCCTTGAACCAAACCAGTAGCCGTCAGGTATGGCGTAGTTGCGGCGAACGACGTTGTCGCTGCCCCAGCTGACCACGTCGTAACGGGTAAAGGCGGTTTCCCCTTCACGTTTGAAAATAATCCACGGGTGGACGGCGACCAGCCCGCGCCATCCGTAAGTGGGTGCAACGTAAATCTGCACAATCGCGGTGTCTTTGAGCTTAACCGGGTCTGGTGCAATCCCGGCGGAATCACGGCGTGCCGTTGACCAGTTTTGCACGGGTTCTTCTTTGGTCTGGGTCGCTTTGGCATAGCTGTATCCAAATGACAGCAGCAAAACACAGACAAAGACGAGGCTAAACCATTTAAGGGTGATCATGCTTTTTTCACCTGAGAGAATTGTTCGAAACCTCCACATTACGCACTGCGCCGGAGGGTGGCAATAACGCATGGCATTTGCGGGCGTTCAGGCGGGAGGGAGCACGGAAATGTTGCGGGATGCGCGGCGGCGCGGGGTAAATCTGCACATAAAAAAGAGGGAGATATCGCTATCTCCCTCCGGGTATAAATGACAACTGACTTAGCCGTTAATGACGCTGATGTGTAAACACCGGCTCAGGCTGAGTGCGGCGACCCAACATGCCCATCGCACCGGCCAGTACGGCTTCAACGATTAACATAAAGAAGGCGAACCAGCTGGCTTTCGCCGTGGCGGCAGCGGCTTTCTCGCCAGCTTCACGGGCTTTCTGCTCCGCCTGCTGTTTCAGTTCTTCGTATTTTGCCCGCGCCTGCTGATAGGTTTTCTCAGCCTGGCTGACAATCTGATCCACTTCCTGATCGCTTTTACCGGTACGCGCTTTGATGATATTTTTCAGCGCTTCGCGGTCAGCGGCCTGGAATGTCGCTTCATTACGGGAAATAAGGCCCTTAATAAAGTTGGTCAAATCAGTGTCGGCAGTTTGCGGATGGTTCGCGGTGTCATCGGCCTGCGCCTGTGCATTATTGACTTCACCTTCCGCTTTATTTTGCAAGTTCTCCGGCTGTAATTCCGGTTTACCCGTCTGACGCAACGTGGTTTCAAGTTCATTCTGTAAACTGTCGAGGTTAATATTATTCTCGCCCAGTTTATCTTTTACCATCTGAGTCACCGGCGGCGCGGCGGCGGATATTCCGCTGCCTAACGTTTGCAACCCGGAACCCACCACGCTCATCGCACCGCTCATGGCATTATTCACCACCACCAGCAGGAACCAGGCGCAAATCAGCGTATTGACGCCAAACATTAACAGACCATGCAGCGCCCCTTCGCGCTGGGCCAGACGGCCGCTGGCGTAAGCACCGGCCGCGATGGAGATCAACATACTGGCACCGGTCCAGATGGCCGCGCCCATACCCAGACCGTCCAGCGGATTTTGTTCTTTCAGCGGATCAATGGTACTGGCTCCGACCGCGGTACCTAATATGGACAACAGCAGATAAACCACCATTGAAATAATGACACCCGCGAATACCGCACTCCATGAAATACGTTTAAGGGGAACAGAATTTACCGGTTCAACCAGCGTATTATTGTAATGCCCTGGTGCAGGGTTAGGGTTTTCAATCATTTTGATATCTCCATTGGTTACCATACTTTTCATTAAAAAAAAGCAAATAAGGTACGTTAAACTCCTGAGAACCACCGCATAAGGCCATATTAAATATATAAACCTGACAGCAGCTTAAATAAGATTAGCCATAAAACGGGAAATTGCCTCTGTCGCACCGCGAATTCAACGTCCGTTTAAGTCAAATTCGTCAAAAACTCATTAAAAATCATTACCTGTTCGCAATGAAACTATTTTAATTATTTTATAAAACCGGCCGGTGCGTAAAACGTGAAGACGTCAACCGCACACCGGGAAAATGGGACAGCGAGCCATTGCCGCCCCGCGGGCTCTGCCGCATACTGCCGGTAACATGACGAAAGGCTGAAAACGAATATCTGATATAACCCATTGAACATAAAGGATGAATATGACTAATTCTCAGAAAGCATTGATCATTGGCGCCTCGCGCGGTATCGGTTTAGGCGTGGTAAATGTTCTGGCAGAACGCGGCTGGCAGGTCACCGCGACGACGCGTGATGCGGTTCCTGCCGGCAGTCCGTCCTCTGCAGAGTGGCTGAAGCTGGACATCAATAAAGCTGATGAACGCAAGGCGGTGAAAGATGCGCTTTCAGACAGCACGTTCGACCTGATTTTTGTTAACGCAGGGGCATTCGGCCCGGATCATCAGGACGTCAATCAGGCAGATGATGAAGAGATCGTCAGGCTGTTTATGACCAACACGTTTTCCCCGGTGCGCTGCGCAACAGAATTGCTGCCTTTGCTGAAAGCGAAAACCGGTGTCATCGCGCTGATGACGTCTGAACTGGCAAGCCTGAATGAAAACGACGTCGCCACCTACCCGCTGTATTCCGCCAGCAAAGCGGCTTTGAATATGCTGACGCGTCCGCTGAAAGAAGAAACCGACAAGCAGGGTCAGACGCTGTTGTCCGTGCATCCGGGCTGGGTGCAGACTGACATGGGTGGCGAAAATGCCACGCTGACCATCTCTGAAAGCACCAACGGCATTGCTGATGTATTCGAAAAATGGCGCGGCAAAGGCGGCCATCATTTTGTGGAATATTCCGGCCGCGAACTGCGCTGGTAAAGGTTCACACCTGTTTAAAACGCTAAATAACGGCCTCTGCGGAGGCCGTTTTGCATGGTGGCAATCCGCAGGCAGCACCGCCAGACCGCGTACGACAACGTTGTTCACTCTGCGGGTTGAAGATTTGCCGCAGGTTTTGTGATAAATATACGACTCACCTTGTTTGTTAATTATTTGTATACACAATAATTGCCGGGCTAACGAGTCGTCACCGACCGCAGACCCGGCATCTTTCATTTTCTTCAGGGATTTGTCATGTCTGCTCTCTCCGGCCAGTCGGACTCACTGTTACAGCACCGCTCGTTTGTCGCTTTCTGGATCGCCCGTGCGGCATCCAGCTTCGGTTTCCAGATGCTTTCCATTGTGGTGAGCTGGCAGATTTACTCGATGACCGGCCGGGCGTTCGACCTCGGGCTGATCGGCCTGGTGCAGTTTCTGCCGTCGGTGTTGCTGGCGCTGGTCGCCGGCCACGTTGCCGATCAGTTCGACCGCCGCCGCGTGGTGCTGCTCGGGCAAATTGCCGAGTGGGTCGCTATCGCCGCGCTGGCCTGGCTGACACTGACGCATCACGTAAATGAAGTGGTGATCCTCAGTTTGATTTTCATGATTTCCACGGCCAAAGCGATGGAAGCGCCTTCCCTGCAATCGATGTTGCCTGCGCTGGTGCCGCCGCATTTGCTGGCGCGCGCCATGGCGGCGAACAGCGTTTCCGGCCAGGCTGCGGCGATGGTTGGCCCTGCGCTCGGCGGCTTTTTGTATGTCGCGGGCGCCGGTGTCGCATACGCGGTGTGTGCGGCGCTGTATCTGTTGTCGATTGTGATGGTGAGCCGTTTACGTTACGAACATACGCCACCGCGCCGCGTACCCGCGACGTTCAAAACGCTTTTCGCCGGGATCGGGTTTATCCGCAACCGCCCCGACGTGCTGGGCGTGATTTCTCTGGATCTGTTTGCCGTGTTGCTCGGCGGCGCCACCGCCCTGCTGCCCATATTCGCGCACGATATTCTGCACACGGGGCCGTGGGGATTAGGTTTGTTGCGCGGCGCGCCTGCGGTCGGTGGATTGATTGTCGGTTTCTGGCTCAGCCACCGGGCGCTTAACCGCAACGTCGGGAAAATCATGTTTGCTGCCGTCGCCGGTTTTGGTGCCGCGACGCTGGTGTTCGCATTTTCCACCTCGCTGTGGTTATCCATTCTGGCGCTGTTCGCCCTCGGCGGATTCGATATGGTGAGCATGGTGATCCGTGGCGCACTGGTGCAGCTCGATACGCCTGACGATATGCGCGGCCGCGTCAGCGCAGTCAATTCCATCTTCATCAACACTTCAAATCAGCTCGGCGAGTTTGAATCCGGCCTGATGGCGGCCTGGCTCGGCGCAGTGCCTGCCGCGGCCATCGGCGGTGTGGGTACGCTGATCGTGGTCGGCTTATGGATGACGTGGTTCCCCGGCCTGCGCAAACGGCAGAAGCTGGAAAACGAAGTGATTGCAGCATAAATGTATGGCGGGGATTTTCGTCACTGGAACAAATCCAAAATCCCCAATATACTCAACTCATTCATTCACCAACGTTATATAAGGAGGATTGCCATGCTGACCCGTGAAGTTTTTTTAATTTCACTCGTCCTTAGCGATCGTCACTGCTCAGGTATTTCCGGCACCGTGCCGCGATAACCCGCCTGAGCGAAGCTAACTGACAACCTGAGAACTTCCCTCCGGCTTACCGGTTATCGTCGGCGTTTCTGACGATGGGCATAGCTATGCCTGAAAACCTGAGTAAGCAACATGACAACATTATTGTCTGCACAATCCTTATCCTTTGATAATACCTTCGGCCCGCTGCTGGCTGAGATTTCCTTCGGCCTGAAAAAAGGCGACCGCATCGGGCTTATCGGCCATAACGGCTGCGGTAAAAGTACCCTGCTGAAAATCCTCAGTGGCGATCTGGCCGCGTCTTCCGGCACGGTGACGCTCTCCGGCCAGTGTCTGATGGCCCGTATTGAACAGCATCTGCCGGCAGCGCTCGCCGGGGGTTCGCTGATTGACGCCGTGCTGAACCATCTGCCGGAAAGTCTGCATCAGCCGGAACGCTGGCAGGCAGAAGTGCTGCTTGCCACGCTGGGGTTTGACGAAACGGCCTGGGATCTGACCGCCGGCACGCTCAGCGGCGGCCAGCACACCCGCCTGCTGCTGGCGCGGGCGCTGATCCGCCAGCCGGATTTGCTGCTGCTCGATGAGCCGAGCAACCATCTGGATCTCCCCACCCTGCTGTGGCTTGAGCAGTTTCTGAAAAACTGGAACGGCAGCTTTGTGCTCGTTTCCCATGACCGCAGCCTGCTGGATAACGTCACTAATGCCACCTGGATCCTGCGCGATAAAACCCTGCAATTTATCCGTTTGCCTTGTACGCAGGCCCGTCTGGCGCTGGAGGAAAAAGACTGCGCTGACGCTTTGCGCCGCAAATCCGAGCAGAAGGAGATCGACCGCGTGGAAAAAAGCGCCAAACGGCTGGCGGTGTGGGGCAGCGTGTATGACAACGAAGGGCTGGCGCGCAAGGCCAAGCAGATGGAAAAACAGGCAGAACGGCTGAAAGACGATCAAACCGAGGTGACAGCCGGTAACCTGTGGAAATTGCGGCTTAACGGTGAAGCCTTACCGGCTGACCGCGTGCTGGCGATGTCCGGTTTGCAGGTATGCCCCGCGCCAGAGGCTCCGGTGCTGTTTAAGCTGGAAGAGATGCGGGTGAAAAGTGGCGACCGTATTGCGCTGGTCGGGCGCAATGGCTGCGGGAAATCATCACTTTTACATACGCTTTGGCAGGCGTTTATCCACCGGGACTCAGTGGTTCCCGGCGTGATTTTTCACCCCCGCGTGCGTACGGGTTATTACGATCAGAGCCTGCAACAACTGCGTGATGACGACAGCCTGAGCGATGCGCTGGCACAGTTTGCTCCGCTGCTTGAGGAACAACGAAAAATGGCGCTGATCGGCGCCGGATTCCCGTACATCCGCCATCAGCAAAAGGTCAGCACGCTGAGCGGGGGTGAGCGTTCACGGCTGCTGTTTATCGGCCTGACGCTGGCGAACTACTCGTTGTTACTGCTCGATGAGCCGACCAACCATCTGGATATGGAAGGCAAAGAAGAGCTGGCGGAAACGCTGAAAACCTTCAGTGGCGCAGTGCTGCTGGTGTCGCACGACCGGCGGCTGATTGAACAAAGCTGCAACCGGTTCTGGCTTATCGACAAACAGCGGCTGGAGGAGTGGCATGACCTTAAACCGGTTTACACAATGTTAGCAGGCGGGCCGCCGCCGGTTGCGTTGGCTGCCGAGAAGCAGACATCCGCAATACCGGTGCAGGAAACTGAAGAGGAACGCCTGCTGGCGATGCTGCTGGATCTGGAAAGTAAGCTGGAGGAAGACCGTGCGCGGAAGCCGAAACATCAGAAACCAGAGTTGCAAAACCGCTGGCAGCAGCAAATCGCCGAGCTGAACGCCCTGCTGGATTTGACCTGACGACCGCAGTGCCGCAAGGACGCGGCCTTTATTTCTGGTGTATTCGTCCCTTTTTGTCAGGACGGTGCGCTTTAGAGAAGATTGTGTGCTAAAAAAACCTGTCAGCCTGAAAATCAGCCGGAGAGATTATGTTTAACGTACTGCGCGCCGCGCCTAAAACAACATTCGAATACGGCCCTTTCAAAATCAGACGTATGCGGCCAGGCCTTATTCTGCCGGACGCGGGTGATGAGGCATTCGGCCCGCTCAGCGTCATCGACCACGCCACGCTGGACGTAGGCACAATGGTCACCCTGCACGAACACAACAATGATGAAATTCTCAGCTACCTGTGGCGCGGATCGATGGTCCATGAAGACGCCGCAGGGCACCGCGTGGCGCTTTCGCCGAAAAAACTGATGATGATGAATGCCGGTAAAAGCATCTGGCACGAGGAATCCACCCCGCTCGTCGCGACGGAAATGTTGCAAATTTTTATCCGCCCGCGCAAAGCCGATTTAGAAAGCCGCGTTCAGTTTATGGAACGTCCGGAGGGCATCGGGGTGGATCACTGGACCATGCTGGCCGCGCCGGAAGGGATCAATTCGCCGCTGGAAATTCATCAGGCGGTGTATGTCTATGATATCCGGCTGGAGAAAGATTCCACCACCGCTGTCCCGTCGCATCCGGGTTTTGCCCAGTGGATGTATGTCATGGACGGTGAAATTACTCTTGATGAGTACCGGCTTGAGAAAGGTGATGCGATCAGTGATGTCGCGAGCGGCCTGCCGGTGGCAAAAGCCAGCCGTGAATCAACGCTGGTCTGTTTTTTGGTGTTGCTCGGGGCAGAAGCCAGCCTGGCGGGAACCATCAGCGGAACATAAAAGCGGAACATAAAAATCATGTGGATTATATAATCACAGGATTTTGGGATTCAGAGATACACCCGGACTTTTAATTATCACAACCCCTAAATAGAGAAAGCCCCAGTAATGAATCACCGGGGCTTTCAGGGTACTACCAAATTAATATTTAACATTCATCAACTTAATTACTTAACTCTACTTCTCATGATGCACATATTTTCACAGGATATATTTGTTACTGCTTTACTGCTGTCCTCCTAGAGTTTTATGGAATAAGCGTTCATCCTGCTAATTTCATTAAGGCATATCCTTAAGATTTGTCTTAATGAGTACATCGCCCTCGCGATATAGACTCTTTGATGCGTTGCCTTACTTTCTTCGCGACATTCTCGATTTCATACTTACGTACCCAAATCGCGAACATTACTCTTCATAACAAGGCCTTACATCATCGCGTTATGGTCCACATGATGCGATTACAGTATTCTACTTCGAGGCCTGACATCCTCTTCTCACGTGGCTTGGTATTTCAGCCCGGTGTTGAAGAACCCATACTAAATACATCGTGGCCTTCATCGCATTTATTTACAGCTCAATAACTTTGGTACTCACTACTCGGTAATACACGCCGGATAATAAATCTCTTAACCATCTCCTCTCCAGCGTTAAGTTCTAATCTACTCGTTATAAACTGCGTGTCAACACTGTATTTTAGTACAGGGTTAATCGACGTTCTGAATATTAAAAAATGTAATGAAATCTGTGATCTAAACCTTAATTTCCGATGAGGTTTCTAAGAATAATCACAGCAACCCGCCTGAGTTGTTTAATAAACAAGCAGATCGGTTAGGAACAGTACAAACGGGTGATCACACCTTTCTCATCAGACTCAATATTCAGACGTTCGGCGCGGTAATCCATCGTTACCGCCGTGTCTGGTGTGATGTGTCTCATCGGCTGCGCGAACCGCAGCGTATCAAGTGCCGAGGCCGGTTTGCCAATCAGATAACTGAAGGAACCCGCGCCGCAGGTGTCCGGCTGCTGCACGGTGGCGGCGTTTTTCGCACGTTCATTCTTTACATCATCCTGATGGTTCTGACACCCCGTCAGGCCGATCGCGGCCAGCGCGCAGAGGGGAAGCATGTTTATCTTGATCATCATCGGGCTCTTCTTTCAAAAGTGAATCAATGTGCGCAGGCGCGTAATGCCTTTTCAAAAGACAGAACAGCTGCGAGCAACTGTCTTGTGTAATTCTGGGTAAACAAAAGCCCCCTTTAGCAAGCGGGCCATCAGCAGGCAGAGTCACGGCCCTGGCGGGCCGGCTACTGTTTCGGCAGCAGCGGGCAAGTTAATATTTTTGGTGCCACATTTCCAGATACCTCCACAAAAAAACCGGCTCACTGGCCGGTCTGCATTTGCAAAAACATCAGTACATATTAGCGCTAAATAACTCAGCGCTACCCTTAGGGTAGAGCACCTGGGTAATAAAGATACTAAGCTCGAAATTATTATCCCGGCAGGGATGTCATTTAAACGTGCCATAAATGTCTGTACTTGTGACAGTACGCGCGTTGCCAGCTTCAACATTCAAGGGGAAATGAAGCGAAAAGGTGAACCGAACGCTATAAAGGGTTAGTACTGTTTTATCGAGGTGTTTCACCGTGAAAGTGATCAACAGGCAAATACAGCTCAAAAAGATGCAGAAGATAAAGGAATCAGAAGCTTCTTAAATCTGCAAACTGATGCACACTGTTAATAAAAACATGTTATTAAAAACAGTGTT
This sequence comes from Rahnella sp. Larv3_ips, assembly GCF_003697865.1. NCBI lineage: Bacteria > Pseudomonadati > Pseudomonadota > Gammaproteobacteria > Enterobacterales > Yersiniaceae > Rahnella > Rahnella sp. Larv3_ips. Next base: position 15,368 of record NZ_MJIB01000014.1, on the reverse strand, counting down.
GACACGGTACTAAAAATCCGTAAATTAGGTTTCAACAGCGATACGAAAATGTATTTCTGTTAGTTTTAGAAAGATTGAATACGTTAGTTTAATAATTAATTTGGGTTAACGTAAGTTGTAGTACTAAATGTAAGTAGATGTACCTGATGTATAGTCTGAAATACATGTAGTTGTGTTAATTGTAGTAATAGTTGTAGGCAAGTGTAATAAGTGTTAGTACAAGCGCGATGATGTAAGGCTTTGTTTTTTATTGACTATGAGTTCGCGAAAGCAATGAGTGTCAGTAGTTTAACTATCGCGAAGGAAGTAAAGCCACGCATCAAAGAGTATATATCGCGAAGGGGAAATGTACGAGTTGAAGTAGTTTAGCCTGACTTGATTTGTGTTGGTGTAAGTTGTCAGGTGGTTTTAAATCGATAAAGGAGGGAGTTATAATTTCAGTACCCGATGTTATCTGTAGTAACTTGTGCATTTAAAGCAGTACCAAATAGCAGTAAAAAGTAACGAAGTATATTAATGTTAAATCTTAAGTTAGCAGTACCTTAAAAGCCCTGACTCGTACAGTCAGGGCTTTTATTGTTTATGCATCAATAATGGATTCCCCCTGCCCTCATCCTGTTTCAGTGCTTCGACTGCTTAATTATTCACCGAAAATTAATCCTTGCATAAAAAATCAAACCAGGTCTATTATGACGGCATCGGTTTGGAACACAGACCTTATGAAAGCAGTTTTAGTAAAGCAGTCCTCATTTAAGCGTTATCCTAGATACCCTTCTTCATGAGCCTCCTCCTAAGTGCCCAATAAGTAAAACTCTGCAAAACAGGCCATCTTCGCTGCATAAGCGGCTCAAAAACGAAAGGAAGTATCTATGTCTAACAAAATGACTGGTTTAGTAAAATGGTTTAACCCTGAAAAAGGCTTCGGCTTCATCACTCCTGAAGACGGCAGCAAGGACGTGTTCGTACACTTCTCCGCCATTCAGAGCAGCGATTTTAAAACCTTAGACGAAGGCCAAAAAGTGGAGTTCTCTATTGAGAACGGCGCGAAAGGCCCTTCAGCTGCAAATGTTATCGCGCTGTAATTGCCGATAATTGCACTAACACTTACGGTAGCGATGAAGGCAACAGCCTGAGCAGATAAGTGAAAGTGATAAAAAACCCGCCCTGAGCGGGTTTTTTCATTTTAAGGCCCGGTAAATACTCCAACCGCAGTAAAGAATGACGGTCGTTTACCCCAGCTGCTGGAGTGAAAAAATGAAGCCAAAGAGTGCGAAGCCAACAACCGTTACTGTCAGCAGAGCCAAGAGTAATTTCCAACCAAACACCTTCCCCTCCACACAGTCAGCCTGATAACCCCGAACGATATTAATAATATTTTTTCCATGGTCAACCTGGACAAGCGTCTGGAATCCACTCAATAACGTTTTCTGAAAACACTGGTCAGCAACGGCTGAAGCCGTGTCTTCACGGGAGACGGGACGCTGCGGCTCCAGGCAACTGTCTTGTGTGTGGCTATGAGACTGAGAGTGGTGGTGGGTTAGCTGTGAGCGAGGAGCGGACGTTTGAGTTATGTTAAAGCTATAAAAACATTCAGGATTAATGATTGTTCATGCATTAATTTATTTTTATATATAATTCTAAATAGGGTTTTAAATTCTCTTGAGGTGACTTTGTGCGCATTCGTCCATCATCGCGATTAATAATACTCTCGCCTGAAAATCACGTGCTGCTCTTTAACTTCGTTCATAAAGATGATGCTCTGAGTGGGAGATCCTACTGGGCAACCCCAGGGGGTGGGCTTGAACACAATGAATCTTTCGAGCAGGCGGCTTTGCGTGAGTTACTTGAAGAAACAGGTCTGAAAAGAAGTACTACGGGACCGCAAATAGCATCCAGAACCTTCACAATGGTTTTGCCCAGTGGTGAGACTGTTCTTGCAGAAGAACGTTTCTTTATTATCAATACAGATGAATCAGATATCGACAGATCTGGGTGGAGTAGTAACGAAAAGAAAGTCATTCGCGATCATTATTGGTGGACAATAGAAGAACTCAGATGTACCAATGAAACAATCTTCCCATTGGATTTGATCCGTAACATTCTTGAAGGCAAGTTAACCGACTCGTTATCACATAACGCCTCGCAATGTCCTTAACGTTCGCTTTTGGCACTCGGGAGACGCTCAGGCTCAGCATGATCAGAAAAATGAAAAGGATATCGAAGATGAAAACAGTCGAATTTCTGCTGTACACCCTAAAACCCGGCACCGGGAAAGACTTCCACAGAATCATGACGGAGGAGAGTGCTCCGCTTCACCGTTCAGCGGGTATGGATATTATTTCTTTTGGTATATCCGCACATGACAACGACGCATACTATCTGATCAGAGCTTATAACAGCCTCTCCCAGCTCAAATCCTCTCAGGAATCTTTTTACAACAGTGAAGAATGGCGTCTGGGCCCCCGGCAGGCCATTATCGATAGGATCAGCGTCAGCGTTAAATCGGTTCTCACGCTTAGCAACAGTACAATTGAGAGTTTACGATCCCGTTAATTGTGCAGCTATGTACAATATAGCCGCGCAATCGACATTTTTTATTGCCTGTCATTAAATTCTCGCGCTATCTGGACACAACCCTCCGTCTGTTCAATACAGGCTGACCGCCCTCACAAAAAAATCTTTAACTAGAACTTTTTAATACATGCCTGAGCTGTTCACCCGGTGTCTGCGGTATCTAACCGGCAGCTATGCGCGTAAAGGGGACATTATGCTTACGCTTAAAGGGATACTGGCTTCATGCTATATTTACGTTAAAGCAATATAACGACTTTTTGGGAGGAATTATGTACGGACCAGATCCCGCTGATACACATCCAATGCAGGGTTTTCCACAGGTTTGTTTCATCAAAAACACCGTGACAAATCCCAACATCATTATCGGTGATTTTACTTATTATGATGACCCAGAGGACTCGCAAAACTTCGAGCGTAATGTTCTCTATCACTTTCCATTTATTGGTGACAAGCTGATCATCGGTAAGTTTTGCGCGATAGCAAAAGGTGTTCAGTTCATTATGAATGGAGCTAATCACAAAATTGATGGCTTCTCTACTTTTCCGTTTTACATCTTCGGAAACGGATGGGAAAAAAGCATGCCTCAACCCGGTGAATTACCCTACAAAGGTGATACGGTGATTGGTAATGATGTATGGATAGGTTATCAGGCGATGATCATGCCAGGCGTTAAGATCGGCAATGGAGCTATAATTTCAACGCGTTCCGTGGTTACTTCAGATGTCCCTCCATATACAGTTGTGGGCGGCAATCCCGCAAGAGTCATTAAGAAACGTTTTACTGATGATATTATTCTAGCTCTGGAAAAATTGGCGTGGTGGGACTGGCCTGTAGAACAAATTACGCGAAAACTTACGGCAATAACGTCCGCTAATATTAAAGCATTGCTCGATGAATAGATTTTGCCGTTTAGCCTTTCCATATCAAAATGATGACTTGCGCATCGAGTCGGAGCAACTGCGCTACCGAAAATTGATCAAATGGCCCCGACTATACAGCCTCATGGATTTTCCCCTGCTGGCTGGGCAACTTGAGCAATGCCTGGATATGCGCTTCCTGCGGCATGCCAATTTCGGAGCGCGCTTGCTCGAACCCGAGGCGCTGTCGTGCAATTCCAAAATCCGTCAATGGTTAGCACCCTGCGCCGACACTTTTGGATGGAACAGAAAAATGCAACCGGAGTAGCGAGTACGGCGAAGCACCCTATTTATCTCGACAAATTCCAGAAAACTTCTAATGAAGATGCCCTATTCTTCTGGACGGTTAAGAGTCAGATTTGGAGTGACCAGAGTCTTAATACTGGTCAATGTCCGCTGTTGGCACTAACCATGGAAAATGTCGGCTGTGAGCGAGGAGCGGACATTCGCAGTTTTCCTACAATAGATACAGGCTTGTAACGCAGTCGCGTAGTTATCAACAGGGAGCAGTTAACCTGTACAGCTGTCGCTGTGAATGAATCGTAAATATATTTTTCAGACCGCACTTAATTGTGCTTTTTTTTTCCTGAAAAAATCCCATCGCACTTATCGTGAAGAAATAAAACAGGTATTTTAGAAAGTTGGATGCTAAATTTTCAAAACCCAGCAGGTAATCTCATGATCTTAAGTGTTAATCACGTCGGTTTTTCAGTTAAAAATATTGAAGACTCATTATTTTTCTGGACTAATATTCTTGGAGGGGAGTTATTACGCGAAGGGAAAATGTCTGGACCTATTATTGATGAAGTGACAGGCGCAAGGGGAGCTGATGTACGAATGGCTTTGCTTGAACTGGCTGGTATTAAAGTTGAATTACTGCAATACAATAACATTGAACAGCCAGAAGAGCCTTCAGCACCCTACATCCCTGGCTACGCTCACCTTGCGTTTAATGTAGAGGATCTTGATACGCTCTTGGGCAAAGTATCTGACTACGGCTGGAAGACGCCGGGTAAACCTCAGACAGTCTTGTCAGGACCCATGCAGGGAACCAGAGTAATATATTTACAAAGCCCCGATGGTCAGACGCTTGAGTTGATGGAACGCAGTCAATGAAGTCCACATGTTTTGACCCGTTACCTTCTTAATAAAACAGTGATGTTTGCAAAGTCCGCTTATGGCACATAGCAGACGTTACTCACATTAATCTGACCCTCCATGTTTCTATGCAATAGCCTTTGCGAGTTGGGGCTCCCCGAGAACGCTCTAGGCAATTGCTACAGTCCAGAGACTATTTGCTTCACATGCGCTGATTTTTTTTGAAATTAATACCGTTTACTTGTTTTTGCTCTGTGTAAATTAAGTAGGTTAATGGTTCTGTGAGCGACACCGAAATGGCAGCATGTTATTCATTATCTCGATTGAATATGAGCAAAATGAATTGCATGCAAGAATCCAGATGTGCCTCAACTGCTTCATCCTCAAAGGTATGAGTTAAGCCAATAGCCGTTTGCCGTAAAGGCTCGGCGACGCACATAGCGAGGATGGCTTTGGCACTGATGTCTGCGGGTAACATCGGAAACCACCCATGATTTTGTTGCCGTGTTATCCAGTCGGTGAGTAATTGCTGGCCCCGTTCAATACCATTTTCATTATATTTTTTGAGCAGTTCCCCCTTGCCCGGAAATGTCGTATTGAGAAGACGGAACATTTTCACTGCTGATTCTGAAAGTGCCTGACCACAAATGGCCGTCAGTAATTTTCTTAAGGTTGGTAAAACGTCACTCTTATCCTTAGGGTCGAGTTGTGTGAGCGGCGCATAATTATCAGTCCAATTACGCACTGAAAGGCCGAGCAATTCATCCCGATTCTTCGCAAAGCGATATACCGTCTTTTTGGCGACACCGGCTTGTGATTACGGTGCCAGCATCCGTGCCGTTGAATCGTTAGCTGAAATCCCGCCCATTCCCGCCTGTCTGAAATTCCATAATCCTGCATCAATATTCGGAGAAAAAACGTTGGAAAAGGCGATGGCTGATGATTGCGTCTCGGCAATCGTTGCCGCAAGGATAGGTTTTGGTGAAGAGGTCGGGTTGGACAGCCAGGGCGATCCATTGGATGGGCAGATGCTACATATTGCACGGGATACGCCGTTTGGATGTGTGCTGCGTAGCCGTTTTATTCTTGGGATGAGCAACGACGATTCCGGTCATCCTACAGATGAAATGGGATTAGCGCTTATACGACATTGTTATACTGAGTTCACCTTCTTATCTCGTTTCTTGCCTTCGCTATATTATGGCGAGAAAGCCAATGATGAAGAAATTGCACTTCCCTTGTGATACGTAGAGTGAGGATCCTGTCAGATACAGGTGCCAGATTGTGGATGAAATGGATAGCGGCGATTTCGCCCGGCGGCCAGTATTTGATTCCGCTGGTGACGCCGGACGTCCCTTTTTTCATTATCTCAGAAGGTATAAGTCACCCCGGTCGAAAGGATACCTGTCCAGCTTTTATCGACCATCGGGCTATCCGTAACTTCATCAGAAAGATGAAGGTAACGAGCGGCTACGTTAATTTTCCAGTCTTCGTTAATGGAATAGGCGGCATTGAGTTCCAGAAAGGGTGACCAGCTGCTGCCTGCGTCATAGGCACTCAGACCACTTCTGCGCGACTCTTTCTGTGAGATCCCGTAGTAGTAATTATTCTGTTTGGCATCGGCAAATTCCACGCCAGCGCCGGAAAGAAAATCAATACCCCCCACGCTCCAGGGATACATCCAGCCCACATTCCCTGTCATACCGTCGCTGTTGCCGAGTACATCGCCCGCGACAGCGGCCCGGAGAAAGCCATACGCTGTCATGTGGGTGTAAGTGAATCCCGCCATGGCAGTTGACTTACGATTATCCAGTCGTTTCAGTTGATTATCGCTGCTGTCATCAGATTTGAACTTAAAAGGCGCCCAGTACACCGTCGCTGACAATTTGTCTTCATCCGTGTTCCAAAGATAGTACCCGGCCCCGAGCCCATGCACCCAAAAGTTGTCTCCCTCATACATGATTTGCGGGAGGGCCTGGACATCATTGTCATAATCTTTATAGGGGCTCTGCGCAATGGCGACGCCGGCACCCAGGCTCAGTCCATCAGTTTTTGCAGAGCCCATTGAGGTCACGGGTAGGGCCATAATACACAGCAGAGCGACTTTTTTTTCACGACAAATCCACCAGCAGACTAAAGTTTGTGCATCTTGCAGCAGAGTTTCTGGCTTGCACAGAGCCTTTTCGCATTCTTAATAGTGCCTGACGCTATCCTGTCGCCTCGTTACAGATACGCCAGATGATTTCAATTTTCATGCAGGCTCTTTTCGTAGTACTTACGTACGTCTTTTATGTGGGCTGGTAAAGTCTCAGGTTGAGAATGAACGTTCACTAAAGGTCGATCTACGTATGGTTTACAGAAAATTATTTATTACAGGGCTCGCACTTTTGATCGTCAGCTGTGATCAAAAGAATGCCGGGATGCCGGGGCCGGGTTCCATGCCTACTGACGTGGGCGTCGTCACCCTAAAGTCTGAATCCGTTACCCTCTATAGTGAACTTTCAGGACGTGTTACCGGCACGATGGTGTCTGATGTCAGGCCACAGGTCGGTGGCATCATCAAGAAAAGGCTTTTCACGGAAGGGGATGAGGTTCAGGCGGGACAGGTGCTTTATCAAATTGACCCGGCCACTTATCAGGCCAGTTATGATGAAGCGGTTGCGCAGATGAACAATGCCAGTGCCGTGGTGAAAAGCAGCAAACTTAAAGCTGAACGTTATGCCGCGCTGCTGCAAGAAAAGGGCGTAACCCGTCAGGATGCAGACGATGCACAAGCGACCTACCTACAGAATGTGGCCTCCGTGGCGCAGTACCGGGCAGCAGCGCAGAGCGCCCGCCTTGATCTTGAATACACTCAGGTAAGGGCGCCGATTTCAGGCCGTATCGGTATTTCATCCGTGACCCCAGGTGCATTAGTCACGGCGAGCCAGACCGATGCGCTGGCAACGATAAGAGTACTGGATCCCATTTATGTCGATTTAACACAGTCCAGTACCCAGCTGTTAAAGCTCAGGAAACAGCAACAACACGCCGCTCAGAAAGAAGACACCGTCCCCGTGACCGTGACGTTAGATGATGGTACAAAATACCCGCATCAAGGGAAGCTTGAACTGGAAGAGGTTTCCGTTGATGAATCCACGGGCACGGTAACGCTCCGGGCCATTTTCCCTAACCCGGAACATGAGCTTTTGCCGGGTATGTACGTCAGGGCCTCCGTGAGCCAGGGTGTTCGCAACAATGCCATCCTGGCCCCTCAGCAAGGTATCACGCGTGACGCCAAAGGCGATGCAACGGCCCTTGTCGCAGGGAAGGACAACAAAGTTGAAAGCCGGCAGGTCACCACCGAGGGTGTGGTGGGCAATAAATGGCTGATTACCGGCGGCCTTCAGGCGGGCGAACGTCTTATCACAGAGGGTACGAGTAAAGTCCAGGCCGGTATGGACGTTAAAACCACCGAGGTTGGCAGCACGGCTGCGAACGACGCTTCCATCACCGCTACCGGAGGCAAGTAAGCATGCTCGCACAGTTTTTTATCAGACGCCCTGTCTTCGCCTGGGTCATCGCCATCGTCATCATGCTGTTTGGTATTATCAGCATTAACAGCCTGCCTATTGCGCAATATCCCGACGTGGCGCCGCCTCAAATTAGTATTCAGACTACGTATACGGGCGCATCCGCTGAAACGCTTGAAAGCAGCGTGACTCAGGTTATTGAGCAAGAGCTGACCGGTCTTGATGGCCTTTTGTATTTCTCTTCGACCAGCACGGCGTCTACGGGTCAGGTGAAAATCACCGTGACCTTTAAACAGGGAACCGACCCGGATATCGCACAGGTTCAGGTGCAAAATAAAGTTCAGCAGGCAGAAAGTCGCCTGCCTGACTCGGTGACATCCCAAGGTGTAACTGTCGAGAAGGCGCAGAGCGACTTCCTGCTTATTATGGCGCTGTATGACAAGACAGATAAAAGCACCTCCGCCGATGTCGCAGACTACCTTGTGAGTAACATGCAGGACACGCTGGCGCGCGTTTCAGGCGTCGGGGGCGTTCAGGTCTTTGGCTCAGAATATGCCATGCGTATCTGGCTGGATCCCGTCAAACTTGCCGCCTATTCCCTTATGCCCTCTGACGTGCAAACGGCGATTGAGAATCAGAATACCCAGGTTGCCTCCGGCCAGCTTGGCGCGATGCCGTCAGGAAAAGAACAGCAACTGGTTGCCACCGTTCAGTCACGCTCACGTCTTCAGACGCCGGCGCAATTCCGTCATATTGTTCTTAAGAGTAAATCTGACGGTTCCGCCGTGCGTTTGAGCGACGTGGCGCGGGTTGAGATGGGTAACGAAGATTACAGCTCTAACGTTATTGCCAATGGTCATCCGGCTGCCGGGATTGCAGTTCAGCTGGCATCGGGAGCGAATGCGCTCACGACAGCAGAACAAGTCAAAAAAATAGTGGCTGAATTTCAGACGAGCATGCCCGACGGTTACGTAGTGGCTTACCCGCTGGACAGTACGGACTTTGTCAAAGTATCCATCACCGAGGTGGTTAAAACGCTTGGCGAAGCCATTTTGCTGGTTATTTTGGTGATGTTTGTTTTCTTGCAAAATATCCGCACCACCTTAATACCGGCTATCGCTGTTCCGGTTGTGCTGTTGGGCACGTTTGGGGTGCTTTCAGCATTTGGTTATTCCATCAACACCCTGACGATGTTTGGTATCGTGCTGGCAATCGGCTTGCTGGTGGATGACGCCATTGTCGTCGTCGAAAACGTTGAGCGCGTCATGCGCGAGGAAAATCTCCCCCCTCGCCAGGCCACTGAAAAATCGATGCGAGAGATAACCGGGGCACTAATAGGGATTGCGATGGTCCTTTCCGCCGTTTTCCTGCCGATGACTTTTTTCAGCGGCTCCACGGGCGTTATTTACCGGCAATTCTCCATCACAATAGTTTCCTCTATGGTGCTGTCAGTGATAGTGGCCCTGACACTGACGCCCGCCCTGTGCGCAACATTGCTTAAACCCCATAACCCGCAAAGCAATGATAAAGGCTTCTTCGGATGGTTTAACCGCACATACAGTACCCTTCTAGGCCGCTACAAGAATGGCGTAGGGCGTGTTATTCATGGGCCAACGCGTTTTATTCTTGTTTACGGGGTGATTTTATTAGGTTGTGCCGTCATGTACATGCGGCTGCCCACCGGCTTTCTCCCTACTGAAGACCAGGGATACATCATGGTGCAGTACCAGCTGGCGCCTGGTGCTACTGAAAACCGCACCCGTGAAGTGCGCAAAGAAATACAGCAGTATTTCCAGACCAAAGAGAAAGATAACGTTAATGTCGGCATGCTGGTTGACGGTTTCAGCTTCGCTGGCAGCGGACAAAATGCGGGCATCGGCTTTATTTCACTTAAAAACTGGGATGACCGCAAAGGCAGTAACAACACGGCTGACGCTATTGCCGGGCGGGCAATGATGAACCTGGCAGGGATCAGGGATGCACAAATTTTCGTACTGACCCCACCGGCGGTTTCGGGACTCGGGCAGTCCAATGGTTTCACCTTCGAGCTTCAGGCGCGCGCGGGGACGGACAGCAGCACGCTGATTAAACTCCGTGACCAACTTATTTCTGAGGCGGCTAAAGATCCGTCGCTGGACAGCGTCCGGGCCAATACACTGCCGGACTTGCCTCAGCTTCAGGTCGACATCGACGATGACAAAGCACAGTCCCTTGGCGTCTCCGTCAGTGATATTAACGATACGCTCAGCGCGGCGTTGGGCGGTACCTATGTGAATGACTTTGTTGACCGCGGTCGTGTGAAAAAAGTCTATGTGCAGGGTGATTTGAACCATCGCAGCAAGCCGGAGGATATCGATCAATGGTACGTTCGCGGAACTGACAGTGATGGCAACAGTACAATGGTACCGTTTTCTTCTTTTGCCTCCTCTCACTGGGTGTACGGCTCCGATACCCTCTCACGCTTCAACGGACTGTCTTCGTATGAAATTCAGGGAAGTGCATCCTCTGGCAACAGTTCCGGTGATGCGATGACCGCCATGGAGAAGCTTGCCAGCACGTTGCCGTCCGGTGTGACGTACGCCTGGTCATCACTTTCATACCAGGAAAAACTCTCAGGCAATCAGGCCATGTCCCTCTACGGTATTTCTCTGATTGTGGTGTTTCTTTGCCTGGCCGCCCTCTATGAGAGCTGGTCGGTTCCCTTCTCCGTCATTATGGTCGTTCCGCTGGGTGTCATTGGCTCCCTTCTGGCTATCACTCTGCGCGGGCTGGAAAATGATGTTTATTTCCAGGTTGCGCTGCTGACCATCATTGGGCTTTCAGCAAAAAATGCCATCCTCATCGTGGAATTTGCCGAAGAGAATTATCGGAAAGGCGAAAATCTGCTGCAGGCCGCTATTCATGCAGCCAGTATGCGCCTGCGTCCGATAATTATGACGTCCCTTGCCTTTACGGCCGGCGTATTGCCGCTGGCGGTTTCTTCCGGTGCGGGCGCGAACAGCCGGATTGCGATAGGCACAGGCATCATTGGCGGAACGGTCACTGCCACGCTTCTGGCCATATTTTTGGTCCCCCTGTTCTTCGTTCTGGTAAGACGCATGTTTCCCGGACTTCCGGCAGACCATAAAGAGGTACGTAATGCCGCAGAAGAAAAAGGAGAACAAAATGAACGTTAAGCTTCTGATCCTATGCTTTCCAATGTTGCTGGCCGGTTGCATTTCATTGGATCCCGATTATAAGCGTCCTGACTTATCGACACCGGCCACCTCCCCGCAAGGGGAGGCCTATGCCAGTTCGGGCAAGGCGACGGTCGGACGTTATCGCGACACAGGCTGGTACGATTATATTCAGGATGCCAAACTCCGGCAGGTGGTGGCGATGTCGCTTGACAGCAGCAGGGACCTGCGCGAAGCCGTTGCCAATGTAAAATCCGCCAAGGCGCAATATGGGGAAGAGCGATCTAATCTTTTCCCGACCATAAATGCTGAACTCAGCGGGAGTCACTCCCGTTCGCTCTCAGGGGAAGGGAATAAAACCGCCATAAGCTCCAGTTACGAGGGAGACGCCAGCGTCAGTTCCTTTGAGCTCGATTTGTTTGGTAAGAACCAGAGCCTGACCCGCGAGCAGTATGAAACGTATCTCAGTACGCTTGAGGGGGCGCGAAGTACCCGCCTGACCGTGCTTTATAATACGGTCGACTACTGGCTGACGCTGGCTGCCGACCGAAGTCATCTTGCGGTCGCCCAGGAAACCGCAGAAAGTGCCCGTCAGTCATTGGAGGTGACACAGGCGCAGCTTCGTCACGGAACGGCATCGATGGTGGATGTCTCCTCTGCGGATACCACGTATCAGTCTGCGCTTGCCGATGTGGCAAGTTATAAAACCAGCGTAGCGCAGGATAAAAATGCGCTTGACCTGGTCGTCGGAAAAACGGTTCCCGACGCACTTTTACCTGAAGGCATTGAAACACTCTCCCATGCATTCCGGGAAATACCGGCGGGTCTCTCTTCTGACGTTTTACTGAACCGGCCTGACGTGCTGGAAGCGGAACATAATCTGAAATCGGCCAATGCCAGCATCGGCGCTGCCAGGGCGAATTTTTATCCCAGCATTTCACTGACTGCCAGTGGAGGCGCAGCCAGTTCTGACCTTTCATCTCTGTTTAAACACGGCGCTGGCGTGTGGTCCTTCTCGCCCAGTATCTCCCTGCCCATTTTTTCCGGCGGCTATAACACCTCCCAGCTGAATTACACCAAAGCCCAAAAGGAATATTACGTAGCGGCCTATGATAAGGCCGTTCAGACCGCGTTTCAGGAGGTGGCCGATGCGCTGGCACGCAGAGGTACTATCAATGACCAGTTAACAGGTCAGCAGAATTACGTGACCTCAGCTCAAAGTTATTACCATCTGTCAGATCTGCGCTACCGAAATGGTGTGGATAGCTGGCTGAACGCTCTCATTGCCCAGCGTACGCTTTACACGGCGAGAACGTCGCTTATCAGTACCCAGCAGGAGTATTACGAAAACCTGATAACGCTTTACAAGGTGATGGGGGGAGGAACTGCCCTGAAAGAGTCGGAGATTAAACACTAAGGCGGATTGCCAGCCAGACCAGTATGTTGAGATGGCTGGCAATTACCTGCCTCAAGGTTGATTTTGTATATAATCAAAAAATTACGAGGTATCTATGAAGAAGATTTACACCTGCACCCTTTTATTTTGTCTGAGCATACCGGCTGGCGCCCATGCCGTTCCCTTCGACGGCCCGGGCAGGCCAATCGCCGCTCCCCCAATGCCAGGTATAGTGGCACCGTTTACTGTCCCGCCTCCTGCGGCAGAAATGATTGTGATCGGAGGTTTGACGTATTGGCTATTCAATGACACTTATTACCGGGAAATAGGCAATCGATATGTTGTGGTAGAAGCGCCTGTCACGCGTGCTCATAATAAAGCCATGTCGGTGATGGATTACAACGGGAAACGCTATTATGTCAGGGCGGGCAGGTATTATCAGCGCAACATTGACGGGGAATATATCGAAGTGTCGCCACCCGATGGCATTAATTAAAGATGAATAAACCCTTCGTCTTGAGGGGGTTAACACCTTGCAGAACCTTTATATTTTGTCACTGGTGATATTTTGACTGAGAAATCTAACACCCTTTTATATACCCAACGAAGAAAAATAATAGCCGAGGCAGCTAAAGTATGCTTTAGCCGCTCCGGATTTCACGGTGGCAGCATAAGCGATCTGTCCAAAGAGACAGGAATGGGGCCGGGACAGTTATATCGCCATTACAAGAGCAAGACGGAATTAATAAATGAGGTGGTGCGGATCATCGCCGCTGAGTGGCGAAATTTTCTAACTGAACGCCTTATACATCTGACGGAGTTGTTACATATTTTGGATGTTCAGTCTCCCTTTTGGCAGGGCTGGTCTTCACAAGATCACGCCCTTTTGCTCGAAGCCTATTCTGAAGCAGCGCGCAATAAAGAGGTCAGGGAAATACTATGCAAAGAAGAATTATTGCTGATTGAAACCTTATGTTTCAGAAATAAAGGAAAGATGAAATATTCTTCCAATCGGATCAGGTTGATACTGATTGTTATCGATGGGTTTCTCTGTCGAATTTTTAGAGAGGAACAACTGGATTTGGAGGAACTCAAAAAAATTGAGTCCTTCCTTTTCGAGATCGAATAACAACTCATCGGTTCTGGCTTGCTGTCATAACATTTAAAAACCGCATAGCTATTTTATCAGCCTCATTATTTGACTCTTCTCCTAATCTGAGTCGGCGTATCACCAGTCCATCTATCAGAAGTGAGGAAAAATAAAGTCGTGTCCGAAGGGCGCTTTCGGACATATCAGGATGCTGCTCAGCCTCACGCTGATATACATTATTTTTCAACTCCTCATACGCTGCGGTAAAAAGAGACTGGTAGCATGGATTACGACGCGCTTCTGCCGAAACCTCAAGCAGTAAAGAAATACTTTCTTGTGCATTATCAATAAATGATCTATTTTCAGCAAAAACGAAGTCAGGCGAAAAAATGTCAGTTTTACTTTGACTGTGATTTTCAGTAAGTAACTTTTTTAAATTATTAACGGCATCAATGATGAGAATTTCAATAATTTCAGCTTTACTTTTGTAATAACGATAAATGAGCCCCGTACTCACCCCAGCCTCTCGGGAAATATTTTGTACGGAAGTATTATGGAAACCTTTTTCTCGCATACATCTGTGAGCTGCACGAAGAATTTCCTCTTTCCTGGTCATAATTGAGCTCTCATTTAAGATAGACTATGTACCCATCTTTGTTATGGCAATAATAGATTATATATAATCTATTATGAAAGTTATACAAACTACTTTCCAGTATAAACACGGTCTTGGTATAAAGTACTTTTCCATCGAAGACAAATCGCTCAAACTGGTGTCATAACAATACTACATAGATCATTAAACTCTATCCGCACATATTTGACTCTATTTGTGCCACCTCGTTTAGGATATCTCGTTAGAGAAAATGCTATGCTGCATTGAAGTTTATCTGAAAAGAAGAGCTTTGTTCCATGGTAGGAGTGACCCTACCCCAAAATCCTGCGCCATTCAGAAACAGAATTCCGGCATGATAATGACTCCCCTGAACGGAGGATGTGCCGATGAAAAAGTCACGATTCACCGAAGGCAGAATTTGCGTTCAACAGAAGTGGCAGAAATGCTGAATAGCATAGCGTTCAGACGTCCTTTACCTCAGTTGCTAAAAACCGATAATGGTTCTGAATTTGCAGGGAAAATGCTGGACAGATGGGTGTACGAAAGAGGCATCAGAATCGACTTCTCACGCCCGGGAACACCGACGGACAATGCGACGGTGGAGTCCTTCAACGGCAGGTTACGACAGGAATGTCTGAACGAGAACTGGTTTATGTCTTTGGAGGATGCACGGTGCAAAATCGAGGCCTGGCGCATACACTATAACCAGAGGCGTCCCCATTCTGCGCTGGGCTGGATGACCCCGTCAGAATTTGCTGAGAAGTCTGCTGGTTGCCAGAATACACAACCAACATGAAGCCGGTAATTCCTGATTATGACTGGATCATATTCGGGGTCAGGGTCAGGATCCGACATTACTAACTGAGCGTTGTATCTAATCCTGGGGGCAGGTCACAGGTATTTTAGAAAGTTGGATGCTAAATTTTCAAAACCCAGCAGGTAATCTCATGATCTTAAGTGTTAATCACGTCGGTTTTTCAGTTAAAAAT
>NZ_MJIB01000009.1:0-521 GCF_003697865.1 Rahnella sp. Larv3_ips | reverse complement strand
TGAAGTCGTAACAAGGTAACCGTAGGGGAACCTGCGGTTGGATCACCTCCTTACCTAAAGATACGCATTGTGCAGTGTCCACACAGATTGTCTGATGAAATTAATGAGCAAGAGCACCTGTTGATGCGGTAAGGGCAACCTTACGCTGATGCGAAAAGTGCCAAACCACGGCGTGGTCTGGTGCGGATTTTTCGTGTCCCCATCGTCTAGAGGCCTAGGACACTGCCCTTTCACGGCTGTAACAGGGGTTCGAATCCCCTTGGGGACGCCACTCCGATAATGTGTGAAAGACATTATCACCGAATATCTTAAAGATGACTTTAACGAGTCGTGTTTAAGATATTGCTCTTTAACAATCTGGAACAAGCTGAAAATTGAAAGTTTACAGCTGAACATCACTCTCCGTAGAAGTACTGAGTGGTGGGTTAGTCTGTAACAGAGTCTCTCAAATAATCGCAGCGCGACGTTGTCTTTTAAGACACCTTCGGGTTGTGAGGTTAAGCGACTAAGCGTACACGGTG
>NZ_MJIB01000008.1:243482-260613 GCF_003697865.1 Rahnella sp. Larv3_ips | reverse complement strand
TCGGAATCGAACCAAGGACACAGGGATTTTCAATCCCTTGCTCTACCGACTGAGCTATCCGGGCAACGGGGCGCATTAAACCGTATTGGGCATGTGCCGTCAACGGCTTTGTCATCTAAAACACATAAAACGCGTTTGTTTGCTGGCTTTTCATTCAAAAACTATCAAATTCACTGTTTTGCCGATCAGAAAATCAGGAAAGTGCGCCATGTTCGCGACAGCGTGCAATATTCAAAACGTCTTCTGCCAGCCTGCGGGCGACTTCCACGTCGTTCAGCTGACGTTTGACCAGCAGTTTGCTCAGGCAACCCTCCAGGATCAGCTCCATCTGCTGGGCCACCATCTCGGCATCATCGGAGCCCATCTCTTGCAGCAGCGACAGCGTGTACTCATACGAGGCCAGTTTCTGTTGCTGTGCTAACTGATGAATTGGCATATCACTGTCAGGAAATAGCGTGCAGGCAGCAATAAACAGGCATCCCGGATAGCGCTGTTGGCGAACTTGCTCATCCAGCACTTTATAACGGGCCAGTAACTTCTGCGATGCGCTGAGAGACTCGTCCAGCATCAGCTGGCGGCGCCAGACGTCAATTTGTTCACCGTGATAGCGCAGGCTGTCATAGAGCAACGCTTCCGCATCTGGCCAGAAACGGCGTAACTCATTGAGCGGAACATCGACCCTTTCAGCGACGTACTCCAGTGACATGGTTGCAAGGCCACGTTGTTCCAGGATATTTAAGGTTTGATCAAGAACTTGTTCGCGTAGCACGTTTGCCTCCTCGCAATTCGCGTCATTCAAAAACCAGTGTCGTTTAATGACGGGCTTTCTGCAAATGCGCGGTGAATTCCGCTGCATTCATAAATCCGGTAACCCTGGATTGCGGCAGTTCTCTGCCATCAGGGCCGAAGAATAAAATCGTAGGCAATCCCAGCACTTCCAGGCGTTTAAGTAACGCCTTTTGTTCCGGCGAATTTTTGGTGACATCTGCCTGAAGCAGTAAGGTATTCGCCAGTTCATGCTGCACGTCTGGCGCAGAGAACGTATATTTTTCAAACTCTTTGCAGGCGACGCACCAGTCCGCATACAAATCCAGCATCACCCGTTTGCCCTGAGCACCCTGAAGAGCCGCATTGAGTTCATCAACGTTGTGGATCTTCTGAAAACTCAGTGCGTGTTGTGGCGCGGTACTGCTTGCGACGGGGGCAAAAGCCCAGTCCTGTAACGGACGGCTGACCACCAGCGCGGCCGCGAGGAAGACCAGTTGCAGGACCCGGAACACGCCGCGCTGGCTTTTCAGGCAAAGCACAAAGGCCCAGCCAAAGAACGCGATGCCGAGCAGGCTCCATAAACGCAGCCCCCACACATCACCGATCACACGCTCAAGCAGGAAGACTGGCAGCGCCAGAATCACAAAACCAAAGCCTTCTTTGACGTTATTCATCCAGGGGCCGCTGCGTGGCAGCAGTTTGTTGCCAAACAGGGTCACGATAATCAGCGGGATGCCCATTCCCAGCGCATACAGATACAACGTGCCTGCACCGGCCAGAAGATTACCGCTCTGGGCGATATACAACAAAATGGCGCTCAGCGGCGCGGTGGTGCAGGGTGAACAAATCAGCCCGGCCAGCGCACCCATAATAAAGACGCCGGGCAGCGAGCCGCCTTTTTGTTCATTACTCCACAACGCCAGCCGGGTCTGTAATGAAGAAGGAAGTTGCAGGCTGAAGGTGCCAAACATCGACAGTGCCAGCGCGATGAACATCACCGACAGCACAATCAGCACCCACGGACTTTGTAATGCGGCCTGGAATTGCAGACCGGCAGCGGCCACTGCCATGCCGAGCAACGTGTAGGTCAGCGCCATGCCCTGAACGTAAATCAGCGACAGCATGAAAATTCGCTTCATGCTGTGAGGACGCTGTCGGCCAAGAATAATGCCGGAGATCAGCGGATACATCGGTAATACGCAAGGTGTAAAAGCAATGCCGATGCCAATCAACAACGCCCACAGCGGCGAGAACGGCAGTGGTGTGCTGTGCGGCGCGGGCGTGGCGACGACAGGCGCTGCGTCGATCACCGGCGGGCTGGCGGGTGACGCATCCGTCACCTCGCTGACCGGCACTTCGCGGGTTTCCGGCGGATAACAGAATCCTGCAGCGGCACAGCCCTGATAGGTCACGCGTACCGTGGCGTCGGCGCTGGCCTTTCGCAAAGGGACGGTGATGTGCAGAGCCTTTTCATAGACTTCGCTGTCACCGAAAAACTCATCGTGATGCTCACGCCCCTTCGGCAGGAAGAACGCAGCGAGATCGGCGTTCTTCGGTTCCAGCTCAATTTTGCTGCGGTATAAATAATACCCGTCACGGATTTGCCAGTTCAGCTTGAGGTCGTGACCCTGCTGCTGGAAGTCAAAGCTGAACGCCTGATCCACGGGCACAAACTGCGGTGCTGCGGGCTGACTGAATAATGATGCCTGAGCCTGCAACGGCGCGATGCACAGGCTGCAGAGCAGGAAAAAAATACGAAAAATGCGGTGATCCATGCGGAATTCAAGTCTCTTTGTCGCGGCGCAGACACTCAGCCGCTGGGTGATTCGACAGAAGATGCGGACGGCTTCATGCCGTGGCGCGATTAGGAGTAATGAGTATACCCCGCGCCATCGTTGAGCAGAAAGTCTTGCGGGTATTTTACAAATATCAGAAGGGGAGCGGATGGCGGGGGCCGGAGCCCCCGCGTAAGGTCAGAGGATAACGCTGCCGAGGCCAAATGCGAACAGCACCGACAGGAAGACGCCCACAGTGCCTGGAATAAAGAACGGATGGTTGAACACGAAGCGCCCGATGCGGGTGGTGCCGGTGTCATCCATCTGCACGGCCGCGACGAGCGTCGGGTAGGTCGGCAAAATAAACAGGCCAGAAACGGCTGCAAATGATCCGACGGCAGTCAACGGAGACACGCTCAGCGCCAGTGCCATCGGCAGCAGGGCTTTGGTGGTCGCCGCCTGAGAATAGAGCAACGCAGAACTGAAGAAGAAAATCACGGCCAGCAGCCACGGGTGTGCCTGAATAATGCTGCCTGCTGTTTCTTTGATCCAGCCAAGATTCGCCTGCACGAAGGTATCGCCCAGCCACGCCACGCCGAGGATACAAATACAGGCGCTCATGCCCGCTTTAAACGTGCCGGAAGTCAGGATCGAATCGGTATCAACCCGGCACAGCAGGGTGATTAATGTTGCCACGCTGAGCATGATGATCAGAATCGCGCTGGTGGTGGTCATTAGCGGTGTGGCGACCAGCCCGAGGCTTGGACTGTTAATCACCGCATAACCGACCACGGATAAAACACCGAGCAGGAACAACATCACAGAGAGTTTTGCCCGTGGTTTGATTTCGACAATGCTGTCGCCACGCAGCGTCACCAGCCCTTCTTCGTAACGCTTCAGATAGACCGGATCGTTAGACAGCTTGGAGTCAAAGCACCAGGTGACCATCAGAGACATCACGATAACGGCCGCCAGCGTCGAAGGGATCATCACCATCAGCAGGTGCAGATAGCTGACGCCATGGTCTTCCATCACCGATGACATATATACCACCGCCGCTGAAATAGGCGACGCCGTGATCGCAATTTGCGCTGCCACGACCGCGGTGGATAAAGGACGTGAAGGCTTGATGCCTTGCTCTTTGGCGACTTCAGAAATTACCGGTAACGCCGAGAGGGAAATGTTGCCTGTTCCTGCGAGGATGGTCAGGAAGTAGGTGACGATGGGGGCGAGCAGAGTGATGTGTTTCGGGTTGCGGCGCAGCAGTTTCTCGGTTTGCTGAACCAGATAATCCATACCGCCTGCGACCTGCATGGTCGAGATGGCGGCGATAACAGCCATAATGATGGAAATGACGTCGAAGGGGATTGAGCCCGGTTTAACGCCGATCAGGGCGAGTACCAGTACGCCGAGTCCTCCCGCGAAACCAATCCCGATGCCGCCTAATCGCGCCCCGAGAAAGATCGCCAACAGTACAATAATGAGTTCGATGATTAACATGGTTGTCCGTCCATTTTTCCCGTATTCCTTAAGGAATTGATAATTATTTGTTATGTAATTGTTGTGTCATACAAAGTAAAAAGGCCCGCTGTTCCGCAGAACAACGAGCCTTTAAAAGGTCAGTAATGGAGCCTGTTACTGTTCATTTTCATCCGTGTAGCGTTTCGCTTTATAAGCCGGGTGTTTAAGATTTTCTATAGAGAAAATATCGTCCAGCTCTGCTTCTGTCAGCAGGCCACGCTCAAGCACCACTTCCCTGACACTCTTGCCGGTTTCTGCACAAATCTTCCCGACAATATCGCCATTGTGGTGGCCGATGAACGGGTTGAGATAGGTGACGATGCCGATAGAGTTGAATACGTAAAATTCACACACTTCTTTATTTGCGGTAATGCCGTTGATGCATTTTTCCAACAGATTGTAACAGGCGTTAGTCAGAATATGAACTGACTCAAACATCGCCTGGCCGATCACCGGTTCCATCACGTTCAGCTGAAGCTGACCGGCTTCTGCCGCCATAGTGACGCAGACGTCGTTACCGATGACTTTAAAGCACACCTGATTCACGACTTCCGGGATCACCGGGTTGACCTTGGCGGGCATGATTGAAGAACCGGCCTGAAGTTCTGGCAGGTTGATTTCGTTCAGGCCAGCGCGCGGGCCGGAAGAGAGCAGGCGCAGGTCGTTACAGATTTTGGAAAGCTTCACCGCCAGGCGTTTCAGGGAGCTGTGAACCATGACGTAGGCGCCACAGTCAGATGTCGCTTCGATCAGGTCTTCGGCCGGAACGCACGGCAGATTGCTGACTTCCGCCAGTTTCTCCACGGCAAGTTGCTGATAACCTTCCGGCGTATTCAGGCGTGTGCCGATGGCCGTCGCACCAAGGTTCACTTCCAGCAGTAACTCGCCGGTGCGGATCAGGTTGCGGGTTTCTTCTTTCAGCAGCACGTTGAATGCATGGAATTCCTGACCGAGCGTCATCGGTACCGCATCCTGTAACTGGGTACGGCCCATTTTGATGACGTTCTCGAACTCTTTCGCTTTACGCTCGAAGCCGTCGCCGAGTTGGGAAATGGCATCGACCAGTTTCAGCAATGAGGCATACACGGCGATACGAAAACCGGTCGGATAAGCATCGTTAGTGGACTGGCATTTGTTGAGATGATCGTTGGGATTGAGGAACTGATAATCGCCTTTCTGGTGTCCCATCAGTTCCAGACCGATGTTCGCCAGCACTTCATTCGTGTTCATATTTACCGAGGTTCCCGCGCCGCCCTGATAGACGTCGATAGGGAACTGGTCCATGCATTTACCTTTATCAAGCACTTCGTCACACGCCTGAATAATGATGTCGGCAATGTGACGTGGAATTGTGCGCAGCTCTTTGTTTGCCAGAGCGGCCGCTTTTTTCACCATTACCATGCCACGGACAAATTCAGGTACATCGCTGATCTTGGTGTTGCTGATATAGAAGTTTTCAATCGCCCGCAGGGTATGAATGCCGTAATAAGCGTCTGCAGGGACTTCGCGCGTGCCCAGCAGGTCTTCCTCGATACGAATGGTGTTTGACATGAGAACCTTCTCTTCGGTACTAAACGCGTTATGCGATGTTTAAAATTATGTTACTTACCGTGGTAAATTTAAAACGATCAACCGTTGTTTTGGCAACGAAGGCGATCATATGCTGCTTCAAACGAATTGCACGTACTAAGATCACTATCCTGCCCTATTGTTGTGCATGTATTTTTGTATCTGTGAGAATTCTCACAAATCATTTAGTTGCTCAATTAAATCAGGTCTGGCGCTTGAAATCATTGGGATGGAGCACCATCTCAGTGTAGTCAGCCTGTCTGCCTTTGATGGCAAAGTTCGTGAGCGGGCCCTCATTCATGGTTGCGGAATGTTCTCTCTGAGAATTTCCGCAACCTTATTACAAGGAGAACGCGGTGCGCTGGTTACCGTTAATCGTATTATTTCTGCTGGCTTACATTGAGATCACCTTATTTATCAAGGTGGCCGCAATCGTCGGCGTTGCTACCACGCTGCTGCTGGTGGTGTTCACCTCTTGCGTGGGCGTCTCTCTGGTGAAAAACCAGGGTATGAAAACGTTTATGCAGTTACAGCAAAAACTGGCCGTGGGCGAAAGTCCGGCGGCGGAAATGGTGAAAAGCGTGTCACTGGTGATTGCAGGTTTTCTGCTGCTGGTGCCTGGGTTCTTTACGGATTTCCTCGGTTTGCTGCTTTTACTGCCTCCGATCCAGAAACGCCTGACGCTGAAACTGATGCCTCATCTGAATATCGTCCGCTCTGGCGGCAACTGGGGTAACAGCGCGCCAACGGGGAATACCTTTGACGGCGAATTCAAGCGCACTGATGAAACGCCGGAGCGTCTGGTTTCTTTAAAAAAAGATGACGACACAGAGCACCGCGATCGCTAATCTCTGTGGCCTTAATTGTTAAAAAATTGTTTTTGACTAGGAAAAACAGGGGGGAAGGGCATTTTTTGCCGGTCTTAATGGCAGGAATGTGAAAGAAAAAGGGAAATTTTTTTCTCTTCTTCCCCTTGAAGGGCGATGTATCGCCCCCATTAAACAAACCACGAGGCCGGGCAGTGTTCTGCCGGGCATTCAACCCTAAAATTGAGTTAGACCCGCTCACAGGAGAGTTATCAATGAAAATTCGTCCATTGCATGACCGCGTTATCGTCAAGCGTAAAGAAGTAGAATCTAAATCCGCTGGCGGCATCGTGTTGACTGGCTCCGCTGCAGGTAAATCTACCCGCGGTGAAATCCTGGCTGTCGGCCATGGTCGCATTCTGGAAAACGGTGAAGTGAAAGCGCTGGACGTGAAAGTTGGCGATATCGTCATTTTCAACGACGGCTACGGCGTGAAAGCTGAGAAAATCGACAATGAAGAAGTGTTGATTATGTCTGAGAGCGACATCCTGGCAATCGTAGAAGCCTGATCCTCGACCCACTTTTTTCTGAACTGAACGAATTGAAGGGAAATTAACAATGGCAGCTAAAGAAGTTAAATTCGGTAATGACGCACGCGTAAAAATGTTGCGTGGCGTAAACATCCTTGCTGATGCAGTAAAAGTGACCCTGGGCCCTAAAGGCCGCAACGTGGTTTTGGACAAATCTTTCGGCGCACCAACCATCACTAAAGACGGCGTGTCCGTTGCACGTGAAATCGAACTGGAAGACAAGTTCGAGAACATGGGTGCACAGATGGTGAAAGAAGTGGCGTCCAAAGCGAACGATGCAGCAGGTGACGGTACCACTACCGCAACTGTTCTGGCACAAGCCATCATCACCGAAGGCCTGAAAGCTGTGGCTGCGGGCATGAACCCGATGGACCTGAAGCGCGGTATCGACAAAGCTGTGATTCACGCTGTTGAAGAACTGAAAAAACTGTCTGTACCTTGCTCTGACTCTAAAGCCATTGCCCAGGTGGGTACCATCTCTGCTAACTCCGATGAAACCGTCGGTAAACTGATCGCTGAAGCGATGGAAAAAGTCGGCAAAGAAGGCGTCATCACTGTTGAAGAAGGCACCGGTCTGCAAGACGAGCTGGACGTTGTTGAAGGTATGCAGTTCGACCGCGGTTACCTGTCTCCGTACTTCATCAACAAACCAGAAACCGGTTCAATCGAACTGGAAAGCCCGTTCATTCTGCTGGCTGACAAAAAGATTTCTAACATCCGCGAAATGCTGCCAGTTCTGGAAGCCGTTGCGAAAGCCGGTAAACCACTGCTGATCATTGCTGAAGACGTTGAAGGCGAAGCCCTGGCGACTCTGGTAGTGAACACCATGCGCGGCATCGTGAAAGTGGCTGCGGTTAAAGCACCAGGCTTCGGCGACCGTCGTAAAGCTATGCTGCAGGACATCGCAACCCTGACTGGCGGTACCGTTATCTCTGAAGAGATCGGTCTGGAGCTGGAAAAAGCGACGCTGGAAGACATGGGTCAGGCTAAGCGTGTTGTGATCAACAAAGACACCACCATCATCATCGACGGTGTTGGCGAAGAAGCGACCATTCAGGGCCGTGTTTCTCAGATCCGTCAGCAGATCGAAGAAGCGACCTCTGATTACGATCGCGAAAAACTGCAAGAGCGTGTGGCTAAACTGGCAGGCGGCGTAGCTGTTCTGAAAGTTGGCGCAGCGACTGAAGTTGAAATGAAAGAGAAGAAAGCCCGCGTTGAAGATGCGCTGCACGCAACCCGTGCTGCTGTTGAAGAAGGCGTGGTTGCCGGTGGTGGTGTTGCGCTGATCCGCGTTGCTCACACCCTGGCTGGCCTGAAAGGCGATAACGAAGACCAGAACGTGGGTATCCGCGTTGCTCTGCGCGCGATGGAATCTCCACTGCGTCAGATCGTTGTCAACGCAGGCGAAGAAGCTTCTGTCATCGCCAACAAAGTGAAAGCAGGCGAAGGCAGCTTCGGCTACAACGCTTATACCGAAGAATACGGCGACATGATCGCAATGGGTATCCTGGATCCAACTAAAGTGACCCGTTCTGCTCTGCAGTACGCGTCTTCTGTAGCTGGCCTGATGATCACCACCGAGTGCATGATCACCGACCTGCCTAAAGACGATAAAGTCGATATGGGCGGCGCTGGCGGTATGGGTGGAATGGGCGGCATGGGCGGCATGATGTAATCATCATCCCCCTGCGCTCATCCGCAGGCAGGCGAAATCAGCAGACATTTTTGTTTACTGATTAACCTGCTGAAGAAACCCGGTCTGAAAAGGCCGGGTTTTTTTATTTGACCCTTTTTTGTCAGGTTCAGTAAGATAACTCTCATTGTCGCCGGCCTTTAACGTGTAGACTCGTTTCTGCGTGGTTTTCGGATTTTTACCGATAGCGCGAACTTGGGTATGCGTGGCAACGGATGCCTAAGAGAGCCAGGTGTTTTCTGATAGGCTTTATGTGATTACAAAAACAAATGGGGAAAGTGATGCGGATTAAAATGTTACTGGGCCTGTCAGCTATCGCGCTGCTTGCCGGGTGCAGTACCACTCATCAACTGGATGCTGCAGGCCAGCAGGTGAAATTCACCGACGATAAGCCAGGCGCTGAATGTCAGCTGATCGGCCAGGTAACCGGTGCCCAAAGCAACTGGTTCTCAGGTACCGGTGGTGACGGCAGCTCCATGCGTGGTGCAGCCAACGACCTGCGTAACAAAGCAGCAGCCATGGGCGGCAACACCATTTATGGTGCTAACAGCCCGTCTCAGAACTTCCTGTCCAGCTTTGCACCCGTTGACAGCAAAATGGTCGGCCAGGTTTATAAGTGCCCATAATCGCGCCTTGCGCGTTATGATCGCCTAGAAATAATAAAGGGATGCCATCGGGCATCCCTTTTTGCATTCTCTGGTCGTCGTTAAGACTGCTTCAGACGTAAATCCAGAATCGTTTTGCTTGGCTCGCCGCCAATTTCACGCGTCAGTTTCGGCACCATGTAACCCGACACCTGACTCATCAGCCCTTTCATAATGACGCGCGCTTCGTCGTCGCTCACCATGAAATGTGCTGCGCCCTGGACTTTATCCAGCACGTGGATGTAGTAAGGCAAAATACCGGCGTCGAACAGCGCATTGCTCAGCGCGGCCAGCACCTCTGCAGAATCATTCACATCACGCAGTAATACGCTTTGATTGAGCAGGGTCACGCCGTGCTTTTTCAGCTTAGCCATACTGGCGCGCAACGCATCATCAATCTCGTTGGCGTGATTGATGTGCGTCACCATCAGCACCTGCAAACGCGATTGTTCAAGACGCTGACAGAAAGCATCGGTGATGCGGGCTGGGATCACGACCGGTAAACGAGTGTGAATACGCAGACGTTTAATGTGCGCGATCCCTTCCAGTTCGCCGATCAACCAGTCGAGTTCGTGATCCTTTGCCATCAACGGATCGCCGCCAGAGAAAATAATTTCATCGAGTTCGGGGCATGTACGGATATAATCCAGCGCCTGAACCCAGTTGGCTTTATTCCCCTGGTTGTCCTGATACGGAAAATGACGGCGGAAACAGTAGCGGCAGTTCACCGCGCAGCCGCCTTTCACCAGTAGCAGGGCCCGATTGCTATATTTGTGCAACAGACCCGGAACAACGCTGCGTTGTTCATCAAGCGGGTCAGTGGTAAACCCCGGCGCGGCGATAAACTCTTCGCGGGCGGTTAATACCTGAAGCAATATAGGATCCTGCGGATCGCCCGGTTTCATTCGTGCCAAAAAGGCGCGGGGCACTCGTAGCGGGAACAAACGACGGGCTTCACGCCCTTTTTGCAGCTCTGCATTATCGTTAAGTGCCAGAAGAGTAAGCAGTTCATCCGGGTCTGTAATAACATCGCCGAGTTGATACAACCAATCTTCTCTAAATGGCGTATTTAGGGTTACAATGTTTGCCATTTTTTGGCTAATACCAGTTTAAAATTAGAGGGCCATCATGGCGACTTATTCTAGCAACGATTTCCGTCCGGGTCTTAAAATCATGTTCGAAAGCGAGCCTTACGCTATCGAAGACAGTGTGTTCGTAAAACCGGGCAAAGGTCAGGCTTTCGCACGCGTGAAAATGCGTCGTCTGCTGACCGGTTCACGTGTAGAAAAAACCTTCAAATCTACTGACTCCTGCGAAGGCGCGGACGTGGTAGATACCAACATGACTTACCTCTACAACGACGGTGAGTTCTACCATTTCATGCACCCAGAGACTTTCGAACAACACGGCGTTGAAGCAAAAACCGTGTCTGACGCGTCTAAATGGCTGCAAGACAATGCGGAATGTATCGTCACTCTGTGGGATGGTCGTCCTATCGCGGTACAGCCACCAAACTTCATCGAAGCAGAAGTGGTGGATACTGATCCAGGCCTGAAAGGTGATACAGCGGGTACCGGCGGCAAGCCTGCGACCCTGAGCACCGGTGCCGTGGTTAAAGTGCCATTGTTCGTACAGATCGGTGAAATTGTTCGTTGTGACACCCGTTCTGGCGAATACGTTTCCCGCGTTAAATAAGTTTCCCTGCTTATTTTGCCGGATGAGAGCTGCCACAGGTGAACGCCTGTTGCAGCTTTCCTGCCTCAACGAATTGAATCGGATGTTATTGATCATGTTGAAAAAGATGATGCTTATCGTGGTTTCAGTGATGGCGCTGGCTTCGTTATCCGGCTGCAACACGGTTCATGGTTTTGGTGAAGACATCCAGCATCTGGGTGGGGCAATTTCACGCGCAGGCTGATCCCTTCAGCCTTGTTAACCTTCCATTTCTTTTTTCCAATTTTCTTAAAAGCCTTCCTGATTTCCTGCATTTCCTAAAAGTTAACTACACTTAAAGGGTTGTACTTTACATTCTCCTATAGGAAGGAAATTTATATGCTGAAGAAAAGTATCCTCGCTATCTTATCTGTTCTTGTTCTGTCTTCTGCGTTAACCGCCTGCAATACCACGCGTGGTGTGGGTGAAGATGTGTCTGCCGGCGGGCAAGCGATTCAGAAAAGCGCGCAATAGCGGCTGAACGACCTGAAGTAAACTGAAGTCTGCCTGCACATTGATGCAGGCAGTGTTGTTTCTGAAGGGCGAAAAACTTACGGTTGTTTGACCCACACCAGCTTGCTGGTGTCGAAGCCGTATTGTTGCGCGGTTTTCACCAATTGCTGTTTCACGCTGTCATCCAGCGTTGGGGTGCGTGAAAGGATCCACAGATAGCTCTTGTCCGGGCCGCAGACCAGCGCGTAGCGGTAGTCTTTATCCAGCTCGATGACGTTATAACCGCCATAAAACGGACCGAAGAAAGAAACCTTGAGCGCGGCACGCGCTGTCGATCCGGTGAAGTATCCTTTCCCTTCACTTTCCTGCCATTTGTTTTTCTTTGGATTAAATCCACGGTTAATGACTTTAACGCCGCCATCATCGCGCAGGCTGTAGTTCGCGGTAACGCGTTCAAGCCCGCTCTCAAAACTGTGATCCAGTCTGGCAACTTCATACCAGGTGCCGAGATAACGGTTGAGTTCGAAATTATTGACGACGTTGACATCTTTCGGTGGGGTAACGCTGCAGGCGACAGAGAGCAGTGCCGTGACGATGACACCCAGTTTTGACCAGATACGCATAAATATTCCTTCCTTAGGTAAGCATCTAAGTGTAGGTAACATTTGAGAAAAAAGGAAAAGAACAGAGAGGAAAAATCAGCGGCCAGAGAGCAGGCCGCTGTGAGGACAGATCGTCAGGGATCAGAGACGGATCAATACGATAAGGGTGACAATGGTTAAGATAGACGCAAGACCGTAGAACACCCATTTCCCGGCGGGAACGTGGATCTTCAGGTCATGCATGGCGTGATGGATCCTGTGCAGACCGCACCACAAAGGCAGCACGATCATCAGCAGCAGGAACAGACGGCCGATCCAGCTTTGTGCGAAAGCCAGTACGCGCGGGTAGCTCAGTGCTTCACCGGGAAAGAAACCCAGCGGCAGCAGGAAACACACCAGCAAAATCATCACCGGCGCGAAGATTGCGCTCCACATACCCCCGGCGCCAAACAGCCCCCAGAATACCGGTTCATCTGAACGTTTAGGCAGAGTATTTTTCATTTCGCCTCCTCAAAGAAACAGCGCGATGGCAAGGATCACCAGCGTCACAACCACGGTCACGCCCCAAAAACCGGCAATCACCGGCTCCGGCCCCATCTTCCTGTCTTTGATAATCACGATGGAGGCTTTAGGCGCCAGCTCGAACCAGGTTTTGGTGTGCAGCAGCGCCGCCAGCAGGGCGATCAGGTTGATCAACATAACCACCGGGTTTTGCAGAAAATGCACAAAACCCGCCCAGCTTTCAGGCCCGTTACGTAGCGAGAAAACGCCAGCCAGCAGCAAAAGGCTGAACCAGACGGCCGGAACCGACGTGCCTTCGCGCAGCATATAAAAACGGTAGAAAGGCAGGCTTTTCCACCAGCTGGCTTTCATCTCACGCACGTAGGGTTTGCGCTTGCTGCCCGTACTTTGAGTCGTCATATTTTCCTCCCTCATTGCGGTCTGAGCCTCGCGATCATGAAGTCTTTAGCGCTTTCGACTTTGCCTTGCTGAATGGCGGCGGCAGGGTCTACGTGCTTTGGACAGACTTCGGAGCAATACCCGACAAACGTACAGCTCCAGACACCGTTCGGACTGTTAAGCTGCGGCATTCGCTGCGCTTTACCCTGGTCGCGGTTATCGAGGTTGTAACGGTGTGCCAGCGTGATGGCGGCCGGGCCGATGAACTCCGGATTTAACCCGAACTGCGGGCAGGCGGCATAACACAAACCGCAGTTGATACAGCCGGAGAATTGATGATATTTCTCCATCTGCGCCGGTGTCTGATTACCCGGCCCCTGATCGACGGTACGTGAATTACCAATGATGTAAGGCTTAATGGCTTCGAGGCTTTCGATAAAGTGAGTCATATCGACCACCAAATCGCGTTCCACCGGGAAGTTGCCCAGCGCTTCAATCTGCATCCCTAGCGGGTATTCACGTAGGAAGGTTTTACAGGCCAGTTTGGGCACGCGATTGATCATCATGCCGCAGGAGCCACAAATTGCCATGCGGCATGACCAGCGGTACGAAAGGTCTGGCGCAAGATGATCTTTGATATAACCGAGGGCATCGAGAACGGAGGTTGTCTCATCGAAAGGGACGTCATACACCACCGGATGCGGCGCGCTGTCCGTCTCCGGGTTATAGCGCATGATTTCAACCTTCAGGCTGTGCATTTTAGCCACGGGATTGCTCCTTATCTTTTTTATCCTGAGTGTCGCCTGCACTGCCGTAAACGCGTTTGGCTGGCGGCAGCGTGGTGATTTTCACGTCCCCGTATTCCAGACGCGGCGAGGAATCAGGCTGATAAAATGCCAGGGTGTGCTTAAGGAAATTGACGTCATCGCGCTCGGTGCAGCCTTCATCCAGACGCTGATGCGCCCCGCGAGATTCACGACGGTTGATGGCGGAGTGCGCCATACATTCGGCCACTTCCAGGCCGTGGCCAAGCTCAATGGTGTACAGCAGATCGGTGTTGAAGACGCTGGAAGTGTCGTGGATTTTGACCCGTTTAAAGCGCTCTTTCAGTTCTGCCAGCTTGTCGATGGTTTTCTGCATAAGCTCAGTTGTACGGTAAATCCCGCACCCTTCTTCCATCGCCAGACCCATTTCATCACGGAGAGTCGCCCAGTTTTCATCCCCTTCCTGCTGCATCAGCGCTGACAGGCGATTTTCAATATCACGCACCTGAGCATCCAGCGCGGCGGTATTGCCAAAGTCTGTGGCCTGCGCAGCGCGCAGCGCGGCCTGTTCACCGGCCATGCGTCCGAAGACCACCAGTTCTGCCAGAGAGTTGGAACCTAAACGGTTAGCGCCATGCAAGCCGACGGAAGAACATTCGCCGACGGCAAACAGCCCTTTAATTCGGGTTTCGCACTGTGCGTCAGTTTCGATGCCGCCCATGGTGTAGTGGGCGGTAGGGCGTACCGGGATCGGATCCGTGATCGGGTCAACGCCGACGTAGGCTTTTGCCAGCTCGCAGATAAACGGCAGACGTTCGCGTAATTTTTTCTCGCCAAGATGGCGCAAATCCAGATAAACCACGTCACCGCGCGGGGTTTCGATGGTGCGTCCGGCGCGCCATTCGTGCCAGAACGCCTGCGACACTTTGTCGCGAGGGCCGAGTTCCATGTATTTATTTTTCGGCTCGCCCAGCGGTGTTTCCGGCCCCATGCCGTAATCCTGCAAATAACGGTAGCCGTCTTTGTTCACCAGAATACCGCCTTCACCACGACAGCCTTCAGTCATCAGAATGCCGGAGCCCGGCAGACCGGTAGGGTGATATTGCACGAATTCCATATCACGCAGCGGCACGCCGTGACGGAATGCCATGCCCATACCATCGCCGGTCACGATACCGCCGTTGGTGTTGTAACGGTAAACACGTCCTGCGCCACCGGTCGCCATGACAACCGCGTTAGCGCGGATCTGCACGCGGGTACCTTCCATCATGTTGATGGCGACCACGCCGCGCACCTGACCGTCATCGACCAGAATATCAAGGACGAAATGCTCGTCGAAACGTTTGATTTGTGGATATTTCAGGGAGGTCTGGAACAGGGTGTGAAGCATGTGGAAGCCGGTTTTATCGGCGGCAAACCAGGTGCGTTCGATCTTCATGCCGCCAAAACGACGGACGTTGACCGAGCCATCTTCTTTGCGGCTCCACGGGCAGCCCCAGATTTCCAGCTGAGCCATTTCTGTCGGACACTGATGAACGAAATGATCCACCACATCTTGTTCACACAGCCAGTCGCCGCCGGAAACGGTATCCTGGAAGTGCAAATCAAAACTGTCATGATCCTGCGTCACCGCGGCAGAACCGCCTTCGGCGGCGACAGTATGGCTGCGCATTGGGTACACTTTCGAAATCAATGCGATGTTCAGGTCAGGATTGGCTTCCGCTGCGGCTATTGCTGCGCGTAAACCCGCCCCACCTGCACCTATAATTGCAATATCGGCGTTAAAGGTTTGCACTGCATTCCTCCACTATCATCAAAAAGATCGGGTTTGAAACACCCGCGAAACGCCTTCGGAATCGAAGGCTTAGTGAACCCTGATGACATACAGGCGCTGTCCCAGAGGGTAATATTCTTATTGTTTGTAAGGGAATTAGTATACCTAAGGGGTAGAAGGGGTAATTTGATGTGAACGCGGATTTAGGCTTTCTCTGCGTTGTGCTTCGCAAAATGAGATATTTGTTTGCCCACAGGGATGCAGGTAGACTGCATGACTTTTCTGCATTCGGAGTAAATCACCATGAGCGAAACAGCCAGCTGGCAACCCAGCGCCTCCATCGCCAATCTGTTGAAGCGTGCGACTATCCTCACTGAGATCCGCCGTTTCTTTGCCGATCGCGGCGTGCTGGAAGTCGAAACGCCAGCCATGAGCCAGGCCACGGTGACCGATATTCATCTGGTGCCTTTCGAGACGCGTTTCGTCGGGCCCGGAGCCGCAGAGGGCAAAACGCTGTATCTGATGACCAGCCCGGAATACCACATGAAGCGCTTACTGGCGGCGGGCAGCGGTCCCATTTATCAGATGGGGCGCAGTTTTCGCAACGAAGAAGCCGGCATTCATCACAATCCTGAGTTCACGATGCTGGAGTGGTACCGTCCGCGTTATGACATGTACCGGCTGATGAATGAAGTGGATGATTTACTGCAACAGGTACTCGACTGCAACAGTGCAGAAACGCTCTCCTACCAGCAGGCGTTCACCCGCCATCTGAATGTTGATCCGTTGTCTGCCGACAAAGCAGAATTGCGTGAAGCGGCAGCGAAGCTGGATTTGTCGAATATTGCTGACACCGAAGAAGACCGCGACACATTATTACAACTGTTGTTCACCATGGGCGTGGAACCTCACATAGGTCGCGACAAGCCCGCGTTCGTGTATCACTTCCCGGCGACGCAGGCCTCTCTGGCGGAAATCAGCACGGAAGATCATCGCGTGGCCGAGCGTTTCGAGGTGTATTACAAAGGCATTGAACTGGCGAACGGTTTCCGCGAACTGACAGATGGTCGTGAACAGCGTCAGCGTTTCGAACAGGACAACCGCAAGCGAGCGGCACGCGGCCTGCCGCAGCATCCTATCGATAACAACCTGCTGGATGCGTTAGAACACGGTATGCCGGAGTGTTCCGGTGTGGCGCTGGGCGTTGACCGCCTGATTATGATTGCGCTCGGCGCTACCAGCCTGAGCGATGTGCTGGCGTTCCCGGTGACGCGCGCCTGATCAGTGTTTGAGTCCTGACCGCCCGGTCAGGACTTTTATCTTCCCTTCCTTTTCCCCTTGCCCTTTTTTTGTGCATAAACCCGTTAACAGCGCATTTCATGAAACAAAAGTACCCAAATGGCGCAACACTGATTTTAAAGTTTCAGTGCGCCTGTTTTTCGGCTGGCCGCAGAAACCGGGCGTTTCAGGACGTTAAGGCAAATTTTTTCGTCACTGGCCTGCTTTATGCATAACAGAGTTATCACTCATTATCCCGGAAACCCGTTATGTCTGAATCC
>NZ_MJIB01000008.1:137870-243267 GCF_003697865.1 Rahnella sp. Larv3_ips | reverse complement strand
CGGCGGTTCAGCACGTGCTTGCCAGTGTGGTGGGGATCATCACCCCGCCGCTGATTATCGGCTCGGTTCTCGGGCTGAACGCCTATTTACCTTATCTGATCAGCATGTCGCTGCTGGCTTCCGGCATCGGAACCTTTCTTCAGGCGCGCCGGTTTATGTCGGTTGGTGCGGGCATGATTTGCCTGCAGGGCACCAGCTTTGCTTTTCTGGGGGTGATCTTGTCCGGAGGGCTGCTGGTGAAAAGCCGTGGCGGATCCCCCGAAGACATTATGGCGATGATTTTTGGTGTGAACTTTGTGGCAGCCTTCATTCCGCTACTGGTCAGCCGTTTTATTGGTCAGATGCGCCGGGTTTTCACCCCGCTGGTGAGCGGTACCGTTATCGCGCTGATTGGCATCAGCCTGATTAAAGTCAGCATTACTGACTGGGCTGGCGGACACGGCGCGGCGAATTTCGGCGCACCGGTCAATATTGGCCTTGGGGCGCTGACGCTGCTGGTTATCGTCGCCTGTAACCGAATCAACGTGCGCTGGGTGCGTCTGTCTTCCATCGTTTCAGGCATCGTGGTGGGCTGCGTTGCGGCGTACCTGAGCGGGCATCTGCCACTGAAACCGCTACAGGGGGACTGGTTTGCGCTGCCGCAGTTATTCCGCTTCGGCTTCAGGTTTGACTGGATCATCTTCGTTCCTATCGCGCTGGTATCCTTTATCAGCATTCTGGAAGCGGTTGGGGATCTGACCGCAAACTGCATGCTCTCGCAGCAGCCGATTGAAGGGGAAAGCTTCCGTAAACGCCTCAAGGGGGGAATTCTGGCGGACGGCGTCAGTTGTATGATTGCGGCGATGTTTTCGTCATTCCCGAACACCACGTTTGCGCAGAATAACGGCGTGATCCAGATGACCGGCGTCGCCAGCCGCTATGTCGGCATGTACATCGGCGGCGTTTTAGTTGTGCTGGGGTTGTTCCCGTTTATCGGCGGCATTCTGCAGCAAATACCCGCGCCGGTGCTGGGCGGGGCGACGCTGGTGATGTTTGGCAGCGTGGTGGCTGCGGGCATCCGCATCATGACCCAATCGCCGGTAGGACGCCGTGAAATGCTGATTATCGCCATTTCATTCGGTATCGGCCTGGGCATTGAAGCGGTACCCGAAGCGCTGGGGCAATTCCCGCCGATCGTCGGCAATATCTTTGGGCATGCGGTCACCAGCGGCGGTGTTGTCGCCATCCTGCTCAATTTACTGATGCCCGCTGAACGCGTCAGCGTGCTCGCAGAGGAAATGAAAGTTCACTGATACACCGCGCCTGCGCCCCTGGATCAGCAGACAGGGCATAACTGAGCTGACTCACTTTTTGAAGTTACCTTCGGACCAAAAAAGGACGTCAGATATGTCAGAGCAACGCACGTGGATCAAAAATCCGCTGGCTGTTTTTACCTCAAACATCCTGGAAGCACGCGGGGGCATTGTCATCGAAGGCGCGAAAATCGTCGAATTGCTGCCCCCCGGCCAGCCACCTTCACAACCGGTGGATCATATTTTTGATGCCTCAGAGAGTGTTTTGCTACCGGGCCTGATTAACACCCACCATCATTTTTATCAGACACTGACCCGGGCCTGGGCGCCCGTGGTCAATGTGCCGTTATTCCCGTGGCTGAAAAAATTGTATCCGGTCTGGGCGCGTTTGCAGCCTGAAGCGCTCGGGCTGGCAAGCCGCGTGGCGATGGCCGAACTGTTGCTGTCTGGCTGCACCACCACCACAGATCACCATTACTTGTTTCCGCAAGGGATGGAAGAGGCCATCGATGTGCAGGTGGACGTGGTCCGGGAACTGGGCATGCGTGCTTTACTGACGCGGGGCTCAATGAGCCTCGGTGAAGCGCAGGGCGGGCTGCCACCGGAACAGACGGTTCAGTCGGGCGAAACCATTTTGCGCGACAGTCAGCGGTTGATTGACCGCTATCACCAGCGCGGCGAAGGGGCATGGATGCAGATTGCGCTGGCGCCGTGCTCGCCTTTTTCCGTCACGACAGAAATCATGCGCGAAAGCGCCCGGCTTGCCCGGCGGGAAGATGTCCGTTTACACACGCATCTTGCGGAAACGCTGGATGAAGAGGCGTTCTGCCTGAAGATGTTTGGCCTGCGCACGGTGGATTATCTGGAAAGCGTCGGCTGGCTGAGTGACCGGACGTGGCTGGCGCACGGAATTCACTTTAACGACGATGAAATCCGCCGTCTCGGCGCGGCGGGAACCGGCATCTGCCATTGCCCGGTGTCGAACATGCGGCTGGCGTCCGGCATGTGTCCGACGCGTGACCTGGAGGCCGCAGGCGTGCCGATTGGACTGGGCGTTGATGGTTCGGCATCAAATGACGCCTCGAACCTGATGTACGAAGCGCGGCAGGCACTGTATCTGCAACGCCTGAAATACGGTGCGGAATATGTGACGCCGGAAAGAGTGCTGGGCTGGGCGACGCGGGGGTCAGCGACGCTTATCGGGCGTGATGATATCGGACAGATCGCGGTAGGCAAGCAGGCCGACCTGGCGCTGTTTAAACTCGACGAGTTACGTTTCAGCGGCAGCCATGATCCCATTGCCGCCTTGTTACTGTGCGGCGCGGAGAAAGCCGATCGCGTGATGGTCGGCGGAAAATGGCGCGTCATCGACGGCCAGATTGTGGATATGGATATGGCATCACTGATATCACGACACCGTAAAGCCGCGGCGGCGCTGATCGCAGATCTGTAAACTCAGGGCGTAAAAAAGGGCAGAGAAATCTGCCCTTTTAGGTTTATAAATCGCCCGGCGAACGCGAGCTTGTACCGCTGCGGCCACTGCCGCTGCTGCTGGTAAAGGTCGCGTTGTTGCCATTTTGTGCGCGGTGCAATGTTTCCATTCGCACCTGGAATGGCGGGAAGGGCAGCGTAATGCCGTGCTCGCGGAATCCGGCCAGAATCAGCTGATGAATTTCGTGGCGCAGGGGCATACGGTGCGCCATTTCAGCGGCATGCATACGCAATTCGAAAATCTGGATCCCCTGCTGTAAATCCACCAGATAGGCTTCCGGCACCGGCGTGTCGATCACCAGGGAGCAGCGGTGCGCGGCGTTGAGCAGGATTTCAGTCACTTCTTCACTGTTGGCTTCCGACGGAGCCGGTACGGTCAGTACCACACGCGTCACGGAATCCGACAGCGACCAGTTGATGAACTGCTCAGTGATAAAGGCCTTGTTCGGCACGATAATCTCTTTACGGTCCCAGTCGGCAATGGTCGTGGCACGGGTGTTGATCTTAGTGATGCTGCCCGTCAGGTTGCGGATCGTCACGGTATCGCCGATACGGATCGGTTTCTCGAACAAAATGATCAGGCCGGAAATAAAGTTGGCGAAAATCTCCTGCAAACCAAATCCAAGCCCCACACCCAGCGCGGCGACTAACCATTGCAGTTTTGCCCACTCGATGCCAATGAGCGAGAAGCCCACCAGCCCGCCGATCAACAGCAGCACATATTTGGTGATGGTCAGTACGGCGTAACCGGTGCCCGGCGTCAGATCCAGATGTTGCAACAGCGCCAGTTCCAGCAGCGCCGGTAAATTACGCACCAGCTGCGTGGTGATGATCAGCACTAAAATCGCGATCAACACCGATCCCAGCGTGATCGGCTGCATGCTCTCAACGCCCTGAACGGTGGACGCCACCTGCCAGAGATGAATATTTTCCAGGAATGAGAAGGCCGAATGGATCTCCGACCACAGGAAGATCACCGAGATCAGCGCGATAAGCGTCAGCAGCGAACGCACCAGACGAAGTGACTGCGCGGAGATGGCATCCAGATCGACGACCGGCTCTTCAATTTCAACCGTACCTTCGTTACTGCTGTTGGCGTGATTCGCGTCTTCTTCGCCACGGGCGCGCTGATTGAGCATTTCGGCCCGACGCTGTTTGGCGCGTTCAAAGGCAATGCGGCGTCGCTGAATCAGCATCCAGCGGCGGATGATGTGATAAATCACCAGCAGCACAAACCAGATGGCGACCGAGGTTTCCAGACGTGCCAGTAATGCCTGTGAGGTGGCGAGAAAGCCCATCAGTGAGGCGAGTGCCGCCACAATCGGCGCGCCAAGCAGCATCCACCACAGCGTATTGTTGAGCATGTTCTCGCTGTTCCCTTTTTTATCAAGGTACAGCGGGATCCCCGCACGTTTCAGGCTGTGAGTGACCAGCGCCACCACCAGACACAGAATGACGAAGCACAGACGGCCCAGGGTGTTGGAGAATTCGCGGTCATTGAGATTATCGAATGTAATCAGCGCCATGATAAGCGGCACTATCACCCAGATAGACAACGCGTAGTAGCGCAACGCGCGGGAAACGGCGCGCTGCGGCCAGCCGAAGTGGGTGACAAACAACCCCTGAGGATGCGCCAGCGCCGCGCTCACCATGAACGCCCACAGAATCGGCAGTGTTGCGGTCACCCCGTCGCCAATCGCCACGGCAATCGGATATGGCCAGGCGCTTTGTAGCCCGAAGCCGAGAGCCGCCCACAGCACCGGCAGCGGCATCGCCACCAGAATCGACCAGAATACCGTGCGCATTGTCAGCGAGAAGTGATCCTGCGTGACTTTGCCGACTTTGCTGCTGGCTCGCGCCAGGAAGGCGTAATAGTGCTTACGGGAGCTGATGCTGATAATGACCAGAATCAGTGCGCCAAACAGCGGCAGCAGGGTTTCTTTGCTGGTGACCATCATCATCGATGCGCCGCCGAGTTGGCTCAGGGAATCGAGCGACACCAGGCGTTTCACGTCATGCGCCAGCATGACAGGGTAGGAAAGCCCGACCGGGCTGACGTCGGCCACCCAGAACAGATAACGGTGCGCGGCCTCATGAACGTCATTGAGCGCTTCCACCAGCTGGCTGTTGGCGACTTTCAGCTTGGTCAGTTCGAGAATCTGCGTATCACAGCCTGAGAGCAGTGAATTGAGCAAATCGCGCTGGGTGCGAAGCTGCGCGTCGAGAATTTTTTGCTGCGCAGCCGTCAGCGGTTTGCCGTCGTCCTGACGCCCCTGGCGGTAAACCGCCTGCTTATCGAGTAAATCTTCATAGTGCAGACGCTGAACGCGCAACTGACCCATATCGCGGTCGAGCTGTTGCGGTTTTGGCATGTCCGGCAGACGGGAAACCTGCGCCCGCAGCGTTTCACCTAACAGATTGGATGCGCCCAGCCACTGTGCCTGTTCGCGAATGGTATTGATCGCCTGACGCACCTGCTGCGTTTGCGCGGCGGCCTGACGCTGCTGGGAGGAGATCAAATCCATCCGCTGCGCCTGCTGATTTAACGCCAGCGACAGTTCACGGTTGGATTGCAACTGCTGGCTGATGGAGTGGGGCAATTCGCCGCTCTGTTCCGCCAGCAGCTCGGTTTTTTCAAGCGCCTGTTCCGCTTCACGCTGGCGCTGATTGTTCAGCGTATTGCGCAGAGCCTGCAGTTGCTGATCGAGATAATCGGCGCGCTTCTTGTAGAGATCGGCGCGCATCCGCGACAGCTCCTGCCGGTTATTGGAAGAAAGCTGTGCGAGTTCAAGCTCATCCACTTTCGCCTTGCGTGCGGCAGATTCGGCCTGCAGTGCACTCAGCTGGGCTTGTGCGAGGATGGACGATGTGGCCGCCGCAGTGGCTGACTGGATCCGCTGATCGATGTCGCCGAGCGCGTTACGCGCTTCCGACTGTTGCTGCGGGATTTGGCTGAGCGAGTCGCTGATATCGCGGGAGCGATCCTGCTCCTGGCGGAGCTGGCG
Organism: Rahnella sp. Larv3_ips; assembly: GCF_003697865.1. Classification (NCBI taxonomy): domain Bacteria; kingdom Pseudomonadati; phylum Pseudomonadota; class Gammaproteobacteria; order Enterobacterales; family Yersiniaceae; genus Rahnella; species Rahnella sp. Larv3_ips. Next base: position 237,479 of record NZ_MJIB01000008.1, on the reverse strand, counting down.
GGTTTCTTCCAGTTGCTGGCTGCTGATTTGCAGAATTTGCTGGTCGAGCTCGGCGCTGGATAAATCTGTGCTGATCGCCGGCGGCTTTTCGGGCTGATTTTGCAGTTCCTGACGCAAAGACTGCGTCAGTTTAGGAAAGTCATCGATGACTTTTTGATATTCCGCCGTGCGCCCGGCAGAGACTTTCGCCTCATTCAGCCAGTTGAGGGCGCTTTGCAGCGCCTCAACAACCTGCGCCTGGTTGGCCATTTCTTTATTGGCTTCCGCCTGTTTCAGTTCCTGTTTGAGCTGATCTTCAGTCGGTGCGGCACCTGCCATGAGCGGCAGAGACAGCAGTAAACTCATCAGCAAGGCGGGGATCAGGCGCACTCGGTCACATCCTTTTTTCAGTTCTTTTCGTCAGTTCAGGGCGAAATCAGAAGTCTTTAGGGACTTGCGGTTCAGCCGTTGCCACACCTGCAGGTACTTCAGGCACTTCAGTTGCTTGAGTAACTTCAGGTATTTCAGTTACTTCAGGCGCTTCAGGCACTACTGCGGATGCACGCAGCGCTTCGGCGAAAGGTTCGCCCATGCGGGTTACGGTACCGTTGCTCAGGTTCGGCATGAAGCGAATCTGACTGGCGGTAAACAGGTTGATCACGGTGGAGCCCAGTTTGAAACGGCCCATTTCCTGGCCTTTTTCCAGCGCGATGGCGCCTTCTTCACCGGCAGCAGGGTAGGTCCAGCGCTTGATGATGCCTTCGCGCGGTGGCGTAACGCAGCCCGCCCACACGGTTTCGATGCTGCCGACAATGGTCGCACCGACCAGAATCTGTACCATCGGACCAAATTCAGTATCGAACACGCTGATGACGCGTTCATTACGGGCGAACAGGTTAGGGACGTTGGCGGCGGTCAGCGGGTTCACTGAGAACAAATCGCCCGGCACATAAATCATTTCGCGCAGAACGCCGTTGCACGGCATATGCACGCGGTGATAATCACGGGGTGCCAGATAGATTGTGGCGAACTGACCCCCCTGGAACTTCTCGGCCAGCTGATAATTTCCCGCCAGCAACGCTTCGAGACTGTAAAAATGGCCTTTTGCCTGGAACAGCTTGCCGTCAGTGATCGCACCCAACTGGCTGACTGCACCGTCGGCAGGCAGGCAGAGCATATCCAGACCACTGACAACAGGGCGCGCGCCGTCACGCAGTGGGCGAACAAAGAATTCATTGAACGTCGCGTAAGATTTGATATCCGGATTTTGTGCTTCTTTCATGTCCACGCTGTAAAAGCGCGCAAAGGCTTTAATGACCCAATGGGTCAGCGTGGCTGCACGTTTTTCCGCACCCCAGCCCGCCAGACGGGTCAGACCTTGTTTAGGAAGTAAGTATTGAAGTTTGATTTTGATACTGTCCAGCACGGGAAAAACCTCTTGGATGGTATGAATGGCCGGCATGACCGGCCATTTTGCAGGGGACCGTCCATCAGCGGGACGGTCACACATTGTATGATTGCGCAGGAGCCTGTTAATCGACGCCGATTGTAACGATGAGAAATCAACGGTTCAACTTCCGTTAATCTCACTCGTTTCTGATTTGCTCATGAACTCAACGGGTTAACGTTAAAGTGCGTCGAAGTTTTTACGCGTTTTTACGTCTTCCATACTTTCCAGAATACGATGGTAGTTGTCGAAACGCTCTTCAGCGATGTCGCCACGGTCTACGGCATCACGGATGGCACAGCCCGGATCGCTGCCATGTTTGCAGTCGCGGAATTTACAGTAGCCGAGGAAAGGACGGAATTCGACGAACCCCTGAGTGATCTGCTCTGGCGCAAGGTGCCACAAGCCGAATTCACGTACGCCGGGGGAGTCGATGACGTCGCCGCCGCGCTGGAAGTGGTACAGGCGCGCCGCGGTGGTGGTGTGCTGGCCCAGACCGGAGTTGTCTGACACTTCATTGACCACGATCTGTTTCTCTTCCGGCGGCAGTAAGGCGTTCAGCAGGCTGGATTTCCCCACACCTGACTGACCGGCGAAAATGCTGATGCGGTCGGTCAGTGCGGTTTCAAATGCAGGCATGCCTTCACCGGTCTGGCTGGAGACTTCGAGTACGCGGTAGTTAATTCTGCGGTAGATATCCATCATACCTTCGACGAACTTACGGCCTTCGTCGTCAAGCAGATCGATTTTATTGAGCACAATCAGCGGCTCAACTTCAACGGTTTCGCACGCCACCAGATAGCGGTCGATGATGTTCAGCGACAGCTCTGGCAAGATGGCGGAGACAATGACGATCTGGTCAATGTTGGCGGCGATTGGTTTCACGCCGTCGTAGAAATCTGGGCGGGTCAGCACGGATGTGCGTTCATGCACTGCTTCAACGATACCTTTGACGCTGGTGTTCTCGCCGGCGCGCCATACAACGCGGTCACCGGTGACCAGAGAGCGAATGGTACGGCGGATATTGCAACGGTGCTGGCTGCCGTCGGCCGCTTCAACGTCCGCATGCATCCCGAAACGGCTGATGACAATGCCGTCCTGCGGTTCGCCGTGCAGAGAATCGTCCAGCTCTTTGCGTTTGTCGGTCTGAGTCAGACGACGCTGGTGGTTAGTCTGAACGCGACGTTGTTGCCCTTTAGACAGTTTTGATTTAGTCACTGCGCCTCACTTAACTGGCTTTAATCGCTCGGTGCGACCAAAACGACTATGATACCAGCTATTTTATATTAATTGCCCGAATGACGGAGATCTCCGTCAACTCTCTACTTTAACAGGACACATCATGGCTGCTAATGACTCGAACTTAATCTGGATCGACCTGGAAATGACCGGTCTGGATCCTGAACGTGACCGTATTATTGAAATCGCCACGCTGGTGACCGACGCGCATTTAAACATTTTGGCCGAAGGCCCGGTGATGGCTGTGCATCAGTCTGATGCGCAACTGGCGCTGATGGATGACTGGAATGTGCGTACGCACACCGGCAGCGGTTTGGTTGACCGTGTGAAAGCCAGCCCGTTTGATGACAATGCAGCACAGCTGAAAACCATTGAGTTCCTGCGCGAGTGGGTGCCGGAAGGCAAATCGCCTATTTGTGGCAACAGCGTCGGGCAGGATCGCCGTTTCCTGTTTAAGTACATGCCGGAGCTGGAATCCTATTTCCATTACCGTTATCTGGATGTCAGCACGCTGAAAGAGCTGGCGCGTCGCTGGAAACCGGAAATACTGGGCGGCTTTAAAAAGCAAAATACCCACCAGGCTCTGGATGATATTCGTGAATCCGTAGCTGAACTGGCGTATTACCGCGAACATTTTATTAATCTCTAAAAATACCTGAAATCTTTTTTATTGCGCCGCGGAACACAAAACCGCCGGGTTTCGCCGCTTAAATCGCCGCTTTGATGGTTTAATCGGCACTTGAACGAAAAATTCATTTTTTTGCTTTCAGGGGGTTGCGGCTAAAAGGATTTCTCGTATAATGCGCACCCCGTACCGATGAAGAATTTCGTTGAGTGCGCAGAGCGGGAATAGCTCAGTTGGTAGAGCACGACCTTGCCAAGGTCGGGGTCGCGAGTTCGAGTCTCGTTTCCCGCTCCAAATTTTTAAGTTGTGAAGATTTAAAGAGTTAAGACGTAAAAAATGCAGTGCCATGCGACGCGGGAATAGCTCAGTTGGTAGAGCACGACCTTGCCAAGGTCGGGGTCGCGAGTTCGAGTCTCGTTTCCCGCTCCAAAAAATTTCAAATGCTGTAAGTTTACAGCCGATGCACCTAGCATCTCAAAGCGGGAATAGCTCAGTTGGTAGAGCACGACCTTGCCAAGGTCGGGGTCGCGAGTTCGAGTCTCGTTTCCCGCTCCAATTTTCATCTTCAGTACACAATCATTTCCTGTCAGTTCCCCCATGCATAATTCGTGCGTGATTAATACGATCCTTACACGATTTGTAGTAATGTTTTAAACAGACTTATCCACAGGTTTAGCTGTTTTTTTAAACTGTCTGTTTTTTGCACCCTCCATATTGCCAATTTGTAATCACTTGTTTTAAAACAAAATAAATTTATAACGAAACGTTATGGTGATCACTTGCTCTTTTTTTTGCACTTGATTGGCAAAGCATTTTTATTTTTATGCACAGAAAATCTGGCTTTTTAATCTGAGCGCTTCACGACGCGTTATGCATCCCGCGGCAAACCTTTTTCCACCGCGCGGATCAGTCGTTTCTGCTGTGATGTTTGCACTTCGACCCGATGTTCACTTCTTCTTTCCACTTGTTGCCGGATGGCCCAGTCGATATGTTCATCGAGCAACACATTTTCACCTGCCCGTGACTGCAACGCATTCAACACCTCTTCCGAGTACGGCGCATTGCCCAGCGCCACAGAAATATTACGCAGCCAGCGCAGGTGGCCAATGCGTCGGATGGGTGAGCCTTCGGTAACGCGCAAAAATTTCTCTTCCGTCCAGGTGAACAGCGCTATCAGTTCCGGCGCATGCAGCGCGGCGCGCGGGCTGAAATCCTCTTCATCCGTCAGCTGCGAATAACGGTTCCACGGACAAATCAGCTGACAGTCGTCACAGCCATAGATGCGATTGCCCATCATTGGCCGGAATTCCTCTGGTATCGCACCTTCCAGCTCGATGGTCAGATAGGAAATACAGCGACGGGCGTCAATGGTATAAGGCGCGACAATGGCGCCGGTCGGGCAGGTGGTGATGCAGGCGACACACTTTCCACACTTCTCTTCCTGCGGCTGATCAACGGGCAGGGGCAAATCAATCAGCAGTTCGCCGAGGAAAAACCAGGAACCGGATTCCCGGTTCAGAATAAGTGAGTGTTTACCAACCCAGCCCAGTCCGGCTTTCGCAGCCAGAGGGCGTTCCATCACCGGAGCAGAATCAACAAATGGCCGGAATGCCACCTGATGATCAGATTGTTGTTCCGTGCAGTAGGTCTGAATCATGTCGCCAAGCTTTTTCAGGCGCTGACGAAGCACTTTATGATAGTCACGACCCAGCGCATAACGGCTGACGTAGCCGAGTTGCGGGTTGTTAAGGGTTTTGGCAAAGGCAGCGTTGGCAGGCAAATAGTTCATGCGCACGCTGATCACCCGCAACGTACCGGGCAGCAGTTCATGTGGACGGGCGCGCAACATGCCGTGGCGCGCCATCCAGTCCATCTCGCCATGATATTGTTTATCAAGCCAGTCCTGCAGTCTGGGCTCTTCTGCAGATAAGTCTGTATCGCAGATGCCAACCTGCTGGAAGCCTAGCGATTGGCCCCATTGCTTGATATGTTGAGCCAGTTGAACGAGATCGAGAGGGAGTGTCATGACGAACCAACGTGAAAAACGAAACGAGGCGAGTTTACCACATTCCGTCTTTTCTGCTGACTGGCTGCGTCAGAATGAAGGTCATGCTGCGCAGGAAACGGGGATTTCTCTGTTTTCGCTGATGCAGCGTGCAGCACGCGCGGCTTTTTCGCTTGCTCAGCGTGAGTTTCCGCAATCGCGACACTGGCTGATTTTATGCGGCCACGGAAATAACGGTGGCGACGGTTTTGAAATGGCGCGTCTGGCGAAAAGCGCGGGTATACGCGTGACGCTGCTGGCCGTCGAAGGCGGTAAGCCCTTGCCTGACGAAGCGGAAACCGCGCGTCAGGGCTGGCTGAAAAGTGGCGGCATGGTTAACCCGGCAGATTCTGCCTGGCCGCACGACGCCGATCTGATTATTGATGGCCTGCTCGGTACCGGTTTATCCTCCGCGCCGCGCGCCCCTTATGACGCGTTGATTGATGCTATCAACGCGTCGTCATTGCCTGTCCTCTCTCTGGATATTCCTTCGGGTCTGAATGCGCAAACCGGCCAGGCCGCGGGTAAAGCGACAGAGGCCACGCACACGGTCAGTTTCATTGCCCTGAAGCCGGGTTTGCTGACCGGGCAGGCGCGCGATTACACCGGCAAATTACACTGCGATGCCCTGGGGCTGGAAAGCTGGCTGGCTGGACATCGTGCAGTGTTACAACGGCTTGATGCGTCACAATTAAGCACCTGGTTGCATCCGCGACGCCCGTGTTCTCATAAAGGCGATCATGGGCGTTTGGTGGTGATTGGCGGAGATACCGGCTTTGCGGGCGCGATCCGCATGGCGTCGGAAGCCGCGCTGCGTGCCGGAGCCGGATTGGTGCGAGTGCTTACTCACAAAGAACACGCAGGCCCCTTACTGACCGCCAGACCTGAACTGATGGTGCAGGAACTCAGCGCGGAGTCGCTTGATGAAGCGCTTGAATGGGCGGACGTGGTGGTGATTGGGCCGGGGCTGGGCCAGAAAGCCTGGGGTAAACAGGCGCTGGAGCGGGTGGCAAAATGCGAGAAACCGGCCTTATGGGACGCCGATGCGCTGAACCTGCTGGCAATCACACCGGAGAAACGGCAAAATCGGGTGTTGACGCCTCATCCTGGTGAAGCCAGCCGTCTGCTCGGTTGTACCGTGAAGGAAATTGAGAGTGACCGCTTACTTTCTGCCAGGAAACTGGTTGAGCAATACGGTGGCGTGGTGGTGCTTAAAGGCGCCGGCACACTGATTGCCACGGAGCAGGGTGAGATGGCCATTGCCGATGTAGGAAATGCCGGTATGGCATCAGGCGGTATGGGTGACGTGCTTTCTGGTATTATCGGCGGCCTGCTCGCTCAAAAACTGAATATATTTGATGCGGCCTGCGCGGGAACGGTGGTTCACGGCGCTGCCGCAGACGAAATCGCCCGGCAGCAGGGAACGCGCGGTATGCTGGCGACTGATCTTTTAGCGGTGATTGCCCCGTTAGTTAATCCAGACCTGAAGAAATCGATATCACTGAATGAATCAACTTAATATCTCATTACCCGACGAAGCGGCGACGCTGCAACTAGGTGCTTCACTGGCGAAAGCTTGCGAGGGCTCAACGGTTATCCATCTCTATGGCGATCTGGGTGCCGGTAAAACCACCTTTAGCCGGGGTTTTCTTCAGGCATTAGGGCATCAGGGTAATGTGAAAAGCCCGACTTACACCTTGGTCGAGCCCTATCAGCTGGAAAATATCGCGGTGTATCACTTCGATTTATACCGTCTTGCCGATCCGGAAGAGCTCGAATTTATGGGCATTCGCGATTATTTCGCGCAAGACGCCATCTGTCTGGTCGAGTGGCCGCAAAAAGGTGAGGGCGTGTTGCCTGAACCTGATATCGAACTGACGCTGGACTATCAGCCTCAGGGGCGTACGGCGACGCTGGTGGCCGTTTCTGAATCTGGCATAAATTTGCTGCATCGTGTTCAACAGCAAGGATGATCACGCGATGAATTCACGTATCACTTCTCTCTTTTCTACAGCGACGATGTTTTTATCGGCGCTGATGCTTTTTGCCGGACTGACGTCGTCCGCCGTTTTTGCGGCCGGCATGAAAAACATCAATGTTTCCAATGGTCCATCGCAATCTACCGTCACCATTACCTTTGACGGTTCGCCTGATTATTCCTTTTTCCCGCTGCATAATCCTGAACGCGTGGTGATGGATATTCGTCAGGATGGCGTGATGAAAGGTTTACCGCTGACCTTTAACGGACAGAATCTGGTGACGCGCGTGCGCGCCAGTACCCCGCCGAACGCGCAAAGTCAGCGTCTGGTGTTTGAACTGAATCAAAAGGTCAGAACCAACGCCACCAAACAGAAAGATGGCAGCCAGTACACCGTGGTGCTGACCATGAATGCGTCGGCTCCGGCACGCCAGAGCGCGCCGGTTACCGTGGCAACGAACACGCCTTCGCCAAACGCAGGCAGAATAGTCACGCCTTCCGCGAAATCAAATCCGTTTACCAATGATAAAACCACGGTTGCTTCGACGGCCGTGGCGTCAGACAACTCGCGTTCTTCCACGATCTCCACCAGCGACAGCAAAATCATTGTCGCCATAGATGCCGGACACGGCGGGCAGGATCCGGGCGCTATCGGCGCGGGTGGCCTGAAAGAGAAAAACGTGACCATCGCGATTGCCCGTAAATTACAGGCGATTTTAAATGCTGACCCGATGTTCCAGCCGGTATTAACCCGCGACGGCGATTACTTTATTTCCGTGATGGGGCGTTCTGATGTGGCGCGTAAGAAAAATGCCAACGTGCTGGTGTCTATTCACGCCGATGCTGCGCCAAGCCGCAGTGCGCGCGGGGCATCCGTCTGGGTGCTGTCTAACCGTCGCGCCAACAGTGAAATGGGTAACTGGCTCGAGCAGCACGAGAAACAATCCGAACTGCTGGGCGGTGCGGGGGATGTGCTGGCGAATACCGCCTCTGACCCGTATCTGAGTCAGGCCGTGCTGGATTTGCAATTCGGCCATTCACAACGCGTCGGTTATGACGTCGCCACCCGCGTATTGCGCGAACTGCGCAGCGTCGGTTCGTTGCATAAAGCGAAACCTGAGCACGCGAGTTTAGGGGTGTTGCGTTCGCCGGACATTCCTTCCCTGCTGGTGGAAACCGGCTTTATCAGTAACTCAACTGAGGAGCGGCTGCTGGGCAGCAGCGCGTACCAGGATAAAATTGCGAGGGCCATTCACGTCGGTCTGCGTAATTATTTCCAGTCGCATCCGATACAAAACGGCCCAAAGGTCGAAAACCGTCCGCTGCTGGCCTCATCAGCAGCGGCGGTAGACAGTAGCGCAAAGACCAGTAATCAGCCGGGCCCGATTGAAGTGACGGCCGGTGCAGCCGGTGCCACGCAGATCCACAAAGTGACCCGTGGCGAAACCCTGACGGGGATTGCGAACAGTTACGGTACGACCAATGCGGCGCTGCGCGATCTCAACAAACTGAAAAAAGACGGTGTCTGGGTCGGCCAGCGATTGAAAGTTCCCGCAGGTACCCGCACATCTTCTGTCACCGGCGCGTCGGCCTCGACGGCGAAAGCCACGAAAAAACCGTCGAAACATACCGTCAAACGCGGCGATACGCTGTCGGCGATTGCCAGCAAATACGGTGTCAGCATGACGGAAATTAAAACGGCGAACCACATGAAGTCTGGCGAGGTACAGCTCGGCCAAACCTTAACTATTCCACAGTCTTAACGGCGGTCTGACAGACCGCTTTCCACAGGAGCCGCTATGCCGATCAAGGTACTGCCCCCGCAACTGGCTAATCAGATAGCCGCGGGTGAAGTTGTCGAAAGGCCGGCTTCCGTGGTGAAAGAGCTGGTGGAAAATAGCCTTGATGCCGGAGCCACGCGCATTGATATCGATATCGATCGCGGTGGTGCCAAGCTCATCCGTATTCGCGATAACGGCTGCGGAATAGGCAAAGATGATTTAGCGCTGGCGCTGGCACGTCACGCCACCAGCAAAATTACCTGTCTCGACGATCTGGAAGCGATTCTCAGCCTCGGATTTCGTGGCGAAGCGCTGGCGAGTATCAGCTCTGTTTCACGTCTGATTCTGACCTCACGCACCGCAGATCAAAGTGAAGCCTGGCAGGCTTACGCGGAAGGGCGCGATATGGCGGTGACGGTGAAACCGGCGGCGCATCCGCAGGGCTCGACCGTCGAAGTGCTGGATCTGTTTTACAACACGCCCGCCCGACGCAAGTTTATGCGCACCGAGAAAACCGAATTTACCCATATTGATGAAGTCGTCCGCCGGATCGCACTGGCGCGTTTTGACGTTTCCGTCAATCTGAGTCACAACGGCAAACTCATCCGGCAGTACCGCGCAGTGAAAGATCCCTCCCAGTCATCGCGGCGTCTGGCCAGCATCTGCAGCCCGACGTTTGTTGAACATGCACTGGAAGTCGAATGGACTCACGGTGATTTGGGGATCCGTGGCTGGGTCGCCGATCCAGCCGGATCGCGCAGTCTCACCGATATGCAATATTGTTATGTGAACAACCGCATGATGAAAGATCGCCTGATTAATCATGCGATCCGTCAGGCATACCAGGATCAGTTAAAAGACGATCAGCAGCCTGCGTATGTGCTGTATCTGGATGTCGATCCGCATCAGGTCGATGTGAATGTGCATCCGGCCAAACACGAAGTGCGGTTCCATCAGTCCCGGCTGGTGCACGATTTTATCTACCAGGCGGTGATGTCGGTATTACAACAAGCCGGCAATCCTGTTCTGGCACAACAGCAGACCCAGGAAGACGCACCGCGCTGGCAACCGGAGAATCGTCAGGCCGCTGGCGGTAATCATTTCTCACAACCCGCAGAAAAACCGGTGAACTCGCAACGTGAAAAGCCAGCAGCGCGTGAGAACGTATTTCCTGAAACGTCCCGTGCCAGCCATCCGCGCGAACCCATTAGCCACAGCAATGAACCGGCATATAACCGCTCAGAAGGTAAAGCCTATCAACGGTTGTTGCAGCCTTCATCCGACGTATTCTCCTTGCAGGAACCTGCGCCCGACGCGGCACAGGCCGCTAAGCCGGTAGCGCCGGCGGCTCGTACACTCGCTGAACCGGCTCTGGAATCGCATAGCCAAAGTTTCGGGCGTGTCCTGACGGTGTGTGCGGCAGAATATGCGTTGCTCGAAAGAGGCAAACAACTGGTGATGCTGGCGTTACCTGTCGCCGATCGCTGGCTTAAATGGGCACAGATGACGCCACCTGATGAAGGGTTACGTCCGCAGCCCCTTTTGATTCCACTGAAGCTGACAGTCAGCAAAGATGAAATTGCCGTGCTGGCAAAAAATCAGCCGCTTTTACAGCATTTTGGTTTAGAAATGTTCAGTGAGTCGCAGCGTGTGACGGTACGCGCAGTACCTTTACCATTACGCCAACAAAATTTACAAAAGTTGATACCCGACCTGTTAGATTACCTTGCTGTTCAGCAGGAGGTGACTTCTGATGCGGTAGCTATGTGGTTTGCCCGCCACTGTGGCTGCGAGCACGAGGTCTGGACCATTTCCCAAGCCATACAATTACTCACGGATGTTGAGCGTCTTTGCCCGCAGTTGGTGAAATCACCTCCGTCCGGACTTCTGCAACCTCTTGATTTACAGCCCGCGCTGGCGGCTTTTAAGCATGACTGATTCTGAAAAACACTCCGCTCCCCCGGCGATCTTTATTATGGGGCCGACCGCATCCGGTAAAACCGCACTGGCGATGTCGCTGATGAAACATCTTCCGGTTGAACTGATCAGTGTCGATTCCGCACTTATCTATCGCGGAATGGACATCGGTACTGCCAAACCCACAGCGGAAGAGCTGGCGGATGCTCCCCATCGTCTGATTGATATCCTTGATCCTACCCAGGCCTATTCGGCGGCAGATTTTCGAGCTGACGCTTTGCGCGAAATGGCAGAAATAACTGCACGCAATAAGATCCCGTTATTGGTGGGTGGGACTATGCTTTATTTCAAGGCGTTGCTCGAAGGGTTGTCACCTTTACCGCAGGCCGATGCCGCCGTGCGTGAGCGCATTGAAAAGCAGGCGGAAGAGCAGGGCTGGAACGCGTTACACGATCAGTTAAGCGAGATTGATCCGGTTGCCGCTATGCGAATTCATCCGAATGATCCGCAGAGACTGTCCAGAGCACTGGAAGTTTTTTATATTTCGGGTAAAACTTTAACGGAACTGACTAAAATTTCGGGTGAAACGTTGCCCTACCGCGTTCACCAGTTTGCGATTGCTCCAACGCGCCGTGAATTATTACATTCGCGGATTGAGGAACGTTTTAGTCAGATGTTGTCCAATGGTTTTGAAGACGAAGTCAGAACGCTGTTAGCTCGGGGCGATTTGCATACGGATTTGCCTTCCATTCGCTGTGTCGGCTATCGCCAGATGTGGTCCTATTTATCTGGTGAATTCGATTACGATGAAATGGTTTATCGTGGTGTTTGCGCGACACGACAGCTGGCCAAACGTCAGATGACCTGGTTACGAGGGTGGGATAACGTGGAATGGCTGGATTCCGAAAAGCCGGACGATGCCTTAAGCCGTGTAATTCAGGTTGTTAGTGCATAGGTTGGGTGATTGTGTACAATTGATCAGTACTCAGCGCGCAAATTTTTTATGTGATTTATTTTCGAGCCGATAGGCTCAAAGTTACAAACAACAAACTAATAAGGAAAAGATAGAATGGCTAAGGGGCAATCTTTGCAAGATCCGTTCCTGAACGCATTGCGTCGTGAACGTGTTCCGGTTTCTATTTACTTGGTGAATGGTATTAAGCTGCAAGGCCAGATTGAGTCTTTTGACCAGTTTGTCATTCTGTTAAAAAATACGGTAAGCCAGATGGTGTATAAACACGCTATCTCCACCGTAGTGCCTTCCCGCCCGGTGTCACATCATAGCAATAATCCAGGTACGGGCAGCACCAACAACTATCATCAAGGCAGTACTCCGTCTGCGCAGCAACAGCCGCAGCAGGAAAACGATGACGCTGAATAAAGCGCAACGTTGGTCAACCACGAAGGGGTTCATAAGTATTCCGATTATGCTTATGCACCCCCGGCTGTCGAATTTAATCCAAATGAGAGGTCGCAAGCTTGTTTGACCGTTATGAAGGCGGCGAACAGGCCGTTCTGGTTCATATCTATTTCTCGCAAGACAAAGACACGGAAGACCTGAGCGAATTCGAATCGCTGGTTTCTTCTGCCGGTGTAGAGGCGCTGCAAGTCGTCACCGGGAGCCGTAAGGCACCGCACCCAAAATACTTTGTCGGTGAAGGAAAAGCCCAGGAAATTGCAGACGCAGTCAAAGCAACGGGCGCTTCTGTTATTCTCTTTGATCACTCGTTATCTCCTGCCCAGGAACGTAACCTGGAAGCATTATGCGAATGTCGAGTTGTCGACCGCACAGGATTGATTTTAGATATCTTTGCCCAGCGGGCACGAACACACGAAGGTAAGTTACAAGTAGAACTGGCGCAATTACGCCACATTGCTACCCGACTGGTTCGTGGCTGGACACACCTTGAGCGTCAGGGGGGAGGCATCGGGGCACGTGGCCCGGGTGAAACCCAGCTCGAAACTGACCGCCGTTTACTGCGTGACAGAATTACCCTGATCCTCAGCCGTCTTGAGAAAGTGGCTAAGCAGCGTGAAACAGGTCGTCGTTCGCGCGTCCGTGCGGATATTCCAACGGTGTCTTTGGTGGGGTATACCAACGCCGGAAAATCCACACTCTTTAACCGTATCACTCAGGCCGATGTTTACGTGGCCAATCAGTTGTTTGCTACGCTGGATCCTACGCTGCGACGCATTATGGTTGCGGATGTCGGGGAAACAGTTTTGGCGGACACCGTAGGGTTTATTCGTCACCTGCCCCATGATTTAGTTGCCGCCTTTAAAGCAACATTGCAGGAAACCCAACAGGCATCTCTGTTATTACATGTCATCGATGCAGCGGACATCCGTGTTCAGGAAAATATTGACGCGGTGAATACGGTGCTGGCAGAGATCGAAGCAGATGAAATTCCTGCGCTGTTAGTGATGAACAAAATAGATATGCTGGATGATTTTGTTCCGCGTATCGATCGCAACGAGGAGAATTTGCCGATCAGGGTGTGGCTATCAGCCGTGACCGGGGAAGGTATTCCGTTGCTCTTTCAGGCATTAACGGAGCGACTCTCTGGCGAAATCGCGCAGCATGAATTGTGCCTGCCGCCGGAAGCAGGACGCCTTCGTAGCCGTTTTTACCAGCTTCAGGCGATAGAAAAAGAATGGATTGAAGAGGATGGTAGTTTTGGTCTTATGGTGCGAATGCCCATTGTTGACTGGCACCGCCTCTGCAAACAAGAGCAGGAACTGGCCAGCTATATCCGCAACCAGAGTCTGTCTGATTTGTCCTGAAGAACACCAATCATAGAATAATGGAGCTATAACATGGCGTGGAATCAGCCCGGTAATAACGGACAGGACCGCGACCCCTGGGGCAGCAGCAATAATAATAGCGGCAACTCTGGTGGAAATTCTGGTGGTAATAATGACAACAAAGGCGGCCGAAATCAGGGGCCACCTGACCTGGATGATATCTTCCGGAAACTCAGCAAAAAGCTGGGCGGTTTCGGTGGAAAAGGTTCAGGCAACAACAATAACAACGGCACGCCATCGGGTTCCGGTCACGGAATGAGTGGTAGCCGGATAGCAGGCATCGCGGTCGCCGCGGTGGTGGTTATCTGGGCTGCAACTGGCTTCTATACCATTAAAGAAGCCGAGCGTGGCGTGGTCACCCGTTTTGGTAAGTTCAGCCATCTGGTTGAACCGGGCCTGAACTGGAAGCCAACCTTCATCGATCAGGTCCGCGCCGTGAACGTAGAATCGGTACGTGAGCTGGCCGCGTCTGGCGTGATGCTGACGTCTGATGAAAACGTGGTGCGTGTTGAGATGAACGTACAGTACCGCGTGACCGACCCTGAAGCCTATCTGTTCAGCGTCGCCAACCCTGACGACAGCCTGAGCCAGGCAACGGACAGCGCATTACGTGGTGTTATCGGTAAATACACGATGGATAAAATCCTGACTGAAGGCCGTACCACCGTGCGTAGCGACACCCAACGCGTACTGGAAGAAACCATTCGTCCTTACAAAATGGGTATTACCATTCAGGACGTCAACTTCCAGACGGCGCGTCCGCCTGAAGAAGTCAAAGCCTCCTTCGATAACGCGATTGCTGCCCGTGAAAGGGAACAACAGTCTATTCGTGAAGCAGAAGCTTACGCTAACCAAATCCAGCCTCTGGCAAACGGTGAAGCACAGCGCCTGCTTGAAGACGCGAAAGCTTATAAAGACCGTACCGTGCTTGAAGCGCAGGGTGAAGTTGCCCGCTTTGCAAAACTGTTGCCTGAATATAAAGCCGCGCCGGAAATTACCCGCGAGCGTCTGTATATCGAGACAATGGAAAAAGTTCTCAGTCACACCCGTAAAGTTCTGGTGAGTGACAAAGGGAACAACCTGATGGTGTTACCTCTTGATCAAATGCTGCGTGGCGCTAATGCAGCGGCCAATGATACCAAGAGTGACGAAACAGGTTTGTTGCCTTCCGTTCCGGGTTTAACTGGCAATAATGGCAAAAGCAGTGCCGATAACAGCAGTTCCCGTTCGTCTGGCAGTGTCATGGATCAGCGTCGTGTGAATGCACAACGTGACGATACACTTCGCGTAGGGAGAGAATAACAATGCGTAAGTCCATTTTACTTATCGTCGTTGTGGTGCTGGTGGCGCTTTATGCTTCACTGTTCGTCGTTCAGGAAGGCCAGCGTGGCATCGTGCTGCGTTTCGGCAAAGTCCTGCGTGACAACGATAACAAACCTCTGGTGTATGCGCCGGGCCTGCATTTTAAAGTTCCTTTCGTGGAATCCATTAAAATGCTCGACGCACGTATTCAGACCATGGATAACCAGGCTGACCGTTTCGTTACCAGCGAGAAGAAAGACTTAATCGTCGATTCTTACCTGAAATGGCGTATCAGCGATTTCAGCCGTTACTATCTGGCTACGGGCGGCGGTGACGTCTCTCAGGCTGAAATTCTGCTGAAACGTAAATTCAGTGACCGTCTGCGTTCTGAAATCGGTCGTCTTGATGTGAAAGACATCGTGACCGATTCCCGTGGTCGTCTGACGATGGATGTCCGTGATGCACTGAACACCGGTAGCGTAGGCGATGAGCCTGAAGCGACCACAGAAGCCGATGATGCTATCGCGTCTGCAGCGAAACGTGTTGAGCAGGAAACTAAAGGCAAACAGCCTGCGGTGAACCCGAACAGCATGGCCGCGCTGGGTATTGAAGTGGTCGATGTGCGTCTGAAACAGATCAACTTGCCGGAAGAAGTGTCCAGCGCGATTTACGATCGTATGCGTGCTGAGCGTAATGCGGTTGCATTGCGTCACATCTCTCAGGGTAAAGAAGAAGCCACCAAGATTCAGGCAGCTGCGGATTACGAAAGAACCCGTACTGTTGCAGAAGCGGAACGTACTGCACGTATTACCCGCGGTGAAGGCGATGCTGAAGCGGCGAAACTGTTTGCTGATGCATTCAGCCAGGATCCTGACTTCTATGCATTCATTCGTAGCCTGCGTGCTTACGAGGCCAGTTTCAAGAGCGGTAATGATGTCATGGTGTTAAGCCCTGACAGCGATTTCTTCCGTTTCATGAAGTCACCTGAAAAAAATAAATAATTGCTGATGCAATTTCCAAAAGGCCCTGCGGGGCCTTTTGTCTTTTCTAAAACCCTGCTGTTTTAAATCAGGGGAAGCACAGAGAAACACTGACCATGAATTCCACTATTTTGCTGGCGCTGGCGCTGGCATTAGTTTTAGTTCTTGAAGGCCTGGGGCCGATGATTTATCCAAAATCATGGAGAAAAATGATCCTGGCTCTGGCAAATCTTCCAGACCCGGTTTTACGCCGTTTTGGAGGGGCACTTGTGGTTGCCGGCTTCGTAATTTACTACATGTTGCGTGGTCGTCTGGGTGGCTGAGCTTTTGTTACATCCCGCGTGTCACGTCTGGCAGAGACGAGTAGCACGCAATTGAAATTTTTCCCGCAAACGTGTGCTAAAAGTACTGGAAAGCACAGAATGAGATGTTAGAATCCTTTTTTAAGCAACCTGGTGATTCTTGAGATGGGTAAGAACGTCGTCGTACTCGGCACTCAATGGGGTGATGAAGGGAAAGGCAAGGTCGTAGACCTGCTTACTGAACGGGCTAAATATGTTGTGCGCTATCAGGGCGGTCACAACGCCGGTCACACTCTGGTTATCAACGGTGAAAAAACCGTTCTTCATTTAATTCCTTCTGGCATTCTGCGTGAAAATGTCACCAGCATCATCGGTAACGGTGTTGTTCTGGCGCCTGACGCCTTAATGAAAGAAATGGGCGAACTTGAAGCTCGTGGCATCCCTGTACGCGAACGTCTGTTACTCTCTGAAGCCTGCCCGCTGATCTTGCCTTACCATGTCGCATTAGACATGGCGCGCGAAAAAGCGCGTGGCGATAAAGCTATCGGTACCACCGGTCGCGGCATCGGTCCTGCTTATGAAGATAAAGTTGCCCGTCGCGGTCTGCGCGTAGGTGATCTCTTCAACAAAGAAACTTTCGCTATCAAGCTGAAAGAAATCATCGATTATCATAACTTCCAGCTGGTCAACTACTACAAAGTAGAAGCCGTTGATTTCCAGAAAACGTTAGACGATGTCATGGCTATCGCCGACATCCTGACCGCAATGGTCGTTGACGTGTCTGAGCTGCTGGATGGCGCGCGTAAGCGTGGCGATCTGATCATGTTTGAAGGCGCGCAAGGCACGCTTCTGGACATCGACCACGGGACTTATCCGTACGTAACCTCTTCCAACACCACCGCAGGCGGCGTCGCTACCGGTTCTGGTATTGGTCCACGTTATGTCGATTATGTCCTGGGTATCGTAAAAGCCTATTCCACCCGCGTGGGTGCAGGTCCGTTCCCGACTGAACTGTTCGATGAAACTGGCGAGTTCCTGCGTAAGCAAGGTAACGAGTTTGGCGCGACCACGGGTCGTAGCCGTCGTTGCGGCTGGCTGGACATCGTGGCTGTGCGTCGTTCTGTGCAGATTAACTCCCTGTCTGGTTTCTGTCTGACCAAACTGGACGTGCTGGACGGTCTGAAAGAAGTGAAGCTGTGTATCGGTTACCGTATGCCTGATGGCCGCGAAATGACCACCACTCCGCTGGCAGCAGAAGGCTGGGAAGGTATCGAGCCAATTTACGAAATCATGCCAGGCTGGACCGAAACGACCTTTGGTGTGAAACAAGTAGATAAACTGCCACAAGCGGCACTTAACTACATCAAACGCATCGAAGAGCTGACCGAAGTGCCGGTTGATATCATTTCAACAGGCCCTGACCGTAGCGAAACCATGATTCTGCGTGACCCGTTTGATGCATAACAGCGCGAGCTGAGTATGTAAAAACGTCATAACCGGGCAAATTTGCCCGGTTTATTTTTTTCTGCCTGTCTGCGCTTGTTTACTTCCCATAAAGCATCCACTATTTAAATGATTAGCCGCAAACTTGCAGGCTGGTTTATCATCATTGTGCTTTCTTAAAAAAATCAATTTTTCCCTTCGTCTCGGTCGACGCGGGAAGAGCGGGTAAAAAACTACCCAGAGGTATGTGTGCAGTTAACGAGTTTTACTGATTATGGTTTGAGAGCGTTGATTTATATGGCGTCGTTGCCTGACGATCAGATGACCAATATCTCGCAGGTTACCGATGTTTACGGTGTGTCGCGAAACCACATGGTGAAAATCATTAATCAGTTAAGCCGCGCAGGTCTGGTCACCGCCGTTCGCGGCAAGAACGGTGGCATAAAACTGGGTAAACCGGCACAAACAATCCGCATTGGCGATGTGGTTCGCGAACTCGAGCCGCTTTCACTGGTCAACTGTGACAGTGACTTTTGCCACATCACGCCCGCATGCCGGCTAAAACAAGTCCTGCACACTGCTGTAGAACATTTTCTTGATGAGCTGAATCAGTACACTCTGGCCGATATGGTCAAAGATAACTCGCCGCTCTATAAATTATTGCTTGTTGAATGAAAGACTCTCAACAAACTGCTGATGGCAACGGAGGAACCGCTATGTCACAAGATCCATTCCTGGAACGAGAAGCAGAAAAATACGACTCACCTATTCCCAGCCGTGAATTTATTCTGGAACACCTCGCGAAACGTGAAACACCAGCCAGCCGGGAAGAAATCGGTAACGAACTGAATCTGTCTGGTGAAGAGGCGCTGGAAGCCTTACGCCGTCGACTGCGCGCCATGGAGCGTGATGGTCAGCTGGTCTTTACGCGCCGCCAGTGTTACGCACTGCCTGAACGCCTGGACTTGCTGAAAGGCACGGTCATCGGTCATCGCGACGGTTACGGATTCCTGCGCCTTGAAGGCGTGAAGAAAGATGACGTCTACCTGTCTGCTGAACAAATGAAAATGTGCATCCACGGCGACGTGGTACTGGCACAGCCGGTCGGCACCGACCGTAAAGGCCGCCGCGAAGCGCGCATCGTGCGTGTGCTGGTGCCGAAAATGAGCCAGATCGTCGGCCGTTACTTTACTGATGCAGGCGCCGGTTTTGTCGTCCCCGACGACAGCCGTCTGAGCTTCGATATTCTGATCCCGTCCGACGCCATCAATGGTGCGCGCATGGGATATATGGTCGTGGTCGAGCTGACTCAGCGTCCGACCCGCCGTACCAAAGCGGTCGGTAAAATCGTCGAAGTGCTGGGCGATAAAATGGGCACCAGCATGGCGGTGGATATCGCACTGCGCACCCATGAAATTCCGCACGTCTGGCCGCCGCAGGTTCTGAAACAGGTCGAAGATCTGAGTGAACAGGTGCCTGAAGAAGCGAAAAAAGGCCGCGTGGATTTACGCAGTCTGCCGCTGGTCACCATCGATGGTGAAGATGCCCGCGATTTCGATGACGCCGTGTACTGTGAGAAAAAACGTGGTGGCGGCTGGCGTCTCTGGGTGGCGATTGCTGACGTCAGTTATTACGTCCGCCACGGCACTGCGCTGGACGATGAAGCACGCAGCCGCGCGACGTCTGTGTATTTCCCGTCGCAGGTAGTCCCGATGCTGCCGGAGGTGCTGTCTAACGGCCTGTGTTCCCTGAACCCGCAAGTGGACCGTCTGTGTATGGTCTGTGAGATGACTATCTCCGCGCAGGGCAAGCTGACCAGTTCTAAATTCTATGAAGCGGTGATGAGTTCTCACGCCCGTCTGACGTACAACAAAGTCTGGCGCATCATTGATGGTGACGAAGAGCTGCGTGAGCAATATTCGCCGCTGGTCAAACATCTGCAAGAACTGCATACCATGTACAAAATGCTCGATCAGGCGCGTGCCGAGCGTGGCGGTATCGCCTTCGAAACCGAAGAGGCGAAGTTCATTTTCAATGCCGAACGCCGTATCGAACGTGTTGAGCCGACTGTGCGTAACGACGCACACAAACTGATCGAAGAGTGCATGATCCTCGCTAACATCGCGGCGGCGCGGTTTGTTGAAAAACATAACGAACCCGCGCTGTTCCGTGTTCATGACCGTCCAAGCGATGATCACATCTCCGCGCTGCGAAGCGTGCTGGGTGAACTGGGTCTGGTGATGGGTGGCGGCCTCAAGCCTGAGCCGAAAGACTATGCCCAGATTATGGATGAACTGGCGGATCGTCCTGACCGCGAAATGCTGCAAACTATGCTGCTGCGTTCGATGAAACAGGCGATTTACGATCCGGAAAACCGGGGTCACTTCGGTCTGGCGCTGGCGTCATACGGCCACTTTACCTCGCCAATCCGACGTTATCCGGATCTGGCATTGCATCGCGCAATCAAATATCTGCTGGCGAAAGAGCACGGCACGCTGAAAGAACGCTGGACGCCAACCGGTGGCTGGCACAGTGATTATGAAGACATGTTGCAGCTGGGCGAGCATTGTTCGATGGCAGAACGCCGCGCCGACGAAGCCACCCGCAACGTGGCTGACTGGCTGAAATGCGACTTTATGCAAGATCACGTCGGTGAAGTCTTTACCGGCACCATCGCCAGCGTGACCGGTTTTGGTTTCTTCGTGCGTCTGAACGATCTGTTCATCGACGGTCTGGTGCACGTCTCCTCACTGGACAACGATTATTACCGTTACGACAACATCGGACAGCGTCTGGTGGGCGAATCTTCCGGCGCGGTTTACCGCCTGGGTGATACGGTTGAAATTCGTGTTGAAGCCGTGCATATGGACGAGCGTAAAATCGACTTCGCTCTGGTTTCCAGCACCCGTAAAGCACGTGGTGAAGGCAAAACCGCACGCGATCGCGCGAAACAAGGAGGGGAGCGCTCCATGCGTTCCACGGCGCCCGCCAATGCAGGACGTCGTCGCACAGGCAAGAAAGGCGCTAACTTCGAGCCGGACAGCGCGTTCCGTAAAGACGATGCGAAGCCTGCTAAGCCGAAGAAAGAAAAAGCGGTGGGCGCAGTCGGTAAAGACGGCAAGCCGAAGAAAGCTAAAAAGCCGTCTGACCAGACGCAGAAAATCGCTTCCGCGACCAAAGCCAAGCGCGCGAAGAAAAAACCGGCGCAAAGCTGACGGTCACGCGTCTGCACTAACGGGCGGTCATTTATTCACTGATGCTTTTTTCAGTCGATGATAGAATCGCCCGCAATCCTTCGTTAAATTGCGGACAGCATGCTGTCCGCAAGTCTATTTTAAAGAGCATCATGAGCGAAATTATCTACGGTATTCATTCCGTTAAAGCTTTACTCGACAACGATCCGCAACGCTTTCTGGAAGTTTTCATTCTGAAAGGCCGCGATGATAAACGTCTGAAACCGCTGATCGACGAACTGGAAGCCAGCGGGATTGTTATTCAGGTCGCGAACCGTCAGTGGCTGGATGAAAAATCCGAGGGTGCCGTACACCAGGGGATTATCGCCCGCGTCCGTGAAGGCCGTCAGTATCAGGAAAACGACCTGCCAGCGCTGCTGGAAAGCCTCGAATCCCCGTTCCTGCTGGTCCTGGACGGCGTGACTGATCCACATAACCTCGGTGCATGTCTGCGTACCGCAGATGCGGCCGGTGTTCACGCGGTGATCGTTCCCCGTGACCGTTCTGCCAAACTGAACGCGACCGCCAAAAAAGTCGCCAGCGGTGCGGCTGAAAACGTGCCGTTGATCAACGTGACCAACCTGGCGCGCACGCTGCGCGTTTTACAGGAGCACAATGTCTGGATTGTCGGTACCGCCGGTGAAGCCGATCACGACCTGTATCAGAGCAAAATGACCGGCCCGATGGCGCTGGTGATGGGTGCAGAAGGTGAAGGTATGCGTCGTCTGACCCGTGAACATTGCGATGAGTTGATCAGTATTCCGATGGCGGGCAGCGTGTCTTCACTGAACGTCTCTGTGGCGACCGGCGTCTGTCTGTTCGAAGCCGTGCGCCAGCGCGGTCTGAAGAAGAGCTGATTTCAGTTTCTTCAGCTGTGCCTTCAACGGGAGCCTTCGGGCTCCCGTTTGCATTCCTGTCTTTGTGATCTGCCCGCCTGTTAATTCCCCGATTTTTACCATACTGATGCCATGTCCTTTAAAAGGAGCAGGCGATGAACTGGGAAACACACCGGGTTTTCAATCAGCCCAAACCGTTGAGCAACAGCAATTTATTTCTGTCCGATACTCCGCTTCGTGAGGCTGTTATGCGGCATCAGGCCGGATGGGATGCCGATGTGCTGGCCTCTCTGGGGCAGCAGTTAGGTTCCGCGGAGTCGCTCGAGCTTGGCCGGCTGGCCAATGCCAATCCGCCCGATCTTCTGCGATATGACACCACCGGCGAGCGGATCGATGATGTGCGTTTTCATCCGGCGTGGCATTTGCTGATGCAGGGGTTAATCGCTAACCGCGTACACAATCTGCCGTGGCAGGAAGATGCGCGAATCGGTTCGACGGTGTCGCGCGCTGCGCGGTTTATTCTCCATGCGCAGGTTGAGGCCGGGACGCTGTGCCCGGTGACCATGACTTACGGCGCTGTCCCGCTGCTACAAGAATATTTACCCGCAGAATTTCGTGGCTGGATGAAGCCGTTGTTATCCGACCGCTACGATCCGCATCTGCAACCCGGCGATCAGAAAAAAGGCGTGCTGATCGGCATGGGCATGACGGAAAAACAGGGCGGGTCGGATGTGATCAGCAACACCACGCGGGCGAGCGCACTGGAAGGAAGGGGCAGCGGCAAACCCTATCATCTGGTCGGGCATAAATGGTTTTTCTCGGTGCCGCAAAGTGATGCGCATCTGGTGCTGGCGCAGGCCGATGGCGGGCTTTCCTGCTTCTTTCTGCCGCGCGTATTGCCGGACGGCGAGCGTAACGCCGTGCGGATTGAGCGCCTGAAAGACAAACTGGGCAATCGCTCCAACGCCAGCAGCGAAGTGGAGTTTCAGAATGCCACCGGCTGGCTGCTGGGCGAAGAGGGCGAAGGGGTCCGCCATATCCTGAAAATGGGCGGTCATACGCGCTTTGACTGCGCGCTGGGCAGCCACGCCATGATGCGGCGGGCGCTGTCTGTGGCGCTATACCATGCGTTTCAGCGTCAGGTTTTCGGCAAGCCGCTTATCGAACAACCGCTGATGCGCCAGACGCTGAGCCGCATGGCGCTGCAACTGGAAGGGCAAACCTTGTTACTGATGCATCTCGCCGCCGCTTCGGGTGAACAAAATCACTCCGCCGGACAACTGCTTTGCCGGTTGCTGACGCCCGCCGCAAAATTCGAGATCTGTCGTCAGGGCATGCCTTTTGTCGCCGGGGCGATGGAAGTGCTGGGTGGGATTGGGTATTGCGAAGACAGCGAGTTGCCGCGTTTGTACCGTGAAATGCCCGTCAACAGCATCTGGGAGGGCTCGGGCAACATTATGTGCCTCGATGTATTACGTACGCTTCGCAAGCTGCCAGCCAGCGGAGAGATGCTGCAACAGCTGCTGCATCAGGCGCGGGGCCAAAACCGGGTATTCGATCGCGCCGCCCGTCAGTTTCTGCAACGCCTGCGCCAGCCGGAGGAAGCGCAGGGCCGGTGGCTGACCGGCCAGTTATGTCAGCTGCTGACGGCGACGCAAATGCTGGAATTTGCATCACCGCCAATGGCCGATGCCTGGTGCCGGATGGTGCTCGATCCGCGCGGTGAAACGTTGCTGCCGGAGCGGTTGTGTCAGTTGCTGATCAACCGGGCAATTGGCGCAGAGTAGGGCTGAAACCGGCGTCTCAACGGTAAAGCGTGGCCTGGGAATACCAGCGTCCGGGCACAATGGTTTCACTGTTAAACATGATGACGTAATAGCGTGCGCCCGCTTCATCGGCTTTGCGCTGAATTTCTGCTTCTGCATCCATCGGGCTGCCAATGACATCTGCGGTGATACTGCCGATTTTGGTCAGTGTGGACGTTTGAGCTCGGGTGATTTCCTGCGCGTTGGCCGCTGGCGCAGGCGGAGGAACCGGCGTGGTTTTCATCAGGTTACTGCAACCGCTAAGCGCTGCCAGTAAAAGCAGTGCGGCAGGGATTCGGAGGGATTTCATCGTGATATCCGGTAAAAGGGCGATAGCGTAAGTGTAGCCCTTTCACCGGTCTGCTGGCGAGTTTGCGCGGCGTTTATTGCCGCGCCCTTCACGTCCTAACGTTCGGAAATCTTAAACACGCTGACCAGTTGAGAAAGATGGCGACCCTGTTCACTGAGCGCGGCGGCCGTTTGCTGTGAGTTTTCCACCAGCGTGGCGTTCTCCTGCGTCGCTTTGCCGATCTGCATGATGGCGATGTTCACCTGAGAAATCCCTGACGACTGCTCGTGTGAAGCGATATCAATATCGCTCATCAGCACTTTTACCTGACGGATCCCCTGCAGGATATGGTTCATGTTCGACTGCGTTTTGGCCGCACTCAGATGGCCTTCTTCCACTTTACTCAGGGAATCTGCCACCAGATTTTCAATCTCTTTCACCGCATTCGAACTGCGCTGTGCCAGTGCCCGGACTTCTGACGCCACCACGGCGAAGCCGCGCCCGTGCTCACCGGCACGCGCGGCTTCCACGGCAGCGTTCAGCGCCAGAATGTTGGTCTGGAAGGCGATACCCTCAATGACCGTGGTAATGGCCGCGATACGGGTGGAAGCGTGCCGGATGGCTTCCATACTTTCAACTGACTGATCTACCGCATCGGCGCCGACGGTGGCGGCTTTATCGGTCTGTTGCACCAGTTGTGTGGCCTGTGTGGCGTTATCCGCCGTGTTCTGAACCGTGGCGGTGATCTGCTCCATGCTGGCCGACGTTTCTTCCAGGCTGCTGGCCTGAGTGCCGATCTGCTGGTTTATCTGATCGCTGTCTGAGGAGAGCGCCTGGGTGTTGTGCATGATTTCAGATGACACCTGACGCACTTCGCCGACAATTTTCTCCAGTCCGTGTCCGATGCCGTCGATGGCGTGCATCAGCGCACCAATTTCGTCAACGCGCCGGGTTTGTGCCCGCGCACGCAGATCGCCGCTGGCATACTGCTGAGCGATGTGGACGACGTCGCTGAGTGGACGGCTGACCAGCTTACGCGTCAGCCAGATGAACAGTGCGGCAAAACAGGCCAGTGCCAGCAGGCTTATCATCAGGAAATGGTTACGCGTGCGGGTCACCTGTTCCATCAGGCTGTCTTTGTCCGTGCTGCCGACCACCACCCAATGCCAGGCGGGGACGTTGGCATAAACGATAAATTGCTGATGCTGACTGGTGACGTCGGTGTATTCACGTTCACCGCGCGATTGCGACATCACCTGTTCCAGCACGCCCTCTGGCCATGCCGGGGTTTTTCCTTCCTCGGTGGCATGGACCAGATATTTCCCCAAATCGTTGCCCGGCGCGCTGTTAAGCACGAAGAAATAGCCCTGTTCGCCGATGCGTTTGGAGAGGATCTTCGCCCGCATGTCCGCGTATTCTGACGTGATATCCACGCCCACAAACAGAATGCCAATCACGCTGCCTTGCGCATCGCGTACCGGCTGATATTTAGTGATGTATTTTTTGCCGAACAGCGTCGCCAGCCCGCTGAAGGATTCGCCTGCCATGATTTTTGCATAAGCCGGGCTGGTGTTGTTGAGCAAGGTACCGATGGCGCGGGTGCCGTCCTGCTTTTTGAGGGACGTCGTCACGCGGATGAAATCATCGCCACGGCGGGCGAAAATGGTGGAAATCGCGCCGGTGCGCGCCAGAAAATCATCGGGGATTTTACTGTCCAGATTCAGCGGATTGCCGCCCGCTTTGATAACCGGTGCAGACTGTTCACCGATCATCACCGGGTTGCCGGTGTCCAGTTCAAAATTTTCCGGCAGGAAATGGCTGAACAGACGCGTATAACTGTCTACTTCGGCGTTAAGACTGGCGTTGTACATTTCTATCATGTCCACCACGCCGGTCACCTGCTCGGAAATGGCGTTAACCGCCAGTTCATTGACCTGCCTGCCAGCGGAATGCGTCAGTGACAAGGTGAAAATAATAAATAAGAGGCCGACCAGCAGGGAGGCGAAACTTGCCAGTTTTGCCCCTATGCTCCATCGGCGAAATGAGCGTTTTGATGCCGTTTTCATGGGGTTTCCCGTTAATTTTCGATAGCGCACTAACGGCGTAAAAACGGAAAGGATTAATGATCAAATGTAACCACTTATTTCAATAAAAATTGATCTGAATCAATGAAATAATTATGAATGTATGAATTTGAATTAAGGCCGGTGAGAAGAATATGGCCGATGTGAAGTAACCGGTTATAAATCATACGAAAAAGGTTGTAGTCGCCGGTATTCAGACCCGTAGAATGTCGGTTCGCACTGAGGCCGATATTTTTTCCAAATGCGCAGGGGAAGTTACGATGGTTGAGATGTATGAAGAGAATATTGAAGGGATCCAGGTGATTCATGCTGTGCCTGCCGGACAGTATCAGCAGCAGCTTCCGACGATTTTTTTCTATCACGGCTTTTTATCCTCCAAAGAAATGTACTCGTATTTCGGCTATACGCTGGCGAAGGCGGGTTTTCGCGTCATTCTGCCGGATGCACTCATGCACGGTGCCCGTGCAGAAAGTGACGAAGCCAAATGCGTGGCCCATTTCTGGCGTATTTTACAAAACAACGTCGAAGAGCTGGCGATGCTGAAGGAATTGTTTGTCGGACGCGGTCTGGCGGATCCTCAACGCCTGGGCGTCGGCGGGGTATCGATGGGCGGAATGACCACCATGGCCGCGCTGGTGAAATACCCGTGGGTCAAGGTTGCGGCAAACCTGATGGGGTCGGGCTACTTTTCGCGTTTATCACACCATCTTTTCCCTGCATTTAGCGCCGGTGACACAGCACAGCGCGACGTTTTTGAACGTGAGGTTGCTCCGCTACTTAGCCTGGATGTCACCGGTAAATCGGCATTATTCGCCGATAAACCGCTGTTTGTCTGGCACGGCGAGCAGGACGACGTGGTGCCGTTTGGCGAAAGCCTGCGGTTGCAACAGGAACTGGCTGCCAGCGAAGCGACCGCCAATCTGACCTTCATTTCTGAGTCTGAGGCGAAGCATAAAGTCACGGTGCACGCATTGTCAGAAGCCACCGCTTTCTTCGCTCAAAAGCTGTAGAGAAATTAATCTGCCTTTCTCCTTGAGTTTCACAGTGGCTGTACATATAATTGCGCGTCATTTTTTCGACCGCACACATAACACGTTCCTTGCTTCCATGGGCCGCGGTTGACCCTGACAGGAGGCTGAATAATCCGTAAGGAGCAATTCTATGCGTCATTACGAAATCGTATTTATGGTACACCCTGACCAAAGCGAACAGGTTCCGGGCATGATCGAGCGTTACAGTGCAGTAATCACTAACGCTGCTGGTCAGATTCACCGTCTGGAAGACTGGGGCCGCCGTCAACTGGCTTACCCGATCAACAAACTGCACAAAGCTCACTACGTTCTGCTGAACGTTGAAGCCCCGCAGGAAGCGATCGATGAGCTGGAAACAAACTTCCGCTTCAACGACGCCGTTATCCGTAGCATGGTTATGCGTACTAAACACGCGGTAACTGAAGCATCTCCAATGGTTAAAGCGAAAGACGAACGTCGTGATCGTCGTGAAGATTTCGCTGAAGCTAATGATGATGCTGAAGCTGGGGATTCTGAAGAGTAATTGCCGTGACGGCGAATCGTCTGGTGTTGTCCGGCACAGTGTGCAAGACCCCCATTCGTAAAGTCAGTCCTTCGGGCATTCCTCACTGCCAGTTCGTGCTAGAGCACCGCTCGCAGCAGCAGGAAGCCGGATTTAACCGACAAACATGGTGCAGAATGCCTGTGGTTGTCAGTGGACAAGCGTCACAAGCATTAACTCACAGTATAACGGTCGGCACGCAACTCACTGTTTCTGGATTCATTAGTTGCCATCAAGGGCGCAATGGACTGAACAAAGTGGTGTTACATGCCGAGCAGATTGAATTGATAGATTCTGGAGACTAGCCTAATGGCACGTTATTTCCGTCGTCGCAAGTTCTGCCGTTTCACCGCGGAAGGCGTTGTAGAGATTGATTACAAAGATATCGCTACGCTGAAAAACTACGTTACCGAAAGCGGTAAAATTGTCCCGAGCCGTATTACCGGTACTCGTGCAAAATACCAGCGCCAGCTCGCTCGTTGTATCAAGCGCGCTCGCTACCTTTCTTTGTTGCCATATACTGATCGTCATCAGTAATAGGCCACTGTCCATAAACGACTTTGAGAGGTTAAGGTAATGCAAGTTATTCTGCTTGATAAAGTAGCAAACCTGGGCAGCCTGGGTGATCAAGTTAACGTTAAAGCGGGCTATGCTCGTAACTTCCTGGTACCACAGGGCAAAGCTGTTCCTGCTACCAAGAAAAACGTTGAGTTCTTCGAAGCACGTCGTGCTGAACTGGAAGCCAAACTGGCTGACGTTCTGAACGCTGCTGAAGCTCGTGCAACTAAAATCAACGAACTGGGTTCAGTCACCATCGCGTCTAAATCAGGCGACGAAGGCAAACTGTTCGGCTCTATCGGTACTCGCGATATTGCTGATGCAGTGACTGCAGCTGGCGTTGAAGTTGCAAAAAGCGAAGTTCGTTTGCCGAATGGCGTTCTGCGTACCACTGGTGAACACGAAGTTGAGTTCCAGGTACACAGCGACGTATTCGCTAAACTGAATGTCGTTGTGGTTGCTGAAGCGTAATAACGCTGAAGTTAACCCTGAGACGCCGGCCTAGTGCCGGCGTTTTGCTTTTCTGCATCAGGGAATGCTGAGCCCACAAGCATTAAGAACGGGCGGAGTATTTCAGAGGCGAACCCTTTACTGAATTCACTCAGTTTTCGCGCTGAAAACTGCCGTCTGACTGGCGGGTAAACGTCACGGTGACGTTCTGTTCGGTCGTGACCTGCAATGCCTTCACCACACCCTGAGCATCACGCTGTATCTTCACTTCCTGTCCGGTTTTCAACGTACTCAGCGGTTTCTCCGCGCCCTCTACCCGCGCCATAGAAAACACATCGTTCACAGCCATATTGTTATCGCGGAACAGCTGCGCCAGTGTCTGGCCAGACTGCACCTGATAGCTACGCCATGTGCCGCCGTTGTCATTACTCTGCGGCTGCACAGGTTCCGGCTGCGCCATTTGCGTGGTACGGCCCTGATCGTTGCGCAAATCGGCCTGCATCGGGATGCTGGTCGGCTGTTGCGGTTGTGACGGCGCGTAAGTATTTTCCGGCGTATACGGCCACAGCAGTGCCAGAAGAATGACCAGCACAGCCAAAATAATGCCGCGACGATGGGGGTAAGGGAGTGGCGACATCCAGTGGAAGCCGTCGCTTATGTGCCAGATCCTGCTCAGCAACGTTTTGCCTCTGGTTGCAGCAGACGTTCCGGTTTCAGTTTCAGCAGAAGTGATTTCACTTTCGCTTTCGCTCTGCGGTGCTGTCGTGTCTCGCATCGGCCTTTTCATAATGGCAATCCAGGATCTCAACATGGGTTGATAAATACGGATGGCTTTCCTTCTCCTGGGCGGGATTCTGCCCATGACGACCTCTCTTGTTAACTGTCGCATTTTCGACTGTCTGTTGCTGCCTAGTATAGCTGTTTAACTGCTTGATGCGGAAAGGGACAAAGCATAAATATCATCCAAACGATGCGCTAAATGGCGTCAAATGCGAAAAATTTATCGAAAAGTGGGATGAACTGCGCCCGCCGTCATGTTGGCTCACAGAGGATTTTACCCAAAAGCTTTGCGCTGCTATGCTGCGCCTTCGACATTTTTAAGAGCTAAGGAAAATTCATGACTACCCCTTCATTTGACAGCGTAGAAGCGCAGGCAAGTTACGGTATCGGCCTGCAGGTCGGTCAACAGTTGCAGGAATCAGGTTTGCAGGGCTTAGAGCCTGACGCACTGCTGGCAGGCTTACGCGACGCGCTGGAAGGGAATACGCCAGCCGTTCCTGTTGACGTGGTTCACCGCGCACTGCGTGAAGTCCATGAACGTGCTGATGCTGTTCGTCGTGAACGTCAGGAAGCACTGGCTGTTCAGGGGCAGGAATTCCTGGCTCAGAACGTACAGCGCGAAGGCGTGAGCAGCACCGAGTCCGGTCTGCAATTCTCTGTGATTACCCAGGGCGAGGGCGCTATTCCGGGCCGTCAGGATCGTGTACGCGTTCACTACACCGGTAAACTGATCGACGGCACTGTCTTCGACAGCTCCGTACAGCGTGGCGAACCGGCTGAATTCCCGGTTAACGGCGTAATCGCAGGCTGGATCGAAGCACTGACCCTGATGCCGGTGGGTTCTAAGTGGGAGTTGTACATCCCTCATAACCTGGCTTACGGCGAGCGTGGCGCAGGTGCGTCCATCCCGCCATACAGCGCTCTGATTTTCGAAGTTGAGCTGCTGGAAATTCTGTAATTCTCTGCAGATAACAGAAATGAAAAGGGCGCTAATGCGCCCTTTTTTACGTCCGGAACCTGGCTTATTCGCCACGCAGCGCGCGCGGGAACAGCAGGTTATTCTCCAGATGGATATGTTCCATCAGGTCGGTGATGAATTCGTTAATCCCGGCGTACAGCGCCCGCCACGTCACACAGGCGCCTTCCGGCGGCGTCACGTTATTGGTCAGACGTTTAATCTCTTCCAGAATGAGCCCCGCATCATCATGTTCACGTTCCATCACTGAAATCGGACCGGCAGCCTGACGGCCCATTCCGCCACGGATCATCGGGAACAGGATCTGCTCTTCTTTCATCATGTGGCTGGTCAGTTCTTCGAGGATCAGTTGCAGCTGAACCGCCAGACCGTGCGGGCAAGGCGCTTTATCGCCATGGACCTTTTCCACTTTCTCTGCCATCAGCACCAGTTCAGGCAATTCCTGACGGTGACGATCGTGGTAGCGCGGAATAATGAAATCGATGATCTGCGCCAGCGGAGCGGTTTTCCAGTCGGTCGAGGTGTCCGGCAGTTGGGCAATCTCTGCAATTTGCTGCTCGATAAGATCGATATCCAGATCTTTTTTAGTGACGGCGCGTAACAGCGTTTGCTTCCCGCCACAGCAGAAATCGAGATCGTACTGACGGAACAGACGGGTAGCGCGTGGAATGGCAACAGCCAGAGCGCCAAGGGGTTGGTCGCGATAGTCCATGATGAAGCCTCGTTAAATGAAAGAATCTATAACATGCATTATAAATGCATGTTTTAAGCGAAGCTATAGCTCAAAGGAAGTACAGAAAGAAAAAACGCCCCGCAGGGCGTTTGAAGGGGCGTTATTTTTGCAAATCGACCTGATAAATCTCAAAGCCAATAGCGTCTGTGCCTTTTGCGGTCAGCGGATACTGAGCATGAGACTTAATGAAAGCCGCGGCTTTGTCACCCGGCGAGGTTTCGAAGCGGATATCCAGCGGTTGCGGGGCGTTGAGGGTTGCCAGCTTCCAGTTATTGTCCGCCGTCGGGGTGACCGCGCCAGCTTTTTTGGTTTCAGCACTGATGTAGGCGGCGACAACGGAACGGTTTTCATCCGGTGATGCGAAAGCAATGTGCTTATCGCCGGTACCCGCAAATTTCCCGCCGTAAGCCCGGTAGTTATTTGTCGCGACCAGGAAGGTGGCCTTCAGGTCGATCGGCTTGCCGTTGTAAGTCAGATTTTTGATGCGTTCGGCATCTTTGTTGACCAGCGTGCATTCACCGTCGAATTTCGCAGGCTGGCTGACATCAATCTGATAATTCACACCGTCGATGACGTCGAAATTATAGGTACGGAAACCGTCCCAGTTAATCAGCGACTGCGGTTTGGTGCTGTTCAGGTCAATCTGATTAAACTGCCCGGCGGAACATTCCAGCCAGTCTTTCACTTCCTGCCCGGTGACTTTCATCACTACCAGCGTGTTCGGATACAGATACAAATCTGCCGCGTTACGGAAGGTCAGCTCGCCTTTTTCCACTTCGACGAAGCTGGCCGGATCGTTTTTACGTCCGCCGACTTTAAACGGTGCTGCTGCCGACAGTACCGGCAGATCGGCTAAATCCGGGTCGCCCTGAATGAAGTGTTCGGTATAGGCTTTTTGCGCATTATTGACGATCTGCACCGTCGGGTCGTCCTGCACCAGCGCCAGATAGCTGTACATGTTGTCGGTAGATTTACCGATCGGCTTGCTGACAAATTCACGCGTGGCGTCATGAGAAGGGGCGAGCACTTTCACCAGATCCTGATCTTCCGCCGCCAGCGATTTTTTCTGTTCTTTGTCGTAAATCGGCCGCGCCTCGGCTTTGGCGGTTTCGACTTTCCAGTTGCCGCCGTCGTTACTGAGCACCATATCGACAACGCCCAGATGGTCGCCCCACATGCCCGGCATCACGGCAGGCACGCCGTTGAGCGTACCTTGTTTGATATCTGCCCCTTTGATGCTGGCGAATTCCTCACTCGGGAAAACAGCATGCGCATGGCCGAACATGATGGCGTCGATGCCTTTTACCTGGCTCAGGTAATAGACCGAGTTTTCCGCCATCGTTTTGTAGGGATCGCCCGACAGGCCGGAGTGCGGGATGGCGACAATAATGTCAGCACCCTGTTTACGCATTTCCGGGATCCACTTTTTGGCGGTTTCGGTGATATCTGCCACGGTCACTTTGCCCTGCAGATTGGCTTTATCCCAGACCATGATCTGCGGTGGCACAAAACCGATGTAACCAATGCGCAGATTATGGGTTTTGCCGTCGCGGTCTTTTACTGCGTTGTCGGTGATCAGGAACGGCGTGAACAGCGGTTTCCCGGTTTTATCGTCGATGACGTTAGCATTCACGTAAGGGAATTTCGCGCCAGCCAGCGCTTTTTTCAGATAATCAAGACCGTAGTTAAACTCATGATTGCCGAGGTTACCGACCGCATAATTTAGCGTGTTCATGGCCAGATACACCGGATGCACATCGCCTTCTTTCAGGCCTTTTGCCGCCATGTAATCGCCCAGCGGGCTGCCCTGAATGATGTCGCCGTTGTCGACTAACACGGAGTTGGTGACTTCGTTACGCGCCGCGTGGATCAGGCTGGCAGTACGTACCAGCCCAAACTTCTCGGTCGGTTTATCTTTGTAGTAGTCGAAGTCCATCATGTTGCTGTGCAGATCCGTGGTTTCCATGATGCGCAGATCCACCTGTGACGCCTGAACGGATGCCGCCGTCAGTGTCGCCAGCAGGGATAACGTCAGATGACGCGTATTCATTGCCTTGCCTCCAGAGAAAAAGATGATGCCCGGAATAAAAAACCGGATATGTATCTCAAAATTTGCTGAGAATGTAATCAGTTGTCATAAATAAATGTGAGATGTAACAACTTTATGAATCGTTAGCATGACGGGATGGCTATTCAGGACAAAAAAAACTAGGCTTGAGAAATGAGAATCAAAGCACTGAGGTAAAAGATGTTAGAGCAAATTTGTCAGCTGGCGCGTGATGCAGGCGATGCGATCATGGCGGTCTATGACGGCGAGCAGCCGCTCGACGCACGTCAGAAAAAAGATGATTCACCGGTGACGGCGGCTGATATTGCCGCGCATGATGTGATCAAAGCCGGTTTGCAACAGCTGGATCCGCACACGCCAATGCTCTCGGAAGAAGATCCGCAAAGCTGGAGTGAACGTCAGAACTGGACGCGTTACTGGCTGGTTGATCCGCTGGATGGCACCAAGGAATTTCTCAAACGTAATGGCGAGTTCACAGTGAACATCGCGCTTATCGAAGACGGCGTGCCGGTGCTCGGCGTGGTCTATGTGCCGGTCACGAAAGTGATGTACAGCGCGGCAGAAGGAAAAGCCTGGAAAGAAGATCAGGGTCAGCGCCGTCAGATTCACGTCAGCGAAGCGCATCCGCCGCTGGTTGTGGTGAGCCGTTCACATTACGACAACGATCAGGAACTGAAAGACTATCTGGCCCAGCTGGGTGAACATCAGACGGTTTCTGTCGGTTCCTCCCTGAAGTTCTGTCTGGTTGCCGAGGGCTCGGCGCAACTTTATCCGCGTTTCGGACCAACGAACATCTGGGATACCGGAGCCGGACATGCGGTTGCCATTGCCGCGGGTGCAAAAGTGAATGACTGGACAGGGCAGACGCTGCTGTACACGCCGCGCGAATCGTTCCTGAATCCGGGCTTCCGCGTTTCTCTGTTCTGACGCAGGCCCGCACTGTTCCTGCCCCGGCCTGCGCGCCGGGGTTTTTTATGCTGTTATTCTTTGACCAGTTGATCGACCAGCGTAATCACCTGCTGAACTTCCTGCGGCGACAGCTGCCCGTCTTTGGCGAATTTAACTACCCCGTTTTTATCCAGCACGGCGACAGCGGAGCTTTCCGGTTGCAGTTGCCACGCCTTTTTCACCACGCCGTTACTGTCGACGATGATCTGCGACCACGGGAATTCCCGCTTACCGCTCTCAATACTTTTACGCACGAACAGACTGGTGCCGATTATCGCGTCATCAATGTTGACGATGGTCGTGGTCTGGTAGCGGTCGTGCGGCAGATTCGCCGCCCTGATGGCCTCAATAAGTGGCTCGTTCAGCGCCTTTGCACTGCTTCTGCCCGCCATATGCTGCACGATACGTACTTTTCCCGGCAATCTGGCGCTGTTCCATTTGCTGTAGCTGAAGGTGTCATTCACGTCATTCAGCTCGCCTTTGTCGTCGACGCCGACCGGTGCCAGACGCTGACCAACCGTAAAGTTATGGGCTGAGGCAAAAAGCGAAAATGTCATAAAACTGATCACACACAGACTTTTTAAAAGCATAGATTCTCCGGGGCACAAAAGGGCAGACCTGCTCATCATAGGATCGCTCAAGTGGTCTGTCCTGTTGGCTTGTTAAATTTGTGTTGCTGGTTACAAAATTGACACATAGAGCAGGGTTATACTGCCAAGCAGTGTCAGGGATTAAGACAATACTGAAAAGCAATGTAAAAGCAGTTAAATACACTGGCAATACCTGAGTGCCCTGCTATGTTATATGTCTCATCACTGCAAATGTTCCTTTTCTGTTCCGGTATCTGTCGCCTTGCGACGTGGCCGGCGCATGCAGTGATTTAACGGAGAAAAGTAGAAAAATGAGAATCTTTCAGCGTTACAATCCGATGAAAGTCGCAAAGTACGTTAAGACACTGTTTCGTGGACGTTTGTACATCAAAGACGTCGGCGCTTTTGAGTTTGACCAAGGCAAAATTTTATTGCCAAAGGTTCGTGATAAGCGCCATTTTAGCGTGATGTCTGAAGTTAACCGTCAGGTTACGCATTTGCAGACAGAAATGGGTTAAACGCCCTGCGCGTAGTCGCTGCCCCCACTGGCGCAGCAGGCGCAAAAAAAACGGCCCCTCTGAAAGGGGCCGTTCGTGTTTCTGGTATACGGAATATTGCGCGGGGATGTTTTATGAAGACTGCGCCTGCGCTTTCTTCTCGTCTTTGATCTCCTGCGGCGTTTTCGGCAGCAACGGAGTCACGGGCTGATCGACAATACGTGTCACCAGCAGCTGATCAATCTTGTAGCTGTCGATATCGACCACTTCAAATTTGTAGCCTGAGAATTTCACAAAGTCCGTACGCTTAGGAATTTTACGCAGCATAAACATCATGAAACCACCGATGGTTTCGTAATTACCTGCCTGCGGAAATGCTTCAATGTGCAGCACGCGCATCACGTCTTCGATTGGCGTACCGCCTTCAATCAGCCACGAGTGCTCGTCACGGGCCACAATCTGCTCTTCCATACCCTGGCCGACCAGATCGCCCATCAGCGTGGTCATCACGTCATTGAGCGTGATGATGCCGACCACCAGGGCGTATTCATTGAGGATCACCGCGAAGTCTTCACCGGCGGCTTTAAAGCTTTCCAGCGCTTCCGACAGCGTCAGTGTGTCAGGCACGATCAGCGCGTTGCGGATCTGCACGCCGCTGCTCAGCATTAAACTCTGATTACCCAGCACACGGTTCAGTAAGTCTTTGGAATCGACGTAACCCACCACCTGATCGATATGGCCGTCGCAGACCAGGAATTTGGAGTGCGGATGCGTCGAGATTTTTTCTTTGATGCTTTCTTCGCTTTCGCGCAGATCGAAGAAGATGACGCTTTCACGCGAGGTCATGGAAGAGGGAACGGTACGCGATTCCAGCTCGAACACGTTTTCAATCAGCTCGTGCTCCTGTTTACGTAACACACCGGCCAGTGCGCCGGCTTCCACCACCGCATAAATATCGTCAGAGGTGATGTCGTCGTTACGCACCATTGGCAGTTTAAACAGGCGGAAAATCATGTTCGCCATGCCGTTGAAGAACCACACCATCGGGCGGCACACCAGCAGGCAGAAACGCATCGGGTTGACTATACGGACCGCAACCGACTCAGGTGAAATCATACCGATGCGCTTCGGAGTGAGGTCAGCGAACAGAATAAACAGACTGGTGACCAGGACGAAGGAACAGATAAAGCTGATTTGATCCGCCATTTCCGGCGACATAAAGCGAATGAAAAAGGACTGGAACGCAGGGGAGAAAGCGGCATCGCCGACAATACCACCGAGGATGGCAACGGCATTCAGGCCAATTTGTACCACGGTGAAGAACAGGCCAGGGGTTTCCTGCAGTTTCATGACGCGGGAGGCATTGACGTTTCCTTCGTCTGCCAACTGTTTGAGTTTTATCTTTCGGGACGCGGCCAGCGATATCTCAGAAAGCGAGAAAAAGGCACTGATCGCGATGAGTAAGAGAATCAGTAAGATACTGTTTAACATAATCTATCCGTTTAACACCGGTATGAACCAGCAGGGAAAGGCACGTATTATTTTTGTTGCTTATTTATTGCTTAACTCAACATCGTTTTACTAACAGATTAAAAGTCGGTTCAGAAGAAAGAAGCATTAAGGATGAAAAAACAAAGATAATTGCCAGAAATAGTTTTAATAGGCCACATTTGTGACCCGCATAGTATAGCAGCAGCACTGAGACTGCCGCCAGCGCTTAAAAATCCCGCATTATTGCGGTGGCAGACAGACGCCGATACCGCCTAAACCGCAGTAGCCTTCCGGGTTTTTAAACAGGTATTGCTGATGATCGTCTTCGGCGTAATAGAACGGCAGGGCTTCGCTGATTTCTGTCGTGATGGTGCGTTTGTCGTTCGCTTCGTCCATCGCCTGCTGGAAACTCGCCAGACTGGCCAGTGCCTGATCCTGCTGCGCCGCGCTCAGCACATACAACGCCGAACGATACTGAGTGC
Source organism: Rahnella sp. Larv3_ips (assembly GCF_003697865.1). Taxonomy (NCBI): domain Bacteria; kingdom Pseudomonadati; phylum Pseudomonadota; class Gammaproteobacteria; order Enterobacterales; family Yersiniaceae; genus Rahnella; species Rahnella sp. Larv3_ips. The sequence continues at coordinate 200,245 of NZ_MJIB01000008.1, read as the reverse complement.
CGATATCACCCCCCTGACGCATGCCCTGTGCCGGATCGTGATTCTCCCAGAAGATCTGCAACAGCTTCGCATAGCTGATAACGGAAGGATCGAAGACCACGCGCACCACTTCCGCATGGCCGGTCTGGCCGGTGCAGACTTCGCGGTAGGTCGGGTTAGGCGTAAAACCGCCACTGTAACCGGCCGCCGTGCTGTGAACCCCTTCCAGTTGCCAGAACAAACGCTCCACACCCCAGAAGCATCCCATCGCAAAAAGAGCGACTTCCATATTGTCAGGAACATATGTCATCGAATGACCATTCACGGCGTGAGTGGTTGCCACAGGCATCGGGGTTGTTCTGCCAGTCAACGCATCTTCTTGATTAACCACATGCGTTTTGTCGGAAAGTTGCACCACAGGAGACTCCATTTGTTGCATTAGTGAACAAAATTAGTAACAGACATTAGTGACCAACGGGTCACTCTTAGTTGTATCTGATTGCGTCTTTGCACACAATACGAGGAACGTTGCGCCGTCGTTGAACATTTTCAGAAGATTGGCACTAAACTGCCTTCATCAGACATTAGAAAGAGGAATCTGCCAAAGATGGGCGGATTTTCTCCGGCGGGCATCTGATATTTTAACAGGACAGCAAAATTAGCAGGAGTGCGTGTGCCACGATATCGTGAACTGGGTTTGTTATGTGTACTGCTCGCCCCCTCACTTTCCATGGCAGCGAAAGTGCGTTTGCAGCTGGAAGGCCTGGATGGCGATCTGGAAAAAAACGTCCGCGTGCGTTTATCGTCAATAGAAAGTGATGAAGTCGGCGCAAACGGGCGGTTCCGTGCGCGCGTCAGTGCCGCGATTGAACAGGGGCTGCGGCCACTGGGCTATTATTCCCCGACGATTGATTTCGACTACCGTGAGACGCCCCCGCCGGGACGTCCGGTGCTGATTGCCAAAGTGACGCCGGGCACACCGGTTAAAATCGCGGGCACCACCGTGGTGATCACCGGCCAGGCGGATAAAGATAATGAATTCGAACAACTGAAGAAAACTCAGGTTCCCGCCGTGGGCACCATTCTGAACCACGGAACCTACGAGCATTTTAAAAGTTCCCTTACCGGTGTGGCACTGCGCAAAGGGTACTTTGATGCCAACATGCTGAAAAGCCAGCTGGGCGTCATCGAAGATGAGCATAAAGCGTTCTGGGATATCCAGTTCGACAGCGGCCAGCGTTACCGCTTTGGAGATGTGCATTATCAGGGCTCGCAAATCCGTGATGATTACCTGCAAAATCTGGTGCCTTTCCACAAAGGGGATTATTACACCTCCGCCCAGCTGGCCGAGCTGAACCGCCGCCTGTCTGCCACGGGCTGGTTTAATTCCGTCGTGGTTTCTCCGGATTTCACCGATGCTAAAGCCAGTAAAACATTACCGCTGAACGCCTTAGTCTCGCCGCGCACCGAAAACACCATCGAGACGGGTGTCGGCTATTCGACGGATATCGGGCCGCGTGTGACGGCCAACTGGAAAAAACCGTGGGTGAACGATCGCGGCCAGAGCTTTGAAACCTCGACCACGCTGTCCGGCCCGGAACAGTCTTTAGATCTCAGCTATAAAATTCCGCTGCTGAAGTCACCTCTCGAACAATATTATCTGGTTCAGGGCGGCTTCAAACGTGAAGACCTCAACGACACCAATTCGGACTCCACCACGGTGAATCTGGCGCGCTACTGGGATCTTTCCAGCGGCTGGCAACACGCGGTAAATCTGCGCTGGAGCCTTGACCACTTTACGCAGGGCAGTGTCACCAACACCACGATGCTGATTTATCCGGGCGTCAGCCTCAACCGTACGCGTCAGCGCGGCGGCCTGATGCCGACCTGGGGCGACTCTCAGCGTTATTCTCTGGATGTCTCGGACACTACCTGGGGTTCCGACGTCGATTTCGCCGTGGTTCAGGCGCAAAACGTCTGGATCCGTACGCTGGAAGAGAAACACCGCTTCGTTATGCGCGGCAATCTGGGCTGGATCGAAACCAACGATTTCGAACGCGTACCGCCATCGCTGCGCTTCTTTGCCGGTGGCGATCGCAGTATTCGCGGCTACAAATACAAATCAATCTCTCCGCGCGATGATGAAGGCAAACTGACCGGTGCCTCCTATCTGGGCACTGGCTCGCTGGAATATCAGTACAACGTCACCGGAAAATGGTGGGGAGCGGTCTTTGTCGATTCCGGCGAAGCGGTAAATGACATCACGAAAAACGATTTCAAAACCGGCGCGGGTGTGGGTGTGCGCTGGGCTTCACCGATCGGTCCGGTGAAATTAGACGTCGCCGCGCCGGTTGGCGATAAAGATGAGCATGGATTGCAGTTTTACATCGGCCTGGGTCCGGAATTATGAGTTTATTTAAGAAAATCTGCCTGGGAACGCTGATCTTCCTGGTGCTGCTGATTGGCCTGGTGGCCTTCCTGATCGGTACGCAAACCGGTCTTCATCTGATGATCAACGGCGCCAACCGGTTCGTGCCGGGGCTGAACATCGCCAGTACCGAAGGCGGATGGCGCGACCTGACGCTGAAAGGCGTGCATTACGAAATGCCGGGTGTGGATGTGAAAGCCGGGGAGTTTCATCTTTCCCTCGATTTCTCCTGCCTGAAAAACAGTGCGTTGTGCGTGAATGCGCTGCGGGTAAAAGACGTCAACGTGGTGGTGAACACCAAAGAAATGACGCCTGCTCAGCCGCAGCCTGAACCAGAAAACAGCGAGCCGCTGACCAATCTCAGTACGCCATATCCCATCACGCTGCGCGTCCTGACCCTGGAAAATATCAATGTAACCCTTGATGACCGTGCCATTTCTCTGGCGTCATTTCGGACCGGTGCGCACTGGGAAGGCCGTGCGATTCAGCTGATGCCAACAAACATTGGCGGATTACTGATCGCGTTGCCGAAAACACCGGTCAATCCGTTGCCGGAGGTGGTGCAGGCCGCGCAGGACAAAGCGGTGGAAAAAGCCACCGGTAAACCGGCGGAACCTGCGGTCTTCGTGCCGGAAAAACCGCTGAGTGAGACGCTTCAGGAACTGTTTGCGAAACCCCTGCTGCCTGAGTTACCCGATTACCGGCTGCCGGTTGACCTCGATATTCAGCAGATTGTCGGGGAAAACCTGCGTCTGACCGGTGATACCGATATGCTGATCACCCGTTTCGAATTAAAGGCCAGTACGCAGGATCAGGTTGTCAGGTTAGATAAATTACAGATCCGCTCGCCGCAGGGCACGCTGGACGGGACCGGGCAGGCGACGCTGAATCAAAACTGGCCGGTGGACATGACCATCAACACCGCCATGAATGTCGATCCGCTTAAAGGCGAGAAGGTCAAACTGAAGGTCGCAGGCGGTTTGCGTGACAAACTCGACGTTGGCCTCAATCTCTCCGGGCCTGTACGTGCGCAGCTGGCGTTGCAAACCCAGCTGGCGGAAGCCGGCTTACCCCTTAACCTGAAACTGACCAGTGACGCTTTGCAGTGGCCGCTGACCGGTACGCCGCAGTATCAGGTGAAAGGCTTTACATTTAACGTCAGCGGAAAAGCGACCGATTACGCACTGTCGCTGCGTTCTGATTTCAAAGGCGATCAGATCCCGCCCGCCACGCTGACCCTTGACGGCAAAGGTAACGTTGAGCAGTTCAACCTGACGCTGTTGCGTCTGGCAGCGCTGCAAGGCAATACCGATCTGACCGGCGTGGTGGACTGGAGTAAAGCCATCAGCTGGAACAGCCAACTGACGCTGACCGGCATTAATACTGCTAAACAGTATCCGGACTGGCCGGCGAAGTTGCAGGGTAAAATCACCACGCGCGGCAGCCTGTATGGCGGCACATGGCAGGTGCAGGTACCGGTGCTGGATCTGAGCGGTAACGTGAAACAAAACGCCGTCAAAGCGCAGGGCAATGTGCGCGGAAACAGTTACGGTCAGTGGGATATTCCACAGCTTCACCTCGAACTGGGGCGCAACAATCTGGATGTGAAAGGTAAGCTCAGCGATACCTGGGATCTGGATGCCAAAGTGGATGCGCCACATCTGGACGGCGCCTTGCCGGGGCTGGGCGGCGTGGCGAAAGGGATGCTGCAACTGCGCGGCGATCTGAAAGCGCCGAAGCTGCTGGCGGATCTGACCGCAACGGGGCTGAAATGGCAGGCACTGACCGTCCGCCGCGTTGACGTCAAAGGCGATGTCAGCTCCACCGATCAGATTCAGGGCAATCTGGCGGTGCGCGTGCAGCAACTGAAACAGGACGCGCTGGATATCTCCGATATCAGTCTGGACGCCAAGGGTAACGAAAAACAGCATCAGATGACGCTGAAAGTCGAGGGTAAACCCGTTTCCGGGCGTCTGGCGCTGAAAGGCAGTTTCGACCGCGCGACCGAGGAATGGAAGGGCACCGTCGATAACACGTTGTTCGATACGCCGGTCGGTGAATGGCGTCTCAACAGGACGATCGCACTGGAGTATTTCAACAAAGAGCAACGAATCACCGTGGGGCCGCATTGCTGGCAGAACCCGAACGCCAGTCTTTGCGTGCCGAAAACCATTGATGCCGGTGCCAGCGGACAGGCCAGCGTGGTGCTTAACCGCTTTGATCTGGCGATGGTTAAACCCTTCCTGACCGATGACACGCAGCTCAGCGGCGTTTTCACCGGTAAGGCCGATGTGAGCTGGAAAGCAGAGGGCGGATTGCCTCAGGCCAGCGTCTCGCTGGTGGGCAAGGGCGTGAAAGTACAGCAACTGGTGCAGGGTAGTCCGTTGCCGGTGGCGTTTGACACGCTGAACCTGAATGCCGGTCTTAATAATGGCCGGGCGACGCTGGACTGGCTGATCAAGATTGCCAATAACGGCCAGCTGGACGGCAGTATTCAGATTGCCGATCCGCAGGGAAAACGTAATCTGACCGGCAACGTCAATATTACCCGCATCTCAATGGCGCTGTTGCAGCCAGCCCTGATGGACGGAGAAAAGGCGTCCGGCATCCTGAACGCGAATCTGCGACTGGGAGGCGACGCACAGAAACCGCAGGTGTTTGGCAAACTGGCGTTGAGCGGCGTCGATTTCGACGGTCAGTTCATGCCGTTTGATATCACCGACGCGAACATCAATATCAATTTCAACGGCATGTCATCGCTGATGGAAGGGGTGATTAAAACGGCGCACGGCCAGCTGGAGCTTAACGGCAACGCCGACTGGAGCGAGCTGAACGCCTGGCGCGCCCGCATTGCCGCACGCGGCGATCGCGTGCGGGTGTCGGTACCGCCGATGGTGCGTCTCGACGTCTCGCCGGATCTGGTGTTTGATGCCACGCCGCAGCTGTTCTCGCTGAACGGTTCGGTGGATATTCCCTGGGCACGCATCACGGTGCAGGAGTTGCCGGAAAGCGCGGTCGGGGTTTCATCAGATGAGGTGATGCTCAACGATCAGCGTCAGCCGATTGAACCTGTGTCAGCGTCAATTCCGATCAACAGCAATCTGATGGTGAATATCGGCAAAGATGTGCGTCTGGATGCGTTCGGCCTGAAAGCCCGGCTTGAAGGGGCGTTGAAAGTGGCGCAGGACAGTCGCGGTCTGGGGCTGAATGGGCAGATTAATATTCCTTCGGGCCGGTTCCATGCGTACGGGCAGGACTTAATTGTGCGTAAAGGCCAGTTACTGTTCTCCGGTCCGGCGGATCAGCCACTGCTGAATCTGGAAGCGATTCGTAATCCGGAAGCGACAGAAAACGACGTTGTGGCCGGTTTACGGGTGACCGGCGAGGCCGATGCACCGAAACTTGAGATATTCTCAGATCCGGCGATGTCACAGCAGGAAGCCTTGTCCTACCTGCTTCGCGGGCAGGGATTAGACAATTCTGGCGGTGACAGCGGCGCAATGACCTCAGCTCTTATCGGGTTGGGGGTTGCGCAAAGTGGTAAACTTGTGGGTAAAATCGGCGAGGCGTTTGGTGTCAGCAATCTGGCACTGGATACTCAGGGCGTGGGAGACAGTTCCCAGGTGGTGGTCAGTGGTTATGTTTTACCGGGTTTACAGGTGAAATATGGTGTCGGGATCTTCGACTCACTGGCAACACTCACTTTACGCTACAGGTTGATGCCGAAGCTCTATCTGCAGGCGGTATCGGGCATCGATCAGGCCTTGGATTTGCTCTATCAGTTTGAGTTTTAATTCATGTGACTTTTACTATACGAATATAAACATGCGAATAATTGTTTACGGTAGTCTGCGACGCAAGCAAGGCAACAGTCATTGGATGACTAACGCTCAATGGCTGGGTGACCATGAGCTGGAAGGGTATGCGCTCTATAATCTGGGGCATTACCCGGCTGTGATTCCAGGGGAAGGAAAGGTCTACTGCGAAGTTTACCGCATAAACTCGTCTATCTTAGCCGAGCTGGATGAACTGAAAAGTAATACAAAAGATTATCGTCGCGAGCTGATTTCGACGCCGTACGGCAGTGCCTGGATTTATCTCTACATTCGCTCACTGGATGGTGTGCCGAGAATAGAGGGTGGCGACTGGGTAAAGCGTAACGATGCAGCAGAGTGAGTAATCTGAGCAAGGTCGTCTAAAAATAAACGTTGTGTTTCAACGCGTAATACATAAAAAAACACCGCCATCTGGCGGTGTTTTTTTTCGTCCGAACAGCGAAAAACTTATTTGTTTTTAGCGCGTTCGAAAGAAGCCACGATTTCAGCTTTTGCAGCAGCAGCGTCAGCCCAACCGTCAACTTTTACCCATTTGCCTTTTTCCAGCGCTTTGTATTGCTCGAAGAAGTGGGTGATCTGGCCGCGCAGCAGTTCTGGCAGGTCGTTCACATCCTGGATGTGATCGTATTCTTTGCTCAGTTTAGTGTGCGGAACCGCAACCAGCTTCGCATCTTCACCCGCTTCGTCGGTCATTTTCAGCATGCCAACCGGACGGCAACGGATCACAGAACCCGGTTGCAGTGGGTAAGGCGTTGGCACCAGAACGTCAACCGGGTCGCCATCCAGAGACAGAGTGTGGTTGATGTAGCCGTAGTTGCACGGGTAGAACATCGCTGTAGACATGAAACGGTCTACGAACAGTGCGCCGGTGTCTTTATCTACTTCGTATTTGATCGGATCAGCATTTGCCGGGATTTCGATAACAACGTAGATATCTTCTGGCATATCTTTGCCAGCAGGTACATTCAGTAAGCTCATGGTTGGTTTCCTTCATTGAACCAGGAATAGAGTGCCGCACATTATAGCCAAGTCTCCCGTGATTTCCCGCCCTTTTCACCGAATGTCGCTTTCCAATTTTCCCGCATGACCTGCTGTTGCGAACCTGCAAAAACTTAAGGTTCGGCAGTAAAATTTACCGCCAGGTCATTTCACCGCGTAACTGCCTGTTTTTGCTTTTCTTATCAAGAAATTCAGTCAATTGCCGATAACTCTATTCAAATAAAAGTCGGGATAAACCTGACCCCTACCGCGATATGCACTTCTCCTTTTCACCTGAATGACTGGATAACACCGTATGTTGAATAAGCTGAGCGTAAAGGCCGGTCTGATCGGCCTGTTAGTGTTTATGACCCTGATTTTACTGTTGGTGAGCGTACTGGGCGCCAATGCCATCAGGCAAAGTGCGACCTCGCTGCAAAAGATTAATCAGCTGCAGGGCGAGGAGTTGGGCTCGCTGGCTGACAGCTACAGTTACTCCCTGCGCACCCGTGTTGCCAGCGGTGTGGCTGTCCGTCAGCTGGAAATCGGCATGATGGATGACGCGAAAGCAACGTCCGACCGCATTGCCGGTTACATCAAACAGGCAGATGAGGATCTGGGAAAATTCGTCAGCATAGTGGATGACACTCAGCACGGCAGGGATTTGTCCGCGGCGGTGCAAAAAACCTACGAAGCCTACAAAACCAATGGCCTGGTCCCCATTCTTCAGGCGTTGCAGTCGCAAAGCGCCGACAGTTATTACGATGTGCTGGAGAATAAAATCACGCCCTACAGCAATGCTTACGACAAAGCGCTCGCGGATTTCCGCGCGTATGCGGTGGATAACACCCGTCAACGCATTGAGCAGGCTCGGGCAGAGGCGCGTATCCAGCTGACCGTCATCGTCGCGGCTTTTGTGGTGGCGCTGACGATTGCGATCATGGCGTGGTTTGCATTGCAGAAACTCATTATGCGTCCGCTGACGTTTTCCATCGCGCAGCTGGAATTCATTGCGCAAGGCGATCTGACACACGATATCGACGACTCTCACAACAACGAAATGGGGCGCCTGCTGAAAGCCATGAAGCAAATGCAGGATTCTCTGGTGTTATCGGTTGGCCGCGTCCGCGATGCGGGTAACCAGATTGACGTGGGCTCGCGCGAACTGGCGGCCGGTAATGTGCATCTGGCGCAGCGCACCGAAGAGTCTGCGGCCTCTCTGGAAGAAACTGCCGCCAGCATGGAGCAGCTGACCTCGACCGTGCGGATGAACGCCGCAAACTCTGAACAGGCGAACCAGCTGGCGCACAGCGTTTCATCGATTGCGGACAAAGGCAGCCAGGTTGTTAATCAGGTGATGGAGAAAATGCAGGGCATCACCGACAGCTCCAAACGTATCGGCGATATCATTACTGTCATCGACGGCATCGCTTTCCAGACCAATATTCTGGCGCTGAATGCCGCCGTTGAAGCCGCACGTGCCGGTGAGCAGGGGCGCGGATTTGCCGTCGTGGCGGGGGAAGTGCGCAGCCTGGCACAGCGCAGTGCGCAATCAGCCAAAGAAATCAAAGAGCTGATTGGTGATTCAGAAAGCCGGGTGGCGGAAGGATCCAGCATGGTGAAATCTGCGGCGGCGACGATGCTGGAAATTTCCAGCGAAGTGACGCGCGTGACCAGCCTGATGCGGGAAATCTCGATTGCCACCAGCGAGCAAACGCACGGCATCGAGCAGGTGAATGTCGCGATCACCCAGATGGATCAGGTGGCACAGCAAAACGCCGCGTTAGTTGAACAGGCGACGGCGGCGACGCGTTCTCTGGAAGAGCAGGCTCAGCTGCTGGCGGCGAGCATGGCCGTGTTCAAACTGAATCAGTCTGAGCAGTACCGATCGTAAAACCGCATTTTGCAGGAAATAAAAAAGGTGGCTTAGAAAGCCACCTTTTTACGTTCAGAACAACGGTAAGGCTAAGTTACAGAGGTATCACGTTCATTCTTTGATGTTTTATTGTCGTGCCGCGCAGGGCTTATTCATCAGGGAATTGGGCGATAAAGCGTTCTGCATCTTCGACCATTGAGCAGTTACCGACGAAGAACGGCGCGCGTTCATGCAGTTTCTGCGGAATGATATCCAGAATGCGGTTTTTACCGTCGCTGGCTTTGCCACCGGCCTGTTCAGCCAGGAACGCCATCGGGTTGCATTCGTACAGCAAACGCAATTTTCCGTTGGGATGGGTCGCCGTACTTGGGTAAATGTAAATGCCACCTTTGAGCAGGTTACGGTGGAAATCTGCCACCAGAGAACCGATGTAACGTGAGGTGTAAGGGCGCAGCGTAGCTTCGTCCTGCTCCTGACAATATTTGATGTATTTTTTTACGCCGAGCGGGAATTTGATGTAGTTGCCTTCATTGATCGAATACATGCTGCCGGTTGCCGGGTAGCGTACTTTTTCATGGGAGAGGCAGAATACACCGAGTGAAGGATCGTAAGTGAAGGCATGAACGCCAACGCCGGTGGTGTATACCAGCATGGTGGACGAACCGTAAACCACGTAGCCCGCAGCGACCTGACGGTTGCCCGGTTGCAGGAAGTCAGCTTCGGTCACCGACTGGCCCAGTGGCGTGGTACGACGGTAGATGGAGAAGATGGTGCCGACCGAGACGTTAACGTCGATGTTTGAAGAGCCATCGAGCGGATCCATCAAAATGACGTATTTTGCATTCTCAGCGCGTTCGCCCTCGAAAATAACAATTTCGTCTTCTTCTTCCGACGCGATACCGGCAATTTCGCCGCGCGCTTTCATGGCTGCTTTTAACTTCTCATTCGCATACAGATCGAGCTTCATCTGTACTTCGCCCTGAACATTTTCTGCGCCGCTGGTACCGAGAATATCAACCAGACCCGCTTTGTTGATGTCACGGTGAATGATTTTAGCGCCGAGTTTTATTGCTGAGAGCAAGGCGGTGAGTTCACCGGTTGCATGAGGAAAGTCTTGCTGTTTTTCAACAATAAATTCGCCTAACGTTTTCATAACACGTTCCCTGAATCTAGGATGGATAACGGTTCGTTAATAAAACCTTTACAAGAGCGTGGGCAGTTTAGCCCAAATATATGGATGAATCATAGGCAAATCCATTTCTTCTGAAGGATTCTGAGCGGTAGAATGGCGGCTGACTTAAAGGCATTAATGGAAAACATATGCGCATTCATATTCTTGGGATTTGCGGCACGTTTATGGGCGGGCTGGCGATGCTGGCTCGTGCTCAGGGGCATCAGGTTACAGGTTCGGACGATAACGTTTATCCACCGATGAGTACGCTGCTGGAAAATCAGGGTATTGAGCTGATTACGGGGTACGATCCTGCACAATTAGACCCTCAGCCGGATCTGGTGATCATTGGCAATGCGATGACGCGCGGAAACCCGTGCGTTGAAGCCGTGCTGGAACAGGGGATCCCTTACGTGTCTGGCCCGCAATGGCTGCACGATCACGTTCTGCCTGGGCGTTGGGTGATTGCCGTTGCCGGTACACATGGCAAAACCACCACGGCGGGTATGGTGACGTGGATCCTCGAAGCCTGTGGTTATGAGCCGGGATACGTCATTGGTGGCGTGCCGGGTAACTTTGAGGTGTCTGCGCGTCTGGGCAACAGCCCGTTTATGGTGCTGGAAGCTGATGAGTACGATTGTGCTTTCTTTGATAAGCGCTCGAAATTCGTTCACTACAGCCCACGCACGCTGGTCCTGAACAACCTTGAATTCGATCACGCCGATATCTTCGACGATCTTAAAGCCATCCAGAAACAGTTCCATCATCTGGTGCGTCTGGTGCCGGGTAAAGGGAAAATCATCCTGCCCGAGCACGATACTCCGCTTAAGCAAGTGATGGCGATGGGGTGCTGGAGTGAACAGGAATTTGCGGGTGAAACGGATGCCTGTTCGTGGGATGCAAAAAAACTGACGCCGGATGCCAGCTCTTTCAATGTCTACCTGAAAGGCGAAATCGTCGGGCAGGTGGACTGGAATCTGGTCGGTGAACACAACATGCATAACGGGCTGATGGCGATTGCCGCCGCGCGTCATGTCGGTGTGAAACCGGAGGATGCCTGTAAAGCCCTGGGCGAATTTATCAACGCGCGTCGTCGTCTCGAACTGCGCGGCGTTGAAAATGGCGTCAGCGTCTATGACGACTTCGCCCATCACCCAACGGCGATTCTGGCAACGCTCTCCGCATTGCGCAGCAAAGTGGGCGGCACGGCGCGTATTCTGGCAGTGCTTGAACCGCGCTCAAACACCATGAAAATGGGCATGAGCAAAAACGAACTGGCGCCGTCGCTGGGGCGTGCGGACGAAGTTTTCCTGCTGCAGCCGCAGCATATTCCGTGGCAGGTAGCAGAAGTGGCTGAACACTGTATACAGCCTGCGCACTGGAGTGCTGATGTGGATTCGCTGGTGGATATGGTGATCAAGGCCTCGCTGCCGGGCGATCATATTCTCGTCATGAGTAATGGCGGTTTTGGTGGCATCCACGGAAAACTGCTGGAGGCACTGGCCGCGAAAGCGAGCATGACACAGCAGCCATAATGTCTTCCTCAACGGCCTCAAAGCACAGCATTCGCTGTGCTTTTTTTGTCTTTAATTCCGGGCAATGGCTTATCAACAGACAAAAAAAAGCTCCCAAAAAAAGCGTGGGAGCCAAAGGGTGTCGTCGGACAGGACGACGAGGGTATCGTTAGCAAGAGAGCACGGCAGTGGCAGTGTCAGCTCTCTCCCAGCCTCAACAGCATCGTTTTATTGAGACGATCTGTGGCTGTTGAAACCCGGTAACGCTAATTCATATAAATACTCAAGCAGTGGCTTTAGTTCTGGGTAACGTACAGAAAATCTTACTGATAGATTTCTGCTGTCGCGTGATAAGCGCCTTCATTATGGGCTTCGATCACACGATAAGATTTAGCGCCTTTGGCATCAGCCTTGTCAGACAGCTGCTGGCGAATATCGGTGGGTGCACCATTCACTCCGCTCACGCTGATCATGCCCATAGGTTGCAGATTTTCTGCTTGCTGATTCGTGATCAGTTGCGCAGCAGACGCACCGAAAGACACAGCAGACAACAGACTAAGAGCGGCGATAGTAGTGATGATTTTCATGATAATTTCCTGATTTCACTGACGTTGATGCAATTTGAGAGAGCAACGTCGATTCAAATGTAGATTTATCAGGGCTGTTAACTGCAGTTCAGGGCGCTTAAAGCGTGCGGGAACGTAAAACGGGCAGTGATAAATCTGTTTATTCACGGGCCTGATTTATTCAGGCCCCTTCGCGATGGCTACCGGAACTTACTGGTAGATTTCTGCGGTTGCGTGGTAGTTACCTTCCTGACGCACTTCAATAACGCGGAAAGCTTTAGCGCCTTTTGCATCGGCTTTGTCAGACAGTGCCTGGCGGATATCAGAAGGTGCACCGGCAACGCCGCTGACGCTGATCATCCCTTTCGCCTGCAGATTGGCAGCTTGTTCCTGACTAACAGGTTGTGCTGCAAATGCACCAAATGACAGAGCAGAGAGAATGCTTAATGTTGCGATTGTAGTTTTAACGTTCATGATTTGACCTCGTCGATTTTATTATGTGTTCCAACAACTGGTGTCTCACACCACGGAAATGAGTATACATCTAGTCACTCAAAATATTAATAGTTTGCTAATAGTTATTTGGGTGGTTATGTGTGTCCTATTGGTGTTTTTAATAACGGAAAGTAATAAAAAACGTCTATAAATTGTTCAAAAGGTGTTGATTTTTAGTAAAATCAATAGATTGAATGAATTTGATTATCTGTGCTTATTTTTGGTGTGAATCACATCATTGAAATATTTATGTGACGGAAATGAGCCTGTTGTGACCGGCGTTAACAGAAGAGGGCATGCGCCTTGTACCCGTTCATGGTAGAAAACCGGTATTTTTGTGCGGCATTTGAAATGTGCGCAATATAAAGGAAGGGTAAAGAGGCTGGCCTGAGGTCAGAAATTCTGTTCTTCTGACCCCCTGCACAGAAAGGGCGCTTACACCCTTGTACTATTGAGGCGGCTTATAACTCTTGTTCGAACAAACTCAGGATCGCATCGTGCAGTTGTTTAACGCTGAAACTGCGGGCAGGTGTAATGAAAATCGTATCATCACCCGCGATAGTTCCGAGGATACCCTCTGATTTTCCGAGTGAATCAAGCAGGCGGGCGATCAGCTGTGCTGCCCCCGGACTGGTGCGGATGACCACCATGGCTTCATTGTGATCAATGTCCAGTACCAGGTTCTTCAGCGGACTGGTCGTTGTTGGCACACCGATTTCAGCGGGCAGGCAGTACACCATTTCCATTTTCGCGTTGCGCGTACGCACCGCACCGAACTTGGTCAGCATCCGTGAGACTTTGGACTGGTTGATGTTTTCGAAGCCCTCCTCCTGGAGTGCGACGACAATTTCGCCCTGAGAACTGAATTTCTCTTCCTTCAGTAATGCTTTGAAGGCTTTGATTAAATCTTCCTGTTTGGCAGGATTACGCATTTTGCACCCTGGTCTCTTGATCAATGTTTGGCTGATTATGCAGATAATTGCATTTTTATGCAACAACGCAAGACATGGACAATCCAGAACTCACCGTTCTGCAAGGAATGTGACGGGTGTCGCGTTAGTGGGTTTTTCATGAATATGCCGAAATTGTGAATTTTGAGTAAGCCTTCCGCAGGAAGTTGGGCTCAACCGATTTCGATTCAGCTCACACAATGAACCAAATTTAACCATTTATTAACCTGACGTCTTTTGCGGTGCTACTTTTAAGGGGTAGCTTTCCGATAAAAGTCATAAAAGACCGGATAAGGGCGCTTAGGTGTATTTTTTTACTTTCTAAACGACCAACCTCAGATTCTCTGCAGGTGAGCGATTGTTTTTAACAGCGTAAGTGATTAAGGTCACAACCAAAATAATTCCACGACACTTATAAGTTAATGATAAAAAAGGAGTATAGGATGAAAGTTGCAGTTCTCGGTGCTGCGGGCGGTATCGGTCAGGCCCTCGCGCTTCTGCTAAAGACCCAGCTACCTTCCGGTTCCGAACTCTCATTATATGATATCGCTCCGGTGACGCCGGGCGTTGCTGTCGATCTCAGTCATATCCCTACCGCTGTGAAAATCAAAGGCTTCTGTGGCGAAGATGCCACACCTGCTTTGGAAGGCGCAGATATTGTCCTGATTTCAGCGGGTGTGGCGCGAAAACCAGGGATGGATCGCTCAGATCTGTTTAATGTTAACGCGGGTATTGTTCGTAATCTTATTCAGCAAGTGGCGAAAACCTGTCCGAAAGCCTGCATTGGCATTATCACCAACCCGGTCAACACGACGGTTGCTATTGCGGCAGAAGTGCTGAAAAAAGCCGGCGTCTATGACAAAAACAAACTTTTTGGCATCACAACGCTGGATGCGATCCGTTCTAATACTTTCGTTGCGGAGTTAAAAGGTAAACAACCGGAAGACATTGAAGTGCCGGTGATCGGTGGACATTCTGGTGTCACTATTCTGCCGCTGCTCTCTCAGGTACCTGGTGTGGCGTTCAGCGAAAGTGAAATCACTTCACTCACCAAGCGCATTCAAAACGCAGGTACTGAAGTGGTAGAAGCAAAAGCGGGTGGTGGATCAGCAACGCTGTCGATGGGGCAGGCGGCTGCGCGTTTCGGACTTTCATTACTGAGAGCTATGCAGGGTGAAAGCAACGTTGTGGAATGTGCGTATGTCGAAGGCAATGGCGAGTATGCTCGCTTTTTCGCACAGCCTGTTTTGCTTGGCAAAAACGGGATCACCGAATTGCTGGACATCGGTAAACTGAGCGCATTTGAACAGCAGTCACTGGAATCGATGCTGGAGATCCTGCATAAGGATATCGAACTCGGCGAACAGTTTATTAATCACTGATTGCGTCTCTTTATAGATAACCGCCGGCTTATCCCGGCGGTTTTTTTCTTTTATCTCCCCTCGGATTTACTCTTGCGCAGCATTGGGTGTGCGGCAACGGCGTTCAATGATCTGAAAAGTCCTGGTGTCGAAATAGCGGCTTGGCCAGATAATTGAAGGATGTAACCCCAGCGCATTCGCGATGAGCAATTCGCCCTTTGGCCATGGCCGTGTCAGAGCGTTTGATAAGGTGGAAGAGCTCAAACCTGCAGAGCGCGATACTGCCGCCAGGGTGGTTCCTTTCTTTCTGAGTGCAGCAATAATATCGGCCTGATGCCAGTCTTCGTTCCTTGTATTCATGATGGCTTCCTTATTTGTTTAATTTTATTCCGCGGGCATATTTATCGCACTTATACATTTAACGAGGGTTTGATTTATTTACGATCATTTAAATCTATGTTTCTTAAAAACCCTCATTGCTTTCATTTAGAAAAATACATTCTTATTGTGATTTAAACAAACAAGTAAATTCATGTTGCTTTTTGTGATTCATGTCTATTTTCATGATGTATCACGTGCAAAGTTGAAATTTATTAAAGTGAATGCGTTATCGGTATGCGTGTTTTTTGATCTTTAGCATTTATAAAAATAATAATTAAATGTTTTGAGTAGTGAATTTATTATAGTTGAATGATTATTGATTATTGATTATTGATTATTGATTTTTATCTTAAGGCTTTGTTTTATAGTTATATTTTAAGGGTGTTAATGTTTTTCTTTCGACATTATAATGCTTCTTTCTAAAAAACTTCCTTTAAGCATATTCATGGTTTGTTGATAAAGATAATTCATGGAAACTTTTAAAGCAGCAGTGGACTCATTTCGAAAAATTGAATATCTTCTTTCCGTTAAATAGACGTTTTCCTTAAGTGGTGGCGTTAATATCTTCTCTAAAATAAACGTCGCCCGTGTCAGGAAAGCATCGTCATTATTCACATGGATTTATAACAGCAACTTTCTTATTGGTTTGAATGAGAAAGACAAGGAACGTTATGAAAAAAGAGTGGTTTGCAGCAAAGGAGTTGACCGGTAAAGAAGGGCTTCCGACTTCGACACAAGGCGTGCACGGAATGGCGCGCAGGTTATGCTGGATAAAGCGAAGGAGGCGAGGTGTACAGGGGCGTGCGGTTGAATATCACATAGACAGTTTGCCAGGTAATACCGTCGCCAGTCTGGCGATGAATGAGCACTCGGCAGAGTATGTTTATACGTCGCATCAGGATCCCCTGGCGATATGGATTGAAAGCTATAAGCAACTGAGAGAGCCGGAACGTGAAACAATGATCTCGTTTATTGTGAGAGAAGGTGTTTCGGAAATATTAAACAGGTTACGCAAACCTGACGAAAGCTAGCGTTGTAACTCTGTCGTACCTGCCGTGGTCATGCAGGTACGACAGAAAACATCAGAAGTCGCGTTTCACAGAAAGGTGCGCCAAACCTTCAAGCGCGGAGCGGTAGACAGACTCCGGCAATACCTGAAGGGCTTTAATCGCTTTGTCTGCTTCTTCTTCAGCGCGCTGACGGGTGTACTCCAGTGAGCCCCACTGGTGCATGGCTGCCAGGACGGGTTCCAGTAAATGGCGCCCATTACCTTCTTCGATAGCTTTACGGATCATGGCTGACTGTTCTTCATCACCATGCTGCATTGCATGCAAAAGCGGTAATGTCGGTTTGCCTTCATCAAGATCATCACCGGTATTTTTACCCAGCGTTTCGCCGTCAGCATCATAATCGAGTAAATCATCAATCAGCTGGAACGCAGTACCCAGATAGCGACCGTAATCCTGCAACGCGACAATCTGCTCCTGAGTTCCGCCAGCCAGCATGGCAGAAGACTGGGATGCTGCTTCGAAGAGGCGCGCTGTTTTGCTGTAAATAACCTGCATGTAGCTCTCTTCGCTAATGTCAGGATCGTTGCAGTTGATCAGTTGCTGTACTTCGCCTTCGGCGATCACATTCACCGCTTTTGCCATCAGAGCTAAAACGGGAAGTGATTCCAAATCAGTCATCATCTGGAAGGCACGGGTGTAAATGAAATCACCCACCAGTACGCTGGCCGCATTACCAAAAGCCGCATTGGCAGTGGCTTTGCCCCGACGCATGTCGGATTCATC
Organism: Rahnella sp. Larv3_ips; assembly: GCF_003697865.1. NCBI lineage: Bacteria > Pseudomonadati > Pseudomonadota > Gammaproteobacteria > Enterobacterales > Yersiniaceae > Rahnella > Rahnella sp. Larv3_ips. The sequence continues at coordinate 182,917 of NZ_MJIB01000008.1, read as the reverse complement.
CACAACGTCATCGTGCAATAACGTGGCGGTATGGATAAACTCAATCAACGCAGCCACTTTGATGTGCTTGTCGCCTTCGTAAGAGAGCGCACGGGCAGTCAATACTGCAATCATTGGACGGATGCGTTTACCGCCACCGCTGATGATGTAATATCCCAGTTGATTGATGAGTGAAACTTCGGAGTTCAACTGTTCAAGGATGGATGCGTTGACCGCAGCCATGTCGTCCTGAGTAAGATCGATAATCTGTTCTAGGTTCATTGTGTTTTTTCGGCTGTTGTTCTCTTCACCGCAATGAGATCTGGCTCACATTGGCAGATGGCGCTAACTGTAAAGGGGATTGTACTTGAAAAACAGTGTAGATAAATGATAACGAAAGAACTGCGCTTTTTTTCTTCTTTTGTGGTCATTGTGCTCTTGTCTTACTCTGATTTTTTGCGTAGAATTCGCGCCCTATTGTGAATATTTATAGCGCCCTCTGAACTATACAAAGTTGAGTGCGCGGAAAGCGGAGTTTTATATGTACGCGGTTTTCCAAAGTGGTGGTAAACAACACCGTGTCAGCGAAGGGCAGACTATTCGCCTTGAGAAGCTTGACATCGCAACTGGCGAAACGATCGAGTTTGATCAGGTTCTGATGATTGCAAACGGTGAAGAAATTAATATCGGCCTGCCTTTAGTTGCTGGCGGTATCGTTAAAGCTGAAATCGTTGCTCACGGTCGTGGCGTTAAAGTCAAAATCGTTAAGTTTCGTCGTCGTAAGCACTATCGTAAGCAGCAGGGCCACCGTCAGTGGTTCACTGACGTTAAAATCACCGGCATCAGCGCTTAAGATTAGGAGAGCGGAACAATGGCACACAAAAAGGCTGGCGGCTCCACACGCAACGGTCGCGATTCAGAAGCTAAACGTCTGGGCGTAAAACGCTTTGGCGGCGAAGCAGTACTGGCAGGCAGCATCATCGTTCGTCAGCGCGGCACCAAATTCCACGCTGGTATCAACGTGGGTTGCGGCAAGGACCACACTCTGTTTGCTTTGGCTGACGGTAAAGTCAAGTTCGAAGTTAAAGGCCCGAAAAACCGTAAGTACATCAGCATCGAAGCTGAATAAGTTTTTCTCGTCTTAGTAAATAGATGTAAGCCCCGCAACTCGTTGCGGGGCTTTTTACATTCTGGTTAGCCCATTCTGGCGGATAATGGATACTAAATCGCAGGCACCTGTCGGGATCATGTTAGCGCTGATCACTGCCATGAGTTGGGGCTCTTTGCCCATCGCTATGAAGCAGGTATTGGTCGTCATGGATCCCTTTACGGTGGTCTGGTATCGGTTTTCCATGGCTGCAATTGTGCTGGGATGCATTCTTGCCGCGAAGCGTCGCTTACCGCCAAGAGTGATTTTAAGCAGGCCACGCTGGCTTATTCTGGTGTTAATTGCCACCGCAGGGCTGATGGGGAACTTTGTTCTTTTTAGTTCTTCACTGAAGTTTCTCAGTCCGACGGCTTCTCAGGTTATCGGTCAGCTTTCGCCTGTTGGTATGATGCTGGCCAGTGTGATAATCCTGAAAGAGAAGATGCGTGTCACGCAGGTTATTGGCGCCATTATGTTGATTTTAGGACTGATATTGTTCTTCAATGTCAGCCTGATTGAAATATTTACCCGTCTTACCGATTACACCCTCGGTGTGATTTTTGGTGTCGGGGCAGCAATGGTTTGGGTGATTTATGGTGTGGCGCAAAAGGTTCTGTTGCGTCAGCTGGCCTCGCCGCAAATCTTGTTTTTGCTGTACACTTTATGTTCTATCGCATTGCTCCCGCTGGCCAGTCCGGCGATGCTTTCACAGCTCAGCGGCTGGCAGTTTGCCTGTTTGTTGTTTTGCGGCGCGAATACCTTAGTAGGATATGGCGCCTTAGCGGAAGCGATGGCGAGATGGCAGGCATCGCAGGTCAGCGCAATAGTGACGCTGACGCCCTTGTTTACCCTGCTATTTTCAGATCTGTTAGCACTTGCCTGGCCGGGCTATTTCGCCGCACCAGTGCTCAATTTTGTAGGTTATCTTGGGGCATTTGTGGTGGTGGCGGGTGCAATGTTTTCCGCAGCAGGCCATCGTTGGTGGCCTCGTCGGACAGAGCAAAACCTGGTAGCTAAACTATAGCTGCCCGGCGAATGATTTACGGAGACAGTACAAATGAAGTTTGTTGATGAAGCCACAATATTGATCGTGGCAGGTGACGGCGGTAACGGTTGTGTGAGCTTCCGTCGTGAGAAATATATTCCCCGTGGCGGCCCTGATGGTGGCGACGGTGGCGATGGTGGCGACGTTTTCCTGCTTGCTGATGAAAACCTCAATACGCTGATCGATTTCCGCTTTGTGAAATCATATCGCGCGGAGCGCGGCACAAACGGTCAAAGCAGCGACTGTACCGGTAAACGCGGTAAAGATATTACGATCAAAGTTCCCGTTGGTACGCGCGTTCTGGATCAGGCCACCGGTGAAGTGCTTGCTGATATGACCAAACACGGTCAGATCAATATGGTGGCTAAAGGCGGTTTCCACGGTCTTGGCAATACCCGCTTCAAATCGTCGGTTAACCGTTCCCCACGCCAAAAAACCATGGGCACGAAAGGCGAAGAGCGTGATATCGCGCTTGAGCTGATGCTGCTGGCTGACGTGGGTATGCTGGGGCTGCCAAATGCGGGTAAATCGACCTTCATTCGTGCCGTTTCCGCAGCGAAACCAAAAGTTGCTGACTATCCGTTTACCACCCTGGTACCAAGCCTTGGTGTTGTTCGTATGGACAGTGAGCAAAGCTTTGTGATCGCCGATATCCCTGGTCTGATTGAAGGGGCATCTGAAGGTGCTGGTTTAGGTATTCGCTTCCTGAAACACCTTGAGCGTTGCCGTGTGTTATTGCACCTGATCGATATCGCGCCGATTGATGAATCTGATCCGATCGAGAATGCGAAAGTTATCATCAACGAGTTGCAGCAATACAATGCAAAACTGGCTGAAAAGCCACGTTGGCTGGTATTCAACAAAGTTGATCTGATCGAAAAAGAAGAAGCTGAGACGCGTGCTAAAGCCATTGCAGAAGCGCTGGGTTGGGAAGGTAACTACTATCTGATTTCAGCCGCTAATCGCGAAGGCGTGAATGCACTGTGCTGGGATGTGATGAAATTTATCAATGAAAATCCTAAGCACATGGCGATTGAAGAAGCTGCGCCAGAAAAAGTTGAATTCATGTGGGATGATTATCACCGTGAACAACTGGCTGAAGTGGAATCTGAAGCTGACGACGACTGGGACGATGACTGGGATGAAGACGACGACGAAGGCGTTGAAATCATTTACGAACGTTAATCCGGCGTAGATCTCAATCTGAAAGGCTGCCAGTGGCAGCCTTTTTTAATACATATTTTTCGTGGTGCTGGCAGAAAGTGAAAGGGCATTTTCCAAAATCACATCGGGCAGCCAGCATTGCGCACTCAGCCCGTGGCCTGAGGCACGGTTACGCAACGTCAACGTTCCGCAGTGAAGTTGAGCAATACGTATCACAATGTTCAAACCCAACCCGCTGCCGCCATAACGTTGATCCATACGTTTGAATGCCTGGGTCAGCTCACACGCTTTTGTCTCATCAATCCCCGGACCTTCATCGTCAATTTGTATCAGGAAACCCTTGTTCTGTGGCTGCACTGTAATGAGTATTTCACTGTTCTCAGGGCCGTAGCGGAAAGCATTTTCCACCAGATTCCTCACCAGCAAACGAAGCAGAACGGCATCCCCCTGAAGGGTGGCATGTTGCGGAAGCCTCAAAATCAGCCTTTGTTGGCGATCTTCCAGCATCTCGCAGAACTCTTCACGCAGCGGTTCGATGACGTTTGCCACAAGATCCACTTGCTGATATTCACCTTTAGCAAAATTCTGTCCGGCGCGGGATAACATCAGTAATTGTTCAATGGTATGCATAAGCTGATCGATGCGACCAATCAGGGTATCGCTGCCGGTGATGCCATTTTTTTGCATGATCTCAAGATGTAGACGCACTCCGGCAAGTGGCGTTCGTAATTCGTGAGCGGCATCGGCAGTGAATAATCGTTCCTGCTGAATCGTATTTGAAAGGCGCGAAAACAGCTGATTGAGGGCGTTTGTCACCGCCACTACCTCGCGAATTTCGCTGTTCAGTGGCAAAGGCGAAAGGTTATCTGCCGAGCGGGTTTCCAGACGTTTTTGTAACTGGTTTAGCGGACGAATAATCCAGCTGATGGCCCAGAAGGAGAGCACCAGAGTAATGGTCATCATCAGCAAAGAAGGCGCAATCAGTGAGGCAATCGCTTCGGCAATTTCCTTCTCAACATGCGCATTGCGAACTTTGGCGGAAAGCGTGTCATTCACCAGCAAATTAATCTGCTCCTGACTTTCATGCCAGAGCCAGAAAATGCTGGTGAGTTGGGTGACAAAAAGAATCAACGCCAGCATGACCAGAAGACGGCGGCGCATACTGGTCACGGTGCTATCTCCAGCCGGTATCCAATGCCGCGCACTGTGCGGATGAGTTCCTTACCCAGTTTGCGTCGCAGGTTATGAACGTGAACTTCCAGCGTATTAGATCCTAAATCGTCCTGCCAGGTATAGAGATCTTGCTGAAGTAACTCACGGTTGACCGTTTGCCCGGCGCGCATCATCAGCCGGGTTAAAATCGCAAATTCCTTCGGCGTGACCTCCACCTGAGCGTCACCCAGATAGGTTTGCTGCGACGAGAGGTTAATTTTCAAATTGCCAACGGAAATCTCGTTATCACTTTGTCCCTGATAGCGGCGAATAAGCGCACGAACCCGCGCCTGGAGCTCGGCCAGGGCGAAAGGTTTGATCAGGTAATCATCGGCACCGGCGTCCAGACCATCGACCCGGTCTTCAAGAGCATCACGGGCGGTCAAAATGAGGACGGGAAGGGAAATTCTTTGGCGACGCCATTGACGCAGAAGCGTGGCGCCATCTTTATCTGGCAACCCTAAATCAAGGATCACCAGACTGTATTGACTGGTCTGGATGAGGCTTTGCGCTTCTGCCGCGGTGGATGCGCAGTCGCACACATAATTATCGCTGGTTAATGCCAGCGATAAACCCTGCCGTAAAAGTTCATCATCTTCAACTATCAGCAGTTTCATCGTCTGGCACTTCTCCAGGGTTAATTATTTTGGTAGACGTCCTTATAGAGACGGCTCTCAAAGCGTACCAGCGGAGCGCGACGCGTACGCTGGTCTTCCGGAGGCACTGCGTATCCGGAGAGGAACTGAACAAACGCCATGCGCTGCCCGCTGGCGGTGGTGATAAAGCCCGCCAGGTTGTATACGCCAGACAGTGAGCCTGTTTTCGCAGACACTTTGCCGTCCACACCGGCTTCGTGCAGACCACCGCGATACTGCAGCGTACCGTCATGACCGGCCAGTGGAAGCATTGAGATAAAGTCTAAATCCTTATCGTTCTGCGCGATGTATTGCAGTACCTGCATCATCGTCGCCGGTGACAGCAAATCGTGACGTGACAGGCCTGAGCCATCAACCTGAATAGAGTTGCCTAAATCGATGCCCGCTTTCTGGCGAAGGATTTGGCGTACAGCATCTGAACCGGCACGCCAGGTTCCCGGCACACCAAACCGCTGATGACCAATCGTACGAAATACCGTATCGGCAATCATGTTGTCGGATTTCTTCAGCATTATGCGCAGCAGATCATGCAACGGGGCAGACTGAGTTTGTGCAAGCACCGTCCCGGCAGGTGTCTGGCGCGTCTGACGTTTCAACGTGCCATCAATCTGAATATCTGCCTGCAAGAGTTCGTCTTTCAAAATTGCACCGGCATAGCTGGCACCATCCTGAATGGCGAAAGCCAGTGGCAAAGGTTCACTGCGTTGGGTGAGACAACCGGTCAATGTGTAGCGATTGAATTCTCCCGGCACCACATCCAGTTCACAATACTGTGCATCCGGAGAACCTTTTGCCAGCGTGCGGACCTCACTGAACATATGCACCGGATAATAGGAGGCGACGCGGATAAAGGCGTTTTCATCAGGTTTAGGCGCGCTGTAAAGGGACACCGAGAAACAGTTACGATCGACAATCGCCGCGGCGGGCGGCGCACTGAAGCACTGTGTGATGTCATTCCATGGCCAGCCGGGGGCTTTGTCATGGCTGGCAAACACTGACGTGTTCACGACCACATCACCACTGATCTCTTTAATGCCCTGTTTTTTCAGCACCGCGACCATATTCCGAATATTCTGACGTTTCAGCGTCGGATCACCGGAAAAACGCGCGACCAGATCCCCTTTTAAGACGCCATCGGAAACGGAGCCCGGGGTTTCCAGGGTGGTTGTGAATCGGAAATCTGGACCCAACTGAAGTAAGGCCGCCAGCGCGGTCAGGATCTTCATTGTACTGGCGGGCAACGCCATCTGGGAACCGTGATAGTCGATGGCAGGCGCGGGAGCGCCTATTTTCTGTACCAGCACAGCCAGATTCGTACCGTCAGGCAGATATTCTGTGTAATTTTCGATCTGAGCCGCATTTGTATTCAGAACAAACGCGCATGCTAATCCACTGACTATTCGTATAAAACGCATTATTTTGAGTAAAGGCTCTGGGTAACAACAGGATAATGTGGTGCCATACTACGATGCTACGAACCCAGGCGCAACGTGGCTGAAAGTAAACGATGATCCTCAAGGAACTCTACGTTAAAATACGAATCATAATGCAAAATGAATCCTGGCCTGGTGGCAACTCCGGGTGAGGTTTTTTTTGTTTTTCGCCAGAGTGAGTAGGTCAAAAGAGCTGGCTTAATTTCTTACCTGATTCAATCAGGACGGTGTTTACCGAAAGGACCAAGTTAGAGGTAATGAATATATGAAACCGATTCCGATGACGTTGCGTGGCGCAGAAAGATTACGTGAAGAGCTGGATCATCTGAAGGGCGTACGTCGTCCAAAAATTATTGCTGATATTGCCACTGCGCGCGAACACGGCGATCTGAAAGAGAATGCTGAGTATCACGCTGCCCGCGAACAGCAGGGCTTCTGCGAAGGCCGTATTCAGGAGATCGAAGCCAAGCTTTCAAATGCTCAGGTGATCGACGTGACAAAAATGCCGGCGACGGGGCGTGTCATTTTTGGTGCCACGGTGAAATTGATGAACCTGGACAGCGAAGAAGAACAGACCTACCGCATCGTGGGTGACGACGAAGCTGACTTTAAGCAAAATCTGATTTCTGTGAACTCACCTATCGCACGCGGTTTGATTGGGAAAGAACAGGATGACGTGGTTGTGATCAGCACCCCAGGCGGGGATGTTGAGTTTGAAGTGCTGAAGGTCGAGTACCTCTAAAAATCTGCATTAAAAAGGGCGAAACGTAATGTTTCGCCCTATAAATCACCCATTCATGAAGTGAATGACTTCACATTAAATTGAAAACTAACGTAAAAAGGCCAGTTATAGCCTTTTCCTGAACGTGATTTCGTGGCACCTTTCCGAAAATCTAAAGCGTTTTTCGTTAAACTCTGACGAATTAACGCGGTAAGATAATTTTGCGGTCTTCGGTAGAAGGGCGATAAAGTACCAGCATATTGCCGATAACTTGCACATTACACGCCTTGGTTTCACGCACGATAGCGTCTACGATCAAGGTCTTCGTTTCGCGTTCTTCTGCCGCGACTTTAATCTTGATCAGTTCGTGATGCTTCAGTGCCTGTTCGATTTCGGCAAGCACGCCTTCTGTCAGGCCGTTGTTACCCAGCATGACAACCGGTTTCAGTGGATGTGCCAGACCTTTCAGGTACTGTTTTTGTTTATTGTTAAGATTCATCGTCTTTTTTGCTTAAGTTGGGATTGAAAACGGGTCATTCTACCGCCATCTCATGTATATGACCAACCCGCACTGCTTCGGGATGTGATTTATACTGACTTAGCCATAGACGTCATGACGCTAACAGCTTGTTCCAAAAGCTCTAACACAGGGTAGTTGGAAAACTATATGGTTACTAAATAATGTCTATTAAAAAGCGTTCTGCAAGTTCCACACGCTGGCTGCAGGAACACTTTAGCGATAAATACGTGATTCAGGCACAGAAAAAAGGGCTGCGTTCCCGCGCCTGGTTTAAGCTTGATGAGATACAGCAGGGCGATAAGCTGTTCAAACCCGGGATGACCGTTGTGGATTTAGGCGCAGCACCCGGTGGATGGTCGCAGTTTGCCGCCACGCAGATCGGTAGCAAAGGGCGCATCATTGCTCTTGACCTTTTACCTATGGATCCTATTGTTGGAGTCGATTTCCTTCAGGGGGATTTTCGTGATGAATTAGTTCTCAAAGCGCTGCTTGACCGCGTGGGAGAAAACAAGGTTCAGGTGGTCATGTCCGATATGGCCCCGAATATGAGCGGTACACCGGCAGTCGATATTCCAAAATCGATGTATTTGGTTGAGTTAGCGCTGGATATGTGTCGGGATGTATTAGCACCAGGCGGAAGTTTCCTGGTGAAGGTGTTCCAGGGAGATGGCTTTGATGAATACCTGCGGGAAATTCGCTCCCTGTTTACGAAGGTGAAGATTCGTAAGCCAGACGCTTCCCGAGCACGTTCGCGAGAAGTGTACATCGTAGCGACAGGGCGGAAACTGTAGTACCCTAACGCTGTTTGTTAACACAGTTGTAATATGAGGTTGATCCCTTGAGTGACATGGCGAAGAACCTGATTCTCTGGTTAGTCATCGCAGTAGTATTGATGTCTGTATTTCAGAGCTTTGGGCCCAGCGAGTCTAATGGCCGTAGGGTAGATTATTCTACCTTCATGTCCGAATTGACCCAAGACCAGATTCGCGAAGCGCGTATCAATGGACGTGAGATTAACGTTGTTAAAAAAGACAGCAACAAGTACACGACCTACATTCCAGTTGAAGACCCTAAGTTGCTGGATACGCTGCTGAGCAAAAATGTAACCGTAGTGGGTGAGCCACCAGAGCAACCAAGCTTACTGGCCTCTATCTTTATTTCCTGGTTCCCAATGTTGTTGTTGATTGGGGTCTGGATCTTCTTTATGCGGCAAATGCAGGGCGGCGGCGGCAAAGGGGCGATGTCCTTTGGCAAGAGCAAAGCGCGCATGCTGACAGAAGATCAAATTAAAACGACTTTTGCGGATGTTGCAGGTTGCGACGAAGCCAAGGAAGAGGTTAGCGAGCTGGTTGATTACCTGCGCGAACCTAGCCGTTTCCAGAAACTGGGCGGTAAAATTCCTAAAGGCGTCCTGATGGTCGGTCCTCCGGGTACCGGTAAAACCTTGCTGGCGAAAGCCATCGCAGGTGAAGCTAAGGTTCCTTTCTTTACTATTTCTGGTTCTGACTTCGTCGAAATGTTCGTGGGTGTCGGCGCATCCCGTGTGCGTGACATGTTCGAACAAGCGAAGAAAGCTGCTCCATGTATCATCTTCATCGATGAAATTGACGCCGTTGGCCGTCAGCGTGGTGCAGGTTTAGGCGGCGGTCACGATGAACGTGAGCAAACGCTGAACCAGATGTTGGTTGAGATGGACGGCTTTGAAGGTAACGAAGGCATTATCGTTATTGCTGCGACTAACCGTCCTGACGTTCTTGACCCGGCATTGCTGCGTCCGGGCCGTTTCGACCGTCAGGTTGTGGTTGGCTTGCCAGACGTGCGTGGCCGCGAACAGATCCTTAAAGTTCACATGCGCCGCGTTCCTCTGGCAACAGATGTTGATGCTTCAGTGATTGCACGTGGTACACCGGGCTTCTCCGGTGCTGATCTGGCAAACCTGGTCAACGAAGCCGCTCTGTTCTCTGCACGTGGTAATAAACGTGTGGTGTCTATGGTTGAGTTCGAAAAAGCCAAAGACAAAATCATGATGGGTGCGGAACGTCGCTCCATGGTGATGACAGAAGCGCAGAAAGAATCCACCGCGTATCACGAAGCGGGTCACGCCATCATTGGCCGCCTGGTTCCTGAACACGATCCTGTGCACAAAGTCACGATTATTCCTCGTGGCCGGGCATTGGGTGTTACGTTCTTCCTGCCAGTAGGTGATGCGATCAGTGCCAGCCGTCAGAAACTCGAAAGCCAGATTTCCACGCTGTACGGTGGTCGTCTTGCTGAAGAGATCATCTACGGTGTAGAAAAAGTCTCTACCGGTGCATCGAACGATATTAAAGTGGCGACATCCATTGCCCGTAACATGGTTACGCAGTGGGGCTTCTCAGACAAATTAGGTCCGTTGCTGTATGCGGAAGAAGAAGGCGAAGTCTTCCTCGGTCGTTCAGTAGCAAAAGCGAAACACATGTCTGATGAAACGGCGCGAATCATCGATCAGGAAGTGAAATCTCTGGTTGAACGCAACTATGCACGTGCGCGTACTTTACTGATGGAAAATATGGATATCCTTCATTCAATGAAAGATGCCCTGATGAAATATGAAACCATCGATGCACCACAGATAGACGATCTGATGAACCGTACTGAAGTTCGCCCGCCAGCTGGCTGGGATGACGTCGGCGGTAAAAATGGTAATGGCAATTCTAACGACGGTGGTTCGCCAAAAGCGCCAACGCCGGTTGATGAGCCTCGTACGCCAAATCCTGGCAATACGATGTTTGAACAATTCAGCGGCAAATAAGTCGCTGGTTGGAAAAATGCTGATTACATACTACCCCGGGCTTGCCCGGGGTTTTTTATGCGTGCATTCTTTGCCCCGGAATTTAGATATTACGACCACTGACCGATCAAACGAGACATGACGTATGCAACTCACAGCCAGAGAATCGATTCTAAACCTCACTTTTCCTCAGGTAATGGGGATCCTGAATGTTACGCCGGATTCCTTTTCCGATGGAGGTAGGCATAACTCGCTGGATCTCGCACTCAGGCATGCTGAGGCGATGATCAATGCCGGGGCAACCCTTCTTGATATTGGCGGAGAGTCGACGCGTCCAGGTGCTGCTGAGGTCAGTGAAGATGAGGAACTGGCGCGTGTGGTGCCGGTTGTTGAGGCGATTGCCCGTCGCTTTGATGTCTGGATTTCAGTGGATACATCAAAAGCGATCGTTATCCGCGAAGCTGCCCGCGCAGGTATGCATCTGATCAATGACATTCGCTCTTTACAAGAGCCGGGCGCATTACAGGCAGCCGCAGAAACAGGTTTGCCCGTTTGCCTGATGCACATGCAAGGGCAACCGAAAACAATGCAGCACTCCCCAAAATATGAGGATGTGGTTGCTGAAGTCGCGGAGTATTTTGTTGAAAAAATTGCACGCTGTGAGAATGCCGGCATTCCGAAAAGCAAATTGTTACTCGACCCGGGCTTTGGTTTCGGTAAAAATCTGAACCACAATTACCAGTTGCTCGCCAGACTGGCTGAGTTTCATCATTTCGGCTTGCCTCTTCTTGTTGGCATGTCGAGGAAATCCATGGTCGGCCAACTGCTTCATGTCTCACCAGAACAACGTGTGACGGGAAGTGTTGCCTGTGCTGTTATCGCAGCCATGCAGGGCGCTCAGATCGTCCGTGTACATGATGTAAAAGAAACCGTCGAAGCGATGCGTGTCGTCGAAGCTACACTTTCTGCAAGGGATAAAAAATAACTATGAGCAACCGTAAATACTTTGGCACCGATGGCATTCGCGGAAAAGTAGGTGATAACCCAATCACGCCAGATTTCGTTCTCAAACTCGGCTGGGCAGCGGGAAAAGTTTTAGCGCGCCACGGCTCTCGTAAAGTGATTATTGGTAAAGACACACGCATCTCGGGCTATATGCTGGAATCTGCTCTTGAAGCAGGGCTGGCGGCAGCGGGCTTATCGGCTTCCTTTACCGGACCGATGCCCACACCTGCGGTGGCGTATCTGACGCGTACTTTCCGTGCAGAAGCTGGGATCGTGATTTCTGCTTCCCACAATCCTTATTACGATAACGGCATCAAATTTTTCACCATCGATGGGACAAAGCTGCCAGATGACGTGGAAGAAGCCATCGAAGCCGAACTGGAAAAACCGCTGACCTGCGTTGAATCGGCAGAGTTAGGCAAAGCCAGTCGTATAGTGGATGCGGCAGGTCGTTACATCGAATTTTGCAAAGGGACTTTCCCGAGCGAACTCAGCCTTAACGGTCTGAAAATTGTGGTCGATTGTGCTAACGGTGCAACTTATCACATTGCGCCAAGTGTACTGCGCGAGCTGGGCGCGAAAGTCATCGCTATCGGCTGTGAGCCAGACGGCATGAATATTAACGAAGAGTGCGGCGCAACGGACGTTCGTCAGTTGCAACAGCGCGTTCTGGCAGAAAAAGCTGACGTCGGTTTGGCATTTGATGGTGACGGCGATCGTCTGATCATGGTTGACCACGAAGGTAACAAAGTTGATGGCGACCAGATTCTTTATATCATCGCGCGTGAAGGCCTACGTCAGGGGCAACTTAAAGGCGGTGCGGTAGGCACGCTGATGAGTAATATGGGCCTCGAACTTGCGCTCAAGCAGCTCGGCATTCCTTTCACACGTGCGAAAGTGGGCGACCGCTACGTTCTGGAAAAAATGCAGGAAAAAGGCTGGCGTATTGGTGCTGAAAACTCCGGTCATATCATCTTGCTGGACAAAACGACCACAGGAGACGGTATTGTTGCAGGTTTGCAAGTACTCACCGCAATGGTCCGTAACCACATGACTCTTCATGATTTGTGCAGCGGTATGAAATTATTGCCCCAAATTCTGATTAATGTGCGATTCGCTGGCGAACATGATCCGCTGGAATCTGATGAAGTGAAGCAGGTAACCGCTGAAGTTGAAAAGCAACTTGCAGGCCGTGGCCGCGTTTTATTGCGTAAATCAGGCACAGAACCTTTGTTGCGTGTCATGGTGGAAGGTGAAGATGCGGAGCTGGTAGAAAAATTAGCCAATCGCATTGCCGATGCAGTGAAAGCGGTCAAGCCGTAACCCGATAAGAAATGGCGAATTTTTCTGCTCTGCGCCGTTGTCTCCTCATCAGATAACGGCGCAGATAATACCTGATTAAGGTTTTTTGGATGAATTTGCCGTTTTTTTCCGCAAACGAACATTCCATTGCAAATTGCTCTTGCGCGGCCATACGGCTTTGGTTAGTATTCACACCCGCTTCAGTGGGTCCTTAAATGGCCTGCTAAATTGGTGAGAAGCAATTGGCATGCGGTGAACCCGCGAGGATACAGGTACTACTATGTACGACGCTCTTCTGGTGATTTTCCTTATCGTAGCAATCGGCCTTGTGGCTTTGGTTATGCTGCAACAAGGTAAAGGCGCTGATATGGGAGCCTCTTTCGGAGCAGGTGCTTCAGGCACATTGTTCGGTTCGAGTGGTTCCGGTAACTTCATGACCCGTATGACCGGCGTGTTGGCCGCTTTGTTCTTTATCATTAGTTTGATTCTTGGGAACATGAGCACCAATAAAGGCCAAAAAGGCAGTGAGTGGGAAAACTTAAGTCAGCCAGCGCAAACTGAGCAGACAACTGCACCGGCAGCTCCAGCAGCGCCGAACAGTGATGTTCCTCACTAAGCAGTAACCTTCTTACCTAAAGAAGTGAAAAGTTTTAAACAGTGGCTTGAACTTGGACAGTACAAGCGATTGTGAAAAAAAAGAGTGCCGAGGTGGTGGAATTGGTAGACACGCTACCTTGAGGTGGTAGTGCCCGAATGGGCTTACGGGTTCAAGTCCCGTCCTCGGTACCAATCTTTGTGATAATTTGCTTTTTAGCGATTATCGGCGTAGTATTTCCCACGTTTTCGGACGCGGGGTGGAGCAGCCTGGTAGCTCGTCGGGCTCATAACCCGAAGGTCGTCGGTTCAAATCCGGCCCCCGCAACCACTTTCCCTAAGTGTTTATTTCAAATAGACTTTCAGTATCTTCCTGTGATGTTCTGCAGTTCCCATTTGAAAGCTTCAATTTGAAAATAACACTTAGAAAGTTGTACCGAAGCCGCTATGCGGCAAATAGGGTCCAGTTGCATAAAGCCCCGATTTATCGGGGTTTTTTGTTATTTGGCAACAGAATCACTGGGCTATTTAGCCCTTTTTTTATGTCTTGGGGGTGGGCTTGTCCACATTAGAACAAAAATTAACAGAGCTGATTACAGCACCAGTCGAGGCACTTGGCTTTGAGCTGGTGGGCATCGAGTTCGTTCGGGCTCGCCAATCGACGTTGCGCATCTATATTGATAGTGACGCCGGGATCAATGTTGATGATTGTGCTGATGTCAGCCACCAGGTGAGCGCTGTGCTGGACGTTGAAGATCCAGTCACCGTCGCCTATAACCTGGAAGTTTCCTCTCCAGGCCTTGATCGTCCTATGTTCACCGCTGAGCATTATCAACGTTTTATCGGTGACGAAGTCAGCATGGTACTGCGTATGGCGGTCCAGAATCGTCGCAAATGGCAGGGCATCATCAAAGCTGTCGAAGGCGAAATGATCACGGTGACTGTGGAAGGGAAAGACGAAGTGTTCGCACTGAGCAACATCCAGAAAGCGAACCTGGTACCCCACTTTTAAAGAGTTTGGAAGAGGCAACTAGGATGAACAAAGAGATTCTGGCTGTTGTAGAAGCAGTTTCTAATGAAAAATCCCTCCCGCGCGAGAAGATTTTTGAAGCGCTGGAAATTGCATTATCAACAGCGACCAAGAAAAAATACGAGCAGGAAATCGAAGTCCGCGTCAGCATTGACCGTAAAACAGGTGACTTCGATACCTTCCGTCGTTGGGTTGCAGTCGACGAAGTGACTCAGCCAACGCGTGAAATCACCCTCGAAGCAGCACAGTATGAAGAACCGTCTATCGAACTCGGCGGTTACATCGAAGATCAAATCGAGTCAGTCACATTCGACCGCATCACCACCCAAACCGCAAAACAAGTTATCGTACAGAAAGTACGCGAAGCTGAACGCGCGATGGTTGTTGAGCAGTTCCGTGAACAGCAGGGCGAAATCGTCACTGGCGTCGTGAAAAAAGTTAACCGCGACAGCATCGCCCTGGATTTAGGCAGCAATGCTGAAGCTGTGATCCTGCGTGAAGATATGCTTCCGCGTGAAAACTTCCGCTCTGGCGACCGTATTCGTGGCGTTCTGTATGATGTTCGTCCTGAAGCACGTGGCGCACAGCTGTTTGTCAGCCGTTCGCGCAACGAAATGCTGATCGAACTGTTCCGTATTGAAGTGCCAGAAATCGGTGAAGAGCTGATCGAAATTAAAGCGGCAGCCCGCGATCCTGGCTCCCGTGCAAAAATCGCAGTGAAAACCAACGACAAACGCATCGATCCTGTCGGTGCTTGTGTCGGTATGCGCGGTGCACGCGTTCAGGCCGTTTCCAGTGAACTGGGCGGCGAACGTATCGATATCATCCTTTGGGATGACAATCCTGCGCAATTCGTTATCAACGCCATGGCTCCGGCAGATGTTGCCTCCATCGTGGTTGATGAAGATAAATGCACCATGGATATCGCCGTTGAAGCCAGCAACCTGGCACAGGCGATTGGCCGTAATGGTCAGAACGTACGTTTGGCTTCCCAACTGTTGAAACAACATCGTGGTGATGACAGATGGGAACTGAACGTGATGACAGCAGACGACCTTCAGGCCAAACATCAGGCTGAGGCACACGCTGCGATTGAAACCTTTACTAAATACCTGGCCATTGATGAAGATTTCGCCACGGTTCTGGTAGAAGAAGGTTTCTCTACTCTCGAAGAACTGGCTTATGTGCCAGTGAACGAACTGCTTGAAATCGACGGCCTGGATGAAGACACCGTGAATGCGCTTCGCGAACGTGCGAAAGAAGCGCTGACGACGTTGGCTTTAGCCCAGGAAGAAAGTCTCGGTGACAACAAGCCTGCTGACGATCTGCTGAACCTGGCGGGTCTGGAACGTAGCATGGCGTTTAAACTGGCTGCACAAGGCGTTTGTACGCTGGAAGATCTTGCCGAGCAGGGTGTCGACGATCTGGCTGATATTGAAGGTCTTACTGACGAGCAGGCTGGTGAACTTATCATGGCCGCGCGCAATATCTGCTGGTTTGGCGACAACGCGTAATAAACTGTAGCAGGAAGGAACAGCATGACAGATGTAACTGTAAAATCGCTGGCGGCAGAGATTCAGACCCCGGTAGATCGCCTGGTACAGCAATTTGCTGATGCAGGGATCTCGAAGTCCGAATCTGACTCTGTGACCCAGCAGGAAAAAGAAACATTGTTGGCGCATCTGAATGGCGGAAACGCTGGTGCGACAAACAAACTGACGTTACAACGCAAAACGCGTAGTACACTGAATATTCCGAGCACCGGCGGGACGAGTAAATCGGTGCAAATCGAAGTCCGCAAGAAACGCACTTATGTTAAACGTGATATGACCGAAGCAGAACTTGCCCAGGCCGAAGCGGAAGAGCAGGCGAAGCGTGACGCGGAAGAACAGGCACAGCGTGCAGCAGCAGAGCAAGCCCAGCGCGAAGCTCAGGAAAAAGCCAAACGCGCCGCCGAAGAGCAAGCTAAACGTGAGGCCGCTGATAAAGCTAAGCGTGATGCAGCGGAAAAAGATAAAGTGACGAATCAACATACTGACGAAGTAACCAAACCAGCTCAGGCAGAGAAAGCACGCCGTGAAGCTGAAGCCGCAGAGCTGAAACGCAAAACGGAAGAAGAAGCCCAGCGTAAGCTTGAAGAAAACGCCAAGCGCATCGCAGAGGAAGCCCGCAAAATGGCTGACTCAGGTGTCTGGACTGAAACTGTCGCGCCAAGCGAATCAGAATCTGCTGACTATCATGTCACCACTTCTACCCACGCCCGTGCAGCTGAAGACGAAAACGACGCCAAAGTTGAAGGCGAACGTCGTAGCCGTACCCGCGGTGGCAAAGCGACCAAGCAGAAGAAAGGCAATAAACTGTCTGAATCTAAAGCGGATCGCGAAGAAGCACGTGCCGTTGGCCGTAATGGTAAAGGCAAGCGTAAGCCAAGCACACTGCAACAGAGCTTCAACAAGCCTGTCGCTGCAGTGAATCGTGACGTTGTTGTGGGTGAAACCATTACCGTTGCTGAGCTGGCGAACAAAATGGCAGTTAAAGGCTCTCAGGTCATCAAAACGATGATGAAACTGGGTGCGATGGCTACTATCAACCAGGTTATTGATCAGGAAACTGCTCAACTGGTTGCTGAAGAAATGGGCCATAAAGTCATCCTGCGTCGTGAGAACGAGCTGGAAGAAGCGCTGATGAGCGACCGTGATACCGGTGCTTCAGCTGCCGCTGAGCCACGTGCTCCGGTTGTGACCATCATGGGTCACGTTGACCACGGTAAAACCTCCCTGCTTGACTACATTCGCTCAACGAAAGTTGCTGCGGGCGAAGCCGGTGGTATTACTCAGCACATCGGTGCTTATCACGTTGAAACAGAAAACGGTATGATCACCTTCCTGGATACTCCGGGACACGCCGCGTTTACTTCAATGCGTGCACGTGGTGCCAAGGCAACTGACATCGTGGTTCTGGTTGTTTCAGCCGATGATGGCGTGATGCCACAGACCATTGAAGCAGTTCAGCATGCGAAAGCGGCTGGCGTGCCAATCGTGGTTGCAGTGAACAAAATTGATAAGCCAGATGCTGATCCAGATCGCGTTCGCACCGAGCTTTCTCAGTACGGCGTTATGCCGGAAGAGTGGGGCGGTGAATCTCAGTTCATCCATGTTTCTGCGAAAGTCGGTACGGGTATCGACGATCTGCTGCAAGCCATCTTGCTGCAAGCTGAAGTACTGGAACTGAAAGCGGTACGTACCGGTATGGCAAGTGGTGTTGTGATTGAGTCCTTCCTGGACAAAGGTCGCGGCCCGGTAGCAACAGTTCTGGTTCAGGAAGGTACGCTGAATAAAGGCGATATCATTCTGTGTGGCTTCGAATACGGCCGTGTTCGTGCGATGCGCGATGAACTGGGACGTGACATTCTGTCTGCAGGTCCTTCTATTCCTGTCGAAGTGTTGGGTCTGTCCAGCGTTCCGGCTGCGGGTGATGAAGTGACTGTTGTTCGTGATGAGAAGAAAGCTCGTGAAGTTGCTCTGTATCGTCAGGGTAAATTCCGCGAAGTGAAACTGGCTCGTCAGCAGAAATCTAAACTGGAAAACATGTTTGCGAACATGACCGAAGGTGAAGTTTCTGAACTGAACATCGTTCTGAAATCTGACGTACAGGGTTCTTGCGAAGCGATTTCCGATGCACTGCAGAACTTGTCAACCGACGAAGTGAAAGTCAAAATCGTGGGTATGGGTGTCGGTGGTATCACCGAGACTGATGCAACGCTGGCAGCCGCTTCCCGTGCGATCATCCTGGGCTTCAACGTGCGTGCGGATGCTTCTGCCCGTCGCGTTGTAGAAAGCGAAAGCCTGGATCTGCGTTACTACTCCGTCATCTATAACCTGATTGATGAAGTCAAACAGGCGATGAGCGGTATGTTGGCGCCAGAGTACAAACAGCAAATCATCGGCCTGGCTGAAGTTCGTGACGTGTTCAAGTCACCGAAATTTGGCGCAATTGCAGGTTGTATGGTTACTGAAGGTATGATCAAACGTAACAACCCAATCCGTGTACTGCGTGACAACGTGGTGATCTACGAAGGCGAGCTGGAATCCCTGCGTCGCTTCAAAGATGACGTTGCTGAAGTTCGTAACGGCATGGAATGTGGTATCGGCGTTAAGAACTACAACGATGTGCGTACTGGTGATGTGATCGAAGTCTTCGAAATCATCGAGATCAAACGTACTATCGCTTAACGTTTGCGAAGTAGCTGATATCCAGATGGGGGCCTTGCGCCCCCTTATTTGTCTGGAGCAAGTGGAGAAAGAATCATGGCAAAAGAATTTAGCCGTACTCAACGTGTCTCTCAGGAGATGCAAAAAGAAATCGCGATTATTTTACAGCGCGAAGTCAAAGATCCACGCGTTGGCATGGCCACCGTGTCCGGCGTAGAAGTGTCACGTGACCTGGCTTATGCCAAAGTGTTCGTTACCTTCCTCGACGTGTTGACCACCGATAATCACGATCCCGATCGTGTGAAAAACGGCATCAGAGCCTTACAGGATGCATCAGGTTTCATTCGTACCCTGATCGGTAAAGCGATGCGTTTGCGTGTTGTTCCGGAACTGACCTTTGCTTACGATAACTCCCTGGTTGAAGGCATGCGTATGTCTAACCTGGTGACTAACGTCGTGAAGAATGATGCTGAACGTCGTTCAGCTGCAGGCGACGACGAGGAAGCATAATGAGCCGCCCACGTCGCCGCGGCCGTGATATTCACGGCGTTCTGCTACTGGACAAATCTTACGGCTTGTCTTCCAACGATGCCCTGCAAAAGGTGAAACGCCTCTACAACGCGAACCGCGCAGGACATACCGGTGCGCTCGACCCTCTGGCAACTGGCATGCTGCCATTGTGTTTAGGTGAAGCGACCAAGTTCTCGCGTTTTCTGCTGGATTCTGACAAGCGTTATCGGGTCATTGCCCGCCTCGGCCAACGCACTGATACGTCTGACGCTGAAGGTGAGATCGTTTCCGAACGTGAAATAACCTTTACGCCGCAGCAACTCGACGACGCACTCGATAGCTTCCGCGGGGAAACCCAGCAAATTCCTTCTATGTATTCTGCGTTAAAATACGAAGGCAAGAAGCTGTATGAATACGCACGCCAGGGTATCGAAGTTCCCCGTCAATCTCGCAGTATTACGGTGTATGAACTGAAGTTTATCCGCTGGGAAGGCGTTGAGGTTGAACTGGAAATCCATTGCTCAAAAGGCACTTACATTCGCACTATTGTGGATGATTTAGGTGAAAAATTGGGTTGTGGCGCACACGTCACTTATTTGCGTCGTTTGCAGGTGGCTACGTATCCCCTTGAGCGCATGGTCACAATGGAAAAACTCCATGAGTTGATTGCTCAGGCAGAAGAGCAGGGCATCGAGCCACGCTTGCTGTTGGATCCGTTGTTGCTGCCTATGGACAGCGCATGCGAAGACTTCCCGGAAGTGAATTTGCTGCCAGTGGTGGCCGGATACGTTAAACAGGGTCAACCTGTTCAGGCATCGGGCGCACCGACGAGCGGCATGGTTCGCATTACGGAAGGTGAAGAACATAAGTTTATCGGCATTGGCGAAATTGACGATGATGGCCGCATTGCGCCACGTCGTTTAGTCGTCGAATACGCCGAATAAGCGCTTTTTGCCCACCTTGCGATCATATATAGCAAAGGGTAGAATAGCGCAGCTTATGCATTGGGTAGCTGAATTAGAGATCGGCACCCGTTTAAACTATCTATAATATTTTGGAGTATAATTATGTCTCTAAGCGTTGAAGCTAAAGCTCAAATCGTTTCCGACTTTGGTCGCGGCACTAACGACAGTGGTTCTACCGAAGTTCAGGTTGCTCTGCTGACTGCTCAAATTAACCATCTGCAAGGTCACTTTGCAGAGCACAAAAAAGATCACCACAGCCGTCGTGGTCTGCTGCGTATGGTTTCTCAGCGTCGTAAACTGCTGGACTACCTGAAGGGTAAAGATGTAGCGCGTTACACCAGCCTGATCGAACGTCTGGGTCTGCGTCGCTAATCAAGCGAGTTTCAGTGTAAAGGGGCCAATAGGCCCCTTTATTCTAGGAAGCAACACCAAATCAGGGTACTGTATGGCTGTTGTTTCTGCTGTTTTTCTAAGAACATGAACTTCCGTTACAGATGTTTTCGCGCGGCTAATGAGAGACTTTATTGCCACATTGTCAGGTCAATAAGGATTGTCATTAGTCGCGAGAATGTAGTGAGAAGCTCGGATATCTATCGGCGTGAACTGCTGTCATAACAGCTGCGTGCCACAATTAAGGACATTACATTGCTTAATCCGACTATTCGTAAATTCCAATACGGCCAGCACACCGTTACGCTGGAAACCGGCATGATGGCGCGTCAGGCGACTGCAGCCGTGATGGTTAGCATGGACGACACCGCGGTATTCGTTACCGTTGTTGGCCAGAAAAAAGCCAAACCAGGTCAGAGTTTCTTCCCACTGACTGTTAACTACCAGGAGCGTACTTATGCTGCTGGTCGTATCCCGGGTAGCTTCTTCCGTCGTGAAGGCCGTCCAAGCGAAGGCGAAACACTGACTTCACGTCTGATCGACCGTCCAATTCGCCCACTGTTCCCGGAAGGTTTCCTGAATGAAGTTCAGGTTATCGCGACCGTGGTTTCCCTGAACCCGCAAGTAAACCCTGACATCGTTGCGATGATCGGTGCGTCCGCTGCCCTGAGCCTGTCTGGTATTCCTTTCAGCGGCCCAATCGGTTCAGCACGCGTGGGTTACATTAACGATCAGTACGTTCTGAACCCAACCGCAGATGAATTGAAAACCAGTAGTCTTGACCTGGTCGTTGCCGGTACTAAAGGCGCGGTTCTGATGGTTGAGTCTGAAGCTGACGTTCTGAGCGAAGACCAGATGCTGGGCGCTGTGGTGTTCGGCCACGAGCAACAACAAATCGTTATCGATAACATCAACTCTCTGGTTGCTGAAGTCGGTAAAGCGAAATGGGATTGGCAACCAGAAGTGGTTAACGCAGAGCTGCACGCTCGCGTTGCAGCGCTGGCAGAATCTCGTTTAGGTGATGCTTACCTGATCACTGATAAACAAGACCGTTACGCTCAGATCAACGTCATCAAAGCGGAAGTGGTTCAGACCCTGCAAGCAGAAGATGAAGCGCTGGACGCTGGCGAAATTTCTGACCTGCTGGGTAGCATTGAGAAGAATGTGGTGCGTAGCCGTGTTCTGCGTGGCGAGCCACGTATCGATGGCCGTGAAAAAGACATGATCCGCGGTCTGGACGTTCGTACTGGCGTTCTGCCACGTACTCACGGTTCAGCGCTGTTTACGCGTGGCGAAACTCAGGCACTGGTTACTGCAACTCTGGGTACTGCCCGTGACGCGCAAAACCTGGATGAACTGATGGGCGAGAAGTCTGACAGCTTCCTGTTCCACTACAACTTCCCTCCGTACTCCGTTGGTGAGACCGGGATGGTGGGTTCACCAAAACGTCGTGAAATTGGTCACGGCCGCCTGGCGAAACGCGGCGTGCTGGCGATGATGCCAAAACCAGAAGACTTCCCGTACACCGTACGTGTCGTGTCTGAAATTACTGAATCTAACGGTTCATCTTCTATGGCTTCTGTTTGTGGTGCATCTCTGGCCCTTATGGATGCAGGTGTGCCGATCAAAGCCGCTGTTGCAGGTATTGCAATGGGTCTGGTTAAAGAAGGCGAAAGCTTTGTTGTTCTGTCTGACATTCTGGGTGACGAAGATCACCTGGGCGACATGGACTTCAAAGTAGCCGGTAGCCGCGATGGTATCACCGCGCTGCAGATGGACATCAAAATTGAAGGTATCACCCGCGAAATCATGCAGGTGGCTCTGAACCAGGCTAAGGGTGCGCGTCTGCACATTCTGGGCGTAATGGAACAGGCTATCAGCACTCCGCGCGGCGACATCTCTCAGTTTGCTCCACGTATCCACACCATCAAGATCAGCCCGGACAAAATCAAGGACGTGATCGGTAAAGGTGGTTCTGTGATCCGTGCCCTGACTGAAGAAACGGGTACAACCATTGAAATCGAAGATGACGGTACTGTGAAAATCGCAGCAACCGACGGCGAGAAAGCGAAATACGCTATCCGTCGTATCGAAGAGATCACTGCAGAAATCGAAGTTGACCGTATCTATCAGGGTAAAGTGACCCGTATCGTAGACTTTGGTGCGTTTGTTGCCATCGGCGGCGGTAAAGAAGGTCTGGTTCACATTTCTCAAATCGCTGACAAGCGTGTAGAGAAAGTGACTGATTACCTGCAAATGGGTCAGGAAGTACCGGTTAAGGTACTGGAAGTTGACCGTCAGGGCCGTGTGCGTTTGAGCATCAAAGAAGCCACTGCACCGACTCAGGACGATACAACTAAGCAACCTGACGCAGAATAATCTGTAACAGAAGTTTTACAGCTCCTTTCCATCCGGAGAGGAGCTGTTCGTATCACGAGCGTAGGACGCGTTTGTGTTAAGCAAGCGGATGACAGGACGTCTATCCAATGTTTGTCTCCGGGAGTAGAAATGAAGCCTTTCTTGCGCTGGTGTTATGTTGCGACAGCACTTATGTTGGCAGGATGCAGCAACCATGATTGGCGTAAAAATGAAGTTCTGGCGATTCCTTTGCAGCCGACGTTGCAGCAGGAAGTCATCCTGGCACGCATGGAACAAATTCTTGCCAGCCGGTCATTAACCGATGATGAGAGAGCACAGCTATTATATGAGCGCGGTGTGCTGTATGATAGTCTCGGGCTAAGAGCACTGGCGCGTAATGATTTTTCACAAGCGCTGTCTGTTCGTCCTGATATGCCAGAAGTTTTTAACTACCTGGGGATTTACCTAACGCAGGCAGGCAATTTCGATGCTGCCTATGAAGCGTTTGATTCTGTACTAGAGCTTGATCCAACTTACAACTACGCGCGTTTGAACCGAGGTATCGCCCTGTATTACGGTGGCCGATTCTCGTTAGCGCAGGATGATCTGCAGGCGTTTTATCGAGACGATCCAAATGATCCCTTCCGTTCATTATGGCTTTATCTTGCGGAGCGAGAAATCAATCC
This sequence comes from Rahnella sp. Larv3_ips, assembly GCF_003697865.1. Lineage (NCBI taxonomy): Bacteria > Pseudomonadati > Pseudomonadota > Gammaproteobacteria > Enterobacterales > Yersiniaceae > Rahnella > Rahnella sp. Larv3_ips. The sequence continues at coordinate 159,219 of NZ_MJIB01000008.1, read as the reverse complement.
AAAGGATGCCGACGTAGCGCTTCAACAGCGTTATGACAAAGCGGACAGAGGGCAATGGGGATGGAATATCGTCGAATTCTACCTGGGCAAAATCAGCGAATCTACGCTGATGGAACGCCTCAAGGCAGAAGCAACGGATAACACTTCGCTCGCTGAGCATCTCAGTGAAACTGACTTCTATTTAGGTAAGCACTACCTAAGTCTGGGGGACAAGAACAGCGCTGCGGCACTGTTCAAACTGACGGTAGCTAACAACGTTCACAACTTTGTTGAGCACCGCTATGCATTGTTGGAATTGGCGCTTTTGGGCCAAGAGCAAGACGACCTATCAGAATCGGACCAGCAATAGCTGACGACACCAATCAGCCTGATTAATCATGGTTTTTACCATTTTTAAGCGCCTTAACGGGCGAGGGTTGCTTTGTTCGTTTTATAATCTAATTTGAGCCGGTTCACACTTTTCAATGAAAATGACTGAAAATTTTCTCGACGAGTTATGTAGACTGGCTGCCATTATTAATGAGGCACGTGTACATGACTACTGAGCTTGAAACCTCTTTTGCTGACCTGGGGCTGTCTGCTCCGATCATTTCTGCCCTGACTGATTTGGGCTACGAAAAACCTTCACCAATCCAGGCTGAGTGTATTCCTCACCTGCTGAGTGGCCGCGACGTTCTGGGTATGGCGCAGACCGGTTCCGGTAAAACTGCTGCATTCTCTTTACCTTTGCTGCACAACATTGATGCTTCACTGAAAGCACCACAAATTCTTGTTCTGGCTCCGACCCGCGAACTGGCGGTTCAGGTTGCTGAAGCAATGACCGATTTCTCTAAACATATGCATGGCGTGAATGTGGTTGCCCTTTACGGCGGCCAGCGCTATGACGTTCAGCTGCGCGCACTGCGTCAAGGTCCACAAGTTGTTGTGGGTACCCCGGGCCGCCTGCTGGACCACCTGAAACGCGGCACCCTGAACCTCTCTAACCTGAGCGGTCTGGTGCTGGACGAAGCTGATGAAATGCTGCGTATGGGCTTCATCGAAGACGTTGAAACTATCATGGCGCAGATCCCGGCTGAACATCAGACCGCGTTGTTCTCTGCAACCATGCCAGAAGCGATTCGTCGCATTACGCGTCGCTTCATGAAAGATCCACAGGAAGTACGTATCCAGTCAAGCGTGACTACCCGTCCGGACATCAGCCAGAGCTACTGGACTGTACACGGCCTGCGTAAAAACGAAGCACTGGTGCGTTTCCTGGAAGCAGAAGACTTTGATGCAGCCATCATCTTCGTTCGTACTAAGAGCGCGACCCTTGAAGTGGCCGAAGCTCTGGAACGTAGCGGCTACAGCAGCGCTGCACTGAACGGCGACATGAACCAGGCGCTGCGCGAGCAAACCCTGGAGCGTCTGAAAGATGGCCGTCTGGACATTCTTATCGCAACCGACGTGGCAGCACGTGGTCTGGATGTAGAACGTATCAGCCTGGTTGTTAACTATGACATCCCGATGGACTCTGAGTCTTACGTTCACCGTATCGGTCGTACCGGTCGTGCAGGCCGTGCTGGTCGTGCATTACTGTTCGTCGAAAACCGTGAACGTCGCCTGTTGCGTAACATTGAACGCACCATGAAGCTGACCATTCCAGAAGTTGAAATTCCTACTGCTGATGTCCTGGGCGAGCGTCGTCTTGCTAAGTTCGCAGCAAAAGTTCAGCAACAACTGGAAAGCAGCGATCTGGATCAGTACCGCGCATTGCTGGCTAAACTGCAACCTGCAGAAGAGCTGGACATCGAAACGCTGGCTGCTGCACTGCTGAAAATGGCACAGGGCGAACGTCCTCTGATTGTTGCTGCTGACCCAATCTTCAAAAGCCGTCCACCGCGTCGTGAATTTGAAGAACGTGGCGATCGCGGTGACCGTGGCGATCGTCGTGACCGTCCGGCGCGCAGCAACGACCGTCCTGCACGTGATGGCGACAGCCCACGTCGTGAGCGTCGTGACGCTGGCGAAATGGAACTGTATCGCATCGAAGTGGGTCGTGATGATGGTGTTGAAGTTCGTCACATCGTTGGCGCGATCGCTAACGAAGGCGACATCAGCAGCCGTTACATCGGTAACATCAAGCTGTTCGGTACGCACTCTACTATCGAACTGCCGAAAGGTATGCCGGGCGAGATTCTGTCTCATTTCACCCGTACTCGTATCCTGAACAAACCGATGAACATGCAGTTACTGGGTGATGCTCAGCCACAGGCTGCGCGTCGCGAACGTCCAGCCGGTGCAGGTGGTGAGCGTCGTGGTAACGGTGCTCCGCGTCCTTTCAACGGTGACCGTCCTGCGGGTGCAGGTGGCGAACGTCGTGGTAACGGCGCTCCACGTTCTTTCAGCGGCGATCGTCGTGAAGGTTCTTCTGCTGCAGGCGAACGTCGTCCGCCAAGCCGCGCACCACGTCGCACGACTGACGCATAATTTATCGCACCTGGTTTTACTCGGGTGCAGATAATAAAAAACCAGCCTTAACCGGCTGGTTTTTTTTCGTCTTAAATGTGTGAACGCGATTAACTGATGCGCTGTTCTTTTACCAAATCATCCTGTAAACCGGCCACAATCTCGAAGGAATGCAAACGCGCCTGATGATCAAAAATCTGGCCGTTAATCATCAGTTCATCCGCTTGTGTCTCACGCAGAATAGACTGCAATCCCTGGCGTAGCGTGTCTTTATTGCCGACGACCGACATACGCAGCGCATTATCCACCCCAAAGCGCTCTGACGCGGACCACAGACTTTCAATGTTATCCACGGGTGCTGGCAGTTTGCCCGGCATACCGCGACGCAGATTGATGAACTGCTGCTGATTTGAGGTAAACATCCGTCGCGCTTCTTCATCCGTATCCGCGCCAATCGCGTTAATACACACCATGGCATACGGCTTTTCAAACTGGGCAGAAGGCTGGAATTTACTGCGATAGATGGCCAATGCCTGATAGAGCATATCCGGCGCAAAATGCGAGGCGAAGGCAAAAGGCAATCCCAGTGCGGCGGCCAGCTGAGCGCTGTACAAGCTCGACCCCAGCAGCCAGATCGGCACATGCAATCCCTGACCCGGCACGGCCTGCACCGCCTGCTGTGGCTGAACTTCGCCGAAGTACAACTGTAATTCCTGCACATCTTTCGGGAAATTATCGACTTCACCGGAGAGATGGCGGCGCAGCGCAATCATTGTGCGCTGATCGGTACCCGGCGCACGGCCAAGACCAAGATCGACACGGTTCGGATACAGCGTCGCCAGCGTGCCGAACTGTTCGGCAATGACCAGCGGGGAATGGTTGGGCAGCATGACCCCGCCGGAACCGACGCGAATCGTTTTCGTGCCGCCCGCGATGTATCCCAGCAACACCGACGTCGCCGCACTGGCGATGCCGGTCATGTTGTGATGCTCAGCCATCCAGTAACGTTGATAGCCCCATTTTTCAGCATGTTGTGCCAAATCGAGGGAAGATTTAAAGGCCTGTGCAGCGTCGGCACCTTGTGGAACGGGTGCTAAATCCAGCACGGATAGGGGAACGGTGTGTTTATCAGACATAGTCACGGCTCACTCGTTGATGGGCGAAACACAAGCAGTTCGCCCGCTAAAAATGCTCATAATTAGAACGAGTATTACCCATTCACCGTGGATTGAATACTGCATTTGTGCCTTTCCTGATCCTCCAACTCATGCGTAACGACTATGAATTGCGTTTAATTTATCGTTTCAGTCAATATGTTGTTTTGTGTTAAAAACTCTCTGTCAGCGCCGCTATGATTGAACGCCTCCTGTGATGTATCGATCACTCCGAAAACAGAGCGCGGCGTAAGGACACTCAAGGAATGGAAAACCAATGCCTTTAAAGAACACTGGCGAGAAAAAAAAGGATCAGGCAACACATGAGTAAACGAATTTTATTGACCCTTCTGCTGGTCTTCGTGGCGGTTTCTTTAGCCGTGTTGTTCCGTGCGAACAATCAGGACTTATTGCTGCAGGGCGAAGTCGATGCGCCGGAAGTCATTGTCGCCTCCAAAGCCAAAGGCCGCGTGATTGAACGTCACGTTGAACGCGGTGACGATGTCAAAGCCGGTCAGCTACTGATCACCCTCGACAGCCCGGAAATGATGGCGCAGTTGCGCGCCGCCGAAGCTGCCCGCGATCAGGCAAAAGCGCAGCTCGATCTCTCCGTTAACGGTACTCGCGAAGAGAGCATCCGCAACCTGAAAGCCACGCTGGCCCAGTCTCAGGCGGAATATGTTAACGCCCGCGACCTCTATAACCGCAACGCCAAAGTGGCGGCGAAAGGGTTTATTTCAGCGTCTGATTTAGAAGATTCCCGCCGCGCCCGCGACAGCGCCTATGCACAAGTTCTCGTCGCCAAAGCCAATCTTGATGAAGGTGTCAATGGCGACCGCGTGGAACAGCGCGAAAGCTACGCCGCGCAGCTGCGTCAGGCGGAAGAAGACTTACTGGAAATCAAAGCGCAAACCGATGACTTGCAGGTGAAAGCCCCGGTCGATGGTGAAGTGGGGCCGATCCCGGTGGAAGTCGGCGAACTGGAAAGTGCGAACAGCCCGTTGCTGACGTTAGTCCGTCTGCCTGACGCCTATTTCGTTTTTAACCTGCGCGAAGATATTCTGGCCGGCGTGCGCAAAGGCGACAAAGTGCAAATGCGCGTGCCTGCGCTGAACAACCAGATGATCGAAGCCGAAGTGCGCTACATCGCACCGCTCGGTGATTACGCAACCAAACGCGCCACGCGTGCGACAGGTGATTTCGATCTTAAAACCTTTGAAGTGCGTCTTTACCCTGCGAAACCGGTGCCCGGATTGCGGCAGGGCATGAGTGCGCTGTGGCAGTGGAAGGCGAAGTGAAGCGGGTCAAAGCGCCGCGCAGTGAAAGAATAAAAGCCGGATGGCGCTGTTTTAGCCGGGCATTTAACCGTGAAGTCAGTCATGCATTCCGCAAGCCGGTGATCCACTGGCTGTGCTGGATTTTCCCGTTGTTGCTGTTTGGCCTCATCAGCAGCAATTTCTCTGAAGGCACCCTGCTGAATTTACCGGTGTCGGTCATCGACAACGATCACAGCAACCTGTCGAAGACCCTGACCCGCAAACTGGACGCCGGTTCCCATGCGCATGTTCAGGCCTTCAGTGGCGGATTGCAGGAAGCGGAATATCGCCTGCGTACCGCGCAGGATTACGCGTTGCTGTATATTCCGGTTAATTTCGAAGCGGATGTGCTGGCCGGAAAACAGCCGAGTGCGGTGCTGTATTACAACGCTTTGTTCTACGGTGCCGGACTGTATTCCACGCAGGATTTCAGCGGGCTGATCACTGAACTCAATACCCGTTATCGTTCGATTATCGCGACTGAAATCGGCAAAACGTTGCCGTCGCTGGCGAGCGTGGATTTGTCCTACGGCAGCCTGTTCAATGCCAGCGGCAGTTACATTTATTACCAGCAGTTCGCTGCGACCATTCACCTGCTGCAACTGTTTACCGTCACCTGCATGATTTACGTCATGGCGCGCAGTCAGGCGTTGATCAGCACGCCGTCGTTTACGCTGGCACTGCTGGGCAAACTCGCGCCTTACACGCTGTGTTTCACCACGTTACTGATGGTCGAGATCGCCATGCTGGTCGGCTTTTTTGACGCGCGCGTCAGCGGTAACCCGTTATATATGCTGCTCATCGGTTTCTTTTATGTGATTGCCGCCCAAAGCCTCGGGCTGTTGCTGTTTACCTTTACCAAAACCACGATTACGGCCTACACCATGATGGGGATTTTCGTCAGTATCGCGCTGACCTTCTCCGGTATGGCGGTCCCGGTGCTGTCGATGCCTTTGCCTGCGCGGATTATTTCCGGCATCGAACCGCTCAGTTACGCCCTGGCCGCGATGTTTGACGTCTTCCTGCGTGAAGTGTCCGTGCGCGGTATTTTAATGGTCTGCGCCATCCTGCTGATCTATCCGCTGGTCACCAGCCTTCTGGTGCGTAAACGCTTATATCTGCGGCTGAAACAACAGGAGCCAGGAAAATGACCCGTCGCGAATGGTTCAGGACCTGGTGGGGGACTTTCAGCAAAGTGCTGACGGGCCTGCTTGATAAACCGATGTGGATGATGCTGCTGATTTCCCTGTGCGTGATGAGCATGGTCTACGCCAACCGCACAGTGTGGGACTTGCCGGTCGCCGTCGTCGATCAGGATCACAGTACCGCCAGCCGGATGCTGACCCGCCAGCTCGACGCGACCTCGAAAGTCGCCACGGTGCACTATGAAAATCTGGCGGATGCCGAGCACGATCTTGCGCTGCGCAAACTGTTCGCCGTGATCATCATGCCGGTCGATCTGGAGAAGAAGATCCTCGCCGGTCAAAATATCGTTATTCCGGTGTACGGCGATGCCACCAACCGTCTGGCAAACGGGCAGATCCAGCAGGATGTGCTGGGGGCGTATCAGGCGATCCTCACCCAATACAACACTGATCTGTTGTTGAGCAACGGCTTCAGCGAGCGTCAGGCCAGCGTGGTGCTCTCGCCGATGGTGGGGCAGACGCTGGATCTGTTTAACCCCGGCATCAGCTTTGCGGCAATCATTTTCCCCGGCCTGCTGGTGATGTTGTTACAACACTCCCTGCTGATTGCCAGTGTGCGCGTCAGTATTGTGCTCAACAGCGCTCCCTCCGGAAAACCGACGATCCCGGCATTTCTCGGCGGGATTTCGGCGCTGATCCCGGTCTGGCTGTTTTTATCGATCGTGCTCTTTGTGCTTTGGCCGTGGATATTAGGCTACCGGCAAACGGCCAGCATTCCGGAAATTCTGCTGCTGACTTTCCCGTTCCTGTTGGCCGTTTTAGGGCTGGGCAAACTGGTTACGGAATGTCTGCGCAGCGTCGAGCTGATTTACCTGACGCTGGCTTTTCTGACCACGCCGGTGTTTTACATCTCCGGCACTATCTGGCCCTTACAGGCAATGCCGGCATGGGTTCGGGCAATCTCTTCTATGCTGCCTTCGACGTGGGCGACCAAAGCGATTGCCGGGGTGAATCAGATGGGGCTGCCGTTCAAAGACGTGGGCGGCGATATTCTGATGCTGCTGATCCTGTGCGCGTTTTACACCTTCACCGGTATTGCCGTGGGCATGCTGCGCGACGGTGTCCGCCTGCGGGCAATGTTCAGGCGCAAACATAAAAAAGCGTGATAAAAAAGGGATATCGCCGCAAAGCCATATCCCTTTTCTTTTTCGCACGGGCTGAAATTACTGGCGCAGCTCCAGTCCGGCGACGCGCTGCCAGTAACCGTTACAGTCAGCCTTATCGGTCAGCGTCAGCGGCGCTAATCCGTGCTCATTGCGGCGAAATGCCTCCAGCGTGGCAAGTGCTTCGCTGCTTTCCGGCGACAGCCTGACGATATCCACCAGCCCCTGCATCGAGGTCAGTTCATTACCGAGATTGTAACAATAGCCACTTTGCGTCTGAATACCGTTGAGCACGAACACCTGCTGATTTTCCTGTGACAGCACCTTGCGGCCCTGCGGATACCCGATGCAGCAGGTTTCGCACTCATCCTTGGCTTTGTTCTCTGAACGCGCGGTAAAACAGCGTGCCGAATAAGCCAGCGGCAGATGCCCGTAAGAGAGCACTTCCACTTCAAACTTATCGCGAATACCCAGATCCTGACACTGGTTCAGCAGGTTCGCCAGCCAGTCGCGGGAAAGCTCAACCGGCATACACCAGCGCACCATGCCTTGTTTTTGCAGGATTTTTAGCGTAACGGCGTTATAGCAGTTCAGCGCATGGCCAACCACAAACGGCAGATTGCGCTCAGCAGCCATATTCACTGCGCCAAAATCATTGGCTTCCAGCAGAAACTCACCGTTCTCGACATAGCGTTTCAGTTCATTGAGTTCAGACGGTGCCTGCAACAACGCCAGCGTGGAGATCACCACCTGTTTGCCGGTCGCTGCCAGCTGGCGCGCGACCTCCAGCCAGTCGTTGACCTTCATTTCACGGCGTTTGGTACAGACATTTTCACCCAGATAAATGATGTCTGCGCTGCTTGCGGCGGCGGCCTGATAAAACTCTTCCACCTGCGCTTTCGGCCAGTAATAAAGGATGGCGCCTAAAGAATATTTCATCATTGTCTCTTCGGTTACTGCCATTTGCGGTGATAGGCACCGAGCGTCGTTTGTGTCCCTTCAGACATTGCGCCCAGCGTGCTCATCCAGGCGGCATCGGTTGTAAAGTGCGCCGGATCGGCCATGCAACGGTCTATCGCCGCACGCCAGACGCGGGCGACCTGGCTGACGTAGGCCGGGCTGCGCTGCCTGCCTTCAATTTTCACCGAGGCAATATTGGCGGCGAACAGCTCGGGCAGTAATTCCAGCGTATTCAGGCTGGTTGGCTCTTCCAGTGCATGATATTTGGCGCCATCCACCAGATAACGGCCTTTGCACAGCGTCGGATAACCGGCGTTTTCGCCTTCCTCGTAACGATCTATCAGCACATCGTTCAGGCGTGATTCCATGCCCTGCGCGGTTTGCTGCCAGCGCACGAACCGCGCCGGAGAACAGGCTCCGACGGTATTGGGTGATTCACCGGTCAGGTAGGAAGACAAATAGCAGCGGCCTTCGGCCATAATGCACAGGCTGCCGAAGGCGAACACTTCCAGCGGCACCACCGATGTGCGCGAGAGCTGACGCACCTGATGCATGGAAAGTACGCGCGGTAACACCACGCGGGCGACGTCGAAGTTACGTTTATAGAAACGGATCGCTTCATCGTTGGTGGCCGAAGCCTGCACCGAAACATGGCGCTCGACGTGAGGATATTTATTGGCCGCGTAGTCCAGCATGGCGATATCGGCGAGGATCAGCGCATCCGCGCCGAGTTGCGCGGCCATATCCACGGCGCGCTCCCAGCGCTGATACCCGTCCGGATGTGCAAACGTATTGATGGCGATGTGCAGTTTACGTTGGCGGCTGTGCACGTAACTGACCGCTTCCTGGAGTTTTTTATCTGTGAAATTCAGACCTGCAAAATGGCGCGCGTTGGTGTCGTCTTTCAGGCCGATATAAACCGCATCGGCCCCGTTATCGATCGCCGCTTTCAGCGCAGGTAAATTCCCTGCCGGACAAAGTAGCTCCATGATCATTCCTTGCTGCAACCGGACAGCGTAGCTGAAGGGTTGATAGTGATGAGAAGCGATATGCCGACGTAATTCATTCATCAGCGAGGGCTTCGGTTGGCGAACTATTTTAGAGAAGCTATAGATGCAATATTTTGATTTGAGGCAGTTTCTGCGGTATTGAGCGGTGAGTTAGGGCCGGGGAGGTTGTACGTGAGGTTTTTCTGTAGCAGTATTTATTGATGCAGGCCGCTGAATGAGTCTGGCGATGTGGCAAAATAGACTGACGTGTTGCCCAAAAAGTTACCGAAAGGAGTAGTGCGAGTGTTGCAAAAACTACGTGCACGTATAGTTCGTCAGGGGCCATCCCTGTTAAGTGTGCCTTTAAAATTCACCCCTTTCGCCGTGTCGCGTCAGGTTTTGCAGCAGGTGTTGAGCTGGCAGTTACGTCAGGCACTGGCCGACGGCGAACTGGATTTTCTGGAAAGCCGCTGGTTAAAAATTGAGGTTTCCGATCTCAACCTGAGCTGGCAGATGTCCGTCAGCGAAGGCAAACTGATCGTTCGCGAACAAGGCGAAGCCGACGTCAGTTTCAGTGGTCAAGCCAACGATCTGATCCTGATCGCGGCGCGTAAGGAAGATCCGGATACGCTGTTCTTCCAGCGTCGTCTGCGCATTGAAGGTGACACTGAACTCGGTCTGAACGTGAAGAATCTGATGGATTCTATCGACCTTGATACGATGCCTGCACTGCTGAAAAACGGTCTGCTGCGTCTGGCCGACTTTGTTGAAGCAGGTCTGCAAGAGGGCCGCGAGCCACAAGCTCCGGTAGCTGAATCATGTTAATTCGAACTGAAATTCCTGTAGATGCGGCGGGCATAGACCGCCTGTTGCGCTCTGCGTTTCCGACCGGTGCCGAAGCCGATTTAGTCCAGGAACTGCGCGAAGACGGCCTGCTGACGCTGGGCGTTGTGGCAACGGATGATGAAGGTGGTGTCGTGGGTTACGTTGCGTTTTGCCCGGTCGATATTCAGGGTGAAGACCGTAACTGGGTAGGGCTGGCTCCGCTGGCGGTAGAAGCCTCTCTGCGCAAACAGGGGCTGGGGCAAAAACTGGTGTACGAAGGGTTAGATTCCCTCAACGAGTTCGGCTATGCCGCTGTGGTGGTATTAGGTGAACCGGCATATTACCGCCGTTTTGGCTTCAAACCCGCCGCGCCACACGACCTGCATTGCCGCTGGCCGGGCACGCAGGATGCTTTCCAGTTGTTTACCCTGTCAGACGATGCGCTCACTCATGCCAGCGGAGAAGTGGTTTTCCCGGCGGCATTTAACCGTTTCTGATTTCCAGCGGGCCTGTCATCAGGCCCGTCAGCACTCTTCCTGAACACCGCTCTCCGGCAAGCCAAAATACCTTTCCAGACACGGCGGCGCATTTTTTACCAGTAACTCCTTTTGCGCCTTGCTGAGCTTTTTCACTCTGATTTCCAGCTTCGATGCCAGCGAACGGTTGCCCGCAGGGCAATGGAACGCCAGCCGTAACTCGCCTTTTCCCCGCAGCGCTTTCGCCCCTTTTCCGGACTGATGCTCCGCCAGACGCCGCGTCACGTCGGTGGTGATCCCGGTGTACAGCACGCCGGTCGGGGTTCTCAACATATACAAATACCAGTTTGGTGGGGCTGACATAGGCTCATGGCGTTTAATAAAGTTTGCGTAAGTTTACCCGAAGCGCACAAAGGAGTGACGTAAAACCTGTTGGCAGCACGTTACACTGTGCGCAAAGAATGGAAAGGGCACCGTTGATGAATAATCCCGACGATCTGAAACACATCCTGAAGTTTCTCAATAAAAACCACGTTCTGGCGCTGTGCGCCGCCGCCGATGGCGAGATGTGGAGCGCCAACTGTTTTTACGTTACCGATTCAGAAAGCCTGTCGCTGTATTTCATGACGGAAATGAAAACGCTGCACGGCGCACTGATGGCGAAATCGCCGCAGGTGGTCGGCACCATCGCACCGCATCCGAAAACCATCGCCCTGATCCAGGGGATTCAGTTTCGCGCAGAGGCCACGCTGCTCAGTGGTGAAGAAGAGGGGCGCGCGCGCCATCTTTATTGCACGCATTTTCCGGTGGCCGTGGCGATGAAAGCGCCGGTGTGGCGGCTTAAACTCAATTACATCAAGATGACCGACAACACGCTCGGCTTTGGGAAAAAGCTGCTGTGGGATCGGGGGATGTCTGACATTCATCCGTAACAGGATATGTCTTATAGCGCTGCTTTAACGATCAGGTAACACTGAAAAATCTGCTGATAAAAGCTATCTGAAACGCCGATGTTTAAAAGGAAGTGATATGGCAAAAGTTCTTCTTCTTGGTGGGAGTGGTCTGGTAGGGCGAGAGCTTCTGCGCCTGCTCCAGCTGGACCCGCGCGTCAGCCGCATTGTTGCGCCGAGCCGCCGTCCTTTGCCGCCGGGCAGTAAAGTGGTCAATCCGCTGGGAGCCAATCTGACCTCACTGGTGGTCGCGCTGGATGAACCCATCGATTTGCTGTTCTGTTGTCTGGGTACCACCCGCAAACAGGCTGGCAGTGCGGCGGCCTTCCGGGCCGTCGATTACGACCTGGTTGTCGACAGCGCCAAAGCCGCACGGGAACTGGGCGCACGCCATTGTCTTACCGTCAGTGCCCACGGTGCCGATGCGCGTTCGCGTTTTTTATATAACCGGACCAAAGGCGAAATGGAACAGGCGCTGATGCAACAGGGATGGCCGCTGCTGACGCTGGTCAGACCGTCTTTGCTGGTGGGAAAACGGCATCCACCGCGCCTGCTGGAACAACTGAGTGCGCCATTGTTTAAATTATTGCCGGGAAAACTGAAAGCCATTGATGCTGATATCGTGGCCAGAGCGTTGCAGGAGCAGGCATTCAATGCCGGGCTGGGCGGAATAACGGTGCTGGAATCCGATCAGATTGCCGCCAGTATTGAAGATCTTTAATCCGCGTGATCCGCTCAGGCGGATCCTTGTGATAAGGTATCAGGCAAAAAACGTGAATTTTCTGCCTGTCTGACCTGACGCTTCCTCCCGGTCGATCTTTACAGATATTTTTCCGCAAATACCGCCAGATCCCTGAAGTCCGGCATCCTTTCTTTCAGCGTTTCATGATCCCAGTTCCACCACTGACTTTTTTCGATCCTGTCGATCATCTTATCGTCAAAGCGCATGCCGATCTTCTTCGCCGGTACACCCGCGACGATGGAATAAGGCTCGACGTCTTTGGTGACCACTGCCGACGTGCCGATCACCGCGCCATTGCCGACGTTCACGCCCGGCATCAGCACCGCGTTATGGCCGATCCACACATCATTGCCCACGGTGACGTGATGCTCACGCCGCCAGTCGAAAAAGGCCTGATCGTCTTCACCCAGCCCATACACCGAACTGCGGTAGGTGAAATGGTGCTGCGCCACACGCTGGTAGGTCGGATGATTGCCGGGATTGATCCGCACATAAGTGGCGATCGACACAAACTTGCCGATCGTCGCGTAGAAGATCTGGTTATTTCCGGCGGTGTAAGAGTAATCGCCGATCTGCGTTTCTTCGATGATCGCGTTATCCGCGATGTGCACATAGTGCCCGAGCTGCGATCCGTTCAGCTCAACCTGCTGACCAATTTGAGGCCGGGAAAAATCGTGTTCATCAGCCAGCGAAAAGGGAGAAATGATGTCTGTCATAGGATCCTTCATCGTAACGTCACGGGATAAGCCGGGGCACTGACCGGCAGCGAAAGCACCGCCAGCAGATGCTGTAATGTTTCCTGTAATGCGCCGTCATTGTTCAGCAGATGGCATTCGGCGGGCAGCGCGCTGGCATACTCTCTGGCGCGCTGAAGCCGACAGGCAATCTGCGCCGCATTTTCGCGTCCGCGTTTCGTAAGACGTGCGGCCAGCACTTCGTCTGAAACCTGCAAACACACCGGCAGCAGCCGCTTGCCATAACGCTGACGGGCGATGTCCAGATGCGCGCGTGAGCCGTTGACCACCACATGACAGCCCAGTTGCATCCAGCTGTCGATTTCAATGCCCACGCCATAGCGGCACTGGTGTGCATGCCATTCAAGGGCAAATAAACCGAGCTGGCGGCGCTGAGAAAACTCGGTTTCACTCAGCGCAATGTGGTTCTCGGCGCCCGCATCGGCAGGGCGCGTAATGTAGCGGTGCGCCACGGCGACATCAGTGGGTAAATGCTGGCGCAACGCGTCCAGAAGACTGTCTTTGCCTGAACCCGACGCGCCCATCAGATAGAGTAAACGACTCATCCTTTCTCCCCTCAGAACACCTGAATGCCCTGTCGCCAGACGTTTTGAACGTAGTGATGTTCGCCGTGCGCGCGTGCCAGCACCAGGTCCGCGCGTTTGCCCTCGGCAATTTCCCCGCGATCCTGCAAGCCCAGCGCATTAGCCGGATTACGGGTCACCAGCTTCACCGCCTGCGGCAGGCTGAAGGCATTATTCTCATCCGTCGCGATGCGGAAGACCGCGTCGAGCAGGCTGGCGGGATAGTAGTCGGAGGAGAGAATATCCAGCAGGCCGAGTGAGGCCAGCTGGTGCGCCGCGACGTTGCCGGAATGCGAGCCGCCACGCACGATATTGGGTGCCCCCATCAGCACCTGCAACCCGTTAGCATGAGAAGCACGCGCCGCTTCTTCGGTGGTCGGAAATTCAGCGATCACGCTGCCGAGCGCCAGCGATTCTTCGACATGTGCGGCGGTGGCATCATCGTGGCTGGCCAGTGAAATCCTGCGCTCACGGCAGTGTGCAGCAATGGCTTCACGGTTTGGCTGTGCCCAGCGGCGCGACAGGGCGATTTGCTCTTCCTGATAGTCCTCCATCTGCTCATCGTTAAGGTTGTATTTGCCCTGATAATATTCGCGATATTTCTGCGGCGTGGCGAACTGGCGCTGGCCCGGCGAATGGTCCATCAGCGACACCAGCGACAACACTGACGTGTCCATCAGCTTCTCGAACAGCGGCAACGTGGTTTCATGCGGCAGTTCACAGCGCAGATGAAGACGGTGTTCGGCGCGGTTCAGCCCGGCGTTCTGGCTGTTCACAATCGCGTCGATCATCTTTTGCAGATTCTCCAGACGATGCCCGCCGTCGCGCACATCCCCGACCGCCACGGCATCCAGCACCGTGGTGATACCGCTGGCGACCATCAGCGCATCGTGGCTGCTCATTGCGGAATGTGCCGGCCAGTCAACTTTCGGGCGCGGCGTGAAAAATTTGTCCAGATTATCGGTGTGCAGCTCGATAAAACCGGGCATCAGCCAGCCGCCCTGCGCATCCAGCGCCTGTGGTAACTGACTGCGGGTGTCAGCGAAGGCGCTGATCACGCCGTTTTGCATCTCAAGAGATCCTTCAACAACCTGATCGTCGAGCACCAGTCTGACGTTATTAATGATCATGCGGACATCTCCGGAGCCGTTTCCGGGCTCATTTCATATAAACGATCGGCAACGCGTTCGCGTACATCCGCATCATGGAAAATCCCGACCACCGCCGCGCCGCGCGCTTTGGCCTGTTCAATCAGCGTGACGACCGCCGCGCGGTTGGTGGCGTCCAGCGAAGCCGTCGGCTCGTCGAGCAACAGCACCGGATAATCGACCACAAAACCGCGGGCGATGTTCACGCGCTGTTGTTCGCCGCCGGAAAACGTCGAAGGCGCGAGGTGCCACAGACGTTCCGGCACGTTCAGATGGCGCAGCAAGGCGCTGGCGCGGGCTTCGCTTTGCGCTTTATCCACGCCCAGTTCCAGCAGCGGTTGCATCACCAGGTTCAGCGCGCTGATACGTGGGATAACCCGCAGAAACTGGCTGACCCAGCCGACCGTATGGCGGCGAACCGCCAGGATCTGCCGTGCTTCGGCGCTAACCATGTCAATCTGCTGGCCCTGATGTTCCACCCAGATTTTGCCGCTGTCCGGCAGATAGTTGCCGTATAAAGAGCGCAGAAGGGTGGATTTCCCGCTGCCGGAATGGCCGTGCAGCACCACGCATTCCCCGGCATTTACTGTCAGGCTGGCGTTGCTGAATACCGGCAATCTGGCGCTGTTCTGGTTATGCAGAACAAACGTTTTACTGAGATTTTCGACCCTGAGCTTCGTCGTCATTTTGGTCACTCTTTCTCTTAAATAAGGTTCAGGACAGCACGGAAGAAACGAGCAGCTGCGTATAAGGATGATGCGGATCGTCGAGCACGCGGTCGGTTAATCCACTTTCCACCACCTGACCCTGCTTCATCACCAGCAGACGGTGTGCGAGCAGGCGGGCGACGCCCAGATCGTGGGTGACAATCACCACCGCCAGCTGCATTTCCACCACCAGCGTGCGCAGCAGATCCAGCAGACGCGCCTGCACGGACACGTCGAGTCCGCCGGTCGGTTCGTCCATAAACACCAGACGCGGATGCGTCACCAGATTGCGGGCGATTTGCAGACGTTGCTGCATGCCGCCGGAAAACGTGGTCGGCAGGTCATCAATGCGCGACACCGGAATTTCGACATCCTCCAGCCACTGACCGGCTTTCTTGCGGATATCGCCGTAATGACGTTCGCCCACGGCCATCAGACGTTCGCCGATGTTGCCCCCGGCAGACACCTGACGGCGTAAACCGTCCATCGGATGCTGATGCACCACGCCCCAGTCGGTGCGCAGCAAACGGCGGCGGTCGCTTTCGGCCATGTCATACAACGACTGTGCGGCAACCTGGCCGTTGTTGTAGATGACCTGCCCTTGCTGTGGCGCGAGGCGGGCAGAAATCGACTGCAACAGCGTGGTTTTACCCGAGCCGGATTCACCGACAATGCCCAGCACTTCGCCCGGATACAGATTGAACGACACATCGCTGAAGCCTTTACCCGGCGCATAAAGGTGGGTCAGGTTATTCACCGACAACAGGGGTTCGGCGGCGAGATTTAAGGGAGTGGTCATCAGCGGTTACCCTCGTTGGAAGCCTGTTGCTCAACCTGCTGAGCACAAAAATCGGTGTCGGAGCACACGAACATGCGGTTGCCCTGATCGTCGAGCACCACTTCATCAAGATAACTGTGGCGCGAGCCGCAGAGGGCGCAGGGTTCATCCCATTGCTGGACGGTGAACGGATGATCGTCGAAATCCAGACTTTCCACTTTGGTGAACGGCGGCAGGGCGTAAATACGTTTTTCACGGCCGGCACCGAACAGTTGCAAGGCGGGCATCATGTTCATTTTCGGGTTATCAAATTTTGGGATCGGCGACGGATCCATCACGTAGCGGTCATTCACTTTTACCGGATAGGCGTAGGTGGTGGCGATATGGCCGAAGCGCGCGATGTCCTCGTAAAGTTTCACCTGCATCACGCCGTACTCTTCCAGCGCGTGCATTTTTCGGGTTTCCGTTTCACGCGGTTCAATAAAGCGCAGCGGCTCCGGGATCGGAACCTGAAAAATCAGGATCTGATCTTCCTGCAACGGCGTCTCTGGGATGCGGTGGCGGGTCTGGATCAGGCTGGCTTCCACGGTTTTCTCGGTGGTTTTCACCCCCGCGACACTCTGGAAGAATTTGCGGATCGACACGGCATTGGTGGTGTCGTCGGCGCCCTGGTCGATCACTTTCAGCACATCGTTTTCACCGATCACGCTGGCGGTCAGCTGGATCCCGCCGGTGCCCCAGCCGTAAGGCATTGGCATTTCGCGTCCGGCGAACGGTACCTGATAACCGGGGATCGCCACGGCTTTGAGGATCCCACGGCGGATCATGCGTTTGGTTTGTTCATCGAGATAACCGTGGTTGTAGCCGGTCAGTGTGCGGGCGGTATTATTGTTCATTGGCAGGATCCTGTTCTTTCGCGGCGCGCAGGCGTTTTAGCAACTCCAGTTCGGCCTGGAAATCGACGTAATGCGGCAGTTTGAGGTGCGAAACAAAACCGGCGGCTTCGACGTTATCGGCGTGCGACAACACGAATTCTTCGTCCTGCGCCGGGCTGCTGATCTGCTCATTGTATTCACGGGTTTGCAGTGCGCGATCCACCAGCGACATCGACATCGCCTTGCGCTCGGCACGGCCAAACACCAGCCCGTATCCACGGGTAAAGTGCGGCGGTTTGTCTTCGGGGGCGACAAAACCGTTCACCATCTCGCATTCGGTCAGCAGGATTTCGCCGATATCAATGGCAAAACCCAGCTCCTCCGGCACAATGTCGACGGTCAGCCAGCCGGTGCGGATTTCTCCGGCAAACGGATGCGTGCGACCGTAACCGCGCTGGGTGGAATAGCTCAGCGACAGCAGAAAACCTTCGTCGCCCCGCACCAGTTGTTGCAGACGCGCCGCGCGGGATGCCGGAAATACCGGCGGCGTGCGGGTGATATCTTCCGGCTCACTTCCGTCGTCTTCCTCACGAACGGCCAGCTGTTGCTGTGTCAGCAGATCAAATACGTGCCCGCAGTCTTCCGGCTGCGGTTCATCGGCAATCGGGGTAAACGGCGCTTCGCCTTCGGCCAGCAGGGCAAAATCCAGCAGACGGTGGGTGTAATCGTAGGTCGGCCCGAGCACCTGGCCGCCTGGCAGATCTTTGTAGATGGCGGAAATGCGGCGTTCAAGGCGCATCGCCTGAGTGTTCAGCGGCTCGCTGGTCGCCAGACGCGGCAACGTGGTGCGGTAAGCGCGCAGCAGGAAAATCGCTTCTACCAGATCACCGCCGGACTGTTTGATCGCCAGCGCCGCCAGCTCGCGGTCGTAGATCCCGCCTTCGCTCATCACACGGTCAACCGCCAGCCCCAGCTGTTGTTCAATCTGATCACAGCCCAGTTCATTCACATCGGCGTTGCCACGGCGTTCGTGCGCCAGCAACTGATGGGCGGCGGCAATCGCCTTCTCACCCCCTTTAACGGCAACGTACATCAGCACACCTCCACGCGCGTGGTGCGCGGTATGGCAATCAATTCTTCGCCGCAGGTGAACATAAAGTCCAGGCCCAGCGGGAAGCGGTGAGGGCGGTTGAGCAGATAATCGCGGACGGAATCGGGCAACTGCGGCGTGATCATCCGGCTGCTTTCGATGCCCGGCCCGCTCAGACGCAGCGGCGTGCCGCCGGTGAGACTTTCCAGCTGAACAATCACGCTGGTCGCCAGCTCCGGTGACATTTCATCCCCGCACGGGAAAGCCAGCAGGGTGGCGCTGTCGAGCGCCGGATCGGCCAGCGCAAAACTGACGGCAGACGCATTGTCGGTCAGCACGGCACCGGTATGAAAACGCAGGTTTTTACGCAGGATTTCATCGTTGAGCGACGCGCTCAGCCACAGCGGCGTGTCTTTATCGATAAGCGTCAGCAGCACGCAGGCGCTGGCAGAGCCCAGTGCGCCAAAACCGGGCATGGCGGGCAACTGCACGCTGACGCCGGGCTCGCTTAACGCCTTGAGAATACGACGAAAGCTGTACTGCGCATCGGCAACGGGATGTTGAAAACTGGCAACAAGTGACATGAATTATTCTCCGCGAACCAGGGTAAAAAAATCGACGCGGCTGGAAGCCACTTCACGGGCGCGTTGCTGACGGCGCTCCTGTTGCAGCGCAGCCAGCGGGGCAATCACACGTTTATGCAGCAGTTCGTCCATGCCCTGCATTTGCAGTAAGGCGTCGATGACCGCGCACAGTTCGGCGTGCGGTTTATTGCGCCCGCTGACGTAGCTGTAGCCATAGACGCCGCCATCTAACTGAATGACCGCGCGGGTGATGGTCATGTCGCCCATCACGAAACGTTTTCCGGTGCCGCCCATGCGGCCCTGAAGCTGCGTCAGGCCGGTTTCGGCAGCGCGGATGCGTTCAAACTGCGGTGATAAATTTAACGTTTGCCAGTGCGCGAGCAGTTCGTCGGGGCGGCTGTGAGCCAGCACCGACATCCAGCGCTGGCGGGTTTGCAGGTGATCCATTCAGTGCTCCATGGTCAGTTCGATCATGTCGGCGCGCGTCAGGCTGACGGAGTATTCCGCCACCATGTCACTGCCTTCACGAATGTTCAGGGTGCGCACACACAGCAGCGGTGCCTGCGGTACGATTTCGAGTAATTTGCTCTCTTTCGCCAGCGCGCGGCGGGCATTGATACGGGTGGTGCGGCGGCTGAGTTTTTGCTTAATTTCTTCGCGGATAAAATCGTGCAGCGAGCCGCTGTGGAAGTTTTGCAGCGCAGGCCACCAGTCGAGATCTGGCAGGTAGTGGTCAATCACGCAGACCGGCACACCGTTAACGCGGCGCAGTGTGCGCAAATGAATAATCGTGTCGCCTTCCTGGCGGGACAGCGCCGCCGCGACGTGATCGGTCGCCGGACGCAGCACCGCCAGCAGACGTTCGCTGGTCGGGTGACTGCCCTGATCCAGCAGGTTCTGGCTGAACCGCGCCTGCGAGTGCAGCGGATAATCGTAAGGCCGCATCAGCACCAGCGTGCCAATGCCCTGACGGCGTTGCAGCCAGCCGCGATCCACCAGCTCATCCACCGCACGGCGCAGCGTGTGGCGGTTCACCTGAAAACGATCGGCAAGCTGTTGTTCCGGCGGCAGATAATCACCGCAGCGGTAACCGTTACGCAGTTCCTGTTCCAGTTCGGCAGCGATTTGCTGATACACCGTGGTGTGACTGGTCGGATGTCTAGATAAGTTCATCACAATGAATACCTCGCACGGGATAAACGGGCTATGGCAGGGGAAGTATGAAAGCGGTCTGAAAGGGTCATGATGCAAACCTCAGTGTGGCGTTGGCATCATGTTGGCGGAGCTTAATGACAGTTGGGTGAAGGTCTGATTGCAGGGAAATGAAGAGTTGGAAGATGCCTCGCAGGAATTAACAGTGGTGATTTACGAGTTGAGTGTGAAGGAATACACTTTGTTTTAGTTGATTGTTTTTCATACTAAAAACTGTAAAAGGAACTGTTATGTCAGTAGGAAATAAGAGGGATTTTAAAATGTCTGCGGAGCAACCCGTTCAGGAAACAGCAGTTGAGCAATGGCGACGTGAAAACCGGGCCGGGCTTGAGGCGCTCAAGAAATACGTGGAAAAGCATGGGACGCTGACTCATCCGCCACGGAAATTATAAATGGAGCATTACGCTATTTATAAAAATATGGGTGAGCGTAAAGCCGCTTACCCTTATCTGCTTAATGTTCTCCATCCTGCGGCGAGTGGCTTTGGTCATACCGTCATGGTGCCGCTGGTTCCCCTGGCGAGGATGACTACCTCTCCCCCTAAAAAACTGTGCCCGTTACTTAAAGTTCAGCACAAACATTATGTGCTGATGACACACATTCCAGGCGGGATCCCGCCTCAGGAAATTGGCGATCAGGTCAGGCAGCTCGATGGTGAAATCTATGAAGTGAAAAATGCGTTTGATTTTTTACTGAATGGAATTTGAATCAGAGGAGAGGGGAATGATTTCCCCTCTGAATGGAATCTAACGTAAGTAATGGATCACCTGATTACCGCTGCCGCGCCAGATAAGTGACGGGTCTTTCAGTTCCTGTACGAATTTCCCGTCGACCAGCACGTTGATTAATGCCGTCACTTCCTGCTGTTCAGCGCTCAGTTCACCCAGCGTATAACCGGTCCACATCCACACGTCTTTACCCGGACATTCTGCCCGCACGCGCAACAACAACTGGCGCACGGCGGAAAGATTCTGCGGATGCAGCGGGTCGCCGCCGGAGAGCGTCAGCCCCTGACGTGGGATGACGGTATTTTGCAGGTCGGCGATGATGCGGTCTTCGTCTTCCTGCGTAAAGGGTTTGCCGGAATCCAGCCGCCAGGTGCTTTTGTTATAGCACCCGCGGCATTCGTGGACGCAGCCGGAAACGAACAGCACGCAGCGCGTTCCCGGCCCGTTGACGACGTCTATCGGGTAATACTGATGGAATCTCAACGCATTAACCCAGCTGGCCGTTACCCAGATGTTTAATCCGGCGCTTCACTTCTTCCTGCTTACCGGCGTTAAACGGACGGGCGTCCGGGCTGCCGAGATAACCGCACACGCGGCGGGTGACTGACACGCGGGAAGGTTCGTGATTGCCACATTTCGGGCAGGTGAAACCTTTGCTGGTACATTCGAATTCGCCGGTGTAGCCACAGTCGTAGCACTCATCGATGGGCGTGTTGGTGCCGTAATACGGCACGCGGGTGT
>NZ_MJIB01000008.1:71662-137771 GCF_003697865.1 Rahnella sp. Larv3_ips | reverse complement strand
TGCTGCAGGTTCGGGTATTCGCCATAGCAGATGAAACCGCCGTTGCTCAGTGGCGGGTACGGCGCTTCGAAGTCGAGTTTTTCGTACGGATTCACTTTCTTCTCGACGTCCAGATGGAAGCTGTTGGTGTAATAACCCTTATCAGTGACCCCGGCCACCAGCCCGAACTCGGCTGCATCCAGACGGCAGAAGCGGTCGCACAGGTTTTCGCTCGGCGTGCTGTACAGGCTGAAACCGTAGCCGGTTTCATCTTTCCAGCTCTCGGTGGCGGCTTTCAGTCGGGCAACAATCGCCTCGGCTTTTTCGCGCAACTGGCTGGCGTCGAAGACATGAGTCTCGTCACCGAACAGCGCGTTGATGGTTTCATGCACGCCGATGTAACCCAGTGAAATCGATGCGCGGCCATTTTTGAAGATACCGGAGATATCGTCGTCGGCTTTCAGACGCACGCCGCACGCCCCTTCCATGTACAGGATGGGCGCCACGCGGGCTTTGATGCCTTCGAGGCGGGCAATGCGCGTCATCAGCGCTTTTTTCGCCAGCAGCAGACGCTCGTCGAGCAGCGCCCAGAACGCGGCTTCGTCGCGTTTCGCTTCCAGCGCGATGCGCGGCAGGTTCAGGCTAATTACGCCGATATTGTTGCGGCCTTCGTGGATCATCTCGCCATTTTCTTCATAAACGCCCAGGAAACTGCGGCAGCCCATC
The DNA here is from genome assembly GCF_003697865.1 of Rahnella sp. Larv3_ips. Classification (NCBI taxonomy): domain Bacteria; kingdom Pseudomonadati; phylum Pseudomonadota; class Gammaproteobacteria; order Enterobacterales; family Yersiniaceae; genus Rahnella; species Rahnella sp. Larv3_ips. Next base: position 137,066 of record NZ_MJIB01000008.1, on the reverse strand, counting down.
GGCGTTTTGAAGGATCCGGTGACTTTCACCACCTGATCGTAATTGAGGATATCCGGATACATGCGCTTGCTGGCGCATTCCAGCGCCAGTTGCTTGATGTCGTAATTGGCGTCACCGGCTTTATGATTCAGGCCGTCGCGGATGGCAAAGACCAGTTTCGGGAACACGGCGGTTTTGCGGTTTTTGCCAAGCCCCGCAATACGGTTACGCAAAATAGATTGCTGGATCAGGCGGGATTCCCACGTCGTACCCAGCCCGAAACCGAAGGTAACAAACGGCGTCTGACCGTTGGCGGTGTGCAGTGTGTTGACTTCATATTCCAGCGACTGGAAGGCGTCATAACACTCTTTCTCGGTGCGGTTGTGGGCAAAGGCTTCGACATCGGCAATCTGCCACTCTTCGGCGGTCTGGCGATGTTTGTTGAAACTGGCGGTGACGAACGGTGCCAGCACTTCATCAATACGATTAATGGTGGTGCCGCCGTAAATGTGGCTGGCGACCTGCGCGATAATCTGCGCGGTGACGGCGGTGGCGGTGGAAATCGACTTAGGCGTATCAATTTCCGCATTGCCCATTTTGAAACCGTGATTCAGCATGCCTTTCAGGTCAATCAGCATGCAGTTAAACATCGGGAAGAACGGCGAGTAATCGAGGTCATGATAGTGGATTTCGCCGCGCTCGTGCGCCAGCACCACTTCACGCGGTAAAATATGTTGTTTGGCGTAGTGCTTCGCCACAATACCGGCCAGCAGATCGCGCTGGGTCGGGATGACTTTGCTGTCTTTGTTGGCGTTCTCGTTGAGCAGCGCCATATTGCTTTGCTCAACCAGACCCCGGATTTCTTGGTTCAGGCGCCCGCGCATTTCACGTTTCACGTCGCGGTCGTGGCGGTATTCAATGTAAGCACGCGCCAGTTTTTTATACGGCCCCGCCATCAGCTGGTTTTCAACCGCATCCTGAATTTCGTGGATATCGACGCGTGCCTGGTCTTGCAGATTTTCAGCAACAACGCGGGCGACCTGTTCGCAATAACCAATGCTGTCGATACCGGCAGCCGCCGCCGCGCGTTGCACCGCTTGTTTGATCAGAACTTCATCGAAAGGGACCTGACAACCATCCCGCTTAATCACGATGGGTTGCATTTTCTTCGTATTAGCGGGAACGGATTCCAGTCTGTCTGCCTTCACAATGACACTCCTTTTTTGCGCATCCCGCGCCCCACAAGGCCTGAAGGCCTGTTGTGCGGGTTTTACAGGTAAACGCTATATATTGGGTTGGGTGTGTACTATACACACTAGATGTAGGATTCGCGCGAGCGTTAATTCTCGTTTTATTGACCTGAAACAAAGAATTTTTTCAGCGGAAGAATTGATGACCAAATGTAAATTCTGGCCTCATTTTTGCCTGTTGTTTTTTAAGGAGATGCATAAAAAACAAACGGGTCAGCCACGCGTGTGACTGACCCGACAGAACAGAAAATTCAGACTATATGGCGAGTTGCCAGAGGCATTCGTAAGGACGAAGGATGCCGGAAGTGGCGGAGGTGTCGTAATTACTCAGCAGCGTTTCGCCGGTGCATTCCGTGAGATCCAGCGCCTGATCCTGCGCGCTCAGGTTGGCCACCACGCGCAGGGTTTTACCGCCTGCGGTACGCGTATAGCACCAGAGTTGCGGATGCTCCGGCAGCAAGTCCTGATAATCGCCGTCCGTCAGCACCGGCAAAGTTTTGCGCAGGCCGATCAGTTGCTGATAGAGATAAAACACCGAGTTTTTATCCGCCAGCGCCTGTTCGGTATTAATTTCCTGCGCGTTGTGGCTGACGGAAATCCACGGCGTGCCGGTGGTGAAGCCTGCCTGTTCTCCGGCGTTCCACTGCATCGGCGTGCGGCTGTTATCCCGTGATTTCTTCGCCAGAATGCGCAGCAGTTCTTCGTTGCTGCGCCCGTCAGACTTCAGCTCGGCAAACATATTCAGGCTTTCCACATCGCGGTATTGCTCGAGATGTTTAAAGCCCGGATTGGTCATGCCGATTTCTTCGCCCTGATAGATATACGGCGTGCCCTGCAACCCGTGCAGCACCATCGCCAGCATTTTGGCGGACGTCGTGCGCAGTGCGCCTTCATCGCCAAAGCGCGACACGATGCGCGGCTGATCGTGGTTACACCAGAACAGCGCATTCCAGGCGTGGCCGTGCATTCCCTGCTGCCATTCGCGGAAAATCTGCTTGAGCTGGATGAAATCCGGCGGCGCGTCGGTCCACTTCTCGCCGTTGGGGTAATCGACTTTCAGGTGATGGAAGTTAAAGGTCATCGACAGTTCACTGCCGTCGTTGGCGGCGTAACGGCGGCAGTGTTCGAGCTGAGTGGAAGACATTTCGCCGACCGTCATCAGCCCGAGCGGTTTGAACACGTCGCGGCTGAATTCCTGCAGGAACTCATGAATACGCGGGCCGTCGGTGTAAAAACGGCGGCCATCACCTGTGTCGTCAGCGGGGAAATCCTGCTGTTTCGAGACCAGATTAATCACGTCCAGCCGCAGTCCGTCGACGCCTTTGTCCGCCCAGAAATGACAGACTTTTTTCAGTGCCTCGCGCACCGGCGGATATTCCCAGTTGAGATCGGCCTGTTCGGTCGCGAACAGGTGCAGATAATACTGGCCGCTGTTTTCATGCCACTGCCAGGCGCCGCCACCGAATTTGGAGCGCCAGTTGTTTGGCGGCCCGCCTTCGGCAGCGCCGTCACGCCAGACATAGAACGGGCGGAAGGTGCTGCCCGGATCCTGCGACTGGCGGAACCATTCGTGGTGGATCGAGGTGTGGTTAAACACCATGTCCATCACGATGCGCATTCCGCGCTGATGTGCCTCTGCGGTCAGCCGCTCGAAATCTTCCAGCGTGCCGTAAGCCGGGTCAATCGCGCAGTAATCGGCCACGTCGTAGCCATTATCAATTTGCGGCGAGAGGTACATCGGCGTCAGCCACAGGGCATCAACGCCCAGCGTTTTCAGGTAATCCAGACGCCGGGTGATGCCGTTGATATCACCGGTGCCGCTGCCCGTGGTGTCCTGAAAACTCTTTGGATAAATCTGGTAAATCACGCCGTTTTTCCACCACGGCAATTCGCTATTCATTCCATTTTCCTTCTTGAAAGTCTTACACCACTGCCAGTTCGCCACGGCGGGCTTTACGCTGATAAACCAGCACGGTCAGGATAATCGGTACCACAATCGCCACCAGCGTCGCCAGTGCATAGATGCTCCAGAACTGCGGTTTGATGGACAAAATGCCCGGCAACCCGCCGACGCCAATGCCATTGGCCGTGACGTGGAACAGGCCGCAGATAAGGCCAGCTAAGGCCGAGCCGATCATCGCGCACAGCATCGGGAAGCGGTATTTCAGGTTGATGCCGTACATCGCCGGTTCGGTCACGCCGAGGAAGGCGGAAATCGCCGCAGGCACGGAAATCTCACGCTCGTTATGTTTACGGCTGACGATAATCACGCCGACGACCGCAGCCGCTTGCGCAATGTTAGACAGGGCGATCAGCGGCCAGACCGGGGTGCCGCCGGTGCTTTGCACCATCTGCATGTCGATGGCGAGCGTCGTCTGATGCACGCCGGTAATGACCAGCGGTGCGTAGAGGAAACCAAACAGTGCGGCACCGACTGGTGCGAGGCTGCCTGTCATGACGAATTTCACCGCGAAGGCCACGCCGTCGCCGATCATGCGACCAAACGGCCCGATCAGCGTGTGTGCCAGGAACACGGCAATAATCAGTGAAGTGACGGGCACAATCACCAGATACAGGTAATTCGGGATGATGCGCTTGAGGCCATTTTCGATCATCGCCAGCGCCATACCGGCGAGAACGGAAGGAATCACCTGCGCCTGATAACCGACTTTTTCGATGGTGAACCAGCCGAAATTCCACACTTCAGGAATTTGCTGCCCGAGGTTGTAGGAGTTCATTAACTGCGGCGACACCAGCGTGATGCCGAGCACGATACCGAGGATTTCCGTCCCGCCCATTTTTTTGACCGTCGACCAGCAGACCGCCACCGGCAGGAACATAAACACCGCTTCGCCGAGCAGCCACAGGAAGTCATAAATCGACTGCCACAGCGGATGCATCTGCGCCAGCGTCTGGCCGCCGCTCATCGGGATTTCACCGATAACGTTGCGGAAACCGAGGATCAAACCGCCGCTGATCAGCGCCGGTAACAGCGGGAAGAAGATTTCCGCGAAGTGAGAAATGCTGCGCTCAAACCAGCTCATATTCTGGCGGGCGGCGACTTTCGCCTGTTCTTTTCCGGCCGCACTTTTCCCGGTGCTGGCGATCAGGACTTTATAGTAATCATCCACTTCCGGCCCGATCACCACCTGGAACTGACCGGCGTTGGTGAAGCAACCTTTCACCATCGGCAGGGCTTCGAGGCCTTTCGGGTCGGCTTTGGACGGATCATTGAGGACAAAACGAAGACGCGTAATGCAGTGAGTCACCATCGCGATATTGTCGCTGCCGCCAACGAGGGCGATCAGCTGATCAACATCCTGTTGCTTAACTTTGCTCATGAGATGTGGCCTGTGATTTAGCGTAAGGGTGTAGGGTAGGGTTCAAGCATAGCGAAGGCGGTGGGAACTTGTCCGGGAACGTTCCCGGTTTTGCCGGGACGATCACAAAGTTTCTGTTTTTATCTGGCGGGAAGGCCGGTCAGGCGGAGAGTTTTCCGGGAATAATCAGCTGCTGCACGGTCGCGGAACCGCCAAGCTGAGCCAGCAGTTGCGTTGCCGCCGCTTCACCGCCCGCGCCGTAACCGAGTTCCACCGAATAAGATTCAGGGAAAAGGAAATGCAGCAGCGGGTTGTTGCCGATCCCGCAGACCTGCACGTCGCGGATTTGCTGCTGTTGCAGGTATTTCTGTGCACCGATGGCGATAGTGTCCGAGGCACATACCACGGCCTGAATGTCATTTTCCAGCAACTGCGGGATCAGGTCGAAGCCGCTCTGATAGGTGAGCTCGCCCAGCGCCACGTGCGGCGTCAGACCGTGCGCCTGACAAAATGCCTGATAGGCCGCGCTGCGCCGCTGGCCGGTGGTGGTGTCCTGCGGGGAGACGCCGATAAAGCCGATGCGGCGCAGGTTCTGTGCCAGCAACTTTTGCATCAAAAGCTGTACCGCGCCGGCATCGTCATAACAGACAGAGGACAGCCCCGGCATATCGCGCGCCAGTATCACCATTTTATCCTGCCACGGCGTCAGCATCTGCGCGGATAAGCCGGTGAAACCAAACAGCACCACGCCGTCGATGTTGCGCTGTTTCAGCACCTGCAAATGTTCTTTAACGCGTTCGGCGCTGAACTGACTTTCCAGCACGATCGGATCGTAACCCTGCTGATAAAACAGCGGCAGCATGGCGCGCACCGCCAGGTTTTCTGACGGCGAATCGAGACGCGACACGATGATCGCCACAATTTTATCGCTGAACCCGCGCATGGCCCGCGCCGATTTCGACGGGCTGAAATGCTGCTGTTCAATCACCTGTAATACCCGTTCACGGGTTTGCGGGCTGACGTTGCCTTCGTTATTTAAAACGCGGGAAACCGTGGATTTTCCGACGCCGCTCAGGCGGGCAATATCATTAATAGTCAGGCGATTTTGCATGGTGATTTTTTTAGCTAAAAATGCTCAGGTTTAAAAACGGTTGTAGTTGGTGAGCGTATGATCCGCTCAAATATCGACGCTTCGCAATATCGAATCGATACCCTAACGGATTTTCCTGCCTGATGCGTATGAATTTCCAGACCGTTCCTTACCGGAGGTGAAAACCCATGGAACCCGACCCCAATTCAGTAGGTCCGTTGTGATCCGGTAAGCACCCGCATTTTCGCTGCTGCTTGCCGTGACGTTACCTGGCAGGCAGTGGCGCACGTCTTTTCGTTCGCCCTGTTTTTAACAACCCTTTTGCCACGCTCATGGCGGCTTCGCCGTGGGTGCAACAAAGGTGCGAATGATGTTCAAAAATCTCACTTCCCGGCTGCTCAATGCGCTCAGCCGTAATTTACCGCGCCGTTTAGTCCGCCGCGATCCGATGCTGGAAAACGTGCCAGCCCGTGCGTCGCAGGCGATCCCTGCGGCGATGTCCGCCCATTGTCAGGCCTGTGCCCGGGCAACGGAAGACCAGCTCTACCTGCAATTTGCCAGCCATCCGGAAGGGCTGACCGCGCAGGAGGCCGAGTCTATCCGCGACGTTTCCGGCCTCAATCAGACCGGCGATCAGCAACCTGCGCCGTGGTGGCTGCACCTGTGGCACTGCTACCGCAATCCGTTCAACCTGCTGCTGACCGTGCTCGGGCTGGTGTCTTACGCCACCGACGATCTGACGGCAGCGCTGGTGATCGGCGCGATGGTGTTTATTTCCACCTTCATGCATTTCATTCAGGAAGCCCGCTCCAATAAAGCCGCCGATGCGCTGAAAGCCATGGTCAGCAACACCGCCACGGTGCTGCGCAGTGACGCGCAAACCGGGCGCAGTGAAACGGTGGAAATCGCGATCAGCCAGCTGGTGCCGGGCGATCTGATCAAGCTTTCTGCGGGGGATATGATCCCGGCAGATTTGCGCATTCTCTCCGCCAAAGATTTGTTTATCAGCCAGGCAGCGCTGACCGGTGAATCCCTGCCGGTGGAAAAACATGCCTGCGAGAAAACGCCGGTTGCCGCCGATCCGCTCGAACTGAACACCCTGTGCTTTATGGGCACCAACGTGGTCAGCGGCACGGCGATTGCGATGGTGATTGCCACCGGCAGCAAAACCTGGTTCGGCCAGCTCGCCGAGCGCGTGGTGCAGGAAGACACCCAGCCTAACGCCTTCCAGGCCGGGATCAGCAAAGTCAGCTGGCTGCTGATCCGCTTTATGATGGTGATGACGCCGGTGGTGCTGGTGATCAACGGCTACACCAAAGGCGACTGGTGGGAAGCGGCGCTGTTTGCGCTTTCAGTGGCGGTCGGCCTTACGCCGGAAATGCTGCCGATGATTGTCACCTCGACGCTGGCGAAAGGCGCGGTCAAACTCTCGCGCCAGAAAGTGATCGTCAAACGTCTGGACGCCATCCAGAACTTCGGCGCAATGGACATTCTCTGCACCGATAAAACCGGCACGCTGACGCAGGATAAAATCGTGCTCGAGCGCCACACCGATGTGCTCGGCGTGACCAGCGACGACGTGCTGCATCTGGCGTGGCTGAACAGCCATTATCAGACCGGCCTGAAAAATCTGCTGGACGTGGCGGTGCTGGACGCCGGCGATCCGCATCAGGGCCATAGCTCGCTGAAAGTGGACGAAATTCCGTTCGATTTTGACCGCCGCCGTATGTCTGTGGTGGTGGCTGAAAACGACCAGAATCACCGCCTGATCTGCAAAGGCGCGCTCGAGGAAATGCTGTCGATTTGTACGCTGGTGCAGCTCAACGGTGAGATTGTGCCGCTGACCGATGTGCTGCTGTCGCGCATCCGCCGCATTACGGATGACCTCAACCAGCAGGGGCTGCGCGTGGTCGCCGTGGCGCATAAAGTGATGCCTGCCCGCACGCAGGGTTACGCGGTGCCGGATGAATCCAGCCTGATTCTCGCCGGTTACATTGCGTTCCTCGATCCGCCAAAAGAGAGCACCGCACCGGCGCTGGACGCCCTGCAACGTAAAGGCGTGACGGTGAAAATCCTCACCGGCGATAACCCGCTGGTAGCACGCAAAGTCTGCAAAGATGTCGGTTTACAGGCCGATAACGTGGTGATCGGCAGCGATATCGACGCTCTTGATGATGCAGAGCTTCTGCGCGTTGCCCGCGAAACCACGGTATTTGCCAAACTGACGCCGATGCATAAAGAACGCATTGTGCGCGTGCTGCGCGGCGAAGGGCATGTGGTCGGGTTTATGGGCGACGGCATTAACGATGCCCCGGCGCTGCGTGCGGCGGACATCGGAATTTCCGTGGATTCTGCGGTGGATATCGCCAAAGAGGCGGCTGATATTATCCTGCTGGAAAAAAGCCTGATGGTGCTGGAGCAGGGCGTGACGGAAGGGCGCAGAACTTTCGCCAACATGCTGAAATACATCAAAATGACCGCCAGTTCCAACTTCGGTAACGTGTTCAGCGTGCTGGTGGCCAGCGCCTTCCTGCCATTTCTGCCGATGTTGCCGCTGCATCTGCTGATTCAGAACCTGATTTACGATGTGTCACAGGTGGCGATCCCGTTTGATAACGTGGACGAAGAACAGCTGGCTAAGCCACAGCGCTGGAACGCCGGGGATATTGGCCGCTTTATGGTGTTCTTCGGTCCGATCAGCTCCGTATTCGACATCCTGACCTTCAGCCTGATGTGGTGGGTGTTCAAAGCCAATACGGTGGAAGCGCAGACCCTGTTCCAGTCCGGCTGGTTCATTGAAGGGTTGCTGTCGCAGACGCTGATTGTGCATATGATCCGCACCCGCAAAGTGCCGTTTATTCAGAGCCGCGCCTCCTGGCCGCTGTGCATCATGACGCTGATGGTGGTGGTCACCGGTATCGCGCTGATCTACTCGCCGGTCGCCGGGTTCCTGCAATTGCAGGCGCTGCCGCTGAGTTACTTCCCGTGGCTTATCGCGATTCTGGCGGGCTACATGGTGCTGACGCAGTGCGTGAAAGGCTGGTTCGTGCGCCGTTACGGCTGGCAATAATCGCAGCGCATTCATCATAAAGGCGGTGATTGTTAACGCAGTCACCGCTTTTTTTTATCCAGAGACTATAGTTATTCCTTTAGATTCAGCGGGCTAAGATGGCGCGCTTTTTTACTCTGAGGAATTTCACCGATGCGAGCGCCTTTCCGCCGTACCTTTCTGGCTTCATCCCTGCTGCTTTGTGTTTCCGCCCATGCCGCTCCGGCCGGTCATTTACCGCTGATGCCGTGGCCGGATATCAAACTCTAATGTGAGTGATTTATTTTATATGTTGTGTTTAACGAAATTCTAATAAGTGTGTGTTTTACACAATATATGAATTTTAGAATAACAAAATTAAGAACAAGTCATGTCAGGCAAGCTTGTGCAGAGTGAGTAATTTGATGAAATGCTTGTTGGTGCCAAAGTATTCTGGAAAATTTATAGTATAGTGCGGTGTGCTGACTGAGGCTGGCGAATACGAACCTCTGAAAGGTTGGAGGCTGAAAACCCAGAACTCTTTAATTTATTGAGTCCGAAAGACTATGATCTCCTTTACTTCTTATTTTAGCCATCTGTTCAACCTTTTGTAGATGCGATGCATATCAGAATGACGCAAGGCGAGCCTGTATTCAGAAAAATAATTGAGTTGGTGAGGAAGAAAATAAATGCCTAAAGACGGGGTGTTTTTTAAAACCTTCAAGATGGTGCTTGCTGCACTCGGAAAAGTAATTGCATTTATAATTTATTATTTATTTGAGTTCGCATTTGCACCATTAATTATATTTGGGTCAATACTTTGCATTATGTATATCGAGCCGTGGCCGATGAAGTTTGTAGGTCTAGTAACCTGGCTCGTATTTTTATACGTCTTGTACAAAGTGATTGATAAAATCACAGGCAGTGGCAAACGTGACAATTAACTTTATAAGGATATAACATGTCAGTTCCCGCTTATTTATTTCTGAAAGATGAAAATAATTCTCCGATTATCGGCGGCTCGTTGGTTTCTGGCCGTGTGGGTGCCATTGAGTTGAAATCGTTTGCTCACCACCTGTCTATACCGCGCTCTCACAAATAATCTGGTACTGAAATCTGCAACAATAAAGATGTATCAGATAGTGGATTCAGGCATGGAACATGAGTATTTCAATATTCTGCTAGAGAATGTGAAGATCACTGCGATCACTCCTACGCTCCATCCTGGCGGCACAACGGGAACGCATCTGGAAAACATTCAGCTACGCTATGAGGCGATTACCTGGAAGCACTGCGACGGTAATATCATACATAAGGACAGATGGAATGAGAGAGCCACAGCGTAGCGTTGCCTGCCAGGCTCCTCCTCGCTCAGTTGAAGGGGATCGTAATCGGCGTTATATCAATGGAAATAAGTTTTGATAAACTTCACTGAAAATAAGACAGGTAAAATAACGAATGGTCGTGATATCCGCCCATTCGTTATTCCTGAGTAATGCTATGACTTGCGCGTATTTTGTAGATCGTTACGACGGTTCACCCAGGTGTTAATCAGCAGGGTGATGATCAAAATCGAAGCAATCACGCCCAGCGAAACGCCGACAGGAATATGGAACACGTCGAGCAACAGCATCTTGATACCGATGAAAATCAGGATCACCGCCAGACCGTATTTCAGCATTGAGAATCTTTCCGCCACGCCCGCCAGCAGGAAGTACATCGCACGCAGGCCGAGGATGGCAAACAGGTTGGACGTCAGCACGATGAACGGGTCGGTCGTCACGGCGAAGATGGCCGGAATACTGTCGACCGCGAAAATCACGTCGCTCAGCTCCACCATAATCAGCACCAGCAGCAGCGGTGTGGCGAACAGAATGCCGTTGCGGCGTATAAAGAATTTCTCACCGTGCAATTCGTCGGTCATGCGCATTTTGCTGCGCAGCCAGCGGATCACCGGCTTTTCGCCCACCTCGCCGTCATCTTCTTTGGTCAGCGCCATTTTAATCCCGGTGAACAGCAGAAACGCACCGAACACGTACAAAATCCAGCTGAACTGACCCACCAGCCAGCTGCCCGCGAAAATCATGCCGGTACGCAGCACGATCGCACCCAGCACGCCGTAGATCAGCACGCGGCGCTGCAGGTTGGCTGGAATGGAGAAGTAGCTGAACAGGATCAACCAGACGAAGACGTTATCCACCGCCAGCGCTTTTTCCAGCAGATAGCCGGTCAGGAACATCGTGGCCTGCGCGTCTGCGACTTCGCGTCCAAACTCGCCGTTGAGATACCACCAGAAGCCGACGTTAAATAACAACGACAGGCCAATCCACACCAGCGACCAGACAGCGGCGCTTTTCATGGTCATGACCTGCGCGCCTTTGCGGCCCTGCAACAGCAGATCGAACGCGAGCATAATCACCACAACAACGGCAAATGCGCCCCATAACATCGGGTTGCCTACTGAATTCATCATTACGTTGTCCTCCGAAAAACATCAAAAAAAAACGGCCAGCGTCGGAAGACGTTAGCCGCTCTCTCTGAGCTGTAAGCAAACCTCGCCATCCGGCAAGGTCTCACTTACAACGAGATGTATTCATCCAAAGAATACGATTCTGGTTGCCCCGGTAACCGGGTGACTGAGACAGCGCTGCTGTGAGCGCGGGTCCAGACACCGTAATGACGATTATCCGACGAAGAAGTTACTCCCCTTTGCGATCCAAAAATTAATTCAAAGTGTAACTGCTGTCAACATTTTGACATATCTTTGCACTTTATCCCGCCAGTGCCTGTCGCTTACCCAAGGCACCCACGAACGCCCGCAGCAAACCCTGGCTGAGCGGTGTTTCGCTAAGTTGCTGAGCCTGATGGGCAAAGTCTACACGGTCGTCCTCGGCGATCGAACTCAGCCAGGTCAGATAGGTCTTCATCACCGCCAGACTGAATTCCGGATGGAACTGCGTGCTGATGGCGTTCGGGCCGTAGCGCAAAATCTGATGCGGATCGTGCTGCGTTTTCGCCAGCACCGTTGCGGTGGCGGGCGGAGTGATCACGGTTTGCAGGTGGATCAGGTTCGCCGCGAACTGCGCCGGAAGCTGCGAAACCAGCGGATCAAGATGTCCGGCAGGCGTCAGCGTGACTTCATGCGTACCGAGTTCAATGCCCTGCGGATGGTAATCCACCTCGCCGCCCAGCGCGTAAGCCATCAGCTGATGACCGTAGCAGGCACCAAACATCGGCAATTCCTGCAACATCCCGAGGCGTACCCAGTCCGCCGCTTCTTCGCTCCACGTCAGATGCTCCGTCACCATGCTGCGCGAACCGGTAATGATCGCTCCGCAATAGTGTTCCGGCGGCAGCGGGCGCTCACCGGCCTGTAAATCCACAATCACCACCTGCTGCGCGTCGATATTGCCCTGACGAATAAACATCTGCGGGAAATTATCGTGCGCCCGGCGGACAGGCTCCGGCGCGTGGCCGGTTTGCAAAATCAACAACGGCTTCAGACTGGGTGCGGTCATCTGTGACTCCCGAATGGGTGATAATCGTTAAGGCTGATGGTCGGCAGGGAACACCACCCCGGTCTGACGGCGGATTTCCGTCAGCACTTTGGCAGTGATGCGCGAGACTTCCAGCCCCGGATGCGCGACAAACTGGTTATCCACCAGAATCGCAAACGTTTCTGCTTCATACAGCATGGTGTTGATGTGCTGTGGCTGCGTCAGATCCAGCTTCTGGCTGCCTCGCGGCGTCAGGCTCAGCGTCTGGCATTCGGAAATTTTTTCCATTTGCAGCGTCCCTTCCTCACCCTGAATCTCGCTTGGCAGATGAGAGTCGCTGATTTTGGAATGGTTAATGACCACGACGAAGTCATCGGCATAAGACAAGATCACCGTCCCCTGACCGTCGACACCGCTTTCCAGCAAGGTGGCGGTGGCATTGATGGACAACGGTTCGCCAAACAGCGCCACGGCACTGGCCAGACAGTAATAGCCGATATCCATGATCGAGCCGTTGGAAAACGCCGGGTTGAAGGTGTTTGGATTTTCGCCCGCCAGATAACGCGGATAACGCGATGAATACTGGCAGTAATTCAGAATGGCTTTACGCAATTTACCGATGCGGTTCAGCGCCCCTTTCATGTGCAGGAAGTTCGGCAGGTACGCCGTTTTAAACGCTTCAAACAGCACCACGTTGTTCTCTTTCGCACAGGCCATCAGGCTTTCAACCTCACGCAGATTAGAAGCCAGCGGCTTTTCACACATCACGTGTTTTTTATGGCTGAGGAACAGCAGAGACTGTGCGTAATGCAATGAATTCGGGCTGGCGATGTAGACCGCATCAATCAGGTCAGACGCCGCCATTTCTTCAAGAGAATCAAAATAGTGCCCGACCGGATAATCCTCGCCCAGCTTTTTGGCACCTTCCAGCGTGCGTGAATAAATCGCCGTGAGCTTCATTTTTCCGCTCTCGTGCGCGGCATCAATAAAACGTTGGGTGATCCAGTTGGTGCCGACGACAGCAAAGCGAATCATGCGTGTTCCCTATTGGTAGGTTAATTATTGATACAACTTGCCGAATATTTCCAGATGCGTCAGATACATGCGCGTGTCGAATTCTAACTGATGATAGTCGGGCGTCATATGACAGCACAGGCTATAGAAGGCTTTGTTGTGATCTTTCTCTTTAAGATGCGCCAGCTCGTGCACCACGATCATTTTCAGAAAAGCTTCCGGCGCGCTTTTAAACACCGTCGCCACGCGGATTTCCGCTTTGGCTTTCAGCTTGCCGCCCTGAATACGCGAAATCGCCGTATGCAGGCCGAGCGCGTGCTTCATCACGTGGATTTTATTGTCGTAGGCCACTTTGCTTAACGGTGATGAACTGCGCAAAAACTGATTTTTCAGGTCCAGCGTATACTGATAGAGCGATTTATCGGTGGTCAGCTCGTGCGGTTGCGGATACCGCGTCAGCAAGACTTTACCTAAACGTTCCTGGTCGATTAACTGACGCACCTGAGCCTGAAGGTGCTCGGGATAGCCTTGCAGATAGGTCAATTCAGGCATAACTGTTTGCTTTGTCTCTTATTGACGGGGAAAAGATGCCGTAACGATAAACGTGGATTTTAGCGCGATCGCTGGGATCCGGCAGATAAACCCCTTTTTAACTGAAAAAACATTTTACTGATAGCCCAATTTAGGGGATAAACAGCGCAAATTGAATATTGAGGAGGGCCAATGAGCCAATTCGAAACCGAAGTAGGTGGGCAGTTACTGCAACTGGATCTGGAACGTTATCCGCAGGACGAAGCGGCAACGCAGTTGCAGGCATGGGAAGCTGCTGATGAATATCTGCTGCAAACCCTGAACACCGGTGAGCTCAATGGCCGTCCGCTGCTGATTTTCAACGATGCTTTTGGCACGCTGGCGTGCGCATTGCAGGCGTTCAGTCCCACCAGCATCAATGACTCTTTCATGAGCCAGCTGGCCACGCGCCACAACTTGCGTCTCAACGGTTTTGACGAAGACGCCGTGGCAGCGCAAAGCAGCCTGGTGCCGTTGCCGATCAATCCGGGTCTGGTCATCATCAAGGTGCCAAAAACGCTGGCGCTGCTTGAACAGCAACTGCTGGCCCTGCGCGAAGTCGTGACGCCGGACACCCAGATTATCGCCGGGGCGAAAGCCCGTGATATCCACACCTCCACGCTGCAACTGTTTGAAAAAATCCTCGGCCCGACCAAAACCAGTCTGGCGTGGAAAAAAGCGCGTCTGATCCATTGCGAAGCCACTTTGCCAGCACAGGCCGCCGAACCGGTGATCGCCGAATGGGCGCTGGACGACAGTGAATTCCGTATCTCCAACCACGCGAACGTATTCTCACGCGGCGGTCTGGATATCGGTGCGCGTTTCTTCATGCAACATTTGCCGGAAGGCATTGAAGGACGCATGGTGGATTTAGGCTGCGGTAACGGCGTCATCGGCATGACAGCCCTGGCACTGAACCCGGACGCGGAAATGCTGTTCGTCGATGAATCCTACATGGCGGTGGAATCCAGCCGTATCAACGTTGAAAACAACTTGCCGCAGGATGTCAGCCGCTGTCATTTCGAAGTGAACAACATGCTGGCCGGTGTTGAACGCGAAACCCTGGACGCGGTGCTGTGTAACCCGCCATTCCATCAGGGCACGGTCGTCAGCGATGACACCGCCTGGCGCATGTTCTGCGATGCCAAACGTTGCCTGCAAACCGGCGGCGAACTGCGCATCGTCGGCAACCGTCATCTGGATTACTACCAGAAACTGCGTCGCCTGTTCGGTAACTGCACGACTATCGCCACCAACCAGAAATTCGTCATTCTGCGCGCGGTGAAAACGGCGTCGCATCACTGATTGATGCCTTAGCCTGAAGTCCTGAAGTAAAAAAGCCGCTCACGCGGCTTTTTTTTCGTCTGTGATTCTCCAGGGCGATTGTCTACATGTTCAGTGCCAGCCGCGTGCCCTGATCGATTGCCCGGCGTGCATCCAGCTCGACGGCGATGTCTGCGCCGCCAATCAGATGCACGGTTTTACCCGCCGCCTGTAATGGCTGATACAACGCCCGCTGCGGCTCCTGTCCGGCGCAGATAATCACGTTATCCACTTCCAGACATACCGGCTGACCATTCATGACAAGGTGCAAACCTGCGTCGTCGATGCGCTCGTACCTCACGCCGCTTTGCATTTTCACGCCTCGCTGCAGCAGGCTGGCGCGGTGGATCCAGCCGGTGGTTTTGCCCAGTCCTGCGCCGACTTTAGTGGTTTTGCGTTGCAGCAACACGATATCCCGCGCGGCGGGTTCCGGCTGCGGGCCAGACGGCGCCAGCCCGCCACGGTGCGTCAGGCTCTGGTCGATCCCCCATTCGTGGCTGAAGGCCTGAGCACTCAGGCTCGACGATGGGCCGTTATGTATCAGGTATTCGGCAGTATCAAAACCAATGCCGCCTGCGCCGATAATGGCGACGCGCTGGCCGACCGGTTTTTTATCCCGCAACACGTCGAGATAGGTCAGTACGCACGGATGATCTATGCCCGCAATGTCCGGCAGGCGCGGTGAAATACCGCAGGCGAGGATCACTTCGTCATAGCCTGTCAGCTGGCTGGCGCCGACGGTTTCGCCGAGGCGCAGCGTCACGCCAAGCAGCGTCAGCTGGCGCGAGTAATAGCGTAACGTCTGATAAAACTCTTCTTTGCCGGGGATCTGTTTGGCGACATTAAATTGCCCGCCGATTTCATTGTGTGCGTCGAACAGGGTGACGTGATGCCCGCGGCTGGCGGCAGTGGTGGCAAAGGCCAGCCCGGCGGGGCCCGAACCGACGACGGCCAGGCGTTTGGGAACCTGCGCGCGGGTCACCGGCAGCTGTGTTTCCCGGCAGGCGCGCGGATTCACCAGACAGGACGTCACTTCGCCAGCGAAAATCTGATCCAGACAGGCCTGATTGCAGCCGATGCAGGTATTGATTTCATCAGCCCGGCCCTGTGCGGCTTTTTCCACAAACGCCGGATCGGCGAGGAACGGACGCGCCATCGACACCATGTCCGCGCAGCCTTCGGCGAGAATTTTCTCAGCCACGTCGGGGTCATTGATACGGTTGGTGGTGATGAGCGGAATGCCGACTTTGCCCATCAGTTTTTGCGTCACCCAGCTGAACGCGGCGCGCGGCACCATGGTGGCGATGGTCGGGATCCGCGCTTCGTGCCAGCCGATACCGGTATTGATGATGCTCGCGCCCGCCTGTTCAATGCGCTGCGCCAGCGTTTCGACTTCCTGCCAGTCCGAGCCTTCTTCGACCAGATCCAGCATGGATAAGCGATAAATAATGATGAATGCCTGCCCGCAGGTTTCACGCACGCGGCGCACGGCTTCGATAGCAAAACGCATCCGGTTTTCAGCCGAACCGCCCCAGCGGTCGCTGCGCTGATTGGTTCTGGCGGCCAGAAACTGATTAATCAGATAACCTTCCGAGCCCATAATTTCCACGCCGTCATAACCTGACTCCTTGGCCAGCGCTGCGCAGCGCGCGAAGTCTTCCAGCGTTGCCTCGATCTCTTCTTCGCTCAACGCATGGGGCGTAAAACGGTTAATCGGTGCCTGCAGGGCAGAAGGTGCGACCGGATTTGGCTGATAGCTGTAGCGTCCGGCGTGCAGAATTTGCAGCGCGATTTTCCCCCCGGCGGCATGCACCGCGCGGGTCACCACACGGTGGTGGGTGATGTGTTGCTGTTCGGCAAGGATCGAACCGCCCTGATAAACCACGCCCTGCGCATTGGGCGAAATACCGCCGGTCACGATAAGCCCGACGCCCGCTGCGGCACGCTCGGCATAAAAAGCCGCCAGCCGTTCCGGCCCGTCTTCCAGCTCTTCAAGACCGGTGTGCATGGATCCCATCAGCACGCGGTTTTTCAGCTGCGTAAAGCCTAAATCCAGCGGCGCCAGCAGGTGTGGATAAAACAGCGAAGCGCGTTCAGTCATGGAATTCTCTTAAGTGGTCGGAGGAGATGAATTCAATTTAGCGGGTGGCAGAAGAATTGGAAAGCGGGCGCGCCATGATTGTGACGTGTATCACTGTGGCAAAACGGAAAGGTTTTATTAACTCTTCCTCATATTATTAATCAGGTTTATTTAATTAACAGGTTATTACTGAGGAGGCGAACGAGTGCCTTTTTGCGGGAGAAATCATTATTTCACTGTTTTTACACAACATTGATTGATTGCAGGTTGTTTATTTTTAACATTTTTTTATTGAATTTCGTGTATTAGGAATATTCTTATAAAAACACCTCGAATCGATTCAGTTCGGGTTAGAGCTGGACTAGGCTGGAGCTGCTTCACCCTAAAATTCAATTCTAACCTGGATATATACTATGAATCTTATTGACCATACAGCCTGCCGTCCGTTTACCGAAGCCGGGCATTTGTCGCAAATTGCTGCCTATTATGAAGAAGGCCGTAATGTCATGTGGATGATGCTCAGGTCTTATCCACGTCCTTGTTTTAATCAGGAGCTTATCGAAGACATCATGACGCTGACCTACGCCGCGAAAGCGTCGGGGCTGCGTTTCGACTTTTGGGTCACCGGCTCGCTGGTCCCCAATATGTACAACGTCGGCGGCGATCTCAGCTTCTTTGTCGATTCCATCGTAAACAACAAGCGCGAAGCATTGCGCGCTTACGCCAGAGCCTGTGTGGACTGCGTACACGCCGCCGCGCGCGGGTTTGATGTCGGTGCCATCAGTTTGTCGATGATTGAAGGAACGGCGCTGGGAGGCGGGTTTGAAGCGGCACTGGCGCACCATTACGTGCTGGCGCAGAACACGGCCAGGATGGGGTTTCCTGAAATCGCGTTTAACCTGTTCCCCGGTATGGGGGGCTATTCGCTGGTATCACGTAAAGCCGGGATGCGGCTCGCGGAGGAGCTGATCACTACCGGCGAATCGCATACGGCGGAATGGTTCGAAAGCCGGGGACTGGTGGATGTCCTGTTCCAGCCCGGTGAGGCGTTCAACGCCACGCGTACCTTTATGGATACGTTGCGGCCAAAACTTAACGGGATACGTGCGATGCTCCGCGCACGCCAGCGTGTATTGCAGCTGTCGCGTTCGGAACTGATGGATATCACGGAGGATTGGGTGGATGCGGCATTTACGCTGGAGGAGAAAGATCTGAGTTACATGGAGCGGCTGGTCATGCTGCAAAACCGGCATACGGCGTCATTGCGTAAAACCGGCTAGCAGCAAACAGAAAAAGCCCGTCAGTGGTGCTATTTCTGTTTGGCTTTATGTTTAAACACATTGGGTGAAGCAACGTTTTTATCATCAAGCCAGTGCTCGAGTTCCGTTGCGGGCATTGGCTTGGCGTAAAGAAAACCTTGTTTGCTGTCCACGCCAATTTCGTCGATCAGCTTTTCTTCTTCCGCCGTTTCAACCCCTTCTGCCACCACCGTCAGTTGCAACGTTTTTGCCACCGCAACAATGGCCCGTACCAGCGCCTGAGACACCGGATTGTCATTGATTCCCCGCACAAAACTTTGGTCGAGCTTGATGCAGTCCAGCGGGATGCGCGCCAGTTGTGACAACGAAGAATACCCGGTGCCGAAGTCATCCAGATGCACCTGCGCGCCCAGCTTATGTAACTGATTAATCATGGTGACCGCTGCGCCTTCGTCTTCCACCAGGCAGCTTTCTGTCAGCTCAAAATCCAGCAAACAGCCTTTCATGCCTGACGTTTTCATGGCTTCTGCCAGCGTGGTGATGAACGACCCGTTATTGAGCTGACGCCCGGAGAGATTAACCGCCACGCGCAGGTTGAGGCCTTTTTTCTGCCATTCTGTCGCCTGACGGGTAGCGGTTTCGATGACCCATTTTCCAAGCGGCGTGATAAGCCCGGACTCTTCAGCGTAGGGAATGAAACTTTGCGGCTGAATCAGCCCGCGCTCCGGGGACTGCCAGCGCAGCAGCGCCTCGACGCTGTTGACCGCGCCGTACAGCGACACCTTCGGCTGGTAATACAGCACCAGCTGATCTTTTTCCGCCAGCGCTTTACGCAGATGGGTGTCCAGCCACATGTATTCCGCCGCTTTCTGATTCATTTCCACAGAGAATACGCAGTGCGAGTTTTTGCCCTTTTCCTTCGCCACGTACATGGCGGTATCGGCATTTTGCAGCAGGGTATCGCCGTCGGTGCCATGTTCAGGGCAAATGGCAATCCCGCCGGAACAGCCGGTGTAGACTTCAATCAGCCCGATACGAAACGGCATACTCAGACGGTGTAAAACACGCTGACTCAGCGCTTCCATCGTTTTGATTTCAGCGTTTGAGCTGAGAATGATGAATTCATCGCCGCCAAGACGGGCCAGTTTATCGTTGGCTGAAAGGCAATCCTGAATCGCATCTGACACTGCGCGCAGCAGGTGGTCGCCAAACATATGCCCGTAGGCGTCGTTAACTTTTTTGAAGTTGTCGAGATCGAGGTAAATCAGCCCGACTTTCGTGTCACCCCGGTCTTTCAGCGCCGTCGCCAGGGATTCCTGCAACGCGTTACGATTCGCGAAACCGGTAACAAGATCGGTGTTTGCCAGCACGCGTAAGCGCTCCTGCGCTTTACGTTCGTCCGTGATGTCTGAGCCTGAGCAGATCAGAAATTTTTGCTGCTTTCCGCTGCCGCTGTGAACGAATTTATTGCGAAACAGGAACAGCCGCTGGCCTTTGACGGTATTGATCCAGCGTTCGACTTCGTAGGATTGCTGGTGCTGAAAGAAACTGCTGATGTTCTGACGTGAGGCCAGACCTTCTTCCATCGACATGAATAAATCGTAGGCGCTGCGCCCGATAACATCCTCTTCACGCAGGCCGGTGTACTCTTCGCTCAGCCGGTTAAAACGGTGGATTTTGCCTTCCTGATCGATAATGACGATCACGGAATTGGCTTCGGAAACGACCTGCTCTGCAAAGGTCAGTCCGACCTCTAAATCGTGCGCGACGGACTCGGTGTCCTGATAGGCCGACGCAGTGCCCGCCCAGACCTGACCATCAATTTTTCGGCCCACCAGAAACAGGCGCACCTGTGATCCGAACAGCGTGATGTCCAGCGTAAAACTTGAGGTAATCCCGGTCAGTTGCCTGATCTTTCCTGCCTGCCATTGGGTCAGGGAGATCGCCACGTTGACGATGCCTTTCTCAGCAGATAACTCCAGCGCGTTGCTGTCTGAACCCAGTCGCCAGTATGGGCGGGGCGTACCAAAATGCAGGTACAGGATGGAGGCATCTTGTGAGTCGACCATGGAATGTTTCTCCGCAAAGAACGCAAAACGCCGTCAGCGCAGTGACCTGGCGACAGTCAGCACAGACGGAGCTTACTCTGTTGAGCCCACTCGCAACGCTCCGCATCCGGCGGATAAAGGCAAAAGGGCATAACACATTGAAATTAAGGTTAGCAACTGTCCGTTATATATCCAGTTTACGGGCAGAAATTGCCGCCCAGTGCTGACGACACGCGTTGCCGGATGCCGTCAGCACTGAGGGGCTTTTGACCGATCTCCGGGCGAGCATGCCGCCCGGAGATCGCTTTCGAGATTACTTCAGCAGGAAGCTGGTTTGTTTGACGTTTTCTGAATCCAGCCCAACGAAGACGTTGAACTTGCCAGGCTCGGAAGCCCATTTCAGCTGATCATTGTAGAAAC
This sequence comes from Rahnella sp. Larv3_ips, assembly GCF_003697865.1. Taxonomy (NCBI): domain Bacteria; kingdom Pseudomonadati; phylum Pseudomonadota; class Gammaproteobacteria; order Enterobacterales; family Yersiniaceae; genus Rahnella; species Rahnella sp. Larv3_ips. The sequence goes on along the minus strand of NZ_MJIB01000008.1, from coordinate 116,188 downwards.
GCAGATCCTGTTCGTTCACTGTAAAGGTGACGACTTTTTGCTCACCCGGCTGCAACTCGATTTTCTCGAAGTTTTTCAGCTGCTTGACCGGACGGCTGATGGACGCGGTGACGTCCTGCAAATACAGCTGCACGATGGTCGCGCCGCTGCGTTTACCGGTATTTTTCACCGTCACGCTGGCGGTCAGCGGGTGTTTGGCATCCATGGTGGTGGAAGACAGGCTGACGTCAGAGACGCTGAAGTCGGTATAGCTCAGACCATAACCGAACGGGAACAGCGGGCCGTTAGTGATATCAAAATAGCGGGTGGTGTATTTATCCGGATGCTGCGGATTAAACGGACGTCCGGTATTAAGGAAGCTGTAATACAGCGGGATCTGACCCACTGCGCGCGGGAAGGTCATCGGCAATTTTCCTGACGGGTTGTAATCGCCAAACAGCACGTCAGCAATCGCATGACCGCCTTCGGTGCCGCTGAACCAGGTTTCCAGCATCGCGTCGGAGATTTCATTTTCCCATGACAGCGTCAGCGGACGGCCATTCATCAGAACAATGACCAGCGGTTTGCCGGTCGCTTTCAGGGCTTTCAGTAAGTCGCGCTGGCTTTGCGGAATGTTCAGTTCAGAACGGCTGGACGCCTCGTGCGCCATACCTTGCGCTTCACCAACGACCGCGACCACAACGTCAGATTTTTCAGCGGTTTTCACGGCTTCATCAATCATTTCCTGCGGTTTACGTGTGTCGTTGATCACCTGCTTGTCGTAAGAGTTGAGGAAATCCACCATGGCCTGATCGTCAGTGACGTTAGCGCCGCGTGCATACAGAACGTTGCCTTTATCGCCGAGCACATCTTTCATGCCCTGCAGGACGGTTACCGCCTGAGCCGCTTTACCGGCGGCAGACCAGCTGCCCATGACGTCACGTTTGCTGTCAGCCAGCGGTCCGATCACGGCGATGGTGCCCGCTTTCTGCAACGGTAATGTCTGATTGTTGTTTTTGAGCAGCACCAGCGAGGTTCGCGCCACTTCGCGCGCTTCGTTGCGGTGCAGGCGGCTTTCGGCGTTGGTATCTGCCGGGTCGCTCGACTGCGGGCCTAAATGACGGTACTCATCCACAAACAGGCCCATGTCCCATTTTGCGGCCAGTACGTCACGCACCGCGCGGTCGATATCATTCTGGCTGACCATGCCGTCGGCGAGCAGGCCTTTCAGATACTTGCCGTACATGTTATCCGCCATGTCCATATCGACACCGGCTTTCAATGCCATGGCCGCCGCCTGACGATCGTCTTCGGCTACGCCGTGTTTGACCAGGCCGCCGATAGCGCCGTGGTCGCTGACGGTCAGGCCTTTGAATTGCCAGTCGTCACGCAGAATGTCTTTTAAAAGCCAGGTGTTGGAGGTGGCAGGCGTGCCGTTGATACTGTTCAGCGCCACCATCACACCGCCCGCACCCGCATCGACAGCGGCTTTGTACGGTGGCATGTAGTCGTTGAACATGCGCGTCAGACTCATATCCACGGTGTTATATTCCCGGCCGCCTTCAACAGCGCCGTACAACGCGTAGTGTTTGACGTTTGCCATCACAGCGTCAGGGGCAGACGGGTCTTTGCCCTGGTAACCGGTAACCATTTCATGCGCGAGGCGTGAAGTGAGATAGGTGTCTTCACCGAAACCTTCGGAAACACGGCCCCAGCGTGGATCGCGGGTCACGTCTACCATCGGCGAGAACGTCATGTTCAGGCCATCGGCTGCGGTTTCTTTTGCAGAAATGCGTGCGCTGGTGGCCACGGCCTGCATGTCCCAGCTGGCTGCCAGACCGAGGCTGATCGGGAAAATAGTGCGCTGGCCGTGTACCACGTCATACGCATAGAAAGGAGGAATTTTCAGGCGGCTGTTTTTCACCTCATCCTGAAGGCGGCGAATATCGGGTTTGGTCACGGTATTAAATACGCCACCGACTTTGCCGTCGCGAATATCGGCCATGATCGCTTCTTTCGGATAATCAGTCCCGACGGTCACCAGATTCAACTGACCAATTTTTTCATCAAGAGTCATTTTTTTCATCAGATCAGCAATGAACGCGTTGCGCTCTTTTACCTGATTCTGAGGTATACCCGCCGTTTCTACTGCCAGAGCAGAAGCAGAACTTACCAGTAGCACAAACGCGCCGAGCATGTGATGCGTATTCATCGGAATTCCTTCAGCCATAAGCAGGGATGCCAAAACAGAGAAAATTCAGCAGCCTGAAGCAAACAAATCAATGATCATTCTAAGAAAAGTATAGTGTGAGAATCTAATACGACCCTTCAACTATTAGCAATCAATAGTTTTATCGTGCGGCACATTATCTTTTACCTGTGGAGACAGATCGCAATTTACAGGTAATCGGGCAGATGGCTACTAAAAGACGCTCGATATACCCCGCAATTTCAGACAATTAGGATTAGATGACAAATCGGTTCAGTAATGAGCGATGAAATAGCGCGGGAAGGGAGATTTTTGCACAACGCGCCGGGCAGAGCGTGAAGCTCAGCCCGGAAAAAGCCGATCAATCTGTCAGGCAGGAATCAATAATAAAACGGCATTAATAATAGAAGGGCATATCGGTGGGGGTTTTACTCATCACATCGAAGAAAACGTCTTTGGTCATTGACCAGAATTGCGTAATGGCAGCGGCGTTGTAAGTCATGCCCATCAGGCTCATGACAAAGAAACAGGTCACCGTCAGGCCAAGACCGCTACAGACGAAAGCCATGGTGTTGCGGCTCGACTGGCGGCACAGAATATTGAGCTGGCTGGTGCAGAACATCAAAAAAGCGCTCAGCAATTCCCAGCGCATCATGACTATTCCGGCAGTTAACGTTCCCATTGATAAAATCCTTACTCACTACAGCCGGTTGCACGATGCCAAAATCAGCCGCAAAGGCTGTTTAAACAGGGTGAGCAATGGGCTTACTGAAGAAATGAAGAAACACAATAATGTGATGCATGTCACATTATATCATCAGATTTTCGTCATGAGCAGGGGCGATGAGCAAAAATTGCTCGCTAATGCATTTTATGTATAACGCACAGCTGATTCATGGCCGTGCGTTATTAAAGGCGGGAATGAAGTAAAGGAATTACGCGCCGTAGCCCATCACCTGCAAGAGATGCTGAGCCTGCTGCACAGCTTCCTGGCGGTGTGCGACGCCGAGTTTTTGATACAGGTTACGGATATGCGTTTTGATGGTGGTGGACGCCACATCCAGCTCACCGGCGATCTGATCATTGCTGTAACCGGAGTAGATCAGCCCCAGTACCTGCCACTCGCGCTGGGTCAGCGGGCTGGTGCGAATGAGTTCCGGCACCTGCGGGTGGGTCAGCAGCTTATTAACGAAGCCTTCGTCGAAATGCGCAAACTTGTGGCGGTGATGCTGGTTAATCTCGCGCAGGATTTGCTGGGCGCGGCGCTGTTCCAGCTCGGGCAGCAAATTAAGCTGAATCAGCTGACGAAGTTGCTGCGCCATCATTTCGCCTTCGATGACGAAGTGGCTGACAAAGCCGGTGCGGTTCGCCAGCCCGAGCGCTTCGATCAGGACTTTCTGCGCGTCGCTTTTGCGCCCGGTATGCCAGTACAGCAGATTACTCAGCAGCAGATTGCGGTTCAGATCGCTGGTCAGACGCAGCTGGCGGGCGTTCTGATTCAGTTCATCCAAAACCACTTCGGCTTCATCAAACTTCTCCAGCAAAATCTGCACGCGGGCAATATTGCGCCACTGCCCCTGCTGGAAATGGTTGTCCGCCATGTCCGGTTTTCTGGCCTGTTGCAGCCATTGTCGCGCGGCGGCTTTATCGCCGATCATCTGCCAGTAAATCACCCGTGGCTTGTCGGTGTTGGTCAGCCAGTCAATATGGTACTGACCGGTTTTAAGCAGGGCTTCGCAGCGCTGTAAATGGTGGTGCGCGTTGTCGAGCTGGCCGCGCGCCAGCGAGCATTTCGCCAGCATCGCCAGACATTGCAACTGCTGCTGCGGCTGGAAATTGGTCAGCACGTTGAGCCCTTCACGGGCGGCCTCTTCGGCATCGTCAAGCCGCGACCACGACCACAATAACTGTGACCGCAGACGCAGCAGGAATTCATGCATCGGTAACTGTTCGAGATGTTGCTCGCGCACCAGTTCAAACGCGCGATCCTGCATTTCATAGGCCGCCTGCAAATAGCCCTGAGCAATCAGGATTTCACTCTGTTGCAGCAGCGCCCATAACGCGTAGTGATAAGCTTCGTACCGGCGGGCGATCTGTTCAGTTTGCTGCATCAGCGGCAGCGCGCGGGTGAGATCGCCTTTGCAGTGCTGAATCTCACCGGTGACTGAGGTGGCGACGATGCGGCTGTAATAGCTTTCATACGGCAGGAAACGCAGGGCATCGGCGGCCAGTTTTTCCGCCTCATCCTGACGGCCATCGTTGATCGCCACCTGCGCGCGCAGGGCGTCGAACTCGGCGGTCATGTCCTGTTCCATCACAATGCTGCGCTGTTGCATTTCACTTTCCGCGCGCACCAGCAGGGTTTCCACTTCGGCATAACGATGCTGACTTTGTGCCAGCCAGGCCTGCAACAGGACCAGCTTGGGATTTTGGATCAGGCGCTCATACGGCAGCGCGTTAAGACACTCTTCCAGCAAGGCCAGTTCGCTTTGATTGAACAACGCCCAGGCGTGTTGCAGCAGAATATCCCGCAGCATATCGGTGTCTTCGGCTCCCAGCGCGTGATGAATAGCTTCGGCGGGGAAGCCTTGCGCCAGCCAGCCTTCGGCAGCCGCACGATGAATGGCGGGCAGTTCAGCCGCCAGTTCCCACTGGCAGCGCTGACGCAGGAAGGTGGCAAACAAAGGGTGGAAGTTAAACCATTCGCCCGTGTCATCCATGCGATGGATGAATAATCCCTGGCGCTCTAATTCTTCCAGGCGCTGCTGGCCATTGTCTCCGCCGGTCAGACGCACAATCAGCGCGTCATTCATTGAGCGCAGCAGCGAGCAGCGCAGCAGGAAATCACGCGTCGGCGCATCCACGCGATCCAGCACTTCATCCACCAGATACTCGGATAAATGGCTGGCATTCAGCCCGGCAAGTTTACGGGCGGATTGCTGAGTTGACTGTTGGGCCGGCGTGGTGGACTGGCGCGCTGAGAGCGCAATCAGTTGCAGCGCGGTGGCCCAGCCCGCGACGTCATCACACAGACGGCTGCTGTCAGCCTGATCGATCGGATCCCTGAGGCGGCAGTCGAAGAATTGTTGTGTTTCGGGGTGGGTAAAGGCCAGATGGGAAGCGTTCAGCTCGAGCAACTGGTCGCGCACGCGCAGGTTCGCGATGCCCAGCGGTGGCAGGGTACGCGAGAGCACCACCAGCGACATATTCTCCGGCTGATGGCGCAGGAAAAAGCGCATGCCCTCATGAATGGCATCGTTCGAAATCAGATGGTAGTCGTCGATCACCAGCAACAGCGGGCGGTGCCAGTCGGAAAGCTCCACGAACAGTTGCCCGAACAACGCGGACAAACTGGCGTACTGATGCTTCTGGCTCAAGGCTTCGCTCTTCACGCAATGACCGCCGCAGGCCTGCTGAACGGCGGCGATCAGGTAGCTGGCAAAACGCTCCGGCTGATTGTCGCTTTCATCCAGAGAATACCAGCCCAGATCGCTTTTACCCGCCGCCCAGTGTGCCACCAGCGTCGTTTTCCCATAGCCCGCCGGGCTGGCGACCAGGGTCAGACGATAATTAGGCGCAGTCGAGAGTTTCGTCAGCAGACGATCGCGAACCACAGTATTTTGCTGCCGCACCGGGCGGCTCAGTTTTGACGGGATCAGCATTTTTTTCGATTCTTTTGACGATAATCTGGGGGGCGGCTTAATTATTTCACAGCGTGTAATTAATCACTTTTCCTAAAGTCCTCCTTTGAAACATTGATTGCAAGAATGTTACGTCTTTACATGCCGTTAAGTTGCTCTGCATCACACTTCTTAATACAAATTTTCCGCCGTTCGCCCTGACCCCCTGTCTCCTCCGGCTACGCCCCGTTTCTCCTCCCCGCCTAATCTGTGACGGGATGATGCCGCTCACCGACACAAGCGTCAGCATAGTGATAATCAACATCAGACTTCCCTACAAATTCCCGGATAAAGAGGCATGTGATGCAGGTGACTTTGGATAAAACGCAGTTTTTAGCCGCGCTGAAACGCCAGTGGCAGGGGTTCGGTTTACAACAGGCGCAGGACATGACGCCGCATCAGTGGTGGCAGGCCACCAGTGCCGCGTTATCCGAACAACTCAGTGCGCAGCCGGTGCCCGCAGCGACAAAGCAGCCGCAGCGGCACGTGAACTATATTTCGATGGAATTCCTGATCGGGCGCCTGACCGCGAATAACCTGATCAACCTCGGCTGGTACGACACCGTACAGCAGGCGCTGAAAGAGCAGGGCGTTGAGCTGGCCGATGTGCTGGAGCAGGAAACCGATCCGGCGCTGGGCAATGGCGGATTAGGCCGTCTGGCGGCCTGTTTCCTCGATTCAATGGCGACCGTCGGGCAACCGGCGACCGGCTACGGCCTGAATTATCAGTACGGGTTATTCCGCCAGTCGTTCAGCGAAGGCAAACAACAGGAAGCGCCGGACAACTGGCACCGGGAAAGTTATACGTGGTTCAGCCACAACAGCTCACTGTCCGTTGATGTCGCCTTTGGCGGCAAGCTGACGAAGAACGAAAAGGGCGAAGAACAATGGCATCCGGCGTTTACCCTGCGCGGTGAAGCCTGGGATCTGCCAGTGGTCGGTTACAAAAATGGCGTCACCCAGCCGCTGCGTTTGTGGCAGGCGACTGACGTACATCCGTTTGATCTGACCCTGTTCAACGACGGTGAATTTCTTAAAGCGGAGCAAAAAGGCATTGATGCCGCGAAGCTCACCAAAGTGCTGTATCCGAATGACAACCACGACGCCGGTAAACGCCTGCGCCTGATGCAGCAGTATTTCCAGTGCGCCTGTTCCGTCGCCGACATCCTGCGCCGCCATCATTTCCTGGGGCGCAAAATTCAGGATCTGCCGAAATTCGAAGTCATCCAGCTCAACGACACGCACCCGACCATCGCCATCCCTGAACTGCTGCGTATTTTGCTCGACGAACACCAGCTGGACTGGGACGCCGCCTGGGCGATCACCAGCCAGACTTTCGCCTACACCAACCACACGCTGATGCCGGAAGCGCTGGAATGCTGGGATGAAAAACTGGTCCGCAGCCTGCTGCCGCGCCACTTCTCGCTTATCAAAGCCATTAACGCCCGCTTCAAAAAAGTGGTCGAAAAACAGTGGCCGGGCGATAAAGCCGTCTGGGAAAAACTGTCTGTTCACCAGAACAAACAAGTGCGCATGGCGAACCTGTGCGTGGTCAGCGGTTTTGCGGTGAACGGCGTGGCGGCGCTGCATTCTGAACTGGTGGTCAAAGACCTGTTCCCGGAATATCACCAGCTATGGCCGAACAAATTCCACAATGTCACCAACGGCATCACGCCGCGTCGCTGGCTGAAACAGTGTAATCCGGCGCTGTCATCGCTGATTGATGAGACGCTGAAAACCGAGTGGGTGAACGATCTCGATGCCCTGAAAGGGCTGGAAGGTTTCGCCGATGATAAAAAATTCCGCCAGCGTTATCAGGATATTAAGCGCCAGAACAAAATCAAACTGGCGGATTACGTGAAAAACGTCATGGGGCTGACGCTCAACCCTGACGCGATTTTCGACGTGCAGATCAAACGCCTGCACGAATACAAACGCCAGCATCTGAACCTGCTGCACATTCTGTCGTTGTACCGCCAGCTGCGCGATAACCCGGAAATGGACATGGTGCCACGTGTGTTCCTGTTCGGCGCGAAAGCGGCACCGGGTTATTACCTGGCGAAAAACATCATTTACGCCATCAATAAAGTGGCGGAAAAAGTGAATAACGATCCGCTGGTGCGTGATCGCATCAAAGTGGTGTTTATCCCGGATTACCGCGTCTCCGTGGCTGAACTGATGATCCCGGCCGCCGATGTTTCCGAGCAAATTTCTACTGCCGGGAAAGAAGCCTCCGGCACCGGCAACATGAAGCTGGCGCTGAACGGCGCACTGACCGTCGGTACGCTCGACGGCGCGAACGTCGAGATTGCCGAAGAAGTCGGCGAAGACAATATCTTCATCTTCGGGAATACCGTTGATCAGGTCAAAGCACTGCAGGCAAAAGGCTACGATCCGCTGAAGATCCGCAAGAAAGACAAGCATCTGGATAAGATCCTCAAAGAACTGGAAAACGGCTTCTTCAGCGACGGCGACAAACAGGCGTTCAGCCTGATGCTCGACAGTTTGCTCGGCGGCGGCGATCCTTATCTGGTGCTGGCCGATTTCGCGGATTACTGCGCGGCGCAGCAAAAAATCGATGCCCTGTATCGCGATCAGCAGGAATGGACGCGTAAAACCATTCTCAACACAGCCCGCGTAGGGATGTTCAGTTCCGACCGCTCGATCCGCGATTATCAGCAGCGGATCTGGCAGGCGAAGCGATAAGGAGCCCGCATGGAGAACAAAGCACTGGAGCAGGCCGCCAGGGAGGCGGGAATTTCCTCTGGTTTTATTAACGCGCACGGCAAGCAGCAGGCGATTGCCGCTGAAACCAAGCGCGAACTGTTATCGGCGATGGGCTGGGTGGCAGAACGCCACCCGGCAGTCACGCCGGTGCCGTTGGTGAAAGTGTTCGTCACCGGCAGCCGTCTGGCGTTGCCGGTGGGGGGCGACGGCGAATACGGCTGGACGCTGCGCCTGGAAAGCGGAGCCACTTCTCACGGGCGCGTGAGCGGAAAAATGACGCTGGCGCTGCCGGGGAAAATTCCCACCGGTTATCACCAGCTGACGCTGACGCAGGACGCACAGCAGTGGGATTGCCGGGTCATTGTTGCGCCGAAACGCTGTTACGAACCGGATGCTTTGCTGGCCGGTAAAAAACTGTGGGGCGCCTGCGTGCAGCTTTATACGCTGCGTTCGGAAAATAACTGGGGTATCGGCGATTTCGGCGATCTTAACGTCTTACTGAAAAACGTCGCTGAACGCGGCGGGGCGTTTGTCGGCCTGACCCCGATCCACGCGCTGTATCCGGCCAATCCGGTGGCGGCCAGCCCGTACAGCCCGTCGTCCCGCCGCTGGCTGAACGTCATTTATATCGACGTCGGCGCAGTGGACGATTTCAGGCTGAGCGACGCCGCGCAGCAGTGGTGGCATCAGCCGCTGACGCAGCAACGTTTGCAGGCCGTTCGCGCCAATGACTGGGTCGATTACGCCGGCGTGATGCCGCTGAAACTGGAAGGTTTACGGCTGGCGTACGCCCATTTTCTTGGCCGGAAAACGCAGGATCCGCAGGTGAAATCCCTGGCGAATTTCGTCAAACAGGGTGGTGAAAGTCTGTATCTTCAGGCGGCGTTTGATGCGCTGTACGAGCATCTGGCGAAAGAAACCGATGTGGCGCTGGGCTGGAACCGCTGGCCGGAGAAATATCACAATGCACGCGGGCCAGCCGTGCGGGCATTTTGCGAGCAGCATGCGCAAGATGTGGAATTTTATCTGTGGCTGCAATGGCTGGCGGAAACCCAGTTCGCCCGTTGTTATCACACCAGCCAGCAGCAGGATATGCCGATGGGGTTGTACCGCGATCTGGCGGTCGGCGTCGTCGAAGGCGGATCCGAAACCTGGGGCGATGGCGAACTCTATTGCCTGAAAGCCTCGGTCGGCGCACCGCCGGATATTCTCGGTCCGCTCGGTCAGAACTGGGATCTGCGCCCGATGGATCCGCACGTGATGGTCAGGCGCGGCTATCAGCCGTTTATCGATCTGCTGCGTTCCAACATGACCAGCTGCGGCGCATTGCGTATCGATCATGTGATGACGTTGCTGCGCCTGTGGTGGATCCCGGCCGGTGAAACGGCGGATAAAGGCGCGTACGTGCAATATCCGGTGGACGATCTGCTGGCGATTTTAGCGCTGGAAAGCCAGCGTCACCGCTGCATGGTGATCGGCGAAGATCTGGGCACGGTACCGGTGGAGATCGTCAGTAAGCTGCGTGAAAGCGGCGTCTATTCCTACAAAGTGCTGTATTTCGAGCGCGATGAGGAAAACAACTTCCGCGCACCGCAGTCGTATCCGGTGCAGGCGATGGCGACCATCACCACGCATGACCTGCCAACGCTGCGCGGTTACTGGCAAAGCGATGATCTGGCGCTGGGCAAAACCTTAGGGTTGTACCGCGACGACGCGGTTTTAGAAGAGCTGTACGCCGACCGCGCCCGTGCGCGTCAGGGTCTGCTCGACGGGCTGCATCATTACGATTGCATCCCGAAGAAAACCGGGCGTAAAGCCGCGCTGATGGAGATGACCCCGGTGCTTAACCGCGGCCTGCAACGCTACGTCGCCGACAGCGCCTGTGCCCTGCTCGGCCTGCAACCGGAAGACTGGCTGGACATGGACGCACCGGTCAACGTACCCGGCACCAGCGACGAATACCCGAACTGGCGTCGTAAGCTTTCCCACACGCTCGAAGAGATGTTTGCCGATGAGCAGGTGAATAAGCTGATCAAAGACCTCGATAAACGCCGCCGGAAAGTGTCGGTGAGCTGAAGTTGAGTAAGGATCAAGAAAGCCCCGCAAGGGGCTTTTTTACGTATGGCCTAACAGGAAGAATGCGTTGCTGTTTCTTCGCCTTGAGCAAGAATGCCCACCAGAATGTCGCAGGGATCGAGGATGGTAAACATCATGTCGCCAACGATGCGGCGTTGCTCTTTATTTCTATGATAATTAGCCACTATTTCAGGGGGTAACGTTTTTAAAATCTCATCAATTGTTCTCATAACTCTTCCTTTAGTGTGAATTTTGAACACTCTACTGTTTTAATAATGCATTTCCTATACCGGTTCAGCTAAGCCCCGCGTCAGGCCACTCAAAATCATGCACTCCACCTCGCTGACCTAAATGGCGTAATTTATTTAACAAGTGCGATTTGTTAACTTTCATATCCCCATGCTCGTCATAAATAAATCCCCAGTACTGGTAAAAAGAAGCCAGCCCCGGAACAGGTCTGCTTATTTTCAGGACTTTTACATCAACGATATCTGCAAATAAATAAGCGGCAAAGAATGCACAAAAAGCCATACGCTTTTCCAATGCTGAGTTCAGAACGTCTTTTTTAAAATGCTCCAGCATATGAATGGAAACACGGTTGGCTTTAATATCGTAAGAATAGACTGCAGCACCAATGACTATGGGTGGCCTGCCTCTGGAATGAATGGCCAGCGTGAACCGGTTTTCAAGACTGAAGTGTTTATCTTTGAACCATAATCGCCAGTCGAGCATCGTTCGCCTGAGCTCAAGATCGACAGCAGAACGTTTATCCAGAAAGTTTACCTGAACGTTTATCTGGTGATCATTTAGCCTGTTTTGTAATTCGTTAAATGCCAATTCGGCAATGTCGTAAACCCATCCTGACGTGTTCACTCTGACTTCCTTTTAACGGTTTGTCCCGCAGGCATGTTAAGAGGAATATTGAGTATTACCACCTCCGAAGGTCGATTCCGATGCTTATTTATTGTTCATGGAATACGTCTCGAAAAGCAAAATGCAATGGAAAGCGGTTTGCATAAATAAGGCATAAAAAAAGGCGGCTTATTCAGCCGCCCAAGACACAGGGAATCTTACAAGTGGAACAAGCGCATTAGCCTTACGTTAACCTTTCACCCCGCCTGCCGTTAAGCCGCCGACCAGCCAGCGTTGGGCAATCAGGAACACTGCCGTAATCGGGATGGCGGACAATATGGCTGCCGCCGCGAAATCGCCCCACAGGTAGTTTTGCGGGTTCAGGTATTGCTGCATCCCGACCGCCAGGGTGTAGCTGTTGACGTCACGCAGCAGTAACGATGCCACCGGCACTTCGGTGATGGCCGCGATGAACGACAGAATAAAGACCACCGCCAGAATCGGTACCGACAGCGGCAGCAGCACCAGACGGAAAGCCTGCCACGGGGTGGCGCCGTCCAGCGCGGCGGCTTCTTCCAGCGAGCCGTCGATGGTTTCGAAATAACCTTTGATGGTCCAGACGTGCAGGGCGATGCCGCCCATATACGCGAAAATGACGCCGCCGTGGGTGTTCAGGCCGAGGAACGGCACGTACACGCCGAGGCGATCGAACAGGGCGTATAACGCCACCAGCGACAGCACCGCCGGGAACATCTGGAAGATCAACATTCCCTTGAGCAGCGAACTTTTACCGCGGAATTTCATGCGGGCAAAGGCGTAGGCGCAGGTGGTGGAAAGGGCGACGATCCCGATCGCGGTAATCACGGCGATTTTGATCGAGTTCCACAGCCACAGCATCACCGGGAACGGCGGCGGCGTGATGCTGCCGTCGCTGTTAGTGACGGCGATACCGAGCGCCAGTTTCCAGTGATCCCACGACACCTGATCCGGGATCAGGCTGCCGGTGGCGAAGTTACCCGGCCGCAGCGAGATGGCGAACACCATCAGCAGCGGAAACAGGATCAGCGCCAGAAAGCACAGCAGTAAAAGATGCGTCACCAGCAATCTGACTTTCTGCGACTTAGGTTTAACCATGGGCATTGTCTGTTTCTCCTTAGTCGAATTTCATGCGTGAGGCTTTCAGGTTCACGATAGCCAGCGCACCGACCAGCAGGAAGATCAGCGTGGCAATCGCCGCCGCCAGCCCGAAGTCCTGCCCGCCGCCGCCTTCGAAGGCGATGCGATAGGTGTAACTGACCAGCAAATCGGTATGGCCCGCTGGCGTGGTGGTGCCGAGCATGTCCGGTCCGCCGTTGGTCAGTAACTGAATCAGCACGAAGTTATTAAAGTTAAAGGCAAAGCTGGCAATCATCAGCGGCGTCAGCGGTTTGATGAGCAAAGGCAGCGTGATGCGGAAGAAGTTCTGCATCGGCGTCGCGCCGTCCATCGCCGAGGCTTCGTAAAGATCGTCGGGAATGGCTTTCAGCAGGCCCATACACAGGATCATCATGTACGGATAACCGAGCCAGGTGTTGACGATAATGATCATGCTTTTGGCGGTCCACGGGTCGCTGAACCATGCCGGTTTGATGCCAAACAGCGCGCTGAGCATCAGGTTGATCTCACCAAAACTCTGGTTGAATAACCCTTTGAAAATCAGAATCGAGATGAACGCGGGGACGGCGTAAGGCAGGATCAGCAGGATGCGGTACGCCGCTTTGCCTTTCAGCTCTTCCCACTGCACCACGCAGGCCAGCACCATGCCGACAGCCACGGTCAGCACCACGGTCAGCAGGGCAAACACCACGGTCCAGACGAAAATCGACAGGAAGGGTTTTTGGATCCCTTCGTCATGCAATACGCGCAGGAAGTTGCCCCAGCCGATGCCGACGGTAAAACCGGGGCTGAGTTTTTCTGCCTGCCATTCACCCTGAGCGTTCACTGCCTGATAGAAACCGGTGTCCATGTTCGGACGGTAAATGGTGCCGGTTTGTACGTTGGTCAGCTCTTTCCCATCTTCACCCCGTTTGTACAACGACTGCGTGCCGGAGAACTGGCGCAGGGAACTCATGCGCAGCGTTTCTCCGTCGGGTAATTTCGCCAAAATCTGGCCCAGCGCCAGGCGGTTTTGCGTCACCACCCGCAGCCCGGCTTTTTCAGCGGAAGGGGCGGTCTGCGGCAGCATCTCCAGCGTTTGCGGCGCGGAGGCGTTAAAGGCAAAAGGCGGAGAAACCAGCGTCTCGCTGTTATTTGCGGAAGTCAGTGCCAGCTGCCATTTGTCACCGGCAGGGTAGAGCGCGAAATTGAGTGCTTTTCCGCCCTGGAATTCACGGCCCATCAGCACCGACTGCGCGCGCTCAAAGGTCAGCTGGTTAGTGCTGCTGTAGTTGGTGAAGGCAATCGCGATGGTGCAAACCAGCGGGAACAGCACAAATAACGACATCCCGGCCAGGCCGGGGTAGACGTAGCGCCACGAGTAGGCGCGGCGGTTGCCATAAATATACAGGCCGAGGCTGGAGAGAATCAGCGCCAGAACGGCAAAAAGGGTTTCGCCCTGCGCATACATCAGCACGATCAGATAACCGGATAAGCAGGCGAGCAGGGCGATGACCAGCCACTTGAACGCATTGCCCAACGGTCTTTTTTTGGCTACTGGCATAAGGACAATCCTTGTGGTGGCGGTGCGCAACCCGAAAGCTGCGCACCGTTCATTGAGCTAATGCTTTGGCATTACTTGGTAATGCGTGTTTCTACGTCTTTCAGCGCTTGCGGAACGGTCTGACGGCCATTCACCGCGTTGATGATTGCGCTGCGTTCTGCATACCAGAAGGCGCTCATCTGCGGGATGTTCGGCATGATTTCGCCGTTCTGCGAGTTAGCCATGGTGGCGGCAATGCGCGGGTCTTTTTCCAGCTGTTCCTGATAAGACTTCAGCGCCACGGCACCCAGTGGTTTGTCCTTGTTCACCACCGCCAGACCTTCGTCGGTGATCAGGTAGTTTTCCAGGAACTCTTTCGCCAGTTCTTTGTTCGGACTGGCTGCGTTGATACCGGCCGTCAGCACGCCGACGAACGGTTTAGATGGCTTGCCGTGGAAGGTTGGCAAGAGCGTCACGCCGTAGTTGATTTTGCTCTTGTCGAGGTTTGACCACGCCCACGGGCCGTCGATGGTCATCGCGGTCTGGCCTTTGTTGAAGGCGGCTTCGGCGATGGAATAATCGGTATCGGCGTTGATGTGTTTGTTTTTCACCAGATCGATGATGAATTGCAGGCCAGCCTGCGAACCTGCGTTATTTACGCCGGTATCTTTGATGTTGTATTTGCCGTTTTCATACTTGAACGCATAACCACCGTCAGCCGCAATGATAGGCCAGGTGAAGTACGGTTCCTGCAGGTTCCACATGATGGCGCTCTTGCCTTTGGCGCGCAGCTCTTTGTCCAGCGCCGGGATCTCTTCCCAGGTTTTTGGCGCTTCTTTAATGATGTCTTTGTTGTAAATCAGGGACAGCGCTTCCACCGCGACCGGGTAACCGATCAGCTTGCCGTTGAAGGTAACGGCATCCCAGGTGAACGGGAACAGTTTGTCTTTGAAGGTTTGGTCCGGGCTGATTTCAGCCAGCAGGCCGGACTGTGCGTAGCCGCCAAAACGGTCATGCGCCCAGAAGATGATGTCAGGGCCGCCGCCGGTCGCCGCGACTTGCGGGTATTTCTCTTCCAGCTTGTCCGGATGTTCTACCGTGACTTTAATGCCGGTGTCTTTTTCGAATTTCTTACCGACTTCCGCCAGGCCGTTATAGCCCTTGTCACCGTTGATCCAGATGACCAGCTTCCCTTCTTCTATTTTAGCGAAGGCGGAAGATGACAGCACCAGCGTAGCCAGCGCCGAGAGTGCCAGTGTGTGTTTCACGACTTTCTTGATGAAAGGAGCCTTAATGCTGAGGGTCATAATCCAATCCTTTTGTAGTCGGTTTTTTTAACGTCTTAGACGGAAAATTCAGGGTACGCCGCCAGTGTGGATTCAACCCGGCAGCGCTTCATCATCCCCCCGTCTACGCCCCCGGCTCTCAGAATGTGATCCCGCCGACACTCTCAGGCGTTATGTGGTTCATCACTCAAAAATATGCTTCGTTTTTTGCCATTCAGATCACGAATTTGATTTTTGCTGTGAACTTTCATCCGGTTGCGCGAAAGCGTCATCCTCCCTGCTCCTCCCCCATGAAAAACTTTGTTACGGATGATTACGCTTAGCCGCTATTCCTTCACTCTTCGTTGCATTGAGTTTCATCGCTGGCAGCAAGTACAGGAGTTCAGGATGGCGAGCGTTTCCCTTAACAGCGTGTACAAAGCCTTTGGCGACACCGTGATTTCCAGCGACATCAATCTGGAAATAGAAGAAGGCGAGTTTGTGGTGTTTGTCGGGCCGTCCGGCTGTGGCAAATCAACCCTCCTGCGCATGATTGCCGGTCTGGAAGACATTACGTCCGGCGAACTGAAGATTGGCGATAAACGCATGAACGAAGTGCCCCCTGCCGAACGCGGCATTGGCATGGTGTTTCAGTCTTATGCGCTTTATCCGCATCTGTCGGTGGCAGAAAACATGTCTTTCGGCCTGAAGCTGGCCGGGACGAAAAAAGCAGAGATCACTCAGCGGGTGAATCAGGTATCCGAAGTGTTGCAGCTGGCGCACCTGCTCGACCGGCGTCCGAAAGCCCTTTCCGGCGGACAACGTCAGCGCGTGGCGATTGGCCGTACGCTGGTGGCTGAACCGACCGTATTCCTGCTCGATGAGCCACTTTCCAACTTAGATGCCGCGCTGCGTGTGCAAATGCGTATTGAGATTTCACGCCTGCATAAGCGCCTGAAACGCACCATGATTTACGTGACTCACGATCAGGTCGAAGCGATGACGCTGGCCGATAAAATCGTGGTGCTCGACGCCGGACATATCGCGCAGGTCGGTAAACCGCTCGAGTTGTATCACTATCCTGCCAACCGTTTTGTCGCCGGTTTTATCGGCTCCCCAAAAATGAATTTCCTGCCGGTGAAAGTCACCGGTACTGAGCCTGCGCGCGTGCAGGTCGAGTTGCCAAACCGCCAGCAAGTCTGGCTGCCCGTCGAAGGCACCGACGTGAAAGTCGGCAGCAACCTGTCACTGGGTATCCGTCCTGAACATCTTCTGCCAAGCGACGTCGCTGAAGTGACGCTTTCCGGTGAAGTGCAGGTCGTCGAGCAACTGGGTAACGAAACACAGATCCACATCCAAATTCCGGCAATTCGTCAGAACCTGGTGTACCGCCAGAACGACGTGGTGCTGGTAGAAGAAGGTGCAACATTCGCCATCGGTTTGCCGCCACACCGCTGCCATCTGTTCCGCGAAGACGGAACAGCCTGTCGCCGGTTACACCCCGAACCTGGTGTTTGAAAGCACGCGATCCCCTACAGGAGAAAATGATGATCACAATGCGTAGTTCTTCCCTGGCGCTGGCAGTGGCTGCTGGCATCCTTTCTACACAAGCAATGGCGGTTGATTTCACCGGTTATGCCCGTTCGGGTATTGGCTGGACCGGCAGCGGTGGCGAGCAGCAATGTTTTAAAGCGACAGGCGCAGACAGCAAATATCGTCTCGGTAACGAATGTGAGACGTACGCAGAGTTAAAACTCGGCCAGGAAGTCTGGAAAGAAGGGGATAAAAGCTTCTACTTCGACACCAACGTGGCGTATTCCGTATCACAGCAGAACGACTGGGAGTCAACCGATCCGGCTTTCCGCGAAGCCAACGTGAAGGGTAAGAACCTGATCGAATGGCTGCCGGGTTCCACCATCTGGGCCGGTAAGCGTTTCTACCAACGTCATGACGTTCACATGATCGACTTCTACTACTGGGATATTTCAGGTCCTGGTGCGGGTCTGGAAGATGTGGATCTGGGCTTCGGTAAACTGTCTCTGGCAGCCACCCGTAACACCGAAAGCGGCGGCTCCTACGGCTATATCGCCGATCAGCGCAACGAAGTGCCAACGTCCAACGACGTGTTCGACGTTCGTCTGGCAGGCCTGCAAACTAACCCAGGCGGCGTGCTGGAGTTAGGTGTGGATTACGGTCGTGCCAATGCGCGTGACGGTTATTCCTTCGCTGACAATGCAACCAAAGACGGCTTCCTGGTGACTGCGGAACACACGCAGAGCATCTATAACGGCTACAACAAATTCGTCCTGCAATACGCCTCTGATTCCATGACCGATCCGGGCCAGGGCGCAGCAAACGGCCACTCTAACGGTGCGGCCATCGACAACAACGGCAGCATGATCCGCGTTCTCGACCACGGTGCTATCGACTTCAACGACACCTGGAGCCTGATGTATGTGGCGATGTATCAGGACGTTGACCGCGATAACAACAACGGCACCACCTGGTATACCGTCGGTGTTCGTCCGATGTACAAGTGGACCCCGATCATGAGCACCTTGCTGGAAGTCGGTTACGACAACGTGAAGTCTCAGCGTACCAGCGATCGCAACGGTCAGTACAAAGTCACCCTCGCACAACAGTGGCAGGCTGGCGACAGCATCTGGTCACGTCCGGCCATCCGTGTGTTTGCAACCTATGCAAACTGGGATGAAAAATGGGGCTACGACACCGACAGCGGCTCAAACAATGGCTTAGCCATGAACGACACCAGCACTCGTACCTTCAGCCGTGGTAATGACGATGAAGTGACGTTTGGCGCCCAGATGGAAATCTGGTGGTAATTTTTTCCTTCCTCCTTCGCGCTGCCGATGCGTTGGCTGCGCGTCCTCGCCCCGGTCACGTAGTGGTCTACGCTCCCGGGGACTTGGACGCTTGCCGCCTTCCGGCAACCCGAAAGAGTTTGGAAAAATGGCAATGTAAGCTTTAAAAAAAATCGCAGTAAAGAAGATGTGCTGGCTGGCGGATTATCGCTGATGACCGCCAGCCTTCATGGTGATTTCAAAGGAAACAATAATGAAAAAGAATCTGCTGTCACTGTGTCTGTCGCTGAGCCTGCTGGCTGCTGCCCCTGCGGTGGTGAATGCCGCACAAAATGATGCGAATACCGCTCCGGCGATTTCCAGCCAGACCTTACGCAACCTTTCATGGACGCCGCTGGTGCCGCCAGTGACGCAGGATGTGACGCTCGGGACGACCAGCGTACAGATTAATCAGGGGCAAATTCAGGGCGCCGTCGGGGCATTCGCATTGCCTGCCGACCGTGGCTCGCTTGAGATCACGCTGACCAGTATCGCGACCGGGAAAACCCTGTATGCGCCAAATGTTCTGGTGCTGGATGAGCAGATGCGTCCGGCGGCATTTTATCCTTCCAGCTATTTCCCGTATCAGAAACCGGGGATCGTCTCCAGCGACCGTCTGGAAGGCACGCTGAAACTGACGCCAGCCCTGGGTCAGAAACAAATTTATCTGCTGGTGTACACCACCCGTCAGGATCTGGCAGCGACCACGCAGATGGTCAACCCGGCCAAAGCCTTTGCCGCTGGCGTGGGTAACGCGGTACCGGATATCCCGGATCCGATTGCCCGTCATACACCGACCGGCACGCTGAGCCTGAAAGTCACCGCCGAGCAGAAAACCGGTAACGTGATGATTGGTCAGATCTTCCCGTCTTCCGCCCCTGCGGCGGCCGCGCCGGTGGTTGTCGGCAGCACACAAGCTCCGGCACCTGCGCCAGCCCCGGCCAAACCGTCTGAGCCAATGCTCAGCGATTCAGAAACCTACTTCAACGACGCGATCAGGAAAGCGGTGAAAGCAGGGGATGTCGATAAAGCCCTGAAACTGCTGGACGAAGCCGAACGCCTGGGTTCAAAAACCGCGCGTAAAACCTTTATTGAAAGCGTGAAGCACTGAGTTTTTCAGCGCCTCCCCCTGTGAAGGGAGAGGCGCAACATCTCTCCCTTTCTCTTTCCCCCACCTGTTTGTTACCCTGTTGTTAATTCAATCAGCGGGGGATTTATGGCGTCTGCAAACTGGATCGATTTATCGAAAGATAAAGACAGCGGGATCGAGACGATCCACGCCCATTTCGAAGGCCATGCGTACGATCCTCACTGGCATGACAGCTATTTAGTCGGCGTGACCCAATACGGATTGCAGCAGTTCAGCTGCCGTCGTCAGAAACATCAGAGCCTGCCGGGGAAAGTCTTTATGCTCGAGCCGGGCGAAATCCACGATGGCGATGCCGTGCAGCCCGGCGGTTTTACTTATCAGATGTTATATCTCGATCCGCAATGGCTGAGCCGCGAACTGGCAGCACGACGCGATTTCCTTTCATCTGCCGGTGATCCGAGTTTCGAAAATACCTTAGCGCAGGATCCGCAGCTGGCGCAGGCGATCTCGCAGGCGTTTCAGGCGCTGCACGGCAAGGAGCTGCGCATTGTGCGTCAGACCGCGCTCGACGGATTAATTAGCGCGCTGGGCGGGCATCTCACCTGGCAGCCGCCGCGTTTGCAGGGCGAAGCGCCGTGGTCACGCGTGGCGCATCAGGCGCGTGACTATCTGCATGCGCATCTGCATGAAGACATTGGCCTTGAGCAACTGGCGGCGGCGACCGGTGAAAGCCGTTTTGTGGTCAGTCGTGCGTTTAAAGCTGAATTCGGTTTACCGCCGCACGCCTATCTTATTCAGCTAAAACTGACCCGTGCGCGGGAAGGGCTGGCGCTCGGGCGCACGCCAGCAGCCGTCGCAGCCGATTTAGGGTTTGCCGATCAAAGTCATCTCGGGCGCTGGTTCCGCCGCGCCTATCAGCTCACGCCGGCACATTACCGGCGTCTGTGCACAAATCTTCCAGATTGAGAAAAAGTGACGGGTTAAGCTCAGATTTCAACTGAAACGGAGCCTGTCATAATGAATACGCCTGCCACCCTTTTACCTTCGCTGCCTGAACGCTGCGTGATTGTCATCAACCAGCAACTGGCCGCCGGACACGCCGCTAATGCCGCAGCAGTACTGGCGCTGACGCTCGGACAACGCCATCCGTCGCTGGTGGGCGCGCCGCTGATTGATGCCGATAACCGCGAGCATCCGGGGCTGATCCCGATCGGTATCAGCGTGTTAGTGGCCGATGCTGAACAGCTGACGCAACTGCATCAGCATCTGCTCAATGACGATGAAATGGATGGCATTATTTTCCCGGTCGAAGGGCAGCAAACCACCGACTACGCAGCCTTTCGTGAGGCGGTTTCAGCGGTACCGACTGAAAGCCTGCAACTGCTGGGGATCGCGCTGGCCGGAAATAAAAAAGGGGTCCGCAAGCTGACCGGCAAACTGGGATTACTGGGCTGACGCCTGTCATTTAACCGTCACATTCCTTCTCTACTCTCCTGATATTCACACTACTATCAGGAGTTTCACCGTGCGTAAGTCCCTCATTGCTCTGCTGCTTTTTACCCTCGGTTCCACCTTTGCCGTTCAGGCTGCTGACGAAGCCAAACCCTTTATCACTGCTCAGGAACTGGATCTGACCAAATATCTCCCTGCGCCACCGGCGGATGATTCTGCAAAGACCAAAGCGGAACTGAAAGAATTGCTGGAGATTCAGGCCACCCGCACGCCGGAGCAGGAAAAAGCGGCGATTGCCGATGCTGAAGAAAACGTCTGGCGTTTTGCCGATGTGATGGGGCCGGATTTTGACGCTGCGAAACTGCCGAAAACCGCCGCGCTGTTTGACCGGGTTATCGCGACCGAAGATGTGGTGGACGATCACGCCAAGAAAGCCTTCAACCGCCCGCGCCCGTACATGCTCGATGAACAAATCCATCCGCTGCTGAAAAAATCCAAATCCGGTTCATGGCCTTCCGGCCATTCGACGGTAGGGTATCTGATGGCGACAGTGCTGGGCGAAATGGTGCCGGAAAAACGCAACGCGCTGTTCACCCGTGCGGCCGGTTACGCGGAAAACCGTCTGGTGGCCGGTTTCCATTACCGTTCTGATACCGTCATGAGCCGCACCGGTGCTGCGTTGATCGCACAAAAAATGGAAGAGCAGCCGGATTTCAAAACGGAATTCGATGCGGCAAAAACAGAACTTCGCAGCCAGCTGGGCCTGAAATAATTTTCGTCAGTTCCTGCCTTTCCGGTAAAGTGTGGGGCGTAAAACTCGCAGAGGAAGGGACTGATGGAATACAGATTCAAGCGAATGGCGTCACCGGTCGGGTTGCTGACCCTGGCGGCGAAAGGCGACAAACTGACGGCTATTTTGTGGGAATGTGAAATCGACGGACGCGTGCCTCTGGGTGAGATGACCGAAGACCCGGCGTTTCCCATCCTGCTGAAAACCGAGCAACAGCTGAACGAATATTTCGCCGGGGAACGCACGCATTTTGAGCTGGAGCTCGATTTTACCGGCACCGCATTTCAGAAAGAAGTCTGGGCGGCGTTGCTGGAAATCCCGTTTGGCGAGACGCGCAGTTATAGCGATATTGCCCGGCGTATCGGCCGCCCTAAAGCGGTTCGCGCCGTCGGTGCCGCCAATGGCCGCAACCCCATTTCTATTGTGGCGCCTTGCCACCGTGTGATTGGCGCTTCCGGTAAGTTAACCGGCTTTGCAGGCGGGCTGGATAACAAGGCATTGTTATTAAAACTGGAAGGTCGTAAATCGTAAGGTTTTTATCGGGAAATAAATTGCTTGAAGTCCGCTTGTCAGTCGATGCATAGTCAAAAAATAAGCAGTAAATAAAAAAGACAACATCACTTACAGACGGAGTTCTACATTAATGGATCAGATTCAATCCCTCGAACAGTTCTTATCCTCAGTCCAGCAACGCGACCCGCATCAGGTCGAATTCTCCCAGGCCGTACGCGAAGTCATGACTACGCTGTGGCCTTTCCTCGAACAACATCCGCAATACCGCCGTTCGGCTTTACTGGAGCGTCTGGTGGAGCCGGAGCGTGTCATTCAGTTTCGCATTGCGTGGGTGGATGACAAAAATCAGGTGCAGGTGAACCGTGGCTGGCGCGTGCAGTTCAGCTCGGCCATCGGCCCGTACAAAGGCGGGATGCGTTTCCACCCGTCGGTTAATTTATCGATTCTCAAATTCCTCGGCTTTGAACAGACTTTCAAAAATGCGCTGACCACGTTGCCGATGGGCGGCGGGAAGGGCGGCAGTGACTTCAACCCGAAAGGCAAAAGCGAAGGTGAGATCATGCGTTTCTGTCAGGCGCTGATGCTGGAGCTGTATCGTCATCTCGGGCCGGATACCGATGTGCCTGCGGGCGATATCGGCGTCGGCGGGCGTGAGGTCGGGTATATGGCGGGGATGATGAAAAAGCTCTCCAACAATACGGCCAGCGTGTTCACCGGCAAAGGCTTGTCGTTCGGTGGCAGTCTGATCCGCCCGGAAGCCACCGGTTACGGCCTGATTTATTTCACTGAATCGATGCTTAAACGTCACGGGCTGGATTTTGAAGGCATGCGCGTAGCGGTATCAGGTTCCGGTAACGTCGCGCAATATGCGATTGAAAAAGCCATGTCACTGGGCGCGCGGGTGATCACTGCATCCGATTCCAACGGTACCGTGGTTGATGAAGCCGGTTTCACCCCTGAAAAACTGGCGCTGCTGACGGAAATCAAAGCCAGCCGCGATGGCCGCGTAGCCGATTACGCACAAAAACTCGGGCTGACGTATCTTGAAGGCCAGCAACCGTGGAATGTGCCGGTGGATATCGCGCTGCCATGTGCCACGCAAAATGAACTGGATGCCGCAGCGGCGCGCGTGCTGATTGCCAATGGCGTGAAAGCGGTAGCCGAAGGCGCGAACATGCCGACCACCATTGAAGCGACCGACTTGTTCACCGACGCAGGCGTGTTGTTCGCGCCGGGCAAAGCGGCGAACGCCGGCGGCGTGGCGACGTCCGGGCTGGAGATGGCACAGAACGCCGCGCGTCTGAGCTGGAAAGCCGAAGAAGTGGATGCGCGTTTACGTCACATCATGCTGGATATTCATCAGTCGTGCGTCGAGTACGGCGGCGAAGGCCGGCAGACGCAGTATGTGCGTGGCGCAAATATCGCAGGCTTCGTCAAAGTGGCGGACGCGATGCTGGCGCAGGGCGTGCTGTAAGCGGATCTTTGTGGAAATTACAGTTTGATGTTTTGATGAAAGCTAGGTGCATAGCACCTAGCTTTATTACTCACATGGATATTTTATTAAATTATCTAAGTTTCTTAGCGAAATTTTTCTTAACGGTAGTACTGATGTAACTGTTCAAACCTTGCCCAGATTTTGCTAGAGCTTTCATTCTCTCAACAATAGCACTACCAGGGTTGTTATTATCATAAAGATATAAGGAATGATCTTTAAACTCTACGGTAATTGAAGTTGCCGTGATCTCAAATGCAAGTATTCCAGAATCCCCGCCTTTATTAGCATACCTTTCCATCAAACATCCTGTGTTAGTTGTTAAATTGAAGCTTAGACTATTATCCTTAACCCATATTTATAATGTGATGGAGAGCATGCTTTGAAAAATAGTGACTTAGTGACTTAGCGAAGAAACTAATATCTTGGGGTGATTAACTCTCTAAAAGGTTATGCTATAAATTAGTTAAGTTTCATAATAATTAAATATGAACAATGCATTATTAATTCATAATCAAGTGTGTGGTAATAAAAACATGTAACGGAGTAGGATAGCTTGATGTTTTTTATAAAAATATATTTTATAAATTTTGGGCGTTTTTTATTACCGCCAGAAAAATTATAACTAATTGAGCATTGAGCATTGAGCATTGAGCATTGAGCATTGAGCATTGAGCATTGAGCATTGAGCATTGAGCTGTGTGCAAAAAAGGATCAAAGCAAGACATGACGGAAATTGCACTACACCGCACCCGCCTGCGCTTTTTGCGTCGGTATTTTTTTTCAGTTTTGAAATTCTACAAACCACACCGCCAGCCTGCGCCGTATCTGGGGTTCTGCCGTCATTACCAAACTGAAAAGATTGAAAAGAATTTCAGTAAATTTAAGTTTTCTGAATCTCCAAAGGATCGAAGAAAAATCAAAGGAGATTGAAAATAAAGGGTTTATCTGCTTTCTGTTACATTGCTGGATCCTTAGGAAGATCAAATCAGTTAGCCGTAGAAATACAGGGAGGCCAGACGGGTCGCGCCCTGTAAGAGACATACTGACATTTTGTAAAACTGAAATCTGTGAAATTGATATACTGTAATTATATACAGAATGGTTATTTCTCAGACGACAGAGGAAAAGCGTCAAAAGGGGGATTTTATGCGGTCGATGAAATTTGCAGTGCGGTGATTTATTTCATGGCGAAGGGCGAAAAACTGACCTGAGAACATGTTTTCGGTCAGCAGGGTAATCCGGTGTATGCGATCTGGCCGGTGGGGCAGCAAGTGGGTTGTTGCTTATCACTTTCGTAAAAGGTGGGTGTCTCTTGCATTTAATACGCTATGTACTGTATCCGCGGCATACAGTAGCGCAATTGGAAATTACTACAGTAATTTTTAAACATGGAGTTAATTCTTAATTTATTGTTTTTTATGGTTTTACAACTAATTTAAAGTTACCTACGTTTTTTTGAAGATCTAAGTAAGGTTAATTTTTTGTAGTAATATAATTGATAGCTGTTCCACAAAAGAAAAATCAATCATTTATGGGATGTACATTTATGAATATTCTTACTCAATATGGAAAAGAAATTTTTGCGATCGCAGTACCAATTTTAACTTTCATGCTTAATAAATACTTCAAAAGCAATGCAAAAATTGCTTTTGGACAGTTACACAATTTCACTTACCTTATAAATGAACCACTTAGAGACCCTGAGGGGGAAATACTTAGGCATAAGCAAACAGTACATACACACTCCTATGTATTTATGAATCAGGGGAGGGAAAGCGCCTCAAGTGTTGAGATTATTTTTAATTACAAACCAATGTATTTAAACATTTGGCCATCAAGGCACTATGAATTGAAGGAGGATGAAGAAGATCGGCACATTATGATTTTTGATTATCTTGCCCCTAAAGAATCAATCCGCTGCGAAGTTCTATCTATAAACAATGACCTACCAGAGATTCTGTCGGTGAGGTGTAAGGAGGGAATAGCAGAGAAAATTAGATTCTTCCCGCAGAGGGTGTTTAACCCCATTTTTATTAATTTCCTGCGTATTCAAATTTTTCTAGGAATGGCAACTTTCTCATACTTAGTTGTCATCATCCTCCAGTGGTTAGTTGTTAAAACGGGTTGATGCTTCAATTTGCATGTTTTTGATGCTGAGAATTTCCGCATAAAATGAAAATCGCATCAGAAATTCACTAGTTCAGCGTACATTTTGATAAGCCTGGAGAGGGGGCATTTTGAGCTGGGGGGACGAAAAGGGGACAGTAGCAGCGAGAAACAAAAAAGCCACTTCGCGAGAAGTGGCTTAATTATTTGATTCTAAAGCTAAAATTTGGTGGCCCTTGCTGGACTTGAACCAGCGACCAAGCGATTATGAGTATTAACATTCAAGTAGGAAAATCAATAATTTGTCATTTAAAACAATGACATGTCTTGCCGTTTTTTGCCATGAATTGCCCAGTTTCTCCATCTGGATCGCCACTTTATCGCCATTGTTATCTGTTTTTATGCTCAAGTCTCTCTACATAGCTAACACCTAGTATCATAATTCATATAACTATTCGTCAATTTCCTCTGAAATCGTTTGTACCACCTCACCACATTCACTACATACAATGTGCAGTTGGCTATCTTCTTCAGATTCGTAAATTTCTGTGCGTAATCCGTGGCAGGTAGGACATTTTATTTCGCTATCAAATCCTATAAATTTAAGGAATAAATTTTGAATTAATGAAACGGCTGTGCAAGTAAGTAAAAGACAAATTTTAGCATCAGGCATATTTTTATTGGAAGAGTGCACTGTTTCTGCTGACAAATCCCACGCTGATTCAATAGTTGAGCGACAGTATTTTCTTAGGCTTGAATTTCGTTTTCCTGCTGCATATAAGCCAATTATAATTCGACAAATATTTTTAAAATCAGCTGCTTTTATATTTTCTTTTTTTAAAATTTCTTCATGAA
This sequence comes from Rahnella sp. Larv3_ips, assembly GCF_003697865.1. Classification (NCBI taxonomy): domain Bacteria; kingdom Pseudomonadati; phylum Pseudomonadota; class Gammaproteobacteria; order Enterobacterales; family Yersiniaceae; genus Rahnella; species Rahnella sp. Larv3_ips. The sequence goes on along the minus strand of NZ_MJIB01000008.1, from coordinate 89,561 downwards.
TTTTGTAAAGGTGAGTGGCGAGTTCAACCATACTTTCTCGACATGAAAGCCCGATGCTTTGAATATCCTCTGGAGCATTGATGTCATTCAGAGCAGTAGCGGAGGCATGCAATCGCCTACTAATAGAACGAAGCATATCTATATCTAACGGCAATTCATCAATGACATGTTTAAAATCATTATGGTGTCTAGCCTGTAGTCTCTGGGTTATACCTAAATGAAAAGAGTAGGCTTCATCAGCTGAGAAGAAAAACTCATTTTGAGTGTATAAGTTTAAGGGGACATTTTCTCCCTCAGCTACCCACCAGTTTCCATCGTTTTTTGTTCTAACGTTCCATATGTTAACTTCGAAACCTAAATCATCAAATGTTTGTTCTACCTGCATATTTTTTATATTTTCTAAATTCTGAGAATTTAAATATTCAGTTATTCTTTTTTCAGCATCAATTCTATATTCAGGTGTCATTAGTAATTCATCCTAATAAGGTATTAAATATCAGGGCCGATATTAACATAAAGACATAAGGAACTAACCAAAGCTTGAAGTCATAGCCTGACAATAAATTGGCGGTTTATATGCTAAAAACTTCAAAGCTTTTTTCTTCAACTCCTTATTATAACTACTTCATGCTCTGGGCCGGTTCCCAACGCTAACAGAGTCTTGTCGGATTAGGTACTCGTCAAAGGGTTAAGCCTCAATGCCTCTTCAAGATGTTCAGGTGCGAAATGAGAGTATCGCATAGTCATCTTGATATCGGTATGTCCTAGTACACGCTGCAAGACTAAGATGTTTCCCCCATTCATCATAAAATGAGACGCGAAAGTATGCCGCAGCACGTGTGTTAGTTGGCCTGCAGGTAATTCAATATCAGTGCGTTCAAGGGCAGAGCGGAACGCACCATAGCAATTTTTAAAAAGTCGGCCTTTTTTTACTTCAGGTAAAGAATTATGCAGATCTTCACTGATTGGGATAGTTCTATTTTTTCGGCCTTTAGTCTTCGTATAAGTGACCTTGTACTTTGTGATCTGGCTCTTATTAAGTTCTTCGGCCTCTGACCAGCGTGCGCCGGTTGATAGGCATAATTTAACGATGCAAACGAGGTCATTATTATTTTCTCTGCCGCATTCATCCAATAACTGCCCGATCTGCTCTTTGGTGAGAAAAGCCATCTCGCTTTCTTCTGTGCGGAAGGGGCGTACGTTCTTAATCGGGTTATCGCCTTTCCATTCTCCCAGGCGACCAAGCTCATTAAATACAGCCCTAAAATATGCTAGCTCAAGGTTAATAGTTCGAGGTGCTACTTTCTTCACTCGATTGGAGCGTGCGTAATCGCCCGAAAGACGTTTTTCACGGTAACGGGAAAACATCTGTGCATCGAATTCCCTTGCGAGAGGCTGTCCCATACATTCATAGGCGTGGGTCATGGCATCCTGACGCCGTTCGCCATCTTTTAAAGTGATGCCGTGAGCTGAATACCAGGCTTTAATCAATTCCAGCAAGGTGCGGTTATCTTCTTTTTCTTCCTGCCAGGGTTTAGTGATTGTGTGTTGCTCGAACGCAATTGCTTCGCCCTTAGTGGCGAATTTCTTGCGTATGCGTTTACCTTTTGCACCGTTCGGATAAAGCTCGCACAGCCACCATCCATCGGCCTGTTTTCTGACCGCCATCAGTTAACCTCTGTATAAATTCCTACAACTCTGCCGAGCGGGGTGATCTCGTCAATGCGGCATTCAAACGGAATCTTGCCACCGGTAACGTGTAGTTTTCGTGAAGGCAAAAGAGCCAGTTCCCGAATGCTTACTGAGCCGTCCACGTCGATTAACCAAGTACCGTCAGACAGGGGCGTCTTTTGTTCAATAAAATACGTCCTGCCATCTGCAGTGATCACTTGAGCCTGGAGTGGAGGTTTACTAAAGAAGTGATAGTCAATACTCATTTCTCCTTCTTCAATTAACTGCCCGTCACTAAGAGTGAATTTTTTAAGCACTAATTGTGAGTTTTTAATTTCACTTTCAGTGAGTTTCTCAGCGAACTTTTGACCTTCACCAGTTAACAACCATTTGAGGTTTGCCCCTGTTTCCATGGAACAAACGGCAACGAAATCGTAAGAGAGAGTCCCACGGGTGTAGCGATTGGAAAGGGAACTCGAGGAAATACCAAAGTGCTGCGCTAGTTGGATTTTTTGGTGAAAACCGTAAGCATCACATACACGATCTAATATAGACAATGGCTCAAAAGTGTAGTCACGAATCTTCATTTGTAAGTTTCCATGTTGACTGATACTCGTTTGTTGAGTATCTTCACTCATTAGTGAATTGTCTTAGGTGGCGTAAGTTGGCAAACGTTGACCATCGAAGACATTTATTTAACTAAAGAGGAATAATGCATTATGACCACACTCATTACAATCAAGATCCCCCGCGCAACTGTCCATCCTGAGGAATTCGCCGCCCTCGAAGGTGTATCCGTACGCACCGTTTATCGCCAGACAACCGGCGAAAACCCTCGCATTCCAATCGAGCCTCGCACTATCAAGAAAGGCAACAAACGTGCCGGTGGTCCAATCAGAATTCTTTACGCTCGTTATAAAGAAATGGAAGCCAAAAAGAATCTTGGTCATTCACGCTTTCAAATCATAATTGGTGCTTAATTCACATTAAGTGAATTTTGAGAGGTAAACATGTTTGATTTTCAGGTTTCCAACCAGCCGCATTTTGATAACGCATGCCGCGCTTTTGCTGCGCGTCACAATCTGTCAAAACTGGCTCGCACTATTGGAATGAAAGAACAAACCCTGCGTAACAAGCTGAATCCTGATCAGGTGCATCAGCTTACTGTCATTGAGATTGCTGTAATTACTGACGCCACTGAAGACGCAACCCTGATTGATGGCTTGCTGGCACAGATGAAATGTATGCCTGCGGTTCCAGTAAATGAGTTGGCCGAGGGGAATATTGCTACCTACACGCTTCACGCCACGGCGGCGTTGGGATCGGTTGCTGCAAGTGCAGCATCGCCGGAACGGCAGACTCGTCAGGTTAAAAACGCAATTATCGAAAGTGTAAACGCAGGGATCCGTCACCTGTCGCTGATCGGTTTGGCGATTCAGGGGCGGGTCGAAGGTTCACCGGTGCTGGCCTCTGCCGTTGGTGCTGTCGCCAGCGTTGCTACCAATGGGATGGTGTGATTATGCCGATCTCAATTGCACCACTTCTGAAACAGCAAAGCCCTTCACGGCATTTCGGCCATGGTTGCATTGAACTGCCAGGCGGAAAGCGTTGGAGTCCTTCACTGTCAAAAGCCACTGCCCTGCAGGCCGTGAGAAATTCAAAGCCGCTTTTAAAGCGCCTGTTTAGTTGAGGTGATTATGTTTTTAGGGAACGAAGAACATATCCAGATCGGTAAAAAGCATCTGACAAAAATTAAAGAGATGTTGGAACACAAAAAGAATGTAGCGCAGGAAACATTTGATAGTCAGCCGCTGCATATGCGTAAAACGATCTGCTTTCATGCTGGCCTGAAAAATCGCCACGTAGAAATGAAGTTTGCAGAATTAACGCCGACTGAGCGACATCAAGTGGTTGCGGCGCTGAATTCCTTACTTGGTTTAACTGAGTCACTTCCGAAATTTATCAGTGAAGATGACTGCAAGATAAATATCAGACACTAACCCGAACTGAAATTAATTGGCGTAAACCCGCCGGGCATTCTTTTGCCCAAAAACAGGAGTTTTACATATGAAAACAATGATTAATAAATCCCGCCTCGGCTTTGCTGGCTTGCCTGTTGTCGGTTTTGATATGGGATCGGCAGAAGGGGACTACACCGGCGAGCTGACCTTAATGCTCAATGCTGCACGTAAAGATGAGCGCGGCAATCGTGCCCAGGTGTTTGCCTCACGTCTGGAGGCTATCGCCTGTTTCATCATCCAGAAAGAAATGACCGGAACCGAAGCTGCTGAGGCTTTACGTCAGGAAGCTACCCGTATTCAAAACGAATCGGGAGACCTGCACTGATGGCTGATGTGATCGACACCGCCCAGGAACGCGCTGACCTCATTCTTTCAGCCCAAATCCAGGCCGCCCGCGCAACTGTTGCAGGTGTTTCCGCAATGTTCTGCATCGAGTGCGATCGTCCGATACCGGAGGAACGCCGCGCTGCTCTGCCTGGCGTTGAGCTTTGCGTGTACTGCAAAGAGCTGGCTGAACTCAATGCCAAACACTACCGAGGCAACCCATGATCATGTTTGCGGTAGTGTTGCTCGTACTGGCCGCGATCAATGCGGGCTATCTGGTCATTGATCTCAAAGACGGCATGTAATGCAGACCAGCCGCTTCACTCCTCAGATTAAAACGCCCGAAGTCTGGGCGTTTCCCTGGAACAAACCACGCCAGGCCGTTTCTGGCCTGGAAAGACCGCTTACCCGTGATGAATACGATCAGGGGCAAGCTGTTTTAACCAAAGTAAAAACCCTCTCAACCGATCTCCGCGAAATATTTACAGGCCGCTATACATATCTGCTGAAAGAGCAGGGCATTCACGCCGCCAATAAATATCTGGTTTATACCCTTGGTCGCAGCATCCTTCCCCGCGTCGAAGCGGTTAATGCCGCTCATGCAATGAATGTTAAAGCCTCCATGAAATTCATGTCTGAGGCCGACACCTATCACAGCCTGCCGAGCATGAGCGATAAACCGTTGCGCCGGTTCGCTCAGGACATCGCCGGACATCTGAAAGGGATTTATGAAGAACGTTGCGATCAGCTGCTTGCTCAGTACAACGGGGATAATTCGATTCTTTTTGAGAGTGATACCCAGTGCGAGTTGTACAGCGAAATCGCCGGTATGGCACAGGTTTTCAATGTCACGCCGATGTACTGGACAAGATTTTGCAAAGGCAAGCTGGATGCAGTTTCCGCTATCGCAGCCATGTCGCGCCTGGTTAATCCCGACTGGTGGTTACGCCAGTTTAAAGGTCAGCGCACCCGCTGGCGTGAATCGTTGCTGATCGCCATCGGCAAGGTTAACCGCGATGCTTCCCCCTATGCCAGTAAGCAGGCCATCCGTGAAGTACGTGCGCGACGCCTGTCGAATCTCGACTACCTGAAAAGCTGCGACCTGGAAAACATTGAAACCGGCGAGCGTTTCAGTCTGATCGACAAAGTGATGGCGAGTATTTCTAACCCTGAAATCCGCCGCATGGAGCTAATGAGTACGATTGCCGGCACTGAAAAATATGCTGCTGCAAATGGCGACGTCGGGATGTTCCTCACTATCACCACTCCGTCCAAATATCACCCGACCCGCATGGTAGGCAAGGGCGATAAAAAACGCGTTCAGCGAAATCACGCCTGGGACAAAGAAGCCTATACCCCAAAAGATGCGCAGCGTTATCTGTGCGGGATCTGGAGCAAAATGCGCACTGCGTTCAAGGATAGTGGCCTGTCTGTTTACGGGATGCGCGTTGTCGAACCTCACCACGACGCGACGCCGCACTGGCACATGATGCTATTCACCAAGCCCTCCATGCGTCAGCGGGTAATCGATATCATGCGCAAATACGCCATGAAAGAAGACGGTGACGAACGCGGCGCAGCTAAAAACCGCTTTGACTGTAAACACCTGAACCGTGGCGGCGCGGCGGGCTATATCGCCAAATACATCGCAAAGAACATCGACGGTTACGCACTGGAAGGCGAGCGCGACCACGAAACCGGCGAGCTGCTGACAGATTCCGCTGCCGCTGTCACCGCCTGGGCTGCTACCTGGCGTATCCCCCAGTTTCATCCTATCGGCCTGCCTACCATGGGTTCATACCGAGAGTGCCGCCGCATCCGTTCTATCAGCCTGACTGAAACCTTTGACGAAGAAGTGGAAGCCGTTCGCGCTGCTGCTGATGCCGGTGATTTTATGGCGTACATGTCAGCCCAGGGCGGCGCTAATGTCCCACGCGACGATCAGACTGTGCGTGTCGCCCGCCGCGTGGCTGATGAGCTGAACGCATACGATGAGGAAGTGAAAAAGGTTGTCGGTATTTTCGCGCCTCACCTCGGCGACTCCCGTGTTTATGAAACCCGAACAACACAATGGCGGATCGTTTCTTCTGCCGTTGACGTTGAGGTTTTGACCTTAAAAAGCGCCTCCGGCGCGCCTCGGAGTCCTGTCAATAACTGTGGGTTAGGTGGAAAGAAAGCCGTCGAAAATGGGTGTGATAGCAAGGCTGGGAGCGCCGCTACAGGGTTCATTTCTACCAACCAGCCGGTAATTGACTGGACAGATACAGCCGCCGTGAGGGCGATTGTGGCACGTATACGCGAGGAAACACCGAGGGTTAGTAAGGCGCAGTGTAGTTTCGACCCGACAAAAGGCCGTGATGTTGCCCCGTCGGCAAGATTGACGGCAGAGGAACGGGCGCGCTTGCCGGAAATCGAACGCGAATTAATGAAACACAATATCACGGCGGAACGCTGGGAACTGGAAGCGTTAAGCCGTGGGGCGAAAATTAGCTTTGGTGATCTGGTTATGAACTTTGAACTCCTAACCGATTGGGCTGAATTTTATTGACATCCATGCTCCATAATAAGTGCTCGGGGGAAATAAAAGCACCTCTCAATTTTTGCATAGAAGTACTAAGCCTAAATGCATTCTATGATTAGAGATCCTGAGTATCTCCTTGTACACGCTGATTAGGGAGATAACGAATTGAAACTTGAGCAACAATGCCAGTAATAACCATTTTACTCAGTTCAATAGTCGTAACTGCTGTTTTCCATGTGACAGTTTCACCATCAAATTGAGGCTGACCATATTTTTGTGTCAGGAGTTTACGAAGATTCTGGAATTGGTCCTCAATAATACCGGCGTTTTTTTGTTCCAGCGAAGACACATTTGTTTGAATCAAGTGATCGTTGTCATCAAACAAAAAAACTACTTTGTAATCAGAAGCACCAATATTTACAGGATTAATGCTGACTTTTCCCCAGGAGCCTTTGTATTTTTCAGGTTTGATGAGACGTGCTCTTTCACCTTGGGCTGCTACGACTTGGCTAGGTGTCATACCCCATGTTGTTTTGCCATAACCAGATTCCGATTGAGCAATTGCGAGTACTGGAAGACAAAGCAACATGGCACCTAAAAAATGCTTTTTCATTGATTATTCCTTTTTAAAGCCTCTCATGAGAGGTATAGCCTAAAGGGCGAGTATAAATTGATTGTCATCTCCATTTTGCATCCTAGTTTGGGTTTGCAGCAAATTTTAGTCTGGGATGCCGTTTGTTACCGTTAGCCATGATTACACTGGAAATTTTGATCTGATAGACATATACTACTGGATGAATGAACAGTATTTATTGAGGGTGGAATGGATTTTTTACATACGGCAGTGTTGTTGGAACGTATATCTTTGATTGCAAAACTTTCCACTCGGGTTGACTGCGATGCCGAGGAGCGCGAAATAGTAGCTGCATGGATTTCAGAAATGGCATTGGCTGCGAATGAGGAACTGGTTAAAGTCATTTTTACGTCAACGCCCCAGGAAAGATCCACTGAATTCCAAGTTAAAGGTTCTGAGAGAACGCCGCATGCACTATATGCATGGTTTTGCATGATCCCTAAAGGATCAAAAAACTTCTGTTCACCCATTGGGCTGGGCTTTACGGCGTTCTGAGACATGCATTAAAAACAGCAAGCCAAGTCAGAAGCGGGTAGGCGGGTAACATTGCGCGCAAGGGGCGAATGCACATTGAGATATGTACAAGTAGGTAAATTCTCAAAAATGCTTTATATTTTTGAAATTACGTATCCTCTCAGGGATGAATGTCAATGCATAAGCAAGATGACACTGATGTGTTTGAGATTTTTAAGGACTATGAAGATGCTGACCAAGGCGGTCAACATGGGATTTTGGGGTTTAGTTACCAAGTTTGGTGGGCTGTTCAGGAAGCGTTGGTTCGACATGCCACTGAGGACGATTATGCGGTGGTACTTGAATGGCTTCAAGATGTGGCAATTTTGGATTCATCCGTCAATCCAAGTAAAGTTCATTTTATTCAACTAAAGAAAAATGAATCAACACTTAATTGGACGCTTGCATCCTTAATTAAGGCTGAGGGGGAAGATGATAATACTATTGCTACTACAACTGTGCCAATCCTTTTGCCACAGCAGTCAGAGAATACACAGAAAATTAATAAAAAGGTTAAAGTAAAAAAAACGAAAATCCCAAAAAAGTCAATTTTATCGAAATTATATCATCATAGGGATCGTTTCAAATCGTGTAGTGATATTAAGTTAAGCTTTATATCTAATGCCCCATTTACCTATAAAAATGACGATAATGGAACTTCGAAGTCTAAGGATGAGGTTGTGCTGTCATCTCTATCCATAATACAAAAGGGAGAAATAGAAAATGCTATAAGAAAACAATTGGAGCTTAGTGATGAATCAGTCATTAATCTTGATGATTTTCTTTTGTGTAAATCAGTTTTACCCGTCCATGAAACACATGTTTTTGTAACCGGGGTTTTAGCTAGTATGATCGAAGAGAACAAATTCAAGTATGAAATTGTCTCGCCACTGAAAACAGTTCTAATTATTGCGCAATATGTTTTTAACAAGGCTGGTAAAATTAGATTTGCAAAAGATTTTAATGGGTTGCTAGAAAGGGCAATTACGAGAGCTAATGTTAATGAATATATAATGATGGCTAATGGTTCAAGTACAAATACAAAAAAAGATATTGAATCTGTTGTCGCTAGGCTTAATAGTGAAGTTGCTCCTTTTTACATGATAGAAGACATGCGTACCGAGTTAAATAAGGTTTGTATAGAAGTGACCAACAGAAATAGCCCCATTTGGGGGTTAATTAAAAATGTTAAATCCGTTTATGACGTTAATATGTTATCTTTTAGAAAGTTGAGAACATTAACAGAAGTGTTTGAAGAGTGGCTTTCAAAGTTAAAAGAACTTTCTAACTTTGAATCCGGTATATACAGTGAAGGATGTGTTTATTGCCTAATGGCTATGGTGATTAAAAATGCTGATCCAATCAGACAGTTACAACATATTAAAATTAGTTCGGAACCGGAGGAAGCGAAATGAGATCAGTAGTCGTATACGAAGAAATCTTATTGCTCTCAGAAAGAGACGGCAAAGCCAGGAAGATAACATTTAGCCCCGGTAAAAATATAGTCTATGGTGTGAATGAAACAGGGAAGTCTAGAGTAATAAAAAATTTATTATGGTGTCTTGGTGCTGATGCTTCCTTGCGGGATGCTGGCGGGTTCGACCCAAATATTGTCTGTGCTTTATCGCTTAGTATTAATGAGAAAAAATATATTATTGTTCGGCAGAATAAAAAAATTGGTATCTTCCAGCAAGATAACCATGATTTAGTTTATTGGTGTTCAACAGGTAAAGAGTGGGCGGAGTTATTCTCAAGTTATTTTAATTTTCCGATAAAGCTTCAAAGGAATGACGACGGAGAATTTGATTTTGCAGGACCCGAATATGCTTTGTTACCTTTTTATATAGATCAGGATAATAGCTGGGGAAATAGATGGTCAACATTTATGCATTTGGGCCAATTCCAAAATTGGCATTCTACTGTTTTTAACTATTTCACTGGCATTAAAAGTGCTCATTTTCTTTCTTTAAAGTTGTTATTTGATGAGCAAAAAATTCAGGCAAATGAATTTAGGCGGCAAATAAAGTCAAATAAAAACTTTCATGAAAAGGTGCTTTCATTACTGCCAGTTAAAAATTTAACATTGAGTACTGACGCATTCAAAGCGGAAATTATCACATTAGCTGCGTCAACTGAAAAACTTATTATAGATCAAGAAAAGCTTAGGGATAGCATCATAGATATTGCTAGTCAGCGGCAAAGATTGAATGCTGAACTACGACTTGCAAAAAGAGCTGAAGTTGAAACTTATGGTGATATTGAGTATTTATCTAAGTTTGTTGATAATCAAGAGTTAGAGTGTCCAACGTGTGGAACTATCCACATGGTAACATTTCACTCGCGCTTGGATTTATCAGAAGAGGCAGATCAATTACATCATTTTATTGTTCAAACTAAAAATGAGATTGATGCCCTTACGATTAAAGAGAAAGCTCTTAAAGAAAAATATAGCGTCATTTCTGAAGAAATTATATCCGTAAGAAATTCGATTCAAGTTGAGCACAATGGGGTATCTTTAGATAGCATCATAAATGCTCGCAGTGGAGATGTTTTACATGAGGCAATGGCACTTACAACAAAAGTTATTGAAGATGAGATTGACATTGCTAATATAAAGGCTACGAAATATCAATCTCAAATGGATTCTATTTCCGATCTAAATCTTGAGAAAGAAATTAGACGTTATTGTAGAGAACAATATAGAGCATATAGTTTGAATCTTTTAATAGATCGTTCCGAATTAGGGGACGTAACGGCTATTGGCTCAAGACCCTCGACTACAGGTAGTTCTGGTCCTAGGGGTATATTAGCACTTCATTGCAGTTTGTTAGCTACATCATTTAAATACACACAAAGCACTTTCTTTCCTTTTGTTGTTGATACACCACAGCAGTCAGGCCAAGATGAGTCAAATTTGAAACGAATGCTCGATATCTCGTTAGGCATGTCTAAATATACAGGACAAGTCATTGTTGCAACTGAAACAATACCAAATGAATGGAATCCTGAAAGTGTGAAAGTCATCCACTTAACCGAAAAAAGAAGCCTTCTTTCAAGTGAGGAATATAACCCAATAATAAAATTCATCAGGCCATTGTTGCAGGATATTAATTCTCGACTTGAAAACTCCTAGTTAAAGTTGGGGGGCTGCCCCCCGATTTAACTAATATGAGTAAGACTCAGACCATAATGGGTTAAAATTCATAGGGTTTAAATTCAATTATAATTTCCTTTAGCCAAAGATTTAACTCCTTCATTCGTTCCTGCAAGGGCGTCAGCTCATTCCTGACAAATACCTGTGCAGCCTTCTCTACATCCCCAAAACCGCCGCTGTTCTCAGGAATGATCCCCATCATCTGCGGTGGCACACGGTGCGCGCACAGCAAATCATTCTGGCTGGCTTTCTTAATATTAAAAAAATCGTCTTTCGTTGCGACTTCACTTAGCGGCAGAATCTTTATCCCGTCCGGCTTGCCGTTAGGGGCGTACATAAACAGGTTGCGGAAGTTGCCCAGCCCTTTGGTGTCCCGCATCGCCTTACGCATTTGTTCGATGTCCGAGCTGCTTTGTGCCGCGTCGGTCATGTACAGGATATATCCGGCGTGCGCCCCGTTCTGGTAATACTTGCGGCGGAACAGCGTCGCGGCCTCATTCAGCCAGGCAGAGTTCAGGGCGCTGAGATATTCAGGGAGGCCGTATAGCTCCTGATTAATATCCGGCTCAATCAGATGAAAGACACTACCCGCCGCAAACTGATGCGAATCCTTCCACTGTTGCACAAACCAGTATGTATCATGCTCCACGCCGCGCCGTGCATATTTGGCAGGCACGGTTTTCATCACTACGGCGTCACCAAGCTGATTGCGGATCACTTCCAAAAAGGCATTCCCGAATACCAGGTAATCCAGGGCAAACCGACTGAATTCCTGCTGTGATAACAGCGGGTGCGGGACATAGGTCGAGACGAGAATGTTGCGCTTAACGTACAGCGATGAACTGTGATGCACCGCTGCCCGCAGCGTGCGGGCCAGTCCGTCAAAGCTGACCGGCGGCTCATACCACTGGCCGTTACCCGTGCATTCGATGTAGTCCAGAATTTCGCGGCGGTCTAAAACCGGCGTCGGGTCGCCAAAGCTGAACGCCTCCGCACCGCCGTTATGCTGGGCGTTTGTTGCGGTGACGGTGTTTTGTGCCGCCTTGCGGAATTTGCGCTTACTCATATTAATAAAACTCCAGAATGTTAGGGCTTTGGCCGCCGTTGGCGGCGGTCAGGGGTTCGTTAAGCAGTGCGTGCATGATTGCCCAGGCGACATCCGCGTGGCTGGCCTCCTCGCTGCGGCTGGCCTCGTAGGTGGAACGGCTGCCGCTGGCGGTCATGGTTTTGCGAATAGCCATGAATGACGACGTGATGTCTTTGTGGTTGGTGTCGTATTCCAGGCGGCCTGACGTGATGGTGTCCTTCGCTTTCAGCACCATTTTCGTTTTGGTTTCCGGGCTGTAGCGGATCTCCATCGCGGCGGGAAAGAACTGCCGTACCAATTGGAACACGCCCTGACCGATGCCGGTGGCGTCCACGCCGATGTATTCCACGCAGTACCGCTTTGTTAACTCCTCAATGCTTTTCGCCTGGGCGGCAAAGTCCATGCCTTTCCACTGGTGGCGTTCCAACACGCGGAATTTGCCCCCGTCCACCAGCGGCGGAGCCACGACGGCGCAGCCCGCGCTGTCGCCGGTGTGTGACGGGTCGTAACCAATCCAGACGGCGCGATAACCAAACGGACGCACGGCGAACGGGCTGAAATCTGACCATTCCTCGGCGCTTTCCACCATGCAGCGCTGTAGCTCGGCGAACGGGAACACCGACGCCTGATCGTCCACAAATTCGCACATGAACAGGTTGCGGAAATCCTCGGCACTGTTTTCCCGTTTCAGCGTGTCAATATTGAACAGGTTGCAGCCACCGGCTAACGCGTCCTCAATGGTGACGATTTGTCGCCATTGCCCATCTTCACAAAGCCGACCTTTTGCCAGGACGTGATGGCCGATATCCAGCTCAATCCTGTCGCGAGGATTTTCCCGCCCCTTATTGAACAGCTCACCCGACCAGAACGGATAAGCGCCGTGCGTCAGCGCTGACGGCGTGGAGAAATAGGTGGTGCGCAGATGTTCCTGCGAGGCCATGCCGCTGGCGACCTTGCGCAGCTTCTGGAAGTTCGGGATCCAAAAGATTTCATCCACGTATAAATCGCCGTTGTGGCTTTGGGCGGTGTTGGAGTTGGTGCCTAAGAAAATCAGCTTTGCGCCGTTGTTGCCGAGCACTATCGGATCGCCGGTCAGTTCGACATCGACCAGGCGCGCAAACTGGATGATGTATTCACGAAAGACGTAAGCCTGGGTTTTACTGGCCGACAGGAAAATTTGGTTGTGGCCGGTGGCGAGTGCGCGCAGCAGCGCTTCGCGGGCAAAGAAGAATGTGGCGCCAATCTGACGAGATTTCAGGATGTCGCGGATACGGTGTTTAAGCCCTGCGTCGTACCAGATTCGCTGATAAGGGAAACACTTTTCAAAGAAAATCCCTTCCAGCTTCTCCAGGGCTTCGTCGCTGAAATAGTTTTTGGTTGGCTTCTTACGATCGCCTTTGTTGCGGTTAGCAACGTTCGGATTTAAATCGGCCTCGTTCCCGCTCTGGCTGTAGCGGTTTACCCGTGCCAGGCGCTCAATCATCCGGCCTAACGCATCAATCTCTTTGTAATCCGCATTCCCTTTCACGTCTTTCGTGACGAGCTGAATTAAACGCGCCTCCAGGCTGGACTCCACGCGGGTAATCGGCGCGGCGTTCTCCCACGCGTCGCGGGTTTTCCAGCTCTGCACCGTCGGTATTTTTTGGGTCAGCAGTTCCGCAATCTGACGCACAGAAAACCCCTGCCAGTAAAGCAGTGCCGCCTGTCGCCGTGGGTCGCTGATGATGGTTGAGTTTGTCGTTTTCATGACTGCAACGTTACCGGCTGGCCTGCGGCTTTTCGCGCTGCCCACGTTGTGCCATCGAGCATCAACCCGCCTCGGCTGGCGGTGTCGGGCGTGTGTCTGGAAACTCGGGGTTCTCAGAAGTACACACCGACTGGAGTCCGACAAATGGCAAAAGCAACAAAGCGCTTTCGTATCTGTACCGAAGGCGCAACCACCGACGGCCGCGAAATTACCCGCGACTGGATCGAACAGATGGCCGCGACCTATGACCCGAAGGTCTACGGCGCACGTATCAACATGGAGCACATCAAAGGTTATTACCCTGATAGCCCGTTCCGCATGTACGGCGATGTGACCGGCGTTTATGCCGAAGAAATTGCCGACGGCGCGCTCAAAGGCAAGCTGGCACTGTATGCCGACATCGACCCGACGGCTGATTTAGTGTCGCTGGTGAAAGCCCGCCAGAAGGTTTACACCTCCATCGAAGTGAACCCCTCGTTTTCCGACACCGGCAAAGCGTATCTGATTGGCCTGGCCGTGACCGACAGCCCCGCGAGCCTCGGCACCGAGTACCTGCAATTCAGCGCGAAGGCGCAGCAGAACCCGCTGGCGAGCCGCAAACAGGATGCTGGAAACCTGTTCACCGTCGCCGAAGAAACGGCGTTCGAGTTTGAAGAAGATAAACCGGCTGCCCCGTCGCTGTTCTCCCGCGTGAAGCAGCTGCTGTCCAGTAAGTCCGCCTCGGATGATGCCCGCTTCAAAGACGTCCACGACGCCGTGGAAGTGGTGGTGGAACACGTCGAAACCGGCCTGCAAGCCAGGGATGAAAAGCTGTCCGTGCTGGAAAAAACCCTGACGCAACGCCTCAGCGCACTGGAAAAAGACACCGCCGCCGATCGCGAACAGTTCAGCGCGCTGAAAGGCAAGCTGGAGAAATCCGCACCGCAGAACTACACGCAGCGCCCCGTTTCAAGCGGCGGCGGTAAAGGGAATGCGGCGGATATCACCGACTGCTAAGCACAAAAAAACCGATTAACCCGTTAACCATTTTGGAAAAAAACGCATGAAACAAACCACCCGTTTTCAATTTAACGCCTACCTGTCCCGCATCGCCGAGCTAAACTCCGTGGACACCGGCGACCTGGATAAAAAATTCAGCGTTGAGCCGTCGGTCACGCAGACGCTGATGACCCGCGTGCAGGAGTCCTCCGCGTTCCTCCAGATGATTAACATCATCCCCGTGGACGAAATGAAGGGTGAAAAGGTGGGCGTCGGCGTGTCCGGCTCCATTGCCAGCACGGCGGACACCACCGGCGACGGTGAGCGCAAAACCGCTGACTTCAACACCCTGACCGCCGAGGGCTACGAGTGCCGTCAGACGAACTACGATTTCCATTTCCGCTACGCCACGCTTGATCTCTGGGCGCGCTATCAGGATTTCCAGGCGCGTTTACGTGACGCCATCGTGAAACGTCAGGCACTGGATCGCATCACCATCGGCTTCAACGGCGTTGAGCGTGCGGCCACCTCAAACCGCACGAAATACCCGCTGTTGCAGGACGTGAACGTGGGCTGGCTGCAAAAGTACCGTCTCAATGCGCCTGAGCGCGTGATGAGCAAGATTGTCGGCGACGACGATGCGGTGATCTCCACCACTGTGCGCGTCGGCGCAGGCGGTGACTATGAAAATCTGGATGCGCTGGTGATGGACGCGACCAACAACATGGTTGATCCGATTTATCAGGACGACACCGGCCTGGTGGTTATCTGCGGGCGTCAGCTGCTGGCGGATAAATACTTCCCGCTGGTGAACAAGGCGCAGGAGAACTCCGAAAGCCTGGCGGCGGACATGATTATCAGCCAGAAGCGCATCGGTAACTTACCGGCGGTGCGCGTGCCGGGATTCCCCGCTAACGCGTTCCTGATCACCCGTCTGGATAACCTGTCCATCTACTGGCAGGACGGCACACACCGCCGTCATATCGAAGAGGTGCCAAAGCGTGACCGCATCGAAAACTATGAATCCATCAATGAAGATTTCGTGGTGGAAGACTATCGCGGCGGCTGCCTGGTCGAAAACATCCAGCTCGGCACCTTCAAAGCTGCCGCACCTGAATCAGCGGAATAAAGGGGGACATCATGATCAGCCCTTGCCGTCGTCACATGCTGCGGCAGTCAGCTATCAACGCAGCGCAGCAGGCCTCCGGCCTGTTGCGTCACGCCACCGGCTACGAACTGCAAATGCAGCGACTCAATGCGGATAAGCAGGAACTGAGCAAGCATCAGTCCTTCCAGGCCAAAGCGGAAGTCAAACGCCGCCTGCTGCCGGAATACGCCCCGTGGGTGTCGGGCGTGCTGGCCGAAGGGAACGGCGCGCAGGACGCCATCCTGATGACCGTCATGATCTGGCGTATCGATGCCGGTGATATTGCCGGGGCGCTGAACATTGCCCGCTACGCCTTTAAGCACCGGCTCGCCATGCCGTTCGGCAACCGCACCGCGGGCTGCGCCTTCACCGAGGAAGTGATCGACCAGGCTACGCGCGCCCGCGACGCCGGTGAACCGGTCAGCATTGAGCTGATGCTGGAGGTGCTGGAGCTGACCGACGCCGAGGATATGCCCGATAAAGTCCGTGCCCAGCTGCACAAGATTATCGGCTATCTCTACCGCGACGGCGGCAAGGACGCGTTAGCCCTGGAACGCCTGAAAAACGCCTTAATTCTTGATAACAAATCAGGTGTTAAGAAAGACATTGAGCGTCTGGAATCCGCCATCAGAAAGGCATCCGGCAGCTAAAAGAATGCGCCCCGCGCAGGGCGGCACGCCAGCCGAGACAGGTCTTTGCCCTTGTTCAACGCTGGCGTCCACCGCCCCCCATTCAGAGGTCAACATGTCGTCTCTTGTTATACCTGCACCAAAGCCGGACGCCGCGACGGAACCCGCTATTAAGAACACCCATTTTTGGCCTGATGTCGATCCGGTTGAGCTGCGCGACACGCTGCGACTGGAGGGCACCGTCACCGCTAAGCGTCTGCGTGCCGCCGCGAAGTTTGCCATGACCGAAGTAAACGCCGAGCTGTACAGCTTTCGCGAAGCGCAAAAGTCCCAGGGATTTAAGGCGCTGGAAGACGTCCCCGCCGACCAGATTGACGATGAAAGCGTGAAGGTCGGTGCCTATCAACGCGCCGTGGCGTCCATTGCCGCCGCGTATCTGGCTGAACGTTACCCGAACAGCGATACCACCGACGCGGGCAGCAAAAAGGCCGCGATCGTCGAAAGCACCGTTGATGATTTATGGCGTGATGGTCGAAATGCGATCAGCGACGTCGCCGGTGTGTCTCACTGCATCATCGGGCTGCTCTGATGAAAGTCATTGCCGAACAGGGCGACACCGTAGATTCGCTCTGCTGGCGTTACTACGGGCGCACCGAGTCGGTGGTTGAGCAGGTTTACGCGGCTAACGTTGGGTTAGCCGCTCGCGGGGCAATTTTGCCCCATGGCTACGCGGTGGAACTGCCGGATATTACTCAGGCCGCAGTCAGTGAAACCGTCTCACTTTGGGACTGATGACCATGGAGCGCATCACCTCGTTTATTTGTTATTGCATCGCCGTGTTTCTGGCCTGGCTGGGGGGCATGTCTTATCAGGATATCGCCTTTTTGGTGGGTGCCGCCGTCGGCGTCGCGACCTTCCTGGTGAACTGGTACTACCGGCGCAAAACCTATCGCCTCCTGAAAGCCATGGGCATCAGTGGAGAAATCAATGCAGCCATCAATCGTTAGACGCTGCGCCGTCGCCGCTGTCCTGGCGATTGCCGCGCTGCTGCCACAAACGCCGACGTTGAAAACGTCCGCCGCCGGTCTGGCACTTATCGCTGACTTTGAAGGCTGCCGCCTGTCGGCGTACCAGTGCAGCGCGGGCGTCTGGACAAACGGCATCGGGCACACGGCGGGCGTGAAACCGCAAACGCACATCAGCGAACGACAGGCCGCCGTTAACCTGGTGGAAGACGTGATGCGGGTGGAGAAAGGCATTGCGCGCTGTATGCCGATCGACATGCCGCAGCCGGTGTACGACGCCGTGGCGTCCTTTGCGTTCAACGTCGGCGTGACGGCGGCGTGTAAATCCACCCTGGCGTTTTTCATCAACAAGGGCGAATGGCGAAAAGCCTGCGAACAGTTGCCGCGCTGGGTGTTTGTGAACGGTGTCCGCGTCACCGGCCTGGAGCGCCGCCGCGCGAATGAGCTG
>NZ_MJIB01000008.1:13783-71652 GCF_003697865.1 Rahnella sp. Larv3_ips | reverse complement strand
AATGCCTTTTGCCTGCAGCTTTTTCACATCAGGATTCAGGTAATTAGCCAGACGGCTTAGATCGGCATTGAGCAGTAAGGTGCCGTGATGAAAACCACGATCGACGGTTTCACGGTAGGCTGAACCGGAAATTTTGCGCTCGCCCTCAGGCGTCTGAACCACCAGATCGTTACGGCCTGAGGCACTGGCTTCAATACCCAGCGTTTTTAATGCGTTGAGAATGATGCCGGTAGAGACGCTTTTGTCGTACTCCGGTTTACCGGCCATAAAAGTAAAACAGGTATTACCCAGATCGTGGAAAACCGCGCCGCCGCCGCTGCTGCGGCGTGCCAGACGAATACCGTCTTCTTCCATCCGGCGGGTATTGCACTCTTTCCACGGGTTCTGCGCCTGCCCGATGACCACGGTTTCGGCATTGCGCCACAGGAACAGCACCCGTTGCGTGGTCATTTCACGAAAGATGCAGTCTTCTACAGCCAGATTGAACCAGGGGTCGTAAGAGTCGGAGAGTAATAATCTGAGAGGTGTCATCGCGTATTCATCCTGAAAAAGTCTGTTTTGATAATAACAGCAAAAATCAGGATGAAATACGCAGGGAATTCAGGGGGAATACGTCAGATGCGCCGCGCCTGCCAGTAGACCTTACGCCAGTAAACGTTATCGAGTGAAGAACGGGTGACGCCCTGGCTGGTGGATGCATGAATAAACTGGTCGGCGGTGTCGTAAATGCCGACGTGGAGTCCATTTTCACCGCTGCCGGTTTTGAAGAAAACCAGATCGCCGGGAAGCAGTTCATCGCGGGACACTTTAGTGCCAATTTTTGTCTGGTCGGCGGTGGTGCGTGGCAGCACGACGCCGAAACGGTCGCGGTAGGTTCGGAAAACAAAACCGGAGCAATCGACGCCGCTCGGTTGTAATCCGCCATAACGGTACGGTGCGCCATGCCACTGGCTGAGCTGGTCGTTAAGCTCGGCAACCACGGTGATGGAATCGGCAAAGCGGCCACTTGGCGGCGGTGCGTGGCTGCTGCAGCCGTTAAGAATTAACGCGGCAACAGCCAGCAGGGAATACATGGATACGGACGACCAGCGCATAGTGCATTCCTTCTCGAATAGCGTCACGGCCAAGGCCGAAACGCGAGGATTTGCGCAGGCCGGATAAGTCGCCGTTATCTAAGAACTAATAGAATTTAGCGCTATTTTATCCGTCATCCAACCTTTAAATGATGATTTTTATCGTTGCCGGAGGGCGTTAATGTGATTTTTTAGAGGGTTTGCTGTGAATGACCCACACGCCTGAGAGGATCAGTAACCCGCCGAGGGTCTTCGTCAGGCTGATGCTCTCATTGAACCACGGCAGCGCGACAGCGGCGATGTAGACCAGCGCATAGCTCAGACTCAGCAACGTATAGGCGCGGTTGAGAGGTAAAACGCGTAACGCAAAGAACCAGCAGCCCATGGAAAGCACATAGCCGCACAGGCCAAAAAACACCGCCGTCAGCGCACTTAAGTGATTCTGTACAAACACAATTGTGATCTGTGAAAGTGAAATCCACGGGATCTGTACCATGCCCCACTTCATCAGTAATTGCGCCAGCGTCACTAACAGTACGCTGGCACCGCCCCACAGATAGCCTTTCATAAACTGACACTCATCAGCGCAATACCCGACATGATAAGCACGACGCCACACCAGTGTCGGGTATCCACGTATTCATGGAAGAGCCAGCGGGCGCAAAGCGTGATCAGCACGAAGTTCAGGCTGAGCATCGGATACGCCAGGCTGAGAGGCAAAAGCTGTAAGACCCGCAGCCAGAGCAACATGCCAATCCCCAGCAATACCACCGCCAGCGCCAGCCAGCGCAGGACGAAACTCACACCTTTGCCTGAAACCTGTGCGGCCTGCTTCTGACAAAGCTGGCCGGCACAGGTGATCACGCTGACCGCAAGCACCAGAAGGAATCCGGTCATGGCAGCTTTTTATAGAACAGCAGAGCCAGACGGTTCACTTGCACCGTATGATCTGCCGGTGGCAGTTTATCGGCAGAGACAATGTTGCTGTCGAGTTTGATAACCACTGAAATATTCCCCTCCTGCCGCGCTTTTTGTAACCATGCCGGGAATCCGGCGGCATCTACAAATTTATCCTGCGCATCAGGATAACTCAGGCCGTATTCCAGCTCTCCCCTTTCATCAAACATGATGATGTCACTGCGTTTAAGCATCCACGCCAAACCGGTCGCCACACCCACGTTATCTGCCAGAATGTAACGGCTCTGGTGAAGCAGCGCGCTGTTCTGATCCAGGAATGCCTGTGGCTGTTTGGAGTCGATCACTTTCTGCGGAATAGCCTGACCGATAAGCAATGCCAGCACCAGCGGGCAAATTGCCGCCCAGTACCAGCGTTTTTTCAGATCAGTCAGCGACATAGCACCGGCAAGCGCCCAGACTGCAAAGCACAAAATACCAATCAGCGCCCGGGGCAGTTCAGCACGGCCAAACACCGCTTTCACATGAACCGGCAATATTCCGGAGATCACCAGCACCGCCACGGCCATCAGCACGCCAAAGACGATGTTGATGATGCCGTTGGCTTTCAGCGCGCGCAATTTCCCTGACTGGCGGATCTGATCAAGGTGATCGGCCAGCAGCAACGCCAGCGGTGCAAAGCACGGTAAGATGTATGTCGGCAGCTTACCTTTGGCGATGCTGAAGAAAATCAGCGGCATAACAGCCCAGCTCAGCAGGAAGAACAGCTCAGGTCGCAGCACGCGTTTAGTCCAGCCATCGCGCAGTGCTCCCGGAAGCAGCCCCAGCCACGGCAGCGCGCCGAGGCAAAGCACCGGCAGGTAATACCAGAACGGGGCTTTGTGCTGTGCGTTCGATTCGGCAAAGCGTTGAACATGCTCGACCCAGAAGAAATAGCGCCAGTAGTCCGGTTCCTGACGTGCGACGGCCAGCACCCACGGCAGGCTCAGGGCGACAGCACTGACGATCGCCAGCGGCCCCCAGCCAAACAGGGTTTTGAAGCGTTTTTCGCGCCAGACAATCGGCAATACAGCAATGACCGGTAACGCCAGCGCCAGAAAACCTTTGGTCATGAAGCCCATACCACAGGCCAGCCCCAGCACAATCCAGCTCAACGCCTTTTGCGGCGTGCCCGAAACGCGCAGACAAAAGTAACTGGCGACCATCGCGGCGGTCATCCACAGGGTAATCATCGGATCCAGCACGCTGTAGGTGCCGATGCTGAACACCAGCGTGCAGGAAAGATAGATCAGCGTCGCGATGTACGCCGTCTGGCGGTTACGCCACATCAGGTTTGCCAGCCAGAACACCAGCAACGCGCTGAGCATGGTGCTGAACACGGAACCAAAGCGGACAGCAAAGTTGCTGTCGCCGAAGATCATCTGGCTGATATTGTTGAACCAGTAGCCAGCCACCGGTTTTTCAAAATACCGTAAACCCAGCAGATGTGGCACCACCCAGTCGCCACGTTGCAGCATTTCCCGGCTGATCTCTGCATAACGGGTTTCATCGGGTTGCCACAACAGGCGGGTGTTAAGAGGAACAAGGTAAACCAGCGCGAAAAACACCAGAACCAGTGTACTCCACACGCTTTTATATGCTTTCGACATCAGGAAAAACCTTCTTGCTGACAACCTAACCAGCCTTCCCGTCCCGGGAAACTGGCGCGAACCACTTTGCCTTTCGGCAGCGAACTCAGATCCTGCGGGAGCAGATCACCCAGTGCGCAGAACTGGATCCCCTGCGCCGCGGCACGGGTTAATAACGTGTCAAACTGCGCAGCCAGAGACATGCCTTCCACTTCTGCGTGAATGGTGTAAACCGGCACGCCCTGATCCTCAGTGATGGCCCTGAGGATAAAGTCGTTGAAGTTATCGGCGTTAATGTCGCCACCGGCCACCTCATCGTAAGTCGGTAACGTCACCGGAATTTGTACTGTCCCGAGGGTGCCGTTTTCCAGCACAGGAAGGAACGGGTATTTTCCGCGGCAATCACTGTTGTAATAGAAGTGGAAACGCTCTTTAACTTCGATCACCCGTTCGTCAGCGCGCCAGCCTGCTACCGCTGAACATTCGACGTCATGACCGAGACTTTTTTCCAGTGCGTCCAGCCCCAGCTGAATTTGCTGCTCAAGCTGTGCTTCGGACCATTTACCCACTTTGGCCTGCCAGCCCTGATGATCCCAGGCGTGCAGCCCGACTTCATGCCCGCGTTTGGCCGTTTCTTTCATCAGATAACCCAAATCGCGCGCGATAGGTTTACCCGGCCACGCGGTACCGGCCAGCAAAATATCCCAGCCATAGAGTGACGCGGCATTGGAGCGCAGCATCTTCCACAGAAAGCGCGGTTTAAGCAGGCGCCACAAGTGACGCCCCATGTTATCCGGCCCGACGCTGAAGAAGAAACTGGCGGTAATTTTATGTTTCGCAAGCACTTGCAGAAGCTGAGGGACACCCTCGCGGGTGCCGCTCCAGGTATCGACATCAATGCGCAGACCCACTTTCTTCATGAATGGCACCGTTTCAGGAGTGATCCGCTTCCGGGTTTACGGAGCGCAGGAAGAAATCCAGGGTGTCGGCGACGGTTTTATCCATGCCCACTTCCGGTTTCCAGCTCAGCAGGCGACGGGCATTTTTAATGCTCGGCGTGCGGTGCTCAACGTCCTGATAGCCTTTGCCGTAATAGGTGCTGCTTTCCACCAGATTGAAACCGGCAAACGGCGGGAACTGTGCGCGCAACGGATGCGCTTCAAAGCTTGCCAGCAGCATTTCCGCCAGTTCACGAATACTCGCTTCGTTGGTCGGATTACCGATGTTGATGATCTGGCCGTCACACAGGTTGTCACGGTTTTCAATGATGCGGAACAAGGCTTCAATGCCGTCGTTGATGTCGGTGAAACAGCGTTTTTGCTCGCCGCCGTCAACCAGTTTGATCGGTGAACCTTCTACCAGATTGAGGATCAGCTGAGTGATTGCACGGGAGCTGCCGATACGCGCGGCATCGAGGTTATCCAGTCGCGGCCCCATCCAGTTAAACGGACGGAACAGCGTAAACTTCAGGCCTTCTTTGACGCCGTATGCCCAAATCACGCGGTCCAGCAACTGTTTGGATACTGAGTAAATCCAGCGCTGTTTGTTGATAGGGCCGACGATCAGACGCGAGTTATCCTCGTCAAATTCCTTGTCATCACACATGCCGTACACTTCAGACGTGGACGGGAAAATGATGCGTTTTTTGTATTTCACACAGTCACGAACGATTTTAAGGTTTTCCTCAAAATCGAGTTCGAACACGCGCAGCGGATTACGGGTGTATTCGATTGGCGTGGCGATGGCTACCAGCGGCAGCACAACGTCACATTTTTTGATGTGATATTCGATCCACTCGGAATGAATGCTGATATCGCCTTCAACAAAGTGGAAATGCGGATTGCCCATGAAGCGGCTGATGGCATCGGAACTGATGTCCAGACCGTAGATTTCGTAACGGTCTTCACGCAGCAAACGCTCGCTCAGATGGTTACCGATAAAGCCGTTTACGCCCAGGATCAGCACGCGGGTACGGCGTTTCATCACCGCAGTAGGCAGCGTGGAAAGACGCATTTCCGGCATAATGCCCAGTTCCAGCGCCAGACGAGAACCCTGAACGTACAACCCGTTTTCACTCTGACCGGCCTGGATCTGCAACGCACCTTCGCCACAGGCGATGGTCAGCGGATCAGCGCAAAGGACGGTACCCGGTTGTTTGTCGTGCTGAGTGTTCAGCGGCAACGCGCGCCAAACCGTCAGTTTTCGTTGCCCGAGGAAAGTGAACGCGCCCGGATAAGGTTCGGTCACGGCGCGGATCAGGTTGTTAATCTCAGTGGCTGATTTATGCCAATGAATTTCACCGTCAGCCGCCGTACGGCGACCAAAGTAGCTCGCCTGCGCTTCATCTTGCGGCGTCAGGGTTATCTTGCCTGCTTTCATTTCTGGCAGTAAATCGGTCAGCAGTTCTTTCGCCGCTTCGCGTACTTTCGCGTGCAGCTTCAGTGCCGTGTCATCTGAGGCGATCGCCACTTTACGCTGGCCGACAATGTCACCGGCATCAGGGCGCTTCACCATTTTGTGCAGGGTGACACCGGTTTCAGTTTCACCATTGAGCAGCGCCCAGTTTACCGGTGCGCGGCCACGGTAACGCGGCAGCAGTGAACCGTGCAGGTTAAAACCGCCCTGCGGCGCGAGAGATAAAATCTCTTCGCTGAGCATGTTGCGATAGTAGAAAGAAAAAATCACATCAGGCTGCAAGGCGCAAATACGATCAATCCACAGCGGATGATTCACGTCTTCCGGCGCGTACACCGGCAGATTTAATTCGGCACCCTGACGGGCGACAGAGGAAAAGAATTGGTTTTCATTCGGTGCATCCGTATGGGTAAAGACCGCCTGAACGTCATAACCGGCATCAACCAGAGCCTGTAAACCAACGCAACCAATATCATGGTAGGCAAATACAATCGCTTTCATCACTCTTCTTCCTGACTGTTTTCTTCGGAACGAACGCCGACGACTTTTTGAACGAAATAACGGGGACGTGCGCGAACATCGTTGTAGATCCGCCCGATGTATTCACCGAGTAATCCCATGCCGACAAACTGCGCACCGATAAACATAAATAGCAAAGCAAAGAGGGTGAACACCCCGTCCGCAGCCCAGGCTGGGCCGTGAATCAACCGCATGAGGATCAGGAAAATCGCCAGCACGAAACCGAAGATGGCGATCGCACTGCCGACAACGCTAAGCATGCGCAGCGGCGTGGTGGTCAGGCAGGTGATCAGGTCATACATCAGGTTAATCAGCTTCATCAGGCTGTATTTGGAATCACCAAATTCGCGCTCAGAATGCTGCACCGGAATTTCCACGGTTTTCCGTGCAAAGGTGTTCGCCAGAATAGGAATAAAGGTACTGCGCTCGTGACAATGCAGCATCGCCTCAACAATGTGGCGACGGTAAGCCCGCAGCATGCAGCCGTAGTCGCCCATCGATTTGCCGGTGGCGCGCTGAATCATCATGTTGATCATTTTGGACGCGGTTTTACGGAACCAGGAATCACGGCGGTTTGCCCTTACCGTGCCCACGACGTCATAACCTTCATCGGCTTTTGCCACCAGACGCGGGATTTCTTCCGGCGGGTTTTGCAGATCGGCATCAAGAGTGATGACCAGATCGCCGGTGACATGGCTAAATCCGGCCATGATCGCCGAGTGCTGCCCGTAATTGCGGTTAAGCAAAACCGCGATGATGTGGCTGTCAGGCTGCTCTGCGGCGGCGGCAAGCATGTCGCCGGAGCTGTCGGCGCTGCCGTCATCCACCAGGATAATTTCATATTGCTGCGTCAGTTGCTGACACGCTGCCTGAGTACGCGTCAATAACGCGGGCAGGCTTTCTTCTTCGTTGTAGACCGGGATAACCACCGAGACTTTACGAATAGGTTCATAATGCGCCACTACTGCGCCTCCAAAAGGGAAAAAAGAGCCGAGACGACACGATCAACGTCGCTGTCCTGCATATCAGGGAACAGCGGCAGGCTGCACAGACTGGCTGAGTTCCATTCACTGTTTGGCAGGCTAAGTTGCGGATAACGTTCGCGGTAATATTTTTGAGTGTGGGCAGCCCGGAAATGTAAACCGGTTCCGATGCCCTGCTCTTTCAGACGTTCCATCAGTGCATCGCGGTTTATGCCACAACGTTTTTCATCTACGCGGATCATGAATAAATGCCAGGCATGAAGATGCGGATAATCCGGCACTTTCATTGGCAGATACGGCGAGCCTTGTAATTTATCGAGGTAACGTTGCGCCAGTTCGGCACGACGGGCGTTCATTTCACTCAGGCGTTTGAGCTGCACAACAGCAATGGAGGCATGAATGTCTGAAAGATTGTATTTGAAGCCAGGCTCGACCACTTCTGCCTGCGGTTTGCGCCCCTGAACCTGACGGTCAAACGCATCGACCGCCAGCCCGTGGAATTTCAGCGCACGCACTTTGGCGGCCAGCTCATCGTCGTCAGTAGCAACCAGGCCACCTTCGGCGCAGGTCATGTTTTTAATCGCGTGGAAGGAGAAAATTGCCGTTCCTTGCGCGCCAACCCAGCGATCGCGATAACGCGTACCGACGGCGTGAGCCGCATCTTCAATCACCGCAATACCATGCTGGTTTGCCACGGCGTATACAGGGTCGAGATCTAAAGGGGCACCGGCGTAATGCACAGGAATAATTGCTTTGGTTTTAGGCGTAATGGCGGCAGCAATAGCCTCTGCGCTGACCATCAGCGTATCCGGATCCACATCAATCATCACCGGCTCGGCACCGAGCAAAACAATCATGTTCAGCGTCGACACCCAGGTCTGAGAAGGTGTAATCACTTCGTCGCCGGGGCCAATGCCCAGCGCCATCAATGTAACGTGCATTCCACCCGTTGCGGAGCTGACCGCAATGGCATGTTTACAACCAAAGGCAGCAGAAAAATCTTGTTCAAGCTGATGTGTCTGCGGGCCGGTCGTGATCCAACCTGAACGCAACACTTGCCCTACAGCCTCGATCTCTTCTTCGCCCATAGACGGACGGGAGAAAGGCAAAAAGTTTTCCATTTCACTATCCCAAAAGGTAATTAGCTCAACACGACTGTAGACTGTGTTTATTTAACCGTAAGTAAACACCGCCCTGAATTTTGGATCTTATGATGTCGGTTTAAGCTTAATTTAACCTTAAGGATTTGCCAGTTTTGTGAAGTTAAACAGAAGTTAAATAGGAAGGGGATAAATAGTATCGTCTATTACAAAATCAATAAAAACAATAACTTAAAATATATTAAGGATTTATTAAAAAAATGAACTTTATTAATAAAACCTCAGGCAGTGTTTTTTATGAACAATGAGAGTGTTTCGTGTTTAAAATAGGGTTCGTTAATATAATTAAACCGCTATTCATTTAACGAAAACGGCGTCGCCGTGGTCATTATCCACTGACGTCCGGCAAGAGAATGTATCTGAAATTGGACGTTGTATACCTGAGAAAGCCTTTCAATCTGCATGACGTCAGCACATTCACCGGCAGCCACAACGTTTCCCGCCGACATCAGCCACACCTGACGGGCATAATGTAAGGTGTGATTGAGATCGTGATCGCTCATCACAACAGCGCGGCCTGAGGCGCAGAACTCCGTCAGCAATTGATCCAGCGCCTGTTGCTGTGCCACATCAAGGCTGTTCATCGGTTCATCCAGCAATAACATCAGCGAATCTGGATTCACTGACGGCCAGACCTGCAACAACACGGCCGCCAGCCGTACCCGCTGCCATTCGCCGCCAGAAAGATGCGTGACCGGCTGCGCCAGTTTATCGCTCAGCTGTAAAGCGTCACAAAGACGCGCAATCGTCTTTTCAACGGCGGCAGGTTCAGCAAGGCGGGGCTGGTGCAAAGATAAGTATTGAAACACCGGCATCATGGACGCCGGGGTCAGCTGCTGGCAAAGCCAGGCACGCAAACGCGCGAGCTGCAAGCCACCGAGATCGGCAACCCGCTGGCCGTTAAACCGCACATCGCCCGTCAGGGTGCCCTTTCCTTCAAATACCCCCGCCAGCCTTGCCAGTAAGGTACTTTTACCCGCGCCGTTCGGCCCGATAAGGTGAACGCGGCTGCCCGGCGCAATCTTCGCGCTGAATGCACGAAGGCGCCCTTCCACACTGATTTCACGACACTCCAGCATCCGCGCTCCCTGCCCTTCGACGTTAATGAATTACTTCGCCAGTGCGGCCTTGATCGCTTCCATCAGAATCGGATCTTCCGGTGCCATATCAGGTGCGAAACGCTGGACGACAGTGCCGTCGCGGCCAATCAGGAATTTTTCGAAGTTCCACAGGATATTTTCAGGTTTCACCGGCTGACGCCCTTTACTCGCCAGACGCTCGTAGAAACCGCTGGCTTCAGGTTTGACCGCCTCAGGACGGGCAGCAATCAACGCGCTGTATAGCGGGTGACGGTTTTCACCGTTGACGTCAATTTTGCTGAACATGGGGAATTTAACGCCAAACTGCGTGGTGCAGAACGTTTTGATTTCATCTTCTGTACCCGGCTCCTGCGCGCCAAATTCGTTGCAAGGGAACCCGAGGACTTCAAAACCCCGGTCATGCCAGGCCTGATAAATATTTTCCAGACCTTCGTATTGCTTGGTCAGGCCGCATTGTGACGCCACATTGACCACCAGCAACACCGAACCTTTGTAATCGCCAAGCGTTTTGGTTTCGCCATCAATGGTTTTCAGGGAGATATCAAAAATGTCATTACTCATCGCTTTTTATCCTGATAGGTAGAAGGTAGGGAGAGAATAGTTGATCTCTTGAAAGATGATCAGCGTATTTGTCCGGCTCTGACCAGTAGCCAGATGAAAACGGGTGCGCCCAACGTCGCCGTGACGACACCGATCGGCAACTCCGCCGCGTACAACCCGATGCGTGACAGCACATCCGCCAGCAGCAATACCGCCGCACCGCACAGCGCGCAGGCCGGAAGCAGACGACGCTGGTCGGTCATACCGCACAAACGGAGAATATGGGGGATCACCAGACCGATAAACCCTATCACACCTGCCAGCGCAACGCTCAAGCCGACCATCCAGCCGACGGCCAGCACCAGAATATAGCGCCAGGATGTCAGGGAAACGCCCAGTTGCTGCGCCTGTTGCATACCCAGTGAAAGCAGGTTCAGCGTCTTACCCTGACCTGTCAGCCAGAGCAGAACCGGTAACAGCATGACGCCGAGCCAGACTTGTCGCCAGTCCACCCCACCGAAACCGCCCATCATCCAGTACATCAGCTGGCGTAAATCCAGATTGCTGCTGAAGTAAATAGCCCAGGTCATCAGGGCGCTGCACACAATACCGATGGCAACACCCACCAGCAGCAGACGGGCATTATTCAGCCGATGCCTGCGCGCGGCGTATAACAGAAAGAAAGTGACGACTAACGCACCCGCCACGGCAGCCAGACTCATGACCCAAACCGGCAACATCCCGTGACTGAGCATCACACAAAACACCAGCGCGACACCCGCGCCGTTCGCCACGCCAAGCAGGCCGGGTTCTGCGAGCGGATTTTCAAACAGTGATTGCATGACGGCACCGGCGACAGCCAGACTCGCGCCGACCAGAATCACCGCTATCGCACGCGGTAAGCGTAACTGCCAGACAAATAAACGCGCTTCATTACTGAGCCATTGATCCGGCCACAGCCAGTTTTCGCCCGCGCTGAGACTCAGCCCCAGTACCAGAATTAAGAGCACGCTCAGACCGTAAAGCCCGCGCCGATCACGCTTTTTTTGCTGATGTTCCAGGGTCGAAAAGGTCTGCCGGTTAGACATGAATTGCAGTTTCCGGGGGCTGAAAGGCATAGTAGGGATCTCGCTATCCTACCGATATTAAGCAGTTAGCTCCACTGCGCGGAAACAGAAAATGAAAAAGCCGGTGACTGAGCACCGGCTTTTTGTATTTTGCAAAGACGATCAGGGTTAACGGCCTGGCTGACCATTGGGCGGAATCGGCTGGCCGTTCCCCTGATGACCGCTATTGCCACCCTGATGATTATTGTTGCCACCGCCCTGATGTCCGTTGTTATCACGGTGATCACCGCCATCCGGGCGGCCCTGATTATGCGGCTGCTGTGGCGGCCGCGGCGCGCTATGACCTCGCTGAGGCGGTTTGGCATCCCAGCGGTTGCCGTGCCAGTACATCCCGCGCTCGTTACGCTCACCATAATGATGGCCCTGATGCGCGCGCCACCACTGCGGCGGACGCCAGTCGTAACCATCCCAGTAGTAACCGCGCTGATCCTGATCCCCGAGGTGAAGCGTTACGCCAGGTACGTTAACGTCAATGGAAACATTTGCCTGTGCGATCACAGGCAAGGCCAGCGCACAACAAAGCAATAAGAGAGATTTTTTCACGGTAGTCACGCCTTCTATATTTTATATGACGTGTTTTTTATATCAGGGGGGTACAGAACTGACTATGAGCCAAAGGCGGATTTTCGTTTAACTTGCTGGGGGCTTACGTAATAAATACAAACGTATCCTGATTGAAATAATTCAACAGGCATGAATGTGTTATCTGTTCAATTCTTATGGAAATATTAACGAACCTTAACGCAAGCCTGACAACAGCTTATTCAGTAATTATTTATACTCGCCCTGTTTATTCAAAAAGGATCTATTTTATGCGTCGTATTTTAGCCCTGTTAAGTATTGGCCTGGTTGTTGTCAGCCTGAGCGGTTGTCTGTTTCCTCCGTTTTGGGGCCCTGGTGGCGGCGGTCACGGTGGTGGTCATGGCGGCGGTGGTCCTGGTGGACCTCGCATGTTCTATAACCATTAATTATCTGTCGAATTCAATTTATTCCGGCGAAAGCGGATAAATAATCCACTCCATTTCCCGCTGCCGGTTTAATCATTTCATTTAAGGGGCTTCGGCCCCTTTTCTGTTTCTGATGTTGTGTTTTTATTTTGGTATTTTATTTATGTCACAAAATCGGCTCCAGCATAGCGCAAAGAAATAATAAGAGTCTTTAGCGCGTGAATTAAATCTATCAGACTAATCCTGAACCGCCCACCGCTTTAACACTATCTTTTCGCTTTCTGTGCGAATTACTTAAAACCCTGGAAAATTACCCACCAGCAGAATAATTTTGGTTAAAAAAAAGGCCGCTTTCGCGGCCTTTTAGAAGATGTTACTTATTCTTTCGGAGTGGCATTCTCAACGCGACTCTTCAATTTCTGTCCCGGACGGAAAGTCACCACACGACGCGCCGTGATCGGAATATCTTCGCCGGTTTTCGGGTTACGTCCCGGACGTTGGTTTTTGTCACGCAGATCGAAATTGCCAAAGCCAGACAGTTTAACTTGTTCGCCATTTTCCAAAGCTCGACGGACTTCTTCGAAAAATATTTCAACAAGGTCTTTGGCATCCCGTTTGCTAAGCCCAAGCTTCTCAAACAGGTGTTCTGACATTTCAGCTTTAGTAAGCGCCATAGGTTCAATCCCTCAAGGATGCTTGGAATCGCTGTTTTAGAGCCTCTACGCATTTTGCAACGGTAGCGGCGATCTCCTCTTCTTCCAGTGTACGGGCGGTATCCTGCAACACCAGACTGATAGCCAGGCTCTTGTAACCTTCAGCTACGCCCTTGCCACGGTACACATCAAACAAGTTTACGCCAACTACCTGATTTGCGCCAACTTTCTTGCACTCAGCCAAAATATCGTCTGCGGGCACGTTTTCAGCCACAACAACGGCGATGTCACGACGGTTCGCCGGGAAGCGGGAAATCTCTTTCGCATCAGGCAGTACGCGGTCTGCGACCTTATCCCACAGCATTTCGAAGACCACAGTACGGCCATTGAGATCGAGTTTACGTTCCAGTTCCGGATGGACTACACCAATGAAACCAATACGTTCGCCGCGTAAATAAATCGCTGCGCTCTGCCCCGGATGCAATGCAGGATTGGCTTCAACCCTGAACTGCACGTCGTTCATTTTGCCGGTAAGCTCAAGAATAGCCTCAAGATCACCTTTCAAATCGTAGTAGTCAACTGCCTGACGCGCCAGATCCCAATGCTCTTCATTTTTATTGCCGGAAATCACGCCAGACAGCATGACGTCCTGACGGATACCTAAATCAGCTTGAGTATCAGGCACAAAGCGCAGGCCACTTTCGAATAAACGCACGCGACTTTGCTGGCGATTCTGGTTGTTAACGACCGCAGTCAGCAAGCCAGACCAGAGGGAAAGGCGCATTGCTGACATTTCCACGGAGATCGGACTTGGCAGAATCAGCGCGTCTTCGCCCGGATGCAGCAAGGCCTGCACTTTAGGATCAACGAAGCTGTAAGTGATGGCTTCCTGGAAACCACGATCAACCAGCAGATTTTTCACACGTTTCAGCGAAAGATTGGCTTCACGGTGACGGGTCATTTCAAGATTCGCTTTTACCGGCACATCTGGAATGTTGTTGTAACCGTAAATCCGGGCAACTTCTTCCACCAGATCTTCTTCGATCTGCATGTCAAAGCGCCAGCTCGGTGCGACTGCCACCCAGTGATCGCCGTTATGGGCAACGTCACAACCCAGTCGGGTCAGAATATCCGTGACCTGTGCATCCTCAACATGGTGACCAATGAGGCGATCCAGTTTTTCGCGACGCAACGTAATGGTTGCCGCTTTCGGTAAATCTGACGCAGAAGTCACATCAATGACCGGACCGGCTTCACCGCCACAAATGCTTAACAGTAGCGCGGTGGCACGTTCAATGGCTTTAAACTGCAGTTCAGGGTCAACGCCACGCTCATAGCGGTGCGATGCATCGGTGTGCAAGCCCTGACGGCGTGCGCGGCCTGTGATCGCCAGCGGAGCAAAGAAGGCCGACTCCAGCAATACATCCTGCGTTTCGTCATTAACGCCAGAGTGCTCGCCACCGAAAATACCGGCCATCGCCAGCGCTTTTTGGTGATCGGCAATCACCAGCGTGTCTTCTTTCAGCTTGGCTTGCGTACCATCGAGCAGCGTAAGCGCTTCATCTTTTTGCGCCATACGTACCACGATACCGCCATTGATACGGCTGAGATCGAATGCATGCATTGGCTGTCCCAATTCCAGCAGCACGTAGTTGGTAATATCCACTACGGCATCAATAGAACGGGTGCCACAGCGACGCAGTTTTTCACGCATCCACAGTGGCGTTGGCGCTTTAACGTTGATGCCTTTCACCACGCGGCCCAGATAGCGAGGACAGGCTTGCGGTGCCTGAACATCGATAGACACTGATGCGTCGATCGTTGCAGCTACGGGTTTCATCTCGGGTTCGTTAAGTGGAAGCTGATTAACCACGGCCACGTCGCGCGCTACACCGATAATACCAAGGCAATCTGCACGGTTTGGCGTTACGCTGATTTCGATGGTGCTGTCATCCAGCTTCAGGAATTCGCGGATATCTGTTCCGACCGGCGCATCCAGCGGCAACTCGATGATTCCGTCGTGATCTTCGGAAATGCCCAGCTCGGAGAACGAGCACAGCATCCCTTCTGAAGGCTCACCGCGCAGTTTTGCGGCTTTAATTTTGAAATCACCCGGCAGTACGGCACCGACCGTTGCCACGGCAACTTTGAGGCCCTGACGGCAGTTTGGTGCGCCACAGACGATGTCCAGCAGGCGATCGCCGCCCACGTTCACTTTGGTGACTCGCAGTTTGTCTGCGTTAGGATGCTGACCGCACTCCACAACTTCGCCCACCACCACGCCATTAAATGCGCCAGCGACAGGTTCAACACCGTCAACTTCCAGACCGGCCATCGTGATTTGATCGGATAATGCTTCGCTGCTGATGGCTGGGTTTACCCACTCACGCAACCAGAGTTCACTGAATTTCATGTGATATTCCCGCCTTACTTAAACTGTTTGAGGAAACGCAGATCGTTTTCGAAGAATGCACGCAGGTCAGTCACGCCGTAACGCAACATGGTCAGACGCTCCATCCCCATACCGAAGGCAAAACCGGAATACACTTCCGGATCGATACCGACGTTACGCAATACGTTCGGGTGCACCATGCCGCAGCCCAGCACTTCCAGCCATTTACCGTTTTTGCCCATGACGTCAACTTCCGCTGAAGGCTCTGTAAACGGGAAATAGGAAGGACGGAAACGGATCTGCAAATCAGCTTCAAAGAAGTTGTTCAGGAAATCATGCAGAGTACCTTTCAGGTTGGAGAAGCTGATGTCTTTATCAACAATCAGGCCTTCCATCTGATGGAACATCGGGGTGTGAGTCTGATCGTAGTCGTTACGATAAACACGGCCCGGCGCGATAATACGAATCGGCGGTTGCTGATCCTTCATGGTACGGATCTGCACACCGGATGTTTGGGTACGCAACAAGCGCTTGGCATCAAACCAGAAAGTATCATGGTCTGCACGTGCCGGGTGATGGCCGGGAATATTCAGGGCATCAAAGTTGTGATAATCATCTTCGATTTCCGGGCCAGTCTCGACGGTAAAGCCTAATTCACCGAAAAAGGTTTCGATGCGGTCAATAGTACGGGTCACCGGATGCAAACCACCGTTTTCAATGCGACGGCCAGGCAAGGAAACATCAATCGTTTCTTCAGCGAGACGCGCATTCAGCACCGCAGACTCCAGCGTATTTTTGCGCGCATTCAGGGCTTCCTGAACCTGCGTTTTCGCTTCATTGATCACGGCACCCGCTGCCGGGCGTTCTTCCGCAGGCAATTCACGGAGGGTCGTCATCTGGAGTGTCAGGTGGCCTTTCTTACCCAGATACTCAACACGCACGTTATCGAGCGTGGCGATATCCTGAGCACTCTCTACGGCTGCCTTGGCATTGGCAACCAGCTCTGCGAGATGTGGCATTGCTTTCCTCTTCTTCTGGCCAATATGGCCCGATGTAAAATAACCGTGATTAATCAGGGGCGCGATTTTGACCCTGAACCTTAGTGTATAAAGCACAGATACAAAAAAGCCTCCACGAGGGAGGCTTAGGCGCTACTTTTCGTTTCTTCTCTTACGCGCGAAAGCCTTCCTGAGTCAGGCGCTAAAGTAAAAAAAGAAACGGAAAATAGCAGCATTCATGCTTGCGTTACCTTGTTGATGGACACTCTCGAACCGAAAATGAATCGACGTTGTCGCTATTAAACAACGAATCGGACTGATTTCAAACACAAAATATAAAAGAGGGAGCAAGCTCCCTCTTTCACCTGACTTACGCCAGTGCTGCTTTCGCTTTCTCAACCAGAGCGGCAAATACCACTTTGTCGAAGACTGCGATGTCAGCCAAAATCTTACGGTCAATTTCAATAGAAGCTTTTTTCAAGCCGTTAATGAATTTGCTGTAAGACATGTCGTTCTGACGAGCTGCTGCGTTGATACGCGCGATCCACAGCTGACGGAACTGACGTTTCTTTTGACGACGGTCACGGTAAGCGTATTGACCAGCTTTGATAACAGCCTGGAATGCAACACGATATACGCGCGAACGGGCACCGTAGTAACCTTTCGCCTGCTTTAAAATTTTCTTGTGACGTGCACGTGCAATCACACCACGTTTTACGCGAGCCATATGCTCTCCTGAGTTTTATATTCTAAATGAAAAAAGTGTATTTATGCGTACGGCAGACATGCAGAGACAAGGCCCAAATCGTTCTTGGATACCATGCCTTTTGGACGCAAGTGACGTTTACGCTTAGTAGCTTTTTTGGTCAGAATATGACGCAGGTTTGCGTGCTTACGCTTAAAACCACCGTTGGCGGTTTTTTTGAAGCGTTTAGCGGCGCCGCGTACTGTTTTGATCTTTGGCATTTTACATTCCACTTCGCATTGTTATTAACATGAATCAGAAAGGCGAATCCAGCATACGCGGTGCGAACACCGCGCAGCAGGATTACTTGGAAGCCTTACTGTTTCTTCTTAGGTGCGAGCACCATGATCATCTGACGACCTTCGATCTTCGTAGGGAAGGATTCGACAACGGCCAGTTCAGAATCTTCACACAGGTCTTTACGGACGCGGTTAAGCACTTCCATACCGATCTGTTGGTGCGCCATTTCACGCCCACGGAACCGCAGGGTGATTTTGGCTTTATCGCCATCTTCCAGAAAGCGAATCAGGTTGCGTAGTTTGACCTGATAGTCGCCATCATCGGTACCAGGTCGGAATTTAATTTCCTTAACCTGAATAACTTTTTGTTTCTTCTTCTGCTCTTTAGTCGACTTGCTCTTCTCGTAGAGGAATTTGCCGTAATCCATGATTCGACAAACTGGCGGCTCGGCATTCGGACTGATTTCTACTAAATCGACGCCCGCTTCCTCAGCTTTTTCAAGAGCTTCATTCAGACTGACAATACCAATCTGCTCGCCATCGACGCCTGTGAGGCGAACTTCTTGCGCGCGAATCTCTTTGTTAATGCGATTAGGACGCGCCGGTTGAACTCGTTTTCCGCCTTTAATACTTTATTCCTCCAGTTGATGAAGACTTCTGCTGCGGATCTCCGCCAGCAGTTTGTCAACGACTTCGCTAACGTCCATGCTTCCTAAGTCTTTGCCGCGGCGAGTTCGAACGGCAACTTTGCCCGCTTCGACCTCTTTATCGCCACAAACTAACATGTAAGGAACACGGCGTAGCGTGTGTTCGCGAATTTTAAAGCCAATCTTCTCATTTCTCAAGTCGGCTTTAACGCGAATGCCTGCTTCTTGCAGTTTTTTAGTTAATTCTTCGACATAGGTAGCTTGTGTATCAGTGATATTCATGATCACTACCTGAACCGGAGCCATCCATGTTGGGAAGAAGCCTGCGTATTCTTCAGTCAGAATACCAATAAAGCGCTCCATTGAACCCAGGATAGCACGGTGAATCATTACCGGGACCTGACGGTCGTTGCTTTCGCCAATATAAGAGGCGTTCAAGCGACCAGGTAATGAAAAGTCGAGCTGCACGGTACCACACTGCCACGCACGATCCAAACAATCGTGCAAGGTAAATTCAATTTTTGGACCGTAGAACGCACCTTCACCCGGCTGATATTCGAACGGAATCTCATTTTCTGTCAGTGCTGCCGCCAGATCGTCCTCTGCACGAGTCCACATTTCGTCAGTACCAATGCGCTTCTCAGGACGGGTGGATAATTTCACCACAATCTTCTGGAAACCAAATGTACTGTACATATCGTAAACCATGCGGATGCAGCTGTTCACTTCGTCGCGCACCTGCTCTTCAGTGCAGAAGATGTGTGCATCGTCCTGAGTGAAGCCGCGAACACGCATCAGGCCATGCAATGCGCCTGATGGCTCATTACGGTGGCAGCTGCCGAACTCGGCCATACGCAGCGGCAGATCACGGTAGGATTTCAGACCCTGATTAAAGATCTGAACGTGTCCCGGGCAGTTCATTGGTTTGATGCAATATTCACGGTTCTCAGAAGACGTGGTGAACATTGCCTCTTTGTAGTTTTCCCAGTGCCCTGTTTTTTCCCACAGCACACGGTCCATCATGAACGGACCTTTCACTTCCTGATAGTCGTAAGACTTCAGTTTCATGCGCACAAAGGCTTCCAGCTCGCGGAAGATGGTCCAGCCGTCATTGTGCCAGAACACCATACCTGGCGCTTCTTCCTGCATGTGATAAAGGTCAAGCTGTTTACCGATTTTACGGTGGTCGCGCTTACCTGCCTCTTCAAGGCGTTGCAGATAGGCGTTGAGTTGTTTTTTCTCAGCCCACGCGGTGCCGTAAATGCGTTGCAGCATTTTGTTGTCGCTGTTACCACGCCAATACGCACCAGAGGTTTTCTGCAATTTGAAGTGATGGCAGAAACGCATATTAGGCACGTGTGGACCACGGCACATATCAACATATTCTTCGTGGTGATACAGGCCCGGACGGTCATCATGACTGATGTTTTCATCCAGGATCGCCACTTTGTATTCTTCGCCACGGCTTGCAAAGGTATCGCGTGCTTCCTGCCAGCTGACTTTCTTTTTAATAACGTCGTAATTCTTTTCAGCCAGTTCGTGCATGCGCTTTTCAAGCAGTTCGATGTCTTCCTGAGTCAACGTACGATCTAAATCCACGTCGTAATAGAAGCCATTGTCGATAACCGGGCCGATTGCCATTTTGGTATCCGGCCACAATTGTTTAATGGCATGACCCAAAAGGTGCGCACAGGAGTGGCGCAAAATTTCAAGACCGGCTTCGTCTTTGGTAGTAATGATCGCCAGTTGAGCGTCTGTCTCGATAAGATCGGTGGCATCAACCAGCTCACCGTTTACGCGGCCTGCGATACAGGCTTTGGCCAGACCAGGTCCGATATCAAGCGCAACATCAAGGGGAGAAACGGGACGATCAAAAACGCGCTGGCTTCCGTCAGGAAGAGTAATAACAGGCATGTTAATTCCTTAATCTACAGTGGTGCCCCACACGACAGAGCACATCTAGAAAAATATTTGAGTGTAAATTCATTTAGTTATTCACGCTATTCAGCTTTACTTTGCCAAATATAGACACCTTCGATACATCAAGAGAGTGTACCGGGATGCGACGTAAAAACAGGCAGGGAGTTTACCATCCGTAAAGTGCGAATTTCCAGCGACCTGTGTTGCTAAACGCGGATATTTTTCGTGTAATCCCCCCTGACACGCTAAGGTAACCACAGCAGCATTTCAAAAAAGGGAAGGATATGACAGAAGTCAGGCAGTTATTTGAAGTTTTGGGATTGGGCCTGATGGTACTGCTTCCGCTGGCGAATCCACTGACAACCGTGGCATTAATGCTCGGGCTTTCAGGGAATATGACCACTCAGGAAAGAAACCAGCAATCGCTGATGGCCTCGGTGTATGTCTTTATCATCATGATGGTGGCGTATTACGCCGGACAGGTGGTGATGAATACGTTCGGGATTTCGATTCCCGGCCTGCGAATTGCGGGGGGGCTTATCGTCTCCTTCATCGGCTTCAGAATGCTTTTCCCGCAGCCACACGTTGAAGAAAGAATTCTTATCGAGAACAAAACGGCGGAAATGAAGAAACAGGATTCGCCAAATATCGCTTTTGTGCCACTTGCTATGCCAAGTACCGCCGGGCCGGGCACCATCGCCATGATCATCAGCAGTGCTGCGACCGTGAAATCATCTGACTATCCGCACTGGATTATTACCGTTGCACCGGTGATGATTTTCTTTTTAGTGGGCATGATATTGTGGATTTCACTGCGCAGTTCAGGCGCCATTATGCGACTGGTCGGTAAAAGCGGGATTGAGGCGATTTCGCGTCTGATGGGATTTTTGCTGGTGTGTATGGGCGTTCAGTTCGTCATCAACGGTATTATTGAGATTATCAAAACCTTCCCGCCAGCAGCCTGAACCGCGGGCGGGAAATTCAATGCTTACCGCATCGCGAGGTAAGCATTGTTCACTTTCCACAAGTAACGCGGCGCCTGCGGAGCCGGATGTTTGTTCTGAACATGCTGATAAAACTCCGTTGGCGACATCTGGTTGATCTGAGCAATCGCGAATGTTTTATCTTTCGCGAAGGTTCTCAGCAACGCGCCAGCACCGTTGACATAGGCTACGGTAGTGGCATAACGGCGCGTCTCAGGGTTATTTATACCTGCGAGCTGTTGCTGCAAAATGCTCAAATACGCTGTGCCCAAATCGATATTCACCGCAGGATCTTTTAGATCACGCGGTGAAGGCTGACCGTAGCGTCCTTTCATCCGGTAGGCATCGCGTCCTGCCGTTGAGGCCTTTAGCTGCATTAACCCAATCGCATTCGATTTACTGACAACGGTTGGGTTATATCCAGATTCGACCTGAATGATGGCTTTTACCAGTGTTTCATCTACGCCGTAAGTGCTTGCCGCCTGGCGAATCACCTCGCCGTAAGGGCCCTGATGCATTAATGATGTATCAGCCCGTGAAGGCGGTGATGGTTTCAAAAAATGCGTCGTCTGAACCGGCGTTTCTTTAGCGCAACCCGCCAGTAATAGCGCGGCCATCAAATAAAGAATGTTTGGTTTCACATTATCTCTCTCGCGACTTGGACGAGATGTAGCATATACATCTTCTTTCCTCACCTGAATATATTTTTAGTCTATTATTATTAATGTTTTGTTAAACAAAGGGGTTAGAAGCATGTCGATAAGATAATTCTGCTTATAAAACCTCTTTCACTTCACATATTCTGAAATTAGCATTTTCGTTGTTTATCACGTTCAGGAAGTCTGCATCTCATAGGGCGAAAATTAACACCGTCTTCTGGTTCAGCCGTGCGCCGGATCGGGTTTTTGAAGCGGAAAAAACGCTAACTTAATGAATTATCGGGCCAGTCAGAAGGGGTCATACCATGTGGCAAGCCGTCAATCGTTTGTTGAGTGAACATCTGGGCAGTGCAGAAATCCGCGAACGTGTTGAGCTTCCGGGAGGTGAAATACATCCCGCCTGGCGGCTGAGTTATGGTGACAGGGATGTGTTTGTTAAATGCAACGCGCGCGAAATGCTGCCTATTTTCGCCGCCGAAGCCGATCAACTCGCCCTGCTCGCCCGCAGTCAGACAGTCCGCGTTCCTGAAGTTTATGGCGTGGGCAGTGACCGGGATTACAGTTTTTTGTTACTTGAATATATTCCGCAAAAATCGCTCGATGCGCATAATGCCTATCTTTTAGGTCAACAACTTGCCGCACTGCACCAGTGGAGTGAACAACTGCAGTTCGGGCTGGATTTCGATAATGAACTGGCAACGCTTCCTCAGCCCAACAGCTGGCAGAGACGCTGGGCAACATTTTTCGCCGAACAACGCATCGGCTGGCAATTACAGCTGGCAGCTGAAAAAGGCATGATTTTCGGCAATATAGATGACATCACTGCAATGGTTCATGGACGGCTACAGAACCATCAGCCTCAGCCTTCCCTGCTGCATGGTGATTTATGGCCGCATAATTGTGGACTCTCTGAAAACGGTCCGGTGATTTTCGATCCTGCCTGTTACTGGGGCGATCGCGAGTGCGACCTGGCGATGCTACCTTTATATCCTAACGTTCCGCCTCAGCTTTACGACGGCTATCAGAGCAAGACGCCGCTCCCCGATGACTTCATTTCGAGGCAACCGATATACCAGTTATATTATCTGCTGAACCGCAGCAATTTATTCGGTGGCCAGCATCAGGTCGTCGCGCAACGCGCGGTGGAAAGGTTGTTACACGAAGATTTTAATTAGCAGAATACATGAGTAAATGCACAAACGAATAAGGCCTGAATAACTGAAATATTCAGGCCTTATTTATGCGTCAAAGCGGCTTAAATTAACCCGCCGGTTTCACCGGGGTCACCCCAGTAAACCTAATAATTTCAAAATGAAATAGCCGATAACCGCAATGATGGCGGGCAGAATATACAGCGGAAAATATTGCACAAGAATGGTATGTCGGGGGATCACTATGCGCTCTTCAATCTGGGGACGTGTACGCCCTTCTGCACCTTTTGCCTGCTCAAGTATCAGCTGATCCTGAATGCCTTCCCGAATATGTTTCACCTGACGTGACATTCTTGCGCCAGAAGCCTGAAGTGCCAGCCCGACGAAGATCAGCCAGTAGATAACGAAGAACATAATATTCGCGCTGGTGAATCCCTGCCCCAGTGACGGCACAGGCGAGTTGTACCAGAACACGTTGAGGAATGTGGTGTTAAAACGCGCCATGTCCACCATAACATGGACAAAATCCAGCATTACCGCGTTGATACCCTCTTGAGTCTTAGTGTGTTCATTAATAAAGTTAAGCAATGAAATCAATGTGGAAAGCAGCGCGGGAATGAAAATTATCCACCCGGCAACTCTTTTCAGGACCGCGACACGCCCGGCTTGTTGGTACGTCATGAATTCCCCTTGTTAGGACGTCTTTATCTTCCGCTAAGTTTACCCACAGAAAGTCTGAACCGCTCATCATTTTAACCAGTTAGCAAAATACTGACCTGAAAATGGCTGCTTTAGGATTTTTTGCAACAGATTTAACCCTTTCTCAGCCGGTGATACAGTAACAGTCTAATTCACTGATATGGAGTTCGCCCGCATGGCCTATGCCCGCCCCGTTAACGCCGCAATTTTCGATATGGATGGTCTGTTGATTGACTCTGAACCTTTATGGGTTCAGGCAGAGCTGGATGTTTTTAGCAGCCTCGGTGTGGATATCTCACAGCGCCATTTACTGCCAGATACCCTCGGTTTGCGCATCGATCAGGTGGTGCGGATGTGGTATCAGGTATTGCCGTGGCAAGGCCCAAGCCAGGAAGAAGCATCGGCGATGGTCATCGCCCGCACCCTTGAACGGGTGGAACAAACTCGCCCGCTGTTACCTGGCGTCACGCACGCGCTGGAGCTTTGCCGCGATCAGGGGCTGAAGATCGGTCTGGCATCAGCATCGCCACTGCATATGCTGGATACCGTACTGGAAATGTTTAACCTGCAATCGTATTTTCAGGTTCGCGTCTCTGCAGAACACTTACCCTACAGCAAGCCACATCCGGAAGTTTACTTACTCGCCGCCGCACAGTTACAGGTGGATCCGTTGCATTGCGTGACGCTGGAAGACTCGTTTAACGGCATGATCGCGACGAAAGCGGCACGTATGCGCTCAATAGTGGTGCCGGCTCATGAGTTCAGTGCAGATCCGCGCTGGGCACTTGCCGATACCCGGCTTTCCACTCTCGAAGAATTGCGTCCTTCGCACATCAGCTGAACCTGAGGCGCAGCGCATTATTGCGGCTGCGCCTCCTCTCCTGCTAAATCCCTCGCGCTATCTGCACTAAAACTGACATCACAACAGATTAATGTCAGAAATCTTGAGCTGCCTCAAAAATAAATAAAACGTTATTTCATTTTTATTGAATTCATATACCGATGACCTTATGATTTCTGCAACACGGACGAGCCGGGAGCTCTCCTGCTTCTGTACGCTGTCACTGCCACGCAACGGTCAGACTAGCCCGGCAAGTCCTCCTTTATATGCACAA
Source organism: Rahnella sp. Larv3_ips (assembly GCF_003697865.1). Lineage (NCBI taxonomy): Bacteria > Pseudomonadati > Pseudomonadota > Gammaproteobacteria > Enterobacterales > Yersiniaceae > Rahnella > Rahnella sp. Larv3_ips. Next base: position 47,044 of record NZ_MJIB01000008.1, on the reverse strand, counting down.
CACAACGCACAAGAGGCACGACATGCAAGTTCGTCAAAGCATTCACAGCGACCACGCTAAAACGCTCGATACTGCTGAGTTACGCCGCGAATTTCTCATCGAGAAAATTTTCGAAAGAAATACTTACACCATGACCTATAGCCATATCGACCGCATCATCGTCGGTGGCGTAATGCCCGCTGAAAAATCGGTTTCTGTCGGTGATGAAGTCGGTAAGCAACTCGGTGTCAGCTATTTCCTTGAGCGCCGTGAGTTGGGCGTGATCAACATTGGCGGGCCTGGCATTATCGTCGTTGATGGCACAACGTATGAGATTGGTCATGAAGAAGCGCTCTACGTGGGCAAAGGCGCAAAACAGGTTGAATTCAGCAGCATCGATACGACAAAACCCGCCAAGTTCTATTACAACAGCGCCCCTGCGCACACCACTTTCCCAAACAAAAAAATCACTCTGGCAGAAGCATCGCCGCAAACCATCGGTGATGCTGCCACCAGCAACCGCCGGACAATCAACAAATTCATTGTTCCGGACGTGCTGGAAACCTGTCAGCTGACCATGGGGCTGACCAAGCTGGAAGAAGGCAGCCTGTGGAATACCATGCCGTGCCATACGCATGAACGCCGCATGGAAGTGTATTTCTACTTCAACATGGAAGAAGAAACCGCCGTCTTCCATATGATGGGCAAACCACAGGAAACGCGCCATCTGCTGGTGCATAACGAACAAGCCGTAATTTCACCAAGCTGGTCGATCCATTCCGGCGTCGGTACTAAGAATTACACCTTTATCTGGGGCATGGTGGGAGAAAACCAGGTCTTCGACGATATGGATCACGTCAAAGTCAGCGAAATTCGCTAATCCAGCGACTCCGCCATGATATGGCGGAGTCATCCAATCTTCAGGCGAACGTGCCGAAGCAAAAGAGACTCTGATTATGATCCTCAATGCGTTTGAATTAACGGGTAAAGTCGCCATTGTGACCGGTTGCAACACGGGTCTGGGACAAGGCATGGCGCTGGGACTCGCGCAGGCCGGGTGCGACATCGTGGGCATTAATGTTTCTGAGCCAGGCGAAACGGCTGAAAAAATCATGGCTACCGGACGCCGATTTCTGGATCTTCGTGCCGATCTGAGCAGTATTCAGGGCATTCCTGAACTGATTGTTCAGGCGGTTAATGAGTTCGGCCATATTGATATTCTGGTTAACAATGCAGGCATTATTCGCCGTGAAGATGCCATTGAGTTCAGTGAAAAAAACTGGGATGACGTGATGAACGTCAACAGTAAGACGTTATTCTTTATGTCTCAGGCAGTGGCTAAACAGTTTATTAAGCAAGGCACCGGCGGGAAAATCATCAACATTGCCTCAATGTTGTCCTATCAGGGCGGGATCCGCGTGCCCTCGTATACAGCGTCTAAAAGTGCGGTGATGGGCATTACGCGACTGATGGCCAATGAATGGGCCAAACATGGGGTTAACGTGAATGCTATTGCACCGGGCTATATGGCGACTAATAATACTGAGCAGCTCCGTTCAGACGGTGAACGCAGCAAGGAGATCCTCGATCGTATTCCTGCAGGACGCTGGGGTTTACCGGAAGATGTAATGGGGCCGGTGGTGTTTCTGGCCTCTCAAGCGTCTGATTACGTCAATGGATATACCATTGCCGTGGACGGAGGCTGGCTGGCACGTTAACTGAGAATACGTGACAGTATTAAGGCGTATTTTTATACGCCTTTTTCATTTTAATCATACCGTTGACAATTAGTTACAGGGTTCTGCTTTCAAGATTGTGACAGTTTCACTTATACTGGATAAAATAACAGTTATCCAGTTCGGACGCGTCATGACGGCGGAAGGCCACCTCATTTTTTCTATCGCCTGTGCGGTATTTGCCAAGAAGGCGCAGCTCTCTCCCGAGCTGGCGCACGGCGACTGGTGGCATATTATTCCCGGTTCATTACTGACCTGCCTGTTGCCAGACATCGATCATCCCAAATCTCTGATTGGCCAGCGTCTGAAATGGATTTCTCATCCCATCGCACGCGCCTTCGGGCATCGCGGTTTTACACACAGTTTGCTGGCCGTCATTGGCGGCATCTTCCTGCTACGCACGCATTTCCCCCACGACTGGGTTATTCCGGCTGATGCTTTTCATGCCATGATCATTGGTTATCTCAGTCATATACTTGCAGATATGCTCACGCCAGCGGGGGTTCCCCTGCTTTGGCCATGCCGGTGGCGCTTTCGTCTGCCCATCATTAACAGTCAGAAAGGCAATCAGCTGGAACGAACGCTCTGTCTGATGCTGGTGGGGTTAACGCTGTTCTGGCCAGACTGGACGCCCATTATTGGTGCAATCAATCCTGACATTTTTAATCATCTTTTGAAGCTGTTCATCTGATCAGAATGAAATAGCGACGATGTGGTGAAAATAAATACAAAAACCATCAAAAAGTTATAATGCATTCTTTTTGGATATAAATGATCGGGCACCCAAACTGATATTCTGCACCCCAACGCTATGGGATGGTGCAATCCCTTTGGGAACACCCGTTTAAATATAAAACTATAAGTCTGGAGTTTGGTATGAATCTTCCGCTCGTTCTTAACGTAGTGGTTTTTGTCGCTTTGCTTTTATTGCTGGCGCAAACACGTCATAAACAATGGAGCCTGGCAAAAAAAGTCCTGGCCGGTTTGGGTCTGGGTGTTGTATTCGGTCTGGCACTGCAACTGATTTATGGTTCAGATGACCCGATTCTGAAAACGTCAATTACCTGGTTCAATATTGTCGGCAACGGCTACGTTCAGTTACTGCAAATGATCGTAATGCCGCTGGTCTTTGTGTCGATTCTCAGTGCCGTGGCGAAACTGCATAATGCATCTTCTTTAGGCAAAATCAGTTTCCTGACCATCGGTACCCTGTTGTTTACCACGCTTATCGCCTCCCTGGTGGGTATCTTCGTCACCGGTCTGTTCGGACTCACCGCCGAAGGTCTGGTACAAGGTACGCAAGAAACAGCGCGTCTGACGGCGATTCAATCCAATTATGTGGGTAAAGTGGCTGATCTGAGTGTACCTCAGCTGATCCTTTCCTTTATTCCTAAGAACCCGTTTGCCGATCTGACCGGTGCAAGCCCGACGTCGATCATCAGCGTAGTGATCTTTGCCGCCTTCGTGGGCGTTGCTGCCCTGCAACTGGTGAAAGACGATGCTGAAAAAGGCCCGCGTGTTCTGGTCTTCATCGATACCCTGCAGGCATGGGTGATGAAACTGGTACGTCTGGTGATGAAACTGACCCCGTACGGCGTACTGGCGTTAATGACCAAAGTCGTGGCCGGCTCCAACATTCAGGATATCGTTAAGCTCGGCAGCTTCGTTGTGGCCTCGTATTTGGGTCTGGCGATTATGTTTGTCGTCCATGCCATTCTGTTGTCTTTCACCGGCGTGAATCCGATGAAATTCTTCCGTAAAGTGTGGCCGGTGCTCACTTTCGCCTTTACCAGCCGTTCAAGTGCAGCAACTATTCCGCTAAGTGTTGAAGCGCAAACTCGCCGTCTGGGTATTCCTGAATCCATCGCCAGCTTCGCCGCATCCTTCGGTGCTACGATTGGTCAGAACGGTTGTGCAGGTTTATATCCAACCATGCTGGCAGTGATGGTGGCGCCAACGGTCGGCATCAACCCGTTTGATCCGGTGTGGATTGCAACATTAGTGGGTATCGTCACCCTGAGCTCTGCCGGTGTAGCCGGTGTGGGTGGTGGCGCAACATTTGCAGCCCTGATCGTGCTCCCGGCAATGGGCCTGCCGGTTACCCTGGTTGCATTGTTGATTTCAGTGGAACCGCTGATTGATATGGGACGTACTGCACTGAACGTGAGTGGTTCCATGACAGCCGGTACGATCACCAGCCAGATCATGAAACAAACTGATAAATCAGTTATGGATTCAGAAGAAACGGCTGAGCTGGCACACCGCTAAGTTCTGAATGCTGAACATGTTCAGCCGAAACCGCTGGCTTTGGCGACATGTTCAGTAATCAGAAACACACATCGCAGTTCATTAACATCGGGCCTGATGCGTCATTCAGTCACATAAAAAAGCCGTAATCTCTGTGAGACTACGGCCAGTGTGAAACAGTCGACACCATCAGGCGTTCAATCAGAGCTTAACATTTCATTTCACGTATCATCATTTCCGTTTGCGAAGACGTCGTTCTGCCCGGCACAAATTCAGAATGGATAATCGTGGAAACCAATTTGCTCTGAAATGTTACGCGCTGCAGTATGCAGCATTGCAACGTAGTCACTCTTACTTTCTTCAGAGAAACGAATTGTCGGGAAGGAAATGCTTAATCCGGCAATCACCACGCCGAAACGATCGAACACCGGCACGGCGATACAGCGAAGGCCCTGCTCCTGCTCTTCATTATCTTCCCCAAAGCCCTGTTCACGTACCTGATCCAGCGCTGTTTGTAAGTCAGCGGCATTCATAATGGTATTTTCAGTGCTGCGGGTGAACTCAATTTCCTGCAACAGTGCGCTCACTTCGGCTTTGTCACCCCAGGCCATCAGCACCTTACCAATCGCCGTTGTGTGCAACGGATTGCGTCGGCCAATACGGGAATGCATACGCAGGTTGTACATGGAATCGATTTTGTGGATGTAGACGATACCATCTTCATCCAGCGCGCCGAGGTGGATGGTTTCGCGCGTCAGGCGTGACAATTCACGCATCTGAATATCAGCGCTGCGGATCAGATCAACGTTTTGCAACGCCTTTGCGCCCAGCTCAAACAATTTGAGCGTCAGTGAGTATTTCTCTGACTCCCCTTCCTGCGCGACGTAACCCAGAGATTTCATCGTCTGTAAAAAGCGATACACCGTGCTTTTCGACATCATTACGCGTTGAGAAAGTTCAGTAATACCAATTTCGCGCTCTTCTCCGAGCGCCTGTAAAATACCAAAAACTTTCAGAACGGAAGAAACGGAATCGGGTTGCTTATCAAGATCTGCGATAGCCATAGAGTGAATTACCTGCTCGCGTTGGTTTTGTTTCAAAAAAAATAGAACGTGGTTTTTATTATAGTGGCAAGCGTCACACAGAAGCAATCAAGCCGTTGAACAGGAATGTGAGAACTGTTAACCCTGTTTCATAATATGCATAGACTAAATAATTCGTCACAGACTGTGACTGTTGTCACTTTCAGTTCATTAGCGTAGTAATATTACCCTCACTGATGACTATGCGCTGACAGATCCTATGACCCCAAATGCTATACCCAACGACGGACTTCCCCTTCCCCAGCGATACGGCGCGATTTTGGCTATCGCACTGGGTATCACCGTTTCTGTGCTGGATGGCGCGATCGCCAACGTAGCTCTGCCGACCATTGCCAATGACTTTCACGCCAGCCCGGCCGCGTCGATTTGGGTCGTCAACGCCTATCAGCTGGCGATTACCATCTCCCTGCTTTCACTCGCCTCTCTGGGCGATATTTTTGGCTATCGCCGCATTTATCAAACAGGTCTGCTGGTTTTTAGCATTACATCTTTGTTTTGCGCTCTGTCAGACTCCCTGATGACGCTGACCATTGCACGGGTTTTACAAGGTTTTGGCGCAGCGGCAATCATGAGCGTCAACACGGCGCTGATCAGGATCATCTATCCGCAACGCTTTCTGGGGCGTGGAGTGGGAATTAACGCGCTGATTGTGGCCGTCTCCTCTGCCGCCGGCCCGACGATTGCTGCCGGGATCCTGTCAGTGGCATCCTGGCAATGGCTGTTCGCCATTAACGTGCCGATCGGTGTCGCGGCGTTGCTGTTAGGCCTTAAATTCCTGCCCGCCAATTCGACACGCAGTCAGGGGCAGCGTTTTGATTTTACCAGCAGCGTGATGAATGCACTGACCTTCGGTTTGCTCATCATCGCGATCAGCGGCTTTGCTCAGGGTCAGAATCATGGCTTAATTTTGTCTGAGGTCATCGCCTTGCTGATAATTGGCTGGTTCTTTGTACGCCGTCAGCTCTCACAGCCTTTCCCGTTATTGCCGGTAGATTTACTGCGTATCCCGATCTTCAGCCTCTCCCTCGGCACATCGCTGTGTTCCTTCAGTGCGCAGATGCTGGCGTTCGTCTCTCTGCCCTTCTTCCTGCAAAATACGTTAGGACTGAACTCTGTCGACACCGGTTTACTGCTGACGCCGTGGCCGTTAGCAACCATGGTGATGGCACCTATCGCCGGTCGCCTGGTTGAGCGTTATCACCCCGGCATGCTCGGAGGTATCGGGCTTATCGTCTTTTCAATCGGATTGTTTTCACTGTCACTGCTACCGCCTGAGCCTTCACATCTGAATATTATCTGGCGAATGCTGTTGTGCGGCGCGGGGTTCGGGCTATTTCAGTCTCCCAATAATCACACCATCATCACTTCCGCGCCGCGAAACCGCAGCGGCGGAGCAAGCGGGTTGTTAGGCACCGCACGTCTTCTGGGGCAGACGACCGGTGCGGCTATGGTGGCGCTGATGTTTAACCTGTTTCCGGAACACGGCACACATGCATCACTGATACTGGCCGGTACTCTGGCAGGAACCGGCGCGCTGGTCAGTTTGCTCAGAATGACGCAGAAAACCAGCAGTCAGAAGGCTGCTGAAGATCTGAAATCCTGAGCAGATCTCAGAAAGCAAAATGCCCGGCGATTGCCGGGCATTTTTATGTGCAATATCTGAGGATTACTTCAGATATTCGCCGCTGCGAAGTGCTTCAATACGTTTATCCAGCGGCGGGTGAGACATAAACAGCTCACTGAAAGATTTGGATTTACCGTTGATGCAAAACGCCATCATGCTGCCCGCTTCCTGCGGCTCATGGCTGGTTTTCAAACGCTGCAATGCTGCGATCATTTTCTCACGACCCACCAGCTTCGCAGAACCGGCATCGGCATGGAATTCGCGATATCGCGAGAACCACATCGTAATGATGCTGGCCAAAATACCAAAGACCAGTTCGAGCACTGTCGCGACAGCAAAATAGATCATCGGATTGCCGTTACTCTCTTCGCCGTCACGGTTGCCAGACAGGAAGCCTGAGGCGACCTGAGCAATCAGACGGGAAATAAAGATCACGAAAGTATTCACGATCCCCTGGATCAAGGTCATGGTCACCATATCGCCATTCGCAATATGGCTGATCTCATGGGCGATAACCGCTTCGGCTTCATCCTGACTCATGCTTTGCAATAAGCCAGTGCTGACGGCAACCAGAGAAGCATCGCGTCGTGCGCCGGTAGCGAACGCATTGATATCCGGCGCGTGATAGATCGCCACCTGTGGCATACCGATGCCCGCCTGCTGTGACTGGCGGCGCACAGTCTCGACCAGCCAGCGCTCTGTTTCGTTACGTGGCTGCTCTATAACTTCACCGCCCACCGAGCGCAACGCCATCCATTTAGACATCAGCAAAGAGACGATGGAACCGCCGAAGCCAAACAACCCGGCCATGATCATCAGCCCCGGCACGCTGCTGGACTGGATGCCTGTCAGGCTGAGCACCAGCCCAAAGACCAGCATAACTGCCAGGTTTGTCATCAGGAACAACGCTATACGCATCATAAAATTTTCAATTCCTCTTCGTTACTTCATTATTATTCATTGGGTCCTGCCACCGGGACATGCCCGTCCGGCTGATAGTGATCCTATGGGCTTCTTCCACGGATTCAAGCGTTCCGCGGCGTTAAAGGCCCAAAATCACAATACTTTACATTTTGAAGTATTTTATTTCACAGATAAAGCCACGGTATATAACATCGAGATTGCGCTGTCTTTCATTTTCACGGCATAAAAAAAGCGCACCGAAGTGCGCTTCTTAAATTCACAGGCAGATCAGCGAAGCGATTATTTCGCCGCAGCCGGAGCCTGATCACTCAATGCTTTTTCCAGCTTACCGAGATCAACCGCAATATTGTCGGCTTCATCAAGATACGGATCCGGTGCCACATAGTCTTTTGGCAAATCATCCAAAGATTTCAGTGGTTTCTTACCTTCACGTTTGAAGCGTTCATTCAGGCGGTTAAGACGCAGTGCATCATCCTCTTTATCTTCTTTATCACGCTGTGCGTAATTCAGAGAGGCAATATCACGTTTATCTTTCAGCGCTTTGTAGCGTGCAATGTCTTGCTGGATGTACTGGAACTCAGGATCCTTAGCAATACGCGCATCGTGATTTTTCAATAATTCAGGCAGGAACGGTTTCATGTCACCCAATTTATTGTACGTCGCAGCGTTGATGCTATCCCACGGAAGCGCGTTATCTTCAAACTTCTCGCCAGTTTCAATCGATTCAATACCGGTTGGCATCAGAATATCCGGGGTAACCCCTTTACGCTGAGTGCTGCCGCCGTTGATGCGATAGAACTTCTGGATAGTGTATTGCACGGAACCCAGGGCCGGCCATTCCGGGCGCAGCATCTGATCGTAAATACGGTTCAGCGAACGGTATTGCTGAACGGTACCTTTACCAAAGGTCGGTTCACCCACAATCAGCGCACGGCCATAATCCTGCATTGCCGCAGCAAAGATTTCAGACGCAGAAGCACTGAAACGGTCAACCAGAACCACCAGCGGACCTTTGTAGTAAACGACGCCATCGGTATCGCTATCCTGACGGATGCGGCCATTGTTATCGCGAACCTGAACCACCGGGCCACTTGGGATAAACAGACCTGACAGAGAAACCGCTTCCGTCAGTGCGCCACCGCCGTTGGTACGCAGGTCGATAACCAGACTGTTAACGTTCTGCTTAGCCATTTTTTGTAGCTGAACTTTGACGTCGTCCGTCAAACCAACGTAGAAGCCAGGAATGTCCATGACAGCAACTTTTTCAGCGCCGACATTTTTGATGGTCATTTTGACTGCACGGTCTTCCAGACGAATTTTTTCGCGCGTCAGGGTAATCACATGATTTTTAGCATTTTTGCCCGCTGGCAGGATCTGCAAGCGAACTTTGCTGCCTTTTGGTCCTTTGATGAGCGCGACGACGTCATCAAGACGCCAGCCGATCACATCAACAATCGGTGAGGGTTTACCCGCCTGAACCTGACCTACGCCGACAATGCGGTCACCCACTGCAATGGCTTTGCTTTTGGCCGCCGGGCCGCCTGCTACCATTGAGTTGATCACCGTATAATCGTCGTCACCCTGCAGAACGGCACCAATACCTTCCAGAGACAGGCTCATTTCAGTATTGAATTGCTCGGTGCTGCGAGGAGAAAGGTAATTGGTATGCGGGTCGATTTCATGCGCAAACGCATTCATCACCAACTGGAATACGTCTTCGCTGTTGCTTTGGGTCAGACGCTTCATCGCGAAATGATAGCGTTTGGAGAGCACGTCGCGAATTTCCTGATCGTTTTTACCGGTCAGCTTGAGGTTCAGCTCGTCATATTTGACTTTCGCATCCCACAATTTGTCCAGTTCCGCGCGGTCTTTCGGCCACGGGGATTTACTGCGATCAAGTTGAATCGTGTCGTTGCCAGTGAAATCCATCGGGCGGGCAAGCACTTTTAACGCATAGTCGTAGCGTTCAAAGCGACGCTTTTGCGCCAGATTGAATAAAGCGTATGGCGTGGTTAACTGACCGGATTTCAGTTCCTCACCCAAGGTTGCACGCTTATCGGTAAATTGTGCGACATCGGAAGCCATCAATACGTTGTGGCCATAATCGAGCATGTTGAGGTAACGGTCGAAGATCTTCGCTGAGAAATCTGCATTAAGGTCGAACTGACGATAATGCGAACGGGTAAAGCGTGCCGTAACACGCTCGCTCACCGTGGCGTCCTGAGGATCCTGTGTCAGGTCAGGGAGTTGAGCAAGAGTGACCGGTGCACTCTCATTCGCGGCAAAGCTGGTATTAACCAGCCCTGCTCCTGCCATTAACAGACCTGCGATAACGCTTAATCTGACAAATTTGTTCATGCCTGAGTTGGCCTCCGTATCAGAACTGCAAGTGTTCTGCGCGCACGATCATCGCCAGACCCGAAGAGAGTTGAACGCGAACACCGTCTTTGGCAATTTCCAAAACGGTAGCATCCATCGCACTCTGTCCTGCTCTGACTTTGATTTCCTGGCCAATTTGCAGTTTTGAAATGTCTGTTACTGGCACATGACGCGGTTCACGTTTTTCCTCACGCGGTGGACGAGGTGTACGTGGTTTGCGATTTTCCTGACCAGCCACAGCAGCGGGCGCATTTTCACGACGCGGCGCAGGCTTTTTAGCGGCCGGACGTGGACGGCGTGGCTCAGCGGTTTCACCGGCTTCACGACGTTTAGCCTGTTGTTCTGCACGTTGTGCCTGAACGCGGGCTTTTGCTTCTTCCAACTGTTTACGGGCATGTTCGACGTGCTGCTCTTCCAGTACGCCACATGAATTACCATCAAGGTCGACGCGTTCAGCGCCCACTTTAACGCCGTAGAGATAGCGCCAGCTTGAGGTATACAGACGCAGAGCAGAGCGTAACTGAGTTTTGCTCAGATTCTCTTCACCTTGCACGCGCTCGACCAAATCCGCAAAGATACCGATCTTTAATGGGCGTGCTTCGCCTTCGGCGGTAAAACAGAGCGGGAACCGCTCAGCCAAAAAGGCGATGACTTCTTTACTACTGTTCAACTTAGGTTGATTTTCCATGAAATTTCCTGATTACAACGGGTTTGCCAACCGGCGCAGGCATGAACAGGCGCCATTATAATGACGCCATTATTAAATGCCACGTTATCCGACGATCAACTTGCGATCAGATTGACATATTTTTCAGCATCACTGTTTTCAAGATGCTGGCAAAGCCCGCTGACTAACTCTGTCAGCCCCAGCTCATCAGCTTCATCAAAGCGCTGATAAACGGTGCTATCAATGTCTAATACGCCAATAACCGTCCCTTTCACCGTAATAGGCAGAACGATTTCGGCATTACTTGATGCGTCACATGCAATGTGGCCCGGGAAGGCGTGGACATCGCCCACGCGCTGAACGGTATTTTCCGCCACTGCGGTACCGCATACGCCTTTTCCTACCGGAATACGCACACAGGCAATTTTACCCTGGAATGGGCCGAGTACCAGTGTGGTGCCGTCCATCAGATAAAAACCTACCCAGTTGACGCCTTCAAGACGTTCAAACAGTAAGGCACTGGTGTTCGACAGAGTGGCAATAAAATTGTTCTCTCCGGCGATCAACGCGCTCAAATCACGTTTTAATTCCGTGTAGAATGCTTCTTTATTCATGTAGTAACCAATAATAACCTAAGGGCATTGAGCCGTTCTGGTGTGCTTAACCTCTCTAAAATAAGCATTAATTGCCCATATGAAAAGATTAATCCTGTGTGACATCAAAAAGACTCACCTACAATAACTGTTTGCCGACCGCATAATACGTTATTTTGTCAAAAAAACCTGGCTGATCTTGGCCTGATGGCCTCGCCTGCCCCCCTGAGGGGATGCGTAATTGTAACAACAGGTATTCTTACTACTCCAGGTACTATGAAAATACACACGATATCAGCCCAGATCCCGCAAGTTCGCTACCAACGCTGTAGCGAATGCGATCATCTTTTTTCGCTTCCGGCGCTGAAACGCACACAGACTGCACATTGCCCGCGCTGCAATGCCAAAGTCGAAAAGGGCCGGGTTTGCTCCTTGCCCCGTCTGATCACTATTGCCATCAGCATCTTATTGCTGATGCCTTTCGCATTCACCGAACCGCTGATCAGCATCCGTCTGTTGGGCACCCGTATAGACGCCAGCCTGCTCGAAGGCATCTGGCAAATGTCGCGTCAGGGCGATCCGGTCACAGCCAGCATGGTGGCGTTTTGCACCATTGGCGCACCGCTCACGCTGGCCCTCTCCATCCTTTATCTGCATTTTGGCAGCAAACTCGGCATGAATCTCAAACCCGTGCTGCTGATGCTCGATCGCCTGAAAGACTGGGTCATGCTCGATATTTACCTGGTGGGCATGGCCGTCGCCAGCATCAAGGTGAAAGAATATGCCGATATCAATGTCGGCGTGGCGCTGGCCGCGTATCTGATGATGACGGTAATGGTCACGCTGACCATGATAAATCTTAATATCGAACAGCTGTGGGAAGAGTTTTATCCGCAGCGCCAGCCTAAAGGTGTGCCTTCGTCGCTGCGTCTGTGTTTATCCTGCAAATTCACCGGTCAGCCCGATGAACGTGGACGGTGTCCGCGTTGCCATACGCCAATGCGTGTGCGTTATAAACACAGCCTGCAAAAAGCCTGGGCTGCGCTGATTGCAGCGATGATCTTTTTGATTCCCGCGAACCTGTTGCCCATTTCGATTATTTACGCCAACGGTCAGCAGTTGAAGGACACCATTTTTTCTGGCGTAGTGTCGCTCGCCACCTCAGGAAATGTTCCGATCGCCGCGATTGTATTTATCGCCAGCGTGCTGGTGCCCTTTACGAAAGTTATCGTGATGCTGACGCTGCTGCTCAGCATCCATTTCAAAGCGATTCAGGGACTGAAAACGCGCATTCGTTTATTACGGCTGGTGACCTGGATCGGACGCTGGTCGATGCTCGATTTGTTTGTAATTTCATTGATGATGTCGCTGGTAAATCGTGACCAGCTTTTGTCATTTACAATGGGACCGGCCGCCTTTTACTTTGGCTCCGCCGTGATCCTGACCATTCTTGCCGTTGAATGGCTTGATAGCCGCTTGATTTGGGATGCACATGCAACAGGAAACGCCGAATACACCGACTGAAGCACGGATAAAACACAGACGCCGGATTTCACCTTTCTGGCTGCTGCCGTTTATCGCCTTACTGATCGCCGGGTGGCTGATTTACAGCAACTTTCAGGAACGCGGCACAACAGTCACCATCGACTTCCAGTCTGCCGCAGGGATTGTGGCGGGCCGTACGCCTGTGCGTTATCAGGGTGTCGAAGTCGGGACGGTTGAATCCATCAGCCTGACCAAGGATCTGCGCACCATTCAGGTGAAGGTGAGCATCAAAAGTGATCTCACTGATGCGCTGCGCGATGGCACGCAATTCTGGCTGGTCACCCCGAAAGCGTCGCTTGCAGGGGTTTCCGGCCTGGATGCACTGGTCGGCGGTAATTACATCGGCATGATGCCAGGGCCGGGTAAAGAGAAAGACCATTTTGTGGCGCTTGATACGCAGCCTAAATTCCGCCTCAATACCGGCGAACTGATGATTCATTTGCACGCCAAAGATCTGGGCTCACTGAGTACCGGTTCGCTGGTGTACTACCGTAAAATTCCGATCGGTAAAGTTTACGATTACGATATTGAAAGCGGTAATAACGGCGTGACGATTGATCTGCTGATCGATAAACGTTTTGCCAATCTGGTAAAAGACAACACCCGTTTCTGGAACGTCTCAGGTTTCAAAGGTGATTTCAGCCTCAGCGGTGCGAAAGTACAGATGGAAAGTCTGGCAGCACTGGTGAACGGCGCCATTTCAATGGATTCACCTAACGAAGGTAAACCTGCAAAAGCCGATCAGTCTTATGTCCTTTATCCCGATCTGGCGCAAAGCCAGCGCGGTGTAGAAATCGATCTGGATCTGCCGAATGGCAATGGTCTGTCGGAAGGCCAGACACCTCTGATGTACCAGGGGCTTCAGGTCGGTACGCTGACCAAAATCACCCTGCAGGCGGACAGCAAAGTCACCGGTAAACTGACCGTCGACCCGTCTGTGCTGGATATGATCCGCACCGGCACGCGCATTGAAATGAACAGCCCGCGCATCAGCCTTAACAATGCCAATCTGAGCCAGTTGCTCACCGGCAACACGCTCGAACTGATCCCAGGCGAAGGTGAACCGCAGAAGCATTTCGTGGTGCTGGACAGTAACCGCAAGCTGCTTCAGGACCCCGGCACCGTCAAAGTTCAGCTGATTGCTCCGCAAAGCTACGGCATTGACGCCGGGCAGCCGATCAAACTGTATGGCATCACGGTCGGACAAGTGATGGATCGTAAACTGACCGACGAAGGCATCCTGTTTAACGCCGCCATCATGCCGGAATACAAAGACCTGCTGCATAAAGACAGTAAGTTTGTGGTCAACAGCCGCGTGGATGTCAAACTGGGTATCGACGGAATGGAAGTGCTCGGCGCCAGCGCTCAGGAGTGGGTAGATGGCGGTGTACGCATCATTCCGGGCACCAAAGGCGCACCGGCGCAGAAATACCCGCTTTACAGCAACGCCGAAAAAGCGGCCGAAGGTATTCAGGGTGAGCAACCCGGCGCAACGCTGACGCTGACCGCGAAAAGCCTGCCAGACGTACAAACCGGCTCTGTGGTGCTCTACCGTAAATTCCAGGTCGGTGAAATCGTTAATGTTCGCCCGAAGGCCAATGAATTCGACGTGGACGTTTACATCCAGCCGCAGTATCGCAACTTGCTCACAGATAAAAGTATTTTCTGGGCAGAAGGCGGCGCGAAGGTTCAGCTCAACGGCAGCGGTTTGACCGTTCAGGCTTCACCGCTCGATCGCGCATTAAAAGGCGCCATTAGCTTCGATAATCTGGAAGGCGTGACGCTGACCAAAGGTGCGAAACGTAATCTGTATGACTCCGAAACCTCAGCCCGCGCTGTCGGCAGCCAGATCGTTCTCAATACCTACGATGCCAGCAAACTGTCGCCGGGGATGCCGCTGCGTTATCTCGGTATCACTATCGGTCAGGTCGAATCATTGAAACTGGATCAGCAACTGAATCAGGTGGCGGCCAAAGCGGTGCTGTATCCGGAATATGTCGATGCGTTTGCCCGTCGCGGCTCGCGCTTCTCGATTGTCTCACCTGAGATTTCTGCCGGTGGCGTCAGCAATCTGGATACACTGCTCCAGCCCTACATCAATGTGGAAGCGGGCAAAGGCGCACCGACGCGCAACTTTGACTTGCAGGAATCAACCATAACCGATTCCCGTTATACCGACGGATTAGGGATTGTGGTCGATGCCGCCGAAGTCGGTTCGCTGCAAATTGGTACGCCGGTGCTGTTCCGCGGTATCGAAGTGGGTACCGTTTCCGGCTTATACCTTGGCGCGATGGCTGACAGGGTGAACGTCACACTGCGGATCAGTAAGAAGTATCAGTATCTGGTGCGGGCAAACACGGTCTTCTGGCTGGCATCCGGGTATGACCTGCAATTCGGTCTGACCGGCGGCGTGTTCAAAAGCGGCACATTCCAGCAGTTCATTCGTGGCGGAATCGCCTTCGCAACGCCACCGACGACACCTCTGGCACCGAAAGCCGCAAGCGGCAATCACTTCCTGCTTAATCCGGAGGCGCCGAAAGACTGGCAGGACTGGGGAACCGCAATCCCAAGAAACTGATCGCCCCCTCACGCACACAGGCCACCTTCGGGTGGCCTGTTCATTTTGGTCAGTCGCACCTGCCGTTCATCGGGTGTAAATATGCTAGACTCCGTCGCTGGAAAACTTATTCAGTTCTGGAACCGCACTCTTGTCAAAACTCACCACCACCGGCGCCTTCGCCGATAAATTACCCGCCGCCTTTCTCGATGCGACCCGCGCGATCATGCCTGAAAACCTCAGCATGGAAGATTTCATTGCAGCCTGTCAGCGCCCTCTTCGCCCAAGCCTGCGGGTCAATACGCTAAAAATCAGCGTGGCGGCATTTCTCGAACTGGCCGCCAGCTATCAGTGGGAATTAGAACCGGTGCCCTGGTGCGGGGAAGGTTTCTGGATCAACCGTCATGCTCTGGATGAATCACGCTTAGGCAACGCGCTCGCGCACCTTGCCGGGCTTTTCTATATTCAGGAAGCCAGTTCCATGCTGCCGGTCACCGCGCTTTTTGCCAACGACACCCAACCCGTGCTGGTGATGGACGTTGCCGCTGCGCCCGGTTCAAAAACCACGCAAATCGCCGCACTGATGAATAACCAGGGCGGCATAGTTGCCAACGAATATTCTGCCAGCCGCGTCAAAGTGCTGCATGCCAACGTCAGCCGCTGCGGCGTCAGCAATACCGCGCTGACCCATTTTGACGGCCGTGTGTTTGGTGCCGCCCTGCCGGAAACGTTCGATGCGATTTTGCTGGATGCGCCCTGCTCTGGCGAAGGCGTGATCCGTAAAGATGCGGATGCAATGAGTAACTGGTCGCAGGCCAGCGTTCTGGAAATTGCAGCCACCCAGCGCGAACTTATCGACAGCGCGTTCCATGCATTAAAACCGGGTGGCGTTCTGGTGTATTCCACCTGCACCCTCAACGCGCAGGAAAATCAGCAGGTTTGTCAGTGGTTACTTGATACTTATGCGGATGCCGTTGAAGTGGAAACGCTTGAACACTTATTTACTGACGCATCGAAAGCCGTTACCCCGCAAGGTTACCTGCACGTATTCCCTCAGGTTTATGACAGCGAGGGGTTCTTTGTCGCGCGCTTTCGTAAAACAGATTCCGTCCCACGTCTGCCGGTGCCCGGCTATAAAGTAGGCCGTTTTCCTTTCTCTCCTATGTCACGTCAGGAGAGCGCAGAGATCGTGAATGCAGCGCAACTGTCCGGCCTGCGCTGGCCGGAAAAACAGTTCACCTTGTGGCAGCGTGATAAAGAAATCTGGTTGTTCCCGGCCGTGCTGGAACCGCTGTTTGGTAAAGTCCGCTTCTCGCGTATCGGCCTGCGTCTGGCAGAACGTTTCCCGAAAGGTTTCCGCTGGCAGCATGAGGCCGTGATCGCTTTCAGCGCCGCGGATGCGGTGAATCGTTTTGAGATAAATGATGAACTGGCGCAAAACTGGCTGCGTGGCGTGGATATCTACCCTGACACTGCACCCCCGAAAGATGAATGTCTGGTGACCTGGCATGCGCAACCGCTCGGTCTGGCGAAGCGGATTGGCAGCAGAATCAAAAATAGTTTGCCGCGCGAACTGGTCAGAGATGGCGCCATCCGCCATCTGAATTTGCCGAACGATCAGTTAACGTGATTGTTGCTAAAGTTTACTGCGCCAGAAGATCACCCTGCTGGCGCAGAATATTCTCTTTATACTTTTCTAAAAACAGCAAAATCCCCCAAAGACGCACTTTAGTTAATACTCCTTACTCATCCCTTTAAGTGAACTTCTGAGAGCTAATCTCATGAATCAAATGCATGATAAAAATTTAATCCTGCAAATCTTTGATATGAAGCTATTTTATCTATTAAGGTTTATTGAATTATAAGTAGGAATAATCCTAGCCTGCCATGTATTATTGCCCTCAAGATAACATTGCTAGTGATATATCATTTTTCTAAATGAATCATAGTGCCTGATGTTGAGTAAAGAGCTGCCAGTCGGAGAAGTATCATGTCGGATGAAATGAAACTCGAATCAGCAGATGGACTGCTTTTACAGGAAATGGCCAGTCTGCGGGATATCATCGATAACAATTCTGACTGGATTTGGGAAGTCGATGCACAAGGACGTTACGTATTTTCCTCGAATAAATGCATCGAGTTTCTGGGAGTCCCGCCTGAAGACGTTATAGGTAAAACCCCGTTCGACTTTATGCCGCCAGACGAAGCGAAACGTGTGGGCGAACAATTTGCCGCCATCGTTGAACGGCGCGCGCCCTTCGGCGGATTGCTTAACCGTAATATCCGCCCGGATGGAACGGAAGTTATTCTCGAAACCAGCGGTGTGCCACTGTTTGACCCCGACGGCAATTTCCGGGGCTATCGCGGCATCGACCGCAATCTGACCACACTGGATCAGGCTCCCGGACAACGTCTTTTTCAGCTGGAATCCATCTACTCGAACGCGCCTGTTGGGCTGTGCTTCATCGATCTGCACATGCGATATGTGACGGTGAATGACGCCATGGCAAATATTATTGGCCTGCAACCTTTTGAAGCCATTGGCCGCAAAGTCGGTGTTTTCCTGCCCGGCCTGTCGCCGTTGCTCAACAACGCACTGGAACTGGCGCAGCGCAACGAGCATACACCGGACAGAGAATTTTCGGTTCCGGGCAAAAATCAGGTGTTCTTCGTGCGCATTAAAGCCGCTTACGACGGACAAAATCAGCTGAACGGACTGTCTGTGGCGATGACTGACATCACCAGCCTGAAGCGAATGGAGAAGGCTTTGCGGGAAAGTCAGGAGCATTACCGCAATATGGTCGAGCTGAACCCGCAAATTCCGTGGACCGCTGATCCGCGCGGCATGCTCAATGACGTCAGTTCACGATTTCAGCGCATAACGGGCATGACCCGTCAGGATATTCTGGCCGATAAGTGGATCCAGAGCATGCATGTGGAAGATCGTCGTGGCGCGGTTCAAACCTGGGAACAATGCCTGAAAACCGGTGCACCGCTGGATATCGAAGTGCGTTTTTGCCATGTGGATCGCGGCTGGAACTGGATGCGCATTCGCGCGGCAGCCAGTTATGCACCGGATGGCTCAATCCAGCGCTGGTACGGCACGGCGGAAGATGTTCACGAGCGCAAGCTGCTGGAACTGAAACTGGTCAAGGCTAACCGCCGTCTGGAAATTCAGGCCCGTACAGATTCACTGACCAAATTGCCCAACCGCCGCGAATTCAAAAAAGTGCTCAGTCACGAATACATGCGTTCCAAGCGCAACCGCACGCCGTTGACCGTTGTGATGATTGATATCGATTATTTCAAACATTTCAACGATCACTACGGGCACTTATCGGGCGATGCCTGTCTGCGTCTGGTCGCCCGCACATTGCGTAAATCGTTAAAACGCAGCACGGACGTGGTCACGCGATTCGGCGGCGAAGAGTTTGCCGCGATCCTCCCCGATACCGATTTGAAAGGTGCCTGGATCGTCGCGCAGCACATCATGGAATCCATTGAAGCGCTGGGCATCAAGCACAGTTTCAGCGAATTTAACCGGGTGACCATCAGCCAGGGCATTGCGACCTATATGCCCGATCAGGATCCCGGCCTTGACGATCAGTCCGATATCGTCAGCGCTGCCGATGAAGCCTTATATTTGTCGAAAAATAACGGCCGCAATCAGATCAATGCCATGCCGGTTTCTGTGAGATTTAACCCGCTTTAACCTGCTGAAAATGCCGGAACGTCTTACTGACGCACCGGCATTTCTCCTCCTTGCTCTCAGCACGTCTCATGAGATTCATCCCACTTCTTCCCTGCTTGAAAATTTCTTATGGCGCTTTTTGTGCTCTCGACTATTCTCAAGTAAGGGCGATCAACTGGTCGTACCTGATCCTGTTCAAATCACTGGCTTTAATCTGGCAAGGAGTACCTGATGGGAAAATCGATTATACGAATTGGCAGTTATGAAATAGATGATGCGCAGTTATCAACACCTGAAGCAAAAGGCGGCGATAAGGTTCATATCCCCTGCAAATCAGATCCTGATTTATGCATGCAACTGGATGCCTGGGACGATAACACCAGCGTACCGGCGATTCTGGATGGCCGTCATTCCGTGTTGTACAAAGAAAAATATGACAAACAGAATGACGAATGGATCATGAGACTGGAGTGACACAGCATGGCGAACGGGACGTTGTTCGCCATGCCGCTATGCGGTCACTTAGCGGCAGCCACCAGTGAAATACCCCGTCCGGCAAAAAAGCGTGAGAATGCATCAACGGACAGCGTAACGTCCTGCTGAGAAGAGATATCGTGGCCGGAAGGATTATGAAACGTTACAGACTGCGCGTCAGCCCGGGTAACAAGAACCAGATGCCCCCCTTTATGCGGCGGCAATGACTCAGGTTTACGGATTGACGGATGCACCGACGCGATAAAAAAACGGTGATTTTCCAGCTCACCGGCAATATCTTTAGCGGATATTCCGACTTTCACCTGCGCACTCAGCGATAACTCCTTCCTCACGAACTCTACAAAGGGCGCATAAATCAGGCCTTTGATATTTTCGCCATCCCGCACATAAGCGCCATACGGCAAACTTTTCTGAGTCAGATTTAATATCGGCACTACGTTGCCCGACGTTGCTGCCAGTACCATTTTCAGACAACACATTCCGCAGACATGGTTAGCCCACTCGATAAACTCTTCCTGTGAAGATGCCCCGGATTCACGCCATAGCGTCACTTCCGAAAGCGAAATCTCCCCGGCAATGATCCCCGCAGCAGCATCAGGATCTTCCCATTGGCTGAAATAAGGGATCACAGATTGGGTAGAAAATGCATTCTGAAAAGCAGACTTTGCAGACATAACGGTTTCCTGAGCGAGATGCGGATGAACAAGAGGGGGAATCGCTGAGTGATGGATATTCAGGCCCGTAAAGGGCCTGAACGGAAAATATTAGAATTTTTCCACCAGCTTAAATTTCATCAACAACAACGGCATGGTGGGCTCGAACATTTCATACTCTTCAAAGAAACGCTGATGCTCTGTGCGCCAGTAGGCCAGCGTACGGTCGCCTTCACCTTCTTCCCAGGCGTGTTGCTCAGTCACCTGGTCGAAAGGCACCTGCTTCACGTCAGTCAGCTGAACGGCGCAGACAGGATTGTTGCGGCCATCAACCACAACAAAGATCTCACCGGCTTCAGGCTCCGGGTCATCATCGAGGTTTGAACAGGTCGCTGTTTTTGTGCCGTCGATAACGCGCTTTGCCAGTTCATCTGCGGATGATTCAGTATCACCAAAAGACCAACGTTCTGCGTCCCTGTATTTTAATGGGATCTGCGGGATCATAATTTATCCTTTCAATTGAGATAGTTCACAACGATTACCTGTAAACATTAGCACAAAAAAACCCGCCGAAGCGGGTTTCAGTCAGAGAAGGTATCGGCTATTTCGTACAGTTTTCTGGCATAACCGGCGGCCACTGTCTTGTACTTCCCGCTGCGTACAAGACCGAAATACCACATTCTTTATCGATACGCGCCAGAGGCTTACCGGTTTTATCAATCATCATCGACATCACCGGCGTCGACACCACGGCAACGCCGCTGTCAAACGGGGAAACGGCACTGAACACCGGCGGAATTGCAAAGTTGCCTTGTGCATCAACAAAACCATAACCCTGATCGATACGCGCAAATGCCAGGCCATCAACCGGCAATCCTAAATCGGTAAATGAGACACCGTCAGTCGGTTTTCCTTGCGCATCAATCCAGGTTTTCCTGCCGTCAGCGCGGGTCAGCACAGCGTGGCCGTCGGTCATCCTGCTGGCAAAACCCTGAACCGTCAGCACCAGCTTGCCCGTACTGTCAACATAACGGGTGGCAGGCTCATCGTCCTGCGGATCATAAGAGACAGACCAGGCGCTGCCCGCCGGCAGTACCCATTTACCTTCCGGCATGGCAGCGATGCGTGCACCTTTATCATCAATTAACTCAGCGCCCGCTGGCGTTGAACGCAACGCGCGCCCCTGCCCGAAAGCAGAGCCTTCGGACACCGGGACAGGCTGAATTTGCCACTCACCCTGAGCCGTCAGGTAGCCTTGCTGTGGCTGACGGGAAAGTTTCACCCAATCGCCAAGCGCGCTGATATGTGTTTGCTGTTCGTGAAGCTGAACATTTCCTTTGGCATCCAGTAACCAGGACTGACCCGCCGCTGACGTCGCCAAAATGCGGCCATCACTGAACTGGGTGACGGATAATCCTGCAACAGGGGAAATACGTGTCTGGGTATCATTGCCGATGATTTCAGCGATAGTGCTTGATTCAGGTTGATCAGCCACAGCTGGCTGAGTAAGCAACCACAATGCGGCATTGATACGCTTAACCTCCGCATACTTTGGCTGGACCAGCACTTTACCCTGAGCGTCGACAATGCCCCATAAACCGTCTGGCATCTGTACTTCAGCCTGATTATTAGCGAAATTGCCGACACTTTTGTACGCGGGTTGCGAAATGTTTTTTTGACTGTTCGCGTCAAAAATCCCCCACAGCGCGCCTTCCGCAGCCGTCTCATGGTAACGGAACCAGCCGTTGCCAACAGATTCCAGCTCGAACACATCCGGCAGGCCATAGTGTTTGCCAGCGTGATCCATTGCCGTCAGCTTGCCGTCCAGATAATCCAGCGCATAACCGTTTACAAACGGAGAAATATTGTCTTCCGCCAGTGGGATCAGCGTTTTGCCCTGGGCATCCACCACGCCGGTGCCCCCGGCGGTTCGCACAATAAACTGACCGACATTTTGGCTGCTGTCAGCAGGCTGTATATCCAGCCATTTGGTTTCAATCTGAAGTGAACCATCTGAACGCAGGAAACCCGCACCGGCATTGCCCGAATCATTCTCTGGGCGAATTAAGGCCAACGGAGATTGCGCGCCGGCAGGCTCCGAACCGGCGTTCAGAGGCTCAATGCGGCTGTCGCCAAGGGCACTGAGGCTTTTCTGATTCAGCAGCGCCTTACCGGAAGCATCAACGACGTTTAACACGTCGCCCTGTTCATCACGTAGCCACAGGCGATGATCAATCACTTCAGCACTGGCGATTTGTGCCAGCCATCCGACATTTTGTGCCCCGCCGATCATGCCGCCTGATGGCGCCACGATGGTGTTCACTTTCTTCTGCTCACCTTTGGTCAGCACTAAAAACTCACCGGTATTTTGCCCCAGAGGCTGGCTGGCAGCAGGCACCGTCAGCGGCTGTTTGCGCCCTGGAACAAAGACCGTTAACGCTTCTTTGCCCGATGGATTCAGAACATAGTCACCTGACACCTGCAATGCAGACGCCCCGGCTTCGCTAAATGTCGCGATGACAGCGGCTGAATTATCGAGCAACTTAATGCCATCGGCAGTTTTAGCCAGCCAGAATGCGCCGGTTTCTTCACTGACCGTCAGATATTTCTGCTCATCCTGCACGCCATCTGCGCGGATAAGCGTAATACCGTCGGCATTTTTAGCCAATGCAACAGCAGGATTTCTCGTATCAAGCGTCAGCGCCGAATACTGAGGCTCAACGCGCCAGGCGAGATTCTCGTCAGCAATGCCATAACCTTTGTTTGCATCAAACGCGATGAACAAACCGCTGGCACCAAAAGGCTCGACGATCTCCATTTTGTCCGTCGCGACATGCCGGACACCGTCCGGCGACAGCAAGACACTTTTAAACGAAAGCTGCAAACGCGCAGGAACACCGTCAGTCAGGGTCGCTTCATCAACTAACTCATCAAAAGCTTTACCGGCCTGCGCTCCTTTGCGATCGATCAGTTGCGGTTTGCCCGCGAGCGTCACCACGGCCAGCCCCGACTGTGTGAAAGGCTGAACACTTTCGAAAGTCGGTTGTATCAGCCAGTTGCCGGTCGTATCAATGAAACCCCATTTGCCCTGCTGCTTCGCGGCGGCGGTTCCGTAGTGATAATCCCCGACGTCATCAAAGACGGGCTTAATCACCAACTGGCCCTTATTATCTAAAAAGCCCCAACGGTCACCGCTTGCGTTCTCTGACGGTAAGCGGACGGCGGCCCGCCCTTCGTGAACATCGCGCAGACACTGATTCTGAACCAGAGGCTGCGCATTACGCGCCTGCATTTCAGCCTGAGCCGAGGGTAATGGTGCGAAACAACTGTCGGACTCTGCCGCCATCGCGGGAATTGTTAGTGTCAATAAGGCCAGCGCGCTGGTGGTATGAAACGCACCGAAAAGTGCGCGATGTAACCTTGAAGGTTTACTAACAATCATTAATTGCCTCCGTTACTGCAAGAAGGCGCTTTGGCTGGCCAGAGGTAGGCACCTTTCGTATCAACAATGACACGCTGATTGCAGCGCACTTGTATCTTCGCCTGAACGGCACCCTCTGCGTTCAGCAGGCTGACCACGCCCTTGCCGCCCGCCCACGCATGTTTCTCACTGAAATCGCCTGCCCAGTTAAATTTAGGCAACACTGCAAACCGGCCGGTAGGATTGATGTAACCGAACAAATTACCGTAGGTCGATTTTTTCATGGCGGCGGCGAAGTTATCATTCATCGATCCCACCTGATCAAAATAGGCGCCGATCAGTTTTTTACCCTGCTGATCCACAAACCCGAACAGGCCTTTATTGTCTCGCATTGGGATCACGCCTGAGCTCGCTTTATCTGCCAGCAGACTGTTGAGCCCTGAGAAGCGACGGACTTCATTGCCATCGTTATCGAACAGTACCGTTTCACCGGTAGCGTCATCGTTCATTGCCATACGAACCAGTGAATTCAGCGGTTGTGCCTGGTCAAAACCATCGAGCGGAACGCCGCCGTGATCGTTGATGAGCGTTGTGTTGTTGTCACTTACCGCACGGCTCCAGTTCAGTGGAGAAATGAAGTTAAACTCTGCGGTATACAGTGGCGGGATCTGCCATTCACCCTTGCCGTTAATGGCGCCGAAGTGCGCCGAGAAATTCAGCATCACCCAGTCACCTTTAACGGAGCTTGAGGATGCGACAATGCCTTTGCTCAGAGGCGCACGGCCGGCATCATCGATTAAGGACACGCCACCTTCCGACGGCTTAATCAGCCAGTGATTTTCCCCAACCCGTTGCGGACTGGCAAGCAAGTCAGTGGCCATCGCCTGGCCACTTTGCGCATTATAAAGGGCGAAATGACCGGTCACTGCACCGCGTTCACCGGGCTGATCGTTATCAGAGAAGGTAAACATCCCGTCACCCACATACTGAGGTTTGCCGCTGAGGCTGGCATCCGGTGCAATTGCCCAGGTTCCATCAAGATTAATCACGCCCCAGCCAGCATCTGTCTTCGCCAGCGCATAACCGTCGTCGAAGGATTCAATCTGCAGGTACTGAGGGGCAGCTTTGATGCTTTTGCTGGCAATATCCCAAAGACCCCAGCGCCGTGAATCACCTTCGCCTACCGCGTAATACAACATTCCGGAAGAAAGACGCTGGGCATTCTGTTGAATATCCGCAGGCACATCAACCGCATTGCCGCTGTGGTCGATTAAACGACGGGTCTCTGCTTTGTTGCTGTCGTCCACGGCCCAGGTGTAATCGCCGTTAAACGGGCTGATTTGCGAATAGACCGGCTGGATAATCCATTTCCCTGCTGAATCCACCGCCCCTGTTTTTTTGGTTTGAGTATGGATGATCAGTGGTGACTGAGAGATTGCATTATCAATCGATGCCCACTGCGGGTCCGAGAGCACCGCGCCTTGCGAGGTTAAAATGGCGGGTGGCCTGGCGGCATCTGATGAAGTCAGCACAGCCCATGGCAAAGTCCGCGAGGCATCCTGACTCTCTGCGGGTAATACGGGCGCATCATCCGTCATGACACTGGTCGCCAGCGGTTGCAACTGATAATCCTTTAACGCCGCGAGCGTGGCATCATTGAGCAGCGCTACGCCGTTATTGTTATAGATTTGTATGACCTGCAGCGATTTACCTTCGTTTTGCGTGACCCAAAGTCGGTCACCCTGCTGTAATAACTGAGGTTTGTTGGCTTTCACCGAGACGATCTGATTATCGGCACCAATAATGGTAACGCCCTTACTGCCTTGTCCGATAATGGCATTGCCCCAGACGAGGACATTTTCAGCCTGATCGGCAGGGATATCCTGCACTTTTTCAAGCTTGCTGCTGAGCAGTTGTTTGCCGTTATCGTTCAGGGTCACCAGCCAGCTGCCAGATGACAGCGGGCGGACAGATTTGTACTGCTCTTTGCTCAGGGAAACTCCCTGACGATCAACAAATGTCCAGTCGTTCTTCGTTTTCACCGCAACCACATTGCCGTTAAGCATAGGTTCGTCGCGGGTTTTCAGGATCATCGGATCAATGGCCCATTGACCGTTCTCGTCCAGATAACCCCAAAATCCGTCAGTGGCGGTATCACGTTTTTTCGCCGGAATAAGACCCGATTGCGGTAAATCGAGGGCCATCACGTCATCAGGTAATGCAAGTGATCGATCGGTGGCGGCATTCCATAACGCCGGTGACACCTGAACCTGTACACTTGCCAGCGCCTGACCCTGCGTGAATCCTTTAGTGTCTGAAGAGGCAGCAAAAGGTAAGGTTTTGATGACTTCACCTTTGCGGTTAATCATCGCCAGTCGATTATCAGTCACGACCAGAGCGGTTCCCAGAGCATTGAAATCGGTAGCGCGGGTAAAGCGCGGCTCAATCGCCCAGTTGCCTTTTTTATCGATATAACCGAACTTATCGCCCTTTTTGACGGCGGCGACATCATTAACAAATCCGCTGACTTCGCTGAAGGCGGGTTTAATCACCATATGTCCGCTGGTATCGACATAACCCCATAAAGGTTCACGGGTCAAACTCACCTGAACCGGGGAAAGCCCCTGCTGGAAAGGTAACTGGCAATCTTTTGCCGTATTTGCATTGCCACAAGCCCGTAGCAGCGCATCATCCGCTTGTACCGGCAGGCTAAAAGTCGCGTTCAGAATCAACGCTAATGCACTGAAATTTCTGAAGTGTTTGAATGTTTCGGAGCAAATCATCCGATGCCCTTATGACTGAATGAGATAAGAAAGTGTAGTGCACACTCTTTTCATGACCCGCTAAACAAGCGAGTTAGACGGTAAAAAATCCGATAAGAATCAATTTCAAGCGTGCACACATGCCAGACCTATAGGGTGTCAGCTTGCGAAAGAAAAAGCAGCTATTTTATTACTCTGTAACGAATGAATATCGGCAGTCACTGACGTTCACGATAACCGATGAATGTTACCGCCCCGCTTGCTTCTTTACCCTTTCTTAACCGTGAAAACACATGACACCTTTTTGATGAAGTTTTAAGCACCCTTATTTACAACACATCGATGACTCATTTGAATATCTGATGCGCAATCTCATAACTATTGATTAAGGTCATTATTTCGCCACCTGCAGTCTGCTTTTATAAGTTACAGAACGTTGTGTGACTTACATCACTCCAGAGAGTCCGGCGTAAACCCTGGCAGTGTTCAGTTACGGCGTATTTCAGATACATCACTTTATATTGAGGGACAGTCATGCCAAATGTGCGAGCCAGATTAAGTCTTTTTGGGGGCGACACTGTCGTCATTCGTTGTTCAGAGAAATGCCATATCCATCTCATGTGCGAAAATGACACGGAGCAACAGAACCGCCACTCAGGTTTCGGCGACGTACTGACAGTAAAAGATCAAAACACGGCCTATGTCGGCATCCCTTATAAAGGTATCTGGAATGTCCTCATTGATTCTCAATGTGACTCCCTGGAACATTCGATCACTTACCTCCCTGCCTGATTTCTCAAGCCCTCTTAAATGAATGCCTTTCTGGCAGGTCACTTTTCGCCTGCCAGATATTCCCAAAAGCCTCTCCCGACTGTCCAGAGCGCAAATCATTTTTTGGACGACATCACGTAAAATACTTTAATCTGTTACATCAATTACATAGCGGTATTGAATTGAACATTCCAGATGTTGAACAAACCTTATCAGAGGATTTATTTAGTGATTGCCAGCTCAGATTTGGCATTGCATTCTGTCTGAAGTAACCATGTGGCACCGGTCACGTTGACCGGATATCTCTCAGGCACAGACAGATACTCATAATGACTCATAAAACACTTTGCACCATCGCTGACGTCGCCGATCTCGAGCCGGGACTGCGAGAAATTCGCCAACACCTGCATCAACATCCTGAACTTTCTAACGAAGAAACCGCGACCGCTGCGTTGGTTGCGGATAAATTACGTGCGCTGGGCTATCAGGTGACCACGGGCCTGGGGGGACACGGTGTGGTCGGTTCGCTGACGTCGGGTTCCGGGTCGCGCAGCATCGGCATTCGCGCAGATATGGATGCATTACCTATCGCTGAACGAACTGGCGTGAGTTATGCGAGTCAGTACCCGGGGAAAATGCATGCCTGCGGTCACGACGGACATACCACCATGTTGCTGGGTGCGGCGGAACAGCTGGCCCGAAGCAAAAATTTCTCCGGCACCGTACATTTGATTTTTCAGCCTGCGGAGGAAATCGGCTTTAACAGCGGTGCAGAACGCATGCTGGCAGAGGGGCTGTTTGAGCGTTTTCCGTGCGACGCCGTTTACGGCCTGCACAATCATCCAGGCTACCCGGTTGGGAAAATGATGTTCCGCTCCGGGCCTTTCATGGCGGCCTGCGATACGGTGAACATCACTATTCATGGAAAAGGCGGACATGCTGCACGGCCACATATGGCCGTAGACCCCATTCTGGTTGCGGGCAGCCTGGTGGTTGCTTTGCAGTCGATTGTGTCACGTAGCATTGATCCTAACGAAACGGCGGTAGTCACCATCGGTTCACTGCATTCGGGCCATGCATCAAACGTTATTCCTGAAACTGCTCGCCTGGAAATGAGCGTTCGCTCATTCGATGCCGGAGTTCGTAAGATCCTTGAAGAACGCATCCGCACGTTGGTTGAACATCACGCAACAGGATACGGAGCGCGGGCGGAAATCGAGTATGTTCCGGGTTATCCGGTTTTGGTTAATCACGATCAGGAAACCGCTTTCGCTCTCAGCGTGGCAAAAGAACTGCTGGGGGAAGAGAACGTAATAGACAATTTACCCCCGATTTCTGGCAGTGAGGACTTTGCGTACTTCCTGCAGCAAAAACCGGGATGCTTTTTACGCCTGGGGAATGGAGACAGCGCCGCCCTGCACAATCCGGCGTATAACTTTAACGATCAGAGCCTGACATTTGGGGCAGCCTACTGGACGCGTCTGGTTGAACGGTATTTGGCCGAATAAAGTTCTCATCTATCAACGACAAAAACCAAACCAGCGCATGCCAAGGTGAAAATGATTGGCATGCGCTGCGTTGTAATCCGGCCCTATCGAGTTTCCGAAGTACGGACAGCTTTCTGAAAATAGTGCATGTATAAACTGTGCTTCATCACCGGATTGCGGCCACTGCTTTAAGACTGTCAGTTGCCGGCCATCTTTCAAGCGAAACCCGGCGATATCCAGCGCTTCAGCGGTGGCATGCTCACTCAGCCGGGCATCAGGTTTGCTATAGATATTGCGACAGGCATAACTGCCTAAATGGTCGATGCGTGTAAGCTGTGAACCCAATTTCTCTGATGCCAGCGGTTTGGCAACCTGAGAAACATACATCGCGCTGCTCAGGGCCAGACGACAACTCGCCAGATAACTTGAACTGAGTGCCACATCTCCAAATCCCCTCACCCGCACGGGATTTTCCAGCGGGCACTTTCCCCCCATATTTTCTGCACGAGTAAACTGAATCGCACCGGATGATTGCGCGCGATCAAGCGCATCAAGACAGGCTTGCGGGTTACCGTCGAGACGACGGAGTTTATAGCGTGTAATGAGGTTCGGCGCATCGCTGACAGCCAGTGGCGCGAACGGGTTATAAGCCTGAGGAATACGGTCGCCAAGCCACAGGGCGCAGAGTATGGCGATAATGAAAATAACTATCGTGCCTGTCCAATATCGCATCACATTCCCTTTATCAGGCTTATGTTCCTGTTAAAAAGATAGCGGTTATAAGCTCAAT
Source organism: Rahnella sp. Larv3_ips (assembly GCF_003697865.1). Lineage (NCBI taxonomy): Bacteria > Pseudomonadati > Pseudomonadota > Gammaproteobacteria > Enterobacterales > Yersiniaceae > Rahnella > Rahnella sp. Larv3_ips. Next base: position 17,620 of record NZ_MJIB01000008.1, on the reverse strand, counting down.
GTAAACCCGCTACTGCACGGGTTACATGTCACCAGGCAAACTTACTTTGCTCTGACATAACCCTACATTCTGTTTGATACCTTAGATTCCGAAGACGAAGTTTCTTCTCCTGTGTCAACCGGGAACTGTCCTTCCCGATGTGTAAGACCCTCGCTTTACCCCTTTCAGCCCGCCCCGAGCGGGCTTTTTTTTGTCCTCAACACGGTCACTCAACTCTAACCACATCAGGGTGCCGTTCACTCGCTGCCTCATGAAAAATATCCCCAAGCCAGCCGGGGATCTCACTCTCAGTCATTTCATCAGGAATGATAATTTCATAAAGCCGCGAGAACTTTCTTTCGGTGATATCCACGCGAAAAACCTGCCAGCCCTCAGGCACTTTTAAAACCCCGAGGTATCTCCCGAAAACATTGTAAATCAACATGCTTCCTCCAATCAGATTCAACCAGGTATGGTTTCAGTAAAGCATAGCTTTGAGAAGCTGTTAATCATCGAGGAGCTTGTAGTAAAGGAAATAGGGTGCGGAGAAGAGTGAGTGATCTCCTTCTGGCAGCTCTGCATGCATTGAGTGCATGATTTCACATTGTGATCGCCCTGCTCACTTCTCCCTGCCACACCCGTGCTGGCGTGGATCAAAACGGATCGCGCAACTGAATAAAAAGCGACCAATAAAGCGGGCAGGCGTGACGGGGATAGCATTGCGCTCTATTAGGAAAATAATTTTCTTTTAGTATTCATTTTTTTAGCCCTTTAAGAACGAGATACAATTAGAAGAGAAAATATTAACATTTCTACACGCTGAAATAATATTCATACTTTTCAACATGAAGGCTTCGTTTATTCATTTTTATTTTTTTAAATCACTAAACATCTCAAGATAAAAATAATATTGCCGATATCATTGTTAGTAAAATATAAAAAAACTATCCTGGCTGTTATATAGCTTATAAAAAATTCGCGGCTTTCTCAGGCGCAGTACAGTATCCAACACTTGAGGTATATAAAGTGAGATTCATAAGAGATATAAAAATACGAACAGCATTAATTACTATTCTCGTTACCTTTTCTTTTTTGTGGACTGGGGCATCATGTTTTGCGTTATACTCGCTTACTGAGTTGAAAGGCGAGCTTAGTCTTACTAATGTTCAGCAGCAAAACGGCGATATCATCAATAATGCCAATGCGCAGTATTATCGTGCTGTCACAGCATTAGAGCGTGCAATGATAGGTTTGGATAAGAATGAAAATGAAGTTTACGATCTAGAATCAAAAGCAGCCCTTATCGAATTAGAAAGTCTTAAAAGTGGACTTAATCAATTTAAAAGCATTAGACATGGAAATCTCGACTCAAACACTGTGAATGCTATATATAACAGCTCGTTATCTCTTTTTAACGATGCTTTATCTCCGATGTACAAGTCAGCGATAGAAAAAAACACAGGTGTTTTCCAGTCTTTAAAAAATGATAAGTATCTTCCACTGAGAAGAAATTTTAGTAGTGCCATTGATAAATACAATCAAAAAATAATGACTCTTAATGCTGAGGCAAATCAGAGGATTACTCAATGGGTTCAATGGTGTCAGTATATACTTATATGTGCTTTGGGCGTGAGTGTTGTAATCATGCTAACGAGCGATCGTTATCTAGCAAACTTTCTCGTTAAACCATTAAATATTGTAAAAGCGCACCTTGAATCTCTGGCATCCGGTAAACTTGACAGCAAGCTTTCTGACCAAGGTAAAAACTGTGTAGGCCAGTTAACTCCTTATATTAATAAGATGCAGACTAACTGGGCTAAAACGGTATACGACATACGAAATAGTGCTGATTCAATTTACAAAGGCTCAAGTGAAATTTCTATTGGAAATACCGATCTTTCATCCAGAACTGAAGAACAGGCTTCAGCACTTGAACAGACTGCTGCCAGCATGGAACAACTTAGCTCAACCGTCCGACACAACGCAGATAATGCAACTCAGGCGAGTACTCTGGCAGATCAGGCAACTCGGGAAGCAAATCAAGGTGGTGATATAGTTAACGATGTTGTATCCACAATGATAAAGATTAATGCAAGCTCACATAAAATCGTCGATATTATTAGCGTGATCAACAGTATCGCTTTTCAAACCAACATCCTTGCACTTAACGCTGCCGTTGAAGCAGCGCGAGCCGGTGAGCAAGGTCGGGGATTTGCGGTCGTTGCAAGTGAAGTAAGAAGCCTTGCACAACGCAGTGGTCAAGCGGCAAAAGAGATTGGAGTGCTCATTAATGAATCGGTCGAGAACATTAAGTCCGGGTCAGAACAAGTTACACTGGCTGGCGGAGCAATGGATAAAATAGTGAGTTCGGTCAGCCGTGTAAATGACATCATGAGCGAGATAGCCGCTGCATCAACTGAACAAAGCAAAGGGATAAGTCAAATTGGTATAGCTGTAGTTCAAATGGACAGTGTTACACAGCAAAATGCCGCACTGGTTCAGCAATCAGCTGCTGCAGCTGCTTCACTGGAAGAGCAAGCACGTCAACTCACAGAAATTGTCTCTGTATTTAAAATAGAATATGAAGCCCCTCTGTCTTCTTCAACAATTCCCGTTATCAGACCTAATATACGAGAAAAAAACACCTTATTAGCCACAGAAACAGGTGGTTGGACCAAGTTCTAATGTTGGGCTCTTCTCTGAACATATGAGAAGAGCCACTCGCACCACTATTTTCATTTGTATATGTTGTATTTATATATATGAAATAAATTGCTGTTAGAAAAAATCACTCTTTATTAATTAGTAAGTGGCAAGTTTATCGTGTCTGAACGATTGAATAAATCACCCTCATATCAAACTCATAGTTAGCAAATGAAATGATTGTGCATATTGAGTTAACATTTTCATTCTCTCCTGTAGCGGCCTCAGTTCATTCCATACGAACACTTGCGCGGCTTTCTCCACCTCCCCAAATCCTCCGTCATTATCAGGAATGATGCCCATCGTCTGTAGCGGTACGCGACGCGCACTTAGCAAGTCATCACGGCTGAATTTCATAATGTTGAAAAATCATCTTTGGTCGCAACTTCACTCAGCGGCAGAATCTGAATGCCGTCTTTCCTGCCGTTCGGTGCCGTACATGAACAGGTTACGGAAGTTACCCAGGCCTTTTGTATCCCTCATAGCCTTGCGCATTGAGTCAATATCACTGCTGCTTTGAGCAGCCAGGCAGAGTTCAGCGCACTCAGGTATTCCGGCAGGCAATAAATCTCCTGGTCAATATCTGGCTCGATCAGGTGAAAGATGCTGCCTGCTGCGAACTGATGCGGTTCTATCTATCCTTGTGCAAACCTGTACGTCCCCCTCTTCCACTCCGCGCCGCATATATTTAGCCGGCGCGACCTCAAAGCGCATCGGTTCGCCAGGCTGGTTACGGATCAGTTCCAGATACGCATTTCCGAACACCAGATAGCCCAGCGCGAATTTGCTGAACTCCTGCTGGCTTAGCGGTGGATGCGGGATATTACTCAGGCCGCAGTCAGTGAAACCGTCTCACTTTGGGACTGATGACCATGGAGCGCATCACCTCGTTTATCTGTTACTGCGTCGCCGTCTTTCTGGCCTGGCTGGGGGGTATGTCTTATCAGGATATCGCCTTTCTGGTGGGTGCCGCCGTCGGCGTCGCGACCTTTCTGGTGAACTGGTACTACCGGCGAAAAACCTATCGCCTGTTGAAAGCAATGGGCATCAGTGGAGAAATCAATGCAGCCATCAATCGTTAGACGCTGCGCCGTCGCCGCTGTCCTGGCGATTGCCGCAATGCTGCCACAAACGCCGACGTTGAAAACGTCCGCA
>NZ_MJIB01000008.1:9285-13773 GCF_003697865.1 Rahnella sp. Larv3_ips | reverse complement strand
TGATTTTGAAGGCTGCCGCCTGTCGGCGTACCAGTGCAGCGCGGGCGTCTGGACAAACGGCATCGGGCACACGGCGGGCGTGAAGCCGCAGACGCACATCAGCGAACGTCAGGCCGCCGTGAATCTGGTGGAAGACGTGATGCGGGTGGAGAAAGGCATTGCCCGATGTATGCCGGTTGCCATGCCGCAGCCGGTGTACGACGCCGTGGTGTCCTTTGCCTTCAACGTCGGCGTGACGGCGGCGTGTAAATCCACCCTGGCGTTTTTCATCAACAAGGGCGAATGGCGAAAAGCCTGCGAACAGCTGCCGCGCTGGGTGTTTGTGAGCGGTGTCCGCCTCACCGGACTGGAACGCCGCCGCGCGAATGAGCTGGCCTACTGCCTGCGGGGTGTCTGATGCGCGTTTTAATTTTATTACTGCTGGCAGCCTGCGCGCTGGCGGGGCTGCAAACCTGGCGTATTGGCGGCCTGACTGATAAGGCAGACCAGGCGCAGCGGATCATCGGCACGCTGTCCGCCGGTATCGAAAGCCGCGATAACGCCATTCACCGCCTGAATGAAGACGCCGTGACGCGGGAACGCCAGGAGCAAAGCCTGCGCACCCAGCTCACGCAGGCCGGTCAGCGGGCGCGGGATCGGGAATACACAATTCAAAGGTTAATCAATGAAAATCAGGAAATGCGTGATTGGTATAGCGCTCGCCTGCCTGACGGCATTGGCCGGATGCACGCCCGTCCCGCCTTCGCCAGCGCCGCAGATTATTTACGTTGGCTGTCCGGCGGTGACGAGCTGTCAGATACCGGCAAGCTCACCCGCCACTAACGGCGATTTAAGCAGTGATGTCAGAAACCTGGAGGCCGCGCTAACCGCCTGCGGCCTCCAGGTGGAAGCGGTCAAACAATGCCAGGAGAAACACCGTGTTAAAACCCGCACAGCTACGAAAAGCCCTGACTGACGCCGTGCCGGTGCTGCAAACCAGCCCAGACCAGCTGCGGATGTTTGTGGATAACGGGCGCATCGTTTCCACGTTAGCCAGTTCTCTGTCGTTCGAATATCAGTACCAGGTCGAGCTGCTGATCACCGACTTTACACAGGACAGCGATCTGGTCATGGTGCCCATTCTGGCCTGGCTGCGCGAGCATCAGCCGGACATCATGGCGACGCCGGAAAAGCAGCAGAGCGGCTTTAAGTTTAAGGCCGACATGCTCAACGATGGCAGCTGCGATATTGCCGTTTATTTGCAACTGACCGAGCGCGTGATCGTTAAACAGATTGACGCCGGTCTGCACGTGGAACATTTTCCTGAACCGCCGCTGCCGGAGCCGGTGGAAAGGCCGTGTGAACTGTACCTGCACGGCGAGTTAGTGAGTCAGTGGCATGAGTGAGCTGACCGCGTTTGATACCCGCCTGGCGGGGCTGATTGAGGCACTGTCTCCGCAGAGCCGTAAGGCGATGGCCGCCACCATAGCAAAGCGTCTGCGCAAACATCAGCAACAGCGCATTAAGCGGCAGGTCACGCCGGAGGGGCAGCCGTTCGCCCCGCGTCAGTCACCGCCTTTACGGGATAAGAAAGGCCGCATTAAACGGGAGATGTTCGCCAAACTGCGCACGGCCAAATACATGAAGGCCAAAGGCACGGACAGGGACGCGGTGGTGGAATTCACCGGCCAGGTTCAGCGCATGGCGAAGGTGCATCAGTACGGGCTGCGGGATCGCCCGTCGGTCAGGGCGGAGGAAGTGCGGTATTCGGCGCGCCCGCTGCTGGGAATGGACGCCGAAGACTTGAAAATTGTGGAAGATGAATTGCTCATGCGTATTAGCTCAGACTTCATCTAAAACATCTGTGGCACAGAGCTAAACCTGGTTTGACAGGCGGCTCTGTACCAACAGCGGACATTATATACATCACGATATTTTAATTGATGAGAGCAGATTCAACGGATATTTTAGAAAATTCATGTGGCCAGCATGAGTCTATTCAATAATGGAGATGTATATATGGATAAACACTTTTTTGTGTGTATTTTCGCGCTTGTCGCTTTTTCTGTGGGTGCTGCAGATGGTGGTGCGGGAGGTAAGGGGGCGGATGGTGGAAACGGTGGGTCTATGTCACAACCTGGTAAACCAGGTGCAGACGGAGGAAGGGGTTCTGACGGCGGCAGTTCAGATAATTCACAAGGTAGGGCAGGATGCCCAGGAGGAACGGATCCTGCTGAGAATGGCACTTTTTATCTCCCAGGAACAAAAGAACAATGCAATCCAGGTCCACAGGACTCAACGAAAAGTGCAAATTTTCTGTAATGCATCCTCGTCGTAACTGATTTTATAATTAATCCGACTGGCTGACAGGCTCGGTCGAGGATCCTCATTGGAGATAAAAAATTTGGATATGGAACTCAGTATTCGAGAAGCAATACGTTCTGATCTTGCGATCATTAGTGATTTGGCTCGCGAGCTCAATATCATCCATCATAAAGCGCGCCCAGATATTTATGCTGATGTGACTTTGAATGAGGGAGCAGATGAACCCCATTGGATGGAATTTATCGAAACTGATGATCATGTTGCGTTTATAGCCCGGCATAACTCTCTTCCCATTGGGTTTATTGCAGCGAACATATCAATACCAACAAGTCCACTTCTGAAGCCAGTCCCTGGTTGTAGGATTTGCTCAATATGTGTTCTTGAAATATACAGAGGGCAAGGAGTGGGTAAAGTATTGATGAACAGAGTGCGTGAATGGGCTCTGGCACGTAACGCGCAGGAACTCCGACTGGCTGTTTGGCATTTCAACAAGGCAGCAATCCGCTTGTATGAGGAGTTTGGTTTTGAGGTGCGTGCGCTTGAAATGGGCATGCCGATATCTTCTAAGGGGAAGGCTTGAGCGCCGGCCTCGCTCTCTGTCGGTTAACACACGGGAAGGTGAGTAGAGCATTATCAATGGCGATGACTATTCTGAACTTCCGCTCCTCGCTCTCAGCAGACCTTCAGCTTTACGTGTTTGTCTGCTGTGTGCCAGAAGCGGACATCAAATCATGCTATCAACATAAATGATGGTTTAGTAAAACCTCAAAGAAGTTAACCGGAGTAAAAAATGCGTAGGATCATTGTTGTGGAGTATGAAGAGCAATGGCATACCCGATATGAGGCTGAAAGGGGCTTATTACAGAACACGCTGGGGAAGGTAATTTCACAGGTTCATCATATTGGCAGTACGTCTATACCGGGGCTATCAGCAAAACCAATCATAGATATATTGCTGGAGGTATATGATCTGGATGAGCTGGATAAATTAAACTTTGCAATGGAGCGTGCCGGATACTACGTTCGTGGTGAAAATGGAATTTCAAATCGAAGATATTTCACTAAAGGAGAAGAGCACCGTAGTCATCACGTTCATGCTTTTGGTGTAGGCAATCCTCAAATAGTAAAACATCTGGCGTTCCGCGATTATTTGAGAAAAAACAAGAAAGAAGCTGATGAGTATGCTGAGATAAAGCATGCTGCAGCACTGGCAAGTGAGGATAATATTCCTCTCTATAGTACTCTTAAAGCCGACTTTATCGCTCATCATCTCCGGCTGGCACTTAGAGACTACAAATAGCAAAAGTTACTTTCGGCACAAATGCATGATGTGGTGGTATGTCCGCTCTTCGCTCAAACCAGACTGTCAGATCAAGTCTGAGCTAATACTCTTCAGTCAGTGATCCCCACGTTGTGCCACCCGCTATCAACCCGCCTCAAATTGTATGCTGCCTGACAGGGCGGCATTCTTTTATTCATGAATACATCCATTCCGAAACACGACATTCCGCGCCTGCTGCGCAATCTGATCCGCATTGGCACCGTTGCCGAGGTGGATTTAGTTGCGGGCACCTGTCGCGTGAACACCGGCGGCAACGTCACCGACTGGCTGCACTGGATAACTTCCCGCGCGGGGCGTTCCCGTTCCTGGTGGGCACCGTCCGCCGGTGAACAGGTTCTGCTGTTCTGCCTGGGCGGCGAGCTGGACACCGCCTTTGTGATGCCCGGCGTTTTCTCTGATGAATTTCCCGCCCCGTCCGCCTCGGCGGATGCCGTACACGTTACTTTCCCTGACGGCGCGGTGATCGAGTACGAACCCAAAACCGGCGCGCTGCTGGCAACCGGCATTAAATCAGCCACGGTGAACGCTGCCGATAAGGTGGCTGTCACCGCCCCACTAATCACCTGCACGGCGAAAACCCGCATCACGCTCGACACGCCGGAGGTGGTCTGCACGAAAAAACTCACCACCGGCACTATCGAAATTAAACAGGGCGGCACCATGACAGGCAACCTCACGCACAGCGGCGGCAGCATCACGTCAAACGGCGTTGTTGTGCATACCCATCAACACGGCGGTGTCCAGACGGGCGGCGGCAAAACGCAGGCTCCCTCATGAGTAACGCAAAATACATCGGGCTGGCTCGCGATACGGGGCGCAGCGTCGAAGACCTGGCGCACATT
>NZ_MJIB01000008.1:6073-9275 GCF_003697865.1 Rahnella sp. Larv3_ips | reverse complement strand
TGCGGTGGTGGAGTTCACTAGCAGAGTTAAACGAATGGCTGAAGTGCATCAGTACGGCCTGCGAGATCGTCCGAACGTCTGGGCTAAAGAAGCGCCATATCCTGCGCGGCCGTTGTTGGGGCTGGACGCTAAAGATATTGAATTAACTGAAACCGTACTGATTGAATGTTTATCAAGGATATAATACCTATCGGAGATTATATTTGCGCTTACTAATCTTTATTAAGAAATTCTTTGCTTCTGAATTTCAATCAGATTAGTATTAAAACCGCAACATTACAGGTGTATCACGCCTGTTGCCGTTCTTTAAAATGCTAAAGGTCTTCAGGGTAACGATGCCGTAAAAGGCGATCCCACTAGGGATCATGACCGGTCATGCGGGGATATATCGCGTTTATGGATGAAGAGGTGTTTCGCTTCAACTATTCCGCATATTGAACCGACAATTGTCTGGCGTATAGGGTTAGGAGTTGTAAGGGTCGATATAATTTTCCTGAACAGAACTTCGGTCTGGCCGTACCGTCCGGTACGCTACGCGGAGTAATGAAATATGAAGAAGATAAATTATACCTTCAACCTGAAATTAGCATTTGATGTAAAAAAGAAATATACCCCACCTACACTAGAAGGTGGTGGGGTGAATGTGCAAGTCGACCCGAACAAAACCTGGGGGTTAATGACCACGTTAGTGGCTTTGGCTCCTTGGATTGGCCTAATAACCATAATCTTGAAGCTTGTTTACCTATTGATTATGTTTCTAAGCTAATTAACTCCTAACCCATTTACGTCTCAACGTGAATGGGATAGTTTTTCATGGATAAACCCTATTACCCTCATAAACCAATATCTTCTGTTGAAGTATTAGCAAAAACACTTGGCGTGAGTGAACCGGCTCTTAGATCAATAGCTAATAAAGCAGGGAATTCCTACACAGAGTTCTTAATTGAATCTAAAGGCAAGGATAGAACTGTATACGATCCCAAGTTTGAATTAAAAAAAATCCAAAAAAGAATAAACTCAAGACTATTTGAAAATGTCATCTTCCCTAGTTACTTACAAGGTGGAATACATGACAAAGAAAATAGAAGAGATTATGTTGAGAATGCCAAAATCCACTCAACTGAAAAAATAAAATCCCTAATCAATCTAGATATAAAATCATTTTACGACAATATAAAAAAAGCAAAAGTTAATGATATTTTTAAGTATTTTTTTAAATTTCCAGATCCTGTTTGTGATATTCTTACGTCATTGACAACTTATAAAAATAAGGTTCCTCAAGGTGCCTGTACATCTTCATATTTAGCTAACCTTGTTTTTTTTAATTCTGAGTATTTAGAGGTGTCTAAATTAAGAGGCAAGGGTGTTACTTATACAAGGTTGTTAGACGATGTAACATTATCCTCTTCAAAACAGTTGAACGATGAAGAAATTGAAATTTACATCAAGTCTATTCATGGAATGTTCAAAAAACATGGCTTAAAATTTAACAATAAAAAAACCAAAATAGAACATATTAAATCGAAGAAAGAAGGATTTAGAATAACTGGGCTTTGGGTTGGCCATCAATTACCAAAAACAACTAGGAATGAAAGAAGATATATACGACTTCTAGTTAGAATTTGTGAAAATGAATATTCAAAATCAATGTATTCAGAAGGCTATCATGAACTTTGGAATAAGACATCTGGATTGGTGGCGAAATTAAACCGTTTAAATCAATCAAATCACGAATCTTTAAGAACCCGACTAGGGTTAATTCTACCACTTTATGATGATGCTGAAAGAGATAAAATTCTTAGAGAATGTAGGAATTTATTAAAAATTAAAGCCACCATTGAATTAAAGTATGGGCATGTGGATAGTATAAATAAAGCTTATGGTAAGTTAGGCATCCTATCTAGAAATAACAAGTTAGTTTCTAGAATGTGGAGAAAAAAGTTGAAGTCTCACTTCAGAAAGTTACCGACTAAAAGAGACATATGGTTATGAGTGAAAGCCAAATTGAATATGGGGTTGTTAAAACATTTGATGCCTTTAAAGGATGGGGATTCATTACCAGAGATAAAGGGAAAGACGTCTTTTTCTTTTTTACAGAAATCAATAGTGAAGATAAATATTTGTGTGCAGGTGAGCAAGTTACTTTCACAATCGAAAAACACTCTAAAGGCCCAAGAGCATTCAATATAACTAAAGTCTAGGTCCTTTGTACCATCCCTAGAACAACCTCATCAAATTGTATGCCGCCTGACAGGGCGGCATTCTTTTATCCATGAATACATCCATTCCGAAACACGACATTCCGCGCCTGCTGCGCAATCTGATCCGCATTGGCACCGTTGCCGAGGTGGATTTAGTTGCGGGCACCTGTCGCGTGAACACCGGCGGCAACGTCACCGACTGGCTGCACTGGCTGACCTCCCGCGCGGGGCGTTCCCGTTCCTGGTGGGCACCGTCTGCCGGTGAGCAGGTTCTGCTGTTCTGCCTGGGCGGCGAACTCGACACCGCCTTTGTGATGCCCGGCGTTTTCTCTGATGAATTCCCCGCACCGTCTGCCTCGGCGGATGCCGTACACGTCACTTTCCCAGACGGCGCGGTGATTGAGTACGAACCCAAAACCGGCGCGCTGCTGGCAACCGGCATTAAGTCTGCAACGGTGAACGCTGCCGATAAGGTGGCTGTCACCGCCCCGCTGATCACCTGCACGGCGAAAACCCGCATCACGCTCGACACGCCGGAGGTGGTCTGCACGAACAAACTCACCACCGCCACCATCGAGATTAAAAAGGGCGGCACCATGACCGGCAACCTCACCCATTCAGGCGGCAGCATCACGTCAAACGGCGTGGTTGTGCATACCCATAAACACGGCGGCGTCCAGACGGGCGGCGGTCAAACGCAGGTGCCGTCATGAGTAACGCAAAATACATCGGGCTGGCTCGCGACACGGGGCGCAGCGTCGAAGACCTGGCGCACATCCAGCAGTCGGTCAGCGACATTTTGCGCACGCCCGTCGGTTCCCGCGTCATGCGCCGTGACTATGGTTCACTGCTGTCTGAACTGACTGACCGCCCGCAGAATACCGCGCTGCGGCTGCAAATCATGGCGGCCTGTTACAGCGCGATCCTTAAGTGGGAGCCGCGCGTCAGCCTCACCGGCATCACCTTTGAAACGACGTTCGACGGTAAAATGGTGGTGGATA
>NZ_MJIB01000008.1:5685-6063 GCF_003697865.1 Rahnella sp. Larv3_ips | reverse complement strand
AACTATCGACCTGAGCCAGTTACCCGCCCCCGACGTGGTGGAGGTGCTGGATTATGAAATTCTGCTGGCGGAGCGCAAAGCCACGCTGGTGTCGCTTTACCCCGAAGACCAGCAGGCCGCCATCGCCCGCACGCTGACGCTGGAGTCTGAGCCGATTGTGAAACTGCTGGAGGAAAACGCCTACCGCGAAGTGATCCTGCGTCAGCGGGTTAACGAGGCGGCGCAGGCCGTTATGCTGGCCTACGCCACCGGCGCAGACCTGGACAACATCGCGGCGACGTTCAGCGTACAACGCCTGACGATCACGCCTGCGGATACGGTCAGCGTGCCCGCCGTGGCGGCGGTGATGGAAAGCGATGCGGATTTTCGTATCCGCGC
>NZ_MJIB01000008.1:5071-5675 GCF_003697865.1 Rahnella sp. Larv3_ips | reverse complement strand
TCGGTCAGCGACATTTTGCGCACGCCCGTCGGTTCCCGCGTCATGCGCCGTGACTATGGTTCACTGCTGTCTGAACTGACTGACCGCCCGCAGAATGCGGCGCTGCGGCTGCAAATTATGGCGGCCTGCTACAGCGCGATCCTGAAATGGGAGCCGCGCGTCAGCCTCACCGGCATCACCTTTGAAACGACGTTCGACGGAAAAGGCGTGGTGGAACTCACCGGCACCCGCAAAGACACGTCCGCCGCCATCTCCTTAACCCTTCCAGTGAGCTGAATTATGGCAACTATCGACCTGAGCCAGTTACCCGCCCCCGACGTGGTGGAGGTGCTGGATTATGAAATTCTGCTGGCGGAGCGCAAAGCCACGCTGGTGTCGCTGTATCCCGAAGACCAGCAGGCCGCCATCGCCCGCACGCTGACGCTGGAGTCCGAGCCGATAGTGAAGCTGCTGGAGGAGAACGCCTACCGCGAAGTGATCCTGCGTCAGCGGGTTAACGAGGCGGCGCAGGCCGTCATGCTGGCCTATGCCACCGGCGCAGACCTGGACAACATCGCCGCCACGTTCAGCGTGGAACGCCTGACCATCACGCCTGCGGATACAG
>NZ_MJIB01000008.1:2377-4834 GCF_003697865.1 Rahnella sp. Larv3_ips | reverse complement strand
CTGCACGTTGAGGGCGTCCAGCGGGTGGAGCTGAAAAGCCCGAAGGCCGACATCGAGCTGGATAAAACCCAGGCGTCATTCTGCACCGCCTACACCTTAAAAGTGGGTGGCTACGATGAGTGATCGCCTGCTGCCCGTCGGTTCATCCCAGCTTGAGGTGGCCGCCGCCGACGCCTGCGCCGCGCTTGAAAACGTACCGGTGCCGCTGCGGCAGCTCTGGGATCCGCTGACCTGTCCGGCAAAGTTTTTACCTTACCTGGCGTGGGCGCTGTCGGTTGACCGCTGGGATGAAAACTGGCCTGTCACCACCAAACGCCGCGTCATTCAGTCGGCCTGGTTCATTCACTGCCATAAGGGAACCATCGGTGCCATCCGGCGCGTGGTGGAGCCGCTCGGCTACCTGATCAACGTGACCGAGTGGTGGGAAACGAATGACGAACCGGGGACGTTTCGCCTGGACATCGGCGTGCTGGAAACCGGCATCACTGAAGAAATGTATTTAGAGATGGAGCGGCTAATCGCCGACGCCAAACCCGCAAGCCGCCATCTGATCGGCCTGACTATTACCCAGGACATCAAAGGCGACGTTTACATCGGCGCAGCACAGTACGTCGGCGAGCTGCTGACCGTCTACCCCGCCTAAGAGGACGATATGAGCACATTTAAATCCGTTGTCACCACGCTCGGCCAGGCGCGCATCGCGGCGGCCATTGCTGCGGGGACTGACATCAACATTACGCAGCTGGCCGTCGGCGACGGCAACGGCAAGGCAACAACGCCGGTTGCCACGCAGACAAAACTGGTGAAAGAGGTGTACCGCACGCCGCTCAATTCGCTGAAGCTTGACCCGTCGCACGGAAACTGGGTGATTGCCGAAGCGGTGCTGTCTGCCAGCGTGGGCGGCTTCTGGATGCGCGAAATGGGGCTGTTCAGCAGCGACGGCGCGCTGATTGCCGTCTGCAACATGGCGGACACCTATAAACCCACGTTGGCGGAAGGTTCAGGCCGCACGCAGACATTGCGGATGGTGATTGCGGTCAGCAACACCGAAGCGATCAGCCTGCTGATCGACGACTCGGTGATTATGGCGACGGAACAGTATGTGAACGACCTGCTGGCCGCGCATGAGAAATCACGCAACCACCCCGACGGCACCACGACGGCAAAGGGTTTTGTCCAGTTGAGCAGCCTGGTCAGCAGTACCAGCGAAGCGCTGGCCGCCACGCCAAAGGCGGTGAAGGCTGTGAATGACAACGCCAACAGCCGCGTCCCTTCCACCCGTAAAATTAACGGTAAGGCGTTAAGCGCTGACCAAACTCTGACGGCGGCGGACGTGGGCGCACTTGCTTCAACCGGCGGCTTGGTTACTGGCGAACTCAAAGGTACCTCTGCGGTATTTTCCGGCTCACTAACACAACGGGAAAGCATCGCAAGTTATCGACAACTGATCTCCAGAGCAGATGCGTTTTCAGCCTACACAACGTATAACCGGCTTGATCAGGTGGAAGGGATGCGACCTGGCTCAGTGATCGCTGTTGGCGATATTGCCGCCCGCCTTACAACAGCGGCGGGTGATCCCTATGGTCGCATTCTCGCCGGGGTGAGTTTTCAGTACAACACCACCGGCGGCGGAAGGTTAGTTCTCAATGCCAGAAATGACGCTGGGGTGGTTAAATCCGCTATCACCTTAGATGGCGATAGCGGCAATGCGACGTTTGCTGGTGACACCGAATTTAAAGGATTAGTGAGATTCAGCCGCCATGATGGTGCGTGTGAATTCAGTTCGTCAGATACTGCACATCCATTGATCTCGGTGAACTATTCAGGCGCAGGCAATTTCGGTTTTTGGGATACCACAAACGGCAGGTGGATCCTGCGGAAAAGAGCGTCAAACGTGACGAATGGCACGGCGGATAACTGGGTGATGGACGGCGGTCTGGAGGTTACCGGTGCGTATGGCCTGACACTGACCACCGCACTGCCTATTTCCAGCGGTGGCACCGGTGCAAAAACTGCAACCGACGCATTAAAAAATCTGGGTGGATTGCCGAGTAATGGCACGGCCGTGGCTGCAAGCAAATTAGCCACGGCGCGAAAAATTGCCGGTGTAGCGTTTGACGGCACGAAAGATATCAGTATCAGTGCAGGAAACGTCGACGCACTACCCTCGGGCGGTACCGCTGTCGCGGCTTCTAAACTCGCCACCGCCCGCAAAATTGCCGGTGTGGCCTTTGACGGCACCAAAGACATAAACCTCACCAACTCGAATGTCGGACTGGGGAATGTCGGGAACTTTGCCGCCGTTCAGCAAGGCGGCGGTGCCGGTATGCAGAGCAATAAAGTCTATATCGGCTGGACGGGTTCTAAGGTCAAAATTCAGGTAGATGCTTCAGATATGGGAGAGGTTTACACCACCAATTTCCCGCCGCCGCAGCAAGATTTGTCAGGGTATGTTCA
>NZ_MJIB01000008.1:0-2367 GCF_003697865.1 Rahnella sp. Larv3_ips | reverse complement strand
AAATAATGCGCTGGTTTATTTAGCAACCAGCGCCTGGTCGGACTCTCGCTTTATTTATGACGTGCAGCGCGGCAGCCAGGCGCTGGAGAATGCGGGCTGGACTGCTCAGCAGGTATGGGAAGCGCCGACGGGTTGTTTCATGACGGGGTTAAATATCCGACCGGATTTGGGCGACTGCCGAATGATGGGGAAATACTACCGCGCATTAATGATTAGAACGGCCAGCGGAAGCTGGCGACAGGTGGGTAACTAAGATGATCACATTCAAAAATATCACAATCTCTAAGCAGGTTTTAGAAGATGGCATCCCCCTTCCCGTGCTTTATTTCGAAGATGAAACGGGTCAGGACTGGTACAAACTGCGAGATGAAAAATGGCAGGGTGAAAGCTGTTTCATTGCCGTCGGTGCAGACGGATTTATTTCTACCTGGGCAGACAACCCTAACTTTCTCACCTTATCTGAAGGCGTGAGCATTTACGAAATCAGCCCGGAAGCGTTGCCCGAAGATATCAGAGATCACCCTTACAGCTATGAGAACGGCGAGTTCGTGAAATTTGTACAGCCTGCGATTGAGGTCGCAGCACAGCAAAAAAGTACGTTGCTCAGTCAGGCCGCCGCCGCCATTGCTCCGCTACAGGATGCGGTTGATGTTGACGACGCCACCGACGATGAACTGGCAAGCCTGAAAGCCTGGAAG
Organism: Rahnella sp. Larv3_ips; assembly: GCF_003697865.1. Lineage (NCBI taxonomy): Bacteria > Pseudomonadati > Pseudomonadota > Gammaproteobacteria > Enterobacterales > Yersiniaceae > Rahnella > Rahnella sp. Larv3_ips. The sequence continues at coordinate 1,669 of NZ_MJIB01000008.1, read as the reverse complement.
AAATTCCGCGTTGCGCTGAATCGCCTCGATTTATCCGCTGCGCCGGAAATCGACTGGCCTGCTGTACCTGAGTAAATTGATCGCTGAAAACGATCAATTACGGATAATTGATCAGTAGTAACTATTTGAACATGTCCTGCATATGTCTAAGGATATCCTCAGACTTTTTAGGAGGATGAAATGGAATTAAACCAGGAAGAAGCGGAGATAGTTGCGGGATTTATCGCGGTAAACTGGGCGGCATTTTCGCAAGCCGCTGAGGGCGTGATATCCGTTTGTGCTTTGCACCGGCTGGCTGAAAAATTAGGGTTGGAGAATTAACTCCTCCGCTTTTCAATTCTATTGACCACTGCCCCCACGAGGGGCTTTTTTGTATCTGGCCTTCACCACGTTGTGCCATTTCCCACACACCCCGCCCGCCGTGCCTGCGCGTACACAACACGCGATGATTGACCTCACCCAAATCACAGGAAAAAACACCATGGCTGATTATCATCACGGTGTGCGCGTTGTTGAAATCAACAACGGCACCCGCGTTATCTCCACCGTTTCCACCGCCATCATCGGGATGGTCTGCACCGCAGAAGATGCGGACGCCGACGCGTTCCCGCTGGATACGCCGGTGCTCATTACCAACGTACTGACCGCCGCAGGCAAGGCTGGTAAAACCGGCACACTACGCACCTCACTGATGGCAATCGGCAACCAGGCGAAACCCGTCGTCGTTGTCGTGCGCGTGGCAGAAGGTGACACCGAGGCGGAAACCACCTCGAACATCATCGGCGGCACCGACGCCACCGGCATGTATACCGGCATGAAAGCCCTGCTGTCTGCCCAAACCGAACTCGGCGTAAAACCGCGCATCCTCGGCGTGCCGGGGCTGGATAATCTGGAGGTCGCGACGGCGCTCGGTGCCGTTTGTCAGCAGCTGCGCGCCTTCGGCTATGTCAGCGCCTACGGCTGCAAGACCGTGTCCGATGCCATCAAGTACCGCGAGAATTTCAGCCAGCGTGAGCTGATGGTCATCTGGCCGGATTTCGTCGCCTGGAACACCACCACGAACGCCAGCGACATCGCGCCCGCCACCGCCTATGCCCTCGGCCTGCGTGCCAAAATCGACACCGAAACCGGCTGGCATAAAACTCTGTCCAACGTCGGCATCAACGGCGTGACTGGCCTGTCTGCCAGCGTCTACTGGGATTTGCAAACCACCGGCACCGACGCCGACCTACTGAATCAGGCGTGCGTTACCACGCTTATCCGCAAAGGCGGCTTTAAGTTCTGGGGGCAGCGCACCTGCTCTGACGATCCGCTGTTTCTGTTTGAGAACTACACCCGCACCGCGCAGGTGCTGGCGGACACCATGGCCGAAGCGCACCTGTGGGCAATGGACAGGCCAATGACCCCGACGCTTATCAAAGACATGATTGCGGGCATCAACGCCAAACTGCGCGAAATGAAAACCGCCGGTCTGATCATCGACGGCACCTGCTGGTACGACGCGGAGGCTAACACCGTCGAAACCCTGAAAGCGGGCAAGCTGTTCATTGATTACGACTATACGCCGGTGCCGCCGCTGGAAGATTTAACCCTGCGTCAGCGCATCACCGATCAGTACCTGGCGACGTTCGCCACGGCCATCAACAGCTAAGAGGCGCTAAACCATGGC
>NZ_MJIB01000013.1:145448-172052 GCF_003697865.1 Rahnella sp. Larv3_ips | reverse complement strand
ATTTCACCCGGTCATCACTGTTTTTAATCTTTCCGACCCGGTTACTTCGTGATGTTGTTCACGTTGTTCCCTGTCGATGGAGCGGCATTATAGGGATCCGTATTTTTTGCACAAGCATTTATTTCGATAAAAAGGATCGACTGCGTGTTTTTCAACCCCATCGAGGAGATCTCACTCGATCCGCGGGTTTTACAACCGATCCAGGCACCTCATAATTGGTATTTCTTCATACCCGAACTATATTGCCAAGATTAAAACCCAATTATGAGGTAATTAAACATGTCTCAGGCATTACGTGCATATCAGGGATCATTGCCCACCTTGGGGGAAAACGTCATGGTTGACCCCTCCAGCGTCATCATTGGTGATGTTGCTCTCGCGGACGATGTCAGTATCTGGCCATTGGTTGTGATTCGTGGTGACGTTAATCACGTTGTCATCGGTTGCAGAACCAATGTGCAAGATGGGAGCGTATTGCATGTCACACATCAGTCTCGTCACAATCCGGAAGGTCATCCGCTGATCATTGGTGAGGATGTCACCGTCGGTCATAAAGCTATGTTGCATGGTTGTACCATCGGCAATCGGGTACTGGTTGGAATGGGATCAATACTGCTGGATGGGGCGATCATTGAAGATGACGTGATGATCGGTGCAGGAAGTCTGGTCCCCCCAGGGAAGCGACTTGAAAGTGGATATCTTTATCTGGGAAGTCCGGTGAAGCAGATCCGGGAGCTGACGTCTGAAGAACTTGCAGGACTGACTTACTCTTCCAGTAACTATGTTACCTGGAAAGATCTGTATCTTACCGACCAGAAATGATTAAACGGTTTTCATGCCTGAAGCATCTTTCTTCAGGCATGCTTCAAAATTAACTCAGCAAATCCTGCTTCAATTGCGCCAGCACGGGTTCAATCTCAGGCATAACACCATGCCAAAGATGAAACGCATGTGCTGCCTGCCCGACCAGCATGCCCAAACCATCTGCATAATGCGTCACTCCCATCTTTTCCGCCCATTCGATAAAAGGTGTGAGTCCGGCCTGATAGTACATATCGTATAAGCGAGTCTGCGGGGTGATCACTTCTTGGGGAATCGCTGGGATCTCACCTTTAATACCAGAGGCAGTGGCATTGATGATCAAATCAAATGATTCTTTCATCAGCTCTTCCAATGGCATTGCCTGAATATCGCCTCTGCTTTCAAAAATATGGCTTAAATGCTGTGCCCTCTCGAACGTCCGGTTAGTCACGACAAGAGAACAACCATAAGACAGCAGCGGAAGAATGACGCCCCGCGCCGCGCCGCCGGCGCCGATCAGCAGAACCCGGTCGCCTTTACGTATGAGGTTGAGCCGTTCGAGATCGCTCAGCATACCGATGCCATCGGTGTTATCCCCGAGCAGACGCCCGTCCTCAAGTTTCTTCAGAGTGTTCACCGCGCCAGACAATGCCGCACGATCGGTCAGTTCATCACACTCAGCAAATGCGCGCTCTTTAAAAGGGACTGTGATATTCGCCCCCTGGGCTCCACCGTGAAAAAAGGATCGTAGTGTTTCCTCAAACTCTTCGTGCGGGGCCAACACCGTTCCATAAGTATGATCAATACCCGTCTGGAAGGCGAAAAGTGCATGAATTCTTGGTGACTTACTGTGACTAATCGGATTCCCAAACACTGCAAAAGATGGCATGAACTCGATCCTTAGCCCTGGCGAATGAGATCCCCGGTGAGGGCATCCCGGATTTCTGATGGATTTTCTCTTCCGCCGACATTACCCGCCAGAACCGGAAACTCATTCCCAAATTGCTGACTGACTTCTGCTGCGAAACGACAAGGTGGCTCACCATTGAGGTTGGCGCTGGTGGATACCAGAGGCTTTCCAAATTTCTGGCAGAGTTCTTTAACCTGAGGGTGATCCGTAACACGCACCGCGAGCGAGGAAAAACGCCCGGTCAGCCAGTCAGGAGTGGAGACTTTAGCAGGCATTACCCAGGTGACGGGGCCGGGCCAGGAGGACCATATTGTCTGACGTTGTTGCTCAGTTAAAAAAGAGTCATCTATATAAGGGAGGAGTTGCTGATAATTATCAGCAATTAAAATCAGCCCTTTGTCTTTAGGACGTTTTTTTAGCGCCAGCAGTGCTTCGACTGCCCGTTCACTGTCAGGGTCGCATCCCAAACCAAAGACGGCTTCTGTGGGGTACGCGATCACTTGTTGTTGACGCAGTGCTTCAAGCACTACGCTCAATGAGTTTTCAGCTTCTTTATTCATCTGTTGGGTTATCTTTCGTTTGTACGGCTTTTCCGCATAATTTACTGGCACAAAATAATTTAATACCGTGCGCTGTTTTCTTTTCCATTAACAAGGAGTAGTGGCAATGCGCACACTCGCCCGCGACAGGCTTATTATTAATAGCAAACTGACAATCAGGATAGCGATCACAGGCATGAAAGACTTTGCCGAACCGTGATTTGCGCTGTAACAGATGCCCGCTGCCGCACTGTGGACAACTCAGACTGGTTTCTTCAGGTTTGTCGATCACTTCAATATGATCACATTCGGGATATTGGCTGCATCCAATAAACATTCCATAACGGCCCTGACGCAATACCAGTGTCGATTCACATTTTGGGCAGTGCTGCCCATCCAGTACTTTGACGATATGGCCGTCAGCCTGCGCTTTGAGCGGTCGAATATACTGACATTGTGGATAAGAAGAACAGCTGAGAAAGGGGCCGTGGCGACCACTACGGATCACCAAACCGGCCCCGCATTCCGGACAGGATTCATTTTGCTTCTCAGCAAAAAGTGCTGCTTTAGTCATACGCTATGTTTTACCTGTTATCTGTTAGTGCAGATAACCTTCATTAACTTCAAATAACAGCTCTTCCATTTGCTGATACGCACTTTCATATCCGGGAATATTAAAGAGAACCATCAGCACGACCCACTTAAGATCTTCAAGATCGAACTCTTCAGTGTCCAGAGCCATAACACGATCGATAACCATCTCCCTGGTATCGAAATTCAACACTTTGATCTGTTCGAGGAACAATAAAAAACCACGACACATGCAATCTAACCGGTTTGTTTCCTCATCGGTGTAGATTCGTAATGCTGAAGGATCAGAATCCAGCATGTAAGATGGGGTTCCACCCTCTTGCATATCCGCAAGTTTTTCAAGCCAATTCAACGCATTGTGAATATCGGCCCGGTGAAAACCAGCCTCGGTCAAGTCATCCGTTAACCTATCCTCGTCAACATTCATCTCCGCTTCGTTGTGAATGTAAGTTTCAAATAAGTACATTAGTACGTCGAACATGGCCTGCCCTCTTAATTCGGACATAGCCGCCGGATACAGCTGCGATCCATCCTGCTAACTCCAGCTCGAGTAGTTTACCTACCACTTCTGGCACAGGTTGGCCGGCACGTTCGGCGACGACGTCAACAGATGTCACCTCATATTCTACGTTAGCCAACACATCAGCAAATGGCAATTCAACTTCGTCATCTTGTGCATAAAAAATCGCCTCTGAGGCACATATTTCCTCATCCTGTGGAATTTGCCGCAATGATGAGTCCACTGGCGCCGGAAACCATGTCAACCCGCTGCCCATATGCTCGGCGATATCCTTGGGTTCGGTGACCAGATAAGCACCCTGGCGGATAAGCCAGTGCGTTCCTTCTGAAGTCAGACTGCCCAGCGGTCCCGGTAAAGCAAATATTTCTCTGCCCTGCTCCAGCGCAAAGCGAGCTGTGATTAACGAGCCGCTGCGCAGCGTCGCTTCAACCACCAAAACGCCCACGCTCAGGCCACTGATAATCCGATTTCTGCGAGGAAAGTGTGCGGCAATGGGAGGCATGGAGACTAAATGCTCAGACACCAGTGCGCCTCCTTGCGCCAGAATGCGGTCGGCTAATTTGGAATGACGTGCTGGGTAGCGGTTCATTAATCCGCTACCCAGCACGGCGACAGTGTTTCCGTCTGAATCCAGAGCGGCTTTATGGCTGATGCCATCTATCCCCAGAGCAAGTCCGCTCGTGACGGTAAACCCGCTGCAAACTAATCCACCGGCAAAAACCTGCGCATAATGATCACCATAGTGGGTGAAGTGGCGACTTCCAACCATTGCAATCTGCGGGGATGACAACAGTCCAGCTTGTCCTTCGACAAAAAGAATTAACGGAGGTGACGATATCTGTGCCAATAGAGGCGGATAAACCTCACTGTCAAAGGTAACCAGATGGCGGTTATCACCTTCCAGCCACTTCAGGGATGCTAAAAGCCATTGCCGGTTGATTTGAAGGAAATCATCACTCTGCTCAGGTGAAAGTCCGCAACCACAAAGCCCGGACCTCGTGTAATCCCCCCGACTAAACAGAGCCTGGATAATCCCTTCAGCACGATGAGCGCTGAGCCGTTTCACCGCAGACAAACGTATCCATACTTCCTGTAGTGTCATTACTGCGCTCCGTTTCAATGCCTTTTAGCGAGTGATTCAATTGGCAGAGGATGCTGTCAATCGGAGCGAGAAATGTCTAGAATAGAAACTATATATCTTCAATCAATTGAATAAAGATCCAGAAAAATATGTCCGTATTACAGATATTACATTTCCCAGACGAGCGGCTTCGCATTACTGCAAAACCGGTCAAAGTAGTTGACGCCAAAATCCAGCAAATCGTGGATGATATGTTCGAAACCATGTATGCAGAGGAAGGCATTGGTCTGGCTGCGACTCAGGTCGACATCCATCAGCGTATTATTGTCATTGATGTTTCTGAAAATCGTGACGAGCGCCTGGTGCTCATCAACCCTGAGTTGCTGGAAAAAAGCGGCGAAACGGGCATTGAAGAAGGCTGCCTGTCGATTCCAGATCAACGTGCCCTTGTTCCACGCGCTGAGAAAGTGAAAATTCGTGCTCTGGACCGTGAAGGCAAAAGCTTCGAACTTGAAGCTGACGACTTGCTGGCGATCTGCATTCAACATGAAATGGATCATCTGGTCGGTAAATTGTTTGTGGATTACTTATCTCCACTGAAACGTCAGCGCATCCGTCAGAAAATGGAAAAGATGGCCAAGCTGAACGCCCGGCCTGACTAATATTCGTGTAACACAGGATACTGCTTTGCGGATTATATTTGCCGGTACACCCGATTTTGCAGCGCGTCATCTTGACGCGCTTTTGACATCTGAACATCAGGTTGTGGGGGTATTCACCCAACCTGATCGCCCCTCTGGCCGTGGTAATAAGCTGACTGCAAGCCCGGTAAAAATGCTGGCAGAGGCCAACAACATTCCGGTTTTCCAGCCTAAATCTTTGCGGCCCGAAGAAAATCAGACGCTGGTTTCCGCGTTAGAAGCGGACATCATGGTTGTTGTTGCATATGGGCTGATTTTGCCTAAAGCCGTACTGGAAATGCCGAGACTGGGATGCATCAATGTGCATGGTTCTCTGCTTCCACGCTGGCGCGGTGCGGCACCGATCCAACGTTCGCTGTGGGCCGGAGATACTAAAACGGGCATCACTATTATGCAGATGGATGTGGGACTGGACACCGGCGACATGCTGCATAAGGTCGAGTGCGATATCTTGCCTGAAGATACAAGCGCATCACTTTATAACAAACTGGCATTACTCGGCCCATCTGGGTTGCTTGAAACGCTACACCAGCTGGCAAAGGGCACTGCTCTTCGGGAAGTTCAGGATGAAGCGCATGTCACTTACGCAGAAAAACTCAGTAAAGAAGAAGCTCGCTTAGACTGGATGCTTTCTGCTGAGCAACTTGAACGTTGCATCCGAGCCTTTAACCCGTGGCCTGTCAGTTATTTCATGATTGATGACCAACCGGTGAAAGTATGGCTGGCAGAAACTTTGCCCGATGAAACTGGTGCGCTACCGGGCACCATTATCGCCGCAGATAAAAAAGGGATACAGATTGCGACCGCCAGCGGTATCCTGAATATCACCCAACTCCAGCCTTCGGGTAAAAAAGCCATGTCCGCGCAGGACTTGCTGAACTCTCGTCGTGAATGGTTTATCGCAGGCACTCGTTTAGCCTGACCATTACGACTACGCCCGGCTTAATGCCGGGCCTTATCCCCATGATAATGCTGATATTGTTCAGCTTCTTTGACTATGAAAACAGCCTATAATCTCCGTAGTATTGCAGCGCAAGCTATAAGCCAGGTATTAGACAAAGGTCTGTCGCTTTCCACCGTTCTTCCCGGTTTGCAGAAAAACATCTCAGATAAAGATCGTGGATTACTGCAGGAATTGTGTTTCGGTACGCTGAGGGTTTTACCTCAGCTGGAATGGTGTTTGCAGCAACTCATGGCAAAACCATTAACGGGTAAACAACGGACTCTGCATTATTTACTGATGGTTGGCTTATACCAGCTGATCCATACCCGTATCCCTGCACACGCCGTTCTGGCAGAAACCGTTGACGGTGCTGTAGCACTCAAACGTCCACAATTAAAAGGTTTGATCAACGGTGTTCTGCGTCAGTTCCAGCGACAGCAGGAAGAGTTACTTCCGAAAATGTCTAATAATGACAGCCGTCATTTGCACCCAAGCTGGCTGTTAAATCGTCTGAAGAAAGCCTATCCCGCAGAATGGGAAAATATCGTTGATGCTAATAACCAAAGACCACCGATGTGGTTACGCGTCAATCGTCTGCATCATACCCGGGATGAGTATCTGCACCTGTTGAGCGAAGCTCAGATTGAGGCGATTGCGCATGACGAGTATCGCGATGCACTTCGTCTGGTCACACCTTGCCAGGTGAACCTGCTGCCAGGATTCGCGGAAGGATGGGTGACAGTTCAGGATGCATCGGCACAGGGTAGCGTTGATCTGCTGGATCCGCAGGATGGGGAAATGATCCTCGATTTATGCTGCGCCCCGGGCGGAAAAACCACACATATTTTGGAAGCAGCACCTAAAGCGCATGTGTTAGCCATCGATGTGGACGAGCAGCGACTAAAACGGGTTCATGAGAATCTCCAGCGCCTTAAAATGAGTGCTGAAGTCAAACAAGGTGACGGCCGCGAGCCACAAAACTGGGCTGGCGACCGTGTCTTCGATAGAATTCTTCTCGATGCTCCATGTTCCGCTACCGGTGTTATTCGCAGACATCCGGACATCAAATGGCTGCGCCGTGATGGTGATATTGCGGAACTCGCAAAACTGCAAAAAGAAATTCTGGAAGCCGTCTGGCCGCGACTGAAAAGTCAGGGTGTGATGGTCTATGCCACCTGCTCAATTCTGCCAGATGAAAACAGCGAACAAATTTCTGCTTTTTTACAAACGCATCCCGATGCAATGTTGGTTGAAACAGGTTCAGCTGAAAAACCAGGCCGACAAAATCTGCCTCATGCTGAAGATGGCGATGGCTTCTATTACGCTAAACTGATTAAACGTTAAACGTCTGCATTAGCGCTATCTACTCAGGCTGATACTATTAGGCAAAGCAGAGAGTCATATGAAAATAATCATTCTCGGTGCCGGGCAAGTTGGCGGAACGCTCGCCGAAAACCTGGTAGGCGAAAACAACGATATTACCGTTGTTGATACTAATACCGTCCGTTTACGTCAGCTCCAGGACAAGTTCGATCTGCGCGTCGTGCAGGGTCATGGCTCTCACCCGCGCGTTTTACGCGAAGCCGGCGCCGAAGATGCCGATATGTTAGTGGCAGTCACAAACTCTGATGAAACTAATATGGTGGCCTGTCAGATAGCGTATTCATTATTCAACACACCTAATCGCATTGCCCGAATACGCTCGACTGAATACATCCGCGAATCGGAAAAGCTCTTCAATCCTGAAGCGGTGCCCATTGATCATTTGATTTCTCCTGAGCAGTTAGTCACGGACTACATCTACAAACTGATTGAGTATCCAGGCGCACTTCAGGTCGTAAACTTTGCCGAAGGTAAAGTCAGCATTGCTGCGGTTAAAGCCTATTACGGTGGTCCGCTGGTGGGAAATGCCCTTTCATCAATGCGTGAGCACATGCCACATATAGAAACCCGCGTTGCTGCGATATTCCGCCACGAACGTCCGATACGCCCCCAGGGTTCTACAATTATAGAAGCAGGCGATGAAGTGTTCTTTGTCGCGGCCTCTCAGCACATACGTGCGGTAATGAGTGAACTTCAGCGGCTTGAAAAGCCTTACAAACGAATCATGATTGTAGGTGGTGGTAACGTTGGAGCTGGGCTGGCGCAAAAGCTTGAGAAAAATTACAGCGTAAAACTCATCGAACGGGATCAGCAACGTGCCGCTGAACTGGCGGAACTTCTGCAAGACACTATCGTGTTTTACGGTGATGCCTCCGATCAGGAATTGCTGGCAGAAGAACACATCGAACAAGTAGATGTATTCATCGCGATCACCAATGACGATGAAGCCAATATTATGTCCGCCATGCTTGCCAAACGTATGGGCGCCAAGAAAGCCATGGTGCTTATTCAACGCAGCGCCTATGTCGACCTGGTTCAAGGCAGCGTCATTGATATTGCTATTTCACCTCAACAAGCCACCATATCAGCTCTGCTGGGTCACGTGAGAAAAGCGGATATTGTGAGCGTTTCATCATTGCGCCGGGGAGTAGCTGAAGCGATCGAAGCGATTGCGCATGGCGATGAAACTACGTCAAAGGTAGTTGGCCGTACAGTCGAACAAATTAAGCTTCCGCCTGGCACAACAATCGGGGCTATTGTTCGCGGTAATGAAGTCATCATTGCTAACGGAAACAGCAGGATACAACAAGGTGATCATGTCGTCATGTTCATCACCGACAAGAAGTTTGTCAGAGACGTTGAGCGTTTGTTCCAGCCAAGTCCGTTCTTCTTATAACGCACACTGCTCGACAGGTTTTGTTTAAAATAGATTTCTGAAGCTAAGTTTTGTAGCGAAGACGCGACAAATGGTCTTTACTTTGTTTGACACAATTGATGGATTTGCCAAGGAGAATTTTATGAGTTTTATGAAAGAGTTTCGTGAGTTTGCCATGCGAGGCAACGTGGTTGACCTGGCTGTAGGTGTCATCATCGGTGCCGCATTTGGGAAAATAGTATCATCACTGGTTGCTGACATTATTATGCCGCCGCTGGGATTACTTATCGGCGGCGTTGATTTCAAACAGTTTACTCTGGTACTCCGGGAAGCGCAGGGCACAGTACCCGCCGTTGTGATGCATTACGGTGTCTTTATCCAGAACATCTTTGATTTCATTATTGTTGCATTAGCCATTTTTTGTGCGATTACACTGATGAATAAGATGCGTCGGAAACAAGAAGATGTACCCGCTGCACCGCCTAAACCGACCGCAGAAGAAACACTGTTAGCGGAAATACGTGACTTGTTAAAAGAACAACAGACACCGAAGTTCTAAGGGACTCAGAACCCTTATTCGGGCTTGCTTAGGAAGGGCAGTGTTGAATATTCGTAAAACACTCAACACTGCCCTCCAGATAACGCCCTTTTCCATTTTTTTCTTTGCGACGGTAACTGCCTTTTCCCTTCAGATTCTTTTCTATTCGCTGCTTAAAGAGCGGATCATGCAAAAGTGCTTGTAACGCATTTTCCTGAATAATGCCTTTTTGGTGCTTGTAGTTACTCATAAATTCCTCAGTTCAATCATTAACTGCCTAAAATACCGCCGCATCATACTGCGTTCATTCTTCATGTGAAAGGGATTTCAATGTCACTTTTCCAGCCCCGTCCTCTAAAGCTTCGAGGATAGAACAGCTGATGCTTGAGTGTGATGAACCGCAGCACGCCTTGCTCAACCTCTGAAGCGATTCTTTCATGCGCTCAAGCTCCTTCAGTTTGAGCTCAACTTCTGCAAGCCGCTCCTCAACAATCGACTTTGATTCCTGGCAGGTATGATGAGCTGGATCAATTCGAATCGACAGTAATTCTCTGATCGCTTCCAGAGTGAAGCCTGTTGATTTGGCGTACCGAATGAAGCGCAGTCTTTGCAGATCATTGTCATCATATTGACGATACCCCGAACTGTCACGTTCTGCTGAACTCATCATCCCCTGCTTTTCATAGTAGCGAACAGTATCATTCGAAACATTTGCAAGCCGGGCTAATTCGCCAATTTTAAACATGTTCACTCACCTTTAAATTTCCCTCTAATGGCGTCGTAATAACACCCATCAATAAAATCTGTATTCATGCCCGACCGTTGTAATCTTAACTTGAGCAGTTGAAGGCGCTTATCAATGATGCACAACTCTGGATCATTCGGCGCCAAGCATCTAAGCATATGTTCTAACTCGAGAGCTTCCTTACGATCTTGCAACTCAGGAGGTAAATACCCCGCATTCTTGAGAATACGATAAGCAACCCGGAGTTCTGCAGGCACCGCACTGTCATCATCTAAAACCAATGGCTTGCCTTTACCGGATAAGTTTTCGAACTCGCCTCTAGCACTCGCTTCTTTGATGTATTTTTCCACCCATTGATCAACCAAAAACATGGCAGAGCCTCGCCAACATTAAATGTGATTCATTAGTACAGAGTAGCGCGAAAACAAGGGTAATTCAGAATGGCGCAGAGAAAGAAATTATGGAAGGGATAAATTTTAGATGTAAAAAAACCGGGCAAGCCCGGTTTTTTCATGCATCTACAGATTATTCAGCAGTTGCTACTTCTGCTTTTGACTCTGCACGATCAACGAGCTCGATGTATGCCATCGGCGCATTGTCGCCTGCACGGAAACCACACTTAAGAATACGAGTGTAACCACCGGCACGGCTCGCGAAACGCGGGCCCAGTTCATTAAACAGTTTTGCCACGATCTCGTTATCACGAGTACGGGCGAATGCCAGACGACGATTTGCAACGTTGTCGGTCTTGGCAAGAGTAATCAGCGGCTCAACAACGCGACGCAGCTCTTTCGCTTTCGGCAGGGTCGTCTTGATGATCTCATGACGAACCAAAGAGCCGGCCATGTTACGGAACATAGCCTGTCGGTGGCTGCTGTTACGGTTCAGTTGACGACCACTCTTACGATGGCGCATGACCTTATCCTTCTCAGTAAAACCTTAACCTGTGATCCGGTTACTCGTCAGCAATACTTGCTGGTGGCCAGTTTTCCAGGCGCATGCCTAGTGACAAACCACGGGACGCAAGTACGTCTTTGATCTCAGTAAGAGATTTTTTACCCAGGTTAGGTGTTTTAAGTAACTCAACCTCGGTACGCTGTACCAGATCACCGATGTAGTGGATTGCTTCTGCTTTAAGGCAGTTAGCAGAGCGGACAGTCAATTCCAGATCGTCAACAGGGCGCAGCAGGATTGGATCGAATTCCGGCTTCTCTTCTTTGACTTCCGGTTGACGTACATCACGTAAATCAACGAAAGCTTCAAGTTGTTCAGCAAGAATGGTTGCCGCACGACGGATCGCCTCTTCAGGATCGATCGTACCGTTGGTTTCCATTTCGATAACCAGCTTGTCCAAATCAGTACGCTGTTCTACACGCGCTGCTTCAACATTGTAGGCAATTCGCTCTACAGGGCTGTAGCATGCATCTACTAACAGACGACCAATTGGGCGCTCATCTTCTTCCGAATGAATTCGGGCAGACGCCGGTACATATCCACGACCACGTTGAACTTTGATGCGCATGCTAATAGCTGCGTTCTCATCGGTCAAATGGCAGATGACATGTTGCGGCTTGACGATTTCGACATCACCATCATGGGTAATGTCGGCTGCAGTCACAGGGCCAATGCCAGACTTATTCAGGGTAAGAATAACTTCATCTTTCCCTTGAACTCTCACCGCCAGCCCTTTCAGGTTGAGCAGGATCTCCAGGATATCTTCCTGTACGCCTTCTTTGGTGCTGTACTCATGCAGTACACCATCAATCTCAACCTCGGTCACCGCGCAACCCGGCATGGATGAAAGCAGAATACGGCGCAGTGCGTTGCCTAAAGTATGGCCAAAGCCACGTTCTAAAGGCTCAAGGGTCACCTTGGCGTGCGTCGAACTGACTTGCTCGATATCTACCAGGCGCGGTTTTAGAAACTCTGTCACAGAACCCTGCATTGTGTCCTCTCTTTGGTACTAAGCTTTACTTAGAGTAAAGCTCGACGATCAGGTGTTCGTTAATGTCGGAAGACAGATCAGTACGTTCAGGCATACGCTTGAACACACCTTCCATCTTAGCAGCATCAACTTCAAGCCAAGTCGGCTTTTCACGCTGTTCAGCCAACTCCAAAGCGGCCTTCACACGAGATTGCTTTTTAGCTTTCTCTCGGATGCTGACAACGTCATTCGGAGATACCTGATAAGAAGCGATGTTAACAACGCGACCGTTTACCATGATAGCTTTGTGGCTAACTAACTGGCGCGATTCCGCACGAGTAGCGCCGAAGCCCATACGATAAACAACGTTGTCCAAACGACCTTCCAGGAGTTGCAACAGGTTTTCACCGGTGTTGCCTTTCAGGCGTGCTGCTTCTTTATAATAGTTACGGAACTGACGCTCAAGAACACCGAAGATACGGCGAACTTTTTGCTTTTCACGTAACTGTACACCGTAATCAGACAGACGCGGTTTACGCGCACCATGCTGACCAGGAGCTTGTTCAATTTTACACTTGGTATCGATCGCGCGAACGCCAGATTTAAGGAATAAATCTGTGCCCTCACGACGGCTAAGCTTGAGCTTAGGACCCAAATATCTTGCCATTTTCTCTCTCCAACAAACCTAAAAGCAGCGTTATACGCGACGCTTTTTCGGCGGACGACAACCGTTATGAGGGATAGGAGTCACATCAGTAATATTAGTGATGCGGAAACCAGCCGCGTTTAACGCGCGGATAGTAGACTCACGACCAGGACCAGGTCCTTTAACCATAACTTCCAGATTCTTGATACCGTATTCTTTCACTGCGTCAGCGCAGCGCTCTGCTGCAACCTGAGCTGCGAACGGAGTGGATTTACGAGAACCACGGAAACCGGAACCACCAGCTGTTGCCCAACCCAAAGCATTACCCTGACGATCGGTAATGGTAACAATGGTGTTGTTGAAAGAAGCATGGATATGAGCCACGCCGTCAGAGACTTGTTTTCTTACACGTTTACGTGTACGAACAGGTGCCTTTGCCATTTATTCAATCACCCCGATTATTTCTTGATCGGTTTACGCGGACCCTTACGGGTACGTGCGTTAGTCTTGGTACGCTGACCACGTACTGGAAGACCACGACGATGACGCAAACCACGATAAGTTCCAAGGTCCATAAGACGCTTGATGCTCAGGGTGACTTCACGACGCAGATCACCTTCAACAATGAACTTGGCAACTTCGTCACGCAGTTTTTCGATTTGCTCTTCAGACAGCTCACTGATCTTAACATTTTCAGCAATACCGGATGCAGCACAGATAGACTGTGAGCGGGTTTTACCGATGCCGTAGATCGAAGTTAATGCGATCACGGTATGTTTCTGATCAGGAATGTTAATGCCTGCTATACGGGCCACTATGCACTCCTACTATTTATATACGGCAATACCATTCTGAAAAGCCCGTTTTCAGGATACTCAAATAGTATTGCTGCTTACATACAAAAGATTGGCTGGCTAATCTAGCCAGCTCAACCCAACTTTGCAAGAAAAATATGCGAGATAATCAGCCTTGACGCTGTTTATGCTTCGGTTCTGCGCTGCAGATTACGCGAACGATACCGTTACGCTTAACAATTTTGCAGTTACGACATAATTTCTTGACGGAAGCACGAACTTTCATTTTTACTCTCCGTAACTTCTCAAACGCACCAGATTAGCGGTTGTAGCCTTTCAGGTTTGCTTTCTTCAATGCAGACTCGTACTGACTTGACATCATCAGAGTTTGCACTTGAGCCATAAAGTCCATAATGACGACGACTACGATGAGTAGAGAAGTACCACCAAAGTAGAATGGAACTTTCATCGCGTCACGCATGAACTCCGGGATAAGGCAGATGAAAGTAATATACATCGCACCAATTAAGGTTAAACGAGTCATTACTTTATCGATGTACTTCGCCGTTTGCTCTCCCGGACGAATTCCTGGTACAAATGCACCGGACTTCTTCAGGTTATCTGCTGTCTCACGCGGGTTGAACACCAGCGCAGTATAAAAGAAACAGAAGAAGATGATTGCAGTCGCATAGAGTAACACATAAAGCGGTTGTCCAGGCTGCAAATACAGCGAAATCGTAGTCAGCCAGTTCCAACCAGTCCCGCCCCCAAACCATGATGCAATCGTGGCAGGGAACAGAATTATGCTGGAAGCGAAGATTGCAGGGATAACCCCAGCCATATTCACTTTCAACGGTAAGTGCGTGCTCTGTGCTGCATAAACACGACGACCTTGTTGGCGTTTAGCGTAGTTAACGACAATACGACGTTGGCCACGTTCAACAAACACCACAAAGAAAGTCACTGCAAACACTAAAACTGCAACCAACAGCAACAGGAGGAAGTGCAGGTCGCCTTGCCGAGCTTGTTCGATAGTATGGGCAACTGCTGGCGGGAGACCCGCTACGATACCTGCAAAGATAATGATTGAAATACCGTTACCGATACCTCGTTCAGTAATCTGTTCACCCAGCCACATCAGGAACATTGTCCCTGTAACTAAGCTCACTACTGCAGTAAAGTAGAACGCAAAGCCTGGATTTAACACCAAGCCCTGCATACCAGGCATATTCGGAAGGCCGGTAGCAATACCGATCGACTGAAACACTGCCAATACCAGCGTACCGTAGCGGGTATACTGACTAATCTTTCGACGGCCAGCCTCCCCTTCTTTCTTAATTTCTGCTAACGCCGGATGAACCACCGTTAAGAGCTGGATAATAATCGATGCCGAAATGTACGGCATGATTCCCAGAGCAAAGATAGAAGCACGGCTAAGAGCACCACCAGAGAACATGTTAAACATTTCAATGATGGTGCCTCTTTGCTGTTCGAGCAATTTGGCAAGTACAGTGGCATCAATACCAGGGATCGGAATAAAAGAGCCGATACGGAAAACAATCAACGCACCGATAACAAACAAAAGTCTGCGCTTCAGTTCGCCTAGTCCACCCTTGGCACTTTGGAAATCTAACCCCGGTTGCTTAGCCATCTGCTACTTATTCCTCAATTTTACCGCCAGCAGCTTCGATAGCAACACGAGCGCCTTTGGTGACACGCAAACCACGCAGAGTTACCGCACGACCGACTTCGCCTGAAAGGATTACTTTCGCGAATTCAATCTGGATACCAACTACGTTAGCGGCTTTCAGCGCGTTCAGGTCGATCACGTCGCCTTCCACCAGAGCCAGTTCAGACAGACGAACTTCTGCCGTGATCATAGCTTTGCGGGAGGTGAAGCCGAATTTCGGCAAACGACGATATAAAGGCATCTGACCACCTTCAAAACCACGACGTACGCCACCGCCAGAACGTGAGTTCTGACCTTTGTGACCACGACCAGCGGTTTTACCCAGGCCAGAACCAATACCACGACCTACACGCTTAGGCGCTTGTTTGGCACCATCAGCCGGAGACAGAGTATTTAAACGCATCTCTTACTCCTCAACCTTAACCATGTAGGAAACCAGGTTGATCATACCGCGTACAGCAGGAGTATCCTCGCGCTCAACGGTGTGACCAATACGACGCAGACCCAGACCAAGCAGAGTAGCTTTATGCTTCGGCAGACGGCCAATGGAACTGCGAGTTTGTGTAACTTTAATAGTCTTTGCCATGGTTAATTACCCCAGAATTTCTTCAACGGATTTACCACGCTTGGCAGCGACCATTTGTGGGGATTTCATATTTGCCAGAGCATCAATAGTTGCACGAACCACGTTAATTGGGTTTGTAGAACCATAAGCTTTAGCTAATACGTTATGAACCCCTGCAACTTCCAGGACGGCGCGCATTGCACCACCGGCAATAATACCGGTACCTTCGGAAGCCGGCTGCATGAACACACGGGAACCCGTATGAGCACCTTTAACAGGATGCTGCAGGGTGCCGCTATTCAGCGCGACATTCATCATGTTGCGACGGGCTTTTTCCATCGCTTTCTGGATCGCTGCCGGAACTTCGCGTGCTTTGCCGTAGCCAAAACCAACGCGACCGTTACCATCACCAACTACTGTCAGTGCGGTAAAGCTGAAGATACGGCCACCTTTTACGGTTTTAGATACGCGGTTTACCGCGATCAGCTTTTCCTGCAGTTCGCCAGCTTGTTTTTCGATGTGAGCCATCTTAAACCTCTTCCTTAGAACTGAAGGCCAGCTTCACGGGCAGCATCTGCCAGTGCCTGGACTCGACCATGATATTGGAAACCGGAACGGTCAAAGGATACTTTCGTGATCCCTTTTTCCAATGCGCGTTCTGCGATAGCTTTACCTACAGCAGTGGCAGCATCTTTGTTGCCGGTATACTTCAGTTGCTCAGTAATAGTTTTTTCTACAGTAGATGCAGCAACTAATACTTCAGAACCGTTTGGTGCGATAACCTGTGCGTAAATATGACGCGGGGTACGATGTACCACCAGGCGAGTCGCACCCAATTCCTTGAGCTTGCGGCGTGCGCGGGTCGCACGACGGATACGAGCAGATTTCTTATCCATAGTGTTACCTTACTTCTTCTTAGCCTCTTTGGTACGCACGACTTCGTCGGCGTAACGGACACCCTTGCCTTTATAAGGCTCAGGACGACGGTAGGCACGTAAATCCGCAGCAACCTGACCAATGACTTGTTTATCAGCGCCTTTCAGCACGATTTCAGTCTGGGTAGGACATTCTGCAGTAACGCCTTCCGGCAGTTGGTGCTCGACTGGGTGAGAGAAGCCTAAGGCCAAATTCACCACATTGCCTTTAACAGCAGCACGATAACCAACACCTACCAATTGAAGCTTTTTAGTGAAGCCGTCGGTAACACCTATAACCATAGAGTTCAACAGTGCACGAGTGGTACCCGCTTGGGCCCAGCCATCTACAAAACCTTCGTTCGGACCGAAGGTCAGTGTATTTTCTTCCTGTTTAACTACAACGGCGTCATGGATAGTACGTGACAGCTCGCCGTTTTTACCCTTAATCGAAATAACCTGACCGTTGAGTTTTACCTCTACGCCGGCAGGAATGACGACGGGTGCTTTTGCAACACGAGACATGCTTTCCTCCCGATTAAGCTACGTAGCAGATAATCTCGCCACCAAGACCAGCCTGGCGAGCTGCACGATCAGTCATAACACCTTTAGAGGTAGAAATAACAGCGATACCCATACCGGCCATAACCTTTGGCAGCTCATCTTTTTTCTTGTAGATGCGCAGACCAGGGCGGCTGATACGTTGAATGCTTTCTACCACTGCCTTGCCCTGGAAGTACTTCAGTACTAATTCCAGTTCAGGTTTGGCGTCGCCTTCGATTTTAAATTCTTCAATGTAGCCTTCTTCCTTCAGCACGTTGGCAATAGCCACTTTCAGCTTGGAGGAAGGCATGGTGACCGCAACTTTGTTCGCGGCTTGACCGTTACGGATACGGGTCAGCATATCCGCGATCGGATCTTGCATGCTCATCTGTCTTTACTCCCGTGATTCAATTGGTGACAATTACCAGCTAGCCTTTTTAAGACCCGGAATTTCACCGCGCATAGCGGCTTCACGGACCTTAATACGGCTCAACCCGAACTTCCGCAGGAAAGCATGCGGACGACCAGTTTGACGGCAGCGGTTACGCTGACGAGACGGGCTGGAATCACGCGGCAGAGACTGCAGCTTAAGAACTGCATCCCAACGATCTTCGTCGGATGAGTTCACACCAGAGATAATAGCTTTCAATTCCTCGCGTTTAGCGCGGTATTTATCAGCCAGTTTTACGCGAACGACTTCGCGTGCTTTCATGGATTGCTTAGCCATTAGTAACCCTGCCTTACTTGCGGAACGGGAAGTTAAAGGCTGTCAGCAATGCACGGCCTTCATCATCGGATTTCGCAGTAGTGGTGATAGTAATATCTAAACCACGAACGCGATCGACTTTATCATAATCGATTTCCGGGAAGATGATCTGTTCACGCACGCCCATGCTGTAGTTACCACGACCATCGAAAGACTTAGCAGACAAGCCGCGGAAGTCACGAATACGTGGAACAGCAATGGAGACCAGACGCTCAAAGAACTCCCACATGCGTTCGCCGCGGAGGGTTACTTTACAGCCGATCGGATAGCCCTGACGGATTTTGAAGCCTGCAACTGATTTGCGTGCTTTGGTGATCAACGGTTTTTGACCGGAGATTGCTGCCAGGTCAGCTGCTGCGTTATCCAGCAGTTTCTTGTCAGCGATCGCTTCACCAACACCCATGTTCAGGGTGATCTTCTCGACCCGAGGGACTTGCATGACAGAATTGTAACCAAACTCAGCCATGAGTTTTTTTACGACATCGTCTTTGTAGTAATCATGCAGTTTCGCCATCGTACTACTCCAAATTACTTGATAGTTACGCTGTTAGACTTGAAGAAACGTACTTTTTTGCCGTCTTCGAATCTAAAGCCTACACGGTCCGCCTTGCCAGTTGCCGTGTTGAAGAGTGCAACGTTAGAAACCGGAATTGCAGCTTCTTTTTCAACGATGCCGCCTGGTTGGTTCAGGGCCGGTACAGGCTTCTGATGTTTCTTAACCAGGTTGATACCTTCAACAATGACCTTACCAGAAGTCAGGACATTTTTAACTTTACCGCGCTTACCTTTATCTTTACCGGTAAGCAGGATAACTTCGTCATCACGACGGATTTTCGCTGCCATGGTTTCGCTCCTTAGAGTACTTCTGGTGCCAGAGAGATAATTTTCATGAACTTCTCATTACGCAGTTCACGAGTTACCGGCCCAAAAATACGCGTGCCGATTGGCTGTTCGCTGTTATTGTTTAAAATAACGCAAGCATTACCATCGAAGCGAATGACAGAACCGTCCGGGCGACGAACACCCTTCTTGGTGCGCACCACTACCGCCTTCAGCACATCGCCTTTCTTCACCTTACCGCGAGGAATTGCTTCCTTGATGGTAATTTTGATGATGTCGCCGACGCCTGCGTAGCGACGGTGCGAGCCACCTAGAACCTTGATACACATTACGCGACGTGCACCGGAGTTGTCGGCCACGGTCAGCATAGTCTGTTCTTGGATCATGTTAGTGCTCCGCTAATGTCAACTACAACTTAGGACCCAGGATAGGTCATTAAGAAATCCCCACAATATGAGGGCGCGGCATTATAACACCGGTTCCCGATTATGGGTAGAAAAAATAAACGGCCCACGTACATGAGCCGTTTATTTGTTTTTGAGAGGCGCTACTGTATTACAGAATCGCTTTCTCTACAACGCGAACCAAGGTCCAAGACTTAGTCTTAGACAGTGGACGGCATTCGCTGATTTCTACAACGTCGCCGATACCACATTCATTGTTCTCGTCATGTACGTGCAATTTGGTCGTACGTTTGATGAATTTACCGTAAATCGGGTGTTTCACCACACGCTCAATCGCAACAACCATGGATTTCTCCATTTTGTCACTGATTACACGACCCTGCAGAGTACGGATCTTATCAGTCATTACGCACCCGCCTTTTCAGTCAGTAAAGTTTTCACACGTGCAACATCACGACGCACTTGTTTCAACAGGTGTGTTTGCTGCAACTGACCGCTTGCCGTTTGCATGCGCAGGTTAAACTGCTCACGCAAAAGGTTCAGCAACTCAGTGTTCAGCTCTTCCACGCTTTTTTCGCGCAGCTCTTGTGCTTTCATTACATCACCGTCTTAGTTACAAAGGTGGTTTTGATAGGCAGTTTGGCTGCTGCCAGCTGGAAGGCTTCACGAGCCAGCTCTTCAGGCACACCGTCCATTTCATACAGGACTTTACCAGGCTGAATCAAAGCAACCCAATACTCTACGTTGCCTTTACCTTTACCCATACGAACTTCGAGCGGTTTCTCGGTGATCGGTTTGTCCGGGAATACTCGGATCCAGATCTTACCTTGACGCTTAACTGCACGGGTCATCGCACGACGTGCTGCTTCAATTTGACGAGCAGTCAGACGACCACGGCCAACAGCTTTCAGACCGTAAGTGCCGAAGCTCACATCCGTACCTTGCGCAAGACCACGGTTGCGGCCCTTGTGCACCTTACGGAATTTTGTACGCTTTGGTTGTAACATCAGCGACTCTCCTTACTTGCGGCCTTTACGCTGCTGCTTTTTAGGTTGAGCAGCCGGTTCCGGTTGTTCAACTGCAGCCATACCACCCAGGATCTCACCTTTGAAGATCCATACCTTAACGCCGATTACACCGTAAGTGGTGTGCGCTTCAGATGTGTTGTAATCGATATCCGCACGCAGAGTATGCAACGGAACACGACCTTCACGGTACCATTCGGTACGCGCGATTTCAGCACCGCCAAGGCGGCCGCTTACTTCAACTTTGATACCTTTAGCGCCAAGACGCATTGCGTTCTGTACAGCACGCTTCATAGCACGACGGAACATAACACGACGTTCCAGCTGTGAAGTGATGCTGTCAGCAACCAATTTTGCGTCCAGTTCCGGTTTACGGATTTCGGCGATGTTAATCTGCGCAGGAACGCCAGCGATATCCGCTACGACCTTACGCAGTTTTTCGACATCTTCACCTTTCTTGCCGATTACGATGCCAGGACGAGCGGTGTGAATAGTCACACGGATGCTCTTCGCTGGACGCTCGATAACGATGCGAGAAACGGAAGCTTTCGACAATTCCTTAGTCAGGAACTGGCGAACTTTAAAGTCGCTGTCCAGGTTGTCAGCGAAATCTTTGGTATTTGCATACCAAGTAGAATTCCAAGGTTTGACAATACCTAGGCGAATACCATTAGGATGTACTTTCTGACCCATTGCTAGTCTCCAGAGTCTCAGCGATCGGACACAACCACAGTAATGTGGCTGGTGCGCTTCAGGATGCGATCTGCACGACCTTTAGCACGCGGCATAATGCGCTTCATGCTTGGGCCTTCGTCTACGAAAATCTTCGTGACTTTCAGATCATCGATGTCAGCGCCATCGTTGTGTTCTGCGTTAGCAATGGCAGACTCCAGCACCTTCTTAACCAGACCAGCAGCTTTCTTGTTGGTGTAGGCTAAAGTTTCCAGAGCTTGCGACACTTTCTTACCGCGGATCAGGTCAGCAACAAGGCGGACCTTCTGAGCAGAAGAACGAGCGTGGCGATGTTTAGCTATAGTTTCCATCTCTTCCTCCTACCTTAGCGCTTTTTAGCTTTTTTATCAGCCGCATGGCCGCGATAAGTACGAGTCGGCGCGAATTCACCCAGTTTGTGACCGACCATTTCATCGGAAACGAACACTGGTACGTGCTGACGACCATTATGGACAGCGATGGTCAAACCGATCATGTTAGGAAAGATCGTTGAACGACGGGACCAAGTGCGCAAAGGCTTCTTGTCACCGCTTTCCACCGCTTTCTCTACCTTCTTCAGCAAGTGCAGGTCAATAAAAGGACCTTTCTTGAGAGAACGTGGCATGGCTTATCCTCTAATTATTTTTTACTACGGCGACGTACAATGAATTTATCAGTACGCTTGTTGCTACGGGTCTTCTTACCTTTGGTTTGAACGCCCCACGGAGTTACCGGGTGCTTACCAAAGTTACGACCTTCACCACCACCGTGTGGGTGATCGACTGGGTTCATCGCAGTACCGCGAACGGTAGGACGAATACCACGCCAACGACTTGCACCTGCTTTACCCAGAACGCGAAGCATATGTTCAGAGTTACCGACTTCACCTAAGGTGGCGCGGCAATCAATCTGAACTTTACGCATTTCGCCAGAGCGCAGACGCAGAGTTACGTAGGAACCGTCACGAGCAACGATCTGAACGTAGGCACCAGCTGAGCGAGCCATCTGGCCGCCTTTACCTGGTTTCATTTCTACGTTGTGAACCGTTGAACCTACTGGGATGTTGCGCATAGGCAGGGCGTTACCTGTCTTGATTGCAGCATCAACGCCAGATTGGATCTGGTCACCCACTTTCAGGCCTTTCGGCGCCAGGATATAACGGCGTTCACCGTCTTTGTACAGAACCAGCGCGATATTCGCGGAACGGTTCGGATCGTACTCCAGACGCTCAACCACTGCAGCGATGCCATCTTTGTTGCGTTTAAAGTCAACAAGACGGTAATGCTGTTTGTGGCCACCACCGATATGACGGGTGGTGATACGGCCATTGTTGTTACGGCCACCGCTTTTGCTCAGTTTTTCAAGCAGCGGGGCATAAGGTTTACCCTTGTGCAGCTCAGGGTTAACCACTTTAACAACGTGGCGACGACCCGGAGATGTAGGTTTACATTTAACAATTGCCATTGTTTCTTACTCCTCCGACTTACTCAGCGCCGCTGATGAAGTCCAGATTCTGGCCTTCTTTCAGGGTGACGTAAGCTTTTTTCCAGTCGCTACGACGACCAACACGCTGACCCTGACGTTTCACTTTGCCTTTAACCAGCAAGGTGTTTACGTCTTCGACTTCGACTTCAAACAGTTTCGAAACCGCAGCTTTGATTTCTGCTTTAGTCGCGTCTTTGGCAACTTTGAGTACGATGGTGTTGTTCTTTTCCATCGCGGTAGAAGCTTTTTCAGAAACGTGCGGCGCGCGCAGCACTTTCAGCAGACGTTCTTCACGAATCATGCCAGCATCTCCTCAACTTGCTTCACAGCGTCAGCAGTCATAACCACTTTGTCGAAGGCGATCAGGCTTACTGGATCGATACCTGCTACATCGCGAACGTCAACCTTGTACAGGTTACGTGCGGCCAGGAACAGATTCTCGTCGACTTCGCCAGTTACAATCAGCACGTCTTCCAGAGCCATGTCTTTCAGTTTCTGTGCCAGCAGCTTAGTTTTAGGCGCTTCTACAGAGAACGATTCGACAACGATCAGACGATCTTGACGTACCAGTTCGGACAGAATGCTTTTCAGCGCGCCGCGGTACATCTTTTTATTTACTTTTTGACTGTGGTCCTGTGGCTTTGCAGCGAAGGTTACACCACCGGAACGCCAGATTGGGCTCTTTACAGAACCTGCACGCGCACGGCCAGTACCTTTCTGACGCCAAGGTTTTTTACCGGAACCAGTTACTTCAGCACGGGTCTTCTGAGCGCGAGTACCTTGACGGGCACCTGCTGCATAAGCAACAACGACCTGGTGTACAAGCGCTTCATTGAAATCACGCCCGAAGGTAGTTTCGGAAACAGTCAGCGCGCTTTGCGCGTCTTTCACTACTAATTCCATTCCTATCTCCTCGACGTTAAGCCTTAACAGCAGGTTTAACGATCAGGTTGCCACCGGTAGCACCCGGAACAGCACCCTTGACCAGTAGCAGGTTGCGCTCAGCATCAACACGTACTACATCCAGGCTCTGAACGGTTACACGTTCGTTACCCAGTTGGCCTGCCATTTTCTTACCTTTGAACACTTTACCTGGAGTCTGGTTCTGACCGATTGAACCATGTCCACGGTGTGCCAAGGAGTTACCGTGGGTAGCATCTTGGGTACGGAAGTTCCAGCGCTTAACTGTGCCAGCAAAACCTTTACCTTTAGAAGTACCGGTAACATCGACTTTCTTAACGTCTGCGAAAATTTCAACGCTAATGTTCTGACCTGCAGTAAATTCTTCACCTTCTGCAAGGCGGAATTCCCACAAACCACGGCCAGCTTCTACGCCAGCTTTAGCGAAGTGACCCGCTTCTGGTTTGGTTACACGGTTAGCTTTTTTGCTACCAGTAGTAACCTGCACAGCACGGTAACCATCGTTGTCCAGGTCTTTGACCTGAGTAACGCGGTTTGCTTCAATTTCGATAACGGTTACTGGGATTGAAACGCCATCTTCTGTGAAGATACGAGTCATGCCCACTTTCTTACCGACTAAACCAATCATTGTTTCAACCTCTCAATCGTCAATGACCTGATTAACCCAGGCTGATCTGCACGTCTACACCAGCAGCCAGATCCAGACGCATCAGAGCATCAACGGTTTTCTCGGTTGGCTCAACGATGTCAACCAGACGCTTGTGAGTACGAATTTCATACTGATCGCGCGCATCTTTATTGACGTGCGGAGAAATCAGAATAGTAAAACGCTCTTTGCGGGTCGGCAGCGGGATTGGACCACGAACTTGCGCACCAGTGCGCTTCGCAGTCTCAACGATTTCCGCAGTTGATTGATCGATCAAACGATGATCAAACGCTTTCAGGCGGATACGGATTCTTTGGTTCTGCATGAGACCAGAGCTCCAATTATTTTAAACGTAAATGATTACTCCTCAAACCCATTTCGATTGATGGGAGAGTGTAATCGTTCTTCACATAACCCCCATATCGGGAGTATTGTTGACCAGCGAGTTGCCTCAATGGCCAGCTGATTCAGATTGAATCAGGCTTACCAATATTAGGTAAGCCCGCGCATTATACGTAAACCGTCAGATTAAGCAACTGCCAATCCAGAGAATGTGTGTTTATTTTGCGCGCCCTCTTGGCGCTGTTCATCCTGCATCACACTCAATGATGTCCTGCATCAATAGTTATCAGCGGTCATATCAATGTCGTAATGCATTCATAGTTAACAATGAATTCTCTAGACCCCTGGCTCCCGTTTATCCACTATCTGCCCTGGTAAATCTCATCGCATCAGGAAAGCGGGGGCAATCATGGCGGAACTTCTACAAAGTATACTCAAGTCTGGCAGTTTACTTTCTTTCGCTATTCATGCCTCATCTTTGATATTCGGCGCAATTTTTGGCGGCGCTTTAACGATCACCGCACGCCGACTTCACCTCGCAAACAACTCGAACGATTTGCAACCGAGTGCCGATACATTCAGTCAGGCACCACACCGCCCCATAACAAAATCAGGTCTTCAAGCCAGACGCTCCATAAGATTATCCAACTGCCCATTTTTCATCGGGCTTTGCATTTTCCTTCAGGAGTCGAGATCTAAGCGTGTTTTACTTAATGGAGGAGCTTGCGGAATACTTTTGCTTGGGGTTTCTTTTACCCTCCCCTTCTCATTAGCCCTTTTATCAATCTTGTGGTTCACGGGGTTTCTTCTGATTCTGAGCATGATCGACTATTACACCCTCAGGCTGCCAGATGCACTGACTCAACCTTTATTGTGGTCCGGCTTACTGATAAGTGTGTCTGGGGTGGGAATATCACCGGAGTCCGCCATATGCGGATCGGTATGTGGGTATCTGTCTTTATGGGGACTTTATTGGTTGTTCAGGTTTTTTTCAGGGAAGGAAGGCGTTGGATATGGCGACTTTAAACTGCTTGCAGCTATCGGAGCCTGGACAGGGTGGGAGGCGCTGCCTCTTGTCTGTACTCTGGCCGCATGTTCGGGAATGGTATTTTCGATATTTTGGAAAAAAAATGGGGACGCTGAAAAGCAAATACCTTTTGGTCCGAGTCTTTCAGTTGCAGGCTTTCTTATCTACACCAGCCAGAAAAGTGAAATGCTCTGGCTGATGTAATATTCTTGGGTTCTACTCAAGACCGTTACTGTGATTCTTCTTTCAATTGCGACTGAATATAGTTTTGCAGTCCGATGCGTCCAATCAACTCGATCTCTGTTTCCAGCCAGTCGATGTGATGCTCCTCATCTGCCAGAATGGTGATCATCATGTCGCGGCTGACATAATCATGGACGGAGTCTGCGTATGAAATAGCCTCACGCAGATCTTTCGCACCTTCTAATTCCAGAAGCAAATCTGACTTCAGCATCTCTTCAACATCTTCACCAATGTTGAGTTTGCCTAAATCCTGCAAATTTGGTAGCCCTTCAAGGAACAAGATACGCTCAATGTAGATATCAGCATGTTTCATTTCGTCTATCGATTCATGATACTCGATACCATTAAGACGCATCAGCCCCCAGTTTTTGAACATACGCGCATGCAAAAAATACTGATTGATAGCAACCAATTCATTTCCAAGAAGTTTATTGAGGTGTGCAATGACTTTTTTATCGCCTTTCATAGGTAACTCCTCCGTTCCGGTATCTAAAGCGTAGATCCGGTACAGAGTAAGTCAAAAAAAAGGCACACTTTTTAACGAAGTATTTTTACGCGATGTTTTTGAACTCGGGAATCTGCTGCAACTCATCTTCCATTATCTGACGTGCTGCGCGTACACATTTGCCACATTGAGTTCCGACCGGCACAAAATTCCTGAGCTGTTGAAACGTTTGAGGCTGGTAACGTCTTACTGCCTGTCTGATTGTTTTATCACTGACTGAATTACACAAACACACGTACATATAAACCACACCTCGCATATAACTTCCTTTAACTTTAAATGAGAATGGTTATTATTGCAAATGTGGTGCGTATACTTTTGACTCATTTTCAGGCAATAAAAAAGGGTGCCGAAGCACCCTCTTTTTTGCTCTTAATTATCAGCGATTAAGCGATAACTTTAGCAACAACACCAGCGCCTACAGTACGGCCGCCTTCACGGATTGCGAAACGCAGGCCGTCATCCATCGCGATTGGGTGGATCAGG
>NZ_MJIB01000013.1:88499-145438 GCF_003697865.1 Rahnella sp. Larv3_ips | reverse complement strand
CATCTTTTTCTCTTCCTGTCCGAGCGACTTCTCAGTCGTTGTTCCCGGTCAGTGGAGGCGCATTATAGGGAGTTCTCAGAAGGCCGCAACCCCTAATTTCAAAAAACTTTCTGAGTGCTTTTTTTTTGGTCTAAACGTTGATAAAGACCGCATTACAGCGATTTTTTATACGATATTTGCCCAAAGTCCTCAGCGAATTTGGCTACCTGCTGCCAGTCGGTGTACTCCACTTCTTTACGGGTATCCGTTTCCCCACCGGTCATACGCATAATAAGTTGGATCATGACCTTATCGAACCAGCGATATCGTGGATAACGTAATGCTCCGGCGAAAACGCCACAAATCGCCGGTTCCCACGGAGAGGCCAGCAGAAACTTACGCACATAGGCATTGGTCTGCGGGCTGCGCTTCTCAGGCTTACGGGCGGTGAGATTCACGCCAAAGAATGCAGACGGCATTTGATTCAAGGTGTCGGCATGTTTTTTAACGAATTTATCCAGCACCGGATTGAAGTGGCCATAACGTATAGAAGCGCCAATCATCACCTGGTCGTAGGTTTTCAAATCCACATGCTCAGCGTGTGCCAGGTCGATGACATCACAGTTGCACTTCTCTTTAAGCACACTGGCTATATAAGAAGAGATGGCATGGGTCTGCCCGTCACGACTTGAGTAAAGTATCAACGCTTTCATTCTTGTTTCCCTTTCATAAACTTATTCGCGCCAGAACGTCGGCGTGAACAGGACTAATAGTGTGAAGACCTCGAGACGGCCAAACAACATGGTGACGATCAGGATCCATTTCGCCACAGAGTTCATGGATGCAAAATTATCGGCGACAACGCCCAGACCCGGCCCAAGATTATTGAGCGTGGCCGTGACCGCAGCAAACGCCGAGAAGTTATCGACCCCCGTCGCGACAATCGCCAGCATGCTGACTATAAATACCAGCGCGTAAGCGGAAAAGAATCCCCACACGGCTTCGATGATGCGTTCAGGCAGTGCACGGTTACCCAGCTTGATGGTGTAAACCGCATTGGGGTGGACCAACCTTTTCAGCTCGCGCGTCCCCTGTAAGTAAAGCAGCAGGATACGGATAACCTTCAGACCGCCACCGGTTGAACCAGCACAACCTCCGATAAACGCAGAGCACAATAATAGAAGAGGCAAAAACAGCGGCCATTTCGAAATACTGTCGGTGGTGTACCCCGCCGTGGTTGCCATGGAAACCACCTGGAAGAAGGCCTGATTAATGGTTTCCAGACCTGAGCCGTAAACATTGTGGATCCACAGAACCAGCGTACAGATGACCACCAGCGTAAATTGCACCCCGATGAACATCCGAAATTCCGGGTCACGCCAGTACACCTTGAGATTACGTCCGCTGAGTACCGCAAAATGAAGGCCGTAGTTACAACCGGATATCAGCAGGAACACAGCGATAATGCTGTTGATGGTGCCGCTGTGAAAATATCCAATACTGGCGTCATGGGTTGAAAATCCTCCGATGGCGATCGTCGAGAAGCTATGCCCGATAGCATCAAATGCGGACATCCCCGCGCCCCACAGCGATAATGCACAGGCAATGGTCAGAAGTACGTAAATCAGCCAAAGGGTTTTCGCCGTTTCAGCAATACGTGGCCGCATCTTGTTATCTTTCAGTGGTCCCGGCATTTCAGCACGGTACAGCTGCATCCCGCCGACGCCCAATATCGGCAGAATCGCCACCGCGAGCACAATGATCCCCATACCGCCAAACCATTGCAGCATTTGTCGGTAGAACAAAATGGCTTTGGGTAATGAGTCCAGCCCCACCAGCGTGGTCGCGCCCGTCGTCGTCAGCCCAGAGAAGGATTCAAAGAAAGCGTCGGTCAGCGACAGATTCGGCCGCTCGGAAAACAGAAAGGGCAATGCCCCGACGCTGCCCAGCACCGTCCAGAACAGCACCACGATCAGGAAACCTTCGCGCGGCTTCAGCTCACTTTTCTGCTTTCGGTTGGGAAGCCAGAGGAATAAACCAATCGTCAGGGCGACAAAAAACGTCTGGCTGAACGCACGTCCTGCGCCGTCGCGGTAAATCAGGGCGACCAGGCCGGGAATAATCATCGTTCCGGAGAACAGGATGACGAGCACCCCGACGATGCGTGTTATGGCACGAAAATGCATGCTGGTGCGTTCCTCAGCGAATTAACCATAGAAAAAATTATGAAACCGGACGCAGAATGAGCGTGCCACGGCTGATATCGAATAAGTGACTGACGGTTGCTGTTGCCTCTGCAGCAGGCAGCGCCAGAACGAGATCGACAGCAGCGCCATACTCACTGCGTAAGATATGTCCGCCGACTTGCGAGAGCAGCGTTTCCACCAGCTGTAACTGGCTGTAATCACACTGCACCGCGTATTCTGCCAGCGGAACTTTTTGTTGCACGGTAAGTTGTTTTAAAGCTTGCTGAACGCCGCCGCCATAGGCTTTCACCAGCCCGCCGGTGCCCAGCATAATACCGCCATAATAGCGCACGACGACGGCGGTGATCTCACCGACACCGCTTCCCATCAGTTGGCTGAGGATCGGTTTACCCGCTGTACCTGCAGGTTCGCCGTCATCAGAAAATCCCAGTTGCTGAGAATCATCCGGCGCGCCAGCCACAAACGCCCAGCAATGATGACGCGCTGCCGGATGCTGATGGCGGATATCCTGAATAAATGCTTTGGCCGCTTCAACGCCCTCTGTTCGTGCCAGTAAGGTAATGAAGCGGCTTTTCTTTATTTCCTCGCTGAAACTGACTGACTCAGCGGGAACCCGATACGGCTGCATCAGGCCAGCTTCAGGTCACGGGTCATGTTTTCGATGCGATTATCGTGGATAACAATGTTGTCCTCGATACGGATCCCGCCAAAAGGCTTCAGCGCTTCAATGCGATCCCAGGCGAAGTGCTTACTGAATTGCCCCTCGCGCAACGGTGCCAGCAGCGAATCGATGAAATACAGGCCCGGTTCAATGGTCAGCACCATACCCGGCTCAATCACACGGGTACAACGCAGGAAAGGATATTGCGAAGGGGCGGCCTGATGGGTGCCCTTATCATCCTGCATGAAACCGGCAACGTCATGCACCTGTAACCCCAGCGGATGCCCAAGACCATGTGGCAGGAAAGGCCCGGTCAGGTTCTGTTCCACCATGGCGTCTTCGCTGATATCAACCACCAGCTTGTGCGCTTTCAGCAATTTGGCGATACGGTGATGCATCTGAACATGATAGTCGGTGTAGCGCACACCGGCCTTGATCGTGTCAATTAAAGCCAGTTCCTCCGTATTGAGGTCTTTCACCAGTGCGGCGAAATCGCTGTCCGGTTTCCCGGCGTAGGTACGGGTCAGATCAGCGGCGTAACCGTTATATTCCGCACCGGCATCCAGCAGGAAGCTGCGCATGTCGGCAGGCGGCTGGTTATCAAGCGTGGTGTAGTGAAGTACCGACGCATGTTCATTGAGCGCAACAATATTGTCGTACGGCACATCGGTATCACGGTGGCCGGTGGCGGTGAGATACGCCAGGTTGATGTCGAACTCGCTCATGCCGGAAAGGAACGCTTCTTTCGCCGCACGATGCCCGCTGACCGCCACTTTCTGCGCTTCACGCATACAGGCCAGTTCATAGCCGGTTTTATACGAGCGATGATAATGCAGGAAATCCAGCACCGCTTTCGCGTTCACGTTGGCAGCAGGCACGCCCAGGCTGATAGCACGATCCTGGCTCGAACCGATGTAACCCACGCGCTTAAGATCCACCGGCAACTGGCTTTTGATCTCATCGGCATTAGCCAGCGGCGTAATCGCGATTTCTTTGGTCCAGAATGAATCCGGCAGCGGCTCGTGGCTGTGCCAGTAGTCAACCGGCGAATAGAACCACAACTTAGGCGCATTCACGCCATCCACCCATAACCAG
Source organism: Rahnella sp. Larv3_ips (assembly GCF_003697865.1). Taxonomy (NCBI): domain Bacteria; kingdom Pseudomonadati; phylum Pseudomonadota; class Gammaproteobacteria; order Enterobacterales; family Yersiniaceae; genus Rahnella; species Rahnella sp. Larv3_ips. The sequence continues at coordinate 141,496 of NZ_MJIB01000013.1, read as the reverse complement.
CAATTTGGCACTTTGGTGACCGGCACCCAGGCTTTGAATTGCGGGTTCACTTTGAACGGATAACTGTGATCATCAAGGAAGGTCGTTATCAGTTCACCGGAGTGAATCAGTAACGCATCAAGCTGAGAACGTTGCAGAATTTCGCGGGCACGCGACTGCAACGTGGCGATATGTTCTTTATAAAGCGTAGAAAGCGATTCCATCCAACTGTCCTTATTTCACCGGAAAGACGATGCAGCATCTTACCACAGCCTTACGGCTGCCATAGTCCCGGAAGGTTTGTGATCTTGCCTGCAAATAAAACACATCTCATTTGCAAATTATTAACATAATAACCACACTCGAAAGCATCTGGTCATACCAGATCATCACAGATGATTCAGGAGAGACACATGCTTTACCAAGGCGAAACATTACACCTGCACTGGCTCGACGAGGGGATCGCCGAGCTGGTCTTCGATGCTCCGGGCTCCGTAAACAAGCTCGATACCCAAACGGTTGCCAGCCTGGGCGAGGCGATCGCAGTGCTCGAGAAACAGTCAGGCCTGAAAGGTTTACTGCTGAGTTCTGCAAAACCGGCATTTATTGTCGGGGCAGATATCACCGAATTTTTATCCCTGTTCAACGCGCCCGCCCAGAAACTGCATGAGTGGCTGAATTTCGCCAACAGCATTTTTAACCGGCTGGAAGATTTACCGGTACCCACGCTTTCCGCCATCAGCGGATATGCCCTGGGCGGCGGCTGTGAATGCGTGCTGGCGACGGATTTTCGTATCAGTACTGCGGATGCGCGCATTGGCCTGCCGGAAACCAGCTTAGGGATCATGCCGGGTTTTGGCGGTTCCGTGCGTCTGCCGCGCCTGATTGGCACTGACAGCGCACTGGAAATTATCGCCGCCGGAAAAAATATCAGCGGGAAAGAAGCCCTGAAAATCGGGCTGGTGGATGCGGTGGTCGACGCCGACACACTGCGCAACGCCGGGATCACCATGCTGAAAAATGCCGTGGCCGGCAAACTGGAATGGCAAAGCCGTCGCGAACCCAAACGTCTGCCGCTGAAACTCAGCCAGATTGAAGCGACGATGAGTTTCAGCGTCGCCAAAAGCATGGTCATGCAGAACGCGGGGAAACATTACCCTGCGCCGATGACCGCGGTGAAAACCATTGAAGCCGCCGCACGTCTGGGCCGTGACGATGCGCTGAAACTGGAAACAGCCAGTTTTGTTCCCCTCGCGCAATCTAAAGAAGCCCGCGCGCTGGTCAGCATTTTCCTCAACGATCAGTTCGTCAAAGCGAAAGCCAAAAAACTGGCGCACGGCAGCGAAAAACCAAAGCAGGCTGCGGTGCTGGGAGCGGGCATTATGGGTGGCGGGATTGCGTATCAGTCTGCCCTGAAAGGCGTACCGGTTGTGATGAAAGACATCAGCGACCAGTCCCTGACGCTCGGCATGAACGAAGCGGCCAAGTTGCTGAACAAACAGCTGGAGCGCGGCAAACTCGACGGTCTGAAAATGGCCAACGTGCTGTCGACCATTCATCCGACGCTGGATTACAGCGGAATCGAACGCGCCAGCGTCGTGGTCGAAGCCGTCGTGGAGAACCCGAAAGTGAAAGCTGCGGTGCTGGCGGAAGCGGAATCGCTGCTCGACGCCGATACCGTGCTGGCTTCCAACACGTCAACCATTCCGATCGACCAGCTGGCTTCTTCACTGAAACGCCCGGAAAACTTCTGCGGCATGCACTTCTTCAATCCGGTGCATCGTATGCCGCTGGTTGAAATCGTGCGTGGCGCGAAAACCTCAGACAAAACCCTTTCACGCATTGTCTCTTACGCGCTGGCAATGGGTAAAACGCCGATCGTGGTGAACGACTGCCCGGGCTTCTTCGTTAACCGCGTGCTGTTCCCGTATTTCTCCGGTTTCAGTTTACTGCTGCGTGACGGGGCCGATTTCCGCCAGATCGACAAAGTGATGGAAAAACAGTTCGGCTGGCCGATGGGCCCGGCATATCTGCTGGACGTCGTGGGCATCGACACCGCGCATCACGCGCAGGCCGTTATGGCCGCCGGATTTCCGCAGCGTATGGCGCGAAACTACCGTGACGCCATCGACGTGCTGTTCGATAACCGCCGTTTCGGCCAGAAAAATCAGCTGGGCTTCTACCGCTACAGTGAAGACAGCAAAGGCAAGCCGCGTAAAGACGTCGACGAACAGGCTGTCAGCCTGCTGGCCGATAATCTGAAACCGGCACATGCAGAATTCTCACCACAGGACATCATTGCCCGCATGATGATCCCGATGATTAACGAAGTGGTGCGCTGCTTCGAAGAAGGCATTATTGCCAGCCCGGCCGAAGCCGACATGGCGCTGGTATACGGCATCGGTTTCCCTCCGTTCCACGGCGGCCCGTTCCGTTATCTGGACACGCTTGGCACGGCTGAGTATCTGAAAATGACCGAACATTACGCGCACCTGGGGCCAATGTATCAGGCACCGGACGGGCTTCGCGCCAAAGCGCAAACCAATGAAAGTTACTACCCGGTTGCGGCTGCGCTGGAAAACATCAGCACCTGCAATCAGGCATAAGGACCGAAATCATGGAAAACGTAGTCATTGTTGACGCAGTCCGCACGCCGATGGGCCGTTCAAAGGGCGGCGCATTTCGCCACGTCAGGGCTGAAGATCTCTCCGCGCATCTGATGCGCGCGGTGCTGGCCCGAAATCCGGCGCTGAACGCCAAAGATATTGATGATATTTACTGGGGCTGCGTGCAGCAGACGCTGGAACAGGGCTTCAACATTGCCCGCAATGCGGCGCTGCTGGCGGAAATTCCACACAGTGTCCCGGCGACCACGGTTAACCGTCTGTGCGGTTCTTCCATGCAGGCACTGCACGACGCCGCCCGCGCCATTATGGTCGGCGACGCACAGGTCAGCCTGATTGGCGGTGTGGAACATATGGGCCACGTGCCGATGAATCACGGCGTGGATTTCCATCCGGGTCTGAGCAAAACCGTGGCGAAAGCGGCGGGAATGATGGGGCTGACCGCTGAAATGCTGGCGAAAATGCACCAGATCAGCCGTGAAATGCAGGATGAGTTTGCAGCACGTTCGCATCATCGCGCCCACGCGGCCACGCTCGCCGGACACTTTGCCAATGAAATCGTCCCGACCGAAGGCCATAACGCAGAAGGCGTGCTGACCCGTTATGATTTTGACGAGGTGATCCGCCCGGAAACTACCGTCGCTACGCTGGCGGCGCTGCGTCCGGCGTTTGACCCGGTCAACGGCACCGTCACTGCGGGCACGTCATCTGCCCTCTCCGACGGCGCATCGGCGATGCTGCTGATGAGTGAAGCACATGCCAAATCTCTGGGCCTGAAAGCCCGTGCGCGAATTCGTGCGATGGCGGTGGTCGGCTGCGATCCGTCGATTATGGGTTACGGCCCGGTCCCGGCGACGCGCCTGGCTCTGAAACGCGCCGGACTGAGCGTGCAGGATATCGGCCTGTTCGAACTGAACGAAGCCTTCGCGGCACAAGCCTTACCCTGCGTGAAAGATTTGGGGCTGCTGGAAACCATGGAAGAGCGCGTCAACCTGAACGGCGGCGCGATTGCACTCGGTCATCCGCTTGGCTGCTCCGGTTCACGTATCTCAACGACGCTGCTGAACCTGATGGAACGCCGCGACGTGCAGTTTGGCGTTGCGACCATGTGTATCGGTTTAGGTCAGGGCATCGCGACCGTTTTCGAACGCGTCTGAGTTTTACTCTTTTCTGCATAAACAAAAAGCGGACAGATTGTCCGCTTTTATGAATCTTATCTGCCCGTTTTAGTTGCCGTTTTCCCGCCTGTCAGGGGCGGGCTTTTTCACGACGGTAGCGTCACATCAAATGAAAGAGAACGCATCACCAAACAGTCGATCTTCCAGCGCGCCGCGCTCTGCAACAAAGCGCTCGCGGGCGATTTTTGCCATCTCAAAACGGCCTGCGATATAAATATCGTGCTCCGCCAGCGAGGTGAAATCCTGCAACACCGCGCTCAGAACGGTACCGCTTCTGCCCTGCCAGCCGTCTTCAGGCTGTTCCACCACCGGGATCACTTTCAGATTCGGGTGATGAATGCTCAGTGCTTCCAGCTCGCCCAAATCGTACAGATGCTTCAGCTCGCGCCCGCCCCAGTAAATGGAGATATCGCGATGAGGCTGTTGCTCAAGCGCGGTGATCAAAATGGAACGCACATAAGAAAAACCGGTGCCGCCCGCAATCAGCACCAGCGGACGCTGGCCTTCTTCGCGCAACCAGGCATCGCCGTGAGGAATATCCACGGTAATCGCCTGTTCTTTCAGAATGCGATCCATCACCGCCATCGCGTACAGATTCAGTTCGGAGGCGCCGATGTGCAACTCAATCACGTTGTGTTCAGCAGGCGTGGAGGCCAGAGAGAACGGACGCTTATCGCGCTCGTCCATCACGACCATCAGATACTGACCCGCGCGGAAAGAAAAAGGCGCTTCCGGCAACAACCGGACCCGATACACCGTATCGGTAATCGCCTCAACGGAGGTCACTTTACAGCTCAAAGTTGTCATGCGTTCCCTCTGTGGGTCATCAAAGCAAAGCGTGGGACAAAGAGTCGATTATTTTTTCGCATCGTCTTTATCATTAAAAATAGCGAGCTCATCCCAGATGGCATCGATACGGGCGGTGACGGCAGGATCCTTCACTATCGGACGCCCCCACTCACGCTGTGTTTCACCCGGCCATTTGTTGGTCGCATCCATCCCCATTTTCGAACCGAGGCCCGATACAGGCGAGGCAAAATCGAGATAATCGATCGGCGTATTTTCGACCAAAACCGTATCCCGTGCGGGATCCATTCTGGTGGTAATCGCCCAAATCACGTCGTTCCAGTCACGGGCATTCACATCGTCATCGCACACAATCACAAACTTGGTGTACATGAACTGACGCAGGAATGACCAGACACCCATCATCACGCGCTTTGCATGACCAGGGTACTGTTTCTTCATGGTAACGACAGCCATACGGTAGGAGCAACCCTCCGGCGGCAGATAAAAATCAACAATTTCCGGGAATTGTTTCTTCAGAATCGGCACAAAGACTTCATTCAGCGCCACGCCCAGCACCGCAGGCTCATCCGGCGGACGGCCGGTATAGGTCGAATGATAGATGGGATCTTTACGCTGCGTCATATGCGTGATCGTGAAGACCGGGAAGCTGTCTACTTCATTATAGTAGCCGGTATGGTCGCCATACGGGCCTTCCGGCGCCATCTCGCCCGGCTCGATATACCCTTCGAGCACGATTTCCGCACTGGCAGGGACTTCGAGATCGTTGGAAATACACTTCACCACTTCGGTTTTATTACCGCGCAGCAAACCGGCGAACGCATATTCAGACAACGAATCCGGCACCGGCGTCACTGCGCCCAGAATGGTGGCGGGATCTGCACCCAACGCCACAGAAACCGGGAAACGCTGGCCGGGATTCTTCTGGCACCACTCCTGGAAATCAAGCGCACCGCCGCGATGGGATAACCAGCGCATGATGACTTTGTTTTTCCCGAGAACCTGCTGGCGATAAATGCCCAGATTCTGACGGGGTTTTTCCGGCCCACGGGTGACAGTCAGGCCCCAGGTGATCAACGGCGCGGCATCTTCCGGCCAGCACTGCATCACCGGAATGCGGGTGATATCCACCTCGTCGCCTTCCCAAATTTCCTGCTGACAAGGTGCGGAATGCAGCACTTTTGTCGGCATGTTCAGCACCTGCTTAAACTTCGGCGCCTTATCGTATAAATCGCGCAAACCGCGTGGCGGCTCAGGCTCTTTCAGAAACGCCAGCAACTCACCGACTTCACGTAACGCACTGACGTCCTCTTTGCCCATGCCCATCGCCACACGCTCAGGTGTGCCGAATAAATTACACAGCACCGGCATGTCGTACCCTTTTGGATTTTCAAACAACAACGCCGGGCCGCCCGCACGCAGGGTACGGTCAGCAATTTCGGTCATTTCCAGGTAGGGATCGACAGACTGAGTAATGCGTTTCAGTTGGCCTCTCTTTTCGAGTAACGAGAGGAAGTCACGTAAATCACGGTATTTCATGCTGATTCTGAGTCGCCGGGTTGAAGGAGAGCATTATAGAGCCTCTCCGGGGTTGTTGCTGCCTTTTTGTTATCAGCAGGTAAACGCCGATAATGAAAAACCAGTGTAACCGCCAGAAACCAACGCTGTTGGTCTGACGGTGCGCAAATCGTCTGCCAATGATCCGATCACAAACAGGTAAAGGGTACCCACGCGCTCAACGCCTGGGTGTCATGATATTCCTGAATCTCATGACCATGCCGGAACACCTTGAAGCCCTGATTTCTGGCGCTGAAATAGCTCAGCTCATTGCCGGATACCTGCAACAAACTGCCTTCACGCAGCGCAATGACCGCCTCAGACGGATTCACCGCGCAAAATTCAGCAATGCGCTCGTCACGGGTTTCACCCATATGGCCACTCAGGTGTGCATCGATGTAATGCGGATTGATTTGTACCGGGAACAGGCCAAGAGAGGGCAGCACCACAGAATTGCGGACTGGCATATCATTAGTGGTACGAATACTTGGCGTTGCCACGTTACACCCCGCGCTCCAGCCGATATACGGCACATTGCGTTCACGCACAGCACGCTGAACAGGGACGATCAGCCCCTTCTCATGCAGCATCTGGTTGAGCATCCAGGTATTACCGCCGCTGACCAAAATACATTGCGCACTGGCAATGGCGTGCGCCGGATTATCTGCGTGATGAATGCTGGTGACTTCAATGCCCAGCACATCGGCCAGCGCACCGGCGCGCTCATCATAATCGCTGCGGATCAGTGCGTAGGGGATCAGCACGGCGGAGGTGATCCCGCGGGATTTCAGCACCGCCTGGATACGATCTTTTGCATAGCCCAGTAATTCAGATTCACCGGAAAGCTTACCGTTGCTCAGTAAGAACAGCTCCATGACGCTTCTCCTGACTGTAATAAGAGGAAGATAAAGGGATAAGTGTGCACTTTTCTTCGATAATAAAAGATAACAGACCGACAATCAGCAAGCGTCTGCACAGAATCTCACTGCCTGTATCTCAGGGGCAGCTTTTGTTATGCTGCCGGAATCAACGTTTTAATGTGGGAAACTATGGAATCCTGGTACTTACTCTATTGCAAACGCGGCCAGTTGCTCCGCGCCAAAGAACATCTTGAGCGCCAGCAAGTAAACTGCCTGACGCCCATGATCACCCTGGAAAAGATGGTGCGCGGACGCCGCACGCCTGTCAGCGAACCCATGTTCCCGAACTACATGTTCATCGAGTTTGACCCTGAACGGATCCACACGACGACGATCAGCGCAACGCGTGGTGTCAGCCATTTCATCCGCTTCGGGCCAAAACTGGCGACCGTGCAACCTCAGGTAATCAAACAACTGATGGAACCGCCGACGATTGACATTCGCGATCCTGAAACGCCGTATGAAGGCGATATCGTTTTGATCACTGAAGGGATTTTCGAGGGCATCGAGGCCATTTATACCGAGCCAGACGGCGAAGCCCGTTCGCTGCTGATGCTGAATCTGATTAATCAGCCTGTCCGCCAGAGCATAGACAATACGCATTTCCAGAAACTCTGAGCGCATTTTCTCTGTCTGTGCCCTGCAAAAAAGCACCGTTAAACGGTGCTTTTTTATGTGAAACATTCAGCGCGCTGGCAGGGCAAACATTTTGCGCGCGTTATCATCGGTGATATCCGCCAGCCACTGCGGGTCTTCCCCGCGCCACTGCGCGACCTGATGAACAATGTGCGGTAAAAACGCCGGTTCATTGCGTCGGTTCTTCGGTTTGTTTTCCATATCTCTTGGCAATAAATAGGGCGCATCGGTTTCCAGCATTAAGCGTTCAGCCGGGATCAGCGGCAGCATTTCACGCAACTCCAGCCCGCGCCGCTCATCGCAGACCCACCCCGTAATTCCTATCGACAGGCCGAGAGACAAATACAGTTCAAGTTCATGCCGCGTACCGGTAAAGCAGTGAACGACACCGCCCGGTAAATCCGCAAGCCAGGGCTTGAGTAATGCAGCGAAACGTTCCCCGGCATCGCGACAATGTAAAAACACCGGTAACTGCAACTCGGATGCCAGCGCAAGCTGTGCGGTAAACGCCGATTCCTGCTGCAAGGCAGGCGAAAAATTGCGATTGAAATCCAGTCCGCATTCACCGACTGCCACAACATTCGCTAATCCGGCCAGCTCACGGATGTCAGCTTCCACCTGCGCATTCCATTCACTGGCCTGATGTGGATGCACACCCGCCGTAGACCAGCAGAAATCAGGGTATTCAGCCGCCATTTTCTGCGCCTCACCACTTTCCTGCGCAGACGTACCTGTGATCAACATACCGCTCAGACCGGCGGCTCGCGCTCTTTCCACCACCTGCGGGCGATCTTTATCAAACTGATTACTGGTGAGGTTTATGCCAATTTCAAACATACATTGTCCTGAAACAGAAACCGCCCTGCTGGGCGGTTTCTGTTTTATATCGAAATAATCAAAGAGACTTACTCAGCCTGATCCGGATCGTTCTCTTTATCGACATCAGCGCGACGACGTCCGCCTACGTAGAAACGGGCAAAGAACACGCCGATTTCAAACAGCAGATACATCGGAATAGCCAGCAGCGTCTGAGAGAAGACATCCGGCGGCGTTAACAACATCCCGACCACAAACGCCCCGACCAGCACATACGGACGTTTCTTTTTCAGGTCTTCCGGTGTCGTCACACCACTCCAGCACAGTAAAACGATGGCAATCGGCACTTCAAATGAGACGCCAAACGCCATGAACAACGCCATCACGAAATCGAGATAGTTGTTGATGTCAGTCGCAATCTGCACGCCAGCCGGTGCGGTTTTCGCAAAAAAAGCAAACGCCAGCGGAAACACCACGAAGTAAGCAAAAGCCACACCGAGGTAAAATAATGCAGAACTGGAGAACAATAACGGCATCATCAGACGGCGTTCATGCTTGTACAGCGCGGGAGCAACGAATGCCCACACCTGATACAAAATGAACGGCGCGGAAACAAATACCGAGACAATCATGGTCAGCTTGATTGGCGTAAAGAACGGTGATGCTACGTCAGTAGCAATCATGCTCGCACCCAAAGGCATTTGCTCAATCAACGGTGAAGCCACCAGCTGATAGATGTCATTGGCAAAATAAACCAGACATAAAAACACCACTAAAATACAGACAATGGCGTTCAGTAGACGCTTACGCAGCTCAATCAGATGGCTGATAAGCGGTTGAGTATCTTCAACAGCCATGTTTAGCGCTCGCCTGTCGGTTTAGTGAGTGAAACCGGTGTTTCCGGCGCAGAAGGTTCAGCCACCGGTGCGTCAACGGCAACCGGTTTGGTCACGGGCGCAGAGGCAACGGAAGAGTCAGCGACAGGCGATTGTGCCGCCGCTGCCTGCACTTCAGCCTGTGCTGCCGCAGCATGGGCCGTCTTATTTGAAGCCAGAGCCGCATCCACCGCACTCAGTGGCGCAGCAGCCGGTGCTGAGGCCACGTTGTCAGCCGTGGCCGGCGAAATACCGGCATCATGGTGGGCTTCGGCATCATCGATCACAGGATTGTGGATAGTGTTGCCTTCCGCTTTCGCTTCTTCCATCGCTTTATCGGCAGGATTGAGCCCTGAATTGATAGATTGCTTCATGGATTCAGCCGCTTCTTTCAGCTCATCCATGGAGGCTTTGATTTCCGGCGTGAGATTCTTCAGACCCGCCTCTTCGGCTTTCTTCAGGCTATCCTGCAATTCCTGAAGTTTCAGCTCCTGCGACAGCTCGCTTTGTACTGACGCGGCCATCGCCCGAAGCGTGCGGATCCAGCCTGCTACTGTTCTGACTGCTACAGGTAAACGCTCCGGCCCGAGAACAACCAGGCCAATCACCAATACCAGCAGCAGTTCACTAAATCCAATATCGAACACGGTTTATACCTGCTCTTTGTTTTGGCTCTTGGTGTCTTCTGCTTTAGCGTCCGGCTTGCCCTCGATAGACCTGGCAGCGAAATCAGCATCAGTTGGCGTAATGTCAGCGTCTTTATTTGCTTTTGACTGGCTATCATCTTCACTCATGGCTTTTTTGAAGCCTTTGATGGAAGCCCCCAGATCAGCACCCAGACCACGCAGTTTCTTAGTACCGAACAGCAGTACCACAATCACAACGAGAATCAGGATCTTAGTAATACTAATACCACCCATTATTTTCACCTCAAATAGGAAGGAACGACATTCATTGCCGTCCGCAAACGGCATTCAATTTTAAAACATGTTTTAGCTGGCGCGTCGCCAGCCAATCAGCCAGGAAACCGCGCCCGCGGTCATCAGGCAAGCCGGATAAATCTCGACGTTGCCTAACAGCAAAAGGGTGCCGCTTAATAACAACGTCGCCCCTATCCCCAAAAGATAACGAGACTGACCCTGACGGGAGTTCTGGTTGTGCATTTGGGAGGAAAGCTTTTCGATGTTGTACTGCAACAGCTTGTGCTGTTGCAGGCTCTGATAAACCAGATCGGGTAATTCAGGCAGTTTCTCAACCCAGAATGGCGCGCGCTCTTTCAGTGCGCGGATCATTGCCGGCAGACCTACCTGATCACGTACCCAGCTTTCCAGGAAAGGTTTCGCCGTTGTCCACAAATCCAGCTGCGGATAAAGCTGACGCCCCAGACCTTCTACATACAACAGTGTTTTTTGCAGCAACACCAGTTGAGGCTGGACTTCCATATTAAAGCGGCGCGCGGTATTAAACAGATTTAACAACACGTTACCGAAGGAAATCTCTGCAAGCGGCTTTTCAAAAATCGGCTCGCATACTGTCCGGATAGCAAATTCAAAGTCTTCAACATTGGTATCGCGCGGAACCCAACCGGAATCAACATGCAGTTCAGCCACTTTGCGATAATCGCGATTGAAGAAAGCGATGAAATTTTCAGCCAGATAGCGCTTATCTTCTTTGTTCAACGAACCAACTATGCCGCAATCGATACCTATGTAGCAAGGATCTTCAGGCGTTTCGTAGCTGACGAAAATGTTACCGGGATGCATGTCAGCATGGAAGAAACTGTCGCGAAAAACCTGGGTAAAGAAGACCTGAACACCACGCTCCGCCAGTAATTTCATGTTGGTGCCCTGTTTTTTCAGCGCCTCAACATCCGAAACAGGAATTCCGTAGATGCGTTCCATCACCATCAGACGCTCGCTGCAGTAGTCCGGATACACTTCCGGCACATACAGCATCGGGCTGCCTTCAAAATTACGACGCAGCTGAATGGCATTGGCCGCTTCACGCAGCAGGTTCAGCTCATCAAGCAACGTTTTTTCATATTCGCGAACCACTTCACGCGGACGCAAACGGCGACCATCCGGCAGCAGAAGCGGCACCCAACCGGCAAGGCGCGACATCAGACGGATATCTGCTTTGATGGTCGGTAAAATATCCGGGCGGATCACCTTCAGAACGACAGGTTTGCCATTCTCTTTGAGCACCGCGGTATGCACCTGAGCAATCGAGGCGGAAGCCAGCGGCGTCTGATCAAATTCATCGAACCAGTTTTCCAGCGGGCCGCCCAACGCGGTATCAATTTGCTTACGTGCCAGCGCGCCATCAAAAGGAGGAACGTGATCCTGAAGCAGAGCAAGCTGGTCGGCAATATGAGGCGGGAAAAGATCGCGACGTGTAGACATCATCTGGCCGAACTTGATCCAAACCGGACCTAATTCTTCCAGCGCAAGACGCATACGCTCACCCAGCGGCTTTTCTTTATGACGATTTGGTAACCAGAAAAACAGATAACGGCCCATGCGCAGCGGCAACGTCAAACGGATTTTAGGGATGAGTTCGTCAAGGCCGTAGATGAGAAACATGCGGATAATCAAGTATAAACGTCGCATTTCCCTTGGCGTCACGGTTTGCCCTCCAGTTTTTCGATACGTTTCTCCAGTGTATCCAGCTCGCCTGCCAATGCGGAGACTTCATCACTAAACCACACCACTTCCAGCGGACCGGGAGCCATTTTCCACTCTTCAGTCAGCGTCTGCGCGACGTAGTTTTGCTGATGTTTAAGCCCTTTTTGCAGGAAACGGAAACTGCCCTGCACCGCCTGGCTCACTCCCTGAGCAGCAATATCACCGATATAAGGTGCCAGGAATTCCGCTGGTTCCCACTCGGCCATATCCAGCAACGCAACCAGTTGCTGCACCACAGAAATATCGCCTTCGACCACCAGCTCACCGCTGCGCATGAGTGGCGATAACTGCTGGCGATCGCGCAGCTTATGCAACACGGAGAGTGTTGAGGTGACGGTGCAATCTGCCACGCCATCCCATTGCCCGAGGACATCAATTTTTTGCTCACTGAAGACAAACGTCAGCGGGGTACTCAGTTCCTGCAATTCAACACGCAGAACTTTACCTGCCAGACGCGTCCGCGCCGCCTTCATGCTGCGATCTCTGAAAAGCAGGTAATTAAGCGGCGTCTCGATAGCGGCAGTCAGTAGCGGCGTTAACAACATCGGCATACTCATATCAGAATTTGAAACCCCGGTGCAGCGCCACAATACCCCCGGTGAGATTGTGATAAATCACATTCTCAAAACCGGCGTCGCCCATCATGCCCTTCAGCGTTTCCTGATCGGGGTGCATGCGGATAGATTCAGCGAGATAACGATAGCTTTCGGCATCTTGTGCAACCAGTTCGCCAATGCGCGGCAAAATGTGGAAGGAATAGGTGTCATAGGCTTTGCTCAGCGGTTTCAGCTGAGGTTTGGAGAATTCCAGCACCAGTAAACGGCCACCCGGCTTAAGCACGCGGAACATCGAACGCAACGCTTTCTCTTTTTCGGTCACGTTACGCAAACCGAAAGAAATGGTGATGCAATCGAAGTAATTATCAGGGAAAGGCAGCGCTTCGGCGTTAGCCTGAACGTAGCTGACGTTACCCACAATGCCGAGGTTACGCAGTTTTTCGCGTCCCATTTTCAGCATGGAATCATTGATATCTGCCAGAACAACTTCGCCCGTCTCGCCGACCAGCCGGGAGAACTTCGCGGTCAGATCACCGGTACCGCCTGCCAGATCCAGTACGCGCTGACCACGGCGGACACCGCTGCAATCAATGGTGAAGCGTTTCCAGATACGATGAATACCGAAAGACATCAGGTCATTCATCAGGTCATATTTTGCCGCAACGGAATGGAAGACATCTGCCACCATTCCCTGCTTGTCATCTTTAGCTACCGTGCGAAAACCGAAATGCGTAGTTTCCTGCGTCTGCTTTTCCATTTTATTTGCCTGCTTTTTCAGTCGAACTCTTGGGGAGAAGTGTATCAGAACCCGTTAGAAAGCCCCATCACCGATGCTGATTCAACATATTGCAAAGATTCATCATTTGAATCATAAAATCGGTCAAAACGAGTGCCCGGTGGCTAAGCATGATCACTCATGCGGGTTCAACGTCTGTTCTTCTTGCGCATCAGAAGTCTCGGGCAGAGATGCGGTATCCTCAGGCTCGTTTTCCGCTCTGGCTATCTCAGCCAGAGAGGGGCTAATAGGCCGTTTAACTTCAACGCCCAGCGCGCGAAAACTTTCCACCTGCCCGATGAGATTACCACGCCCTTGCGAGAGTTTATTCATCGCAGAGCGATAACTGCCCTGCGCTTTGTCCAGACTTTGCCCCATCGATTCCATATCGTCGACGAAAAGGCGCAGTTTGTCATACAGGCGCGCCGCGCGATCGGCGATACGTTTTGCGTTCTGGCTTTGATGCTCGTAGCGCCACAAATTGCTGATGGTACGTAATGCCACCAGCAGCGTCGTCGGGCTGACAAGCATAATGTTGTGCCGGAGTGCTTCGCTGATCAATTCGGGCTCCCGGTCGATGGCCAGCAGAAACGCAGGCTCGACGGGGATAAACATCAGGACATAATCGAGGCTGCGCAAGCCGGGAAGCTGCTGATAATCTTTGCGCCCCAGCAAACGGATATGCCCGCGAACCGACGCGATATGCTCGTTGAGCGCCACTTCCCGTTCGCCATCATCTTCACTGTTGAAGTAACGCTCATAAGCCACCAGCGTCATTTTGGCGTCAATCACGACGTCTTTGTTCTGCGGCAAACGCACAACAACGTCAGGCTGCATCCGGCTGTTACTGTCAACCTGCACGCTGACCTGCGTCTGATACTCATGCCCCTCACGCAACCCGGAGGCTTCAAGCACACGGCTGAGAACCACTTCGCCCCAGTTGCCCTGGGTTTTGTTATCGCCTTTCAGCGCTTTGGTCAGATTGACGGCTTCACGCGCCATCTCAACATTCAGCTGCTGCAGATTGCGGATTTCGTGCGCCAGCGTATGCCGTTCCCGCGCTTCCTGACCAAAGCTGTCCTGCACCTGACGGCGGAAACCATCCAGTTGCTCGCGCAACGGCAGCAAAAGTTTATCGAGGCTCTGTTTGTTCTGTTCATCAGCGCGGCGGCCGTTCTGCTCGAAGATGCGGTTCGCGAGATTTTCGAACTGGCTGCTCAGACGCTGCTCGCTGTTGATCAGCAGGCGCTGTTTATCTTCGGCGGCCATGCGGGTTTCATCCAGACGGGTGGAAACCTCACGCAACTCGGCTTCCTGCGCGCTGTTGATTTCACGCTGCGCGCGCAGCTCCTGATTCAATTGTTCGCACTCGTTTTGCCAGTGCGCCAGCAACTGCAATTTTTCCTGACTGGCCGCCTGCAGGCTGTGAAGCTTGCGCAGTTCCAGTTCTGCTTCCCGGATTTGCTGCAATGAGAACTGCCGGTCACTTTTGACCGTTTCGTTTTCTGCTCTCACCTGTTCCAGCGATTGCTCCAGAAGACGGCGCTGAGTCTCGAACTCAGTTTGCTGTTGTTGCTGACGTAAACTGGCCACCAGCCAGCCCACAACTAAGCCGATTAACCCCGCGCCCAGGGCAGTCAGAATGCTGATATCCACACGTTTTCCCTCTTCAAATCATCTGCGGTCACGGTAATAGCAGGCTGTATGGATGTCCAGTCTATTTTCTGTTGCATCGCGCCTTTGCGGGATGCCTTCCAGAATGGAATTTCTCTGCATTTCCCCCCTTGCGACGGCCAAAGGCAGAGCGCAGGATTTACAACCAGCGGCTCAGCCATTGGATACCAAACGCACCCGGCGCAAGAATGCCGAAGGCCCAGATCAACGCCGAGCTGACGTTGGCAATCTGGAAATACTTTTGTGGCATACCGCAAATTCCGGCGACCAGTGGAACCACGGCGCGAAGCGGGCCAAAGAAACGGCCGATGAATGCACCCGGCATGCCCCATTTATCAAAAAAGGCATGGCCGCGAACTAACATTTGCGGATGGCGGGAGAATGGCCAGAAATTACCAACGCGATCCTGGTAATGGGAACCGACCCAGTAGGAGAGCCAGTCGCCGAAGAACGCCCCGGCTGCCGCTGCCGCCCAAATGGGCCAGAAAGGAATGCCGGTTTCGCCAATCAGTGCGCCGAGCCCGAGCAAAATGAAGGTTGCCGGAAGCAGCAATGACAGGAAAGCGAGCGACTCACCGAACGCCAGAAAGAAAACAATCGGCGCAGCCCATACCTGATGAGCGCGGATGAAAGTGGTGGTGTAATCAAGAATGTCGTTAACAGTCAAAAATGCAGTTCCTTTTTTCATGAAAGCGGAGACGGAATGAAAGACAGTATTCCAGATTCACTATTAACATGACCTTAACAGATCACCGGCAATGGGCAAAAAAATGGGCCGCCAGAGGCAGCCCATCAGGGTGATATCTTGTTTGAGAACGGTAAAATCAGACCAGGCGGCGGGCGGCTTCTACCACGATCTTAACCGCGTGGCTTTCTGTCTTTTTCATGGTTTCTGCATCAGGAATTTCCTGCTGCGTACGGTTCACAATGACACCGGCAACCATACCTGCACGCAGGCCCTGGCTTGCACACATGGTCAGCAGGGTGGCAGATTCCATTTCATAGTTCATGACGCCCATTTCCTGCCACTCTTTCATCGATTCTTTAAAGCGACGAACCACGCGGCCAGAGTAAGTATCATAACGCTCCTGGCCCGGGTAGAAGGTGTCAGAAGACGCGGTCACGCCGATGTGAGTTTGTGCACCCACGGATTCAGCCGCAGCAACCAGCGCAGTGGTACAGGCGAAATCGGCCACTGCCGGGAATTCCATCGGTGCAAAGTGCAGGCTCGCGCCATCAAGGCGAACGGCGGCGGTGGTGACCAGCACATCGCCCACACTGATGTGTGGCTGGATGGCACCGGTAGTACCGACGCGCAGGAAGGTACGGATGCCGAGCTGTGCCAGTTCCTCAACCGCGATAGAGGTGGAAGGACCCCCGATACCGGTTGAGCAGACAATCACAGATTTGCCGTCAAGCTCAGCGCGCCATGAGGTAAATTCGCGGTGGGAAGCCAGGCGAACCGGGTTCTCCATCAGTTTGGCAATCTTCTCAACGCGCTCAGGGTCGCCGGGTACAATCGCCAGCGTCGCGCCGTTTAAATCTTTTTTGGCCAGGCCAAGATGGAAAACTTCAGGCTGAGACATAACAAACTCCTCTGTGTGTAAGGTCATAAATTGGCAGGAGGAACACCCGGCAACTGTACTGAACATTGTGACGTTATTTCGTGATGGCCGTCACTATGATGTAACAACAAGAATAACGCATACATTTAATTTGTGATGACAGTCACAAATAACAGCGCAAAAGACGAATTTTTAAACGGTCTGTTTTCGTGGCAGGCATAAAAAAGCAGGCATTGCCTTATAACAAGGCTCTGCCTGCCGGGTGCGGGTTAACCTGTCAGGCAGGAACAGAATCTGCCGCAGCGCTGCGTGACCAGATCCGGTGTTTCGCTAAGTTTTTCACAAAGGCTTTCAGCAAGGCACCTTCCGCTTTTTCGCCTTCAATGATCCCCTCTTCCGCCACATCATCTTTAAGCCCCAGCAATGATTTGAAGCGTCGCGCATCACCGCTCAGGCCAATAACTTTCAGATGCTTATAGGCTTCAAGGACGTAATGCCGCGCATCCCCACTCATCAGCAATGCGTCGATATGCCCGTGCGGCACAATCACTGCGTCAACCGTGATCGACGGCGAACCGGCAAACGTGGCATCAATCGGCAATGTCGAACCATCATCGGCCGTGACCGTGCCTAAATGGCTGGCCAGCAGTTTAGGGTGAACGCCAACGGCCTGAAGCGCCTGCAAGGTTTCCAGCACATCCGCTGCATTGACACCGTCACCTAATAACAGCGCAACCTGGCGCCCTTTGATCACGCCTTTGCCACTGGCATACAGGCTGAGAGAAGGATCGCTTTCCAGACCATTTACCGGTTTTGGCGGTTTGATTTTCAGCGTGTCCGGCGAAAGCGTAATGCCGACATTTTTCGCCACTTGTTGGGCCAGAGACTGATCGACGCGGGCCAGTAAATCAACAACACGTTCGCGGATGTAAGGCCGCACAACTTTGGATAACTCAAACGAGAAAGCGCCTGCGATATGCTCCTGCTCCACCGGCGTCTGACTTAGCCAGAACAGGCGCGGCTGCGCATAAAACTCGGCAAACGATTCACTGCGCTGGCGGACTTTTTCCGCATCAATGCGTTCAGGATAGCTTTCAAACCCGCCGCCCGATGCTGCCGGAGGGGTTTCTCTCGGCCAGTTATTGTTAATGGAATTCGGCTCATAGTTCGCCGGATTGGTATCAACATCCTGGCGGTGCATGCCGTCACGCTGGAAATTGTGGTACGGACAGGTTGGCCGGTTAATCGGAATTTCGTGGAAATTTGGCCCGCCCAGACGGCTGATTTGCGTATCGGTATACGAAAAAAGCCGCCCCTGCAACAACGGATCATTAGTGAAATCAATGCCCGGTACGACGTGGCCGGGGTGGAAGGCGACCTGCTCGGTTTCGGCAAAGTAGTTGTCCGGGTTACGGTTTAGCACCATCTTGCCAATAAGCTGCACCGGCACCAGTTTTTCCGGGATCAGTTTGGTCGGGTCGAGCAAATCAAAATCATATTTGAATTCGTCTTCTTCCGGGATCAGCTGAACACCCAACTCATACTCAGGATAATCACCGGCTTCAATGGCTTCCCATAAGTCACGGCGATGGAAATCCGCATCTTTACCGGCCAGTTTCTGCGCTTCATCCCACAGCAACGACGCTTTACCTGCCAGTGGCTTCCAGTGGAAACGGACAAACGTGGATTTTCCCTTCGCATTCACAAAACGGAAAGTGTGGATCCCGAAGCCTTCCATCGTGCGATAGCTGCGCGGGATCCCCCGATCGGACATTGCCCAGAACACGTTATGCAGCGTTTCAGGTTGCAGCGAGACGTAATCCCAGAAGGAATCGTGCGCGCTGGCCCCCTGCGGGATTTCGTTGTGGGGTTCAGGTTTCACCGCATGCACAAAGTCCGGAAACTTGTGGGCATCCTGAATGAAGAATACCGGCGTGTTATTGCCGACCAGATCGTAAATGCCTTCATCGGTATAAAACTTGGTGGCCCAGCCGCGAATATCGCGGACAGAATCCGCAGAGCCGCGTGATCCCTGCACGGTAGAAAAACGCACAAACACGGGGGTTTGTTTTTTCGGATCAGAGAGGAAACTGGCTTTGGTGACAGATTTCATACTGCGGTACGGCTGAAAATAGCCATGTGCCGCAGCGCCACGGGCATGAACGATACGTTCGGGAATACGCTCGTGGTCAAAATGCGTGATTTTCTCGCGAAGAATAAAATCTTCCAGCAGCGTCGGACCACGGCTTCCGGCTTTCAGCGAGTTTTGATCATCAGAGATTTTCGTCCCCTGATTGGTGGTCAGCGGCTGCTTCTCACCATTTTTACGATGCCGCTCCAGCGCATCGAGTTTGGCATTGGTGTTTTGCGGGCTTTTCGCGCTGCCGGAGGCCGTGGGCTCTTTGCCCGGTGGCGTCGGTTGTGGCGATGGCTGATAAGCACTGTCGGCAGGTGCCAGATCACCCAGACCGGGTTGTGTGGATTTAATGCCCGTGGCGGGGGCGCTGCTTACCGGTTTTGACTCACTCTTTTTGGACACTTTTGAAGGTAATTTCGACATTGAACAAGACTCCAGCTAGACGTTTAAGGCGTTCTATAGGTCTTCCGTGACATTTTTCCTCACTAACTTTTAACTATAGAACATCTCATCTGCCTTGCTGTTGCGGCTTTCCGGCTATAGTTTTAATCCATCGCGCAAATTTTCTGTATGGAGACTCCAATGAAAAACGACGAAATCCTCCCCCTGAAACAGGCTCCGACCAGCTTTGCACCGGCCGTAACGCCAGTGGCTGAAACCACCCTTCACACTGATACCGATGGCCTGCACGCCGGCCAGACCACCATTCCCTCGCAGGGAGAAGACCTGCCCGCCTATCTCGCCCGTCCGGAACATTTCACCGGTAAGCTGCCTATCGTTCTGGTGGTGCAGGAGATTTTTGGTGTGCACGAGCATATTCAGGATGTCTGCCGCCGGCTGGCGAAACAGGGCTATCTGGCTATCGCGCCGGAGCTTTATTTCCGTCAGGGCGATCCGCGTGATTACACTGAAATCAGCGAGTTGTTTGCCAAACTGGTGAGCAAAGTGCCGGATCAGCAAGTGCTTTCCGATCTCGACCACGCGGCACACTGGGCCTCTCAGCACGGCGGAGATATCACAAAATTAGGCATTACCGGTTTCTGCTGGGGCGGCCGTATTACCTGGTTGTACGCGGCGCATAATCCGCAGCTGAAAGCGGGTGTGGCGTGGTACGGCAAACTGGTCGGTGACAAAACGCTGACCAGCCCGATGCAGCCGGTAGATCGCGCTGCGGCGCTGGATGCACCGGTTCTGGGGTTATATGGCAGGGAAGACTCCAGCATTCCTCTGGAGACGATTGAAACCATGCGTCAGGCCATCCGCGCAGCCAATGCCAATGCGGAAATCGTTGTCTATCCGGAGGCCGGACACGCGTTTAACGCCGATTACCGCCCGAGCTACAACGCTGAAGCGGCCGCCGATGGCTGGAAGCGGATGCTGGATTTCTTTGCACAGTACGGCGTGAAATAAGACCGGTGTGAAGTAGAATTCTCAGCCGTTAAAAATGATAAAAAGCCCGGCAGGTTGACCTGTCGGGCTTTTTTACGCGAAATGCTGTCTCAGATGCTGAGCAACTCAGCTTAGCGTTTTCACACCGAACGCGCCCTGCCAGTCTTCTTCAAACGCCACGACGGCCGCCTGAACCGCCGGTGCGCTGATAAACTGCTCCGCCACATCCACCGGAAGGGTGATCGACTGACAGCCCGCCAGCAGACACGCCAGCGCCTGACGCGGCGTTTTGAAGCTGGCCGCCAGCACTTTGGCCTGCGGCGCATGAAGCGTCAGTAATTGCTGCAACTCCGTCACCATCGCAATGCCATCACCGCCCTGAGCGTCCAGCCGGTTGACATAGGGGGCGACATATTCTGCACCGGCGAGAGCGGAAAGCAGCCCCTGCCCTGCGCCATACACGGCCGTTCCCAGCGTCGGGATTTTACGGGTGCGCAGAATTTTTATCGCCGCCAGCCCTTCGGCAGTGACCGGCACCTTCACAATCAGCCCCGGCACGCGGGAATGCAGTAACTCCGCCTCTTCCACCATTCGGTCGGCCTGATTCGCCAGTACCTGAGCGAACAGTTTTCCTTCGCCACCGAGCGCGTCACGCAGCGCCGGTAAGACCTCCCACAAGGAGGTGCGCGCTTTAGCGATTATGCTCGGGTTAGTGGTGACGCCCTGCAGCGGTAAAATACGGGATAAACGTTTGACTGCGCTTATATCCGCGGTATCCAGATAGAGTTCCATGCCATCTCCTGTCAGAGTTCAAGCTCTTGTTTCAGCAACGCTTCAATGTGCGCGGCCGTGGTCGAATGCATCAACGCATCCCGGAAACTGTCATGCATAATCCGGCGCGCCAGTTTAGAGAAAATCCGCATGTGCTGGTCACCGGCAGCGTGTTTATTCAGCGTCAGCATGATCACAAACTGCGCTTCTTCATCGCCCCACTGCACCGGTGCCTTGAGTTTTGCCACGCTGATGGTCGACTGTTCGATGTGCTCAGATTTGGTGTGCGGGATAGCAAAACCAAAACCGAGTCCTGTCGAAAATACCGCTTCACGGGCCCAGACGTCTGCGGCAAGCTTGCGCGGGTAGCGGCATCGGCCTGCCAGCATCAGGTTATCAACCATGCCTTTGATCACTTCTTCCTTGCTGCGCCAGTCGCTGTTCAGCGCCACACATTCTGTCGTGATAAGCGGCGCGTCGTTCGCCGTCATGCGGAACTGCGCCAGCAGGTGTTCAACCTCCAGCGAGGTACGGCACTGCATGGCGCGGTTAAGCAGCAGGCGGCATTCGCGGCTGTCGAGTTTTGCCAGCCGCGCTTTGGTCACCGGAACTGACGGCGCGTTCATACTGATTTCATCCAGCCCCAGGCCGACCAGTAACGGCAGCACAGAGCCTTTTGCGCCCAGTTCACCGCACAGGCCAATCCATTTACCGTGGCGATGGACTTCACGCACCACATGATCGAGGCCACGCAGAAACGCCGGATTCAGACTGTTGTAATGGCGGGTCACTTTGGCATTGTCGCGGTCAACCGCCAGCAGATATTGCGTCAGGTCGTTACTGCCGATACTAAAGAAATCAATCTCTTCGCAGCACTGATCGATGATGAACATCACCGAAGGGACTTCCAGCATGATCCCCAGCTGAATTTTTTCATCAAACGGGATTTGCTCGCTGCGCAGCGACTGTTTGGCTTCCGCCAGACGATCTTTAATCCACAGAATCTCTTCCATTGATGAGATCATCGGGATCATGATTTTCAACGATCCGTGCGCCGAAGCACGCAGGATCGAGCGCAGTTGCGTGTGAAACAGCGGTAAAAACTCCTGATAGATACGCACGGCGCGATAGCCAAGGAAGGGGTTGTTTTCAGCAGGAATGTTCAGGTAATTAACCGGCTTATCACCGCCGATATCCATCGTACGCACGATAATGGTTTTGCCGTTAGCCGCTTCCGTCGCCTGACAGTATATGTTGTACAACTCATCTTCAGAGGGCGCACTGGCGCGATCCATATACAGCATTTCTGTACGGAACAGCCCGACGGCTTCGGCACCGTTGCCAAAGGCTGCGCTGGCTTCGACCGAGTGCGCAATATTTGCCGCCACTTCCAGACGAACGCCGTCAGCGGTGTAACCCGGCTTATCAAGATACTCGCTCTGCTGCTGGCGCAGTGCCTGATGCACCGCCCGCTCCTGACGATAGTAGCGCTGCACCGGTTCCGTCAGCGCACAGGCGATCAACCCCAGATCGCCGTCGATCTGCACTTCCTGTCCCAGATACGCCTGCAAAGGCTCCGGATCGACGCCCACCAGCGCAGGGATATTGAACGACCGCGCCAGAATGACGGTGTGAGACGTGCTGCCGCCGCTGCCGAGCAGCAGGCCTTTGAGATGTTTTTTATCCAGTTCGAGAAACTGACTTGGCGTCAGTTCGTCGGCCAGACAAATGCTGGCTTCGCTGAGGGTTTGCTGGGGAGCGAAACGCGCTTCTCCGTAAATGTGTTGCAGCAACTGGAAACTGACATCACGAATATCCAGTTCGCGCTCACGTAAGTAGGCGCTGGAAGATTGTGCCAGTTGCGCACTGAAATGTGCGGCGGTATCCACAATACTTTGCGCGCAGCTCTTACCTTCCATGACGTGGCCCAGCAGCGCATCGCGAAGGCTGTTATCACGCAGCAGAGAGCGATGAGCCTCCAGCACGGCGGTGAGGGTGCCGCTGCCTTCCATCAGCTGTAATTCAATGGATTTTTCAAGCTGCGCCAGCCCGGCGGAAAGCAGACTTTGTTCTTTATCCTTGCCCTGTGACTCAGGCAAATCAGTAAGCGCCGTCAGATTGACGTTTGAGAGGGTAATCAGCCTGCCCGATGCACAGCCTTCACTGACCGAACGGGCGCGGTAAACCACCGGCGAGAGATGCGCTAAGGATTCAGGAAGCGGTTCGAGCTCTGCATTTTCTGGGTGTTCAGGAAGGGCTTCATCGCACAGTGGAAATGTGTGTTCAATAAAATGCGTGAGAGCGGCCAGGGCGGCGTCTTCATCCGCTCCCTCGACCGTGATGTGGCATTCATCGCCGAGCAAAATATCTGCGCCGATCAACGACAGCACGCTTTTACCGTCAGCGGTGCGACCGGTACGGGTGTTATGCCACTGAAACGCTGCGGTAAATCCATTGCACAACGTTTCTATATGGCTCGCCGGACGGGCGTGAACCCCATTTACCAGTACGCAGGTGAAGCTCAACTTCTTGGTCATTTCTGAATCCTCATCCCAGATTCCGGTGAAATTTACCGGCTGTTGCAGAATAAGAGCCGCAAGCGCCCGCTGGCTACCAGACAAAAATGGCAAACACTGGATAAATGTAATGTATGAGCTTTTTTGCGAGGCAGCTCACAGTGTACAGGGGTTGAGGATTCTGCGGTTTATTCGGGTTATTTGAACCTGCTCGCATTTTCAATCGAACATTACAAAAGTCCAGTAAAACACAATTTTGTCCACTATTAGCGCCACGGCCGTCAGCCTATTGTTGTCGTCGATACCCTTTCAGTATCTGGGCTTTTTTCGTTAATCAGCCCCGATATTTGCGATCGTTAAGCCCGACACCAGCCGTTCCCGGAGCCAATCATGAAAGACTTGCTCAATATTCTAAAAAATACCCGTCAGCACCTGATGACTGGCGTCTCCCACATGATCCCCTTTGTTGTCGCAGGGGGCATTTTACTGGCCATCTCCGTCATGCTGTACGGTAAAGGCGCCGTTCCGGACCCTCTGACCGATCCCAATCTCAAAAAACTGTTTGATATCGGCGTCGCCGGTTTAACCCTGATGGTGCCCTTTCTGGCTGCCTACATCGGGTATTCCATTGCCGATCGCTCTGCACTGGCTCCTGCGGCCATCGGTGCCTGGGTTGGCGCCTCTTTTGGTGCCGGTTTTTTCGGCGCAATCATTGCGGGCCTGCTGGGCGGCATCATTGTTTTCTATCTCAAGAAGATCCCGGTTCCTAAGATCCTGCGCTCAGTGATGCCGATCTTCGTGATCCCGATCGTCGGTACGTTGCTGACGGCGGGGATCATGATGTGGGGGCTGGGCGAACCTGTCGGGCTGCTGACCACCTCGCTCACCCACTGGCTGCAAGGCATGCAGCAGGGCAGCATTGTGGTACTCGCCATCATTATGGGCCTGATGCTGGCTTTCGATATGGGCGGGCCGGTCAACAAAGTTGCCTACGCCTTTATGCTGATTTGCGTGGCGCAGGGTGTGTATACGGTGGTCGCCATTGCGGCGGTTGCCATCGCCACACCTCCGCTCGGTGTAGGTTTCGCAACGCTGATTGGCCGTAAATATTACTCCACCGAGGAGCGTGAAGCTGGCAAAGCGGCCATGCTGATGGGTTGCGTCGGCATCACTGAAGGCGCGATCCCTTTCGCCGCTGCCGACCCGCTGCGCGTTATTCCTTCCATCATGTTCGGTTCTGCCTGTGCCGCGGTGACTGCCGCCCTGCTCGGCGCAGAGTGCTACGCGGGATGGGGCGGGCTGATCGTGCTGCCTGTCGTTCAGGGCAAATTTGCTTACATCGGCGCGCTGCTGGTCGGCATGGTCGTCACCGCCCTTTGTCTCAATCTGCTGAAATATCTGGCGGCCAAAAAGCAATCCAACAAGACACATCAGGAATCTGACCTGGACTTAGACTTCGAAATTAACTGACATCAGGGAATTAACTATGACCAAAATTATTGCTGTTACCGCCTGCCCTTCCGGCGTTGCTCATACCTACATGGCAGCAGAGGCCATCGAACGCGCAGCGAAAGCCAAAGGCTGGGAATGCAAAGTGGAAACTCAGGGCTCAATCGGTCTGGAGAACGAACTGACCGCCGAAGACGTCGCTGCCGCCGACATCGTGATCCTGACCAAAGATATTGGCATCAAATTTGAAGAGCGCTTTAAAGGCAAAGTCACCGTTCGCGTAGGCATCAGTGACGCAGTAAAACGCGCTGACGCCATTATGGAAAAAATCGCAGCACACCTGACTAAAGCTGCCGTCACGGATTGATCACAAGGAGAATATGATGACGTCCCGCACCGAACGACTGAAAGCCGCACTGTTCGCCAGCCCGCGTGAAATCTCGCTGGAACGTGCCCTGCTGTATACCGAAAGTCACCGCAGCACGGAGGGCGAACTGACTCTTGTGCGCCGTGCTAAAGCCACGGCATACATTATGGATAACGTTGAGATTGCCCTGCGTGAAGACGAGCTGATTGCCGGTAACCGAACGGTCAAACCGCGTGCGGGGATCATCTCTCCTGAAATGGACCCTTACTGGCTGCTCAAAGAGCTGGACGCGTTTTCCACCCGTCCGCAGGACCGTTTCACTATTTCCGGGGAAGATAAACAGATCTATCGCGGGCAGCTTTTCCCTTACTGGGAATCGCGCTCAATGAAAGACTTCATCAACAGCCAGATGCCGGAAGAGGTCACGGCGGCCACCCGGACCCAGATTTTCAGTATTAATCAGACCGATAAAGGCCAGGGGCACATCATTATTGATTACCCGCGCCTGCTTAATTCGGGTCTGGACAATTTAGTGGCTGAACTTGTGCAACTGAATGAACAGGCGCCAGATAACGCCTTTTATCAGGCGGCGCTGATTCTGCTTAAGGCCGCACAACGGCATATTTTGCGCTACGCCGCACTGGCTGAAGAGATGGCGGAAAGCTGTCAGGACGACACAAGAAAACAGGAACTGGTGCGTATCGCTCACGTCTCGCGCCATATTTCCGGCAACAAGCCGCAGGATTTCTATCAGGCCTGCCAGCTGTTCTGGTACATGAATATCATTTTGCAGTACGAATCCAACGCCAGTTCATTGTCACTTGGCCGCTTCGATCAGTACATGCTGCCGTTCTACCAGCATTCCCTTTCACACGGCGAATCCCCGGCGTTTCTTAAAGAGTTGCTGGAAAGTCTGTGGGTGAAATGCAATGACATCGTGCTGTTACGCTCCGCCTCCAGCGCCCGTTACTTCGCCGGTTTCCCGACCGGTTACACCATTTTACTGGGTGGCCTGACAGAAACCGGTCGCAGCGCCGTCAATGTGCTGTCGTTCCTCTGTCTGGATGCCTACCAGAATGTTTGCCTGCCGCAGCCGAATCTCGGGGTGCGGGTCAATGAACTGATTGACCGCCCGTTCCTGCTGAAAACCGCCGAAACCATCCGAATGGGGACCGGTATTCCGCAAATTTTTAATGATGAAGTCGTGGTGCCTGCCTTCCTTAACCGCGGTGTTTCGCTTGAAGACGCGCGGGATTACGCCGTGGTGGGCTGTGTCGAATTATCGATTCCGGGAAAAACATACGGCCTGCATGACATCGCGATGTTTAACCTGCTGAAAGTCATGGAACTGACGCTGCACGAAAATGAAGGCAACGCGTCAATGACTTATCCTGAACTGGTGGAGCAGATCCGCCAGAAAATCAGCCATTACGTCAGGCTGATGGCGCAGGGCAGCAATATCTGTGACATCGGCCACCGTGACTGGGCACCGGTTCCCCTGCTGTCTTCCTTTATCGAAGGCTGTCTGAACAGCGGCAAAGACATTACTGAGGGCGGCGCGCGCTACAACTTCTCGGGGGTTCAGGGCATTGGCATCGCGAATCTCAGCGATTCCCTGCACGCGCTCAAAGGCATGGTGTTTGACCAGCAACGTCTGACGTTTGATGAGCTACTGGCTTCGCTGAAAGAGAACTTTGCCAGTGAAGAGGGCCGCGCCATCCGCGCCCGGCTCATCAACCGCTTCGAGAAATATGGCAACGACGTTGATGAAGTGGATTTAATCAGTGCCGACTTACTGCGTTATTACTGCAAAGAGGTCGAGCAATACCGCAACCCGCGTGGCGGCCAGTTCACTCCGGGTTCTTACACGGTGTCAGCACATGTGCCGCTGGGCGCCGTGGTCGGTGCAACGCCCGATGGACGGTTCGCCGGTGAGCAACTTGCCGACGGCGGCCTTTCCCCGATGCTGGGACAAGATCACGAAGGGCCGACCGCCGTCCTGAAATCGGTCAGCAAACTCGACAACACTCTGCTGTCTAACGGGACGTTGCTGAATGTGAAATTCACGCCATCCACGCTGGAAGGTCAGCAGGGGCTGAACAAACTGGCGGATTTCCTCGGCGCCTTTACCCGACTGAAACTACAGCATATACAGTTCAACGTGGTGAACGCTGAACAACTGCGTGAAGCGCAAAAGCGTCCGCAGGATTTTGCCGGGCTGGTCGTCAGGGTGGCGGGTTACAGCGCGTTCTTTGTCGAACTGTCGAGGGAGATTCAGGATGACATTATCGGCCGTACCGCACACCAGTTATGATATGCAGATCCCTGTGTTGAATGAGCCGGAAAGGCGCGGGCGCATTTTCAATATTCAGCGCTTTTCGCTCAACGACGGCCAGGGTATTCGTACCCTGGTTTTCTTCAAAGGCTGCCCGCACCGCTGTCCGTGGTGCGCCAACCCTGAATCGATGTCGCCACGTATTCAGGTCATCAAACGGCAGGCGAAATGCCTGAACTGCCGCACCTGTTTGCAGGATCCGAACGAATGCCCGAGTGGCGCAATGGAATATGTCGGCGAAGACATTACGCTGCCGGCGTTAATGACGCGCCTGCTCAAAGATGAGATTTTTTTCCGTTCGTCGGGCGGCGGTGTCACGCTGTCAGGTGGCGAGGTGTTGATGCAACATGCTTTTGCCGGCCAGTTACTCCGGCAGTTGCAGGCATTGGGCATTTCGACGGCGATCGAAACGGCGGGCGATGCGCCGCTGGATCATCTGCTTGCGCTTACCGATCACTGCGATCAGGTGTTGTATGATTTCAAAATGATGGATCCCGCGCTGGCAAGATCAGTGCTCAATATGAACCAGCCAAGAGTGTTGCAGAATTTCACCGCGCTGACACAACGCGGCGTGAAGCTGCTTCCACGGATTCCGCTGATCCCAGGCTTCACGTTAACGCCTGAAAATATGCGACAAATATTGGATTTCCTGAAGCCTTTCAAATTAACTGAAATCCACCTTTTACCCTTCCACAAATACGGTGAAGCGAAATATCCCTTACTGGATAAAACCTATTCAATGCATCAAACAAAGGTGCCGGATGCCGCAACTATTGCGCCGTTTTATGCGATGGCCGAAAAATACGGTTATAACGTGACGCTCGGTGGGTAAAACTTTTGATCAGAGGAAATACGATGTCGCTCAAACTGGTTGCAGTAACCGCATGTATCAGCGGTGTGGCGCACACTTATATGGCGGCAGAGCGTCTTGAAAAGCTCAGCGCACAGGAAAAATGGCAGGTGAAAGTGGAAACGCAGGGCGCGCTGGGCATTGAAAACATGCTGTCAGAAAGTGATATCGCTCAGGCCGATATTGTTCTGTTAATCACCGAGATCCAACTGGAAAACCGCGAGCGCTTTGCCCACAGCCGCTGCGTTCAGACAGGCATGCATACCTTTTTACGCACACCCGAAAAAGTGATGACTGCCGTAAAGAAAATAGCCACCTCGCCACAGGGTACACACATCATCCTGCCGTAACCTTGCCTTCGCCAGGGTGCCCGCAAACTGCAAAACACCTCACGCCTGTTCCTGCTCAAACTGGCTGCGATATTGCCGACGGTATTCCGACGGGGAGCGTTCGGTGCTTTTCTTAAACTGACGGCAAAAGTAGTTACTGTCGGTAAATCCGCAGGCATGCGCCACTTCTTTCACCTTCATGTCGTAGCCTTTCAGCAGATTTTTCGCCTGTTCCAGCCGGACATAATTCAGATATTCATTCAGCCCGATGCCGCCGCTTTTTTGGAATAAATGCGATAAATAATTGGGCGAGATGTAGAAAGATTTCGCGACAGAATCGCGGGTCAGCGGCTCGCGAAAATAGACTTCGATATGCTGGCGGATGGCACTGAACAGAGCCTGGCTGCGCGATGCGGTTTGTACCGAAGAGCTGAACAGATCTACCGCATGGCTCAGCAGCCCTTTCACCAAAAATTTCGCGGTTTGCTGATCGCTTCTGTGCCACGCCAGCTCGTTCAGCGCCTGCAACATAAATGCCCCGACGCGCGGGCCGCGTCTGCCGATATTGCCCTTTTCGCTGGAATCAAAACCTGCACCGTTCCAGTGGAGCAGGCTAAAACCCAGTTGCTGTTTGCCAAATAAAATACTCAGCGTGCGCACTGGCATCTGCCACCGGGGGCTGTTCCAGCCTTTCGCCGGAACATATAACACATCGCCCGCCTGCAGGAGCGTCGCTTGAGTCGTCCCCTGTTCGTCCTCCCATTCCATTACCTGTTCGCCGTCCAGAATCAGCTCGAGACGCGGAAAATCGACCTGATAGGCCAGCGCAGGAACCGGATGCTGGTTGCCCGCATAATAAACCTGGCGGATGCCATTGGTGGCTTCAAGTACCGGAGATAAAACAGAAAAAAGAGGATGAGTCATGGTCGTGCTACCTGTTTGCAGAATCACACCATGATAACCAACCTGCGTGGAAGGAAGAAAAAGAAGTCACAGATTTGCGAACATTGACGGGAAAACATTGACGGGAAAAGGGTTCACCGGCGGCTGTCGATGCACGCCGGTGAACCGGACACAGCCGGTTATGCCTGCGGAGGCTGGCCGTTAGAGGCACTGAGCCCGCCATCCACCGGCAGATTTACGCCGGTCACAAACCGGGCATCGTGGCTGGCGAGAAACGCGATCACGTCAGCGATTTCTTCCGGCTCAGCGCCACGGCCAAGCGGGATGCGTTCTGCAAATTTATCCAGCAGAGGCTGATTGTCTTTTATCCCTGCCGCCATCTCGGTAAAGGTCAGCGACGGGCAAACCGCGTTGACACGCACGCCGTCTTTACCGTGATCCATAGCAACCGAGCGGGTGAAGTTGGTTACGCCGCCTTTGGCCGCGTTGTAGAAACTCATGCCCCAGTCGCCGCCCATGCCAGACACGGATGAGATGTTCACGATGTTGCCTTTGCTTTTTATCAGGGCGGGCATGAAGAAACGCGTGCAGTAGAAAACACCGCTCAGGTCGATGGCCAGAATTTTTTGCCAGTCCTCGAGACTTGCCTCGGTCACTTTCCCCTGGACGACCACGCCTGCGCCATTCACCAGCACATCCACGCGGCCAAATTTATCCCCGATGACCGCCGCCATTCGCTCGACGTCCTGCGCCGACGAAACATCTGCCAGATGAATATAATATTGCGTGCTGCTCAGCGTGCTCGCGACTTTCTCCAGTTTCTCTTTGGTTCGGCCAACCAGCACGACTATCGCGCCTTCATCAGCAAAACGCCGGGCCGTTGCCGCCCCCATACCAGAACCCGCGCCGGTCACGACAACCACTTTGTCTGTAAATCGGTTCATGTTCTCTCCCTGTTTGAAATGTTTGAAATGAATGAAACGTCCATTAAGCCTAGCGGACAACGCCACCTCGTGCGGAAACGAGCCGCCAAAATGGCCGCTAATCAGCCCACAGCCACCGTATGACGCCGCCTGAGAGAGTCGTAACAAAGTACGAATGAGCGCCAAAAAAAAGGGGCACCGGAGTGCCCCAACTGTTTCAGCAACAACACAACAACTCTTAATTTCAGGCTTTCTCAGCGCGCAGACGTTTGGCGGCTTTGACCATGTTTTCCAGCGATTCGCGGGTTTCAGGCCAGCCCCGGGTTTTCAGCCCGCAATCCGGATTGACCCACAGACGCTCTGCCGGAATGCGATCCGCAGCTTTTCGCAGCAGATCTTCAATCCATTCCACGCTTGGGACATTCGGCGAGTGAATGTCATAAACACCCGGTCCGATTTCGTTCGGGTATTCGAAGTCTTTGAATGATTCCAGCAAATCCATATCAGAACGCGAGGTTTCGATAGTGATCACGTCAGCATCCAGCGCGGCGATAGAATCCATGATGTCGTTGAATTCGCAGTAACACATGTGGGTGTGGATCTGGGTGTCATCGCGGGCAACCGCGGCATTGAGTTTGAACGCATCCACCGCCCAGCGCAGGTACGCCTTCCACTCAGACTGACGCAATGGCAGGCCTTCGCGCAGCGCCGGTTCATCAATCTGAATGATGCCGATACCGGCTTTTTCCAAATCTTCCACTTCGTCACGCAGCGCCAGCGCGATTTGTTTGGCGATGGTTTCACGGCTGATATCTTCACGCGGGAAGGACCAGCAGAGAATAGTGAGCGGGCCGGTGAGCATGCCTTTGACCGGTTTTTCGGTCAGGGACTGGGCGTACTTCGCCCACTCTACGGTGATCGCGTCGGGACGGCTGACGTCGCCGATAATCACCGGCGGTTTCACACAGCGGGAACCGTAGCTCTGTACCCAGCCGTTTTGCGTGAACACAAAGCCGTCAAGATGCTCACCGAAGTATTCAACCATGTCATTACGCTCAGCTTCACCGTGAACCAGCACGTCGATATCCAGACGTTCCTGCTCTTTGATGGCCTGCTTAATGTGCTCGCTGATGCCGGTGCGATATTTGGTGTTATCCAGACGGCCTTGTTTGAAGTCCAGACGCAGGCCGCGGATTTCGGTGGTTTGCGGGAAGGAACCGATGGTGGTGGTCGGCCATGCAGGCAAATTGAAACGGGCACGCTGGGCTTTGGCACGTTGGGTATAAACGTTCTGCCGCTCAATATCGGCGCCGGTGATCGCGGCCACGCGCTGAGTGACTGCCGCATTGTTCACACGGGCGGACTCACGGCGGGCGCGGATGGGTGCGCTGTATTGTGCCAGTTTCTGCTGCGCTTCCCCGGTGGGATTGTTCAGCGCGGAGGTCAGCAACGCCAGCTCGGCACATTTTTGCAGGGCAAACGCGAACCAGCTTTTCACTTCCTCATCCAGACGGCTTTCCACACTTAAATCGATCGGGCTGTGCAGCAGTGAACAGGAGCTGCCGATCCAGACATTTCGGCCTGCCACCAGCGGTTTCAGACGGTCAAACCAGGCGCTCAGATCCGCACGCCAGACGTTACGGCCATTGATCACCCCCAGAGAAATCAGCCAGTCTTCAGGCAGCGCGTTGAACACAGTGTGCAGGTCATCGCGACCGGCAACGGCGTCAATGTGCAGACCCTGCACCGGCAGCTGGCGGATGGTGTCGAGGTTATGCCCGACGCTGTCGAAATAAGTGGTCAGCAGCAGTTTGATTTTGCTCTGTTCCAGCGCGGTGTAGGCCGGTTTGCAGGCATCCAGCCATTCCTGCGGCAGTTCCAGCACCAGCGCGGGTTCGTCGATCTGCACCCACTCGATGTCGCGTTTTGCCAGCTCCGCCAGCACCTTCTGGTACACCGGCAGAATGTCGTTGAGCAGGGAAAGGCGGTCGAACTGTTCGCCCTTCACTTTGCCGAGCCACAGATAAGTCAGCGGCCCCAGCAGAACAGGTTTCACTTTGTGGCCGAGCGCCAGCGCTTCGTCCACTTCTTCCAGCAGTTGTGTCCAGGTCAGTTTGAATTTCTGCCCTTTCACAAACTCCGGCACCATGTAGTGATAGTTGGTGTTAAACCATTTGGTCATTTCCGCAGCGGCAGCCGGTTTACCGGTCGGTGCGCGGCCACGGCCAAGACGGAATAAAGTATCGAGGTCAACAGAGCCGTCGGCGTTCTGGTGACGTGCCGGCACGTTACCCAGCAGCAGGCTGGTGGTCAGAACGTGATCGTACCAGGCGAAATCGCCCACCGGCACCACATCCACGCCAGCTTCAGTTTGTTGTTTCCAGTGACGGGCGCGCAGTTCGCGGCCGGTGGCCAGCAGTTCTTCCTGAGTGGAATTGCCTGCCCAGTAGCTTTCTTGTGCTTTTTTAAGTTCACGACGCAGACCAACGCGTGGAAAACCCAGAGTGTGATTCAGTATCGTCATCTTTTTAATTCCTGTTTAGCCATCCAGATGTTTACACATCCATAATCCGCAGGTAGTGTATATTCCACAAGCGCAAATTATTCATGACACAGTGAAGGACTCTCATGATCGAACTGAAACACCTGCGAACGTTGCAAGCACTGCGCAACACCGGGTCACTGGCCGCCGCCGCCTCACAGCTTCATCAGACCCAATCGGCCCTGTCGCACCAGTTCAGTGACCTTGAGCAACGTCTCGGTTTCAGGTTGTTCGTGCGAAAAAGTCAGCCTTTACGGTTCACGCCGCAGGGCGAAATCATGCTGAATCTGGCGGAACAGGTGCTGCCGCAAATCCAGCAGGCGTTGCAGGCGTGCAATGAACCGCATCAGGCGTCGTTACGCATTGCGATTGAGTGTCACAGCTGTATTCAGTGGCTGACGCCCGCGCTGGATAACTTCCATCAGAACTGGCCGCAGGTGATGATGGATTTCAAATCCGGCGTGACATTCGACCCGCAGCCCGCGCTGCAACAGGGCGAGCTG
The DNA here is from genome assembly GCF_003697865.1 of Rahnella sp. Larv3_ips. Lineage (NCBI taxonomy): Bacteria > Pseudomonadati > Pseudomonadota > Gammaproteobacteria > Enterobacterales > Yersiniaceae > Rahnella > Rahnella sp. Larv3_ips. Next base: position 107,835 of record NZ_MJIB01000013.1, on the reverse strand, counting down.
GATATCGTCTTAACCTCCGACATCCTGCCGCGCAGCGGTCTGCATTATTCCCCGATGTTTGATTTTGAAGTGCGTCTGGTGCTGGCACCGGATCATCCGCTGGCGGCGAAACCGGTCATCACGCCGGAAGACCTCAGCAGTGAAACGCTGATGATTTATCCCGTGCAGCGGCAGCGTCTGGATATCTGGCGGCATTTCCTGCAACCGGCGGGCGTCAGTCCGGCACTGAAAAATGTCGATAACACGTTGTTATTGATTCAGATGGTGTCGGCGAGAATGGGGATTGCGGCGCTGCCCCACTGGGTGGTGGAAAGTTTTGAGCGCCAGGGTCTGGTCGTGACCAAAACCCTGGGCGATGGCTTATGGAGCCGGCTGTACGCTGCCGTGCGTGACGGCGAACAGCGTCAGCCGGTGACCGAAGCCTTTATTCGTTCGGCGCGGCAGCACGCGTGCGATCATCTGCCGTTTGTTCGCGACGCGGCACGACCCAACGCCGGTGTACCCACAGTGAGGACATAATCACTGCGGCTCCCACGATAAAGCTCGGCCAGTGCGGCTGCTGTTGCCAGATCGCCAGATTAACCAGCAGCCCGGCCGGGACGTGAAAGTTGTTCATAATCCCAAGTGTTCCCGCATCAACCTGCGTTGCACCGTAGTTCCACATGAAATACCCAAGCCCCGATGCGCCGATCCCCAGCCACACCAGAATGCCCCATTGCAGGTCCGTAGTCGGCAGTTTTTGCGGATTGCCCCACAGGAACCACGCCACAACGGCGCACAACAGCGCACCGATGTAGAACCAGGAAAACGCCGTGTGCTGCGGCACCGGACGGGTTTCCATCAGACGTTTATAGCCCACCTGCCCGATGGCAAAACAAATGTTCGCCGCCTGCACCAGCAGCAGGCCGATGATGAAATGTTCACTGATGTGGTCGTAACGGATAATCGCTGCACCCGCAACCGCCAGCAGCGCGCTGAGCGCATAGCCGATGCGGATTTTGCGCCCGCTGATCAGGTCATAAATCAGCGTGACGTACAGCGGCGTCATCACGGTAAACAGCAGGAATTCCGGCACCGAAAGGTACAGATACGCCTCAAAGCTGATGAGATACATGATGCCAAGCTGCATCGCGCCCACGGCCATGTACAGCAAGATGGTGGTGAGCTGATGGCCTTTCCAGCGTAAGAACGGCAGGAAAACCAGCGCCGCCAGCCCTAAACGGAACAGCACGGCGAATACGCTGTCGACCTGTCCGGCGAGATAGACGCCAATCAGGCTGAAGGAAAAGGCCCACAAAATGGTGGTGATAATGAGTAAAGGCACGGCAGTTGAGCCCTAAAATGATAAAGATGGATGATTGTAGCGGAATGAAGGAAACCGCGAAGCGTGAAGGTGGTTGACGTCTGTTTAATTATAGAGCAAACGAGACGCATGCCACGCTTTGAGGGAAACGTGCCCTCAAATGACACGCTGTCGGGTGTGATGGCATACACTTAACGGATGACTGGAAATGGAGGATGAACCGATGAAACGCTTATATGGAATTATTGCCGTACTGCCATTGCTGCTTGCCGTTCACACTGCGGGCGCCGCCGACAAAGTGCCCAACGCTAACGATCCCCTGCTGACCAACCCGTCGCAGCAGCGTATGCAACAACAGCAGCAGAACAATCAGCAAATGCAGAAACGCCAGCAGGAGCAGGATTTACGCAGCAGTCAGCAGCAGCAACAGCTTAAGCTGAAATCGCAAATCCAGAGCAATCAGCAACGGTTGCAGATCCAGCAGAATAACCAGACGTTAAACCAGAAGTTAAATCAGACACCGTAATATGACCAGAGGCACTCAGTGCCTCTTAGTTTTTTAAAAGCCGTTCTCCTTCCCCGACTATTTACCTCCGGTAATATTACCGCATTAAATAAATCACGCCTTCCCTAATATTTTTATTAATGCTTTAATCTTCCTGGCCGACAGGAATAACGTCGTTCTGCCCCAGAAACAACACAATGAATAAAACAGGGTTAATACCTGAAGACGCATTGATAGATTTTTATAAAGCTAAAAGGGAAATTGTTGCATGAAAGTTTCAACAGGGATTGTCGTCGTCGCTGCAAGCTTATTATTATCCGCGTGTGCCACGACTCAATCTGAAAAAATCACTGCCGCTAATGGCAGCAGTGTTGGCTTGTACTCTGGTTTTGCTTCAGCAGATATGAATAACAACCGCTCGCCCGATATCTATTTACGTGAAGTGACGCCCTCTTACACGGCGGCAGGCGTGGGGCTGAATGTTCTGACATCCGTGCTTGCCGGAGGAGTTGCCGTAAATTCCTTCAGTAAGGAAAACCTGAAAGGATCGGAGATCAAAGCCCTGCCAGAACCCACGAAAAACTACCTCACGCCAAGAGCCAAGCCTCTCATCGCAAAATGGCTGGAAAAAAACGGCAACGGCTATCAGTATAAAAACGATCTGAATATTGTGGCTGCACAGTGGTTGCTGGTTTATAAAGATCTCTCCAGCGCTAACTCTGATTATGAACTGCGCTATACCATTAAGTTCTACAAGAAACCTGAAGATGCGAATATGTTCTCCGCCTGGGTTATTGCAGAATGTACGCCGACTGTCGTGACCGCTCCGCTTACCGACTGGCAGGCAAATAACTATGCGCTGGTCACCAAAACTACCGAAAAATATATGGATTCCTGCTTGCTGGAACTGGATAACCAACTTCCACGCCTGCTGAAGCACTGAGGATTATTGCGGTGAAATGAATAAGGCGCGATGACCGCGCCTTATTTTTTGTTATCAGACAAAATCCGGCCCGATCACATCAATCTTATCCGTGCAGATGCAATCCACGCCCCAGCGCAATAATTCGCGGGCGCGCTCCGGGTTATTCACGGTGTAAACCAGAATATGCAGCCCGGCGTCTTTGATCGCCCTGACCCGCTCTTCGTTTAGCAATTTATGGTTGAGATGCAGGGAAACGCATTCCAGTTCATCGGTCAGCGCTTTCCAGTTTTCGTGCCATTCGTCAATCAGCAAACCGCGCGGCAATTCCGGTGCGGCTTTTTTGGCCGCGACCAGCGCGTCGAATTCGAACGAGGAAAGCAGCGGCGCAACGGCCTGATCTTTCCACAGTTCGCGGGCGGCCAGCGCCACCCCGGTGCCGGTTTTCTCATCGGTTCCGGTGGTCGGTTTGATCTCGATATTCACCATCATATGGTGGCGCGCACAGCGTTCGGCCACCTCGGCCAGCAACGGCAATTTCTCGCCTTTAAACGCGGCACCGTACCAGTCGCCCGCGTCGAGCTGTTGCAGTTTTTCCCACGGCAGCTCCCCCGCTACGCCCCAGCCGTTGCTGGTGCGGTTGAGCGTATCGTCGTGCAGCAGGAAGATTTCCCCGCCCTGCGCCAGTTTGGCGTCAAACTCGATCATGGTGTGGCCGTATTTTGCGCCAACGTCGATGGCTGCCAGCGTATTTTCCGGTGCCAGTGCGCCGCCGCCACGGTGCGCCACAATGCGAGGGTAAGGCCAGGCTTTCATGTTCATTCCATCCGTAATCCGGTTTGAGTATCGAAAAAGTGTAACGCTTTCGCCGGGAAATCCAAGCGCAACAGCGAGCCTGCCGTCGGAAACACTTCATGCGATAAACGCACCACAACGCCGCTGCCCGCCAGTTTGCCGTGCGCCAGATTATCGGCGCCCAGCAGTTCCAGCGTGTTAAGCACCATCGGGATCCCTTTTTGCTGATCGTCGGACAGCTGAATGTGCTCAGGACGAACACCAACGGTCAGCTCCCGGCCACCCCATTCCGGGCGCGGAACCGGCAGCGGTAACTCAAAACCGTCTTCCATCACCAGCGACGTGCCGTCGCTGGTCAGCTGGCCGGGCAGCAGATTCATGGCCGGTGAGCCGATAAAGCTGGCGACAAACAGGCTGGCCGGACGGCGATACACTTCCGACGGCGTACCGATTTGTTCCGCAATGCCTTTGTTCATCACGATCACACGTTCCGCCAGCGTCATGGCTTCGACCTGATCGTGGGTGACGTACAAACTGGTGGTGCGCAGACGGCGGTGAAGCTGTTGCAGTTCAAGGCGCATCTGCACGCGCAGTTTGGCGTCGAGGTTGGAGAGGGGTTCGTCGAACAGGAATACCGCCGGTTCGCGCACGATAGCGCGCCCCATCGCCACACGTTGACGCTGGCCGCCGGAAAGCTCACGCGGCTTGCGTTTAAGCAGCGGGCCGAGCTCGAGGATGCGTGCGGCTTCTTCAACGCGGGCAAGGATCTGCGCTTTGCCGAAGCCGCGAATTTTCAGGCCATACGCCATGTTGTCGAACACGGTCATGTGCGGATACAACGCGTAGTTCTGGAACACCATCGCGATACCGCGATCTTTCGGTTCCAGCTCGGTGACGCGCTGGTCGTTGATATAGATATCGCCGGACGTCGTGCGCTCAAGCCCCGCCACCATCCGCAGCAGCGTCGATTTTCCGCAGCCGGAAGGCCCGACCATCACGATAAATTCGCCGTCGGCGACGTCCAGATCGATACTCTGGATGATCTGGTTTTTGCCGTCGTAAGACTTGGTCACTGCCTGTAATTTCAAATTTGCCATTTCGGTTTACTTCTCACTGTCTACCAGGCCGCGCACAAACCAGCGCTGCATCAGGAGCACCACCGCCAGCGGTGGTAATAAGGTCAGGATCATGGCCGCCATCACCTGATTCCATTGGGTCGAGCCGTCGCCGGAGGAGATCATGCTTTTGATCCCCGCCACCGCCGTGCCCATCGAGGCATCGCTGGTGATCAGGATCGGCCACAGATACTGGTTCCAGCCATAGATGAAGGTGATAACGAACAGCGCCGCGAGATTGGTTTTCGACAGCGGCAGAACGATGTCCCAGAAAAAGCGCATGGCGCCTGCGCCGTCGATGCGCGCGGCTTCCAGCAGCTCATCCGGCAAGGTCATAAAGAACTGACGGAACAGGAAGGTGGCGGTCGCCGACGCCATCAGCGGCAGCGTCAGGCCGGTGTAACTGTCGAGCATATGCAGATTGGCGATCACCTGCACGGTCGGGAAAATACGCACTTCCACCGGCAGCATCAGCGTCATGAAAATCAGCCAGAAGAACAGGTTACGCAGTGGAAAACGGAAGTAGACAATGGCGAACGCCGACAGCATCGAGACGGAAATCTTGCCGACGGTGATAACGATTGCCATCACAAAACTGTTGACCAGCAAACGGCCAAACGCCGGGCTGTTATTGCCGACGCCCTGCGTCCAGATGGTGCTAATGTTTTCCCATAAATGACTGCCTGGGATCAGCGTCATCGGCACCTCAAAAATCTGTTTGTTATCCAGCGATGCCGCCACAAAGGCGACATACAGCGGAAACAGAATCACCAGCACGCCGAGCAGCAGCATGATGTGGCTGAAGATATCCAGCCCTCTGCGGTTTTCAATCATTGGTAACGCACCTTACGCTCGACAAAGCGGAACTGAATGAACGTCAGGCCGCAAACCAGCAGCATCAGAATCACGGACTGCGCGGCAGAGCTGGACAGATCCAGGCCGGAGAAACCTTCGCGATAGACTTTATAAATCAGCGTGGTGGTCGCCTGCACCGGGCCACCGGCCGTCGCGGCATCAATGACCGGGAACGTATCGAAGAAGGCGTACACCAGATTGACCACCAGCAGGAAGAAACTCACCGGCGAAATCAGCGGCAGCACCAGATTGAAGAAACGTCGTACCGGGCCTGCGCCGTCGATCGCCGCCGCTTCCACCAGCGATTTAGGGATCGACTGCAACGCCGCCAGGAAGAACAGGAAGTTGTAGCTGATTTGCTTCCAGACCGACGCCAGCACCACCAGGAACATCGCCTGGCCGCTGTTTTGCGCGTGGTTCCAGTTGTAGCCAATCGAGCCTAAGAAATGGGTGATCAGACCCAGACCGGGGCTGAACAAAAACATCCACAAGACGGCGGCCACGGCAGGCGCCACGGCGTAAGGCAGGATCATCAGCGTCTGATAAATCCGGCTGCCGCGCACCACGTGATCGACCAGCGCCGCGAAAAACAGCGAAACGGCCAGTCCGATAAAGGCCACCATAAAGCTGAATTTCAGCGTGGTGTAGAAAGATTCGAGATAGTACGGATCCTGAAAAAGCTGCGTGAAGTTTGTCAGCCCGGCGAAGGTACTGGATAAGCCGAAAGGATCCAGCGTCTGCACCGAATACCACAGCGCCTGACCGGCAGGCCACAGGAAGAATATCGCGGTGATTAACAGCTGCGGCAGCACCAGTGCGTAGGGCAACCAGCTGCAACCAAAACCGGGACGGTGTGAACTCATGATGGTTTACTCGTTAATGCGATGACAAAAGGCAGGCTACGCCGGAGGAGGCGTAGCGAGCGAAGCCAGACCGGGTGCGGACAGCGCACAGCTCCCGGCGCGGACACAACGTCCATGACGAGAGCAGGCACTGCCCAATCCAGACGGGCAATGCACAGTAGCCGACTTACTTAGTAGAAGCTTCGAAGCGACGCAGCAGTAAGTTCCCGCGCTGTACTGCGGTATCCAGTGCTTCTTTCGCCGTTTTCTTACCGCTCCACACGCTTTCCAGTTCTTCATCCACAATGGTACGGATCTGCGGCATGTTGCCCAGACGCAGGCCTTTGGTGAACGGTAACGGTGGCTTGTTCAGCATCTGGCGGGTAGCGACGTCAGAACCTGGATTCTTCTCGTAGAAGCCTTCTTTTTTGGTCAGCTCATACGCGGCGGTGGTCACCGGCAGATAACCGGTTTTCTGATGCCATTCGGCAGCGATGGCCGGCGTGGTCAGGAATTGCAGGAATTCGGCGACGCCTTTGTAGGTGTCTTTGTCTTTGCCGTTCATCACCCACAGGCTTGCGCCGCCGATGATGGCGTTTTGTGGTGCGCCTTTGATGTCTGCGTCGTAAGGCATCATGCCTACGCCGTAGTTGAATTTGGAATACTGACGGATGTCAGCCAGTGAACCGGAAGACGCGGTGGTCATCGCGCAATCGCCGTTGTAGAACTTGGCGGTGGATTCATCTTTACGACCAAAATAGGTGAAATCACCTTTTTTGTTCATGTCTTCCAGCATCTGGATATGTTTGATTTGTTCAGGTTTGTTGAATTCCAGAACCGCATCAGTGCCATCGAAACCGTTGTTTTTGGTGGCGATCGGCAGGCCGTGCCAGGCGCTGAAGTTTTCAATCTGGATCCAACCCTGCCAGCCGCTGGCATATCCGCATTTCATGCCCGCTTCACGCAATTTCTCGGTGTAGGCGGCCATGTCCTGCCAGGTTTTTGGTGGCTGATCCGGGTTCAGACCGGCTTTCTTGAAAGCGTCTTTGTTGTAATACAGCACCGGCGTGGAGCTGTTGAAAGGCTGGGACAGCAGGCGGCCTTTAGAATCGGAGTAGTAACCGGAGACGGTCGGCACGAACTGAGACACATCCTGCTTAAGACCGGCATCGCTGAACACTTCGTAGACCGGCTTGATGGCTTTGCTGGCCATCATGGTCGCGGTACCCACTTCGTACACCTGCAAAATCGCCGGTGCATTACCGGTACGGTACGCGGCGATACCGGCAGCCAGGCTTTCGTCATATTTGCCTTTGTAAACAGGCACGATTTTGACATCAGGGTGCGTCTGGTTAAAACGGTCAGCCAGTGAGTTCACTTCTTTGCCTAACTCGCCATCCATTGAATGCCAGAAAGGAATTTCTGTAACCGCCATCGCCTGGGTGCTGAACGCGAATGCCAGTGCGATGCAAAGTGTCGTTTTTGTAACAGCGTGCTTAAGCATGCTTGTCTCCTGAAGAGGGCTGGTGTGATGTCAGTTGATGTAAGGATTTTCTGATTCGGGAGCTAACATGACACGGCTAAATGACAGAAAAATAAACGTTAAATGACATTGATGTGACAGAGGCGTTAAGTAGAAGTGACGGAGAGATGGCAAAAAAGAAGGCGCACCGGGTTAACGATGCGCCTCAGAGAAGAGAGTGTCGGGGATTTACAGCGCGCGTTTCAGGCGGGCCACCGCTTCGTGCATTTGTTCTTCGGTTGCGGTCGCGAAGGAAAGACGGAAGGTCGAGTGGTCCGGATTATCGGCATAGAAGAATTCGCCCGGTACAAACACCACGCCCTGCTCCAGCGTCTTTTTCATCCATTCAGCGCAGTTGCGCGGCTCGCGGAAACGCGCCCACAGGAACATACCGCCTTTCGGATATTCGAAGGTCAGCACGTCGCCCAGTTCACGCTCGAGCAGCTCAGCCATGACCTGACATTTCTTTTTGTACGCCGCACGGATGGTTTCGATCTGTGCAGGCAAACGCCCCAGGCCGAGATAGCATTCGGCAATTGACTGTGACAGCGCGCTGGCGTGCAGATCCGCCGCCTGTTTAATGATGGCGACTTTGTGCAGCAACCAGTCTGGCATGATCACCCAGCCCAGACGCAGACCCGGTGCCAGAATTTTAGAGAAGGTCGAGGTATAGATGATGTTCTCGGCGTGGCCGAACAACGCTTTCGACAGCTCAAACAACGTCGGCTGGCGCTCGTCGGTGAAACGCAGTTCGCCGTACGGGTCATCTTCTACAATCAGGAATTCGTGCTGTGCCGCCAGTTTCACCAGCTGTTCACGGCGTGCGCGGCTCAGGGTGACACCGCTCGGGTTGCCGAATGTCGGCACCAGATAGACGCCTTTAATTTTGCGGGTTTTCAGCAGTTCAGCCAGTTCATCAACAATCATGCCGTCGCCGTCGGAGCCGACGGAAAGAATCTGCGCTTCGGCCAGTTCCAGCGTCTGTAACGCCGCCAGATAGGTCGGGCGTTCCACCACGAAAATATCATCCGGGTTCACGACGGCACGCATCACCAGATCCAGCGCCTGCTGGGAACCGGCGGTGACCACGATGTCGTCAGCACCGGCAACCACACCACGCTCTTCACAAAGCTCAGCAATACGCTCACGCAGCGTATGGCTGCCTTCCGTCAGACCGTACTGGAAAGCGTGCTCAGGCTGTTCAGTGATCGCCTGCTGCGTGGCTTCGCGCAGGCCGTCGAAATCGAACAGCGCCGAAGAAGGAATACCGCCCGCCAGTGAAATAACGCCTTCCATTTTGCTGTGTTTAAGCAGTTCCCGGATGGCTGAGCTTTTGAGCCTGACCATGCGGGCGGCGAGTAAACCTTCTGTGTTCATGAAATGTTCCTGATGAGTAGCCAAGTTATAAGAATGTAAGAGTTGTTAATTTATCGACAAAATAAAAACCGCAAAGCGCCAGCCGTGCGGTTTTATAGATTTATCACAGATTTTTGAAATCCGAAGCCAATTTATGCGCCGAGATAGGCCGCACGCACCGCTTCGTTCGCCAGCAATGCCGCACCGGTATCTTCCAGTACCACATGGCCGTTCTCCAGCACATAACCGCGGTCGGCGAGTTTGAGCGCCTGATTGGCGTTTTGCTCGACCAGGAAGATGGTCATCCCTTCTTCGCGCAGTTGCTGGATGGTGTCAAAAATCTGCTGGATGATGATCGGCGCCAGCCCCAGCGACGGTTCATCGAGCAGCAGCAAACGCGGCTGGCTCATCAGCGCACGGCCAATCGCCAGCATCTGTTGTTCACCGCCGGACATGGTGCCGGAGCGCTGCACACGACGCTCTTTCAGGCGCGGGAACAGCGTAAATACGCGCTCCAGACGGGCATGAAACTGGTCGCGTGTGGCAAAGAAACCGCCCATCGCCAGATTTTCTTCCACCGTCATACGGGAGAACACGCGGCGGCCTTCCGGCACAATCGCGATATCGCCACGCATGATTTTGGCGGTCTGCCACTGGGTGATGTCCTGCCCTTCGAAAATGATCGAGCCGTTCGTCGCACGCGGTTCGCCACACAAACTGCCGAGCAGCGTGGTTTTACCCGCACCGTTCGCGCCGATCAGCGTGACGATTTCCCCTTTATTAATACTCAGACTGACTTCATGCAGCGCCTGAATTTTGCCGTAATGGGCGGATACCTGATTGAATGACAACATCGTGTTCTGTCCCTTACCCTTCGCCAAGATACGCACGGATCACATCCGGATTGTTTCGAATTTCAGCCGGTGTGCCCTGCGCCAGCGGCGTGCCCTGATTCACCACGTAGATGCGGTCAGAAATGCCCATCACCAGTTTCATGTCGTGCTCAATCAGCAGCACCGACACGTTGTGCTGGTTACGCAGCTCGGCAATCAGCTGGTTCAGCTCTTCGGTTTCCCGCGGGTTCAGGCCGGCTGCCGGTTCGTCGAGCATCAGGATTTCCGGACGCGTCACCATGCAGCGCACAATCTCCAGACGACGTTGCTGGCCGTACGCCAGATTCCCCGCCTGACGGTTGGCCAGTTCGAGCAGCCCGACACGTTCCAGCCAGTCGGCAGCGCGATCCAGTGCATCCGCTTCAGCGCGACGGAATCCCGGCGTTTTGAACAAGCCCGCCAGTACGCCGCTTTTCAGGTGCTGATGCTGGGCAACCAGCAGGTTTTCAATCACGGTCATTTCGCGGAACAGACGCACGTGCTGGAAAGTCCGCACCACGCCCATGCGGGCGATTTTCTGCCCCGGTAACCCTTCAAGATGCTGATCACGCAGTTTAATGGTGCCGCCGCTCGGCTTGTAGAAACCGGTCAGGCAGTTAAACACCGTGGTTTTACCGGCGCCGTTCGGGCCGATCAGCGAAACAATTTCGCCCTGGTTGAGCTTCAGCGCCACGTTGTTGACCGCCAGCAGGCCGCCAAAACGCATCATCAGACCTTCAACCGCTAACAGAGGTTGCGTGCTCATGCCTGTTCCCCCTGATCCGCGATTTGTTTCTTAGAAAGCTTCAGTTTGAGATGGACACGTTTCATCGGCAGCAAGCCCTGCGGACGCCAGATCATCATCAGCACCATTAACGCACCGAGCAGTAACATGCTGTATTCGTTCAGGTCGCGCATCAGCTCACGGGAAACCACCAGCAGAATCGCCGCCAGAATCACCGCGAACTGCGATCCCATGCCGCCGAGCACCACGATAGCCAGCACGAAAGCGGATTCCGCAAAGGTGAAGGATTCCGGGCTGACAAAGCCCTGACGCGCAGCGAACAGCGTACCGGCGAAACCGGCAAACGCGGCGCTGATGGTGAACGCGGTCAGTTTGATGCGGGTCGGGTTCAGCCCGAGCGACCGGCAGGCAATTTCATCTTCACGCAACGCTTCCCACGCACGCCCCAGCGGCATACGCAGCAAACGGTTGATGATGAACAAGGTGGCGATCACCAGCAGCAGCGCCACCATGTACAGGAAGATAATGCGGTCGCTCGGGTCGTAGGCCACGCCAAAGAAGTTGCTGAAGGTGTCCCAGCCGCCGTCGCGCGGTGTGCGGCTGAATTCCAGCCCGAACAGCGTCGGTTTGGGGATCTGGCTGATGCCGTTCGGCCCGCCGGTCAGTTCGGTATTGTTGAGCAGCAGGATACGAACGATTTCGCCGAAGCCGAGCGTCACAATCGCCAGATAGTCGCCCCGCAATCGCAGAACCGGGAATCCGAGCAGGAAACCAAATGCCGCCGACACCAGACCGGCCAGCGGTAACGCTTCCCAGAACCCGATGCCGTAATAGTGATTGAGCAGCGCGTAGGTGTAAGCGCCGATGGCGTAAAAGCCGCCGTAACCCAGCACCAGCAGGCCGGACAGCCCGACCACCACGTTCAGGCCTAGGCCGAGCATGATGTAGATGAGCGTCAGCGTGGCGATATCCACCGTGCCGCGCGAGACGATAAACGGCCAGGCGATGGCGGCGATAATCAGCACCAGCGCCAGCAGTTTTTGTTTCGGCGTCGAGCCGTCAAAGCTCGGCAACACCCAGCCTGGCCCGGAGATTTTTTTCAGGCTGCTGCTGACCACCGGGCGGAAAAGCTGGAACACAAAAACAATCGCACAGCCGATGGCAATCCACGTCCAGCGCACTTCACCGGCCCCGTTGACCACCAGTTTTGTGCCATCGAGGCTCAGCTGCAATCCCATGATGAACGCGGCCAGCACCAGCAGGACGAAAGCGGAAACCAGCGCATTTAACAGATTCAGGCGCTTCATACTTTCTCAACCTCCGGACGTCCGAGAATACCGGTCGGCAGTACCAGCAGCACCACGATCAGCAGCGCGAAGGAGACCACGTCTTTGTATTCGGTGCTCAGATACGCCGAGGTCAGCGCTTCGGCCACGCCTAAAATCAGGCCGCCGATCATCGCCCCCGGAATGCTGCCGATACCGCCGAGAACCGCCGCGGTGAAGGCTTTCATCCCGGCCATAAAGCCGATGTACGGGTTGATGACACCGTAGAACTGACCGAGCAGCACGCCCGCCACCGCCGCCATTAATGCACCGATGACGAAAGTCAGTGAGATCACGCGGTCAGTGCTGATCCCCAGCAGGCTGGCCATTTTGAGATCTTCCGCGCAGGCGCGACAGGCGCGGCCCATGCGTGAATAACGGATGAACAGCGTCAGCGCCAGCATGGCAACAAAGGTCACTATCCAGATGATCAGCTGCATGGTGCTGATGGTCGCCGCAAAGCCGTTAGCTATGCCCAGTGTCCACTGGCCGGTCACCAGACTCGGTAAGGCGAGATCACGCGAGCCCTGGGTCAGGCTGACGTAGTTTTGCAGAAAAATAGACATCCCGATGGCAGAAATCAGTGCAATAAGACGCTTGGAGTTACGCACCGGCTTATACGCCACGCGTTCAATACTCCAGCCGTAAGCACTGGAAATCACAATCGCGGCGATAAAACCGGCACCGATCAGCAACCAGCTGGCGTCGATACCCATCATCATCAGGGCGGCGATTACGATAAAGGAGACATAACTGCCGATCATATACACCTCGCCGTGGGCGAAGTTGATCATGCCGATAATGCCGTAAACCATGGTGTAACCAATGGCGATCAGCGCATAGGTGCTGCCCAACGTGACGCCGTTGAACATCTGCTGAGTGAAATAGAGGAACTGCTCTGACATACCCTATCCTTATTAATCAAGGGTTTGAAAACTTGTGCTGAGACTGCAACCCGGCGCCTCATATAACACCAGACGCCGGGCAGAGTAATGCGCTGTTCTGCTACTACTGCATAGCAATGCCAAAATCATTCTGGTTGCAGCCAACCCCCTGCAACCTGAAGGATGCCGGGCATTTATTTGATTGGGGTAGACGTGCCGTCTTTATGCCACTCGAAAATACCGAATTCGAATCCTTTCAGGTCACCTTTATCATCCCAGCTCAGCGGGCCCATGACGGTATCCACTGACGCTGATTTCAGGTTTTTAGCAATATCAGCCGGTTCCATGCTGCCGCTGCGTTCCATACCGGTGGTCAGCGCCTGCAATGCGGCGTAAGTCGTCCAGACGAACGGACCGGTTGGATCCAGTTTTTTGGCTTTCAGTTCGTCAACGATTGGCTGGTTAGCCGGAACCTGGTCATAACGTTTTGGCAGCGTCACCAGCATGCCTTCAGAAGCATCACCGGCAATGTTAGACAGTGAGGAGTTGCCCACGCCTTCCGGACCCATGAATTTCGCGTTCAGACCGGCCTGTTTTGACTGACGCAGGATCTGACCCATTTCCGGGTAGTAACCGCCGAAATAAACGAAATCGACGTTTTCTTTCTTCAGACGCGCCACCAGGGTGGAGAAGTCTTTATCGCCAGCGGTGACGCCTTCAAACAGCACCACGTTGCCGCCGCCTTTTTTCAGCGCGTCCTGTACGGAACGGGCCAGGCCTTCGCCGTATTGCTGTTTGTCATGCACCACGGCGATACGTTTTGGTTTGATGGTGTCGAGGATGTATTTCGCGGCGGTCGGGCCCTGATCGGAATCCAGACCGGTGGTACGCATCACCATTTTGTAACCACGGGTGGTCAGGTCTGCGTTGGTCGCAGCCGGTGTGATCATTAACACGCCTTCATCTTCATAGATGTCAGAAGCGGGCTGAGTGGAAGAGGAACACAGGTGGCCGATCACGTAACGGATACCGTCGTTGATCACTTTGTTAGCCACGGCGACCGCTTGTTTCGGGTCACAGGCATCGTCATATTCGACGCCAACCAGTTTGTCGCCTTTTACGCCGCCTTTGGCATTGATGTCAGCGATGGCTTGTTTTGCGCCAGTAAATTCCATATCGCCATACTGGGCAACCGGACCGGACATCGCGCCCACGATGGCGACTTTAATATCTTTTGCAAACGCGGCCTGACTCATTGCCAATGCAATACACCCTGCCAGCCAGATCTTACCCTTTGTTACTTTCATCCGATTACCCCGTTGATGTGTGTTGTGGTTTGCGCTTTCTTTGCCTGTTCAAAACGTCATCACTTAAGAAATTTAGTATAAGTAATAACGAGTTACCGGCTTATTTCGTCTTATTTTCGAATAAGACTTTATAATTCATATCATTAAACAGGAATTTTCTTCTGCAAATCAAATAGCACAATCAGAAATATGAGGTGTAAACAGAATTTTATCTGGGCATTAAATCGGTTCCCTCTCAGACAATCAGTGGTAAACGCTGGCATTATTGATTAAAGCCAACATTTATCGCTTATACAGGGATCGCCAAAAAAGTTTTCGCGCTGTTACTGTACAAAAAAAGTTACGCCCGGTTTTTAGCAGGATCCGCTACACTACACGCCTCCTTTTTTCAGACCTTCCGCATCATGAAATTAACGATTCAAAGACTCACCTCCCTCAGCGCACAAGACCTGATCGATCTGGCAAAAATCTGGCCTGAGCAAACGCAAAACGACTGGCAAGCCAGCCTGCAAAATGATCGTGCGCTGTTTGCGGCGGTGTTTAATGAACGCATTCTGGGTGCCGTGAAAATCCGGCTCAACGGCAGTCAGGGTGAACTCAGCGATCTGCTGGTGCGCGAAGTGACGCGCCGTCGCGGTGTCGGGTTATATCTGATGGAAGATTTGCAGGCGCAATTGCCGCAGGTGAAAAGCTGGACAATGAAAGCCGAGCCGGAACCCGTGCTGGATGCCTTTATGACGGCGTGTGGTTTTCACCATGAAAATGGCCACTGGATAAAAAACCTGCAGGGGCCCAGCAAACACTGAAGCCCGGTACAGGCACTTTCCCTGGTAAGGGAATTGAAGGTGGGTCAGAGCACGCCTGCAAATGCCTGCGTTGAAAAATGCCGGAGAATATCTTTAATCGTTTGGTCTGACGCCATCGATTTCTGATAACTCAGATAGACGGGTAAAGGCAGGAGTTTTTGGACGGAATCAATACATTTAATACTGAATATCTCTTTAAAATGGTCTAAAACCCATTTTGGTATGATGCAAATACATTCGCTGTTTTCCACCGTTTTCAGCAAGGTGATAAATGAATTATATTCCAGCAGACTGAAAAATCTCGACTTAGGAATGAACCCTTCAATTTCATCTTCTTTATTCTTCATCCGGTAAAATACAATATATTCTTCATTCTGAAAGTTCTCTTCTGTCAGGATATCTTTCACGCGGGGATGATTATCTGAGCAAATGTAACACAGCTCCTCATCCATTATTTTTACATTTTCGTAAGAACTGTCCTGACAGGGTGTGAAACCAAGAATGACTTCAGTCATGCCAGAAAAAGACATTGTAGACTCTGGCCTCTCAAAGGCCGAATCGTGAATGACCTGATATTTAGGGTGTTGCGACATCACCACGTCTGAGATATCGGAAAATAATCTGACACAAAGATAATCTGAACAGCGGATCACCAGTTTCTTTATAGCATTGGCATCAAGGAGCTGATCAATATCCTCAATCAGTTTCACCATATCATCATGCACTAAGAAATATAAATGCCTGGCGGTGTCCGTGGGTATCATCGTCTGGCAATCACGAACAAAGAGCGGATCAAAAAAATATCCCCTCAGCTTATTTAATGACTGCGACACTGCCGAAGCGGATACCCCCAGACGCGATGCGGTTTGGCTTACGCTGCCGCACTCAAAAAGTAAAACAAATAAAGGAAGCAGGTTTATATCAAATTTCCTGTATAGCTTATTAATATTATCGATGCTCATGAAAACTCCATTCCAGGTAATGACTCTCTTTTAAGCGCCATGACCAATGTCATTTTATGAAAACAGAAGATGAATAAAGCGGCCTCTCGGCCGCTTTGAAGAACGGAATAAAATGATTTAGAAGTTATATTGATAGCCTAATGACAGACCTTTATCGACAATATCATCTTCTTTCCATTGATAAGCATCGAAGGCAAGTTTGCCGGCCTTGCCGCCATAACTCAGCCCCATTTTGGCGACACCATTAAAGCCACCACCCTGCTGATCGTCGTTCATGGTAAAGCTGGCATTGTTCGCGCCCTGCAAAGAGGCTTTCTGCGCAGATTGGGTATAACTGAGATTCGGCCCGCCTTCCAGCAGGGCATTCATCGCCCAGCCATTGGATGCCGCATATTTCATCTGAACACCGATGACAGCATCTACTGCCGTTTCGTTGCTGGAATCCATATTCAGATTGAAATCACCCGCGCCTCTTTCGCTGTAAGCATCGTTATTGGTATGGCGAAGTTTCATGCCCACAGAAGGGGTCAGATTCAAACCTTCTGCCACGTCAAACCCTCTGCTGAACTGGCTGCGCCATTCCATGTACTGCTGGCTGTTGTCAGAACTGGCGGTCTGGTTAACACCGGAATAACGAATGCTGCGGTTACTTTCCAGCTGATGCACGTCATAGCGCAGGGCGTTGGTCAGTTTCAGACTGCCAAAATCTACGCTGTGATTGATGCCGAAGAACTGGCTGTAACCGCCGGTCAACCCGTTATCACCCGCTTTGCTTTTGCCATCGATGCCGTTACCGTCAAGACGCGCAATACCGTACTGCATTTGCATCTTCTGACCTGCACTGAGGTCAAAACTCTGACTCAGGGCCATCATGTCATAACGGGTATCGTTGCCCAGTTCGCTGCGTTTATCGTTTTTATCCACCAGATTAAAACCAAAACCTGACGGCAATACGATGGCGTTATCGGCCAGCATATTGAAACGCTGGCTCAGCACACGCGCCTCTTTGAAAGCGGTGGTGGCATCCACGCCGGAAAGCTGACGCATCGCTTTATCGACTTCCGACGCTGTTTGCAGATTGAGGCTGCTATACAACGCGTTATTGGTGTAGTTCGCATCAAGCGTGGCGGCCATGTTCTGCGCGCTGGCATCACTGCTGACCACGTCCTGATAACTGTTTTTGCTCATCGTGACATCAACGTTGCCGCTCTGATCAGTCTGCGCGCTGGCGGACCAGACGACGCTGGTTGACTGTATGTTTTCCGCGCCCTGAATATCTTCACCCACAAAGACATTGTCGAAGGTTTGGGTCTGGGCGGCGGTGCCGGAGGTAAAACCGGTATCCACAGAAACGTCGTTCAAATCAGCATGGCTGACCGTCATTGTCCCTGCCGCTCCGGCGGCAGTGGTGCCCACGGTGTAGTTGCTGACCGTGCTGCGGTAAACCGAGGTGGTATCGACAACAGAACTGGATTCGCCTTTCACCAGACCGCCCGACGTCACACCCGTACGCACATTCACTTCACCGGTATTCACCAGATGCGCCGTGGCGCTGCCTCCGCGGTCAAACACATAGGAATCGTTGGCATTGATATTCACCGTGCCCTGGTTATAGGCCGTGACGTTGTCGCCCACCGCTTTAAAGGCCACAAGCCCGGTGCCGTTGTCAGCGACCGAGTGACTGGTGTCACCCAGATTGATCGTCCCGTTGTTGACCAGCGTCGTATTATTTTGACCGGACATTGCCACCGCAGTACTGCCGCTGACGGTCATTGTGCCGTTGTTAACAAAAGTATTGACCGTGCCGGCGCTGTTACCTAATGAGACTGCGGCCAGAGTGTCCGTAGACACAAAATCACCGTTACCGGGATGCGAATTAAGTAAAGAGTAATCAATGAAACCATCATTGACCGCATTGATCGTTCCCTGATCATGAGCGGAGCCTGCCGCGAGTGAATCTGAATAATCTATGTTGCCACCGAAATCTGAAAGGACAGATGCTCCCCCTCTGGCGGTAATCACCCCGGTTGATGTATTGGTCCAGGTATCTGTACTTTGTGCCGAATCTCCACCCAGCAGGAAGAGAGGGTTAGACTCCACATTATCCGGACCCGCGCCAGCCGATTTAGTATCACCACCGGTCGTAGTAATCGTGCCGGAATTATAAATATCTGAACTGTTCAGGCTGACGATTGAGTTCCAGTTGTTGTACAGTGATCCGGTATTAATAAACCGCCCGTGATCCAGTCGCATGGAATCCAGAACATAAAAATTACCGTTTGGAGAGTGAAAAAAACCCTGATTGCTTTGAACATAACGCGTGCTTAAAGCCATTTTCCCAGAGTTAAGAAATATCGCATTATTTTCCACCCTGACACGACCGGAAATATTTAAACCATCACTCACATCCTGCGAAGCGGGATTCTGCGCATATGTCCCCGTCTGAGCAGAGTATATAGTATATGATTCACCCGCTCTATTTTCCGTCACTACGGCACCGGTAAATAATGTTTCGTTTTCTTCAACAACCCCGCTGACATCATAATATTGCGACGTCCAGATTTTTTTCCCGGTGGGTGTCGTTGCATCAAGGGTCCATGATTTTCGATCGGCAATGCTGTAACCGGTGATCGCGCCCGTTGCCTGATCCAGCGTCTGCGCAGTATAGGTTTTGCCCGTCGAATCCGTGACAAGCCAGGTGCCGTTCGCCTGCTTCACTGCCTGCATAGTCTCACCGCTGAGCGTCAGCGACGCTGTCGTTGCGCCCGGCACCATCGTCACTGACAGTCCGTTTGGATAAGTGGTGGTCACCGGCGTTTGATCTGGCGTATCGCCACCATCATCGGGATCCGGTGGCGTATCACCGCCATCGTCTGGATTCGGTGGCGTGTTACCGCCGTCGTCCGGATTTGGTGGTGTGTTGCCGCCGTCATCCGGATTCGGTGGCGTGTTGCCGCCGTCGTCCGGATTTGGTGGCGTGTTGCCGCCGTCGTCCGGATTTGGTGGTGTGCTGCCGCCGTCATCTGAACCGCCGCCGCCGCCACCGCCAGCTGACATGGCAATACCGACCACCGCAGCCACTCCGGCAAGCGCGCCCCCCGTTATCCATAACTGCTGCTCAGTAATTCCTGATTTTTGACACGCGGCGGGAAGGGCGTCTTTATCGGCCTGGCTTAAACCATCAATATTTTTTGGACAAGCGGGAGCAGGACCGGAGAGA
>NZ_MJIB01000013.1:87945-88489 GCF_003697865.1 Rahnella sp. Larv3_ips | reverse complement strand
TGACTGTATGTTTTCCGCGCCCTGAATATCTTCACCCACAAAGACATTGTCGAAGGTTTGGGTCTGGGCGGCGGTGCCGGAGGTAAAACCGGTATCAACAGAAACGTCATTCAAATCAGCATGACTGACCGTCATTGTCCCTGACGTGCCGGCGGCAGTGGTGCCTACGGTATAGTTGCTGACTGTGCTGCGGTAAACCGAGGTGGTATCGACAACAGAACCGGCTTCGCCTTTCACCAGACCGCCCGACGTCACACCCGTACGCACATTCACTTCACCGGTATTCACCAGATGCGCCGTGGCACTGCCTCCGCGGTCAAACACATAGGAATCGTTGGCATTGATATTCACCGTGCCCTGGTTATAGGCCGTGACGTTGTCGCCCACCGCTTTAAAGGCCACAAGCCCGGTACCATTTTCTGCGACAGAAAGGCTGGAATCGCCAAGATTGATCGTCCCGTTGTTGACCAGCGTCGTATTATTTTGACCGGACATTGCCACCGCAGTACTGCCGCTGACGGTCATTGTCCCGTTGTTAACAAAG
>NZ_MJIB01000013.1:0-87713 GCF_003697865.1 Rahnella sp. Larv3_ips | reverse complement strand
AGATGCTCCCCCTCTGGCGGTAATCACCCCGGTTGATGTATTGGTCCAGGTATCTGTACTTTGTGCCGAATCTCCACCCAGCAGGAAGAGAGGGTTCGAAACCACATTATCCGGACCCGCGCCAACAAATTTAGCGTTCATACCGGTCACATCAATTTTGCCGGAATTATAAATATCTGAACTGTTCAGGCTGACGATTGAGTCATAATTGGTGAACAGTGATCCGGTATTAATAAATCGCCCGTGATCCAGTCGCATGGCATCCAGAACATAATAATTCTCGTTAGGAGAGTGGAAAATACTGGTATCACTTTGTGTATTTTTAGAAAAATATATGTCTAAATTCATAACTCCAGAGTTAAGAAATATCGCATTACTTTCCACCCTGACACGACCGGCAATATTAAAACCATCACTCACATCCTGCGAAGCGGGATTCTGCGCAAACGTCCCCCTCTGGGCAGCGTTTATAGTATATGCCTTACCCGCTCTATTTTCCGACACTACAGCACCGGTAAATACTGTTTCGTTTTCTTCATTGGTATTGCTGACATCAAAATATTGCGACGTCCAGATTTTTTTCCCGGTGGGTGTCGTTGCATCCAGGGTCCATGATTTCCGATCAGCAATGCTGTAACCGGTGATCGCGCCCGTTGCCTGATCCAGCGTCTGCGCAGTATAGGTTTTGCCCGTCGAATCCGTGACAAGCCAGGTGCCGTTCGCCTGCTTCACTGCCTGCATAGTCTCACCGCTGAGCGTCAGTGACGCTGTCGTTGCCCCCGGCACCATCGTCACTGACAGCCCGTTTGGATAAGTGGTGGTCACCGGCGTTTGATCTGGCGTATCGCCTCCATCATCGGGATCCGGTGGCGTATCACCGCCATCGTCCGGATTCGGTGGCGTATCACCGCCGTCATCCGGATTCGGTGGCGTGTTACCGCCGTCGTCCGGATTCGGTGGCGTGTTGCCGCCGTCGTCCGGATTCGGTGGTGTGTTGCCGCCGTCGTCCGGATTCGGTGGTGTGCTGCCGCCGTCATCTGAACCGCCGCCGCCGCCACCGCCAGCTGACATGGCAATACCGACCACCGCAGCCACTCCGGCAAGCGCGCCTCCCGTTATCCATAACTGCTGCTCAGTAATTCCTGATTTTTGACAGGCTGCGGGAAGTGCGTCTTTATCGGCCTGACTTAAACCATCAATATTTTTTGGACAAGCGGGAGCAGGACCGGAGAGCGGAGTAGCAGCAAATGAATTCTGCTGACTCAGGGCAAGAATAATACAAAGGGGTAATAACTTTATCTTTTTCATTAAATGAATCCTTTCAAACAGAATAAATAATCCCTCATGACCTCTAAAAAAACTCAACCCCTCTGTTAATCAATAGCTGGAGAGTATTTATTTTAGAAGTGCAGGAGTGATCAACCTCATTAACATTTCTGAATAAAAATAATCCATTATATTTTTCATAAAAAATGAAAGTTTTCGATCCTGACGATCTAATAATCAAATAAGCAGTAGTTTTATGCAGTTACAGAATATTTACTCGATCAAACCGATCGGCAATATTAAGTAAAATATTATTCTTAGAGGATATATTAATATACAGAATATTTGATTTCTAATTAATAGTTTTTTTATATACATTATATTTTTCTCTCTTCGGACAGGACTATGCCTCTGTAAAAGAGCGCAGGATTGACTGAAAGACCGGGGGAAAAATCATTACGTCAGGCAAAGAAGTCAGGATGTTGAAAAGGGGGATTTTTCGGAGCGGAGGGAGCTGAGGAATAAGGGCAAAAAAAAACTGGCCACCGAAGTGACCAGTTTTTTAACCCGAAGGTTGCTTATTCTTGATGAACTGCCGTATCAGGCTTCGATCGCCATACGCAGTTTTTTCATCGCGTTCTTTTCCAGCTGACGAACACGCTCTGCGGACACGCCGTACTTGTCGGCAAGTTCCTGCAAAGTCGATTTGTTATCGTCATCTAACCAGCGTGCACGAATGATATCCTGGCTGCGCTCGTCCAGACCTTCCATTGCTGAGGAAAGTTTGTCGGTCGCGTCCTGATCCCAGTTATCTTCTTCGATGGTTTCTGCGAAGTCAGAACTCTTATCTTGCAGATACAACATCGGTGCCATCGCCGCGCCGTCGCGTGGTTCGTCATCCGGCGTTGGGTCAAACGTCATGTCCTGTGCGGCCATGCGTGATTCCATTTCCAGCACATCTTTGCTGGTCACGCCCAGTTCGCGGGCCACGTGCTCCACTTCGTCGTGGCTGAACCAGCCCAGACGCTGTTTGTTTTTACGCAGGTTGAAGAACAGCTTACGCTGCGCTTTGGTGGTGGCGACTTTCACGATGCGCCAGTTACGCAGCACATATTCGTGAATTTCGGCTTTGATCCAGTGCACCGCAAAGGAGACCAGACGTACACCCACTTCCGGATTAAAACGGCGAACCGCTTTCATCAGGCCGATGTTACCTTCCTGGATAAGGTCCGCCTGTGGCAAACCGTAACCTGAATAGTTGCGGGCAATGTGAGCAACAAAGCGCAGGTGAGACAGGATCAGGTGTTTAGCCGCTTCCAGGTCACCGTCGTAATGCAGCCGTTCAGCCAGTGCCCGTTCTTCCTCTGCGGTCAGCATAGGATAGGCATTGGCCGCCCGAACATAGGCTTCCAGGCTACCTTGGGGTACCAGTGCTAAAGTGCGCATTTCTTTGGTCATTCAAGCCTCTCATGTATGACGTAATGCAGGTTTTATACCACGTTGCTGCGGGATGATACCGCCCTGTTGCTGGCCTTGATTGAAACACAATCTGACCACAACAAAGCAACGCCGAGCCCTTCATATTCGCTGCTTTTCGACCACGAATTTTACAAAAAGTTCAGGGGCAGATTCAACAGTCTGAAGACTGTAAGTGACAGACTGACTATTGGATAGTGAATTTGTGCCATTGAGGGAAAGCAGGAAAGAGAATGAAGATGAGATGAAGCGGCTCTCCCCCTGAAACACAATTCTTGAGCAGCAGGGGGAGATTATAGCAAAAAAACGCTACTGTGGTGTAAATCGCCGTAAATGTTGAACCGTTGCCAGCCAGGCGGCGATCCAGCCGATCATCGCAGAAATCAGGAGCAACAGCAGACTTTCGTCCCAGCCCAGACCGTGAAGATCAAAGGTGGTACCGAAGACTTGCGCGACCTGCGTCACCACGCTCTCAAGGCGCAGCACCAGCACTTCCGAGAGGATCAGCGAGAGCAATGCGCCCGTAAATCCAAGCATCGCGCCACCGTTAAGGAACGGCCGCAAAATGAACCCATCGGTTGCGCCAATCAGCTTCATCACGTTGATGGTATCGCGGCGGCTGAAGATGCTCAGACGCACACTGTTACCAATGACCAGGAATACGGCAATGACCATCAGGATGCCGATCATCGCAGCAATCTGCCCGACCAGCCCCGTCAGCGCCGCCAGACGGGCAAACCAGCTGTCATCCATACGCACTTCATCCACGCCCTGCACCGCCGCTACGCGATCGCGCAGGGTGTTGAGTGTGGCGGAGTCCTGGAAATTCATTTTCGGCGTAATGATCGCCACAGCGGGCAGCGGATTTTGCTCAAGCATATCCATCGCACCGCCAAAACCTGACCAGTTACGGAACTCACCCATCGCTTCTTCGCGCGACAGATAGTTAACCTTGTCCACGCCCGCTTCGGTTTTGAGGGTTTTCACCACGTTTTCCGCGGCGTTGTCGTCCAGCGCTTTGTCGAGATACACCGTCAGCTGTGGCGTGGGATACCACTGCTCTGCCGCCGTACTGACGTTTTTCCACACCAGATAGCACACGCTCGGCAACGTCAGGGAAATGGCGATCACCATCACCGTCAGCAGCGTCGCCAAAGGCTGACGCAGCATGTCGGCCAGCGCGTTCATCCACGCATAGCGCCACTGTTCACGCCAGCCGCCCTGCAACGCCTTACTTTTGGCGGCGCGGGCGCTTTTTGCGGTTTTTGTCGGGTTTGGGCTGTTCGCCATCAGTACATTCCTCCCGACATACGCCCCTGACTCAGCGTCAGCGTGCGGTAATTACGACGGGCAATCAGACCCACGTCGTGCGTTGCCATCAGTACGGTAACGCCAACCCGGTTAAATTCTTCGAATAAACGCAAGATACCTTCCGACAGTTCGCCGTCGAGGTTACCGGTCGGTTCATCCGCCAGCAGCACCGCAGGCTTGTTGACCACCGCGCGGGCAATGCCCACACGCTGTTGTTCACCACCAGACAGCTGGATGGGCAGATTTTTGGCTTTATCCAACAACCCGACTTTATCCAGCGCTGCCGAGACGCGCCGGCGAATATCTTCGGTGCTGGCACCGGCGATAATCAGCGGCATCGCCACGTTGTCATACACCGTGCGATCCATCAGCAGATGGTGGTCCTGGAAGATCATACCAATCTGACGACGCAGGAACGGCACTTCACTGGATTTCAGGCGGCTGATGTCGTGGCCGCCAAACAAAATCTGTCCGGCGCTGGGACGCTCAATACCGCAAATCAGCTTCAGCAGGGTACTTTTACCCGCGCCAGAGTGACCGGTCAGAAATGCCATTTCCGCTTGCTGGATGTGAAAATTGACGCCCTGAAGCGCCTGTCGTCCGCCCAGATAAGCTTTACTGACCTGTTCAAAGCGAATCATCCGTATTAATCCTCTCGGGCAAAAAGTGCCTCAATAAAATCGTCTGCCTTAAACGGCCTTAAATCTTCGATACCTTCGCCGACCCCGATATAACGAATCGGAATGCTGAACTGATCGGCGATGGCGAATATCACGCCGCCTTTCGCGGTGCCGTCCAGTTTAGTCAACGTAATGCCGGTTAGCCCGACCGCTTCGTTAAACAATTTTGCCTGGCTGACGGCATTCTGGCCGGTACTGGCGTCAAGCGTCAGCATAACCTCATGCGGGGCATCTTCGTCGAGCTTCTTCATCACACGGACGATTTTCTTCAGCTCTTCCATCAGATGCGCTTTATTTTGCAGGCGGCCTGCGGTATCAGCGATCAATACGTCGACGTTACGGGCTTTTGCTGCCTGAATGGCATCAAAAATCACCGAGGCTGAATCTGCACCGGTTTGCTGAGCAATCACCGGGATCTTGTTACGCTGACCCCAGACCTGCAACTGTTCAACCGCCGCGGCGCGGAAGGTATCGCCTGCGGCAAGCATCACTGATTTGCCCTGCGCCTGGAACTGACGCGCCATCTTACCGATGGTGGTGGTTTTACCCACGCCGTTCACGCCCACCATCAGAATGACATACGGGGTTTTCCCGCTGACATCCAGTGGCTGTTCCACTTTTGACAGAATTTCGGACATTTCTTCCTTCAGCTTGCCGTAAAGCGCATCCGCGTCTTTCAGCTGCTTACGGGACGCGTGCTCGGTCAGGGAAGTGATGATTTTGCGCGTGGTTTCGACGCCAACGTCGGCGATCAGCAGCTGTTCTTCCAGCTCCTCAAACAGCTCGTCGTCGATTTTCTTACCACGGAACAGGCCGACAAAACCGGAGCCCAGATTCTGACGGGTTTTGACCAGACTGCGTTTGAGACGGGCGAAGAAGCCTTCTTTGGTCGGGCGTTCCTGCTCGGTTTCACCGGCGGGCAGCACAACGATCGGCTCCAGCGCCACAAGCGGTTCATCGTCAACCGCCACGCTGTCGTCGATGGCATCAAGAACGTCTTCGCGGGCGTCTTCTGCCATCTCGGCGGCTGACTCGACGAATTCATCTTCGACAATCTGCGCTTCCTGCACCACCGGCTCTTCAACCACCGGCGCGGCAATGATGATCGGCTCTTCGATTTCAGCTTCAATGACGACCGGCTCAGGGGCGGCGGTTTCTTCCGCCACCACCGGCTGCGCAGCAACCTGTTCAGTGATGTGAACGATGTCGTCTGCCAGTTCCTCAGCAGCGGCTAAAGGTTCAGGCTCCCTGACCTCTGGCTCAGGTTCTTTAAGAGGTTCAGGCTCGATAACCGGCTCGGGTTCAGTGACCGGCTGCGGTTCAACGGGGACGCCGGGCTCTTCGACAACCGGCAGTTCTTCGCGTGTTTCTTCTTTCTGCTGCTCTTCTTCCTGACGGCCACGGCCAAACCAGGAGAAGAAACCGCGTTTTTTGTCTTTTGCCATTTTACAACTTCACTCCTCGCCGCTAATGATTGGCGAACGGATTATTAATAGGGTTATGATCGGGCAGTCTATCACTTTCCCCTTCCGGCAACACGCCCGCGTGTTGAATTCCGCTGGTTTTTCAATCGCCAATGTTAAACATTTGCCCATTGCCCGCACACCGGTAGAATAGCCCTCCAAACGATATGCAACGAAGCCCGACGGCTTCGGATTACTGAAGTGAACTATGGCAAAGAAACCTAACACGCCCGCAGCAGGCCAGATACGCATTATTGGCGGCCTTTGGCGCGGACGCAAACTTCCGGTTCCACACAGCCCGGGGCTACGTCCGACCACCGATCGCGTGCGCGAAACGCTGTTCAACTGGCTCGCACCGGTTTTACAGGGCGCGCATTGTCTGGACTGTTTTGCAGGCAGCGGCGCACTGGGTCTGGAAGCGTTGTCACGCTATGCCGCCAGCGCCACCCTGCTCGAGTTTGAACGCCCGGTTGCACAACAGTTAGAGAAAAACCTGGCGCTGCTAAACGCCAAAGATGCGAAAGTATTCAACGTCAACACATTGAACTGGCTGGCAAAAGCCGGGAATGCCTTTGACGTGGTTTTCCTCGATCCGCCTTTTCGCAAAGGCATTCTGCAAGACACCCTGAATCTGCTTGAGCAGAATCAGTGGCTGGCCGATGAGGCCTGGATTTATGTCGAAACAGAAGCCGAGCACGACACTCTGGACGTGCCCGCCAGCTGGCGGTTACACCGGGAGAAAGTCGCCGGACAAGTTGCTTATCGCCTTTACCATCGCGATGTGACGCCTGAAACCGGCTCACCTGAACAGGAGCAGTAAGATGTTGATCAATATTGGTCGGTTGTTGATGTTATGTATCTGGGGGTTTCTGGCGTTTAACCTGATCCACCCGTTCCCTAAGCCGATCAAATATTTTCTGGATGTGGCGATTGTGTTCATGTTTTTCATGCACGGCCTGCAGGTCATGCTGCTGAAAGCCACGCAGGGCAAGGACAAAGACACCATCGGCCCGTGGCTGCAAACGCGTATTTTCCTGTTTGGCGTGTTTGAACTGATGGCATGGCAGAAAAAACAGCCACCGATGCCGGGCAAAAAGTAATGCCTGCTTTTACGGCGTGCTCTGCGCCGTAAACGCTCCCTTCCTAAACCCACGGTCACCAAACCTGCCGTTACGGGGATTTCTGATTGTCGCCGGTGCGCCCTCTCTCCTACACTGAAAGCAAGTACCGGAAAACAGGATGTGTTTTCCCGAAGGCAGACCTTGCATCGGTTTTATGTTCTGTTCTGAAAGATAAAAGGATAAACAATGAGTTGGCCATTCCTCGCTGTATTTTTCTCCGGCTGGTTGTTCGTTGATGCCAGTTACCGCGGCCTGCGCTGGCAACGCTGGGTCTTCAAACCTGTCACCCTGTTGCTGCTGCTGTTACTGGCGTGGCAGGCGCCCACGCTGAATGTTTACAGCTATCTGATCCTGCTGGGTCTGGCGGCAACGCTGGTGGCAGACGGTCTGCTGCTGCTGCCTGAAGAACGCTTTATGTACGCCATCGGGGCGTTCTTCCTGTCGCATCTGCTCTATACGCTGAGTTTCGCCAGCCAGATGACCATTACCTTCTTCTGGCCACTGCCGCTGGCGTTGCTGGTGATCGGCGCAATACTTCTTGCGGTGATCTGGACGCGACTGGCCGAACTCAAATGGGCAGTGACCACTTACATCGCCATGACCCTGCTGATGGTCTGGCTGGCAGGCGAACAGTATTTTGCGCGCAGCACCGACATGGCGTTCTCGCTGTTCTGCGGCACCGTGCTGCTTCTGCTGGGTAATATTTTCTGGCTTGTCAGCCGCTACCGCTTTAAATTCCGCGCCGCCGACGGCCTGGTCGCCGCCTGCTATTTCGGCGGACACTTCCTGATTGTCCGGTCGCTGTATCTTTAAATCCCTTCACCCGCGGAGCCGTTCAGGTTCCGCGAGTTAAATACTTCTTGACCTTAGAGCTGACTCCAACGTTTAGACTGGGTGTAATTCCACTCGGTTTGAAACCGGAGGCTCTATGATCCCCCTTAAAAGAACGAACATGTGTCAGTGCGGTTGCCAGGGCAAACATACCCCGGCGTTGCATATCACTAAAATCAGCACCCTTTCCCCCGCGGGGACTCCCCCTGCCGGATGTTGCAGTGAAAGCGCCCCGCTGGCGGCCTCTGCCGGCAGCTGCTGCACGCCTAAAACAGCGGAACACACACACTGTTCTGACGACAGCGGCACGGAAAGTTCGCCGGGTGAAGATGATCCCAGCGCGCCTCTTCCCGGAAACCAGCAATACAGCTGGCGCGTCGAAGGCATGGACTGCCCGGCCTGTGCGCGCAAAATTGAAAATGCCGTTTCCGGCCTGAAAGGCGTCAGCCATGCGAAAGTGCTGTTTGCCACCGAAAAACTGGTGATTGACGCCAGCCACGACATCTCGCAAAACGTGCTGCAAGCCGTCACCGGCGCAGGGTTCACCCTGCAATCTTTGGATAAAACCCGGAATCCTCCCGCGCAGGACGTGTCATGGCTGAAAGAATATCTGCCGCTGCTGGCGCTTTCAGCGCTGATGCTGCTGAGCTGGATACTCGACAGCGTCAATCCTCAGGCCGGTGAAATTGCGTTTATCGCCACCACGCTGGTCGGCCTGTGGCCGGTGCTGCGTCAGGCGATTCGCCAGACCCGCGCCGGATCGCCGTTTGCCATAGAAACCCTGATGAGCATTGCGGCACTGGGCGCGCTGTTTATTGGCGCAACCGCCGAAGCCGCCATGGTGCTGCTGTTGTTTATGGTCGGCGAACGCCTCGAGTCATTTGCCGCCAGCCGTGCGCGCAGCGGCGTAAAAGCGCTGATGGCGCTGATACCCGATACCGCCGTTCGCGTGACTGAGGGCAAAACGGAATCCGTCCCGGTCGCCAGCCTGCGTCCCGGCGATATGATTGAAATCGCCGCAGGCGGACGTCTGCCTGCCGATGCGGTGCTGCACAGCGCGGCCAGTTTCGATGAAAGCGCCCTGACCGGCGAGTCCGTGCCCGTAGAACGTCAGCCCGGTGAGAAAGTCCCGGCGGGCAGCCTGTGCGTTGATCGCCTGGCCCGTCTGGAAGTGGCTTCCGCCCCCGGCAACAGCGCCATTGACCGCATTCTGCAACTTATCGAAGAAGCCGATGAGCGACGCGCGCCGATCGAGCGCTTCCTTGATACCTTCAGCCGCTATTACACACCGGTCATTATGCTGATGTCGCTGCTGGTCATCATCATTCCACCGCTGGGGATGGGGCTTTCCTGGGATACGTGGATTTATCGCGGCCTGACGTTGCTGCTGATTGGCTGCCCTTGTGCGCTGGTGATTTCAACACCGGCGGCGATCACCTCCGGGCTGGCTGCGGCGACGCGTCAGGGTGCGCTGATCAAAGGCGGCGCTGCGCTTGAGCAGCTGGCGCTGATCGAAACCGTGGCGCTGGATAAAACCGGTACGCTGACCGAAGGTAAACCGGAAGTGACCCATGTGCAGGTGCTCAACGGCGCCAGCGAAGGCGAAGTGTTAAGCCTCGCGGCGGCGGTGGAAGAAGGCTCCCACCACCCGCTGGCGCAGGCGATTTTAGCGCGTGCGAGAGAACACAATCCGTTGCCGATAACCGCTCAGGACCGCCGTGCGCTGGCAGGTTCCGGTGTGGAAGGCGTTGTCTCAGGCAGAAGGATCCAGGTACTGGCTCCTGTGCGTGTGGCGTCAGGCGTGCTGAGTACGGACGCCACCACGCAAATTGCAGGCTGGGAATCTGAAGGTAAAACCGTGGTAGTGGTGATGCAGGACGCACAGGCGATCGGTCTGGTGGCGATGCAGGACCGGCTGCGGGAAGATGCTGTTGAGGCGCTGCGCGATCTGCAGGCGCTCGGGGTTTCTGCGGTAATGCTGACCGGCGATAACCCGCGCGCGGCGAAAACTATCGCTGACCGGCTGGGCATCGAATTCCGGGCGGGCCTGCTGCCGGCGGATAAAGTCTCGGCGGTGACCGCGCTGAATGCCGTTAAACCGGTGGCGATGGTCGGTGACGGGATTAACGATGCGCCGGCGATGAAAGCCGCCACTATCGGTATTGCCATGGGCAGCGGCACCGATGTGGCACTGGAAACCGCCGATGCCGCGCTGACGCACAACCGTCTGAGCGGGCTGGCACAGATGATCAGCCTGTCACGCGCCACACGGGCCAATATCCGTCAGAACATCACCATTGCGCTGGGGCTGAAAGCGATATTCCTGGTCACCACCATTATGGGGCTGACCGGATTGTGGCTGGCGGTGCTGGCGGATTCCGGCGCAACGGCGCTTGTCACGGCTAACGCTTTACGGTTGTTGCGCAATAAATCACGTTAAGGATGTCGGGCTGGGTTCGGTCTACAGCCCTTTGCACAGCAGATAGCGGTACGGCAGGTTTTCGGTATCGGACGCCAGCAACCTGTGCTCCATAAAGCGGCAGAAACCCGGAATATCGCGGGTGGTTGCCGGATCATCGGCGACGATCAGCAGGGTTTCCCCGTCTTTCATGGTACGTACCGCTTTGCGAACCATCATTACGGGTTCCGGGCAACGCAGGCCCAGCGCATCAAGCTGATGGTCCGGGTTGATAAAGGGATCGTTCATTTCGTTTCTCAACATCTGGGTGCAGGAATGCGCGGTTGTCTGGCAAAGGCCAACAGTTTAACCCGCAGAATTTCTGGTGCAACTCACGCGGCTCATTGCGCTAAAATTAACCGTTGGATCTGTTGCGCAAACGGTGCGCAAACAGGTACTATGCGCGCCGCACCGAATTATCGGCGCGAAAAGTCACAATATTCTTGGGTTCCCTCACCCCAATTCACTAAAAAGGTCACATCTATGTACTCTTTTACTGCTCAGCAGCGGTTTTCCGCGCTGATATGGCTTTCGCTATTCCACATCGCCATCATCACCTCCAGTAACTATCTGGTTCAGTTGCCCGTCTCCATTTTTGGTTTCCACACCACCTGGGGCGCGTTCACCTTTCCGTTTATTTTTCTGGCCACCGATCTGACCGTCCGTATTTTTGGTGCTCCGCTGGCGCGACGCATTATTCTGTCGGTGATGGTGCCGGCACTGGCGATCTCCTACGTGATTTCCGCGCTGTTCTTCGAAGCGCAATGGCAGGGTGCACAAGCGCTCAGCAGCCTGAATATCATGGTCGCGCGCATCGCCACCGCCAGTTTTATGGCGTATGTGCTGGGGCAAATTCTCGACGTTCACGTGTTTAACCGCCTGCGCCAGAACCGCCGCTGGTGGATAGCGCCAGTCGCCTCGATGTTCCTCGGCAACATCAGCGACACGCTGTCGTTTTTCTTTATCGCCTTCTACAAAAGCAGCGATGCGTTTATGGCTCAGCATTGGGTGGAAATCGCGATGGTGGATTACACGTTCAAAGTGCTGATCTGTCTGGTGTTCTTCCTGCCGATGTACGGCATGCTGCTGAACATGCTGCTCAAACGTTTGTCCGCACAGGGAAATCACAACCACCCGGCTCTGCGCGCGCACTGAAAATCTGCGGGGGAAAATGGCCCCCCGCTCACCTCGCTAAAAACAAAAATCGCGCCATAATCTGACTTGCATTTGTGGCGTGAATAGGTTGCCATAAGGCCGTTAAATCAACATCTCAGCCTGATAAACAGGTCACTTAAGGAAGCCCGATGCGTAACTTCGCTAAAATGATGGGAATGGCAGTACTGATCGCCGGTCTGGCTGCGTGTGACGGGAAGTCCACTGATGCACCGGATGCCAATAAAGCCGCCGCCGCCGCCGCGACAACCGCGCCAGTCAGCCTGCTGGATGGGAAAGTGACTTTCTCCCTGCCGCAGGGAATGAGCGACCAGAGCGGTAAGCTGGGCACGCAGGCAAACAACATGCACGTATATGCTGACAGCACCGGTCAGAAAGCGGTGATTGTGATCCTCGGCGATAACACCACCGAATCGCTGGAAGTGCTGACTGCCCGTTTGCAGGATCAGCAAAAAGCCCGTGATACCAACTTGCAGGTCGTGACCAACAAATCGATTCAGGTTAACGGACAGACCATGCAGCAGTACGACAGCGTCATCACCTCGGCCGGTCAGAAAGCCTATTCTTCTATCGTGCTGGGTAAAGTGGACAGCCATTTGCTGACGCTGCAAATTACCCTGCCAGCCGACAATCAGCAGCAGGCGCAGGCTGATGCAGAAGCCATTATCAATACGCTGAAAGTGCAGTAAATTCAGGGTCAGTGACACCCTCAGGCGGAGCTCAGGCTCCGCTTTTTTTTATCTCCTTCAGCCACTTTGCTTCTCCGCACGCTCCTCCGTAATAAAAATGTAACAATTCTGTCATAACTCACAGTTCGTTTGCGCGCAAACCGCTAACATGATGTTCGTTTTAGAACACACTTGCTCATGACGAGTCAGACCTGATTTATGCCATCGGAGGCATGTATGCTCAGTATTTTCAAACCCGCACCACACAAAGCTCCCGTGGATGAAAACCACGTCGACCCGCTTTATCGCCGTCTCCGCTGGCAGATTTTCATGGGGATTTTCTTCGGTTACGCCGCCTATTATCTGGTGCGCAAAAACTTCGCACTGGCCATGCCGTACCTTATCGATGAGGGCTTCTCCCGTGGCGATCTCGGTTTTGCGTTATCCGGTATTTCTATTGCGTACGGCATCTCAAAATTCATTATGGGGTCGGTATCAGACCGCTCGAATCCGCGCGTGTTTCTGCCCGCCGGTTTGATTCTGGCTGCGGCAGTGATGCTGTTTATGGGCTTCGTGCCGTGGGCGACCTCAAGCATTGCCATCATGTTTGTTTTGCTGTTCCTGTGTGGCTGGTTCCAGGGAATGGGCTGGCCGCCGTGCGGACGCACCATGGTTCACTGGTGGTCACAGAAAGAACGCGGCGGCGTGGTATCGGTATGGAACTGCGCACATAACGTCGGCGGCGGTATTCCTCCCCTGCTGTTCCTGCTCGGGATGGCGTGGTTTAACGACTGGCACGCAGCGCTGTACATGCCTGCTTTCGGCGCGATCCTGCTGGCCGTATTTGCCTTCATGACCATGCGCGATACCCCGCAGTCCTGCGGTTTGCCGCCGATTGAAGAGTACAAAAACGACTATCCGCCGGACTACGTGAAAGAATCCGCCGAGCAG
Source organism: Rahnella sp. Larv3_ips (assembly GCF_003697865.1). Lineage (NCBI taxonomy): Bacteria > Pseudomonadati > Pseudomonadota > Gammaproteobacteria > Enterobacterales > Yersiniaceae > Rahnella > Rahnella sp. Larv3_ips. The sequence continues at coordinate 74,315 of NZ_MJIB01000013.1, read as the reverse complement.
GAACTGACCGCGAAACAGATTTTCATGCAGTACATTTTGCCGAACAAACTGCTGTGGTATATCGCGCTGGCAAACGTATTTGTTTACCTGCTGCGCTACGGCATCCTCGACTGGTCACCGACTTACCTGAAAGAAGTGAAGCATTTCGCGCTGGATAAATCCTCGTGGGCATACTTCCTGTATGAATATGCGGGGATCCCGGGGACGCTGCTGTGCGGCTGGATGTCGGACAAAGTCTTCAAGGGGAATCGCGGCGCGACCGGCGTGTTCTTTATGGTGCTGGTGACCATCGCCACCGTCGTGTACTGGCTGAACCCGGTCGGCAATCCGGGCATTGATATGGCCTGCATGATCACCATCGGCTTCCTGATTTATGGCCCGGTGATGCTGATTGGTTTACACGCGCTGGAGCTGGCACCGAAAAAAGCAGCGGGCACCGCGGCAGGTTTCACCGGTCTGTTTGGTTATCTTGGCGGCTCAGTCGCCGCCAGTGCGATTGTCGGTTACACCGTGGATTATTTCGGCTGGGACGGCGGTTTTATCGTGATGATCGCCGGTTGTGTGCTGGCCGTGCTGCTGCTGGTTCTGACCATGCTCAGTGAAAACAAACACAAAGCGCAGCTGGCTAAAAGTGCCTGATTGAGGATCACCGGCAGCCAAAAGGCACCCCTGGGTGCCTTTTGTTTTCCTACGCCATAGCCTGCGGGATCCGCTTTCCCTGTGCATCAAACAGCAAAACACTGGCGGCATTAAACCCGAACCTGAGGGCGGTATGGCGGGGAAACGAAAGCTGTTTCGACGATTTCATCTTCAGGGCGTGCTCACCAAATGTTGCGTACACCAGCGTCGAATCCCCCTGAAGTTCCGTAAAATCGACCACAACGTCAAACGCATGATCCGTCGCTTCCTCCAGGCGTAACAGCTCGGGGCGGATGGCGAGCGACACCGTCTGTCCGTCCTGCGCCGCCGGGAATTTATCCCCCAGCGCAAACAGCGGCTGCCCGTTAACCCAAAGCTGGCGTCCAACGACCTGCGCCGGGATCACATTGATTTTCGGCGTGCCAATAAAACCGGCAACGAAAAGGCTGGCGGGATGGTTATAAAGCTCAACCGGCGTGCCGATTTGCTCAATATTGCCCTGATTAAGCACCACAATTCTGTCCGCCAGCGTCATCGCCTCGACCTGATCGTGGGTCACGTAAATCATGGTATTTTTCAGGCGGCTATGCAGCTGACTGATTTCCTGTCGCATCTGTACGCGCAGCGCGGCGTCAAGATTCGACAGCGGCTCATCAAACAAAAACACTTTCGGCTGCTGGACAATAGAGCGGCCAATCGCCACGCGCTGACGTTGTCCCCCGGAAAGATGCTGCGGTAAGCGATCAAGCATCTCGTCGAGACGTAAAATCTGCGCAGCCTCCTGAATGCGTCGCACGATTTCTTCCGGCGGCGTGCGGATATTCTTCAGGCCAAAAGCCAGATTCTGCCTGACGGTCATGTGCGGATAGAGTGCGTAGGACTGAAATACCATCGACAGTCCGCGTTTTCCGGCGGGCAACCCGGTGACGTCGGTTTCCCCGATGCAGACAGTGCCGGCGCTGAGCTGATCCAGCCCGGCAATCAGGCGCAGCAACGTCGATTTCCCGCAGCCTGAGGGGCCGACCAGCACCAGAAATTCACCGGAACGGATCTCCAGCGACAAATCGGCAATGACGGTGATTTTGTCATAATACTTTTTGATATTTTTGAGCGTTAAGCCTGACATAACGTTGTCCTTTCAAACCAAAGGGAGCGCGATACGAGGAATTACTCCCCTGCCAGCGCCAGCAGTGCCCGGGTACTTTCGGCAAGTAACGCCGTGGAGTGACGGGTTTCAACATTGAGGCGTAAAAGCGGTTCCGTATTGGAAGCGCGCAAATTAAACCGCCACCGTTCGAATTCCATACTCAGCCCGTCAACGACGCTGACCGTCACGGCCTGGCTGGCATAATGCTCACGCACACGGCGGATGGCTTCTGCGGGCTGGCTGACGGTGAGATTTATCTCGCCGGATACCGGGAAAAGCGCTTTACGGGCGGCAATCAGACCGGACATTTTCTGGCCGGATTTGCTGAGATGTTGCAACATCAGCAAGGCGGGGATCATTCCGCTGTCGCAATAGCCAAAATCGCGGAAATAGTGGTGCGCGCTCATCTCGCCGCCGTAGATGGCGTTTTCGCTGCGCATTCTTTCCTTCATAAAGGCATGGCCGGTTTTTGTTTCCACCGCGATGCCCTGACGGGCGGCGACAATGTCGCGGGTATTCCAGATCAGGCGGGGATCGTGAATGATCTTCTCGCCGGGCGAGTGTTGCAGAAACTGCGCCGCCAGCATGCCGACGATGTAATAGGCTTCAACGTAGTCCCCCTGCTCATCAAAAATGAAGCAGCGATCAAAATCGCCATCCCACGCAATACCGATATCCGCCTGATGCAGGCGTATGGCAGCCTGAGTGGCATGGCGGTTTTCAGGCAGCATAGGATTCGGGATACCGTGGGGGAAGGCGCCGTCCGGCTCATGGTGAATTTTAATCAGGGTCAGCGGGATGTTGCGCGCCTGGAAGGCCTGCTCCAGCGCATCCAGCGTCGGGCCAGCTGCGCCGTTGCCGGCATTCACCACCACACGCAGGGGGCGCCCAAAAGGCAACGTTAAATAACTGAGCAGGTGATCAAGATACGCGCTGCGGTTTGAACATTGCTGATAAAAACCGGCCTGCGCTGTGACAGAGAAATGATGATTTTCGGCCAGAGCCTGAATCTCATGCAAACCGTTATCGCTGCTGACCGGCCTGGCATCCCGGCCAACCAGTTTCATGCCGTTATAATTGGCCGGATTATGACTGGCCGTGATCTGGATGCCGCCATCCGCCCGAAAATAGCGGGTGGCAAAATAAACCTCTTCACTGCCGGTCATACCGATATCGATCACGCCGACACCCTGATCGCGCAGCCCGCACGCGACGGCCAGTTTGAGAGACGGTGAGGTCAGGCGAATATCATGGCCGAGCACCACCCGTTCAGGGTGATAAAAATGGGCAAAGGCGCAACCGATGCGGTAAGCAATATCCTCGTTAAGTTCGGTGCCAAGAATGCCGCGTATATCGTAAGCGGTAAAACACGTTAATAAGGCCATATTTCATCCTGAAAACAGACATAATTACTTTCGTCTTTATGGCCCCGCCGTATATCAGGTAGAGCCACGTATAATTAACGTAAATTCGAGATCGTGGTGAATGTTTTTCTTTCCCTCCAGCAACAGAGTGGCGGCAATCTCTCCTTTTTTAACCGGATCCTGCGCCACGGTAGTAAGCGCAATCTCATTATCTGACCGGGGAATATTATCGAAACCGGTAATAGCGATGTCTTGCGGAATACGTAACCCGGCTTTACGACAATACGTGATTGCGCCCAGCGCAAAACGATCTGACAGGCAAATTAATGCCGTTATCTTCGGGTTACTTTTTAGCAATGTTTCCGCGGCCATTTCTCCAGATTCTTCATGGTGGGTGGTTTCACAAAGAAAACATTTATCCAGATTAATATTCCGGCTCAGAAACTTATCCACACAGGATTTCACCCGGGTGATCATGACATCATTATCCCCGGTTATCTCTTCACTTAAGGGATTAACGCCCTTACGACCCTGCAATGAAGGGAAAGAAATAATCCCAAATTCGCGGTGGCCTTTTTCAAGCAGATGCTGGCAAACCTCCTGCATCGCCTTGTAGTTATCAATGGAAACGCTGCTGTGCGGCGGAATTTTAAAATCAGTCGTCACTACAGGCAGATTCTTCGACAACGCCTTGGCGATAATGTGATCGTTATTGTGCGTGGCATTCAGAATATAACCATCCACCGCCGTATTGATCACACCGGCCAGCGCTCCCTGGCCGTTATGCAACGGAATCAATATGATACTGACCACTTCCCGGTCGCATTTTGCGGCAATCCCCTGCATCAGCTGTACGTCATGGCTGTCCGTAAACACATAACTGAGTGTGTCATTAAAAATAATCCCTATGGCATCCGACCTGCCGGTGCGCAATGCGCGCCCGATATTGTCAGGTCCGTAAAAGTTAACGGAATGCGCATAATCTATTATTCTTTTTCTTAATGATTCAGATAACTTCCCCGGATGATTAAATGCATTAGATACCGTGGTGTGCGTGACACCTAATTCTTCGGCAATTGACTTCAATGTTATCTTGCGCAGTTTAAAAACTCCAAAACGCTTTTAATAATGGAACAGAGCCCGGCTCAACTTTATCAATTCAACAATATATACTCACAGAAAAAATACTTTTGCAACGGACAATGACAATAAAGTTTAACGTTAAACAAAATCATTTATGTGACCGCTATAACGTTTATTTATTGAATGTCCATGCTAGCGTTTAAATAGAAATCCATCCATAAAATAATAATATGAATACTCTGCAAGTATAATTGTGGATTATTAATTACAACCTAATGAAAAAAGGAAATAAATAATGAAAACAATGAAACTGGCTGCGTTTGCGGCTATAGCGTTATTGTTATCAGGTTGCGGGCCTGAAGAGAAAAATCAGCAGAGTATAAAAATGTGGGTTGCGCCCAATGTCACTCAGGAAGTGTATTGGGGAGAAATCGTCAAAGAATGGAACAGTAATCCGGCAAATAGAAAAGTGGAATTCACGCCTATTCCCGCGGCGGGAAGTTCCGAAGAAGCGATTATGAATGCGCTGGCATCCGGTACTGAACCGGATATTTCCACCAATATATTTATCGGCTTCGCAAGACAGTTAACTGAACTTAAACAGCTCAATGATTATTCCAAAATGCCAGGGTTTCAGGCGCTCGTCGAAACCCGTCACATGGGCAATGCGATGGCTTCGTGGAAGTTCGACGGGCAGCAAAACGTCATTCCAATTTATATCAGCCCGATAGTCTACTGGTGGAGAAGCGACCTTCTGGCTGACTATGGCTTCGATCACGTACCGGTCACTTATGACGAGATTTACACGCTGTCGGAAAGGATGACGCAGAGCCACAAAGGCTACAGCCTGCAAATCACCAGCGGCAAAAACTGGTGGGATCGCTGGTTCGACTTTGTCCCGTTGTATTACGCCGCCTCACAGGGCAGCCCTTACATCCAGAACAACAAAGCCACCTTTAATAACGATGCGGGCCTGCAGACCCTCACTTTCATCAACAAAATGTTCGCTAACAAATGGACCAGCTACGACTTCACCGCGTCTGACGATCCGCTGGCGGCAGGTACCGTGCTAGGTGCCGTGCGCGGACCATGGGATATCGATCGCTATCAGAAACAATTCCCTGAGGTGCTAAAAACCATCCGTATCGGCCAGATGCCGACACTGACCGGAGACGCTGAGGCGGCCACCATGGCTGACAGTAAAGGGATGGTGATGTTCAGCACCTCGAAGGTCCAGCCCGATGCCTGGAAGTTTATTCAATGGGTTTACAGCAATCCGAAAAATGACCTGCGCTGGCTTGAGCTGACCGGGATGCCGCCGGCGCGTGAAGATCTGCAAAGTAACCCTGTCTTTAAAAGCTACCTGCAACAGCATGAGTTAGTGAACGCTATTGCCTCTTTCGTGCCGAAAGCGGTTCCTCCGGCACCGATCACCAAAACGGTCGAAGTCCAGCGGACAATGACCCAGATGATTGAAAAGTTAGTGTTTAAAAACAGCCCGATCCCCGAGGTCATTCAGGCGTCTTCCCAAGAGATCGACAACACGCTGGGGCAGTAAAGCGATGATCAAAATGAAAGAGTCATCACTCGGAGGCCTTTTGGCCTCCGGTTACCTGGGATATTCGCTGGTATTCTGGTTTTATCCTTTTATCTGGCTGGCCGTGCTGAGTTTTACCGACTGGAAATTTATTGGCACACCGTCGTTCAACGGCGTAAAGAATATTATTGCCGTTATGCAGAACCCTTTATTCTGGACATCAATTTTTAACGTCTTTAAGTTCCTCCTTTATTACCTGCCGATAGTGTTTATCTCCTCATTATTATTCGCGTTCGGATTGCGGAAAATTAAATATGGTAAAGCTTTCGTCGCACTGAGTTTTTTACTGGCAAATGTCTCTTCCGGCGTGGCGTACTCTATTGTTTTTTCCAAACTGTTTAGCGAAACCGGACCGGTTAATCATTTCCTGATGACGTGGTTTGGCATAAATGTACCCTGGTTTACCCACCCCGACGTGGCAATGTTATCCATCGCGCTCATTGTGACCTGGAAGTTCGTGGGCTATTACGGCCTTATTTTTTACTCCGGGCTTATCACCATCCCGAAAGATATTTATGACGCCGCCGAGCTCGACCGTACGTCCGGCGCTGGCAAAATATGGCATATCACACTTCCTCTGATGAATGCGCAGATCGTGATGGTACTGGTGTTAGCCATTACCGTGGCATTCAGTATTTTCACCGAGCCTTATCTCATCACCGGCGGCGGTCCGCTGGAGAGCACCACCACGCCGATGGTGGTGATGTACGAAGCCGCATTCCGGCAGATGCAACCCAGCTGGGCGGCCACCATGTCCATCATTGTCGCCCTGTTCAGTTTCTCTTTGATCTGGGTCGTGCGCCGGTGTCTGGAAAAGAAAATCGAGATCGTATGATGAGGACAACCCTGTGGAAACGTTAAATACAGCACCTGCCTTAACGCATCGCCAAAAAATAAATATCCGTTCTGTGGTGATCCACCTGTTAATGTTTGCTCTGGCATTAACCTGGTTATATCCCTATTTATGGATGTTGATCGGATCGTTTAAGAAGACATCGGACATTTATACCACGGCACTTTTTTCCGGCCATCTGTCGCTGGATAATTATTCCTTTCTTTTCGATGGTACAAATAAAGCGGAAAAACCGTTTCTGCGCACCTTATTTAACTCTATATTCATCACGCTGACCATTACGGTCTGCGTCACATTAACCTCCTCTTTCATTGGTTATGCACTGGCAAAAATGGAATTCAGAGGACGGGATATTTTTAAAAACCTGCTGATTCTGCAAATGGTGTTTCCCGTATTCATGTTTATCATTCCCCACTTTGTATTAATCCGTCAGCTGGGCATGATTAATTCCTACGGCGCACTTATTTTGCCTTTCGTGATGAATGGCTGGGGGATATTTATGATATCCCAAAGTTTTAAAGGCACACCGAATGACTATATTCATGCCGCGAGATTAGATCACGCCGGTCTGATAAAAATCCTGCTCCACGTCATGCTGCCGCTCAATAAATCTATTCTGGCTATCGTCGCGATTTTTACGTTTACCAGCGCCTGGGACAATTTCCTCTGGCCGCTGATTGTCATGCAGGACGTCAACAAAATGCCGCTTTCCGTTCTGCTGGCGACATTCAGTAAGTCGTATGGCATTTACGTCGGGCCGGTGCTGGCGGGGTCAGTGGTGCAAACCCTGCCGATCGTAGTGTTGTTTATTCTCTTCAGGAAGCATTTCCTGGAAGGGATGTCGCTTTCACTTAAATAGCAGGCATGAAGGATGAATAACCTGAAGACATGGCAGGACCGGGTATTTTATCAGGTGTATTTGCCGTCGTTTTGCGACGGCAATGCGGACGGATTGGGCGATTTTCAGGGTCTGATTTCAAAGCTCGATTATCTGGCGGATCTGGGCATCGGCGGCATCTGGGTTACGCCGTTCTATCCCTCTCCGCTGGTGGATAATGGCTACGACATCAGCGATCACTGCGCCGTTGACCCGCGCTTTGGCACACTGGCCCTGTTCGATGCGCTTATTTCCGCCTGCCATCAGCGAGATATTTTGCTGGTGATCGACGTGGTGATCAATCACGTCTCCGATCAGCATCCGTGGTTCCAGGCGGCGCTCAGTCACCCCGACAGCCCGTTTCGCGACTTCTTTTTCTTTCGTGAAAAAATCAATAACTGGACCTCGTTCTTCGGCGGTCCGGCCTGGACGCAGGAACCCGGCGGAACCGCCAGTTACTACCATAAATTCTCGCCCCAGCAGGTTTGCCTGAACTGGTCGAATCCTGCTGTTGAGCATGAGATCAAAAAAATCTTCGATTTTTGGATCGCACGCGGCGTCGATGGCTTCCGTTTTGACGTCATTAATTTTCTCACCACCGACGGCATCGGTGAAGACCATCCGCCCGCCGCACCGGATGCAGAGCCGCCCCACGACAACGATATCAATCAGCCCGGCGTGCTGAATGTGGTCAGGAAACTCTGCCAGCACATCCGCGAACGGGGTGAGTTTTTACTGATTGGTGAAGTGGGCAGTGACCTGTTACCGGTGATGGCACCTTATCAGGGGCCAAAACTGCTGGACGTGGTATTCAATTTCAACCTTGGCAGCCAGAAACGCTTCGATATCGCAGCGATCTTCGCCGAAATGAAAGCGATGGAAGCGACACTTTCCGGATTACCGACGCTCTTTTTCTCCAGCCATGATATGTCACGCATGATCAGCCGTTTTGGCGAATCACACCGCGATGTTTCGCGCGCCGTGGCCGTTTTCGCCCTGCAAATGACCGCCAGCGGCCTGCCTTTTATCTATCAGGGTGAAGAGATCGGCATGACCGATTTCATCCCGCAGAGCGTGCAGCAGATGCGGGACATTCAGGGCATCACGCAATATCAGGCCGCAATTTCACGGGGCATGGACGAGAAGCAAGCGCTCACTTACGCATTACCCTTCTGCCGCGATGCCTCCCGTTTGCCCGTTCCCTGGACGCCTGCGGATGCCGGTGAAGGGCAAATTAATGTTCAAACTGAGAGTAAGCACTCACCATCAATTCTGAACACCTATAAGAAGCTGATTAAATTGAGAAATTCTCATCTCTCTCTTCAGCGTGGCCGCTATGAGTACCTCACATTGTTTAAACAATGCCTGATATTTCGCCGCTTTCTGGCCGGGGAATGTCTGGAAGTGATGATCAATTTTGGCGCGCCGGTCGCCAACGTAGGCTGCGGCGATGGCAACCCCGTCTTGTTCGGCACGGATGCACCGCTGCTGGAAAAAAACGCTATTCTTATCAAGAAGGTAAACCATGAAAATGATCCGAAGTGATAAAAACCCGCTGTTAACTCCCGCCGATGTGGTGCCGTCTCAGCCCGGCTGGAAAGTGGATTGCGTGTTTAACGCGGGCGTTTGTGCGTATCAGGGGGAAACCCTGCTGCTGCTTCGCGTGGCAGAAAGCGTGATATCCACCGACGCCAACTGTCTGGAAGTGCCGCTGTTGCTGAATCAGCACAACGTCTGGCAGGCAGGCACCAAACGTTTTTACCGCGATGACCCGGCTTATGATTTCAGCGACCCAAGAATGATTGCGCTGAAGGCTGACCCTTCGGTGATCTGGCTGACCTCCATGTCGCATCTGCGTCTGGCGCGCAGTACGAACGGCGAAGATTTTGTGGTGGATGCTCAGCCATTTTTGACCGCCGATACGCAATACGAACAATTTGGCTGCGAAGACCCGCGCATTACGCTGATCGACGGCATTTTTTACATCAACTATTCGGCCATTTCGCCTTACGGCATTTCCACCGCGCTGGCCACCACCCCTGATTTTGTGACCGTGGAAAAACAGGGCGTGATTTTCTGCCCGGATAACCGTGATGTCTGTTTCTTCCCGGAAAAAATCAACGGCAAATATCAGGCGCTGACCCGCCCTTCGCCGAAACATTTCGGAAAGCCGAAGATCTGGATTTGTGAGTCTCCGGACATGCTGCACTGGGGCAATCACCGGCATTTATTGGGCAGCGCGTCCGGCGACTGGGATGCGCTGAAACTGGGCGGCGGCGCACCGCTTATCAAAACGGCGCGCGGCTGGTTGCAGATTTACCACGGCGTGGACAAAGATCAGCGGTATTGCCTCGGCGCGATGCTGCTCGACCTGAATAATCCGTTCAACATCCTCGCCAAATCCTCCGTCCCCCTCTTACAGCCGGAAGCCATTTACGAAAAAGAGGGATTTTTTGGCAACGTCGTCTTTACCTGCGGCGCGCTGCTGGAACGGGACGTGCTGAAAATCTACTACGGCGCTGCCGATGAATGTATTGCGCTGGCGACCATGCCGCTCGATGCGTTATGGGCGCATCTCGGACTGACGCAGTGAACACGATTGACGCTTTATTGCGGCAATTTCATGACCTGAAATTGCCGTTGCCCGCCGGAGAAAAAATTCAATTTTCCGGTGTGGGTAACAACGATGTCTATAACCTGACCGCGCCGTTTCGCTGCGGCGATCTTATGGTCATTGCCGCACGCGTCGAACCAAGACACTCCGAATTATCGCAGATCCGTTTTTTCGAATTTGATGGCTTGCGTCAGTGCACATTACTGCCGGACGCGCCGGTCTTCGCCTTACAGGATCCGTTTTTCACCCGTATCAACGGGGAGTTGATCTTTGGAGGAGTCTGCGTTGAAGCCGATGAAGACACCGGTGAAATTCTGCACTGGAAAACCCTGTTGTACCGTGGCGCAGATATCTATTCCCTGCGCCTGTTTTTCATCGGGCCGGAGGGCATGAAAGACATCCGGCCGGTGGGTTTACCGGATGGAAAAGTGTTGCTGTTTACCCGCCCGCAGGGGGAAACCGGCGGGCGGGGCACCATCGGTTATACCCTGCTGGATTCGCCCGACGATCTGACCCTGCACAACGTGGCGCAGGCGAGGTTATTGCACGGGCAGGTGAGTGCCGAAGAATGGTGTGGCGTGAATGCGGCTTACGTTCTTGAGGAGCATCGCGTCGGTGTGCTGGGCCATGTCGCCCGTTTTGATGCGCAAGGGCACCGGCATTATTACGCCTGTTCGTTTATTTTCAACAGCCAGACGCACCACTGTTCAGCCCTGAAAATCATCGCTGAACGCAGCCAGTTCAAACCCGGTGCCGCCAAACGCGCCGATCTGGAAGACGTCATTTTTCCCGGCGGTCTGTGCTTCACGGCATCATCCGCGCCCCGCTTATATTGCGGTACCAGCGATTGTGAAGCGCAATGGACAGAGATTGATGACCCTTTCAGATGACAGGCATGCAGAGAAGTGCCCCGGACAGGGCATAAAGCCTTGTCCGGGGGTCACGCGGATCAGATATCTTCAGACAAATACATTTTGCGCAGGTAATGCGGTACGGCGTCGTCGGCGTTGGAACCGATGATTTCTGCGTCCGGCATGGCGGCTTTCAGACGCGGCAATGAACCGCTCATCAGGCAGCCTTTACCGGCCATTGTCAGCATTTCAAGGTCATTCAGACCATCACCAAAGGCGATGCAGTCTTTCAGCGTATAACCCATCAGTTTTGATACGTACTCCAGCGCATGACCTTTCGAGACGCCGCCCGCCATCACTTCCAGGCAAACCGGCAGTGAGAAGCTGACGTTAACGCGGTCGCCCCAGCGTGCGTTGATCGCCTCTTCGAGCGGCAGCAATTTCTCGTGATCTTCACAGGTGAAATACACTTTGCAGATGCCGTCAGTTTCCAGCAGGCCCGGTTCATAGAGCTTGTATTTGAACACTGATTCGCGGAAGAAATCGTCCTGGTCGGCACGGTCGCGGTTCATGTACCAGTCGTCATTGCGATAGACGTTGGTCAGAATATCCGGGTTATTGTGCATGATACCGAACAGATCTCTGGCGATGTCTTCATCCAGATTGTGCGAAAAAATCAGATCGCCGTCGGTGTTATGCACGCGTGCACCGTTGGATGTGATCATGTACGCGCTGATGTCGAGATTGTCGCGCATCTGCGCCACATCGATATGGTGACGCCCGGTGGCGAACACGAAGTGCACGTCGCGCCGGGTCAGCAATTTCAGCGTCTCTTTCGCGAACGGGCTCAGGGTATGGTCAGGTGATAGCAGTGTGCCATCTAAATCGGAAGCAACAACATGGTACATAGCGTAGGTTCTAACCTCTGATGGAGTTGTGCGCGGCGAACCGCGGATTAATGCTGTCGCGCAAAAAAGCGCATGATAGCGTCCAGCGCCTGTGCCCGAAGGTCGTCCCGCTCGAACAGGATCTCATGGCGCGCGCCTTCAATGACCAGCGGTTTGTCCCCCTCACAAGGGTGACCCGCCACGGCCATGGCCTGACAAAAAGCAAGGTGCGACCGGTTATCGACCACGCGGTCTTCGCTTGCCTGTAATAAAAGGACCGGTGTGGTGATTTTTTCCGCTTCTTTCAGGATATGCATCCCGGCGTCAATGCCTTCACGCACCCAGTGATAGGTCGGCCCGCCGACCTGCAGTTCCGGATAATCCGCGTAATACCGCAGATTACGACGATAACGCTCGCGGCTGTGGGTCAGGCGATTCACCACAAACGGCAGCGGACGCCAGTGGCCGGTACCGAGCGCATAGCCGTCGCGGCGCACCGGACGGTTTTCCGCCCAGTTGAGGATCCGGCGGGATATCCAGCCCGGCATCGGCAAATAGATGCCGGTCATCGGTGCCAGCAGTGCCGCCGCGTCAAAACTTTGCGGGTTGTTCGCCAGATAAAGCGCCAGGATCGCACCGCCCATGGAGTGTGCCAGTGCGAACTTTTTCGCATACTGACGTGGGGCAATCTCCAGCTGATAAAAGCGTTCGAAATCTTCAACGTAATCGTCAAAGTGCTGAACGTGGCCGCAATGCGGATCGTCCAGCATGCGGCCGGAACGCCCCTGCCCGCGATGATCCACAATCATCACATCGTAACCACAGTGGAATAAATCGTAGGCGACTTCCGGGTATTTTACGTAACTTTCGATACGCCCCGGTGACACCATAATGACTTTATCATGATCGGGAGAGCAGAACCGGACGTAGCGGATCGGGACATCGTCAACGCCGTTAAACTCACCTTCCTCACGCTGCCGCCAGAAATCGAGCAACGGCCCGGTAGCAAAGGCGGAAAACTCCTTTTCACGTGTTAACCACCTTGCGTAATTCGCAGACATTCAGTTGATCCAAAATTGTTAGGCAGAGAGGAGAAAAGTGTTATTTGTGAGCTATAGCGCAAAGACAGACAATGGCGTATTGTGCCACAAAACAACATAAAACGTATTCAGGGAGTCTCGCAATGACACTGGACTGGTGGTTAACCTACCTGCTCACTACTTCTATCTTAAGTCTTTCTCCGGGTTCCGGTGCCATCAATACAATGAGCACGGGCATCAGCCATGGCTATCGTGGCGCCGTGGCGTCAATCGCCGGTTTACAGCTGGGATTATCGATCCACATCGTGCTGGTCGGTGTCGGACTGGGCGCGCTGATCTCATCCTCGCTGCTGGCCTTTGAGTTTCTCAAATGGTTTGGTGCGGCCTACTTAATCTGGCTCGGCATCTGCCAGTGGCGCTCTGCCGGGGCGATTGACCTGAACGCCCTCGCCAGCAGCATGCCGCGCCGCCGTTTATTCAAACGCGCCATTCTGGTGAACCTCACCAACCCCAAAAGCATAGTGTTTCTTGCCGCATTATTCCCACAGTTTATCATTCCTCACCAGCCGCAGGCTGCGCAATACGTGGTACTCGGCGTCACTACGGTCGTGGTCGATATCATTGTGATGATTGGTTACGCCACGCTGGCAACGCGTATTGCCGGTTGGGTTAAAGCGCCGAAACAAATGCAGTTGCTGAACCGCATTTTCGGCTCGCTGTTTATGCTGGTGGGAGTTTTGCTGGCGAGTGCCCGCAAGGTGTAAGTGTTAAGAATACAAAAAGGGTCCGGTGGTAAGCCGGACCCTTTTTTATGTGCAGAATCGCTGATTAACGGTTCACGATAAGCGCAATACCAAAGCCTGCAAATACCACGCCTGCCACGCCATCAATCCATTTCGCTAAACGCTGATACCCGCGACGCATCGCTGGCAAGGCAAACACCAGCGCGACGAGAGTAAACCAGGCCAGTGTCTCGGCGATGATCAGGATAAACAGACCCCAGCGCTCGCCGCCTGTCACGCTGTCGCCGACAAACATAGAGAATACGCTGCCGAAGTAGATAACGGCTTTCGGGTTGGAAAGATTGGTCAGCAGGCCGCGCATAAAAGTGCGTCCGTTTGCTGGCAACGCCACGGCGGTTTCAACCACTTCCGTTTCGCCCGCCTGTTTTTTAGAGCGTGCTGATTTCAGCAACTGCCAGCCCATCCAGCACAGGTACAGGCCACCGCCGACGGTGATAATCTGGTGCAGCCAGGCCATTTTTTGCAGGATCAGATGCAGACCCATCAGCGCCACTGCCGCCCATACCGCAACGCCGAGCGTAATCCCAATGACACCCATCATGGCTTCTTTACGCGAGCGGCTGGCTGCCGTTTGCGAAACAAAGAAAAAGTCCGGACCCGGACTCGCCAGCGCGATCATGTGCATCATCGCAACCATCAGGAACAGCATCAGCATGATTTACTCTCTTTATGATGTGTGGGGAATTCTTGACTGTCAGTCGTCGCCGTTATCAATGTGATCGCGGATCATCGCCATAAATGGCCGCCCGAACTTCTCCAGCTTTCGCTGGCCGACGCCGGTGATATCCAGCAAATCGCTCGGGCTTATCGGCAGATGTTCAGCCATTTCCAGCAGCGTGGTGTCGTTAAACACCACGTATGGCGGCACATTATTGTCGTCGGCCAGTGACTTACGCAGCTTGCGCAATTTGGCAAACAGCTTGTGATCGTAATTACCGCCGTACGTTTTCTGGCGGGACGGACTTTTAATTTTCAGCGTCTGAATACGCGGTACCGCCAGCTGTAACGGGATCTCTCCACGCAAAACCGGACGCGCTGCTTCTGTCAGCTGCAAGGCCGAGTGCATGGCGATATTTTGCATAATCAGCCCGAGGTGGATCAGCTGACGCACCACGCTGGTCCAGTGTTCGTTGCTGTGTTCTTTACCGATGCCGTACACCGTCAGTTTGTCGTGGCCGTATTCGCGGATACGCTGGTTATTGGCGCCGCGCAGCACTTCGACCACGTAACCCAAACCAAAGCGTTGCCCGACGCGCGCCACGACTGACAGCGCTTTCTGCGCATCCAGCAGGCCGTCGTAGCGTTTCGGCGGATCGAGGCAGACGTCGCAGTTTCCGCAGGCGTTTTGTTTGCCTTCGCCAAAGTAATTCAGCAGCACCAGACGGCGGCAGGTTTGCGCTTCGGCAAACGCGTTCATCGCATTCAGCTTGTGGCGTTCAACGTCCTGCTGCGCACCCGGTGGTTTCTCTTCCAGGCAGCGACGCAACCAGGCCATATCCGCCGGATCGTAAAGCAGTACCGCTTCCGCCGGCAGGCCATCACGCCCGGCACGGCCAGTTTCCTGATAGTAAGACTCGATGGTACGCGGAATATCAAAGTGCACCACAAAACGCACGTTGGGCTTGTTGATGCCCATACCGAACGCCACGGTAGCCACCACGATTTGCAAATCATCGCGCTGAAAACCTTCCTGCACCCGGGCACGGGTGTCGTTATCCAGCCCGGCATGGTACGCGCCGACGCTCAGGCCACGGCTTTGCAGACGCGCCGCCGTGTCTTCCACTTTGGCGCGGCTGTTGCAGTAAATAATGCCGCTTTTGCCGCGCTGGTCTTGCACGAAGCGGATCAGCTGATCGAGCGGTTTAAACTTCTCCACCAGCGTGTAACGAATATTCGGGCGGTCAAAACTGCTGACCTGAATCAGCGGATCGTTAAGCTCGAGCAGACGGACAATGTCGTTGCGCGTAGCTTCATCCGCGGTCGCGGTCAGCGCGATCACCGGTAACTGCGGATAACGCAGTTTCAGCTGGCCGAGCGCACGGTATTCCGGGCGGAAATCGTGGCCCCATTGGGAGATACAGTGGGCTTCATCCACGGCAAGCATCGCCGGATTCCACTGTTGCAGCTGTTCGAGGAAATCACCCAGCATCAGACGTTCCGGCGCGATATACAGCATTTTGATGCGGCCGGTTCGGCAGCCCGCCATCACTTCCTGTTGCTGCTCGCGGGTTTGCGTCGAGTTGAGGCAACCGGCTTCCACACCCGCCGCCATCAGCTGATCGACCTGATCTTTCATCAGCGAGATGAGCGGTGAAACCACCAGCGTCAGGCCGTCCATCACCAGCGCAGGGATTTGATAGCACAGCGACTTACCGCCGCCGGTCGGCATGACAACCAGACAATCCCGGCCAGAAATGGCGGTATTGATGATCGTTTGCTGACCCGGTCTGAATTGCTGATAGCCGAAGGTATCGCGTAATACCTGATGAGCCAGCTCTTCTTTATTTATCACTGCCGCCGTAGACACTCAATTCCCCAACTGTTCAAACCACCCGGCTAAGCCCTAAAGCCGCCGGGGCTGTACTGCAATGACATAATATACCCGAAAGGCGGCAAGCGAGGGCATCCCGCTGCGCCTGCCGGAGTCAGTGCTCCGGGGCCGGGCGCCGCCAACGCACCTGCAACCTGAAGTAAGACGGGTATTTTTACATCATATCGTTAAGCATGATACCCACACCGACGCGAGTCTGCTTGTGGTTGTAGTCAATTAATGACTCACCGTAGCCGCTGAACACTTGCGTGTAGAAGCGTACGTGCTTGGAAATCGGATAGCTCCAGCCCGTGGTTGCGCCGCCGTAGCCGGTGTTCCAGTTGTAACGGCTTTCCACGCTAAAGACGCTGTCGCCCCAGGCGTAGCCTACTTTCAGACGGTAATAACCCATGTATTTGGTGATGTCACGGTTATCGTCGTTTTCATCGCTTTCAGGAATGCGGTACCAGGGCTTGAGATCCACCTGCCAGTTACCGTTCTGCGCCATAAAGCGGGCATACACGCGGTTCCAGCTGCGGGACGTCGGGTCTGAGCGACCGTTTGACTGGTGGCTAACACCGTACTCGGCTTCACGCAGCGTCCAGCCCAGGAAATCGTAGTCCGTCGCCCACGCCAGGAAAAGCTGTGGTTCGTAATTGGTTTCACGGAAAGGTGAAGACTGGCCGCTGTTCGACAGCTGCCAGAACGATTTCTGCGTGTAGGACGCGCCAAGCACCGAGTTGTCACCGGCAATGCCGCGCCACAGCGGGAAGGCCAGGCTCAGCTGGAATGCCACTTCGTCATGACGGGCTTTATCAGCCCAGTCATAAGATTCAATGGCTTTCTTATTGATATTGCTGGTGTCGGTGTAAAGCAGATAGTTCGACTCATAAGGGTAAAGCGTAAAAGGGTTATCGTGATCCTGCAACATGCTGGCGACGATGCTGCCACGCACGGCGGGCTTATCATGCACTTCTTGTACCGTTGCTTCTTCTGCATGTCCCAGTAATGGCAACGCCAACATGGTGGCCCCGACAGCCCAAATTTTACGCATTTGTCCTCACCCTTTAGTGTTAAATAATGTTGTTAGTCTTTGTGGTTTAAAATAGCCGGCTGCCGGCCGGTATTCAGAAACTGAGAAAGCAGAGCATTTTACACACATATACATTCCGACAAGAGTATTGAATAGATTTATCGCGCACGAGGTAGAATTCCTCGCCTCCGGCACTTAAGATCAACATTCCATTAACTCTTTGCGCGACTATAGCGCTCTTGTCGTTTGGATCAGGAAACCTTTCATGTCTGCGTCATCCCTAAGCCACGAAGCTGCTCTGCAACTGATTGGTAATATTTTCGTTTATGACATGCCTTTTAACCGCGAACTCGGTCTGGAACTTAAACGTCTCGACTGCGATTACGCGGAGCTGAAATTTGCCAATCAGACCAAACTGGTCGGCAACGCTGCGCAAAAAATCTTACACGGTGGCGTTATCGCGGCCGTGCTCGACGTCGCGGCCGGGCTGGTGTGCGTGACCAGCTCGCTCATCCGGCGCGATAAACCCGATCATCCTCTGCTTGAGGCTGAAATGCGCCAGCGGTTAGCAAAAATGGGCACCGTCGATTTACGCGTCGATTATCTTCGCCCCGGCCGTGGCGACTTCTTCATCGCCTCTGCCAGCCTGATCCGCGCCGGAAATAAAATCTCTGTGGCCCGCGTCGATCTGCACAACGACAGCGGCATTCATATCGCGACCACCACGGCGACCTACATGGTCGGCTAAAATCTGCTTAACACGTTGCTGAAAAAGAAATCTGGCAGCGTAAATCAGGTACACTCGCGATCCGTTAATCTCTTTCTTTTCAGGTACCCACATGGATGCACAACGTACCCGGCAAGGCGTTATTTTTGCCTTTATCGCCTATTTGATTTGGGGGATCGCACCGGCGTATTTCAAGCTGATCAAAGAAGTGCCCGCCGATGAAATTCTTACCCATCGGGTGATCTGGTCCTTCTTCTTTATGTTAGTGCTGCTGTCCGTCAGCCGCAGCTGGGGCGATGTCCGGCGGGTGCTGGCACAACCTAAGAAAGTCGGCATGCTGCTCGTCACCGCGCTGTTTATCGGGGCGAACTGGCTGATTTTTATCTGGGCGATCAATAACAATCACATCCTTGAAGCCAGCCTCGGTTACTTTATCAGCCCGCTGGTGAATGTCGTGCTGGGCATGCTGTTTTTGCGCGAAAGGTTCCGAAGTTTGCAATGGCTCGCCGTGGTTCTGGCGTTCGCCGGTGTGCTGATCCAGGTCTGGATGTTTGGCTCAGTGCCGATTATCGGGCTGGGACTGTCGCTCACCTTCGCTTTTTACGGGCTGCTGCGTAAGAAAATCGGCGTGGATTCCCAGACCGGTATGCTGATCGAAACGCTTTGGCTGCTGCCGCTGGCGGGCATTTATCTGTTCTTTATCGCCAACAGCCCGACCAGTAATCTGTCGGCTAATCCGTGGTCACTGGATTTACTGCTGATGGCTGCCGGGATTATCACCACTATCCCTCTGCTGTTCTTCACGGCGGCGGCGGCGCGTCTGAAGTTGTCGACGCTGGGCTTTTTCCAGTATCTCGGCCCGACGCTGATGTTCCTGCTGGCGGTGGTGTTCTACGGCGAAACCGTAAATACCTCGCAGCTCATCACCTTCGGCTTTATCTGGGTGGGGCTGCTGTGCTTTATCACTGACGCGCTCTATACGCAGGGCCGCCTGCGCCGGGGCGTGACGGCAAAAGCCTGACCGATCGAAAAAGCCCCTCTCCGTTTTTGCGGTGAGGGGCTTTTTTATTGGCTAAATAACAGAACGTTACAGCCAGTTTTTGCGCTTGAAATACAGGTAAGGCGCCAGACCCGCGAGGATCATCAACCCGATCGCCCCCGGATAGCCAAACGCCCATTTCAGCTCAGGCATGAATTCGAAGTTCATCCCGTAGCTGGATGCCACCAAGGTTGGCGGCAGGAAAACGACCGATACCACCGAGAAAATCTTGATGATGCGGTTCTGCTCGATGTTGATAAAACCCATCGCCGCCTGCATCAGGAAGTTCACTTTCTGGAACAGGGATTCGTTATGGGGCAGCAGGGATTCGATATCGCGCAACACTTCACGCGCCTGCTCCAGCTGGCCTGCCGGCAAACGCGCTTTCCGCACCAGGAAATTCAGGGCGCGCTGAGTATCCATCAGACACAAACGGACTTTCCAGCCGATATCTTCCAGCTCTGCCAGCGTGGAGAGCGCGGCGTCATACTCATCGCCCTGATGCCCTTCCATGATCACGCGGCTGAGTTTTTCAAGATCGCTGTAGATGTTTTCGATTTCATCCGCCAGCTGTTCGATTTTGGTTTCGAACAAATCCAGCAGCAGTTCGTAGGCATTGCCGTCGACCAGCGTCTGGTTGCGGGCACGCATACGGTAAAGACGAAATGCCGGTAATTCGCGTTCACGCAGGGTATACAGACGGCCTTCGCGCACGGTGAATGCGACGGTGCTGTTACCGGCGTGGTCTTCGGCATCTTCATAATAAAAGAAGGAGTGAATGTGCAGGCCGTCTTCATCTTCGAAGAAACGCGCCGAGGCTTCGATGTCATCCAGCTCGGGACGTGTTGCCAGGCTTTGCCCTAATTCATGTTGAACGCGTTCGCGCTCTTGCTCATCAGGCTCGACTAAATCTACCCACAATGAGGTTTTGAGATCGTCTGCCTCGTCCAGCTCTAAACGGGATAAGCGGCTGTTTTCTAATTTAAAAGCACTCAGCATGTGCCCGTTCTCCCAAGAATTACAGAAAGTGGACAACGCGTTGAAGCACAGAAAATCACGGGGCGAAAAGAGTCACCGGCGTAATTCAGACCAAATTCAGATCTGACTCACAGCGACAGAACGGGGGTCGCTGACAACCACTAAGGCCATCAGCAAAGAGGAGGGCCTTAGAAGTGGTACCTAATGAACAGGTTATTGAGCCAGTATCTACTGGGTGTGTCCAAGGCGAAGTTCCTCATTGATAATAGTGCGCGCATGTTACGCCGGGAATAAAAAGACTGTCAACCGCCAACAAATCTAATCTGGCAACATTTCGGCATAAAAATCTTGCTCAGATGATAACCTTTACTGACTTATGTCTGACCGGTTTTTTGGCTACACTCAGAGGCCTGATCCCTCCTCCTTTCCAGAAGCCAACAATGATTAAGCAGATTTCCCAAGACACACTGTGCGACCTGATCACCCAGGCTGCGCATTCTCCCCGCCTGCGTCAGAATCTGAACATTCATCCTGCGCCGGAAGATGACGTACAGCGCCTGGCGATTGCGATGGAGCCGGGCACTTACGTGCGCATTCACCGCCATCCGCATACCTGGGAAATGCTGACCGCGCTGCGCGGGCGTTTTCTGGTACTGATTTACGATAACAGCGGCAAAGTCACTGAACGTCTGTGGCTCGGCGCAGAAACCCGTCTGCTGGAAATCCCGGCCAATACCTGGCACAGCGTATTATCCCTCGACGAAGGCGGCGTGATTTTTGAAGTGAAACGCGGCGCGTATCAACCCGTTCAGGAACAAGACTGTCTGCCAGGCACCCCGCCGGAAGGCGAAGAAGGCGTAAAAGACACGCTGAAATGGTATGCGACAGCGGAAGTGGGTGAGGTTTTTAGCCTTTAGTTCTTTGCTCTTCCCCCTGCGAAGGGGGAAGAGTTAAAAATCAAACGGCTTCGAGGCGAGCATAAGCGGCGACCAGCCACTTAATCCCTTCCCCCGGGAATGCGACTTGCAGACGGCTGTGTTCGCCGCTGCCTTCCATATTGACGATGGTGCCTTCACCGAATTTAGGATGTACCACGCGCTGGCCGAGTTTGAAACCGGTGTCGCTGACGCTGGTCGGCGTGCCGACGCTGCGGTTGCTCATCGGGCGGGAGACGTTAGCCCGCATTCGTACTTCCTCTACGCAGTCCTCAGGCAGTTCACCGACAAAACGTGAAGGACGGTGCGACACTTCCTTGCCGTACAAACGTCGGGTTTCGGCGTAGGTCAGGGTCAATTTTTGCATGGCGCGGGTCACGCCCACGTAAGCCAGACGGCGTTCTTCTTCCAGACGGCCACTTTCTTCCAGCGACATCTGGCTCGGGAACATGCCCTCTTCCATACCGACGATAAAGACCTGCGGGAACTCCAGCCCTTTGGCTGAGTGCAGCGTCATCAGTTGCGCAGCATCCTGATTCGCATCGGCCTGACCTTCGCCCGCTTCCAGCGCGGCATGAGACAGGAACGCCTGCAATGGCATCAGATCTTCGTCTTCATCCTGATAGCTGAACTGACGCGTTGCCGTCACCAGTTCCTCTAAGTTTTCGATACGTGCCTGGCCTTTCTCGCCCTTTTCCTGCTCATACATGATGAACAGGCCGGAATCTTTAATCACCCGGTCAGTCTGCACGTGCAGCGGCATATCGGCGGTTTCATGTGCCAGCG
Source organism: Rahnella sp. Larv3_ips (assembly GCF_003697865.1). Lineage (NCBI taxonomy): Bacteria > Pseudomonadati > Pseudomonadota > Gammaproteobacteria > Enterobacterales > Yersiniaceae > Rahnella > Rahnella sp. Larv3_ips. Next base: position 52,532 of record NZ_MJIB01000013.1, on the reverse strand, counting down.
CGTCCACCAGTTCGGTAAAGCGTTGCAGCGAAGAGGCTGCACGGCCCGCCAGGGCTTTGTCCTGCAACAAGGCACGCGTTGCCTGCCACATCGTCAGCTGACGGTCACGCGCGGTATGCCGCACCACGTCAAGCGTCCGGTCGCCAATGCCGCGCGTCGGGGTATTCACCACGCGCTCAAAGGCGGCATCGTCATTGCGGTTCGCCATCAGGCGCAAATAGGCCAGTGCGTCTTTGATTTCCTGACGATCGAAGAATCGCTGACCGCCGTATATGCGGTACGGCATCGCCATCTGCAATAACGCTTCTTCCAGCACGCGCGACTGGGCGTTGCTGCGGTAAAGAATGGCGCAATCTTTCAGCGCGCCGCCGTTGTCCTGCCAGGTTTTGATGCGGTTAACCACAAAGCGCGATTCATCCAGCTCATTGAACGCGCAATACAGGGAGATCGGCTCGCCCTCGCCGTCTTCGGTCCACAGGTTTTTGCCCATACGGCCGCTGTTGTTTTCAATCAGCGAGTTGGCGGCTTTCAGAATGGTGCTGGTGGAGCGGTAATTCTGCTCCAGACGGATGGTTTCCGCATTCGGGAAATCTTTCAGGAAGCGCTGAATATTTTCGACCTGCGCACCGCGCCAGCCGTAGATCGACTGGTCATCGTCGCCGACAATCATCACGTTATTGTTGTCGCCTGCCAGCAGGCGGATCCACGCGTACTGAATGCTGTTGGTGTCCTGGAACTCGTCCACCATCAGGTTGGTAAAGCGTTCGCGGTAATGTTGCAGGATATGCGGCTTGTTCAGCCAAAGCTCATGGGCGCGCAATAACAGCTCGGCGAAATCCACCAGCCCGGCGCGGTCGCAGGCTTCCTGATAGGCCTGATAAATCCGCAACCAGGTCGCTTCAATCGGGTTGTTATAGGTTTCGACGTGCTGCGGGCGCAGACCTTCATCTTTTTTACCGTTGATGTACCACATGGCCTGACGCGGCGGCCATTGTTTATCGTCGATGTTCAGCGCTTTGATCAGACGTTTAATCAGACGCATCTGGTCGTCGCTGTCGAGGATCTGGAAATCCTGCGGCAGTTTGGCATCCAGATGATGTGCACGCAGTAAACGGTGTGCAAGCCCGTGGAAAGTACCGATCCACATGCCGCCCTGACTGGTGCCGATCAGCTGATCGATACGGTGGCGCATTTCCGCCGCCGCTTTGTTGGTAAAGGTGACGGCCATTATCGAATACGGCGAGCAATTCTCCACCGACAGCAGCCACGCAATACGGTGAACCAGTACGCGGGTTTTGCCACTGCCTGCCCCGGCCAGCACCAACAGATTGCTGCGCGGCGCGGCCACGGCTTCACGTTGTTTTTCATTGAGGCTGTCGAGCAGGTCAGAAACGTCCATAGGCACCGTTTGTCAGAATGAGAAAAGCACTCACGCGATCAATGCCGCCGTGAACGCTTTTCTACTGTGAATTTATACAGAGTATTTAATGAAGGGATTATAGCAATGCTGTCAGCGATGCCAACTGCGAAATCTCAATATGCGGTAACAGACGGGCATCGCGGATGTGCATCAGGTTGCCTTCACGCAGGTTTATCCAGCACGCCTGCATCCCGCAGGCCACGGAACCCGCCACGTCGGTGGTGAGATCGTCTCCCACATGCAGAATATTTTCCAGCGGGATATCGAGCTTCATCGACGCCTTTTTATACATGTCGGCGTAAGGTTTTGCCCGGCCATGATCGCCCGCGCGCAAGGTGAACTGGAAATACTGCGCCAGACCACAGGCGTGCGGATCGGCGTTGCCGTTGGTGATCGCCACTAAAGGCCAGCGTTCGGCCAGCGCCGCCAGTGCGTCGTGGTTTTCGCCGGGAACATAAATCCGGCTGCGCCACTTCGCGAAGGTTTCCATCGCCACTTTAGTGCCATGCTTCGCATCGTCATCACTCAGACCCGCACGGGTCATGGCCAGATGCACCGCCTGACGTCGCCATTCGGTCACGTCGTGATAAATCTCTGCGTCCTGCGCCAGTAATTCTGTGCGCATCTGACGGATCGCATCCGGCGACATGTCTGCCAGCGCGGGGTGAAAGCCCTGAATAGACTTCAGGGTTTCAGTATCGGTACGGCGGATAACGTCGTAGTTGTCGTACAGCGTATCGTCTAAGTCGAATGTGATCGCTTCAATGCGTTTCAGCGGCCGATAGAACTTCATCAGGTTTTGCCTCGTTTTGCGCGGGGATGGGCGGCATCGTATACCGTCGCCAAATGTTGAAAGTCGAGGTGGGTATAGATCTGGGTCGTGGACAGATTCGCGTGACCCAGCAATTCCTGCACGGCACGCAGATCGCCACTCGATTCAAGAACGTGCGTCGCAAAGGAATGCCGCAGTTTGTGCGGATTAATGTGGCTGTTCACACCCTGTTTGACGCCCCACTCAGCAAAGCGTTTCTGGACGTTTCGCGCTGAAATGCGGTTGCCTTTACTGGATAAAAACATCGCGTCGTCCTGCGGACCAAACAGCGTGCGACGCGCCAGCCAGTGTTCGAGCCAGGTGACTGCGGTACGGCCAATCGGCACTTTACGCTCTTTGCTGCCTTTCCCCAGCACGCGGACTTCACCGGATGCCATATCGACGTGTTTGCAGTCGATGCCAACCAGTTCCGATAAGCGGATCCCGGCGCCGTACATCACTTCCAGCATTGCGCGGTCGCGGACGGAAAGCGGATCGTCGAGATTGATTTCCAGCAGCTTATTCACTTCATCGACGTCGAGATTTTTTGGCAGATGCTTGGGGGACCGCGGCGTTGAGATGCCTTTCGCGGGATTGGCGCTCAGGACGCCCTGACGTACCAGCCAGTCCAGGAGACTGCGCAGCGAAGACATCCGCAGCGCCAGACTCGCCGGGCCTAACCCTGCGCGTTTGCTGCGCGCCAGCAGCATGCGGACTTTGGGCGCGTCAAGCTGTTGCCAGTCGGAAACACCGATTTCAGCGGCCATCGCGATCAGCGCATCTAACTGACGGCTGTAATTGGTGGAGGTCAGCGGACTGAGCTGACGCTCGACGTGCAGATAACGCAGAAACGCCTCGACTGCAGGATAGAGAGGCGATTCGGTATGATTCATACCCGTTCGATCCAGCGTTCCAGTAAACCGGGCAACATTTTTGCCAGCTGGTCGAGCAACACGGTGCCCATGCCAGGCTGATAATGTTGCGGGTCACGGCTGCTGAAAATCAGCACGCCCAGTTCACCCTGTTCGCCCATCAGCGATAACGCGACTGAACCGACCGCTTTCGCTTGCGGTAAAAGCAGCAGTAATTCCGGGCCGTTCAGGCTGCCGAGATAATGCGGCGTTTCACCCAGACGCTGAATGCGCATGGATTCGAACGCGCTGCGGCTGACGGCCAGATGAGTAAAGTCAGACGGCGCGCCAATGCGCCAGCTCTCGCCGAACAGGCGCACGTTAGCCCCCGCCAGGCCGAGCGTACGGGCCCAGCGTTGCAGGCGGTTCAGCATATCCTGCAAACCGCTGGCGGCGGCGAGCGTGGCCTGGAGTTCGATCATTCGCCCGAAAAGGGATTCATTGATCGAGGCCTGCTCCATCAGCAGCGTAATCTCTTCTTCAAGCTGAGCAATCTGATGACGCTGACGCCCGAGTTGCCACTCCACCAGCGAAGTGCTGCCTTTCACCGGATGCGGTACGTGCATTTGCTCGACGCTGCGCGCATTGCGAATAAAGAAATCCGGGTTTTGCAGCAGATACTGCATCACGCTGTCGTCGTCGAGTGCTATCACCGGGTCAATCTGGTCATCAAGATTGTTCATAGATGAATAAATCCGTCGTAAACATGAGTGGCAGGTCCGGTCATATACAGCGGATGACCCGGCCCTTGCCAGCGAATATCGAGGCTGCCTCCCGGCAGTTCCACCTGTACTTCCTCTGCAAGCAAACCTTGCTGAATGCCGATAGCGACCGCAGCACAGGCACCGCTTCCGCACGCCTGTGTTTCGCCTGCACCACGCTCGTACACGCGCAGTTTCACGCTTTCCGGGCTGATTATCTGCATGAATCCTACGTTCACGCGCTCCGGGAAACGCTCATGGCTTTCAAGTATTGGCCCGAGCAACTCCACTTCCGCTGTCAGTACGTCTTCAACCTGCAATACGCAGTGCGGGTTACCCATCGAGACAACACCGCAAAATACTGTGCGCTCTTCAGCCCGCAGAATATAGGTCTTTTCCGGTTTCGCCGCGCGGAAAGGCACCTGCTGCGGTTCGAAAACAGGCTCGCCCATGTTCACCTGCACGGTTTCATCTTCGGTGACGGTCAGCGTCATGCGGCCGGTCTGTGTACTGACACGGATATCACGTTTGTTGGTCAGACCTTTGATACGGACAAAGCGGGCGAAACAACGCGCGCCATTGCCGCACTGCGCAACTTCGCTGCCGTCAGCGTTGAAGATGCGGTAATGAAAATCTAATTCAGGATCGTAAGGTGGCTCTACCACCAGCAGCTGGTCAAAACCTACGCCACGGTGGCGATCGGACAAACGGCGGATCAACTCAGGGGAGAAATAGACATTTTGAGTCACGGCGTCAACAACCATAAAGTCGTTGCCCAGACCGTGCATTTTGGAGAACTGCATAACTGACTCCGTTTACCGCTGGTCAAATCCAGTCGCGATGATCCCTTCATGATGTGGACCCGGCAGAAAACTGCCGGAACCTTAGCCCGCAGGCTGATTAATCTCTGGAATTCGTCGAGAGTTTTTCTGGTGATACACCTTTTTGCTGCGAGGAACCGTCGTTGCTGGTTCCCGGAACCTGACTGGTTTTCTGCGTAGAAGATTTATCCGCAGGCGGGAAATACAACGGCCCTTTCAGTCCGCAACCGGAGAGAGAAAATAATATCGTCGCGGCCAGAGACCAGCGTAAAGCGTTTTTCATTTTATGAATGCCCGTAATTCATGCGACCAAGGCCTCTATAATCGCAGGTGGATCATGAAAAGCAACAGGAATCGATAAAACCCGCAGGCACACTTTCAGGATTTAAAGAGAAGGAAAGCCAGAGAATCTGCCGCGTGCAGGCGGTACATCACGCTTTTCTAATGCAGCTGGAATTGCTGTTTCAGCCGCGAAGGTTCGATCTCGCTCTCGGGCGGTGGAGCGCAGACTGCGGATAACGCATTGCTGCGAAAAGGGATCACCTGAATACGATCGTCGAGCGACACAATCTGGTAGAACTGCGGCAAGTTGAAGTTAATAAAGCTGGAGCCGTAAGTGAAACGATCATGGGAAGACGAATAGAAACGGCTGACGTCGCGCACCAAATCTTCTTTGCTGCCTTCGCAATGGTGATAAACCTCTACGCGGTTCGACTCATCGAGAATATAGATGTTAAAGCCAATATCGTCTGAGCTGTCTTCAAAGAAGAACTGAATGATCCCTTCACTGGCATAGCCGTCAATCACCGCCGGCAGGTGCGCCTGATCGGTCTGTAACTTCACGGATAAACCGTGCAGCTTGTTGTTAGAGATCGCACCGTAGAATTCAATCGCATTTTCCAGCTTCTGCACCGACACGCTCAGGCGCTCGAAGAACAGACCCCAGGTTTGCCCGGCAACGCGCACGGCTTTGAACCGGCCCGGTTCGAGGCGTTTGCTCGACAGACGCAGCTCGATGCACTCGGTGACCAGTTGCTGAATACGCGTGCGGATAAGACCGCGCAGATGCTGGCTGTAGCAGAACACTTCCACTGACTCCGGCGGCGCAGCGTCCTGATGCATTTTGCCCAGAATGGTTTTCAGCGCTTCGAGAACCGCCTGCTCGCCGCTGAAATGCAGTGTTCGCACTTCATTCCACGAGTTGCGATAAAGCAGATCAATGCTGCCCACCATGCATTCCTGATTCTGCCCAAAGCTGAAGACATCCAGCTTACGGAAATCAAAATGCACAACCTGATTACGGAAGGCGGCAGTCGGATCATGCTCAAGGTTGACGATAATCGCCAGATGCCGGATTTCACACGGGCTGTACAACGCTTTCGGCGTCGGCGCAGCCAGTCGCAGCGGGAAATTGTGTGAAACATCCGCCACCAGCTCGCGCAATTTGGCGATATCACACAGGCCGCCACTTTTAATGTGCAGCCGCGTGGTGGAGGTCAGCAGACCATTGAAATAGGCCCATGCCACCAGTTTATTCAGGTAACGGTTATATTCCAACGGCTGATGACTGACGATCGATTCCATCGACGGCGACTGATTATACAGATACCAGCCCGTGCGGTTGGCGCGGCCAATCGGTACATGAATAAAGGTTAAATCGTTCTCTGACAGGTCGGGCGAAATCTGCGGGTTAACCAGCGTGACTTTTCCCGGCAGCGCTTCGAAGGCGGCGTACAACTTACGGGTCAGCACGCCAATATCCTGCGGGCTGGCACTGACGCTTAAATTGTTGCGACGGGCAAAGCGGATCAGATTGCGATAACTTTGCATCATCGCATCGAGCAATTCGTTGTGAGCTTCGCGCACCCGTTCGATTTTCCAGTTCGCCCGGTTATCCAGAATCGCCAGACGCTCTTCGTCCCAACCCCATTCCGCCACCAGCTGGCTGAGAATTTCACGACGCCAGCCCACCGACGCACGGGCGCGGGAGAGTTTTTCGCAGACTTTTAAATAGAAACAGCGGCGGACTAAATCAAGGCGGGTCGTATCTTCAATCTGGGTCAGGTAACGGGTCACTCGGTCGAGCATCATACAATAGGAATCAAGCCCGAAGCAGACGATTTCCCCCTGATGCAGACGCTGTTTGATGTCCATAGCCAGTAACTGCGTTTGAGGATATTCCCAGGAATAGGCTTCCAGCAGCAGGGTTTTCAGCACGGCTTTGTAGGGCGAATCGATGCTTTTATACAGCTGCCACAGGCTGGCGCCGAAATACTCTTCCGCCGACAGGGTACTGAGCCCGCCAAGATCGAGCCATTCATTTGGCGTCAGCGCGCCCTGGGCGTAAAGCGAAAGCACGTATTCATCGTAATGCGCTTCTTCTTCACCCGGCACCATATTCCACAGAATACGCTTACCGCCCATCCGCACCGCGGTACGGTAGAATTCATCAAGCAATAAGATGTACTGAGTGGAACCGCAATCCTCACCGCCCAGACTGCCACTTTCATTGTGGCGGAAACGGTTTTCGTCGATCAGGAAGAAGCTGACTTCCACGCCCAGCGAGGCGGCCCATTTTTCCAACAGGCTGCATTTCTGCTGTAAGCGGTTGCGTTCTTCATTATCAAGCCAGGACTGATGGCAGACCCAGATATCCAGATCGGAACTCTGACTTTGCCCAATAGATGAGGTGCTGCCCATCGAATAGACGCCGGTGATCGGCAATTCGCCTTTCGCCAGAGGCTCAAGCGCGCTGCCCCATTTGTCTTCGAGGTCAGTCAGATAGGTTTTTTGAGAGTCATCAGGCGTGAAAAGGCAGATACCATGCGGAACCTTACCTTCAAGGTATCCCGGTATCAGAGGGTGATGATGATGTAGAAAGACGGGAAGCAACGTGTAGACCTGTTGAAACGCAGGACCCATTGCCGCCAGTGCACGATCGACTCGTAACTGGTTGATCGCATCCAATCTTTGCTTCAGTGTCTCGATGTAGAGGTACAAGACGTTTCGCCTGATTATTCAGTGTCTGGAAAGAACCCCGTTCCAAATCCGTCATTTATCGTGATGCTTATGCTTTGAACAACCGCGATTGTGCAAATAGTTGACGAATTATTGCTGGAAACGTGATCAATTTAACACCTTGCTGATTGACCGTAAAGAAAGTAACGCACCACAATTACTCTTCCGCTTCTCTCGATTTTACCGTTTGCCGTCAAACAGAACAAATCTCCTTTACGACCGTTACCCTTCTTTTACGAATGGCTTCTTACGCTGACAGCTTTCTATTGTCAGTGGTAGGATGGTCACAGAGACAGATAAACGGTAACAAAAATGTTAGACAAAATCATTCGAATTGCCACCCGCCAGAGCCCGCTGGCTCTGTGGCAGGCACAATATGTTCAAACTCAGTTAATGGCTTGTCATCCCGGTTTGCAGGTTGAACTGGTTCCTATGGTCACGAAAGGCGATATCATTTTAGATACTCCTCTGGCCAAAGTGGGCGGCAAAGGTTTGTTTGTGAAAGAACTTGAGCTGGCGATGCTCGATGGCCGCGCGGATATTGCCGTACATTCCATGAAAGATGTACCGGTAGAATTCCCCGAAGGCTTAGGTCTGGTGACCATTTGTGAACGTGAAGACCCGCGCGATGCGTTCGTCTCCAATCACTACGCCAGTCTGGCTGAATTACCGCACGGCAGCGTGGTCGGGACCTCAAGCCTGCGCCGCCAGTGTCAGTTGCGTCAGCAACGTCCCGATCTGCACATCCGCGATTTACGCGGCAACGTCGGTACGCGTTTATCCAAACTCGATAACGGCGATTATGATGCCATCATTCTGGCGGTCGCCGGGCTGAAACGCCTTGGCCTGGAGAGCCGTATCCGTGCTGCGCTGACGCCGGAAGAGTGTCTGCCTGCGGTCGGACAAGGTGCTGTCGGTATCGAATGCCGTCTCGACGATCATTTCACCCGCGAATTGCTTGCTCCTCTGGCGCACCGTGAAACGACCTTGCGCGTTCAGGCGGAACGCGCCATGAATATGCGTCTCGAAGGCGGATGTCAGGTGCCTATTGGCAGCTATGCCGAACTCGACGGCGACGAGCTGTGGTTGCGCGCACTGGTTGGCGCGCCGGACGGTAGTCAGATGGTGTGCGGCGAACGTCGCGGCCCGGCAGCCAATGCAGAAAGCATGGGCATTGATCTGGCGGATGAATTGCTGGCGAATGGCGCGCGTGAAATTCTGCAAGAGGTCTATCAGGGGAACGCACCAAAATGACCATTCTGGTAACCCGTCCTTCTCCGGCAGGAGAAACGCTGGTCAGTCGGCTGCGCGCTCTGGGTCGGGTCGCCTTCCATTCTCCGCTCATTGAATTTGCGCCGGGGAACCAACTCGCATCGCTGCCGAACCTGCTATCCTCATTAGATCAGCAGGATCTGGTGTTTGTGCTTTCACAACATGCCGTGAATTACGCCGATCGCGCATTACGACAGTCTGCTACCCGCTGGCCGGACACACTTTGTTATTACGCGATTGGCCGTACGACGGGCCTGCTGTTCCATCGTGCCAGCAGTCTGCCGGTTCTCTATCCTCAGGACAGCGAAACCAGCGAGACATTACTGAATCTTCCGTCATTGCAACGCATTCAGGGCAAGAAAGCGCTGATACTGCGTGGCAACGGCGGGCGCGAAAAGCTGGCGGAAACGCTGACTGAACGCGGTGTTGAAGTGTCGTACTGCGAGTGTTATCAACGCAGCCCGATTCACTACGATGCCAGTGAGCAAAGCGCCGTCTGGCAACGTGCCGGCGTAGATACGCTGGTGGTCACCAGCGGCGAAATGCTGCAACAGCTGTACCAGTTAGTTCCTGATTACTACCGACATTCATGGTTACTGCGCTGTAGCCTGGTGGTGGTCAGCGAACGTTTGGCAACCCTTGCCCGCCAGCTCGGCTGGCACGCTATTCGGGTTGCCGAGAATGCAGACAATGATGCGCTGATTCGCGCATTACAATTACCTGACTAAGGGATGTGCCAAAATGACGGAACAAAAAAATCCTTCCGTACCGGATGATGAGATTGTTATCGCCCCGGCGGTTGAGAGCCCCCAGCCAGATGCTTCCGTACGGGATCAGGAGATGAAGACGTTGCGTAAAAAACAGCGTACCGCACCGGTATTAGGCGCTATCGCCATTGTGTTAGTGATCGCGCTTGGCGCCGGTCTTTACTATCACGGGCACCAGCAGGCGCTGGCCAAAGCCGCTTCTGATGAAGCACTTTCTGAACAACTCGACGCCCTGCAAAAAAGCCAGCAACAGGACAAACAGCAAATCGCGACCTTGTTGGCTCAACAGGATAAAAACCAGCAAACCGCCGATCGTCAGCAGGCCTCATTTGGCCGTCAGCTGAATGAACTCCAGGATAAAGTCGCCAGCATTTCCGGCAGCGATGCTAAAACCTGGTTACTGGCTCAGGCTGATTATCTGGTGAAACTGGCGGGCCGCAAACTGTGGAGCGATCAGGATGTCACCACGGCCGCAGCGCTGCTGAAAAGCGCGGATGCCAGCCTGGCAGATATGAATGATCCAAGCCTGATCGACGTTCGCCGCGCACTGAATGAAGACGTGAGCAGCCTGTCTGCGGTAACGCAGATTGATTTCGACGGCATCATTTTGAAACTCAACCAGCTGTCTAATCAGGTGGATAACCTGCGTCTGGCCGACAATGATAATGACGATTCGCCGATGGACAGCGACAGCACCAGTCTTTCTGGTTCACTGACCGAATGGCGTCAGAACCTGACCAAAAGCTGGCACAACTTTATGGATGATTTCATCACCATCCGTCGTCGTGATTCCACCGCAGAACCCCTGCTGGCACCTAATCAGGACGTCTACCTGCGTGAGAATATCCGCTCAAGACTGCTGATTGCCGCACAGGCTGTACCGCGCCATCAGGATGAAGTGTATACACAGTCGCTGGAGAGCGTATCGACATGGGTACGGGCGTATTTTGATACCACAGATCCTTCGACCAAAGCCTTCCTCGAGGAGCTGGACAATCTCAGCCAGCAATCCATTTCGATGGACGTGCCTGATCAGCTGAAAAGCCAGCCGATGCTGGAAAAACTGATGCAAACCCGCGTGCGTAACCTGCTTCAGCAGCCCGCCGCCGCAACGCAGGGGGAATAACGCATGTTACGAGTTTTCGTGTTATTCCTGATTGTGTTTGCCGGGATTATCGTCGGCCCGATGCTGGCCGGTCATCAGGGTTATGTGCTGATCCAGACCGATAACTACAACATTGAAACCAGCGTGACCGGCTTAGTGATTATGCTGATCGTTCTGGTTCTGGTGCTGTTCTTTATCGAATGGATCCTGCGGCGCGTTCTGCGCACCGGCGCACGCACACGCGGCTGGTTTGCCGGGCGTAAAAGTTCTAAAGCGCGTAAGCAAACCAAAGAAGCCATGCTCAAACTGGCAGAAGGCGATCACCGCAAAATGGAGAAATTGCTGGCGCGTAATGCCGACCATGCCGATCAGCCGGTGGTGAACTACCTGCTGGCAGCAGAAGCGGCGCAACAGCGTGGTGACACCATTCGCACCAATCAGTATCTGGAACGTGCTGCTGAAATCGCGGATACCGACCAGATGCCGGTGGACATCACCCGCGTACGCATCCAGCTGGCGCAGGGCGAAATCCACGCTGCACGCCATGGCGTGGATCGTTTGCTCGGTCAGTCGCCGCGCCATCCGGAGATCTTACGTCTGGCAGAACAGGCATTTCTGCGTACCGGCGCCTACGGGTCATTGCTGGAGATTCTGCCTTCTATGGCGAAAGCGGATATTCATACCGATGACGAAATCCGCGTCCTGCAGGAGCAGGCTTATATCGGCATGATGAACCAGCTGATGGCGGAAGAAGGCAGCGATGGCCTGAAGCGCTGGTGGAAAGACCAGAACCGTAAAACCCGTCATGAAGTTGCCCTTCAGGTGGCAATGGCGACGCATCTGATTGAATGTAACGATCAGGATCTGGCGCAGGAAGTGATTCTCGACGGGCTGAAACGCCAGTATGACGAACGTTTGATCGCACTGATGCCGAAACTGCGTTCCGGCGATCCGGAGCAGCTGGAAAAAACATTACGGAATTTGATCAAGCAAAATGGGACATCGCCATTGCTGAGCAGCACGCTCGGTCAGTTGCTGATGAAGCATGGGGAATGGCAACAAGCGAGCGAGGCCTTCCGTGAAGCGCTGAAACAGCGTCCTGATGCGTATGATTACGCCTGGCTGGCAGATGCGTTGGATAAGCTTCATAAACCGGCTGAAGCGGCGGAGATGCGCCGTGCAGGGCTGATGTTAACCCTGAACAATTCGCAGCAACCGTAACAATCTTGCTGTCTGTTAAGGCTCCTTCTGGAGCCTTTTTTATGCCTGCGCTAAATTTCAGGCAAAAAAAACACTTGTCTGAAGGACAAGTGTCTAAAAACAATCAGGTCTAGGACAACAGATTTAGTGCCTCACTCAACGTTTTGCCTTCTGGGTGATAGCGCTTGCGCGTTATCGGTCAGGATGACAATAGGCACTGTAAATTGGCTCTGCATCATTCCCAGGTTTATGAAGCCGGAGCAAACATAATGGGTGGAATGAGCATCTACGGCGGGAATATTGCAGGACGCGTGCCAGAATGGCAAGCATCTGTTTATAATTTTTTATCGCACTGATAATTAACAACTTTATTTTTATAACACACCGGCGCTCTGTTTCTCAGAAGGCGGATACGCTCCGGCAATCCCCCATTCTGTCGCCAGTGAACGACGCAGAAATGTCAGCTTAGGTGAGTCCTTATTTATCAATAAGATAAGTGTCTCCTGAAAGAGACAGAGAAAAGTGCGTATGTCGCAGATAAACAACAAGACCAGGAAGAGACGTGAGAGCAGTTTTTTAAAAGCAGAAAACAAAAAGCCCTGCATTTCTGCAGGGCTCTTTATTTGAATTGGTCGGCGAGAGAGGATTCGAACCTCCGACCCACTGGTCCCAAACCAGTTGCGCTACCAAGCTGCGCTACTCGCCGATGTCGTGCATCTTACTACTTCTTGACGCTAACTGCATCATTTAAATGCATTTTGTGTGTGTGGTGCGAAGGGAGGGACTCGAACCCTCACATCCAAAGGACACTAACACCTGAAGCTAGCGCGTCTACCAATTCCGCCACCATCGCATGTCACATTCACAAAATCATTTAAAAAATTTGGGGTGGCTAATGGGGCTCGAACCCACGACAACTGGAATCACAATCCAGGGCTCTACCAACTGAGCTATAGCCACCATTTCAAACTCTTCTACATCGTGGACTGCTTAACTTCAAACAAGACCACCGCAACTCTAGCGCAAACTTAATGGTGCGCCCGACAGGATTCGAACCTGAGACCTCTGCCTCCGGAGGGCAGCGCTCTATCCAGCTGAGCTACGGGCGCTTAGCGCCGTTGCGGGTGGGGATACTACGGTTTTAACGCATGGCTGTCTAGTGCTTTTTTTCAGAAATATTGCGTTTGATTACGCTTTGTCCAATACGCATTAAAAGTAAGCGCCCAACCTCCCCCACCCATGACTTAAGACGCTATTTTGCCTTTTCTGCCGTCAGCGCAGCACGCTTATGCATGCCGAGGCCGAAGTATATCAGTGACACTCCCGCGATGAAAATCCCGCCTACCAGCAAAGAAATTCGCGTATCCGGGTTAATTGCCATACCCACGAGCACGCAGGCCAGGAAAATCAGCGTCAGATAATTGGTATAAGGGAAGAGAATCGATTTAAACGGGTGGTTCTTCAATTTCTCTTTATGCGCTTCACGAAAACGCAACTGACTAATCAGTACCACAAACCACGGCACCATTCCCGGCAGAACACTGGCGCTGTAAACGTAAACAAAGACTTTCTCCGGATTCGGGATCAGGTAATTCAGGCACGAACCGACCAGCAAACACAAAATCGTGATCGCGATACCGTAAACAGGGACGCCGCTTTTTGAGACGTTGCTCAGGAATGCGGGCAGTTGGCGATTCTTCGACAATGCATAGAGCATGCGCCCGCAGCTGTACATTCCGCTGTTACAGCCGGAGAGCGCCGCCGTCAGCACCACAAAGTTGATGATACCTGCCGCCGAGGCAATGCCGATCTTCGCGAACGTCAGGACGAACGGGCTGCCGTGGGTGCCCATTTCGTTCCACGGGAAGATGGTGATGATGACGAAAATGGCACCGACGTAGAAAATCAGGATCCGCCACAGGATGTTATTGATGGCGCGTTTAAGCGTCACCTGTGGATTTTTCGCTTCACCGGCGGTAATTCCCACCAGTTCGACGCCCTGATAGGACGCCACGACGATACACAGCGCAAAAAGGAAACCTTTCCAGCCTCCGGCGAAGAAGCCGCCGTGCGCAGTCAGATTCGCAAAGCCCACCGGCTCGCCGTGATTACCGAAGCCGAAGAAGATCACCGCCAGACCGACCACAATCATCACAATAATGGTGGTGATTTTGATCAGCGCAAACCAGAACTCCATCTCACCGTAGAGTTTCACCGCGGCCAGGTTGGCCGCTGCGACAATCGCCACGGCCATCAGCGCCGGGATCCACTGCGGTAATTCCGGGAACCAGTATTGTGCATAAACACCGATCGCGGTGATTTCAGAAATCCCCACCGCAATCCACATAAACCAGTAACTCCACGCCGTCAGATAGCCATAGTAAGGCCCGAGGTATTTATGTGCGTAGACCGCAAACGAACCGGCCACCGGCTCCAGATGCAGCATTTCGCCCATCGAACGCATGATAAAGAAGACAAAAATACCGGCCAGAATGTACGCCAGTAAAACAGAAGGCCCCGCCCATTTCAGGGTGCTCGCCGCGCCCATAAACAGCCCGACACCGATGGTACCGCCCAGGGCTATCAGCTCAATGTGTCTGGCTTCCAGCCCCCGGTGTAGCCCACCCTTTTCTTCTTGATTCGCCATAATTCCTCTGTTTCTCAGTGTTGTGTTTGCCTTCCGGAATGACCGGAATGTTATTTTTTTATTGTGATAATGCCCGCATGGGGCGGAAAAACGGCGTTATGGTTCCGCATTTCAGGATGAGTTGCAAACCACAATTGAGAAAGATACGCATCAGTAGACACGGAGGGATGTAAGAGAGGGTAAGCGAAGGTGAGAAATGAGAGGTAAAACGCCGCGCTGAAAATCAGTCGCGGCGCAAGTTTTACAGACGGCCTGTGTAGTAATAACGGACGAATTTGAGGAGTTTCAGTTGACGGCGCAGACGGCTGGGTTGGGAAATCAGGCGATACAGCCACTCAAGCCCCATCTTCTGCCAGATCTTAGGGGCACGCTTCACGTGGCCGGTAAACACATCATAAGTGCCACCGATGCCCATATACAGCGCATCCGGATGTACCCGGCGGCAATCACGCATCAGGATTTCTTGTTTCGGCGAGCCCATTGCCACCGTCACAATGGCCGCCCCGCTGGCTTTGACTCTTTCGAATAAGGCCTCGCGCTGGTCGGGAGTGAAATATCCGTTCTGGCTGCCCGCAATATTGACGTTCCACTGCGCACGCAGTTTGTCTTCGGTTTGTTGGAGAATGTCCGGTTTGCCGCCGATCAGAAACACCGGCGTACCTTCTGCGCCTGCGCGCTGCATCAGGCCTTCCCACAAGTCTGCCCCGGCAATGCGCGACACCCTGGCCTGCGGATATTTCTTGCGGATAGCGCGGACGATGCTGATACCGTCGGCGTATTTGTATTCGGCTTCACCTATCAGCGTGCTGAGCTCCGGATTACTTTCAATGGTCAGCACTTTTTCAGCATTTATCGCCACCAGCGCACCGGTTTTCACCTGACGACCGGCAAACAAATAATCAATGAAATGCGCCATATCGCGAAAGCCCCAGAGGCGAATCCCGCGGATGTCATAGTGTGGAATGGTATTATTTTCAGAGTTCATTAGCTTTCCCTACAGCGACCGTCGCGACACGGTGTTCCCGGCGCGGCATCTTGGCGCGGATAAGCCCTGCGGCGTCCAGCATCCAGTACAACATTTTGGCCGCGACCAGACAGGCCCCGAACACGACACAGAAAAAGACCACACGGGAAAAGAACGAGTCCACCCCTTCCCTGGCCAGCACGATAATATTGAAAACGGCACCGAAACAGAAACTTTGCAAAATGGCTGCTTTATATATGTTGGTGTCGGCTTTGCCTTTCTCATACAACCAGTCAAACCATTTGATGATCATCCCCACTGCGACAGCCCCCAGCGGAATAAACCATACGCCGCCCATGACGACCAGTGAACCAATCAGCGTCGGGGAGATCGCCAGGCCGGAATGGTTATCCAGCACTTCCCAGGTGAAATAGTTGGCGGAGTTAAGAACAATGCTCGGGCGGTCATGCCATAACCAGCTTGGGATAAACACGTAGAAATCTCGCACGATAGGCGCCAGCCCCTGGAAGCTGATTTTGTCGTAATTCTGCAACAGCAGCCCCAGGTTTTCCCACGGTGAGAACGTATCGCGCGTCAGGTACAGGAAAGTATAAAACGCCTCCGGCCCGCTGACGTTCAGACCGTAGCGCTTCAGCGCCAGCCAGAACATCCCGACAATTCCGAGCACGCCTGCTGCCGCCAGCATCCACAACGATATCCATCCACGGACAATCCCGATAAACAGAAACAGTGCGAAGGCGATGATGATATTGGCACGCGTGCCGCCCACGATCACATACGTGAGGAAACCAAAGGCAACGGTGCTGGCGAGGAAAAACAGCCAGCGGCGGACGTCGGGTTTCAGGAAAAACAGCACCAGCATGGCCGGAATGAAGAAATAGAAGAAGCGTTTGAGCGCCACGCCCGAGACGTCACTGGAGAAAATCTGGCTGTACGACTTCAGCTTAAACAGTAAAAAACCGTTGTGCATAAAGAAGATCGACACCGTCACCACGGCAATCAGCGCCAGCAAAATCCAGGTCAGGTGAGTTTCCACCCGGTTCATGGTAAATATCGGGCGCGACGGGCCGTCATGTTTCGCCTTCAGCCGCGTTTTATAACAGACATAGTAAATGCCGTAGAAGCAGGTCGCGGCCAGCATGGCTTGCAACAAGTTTTCCACCGGCACCACTTTGACGTCAAACTGGAAAACCAGCAGACAGGTCAGCGGAAATCCGAAGTAAAACGTCAGCAGATACAGCAGCGAAAACAGGACGTTGAAATTGAACCGCACCCGGCGAAATTCTTTGTAGGTCAGCGTCAGTATAAACAGCAGCGAAAGCGCATAAACCACAGACAGGCCGCCTAACTGTGCCAGCGTCATGATGCTTCTCCCGCCGCCAGCAACAACGCCTGTTGCCAGCCCGTGACGTAGTTTGGATTGAAGAAAGCGATGTTCTGCCGGTCAGTATTGAGCAACTGCCTGCGTGCCTCTGCCACGGTTTTCGCATCCAGAGCATCACCGTAGAACAACACCGGAAGATGCTGTTCCGCCAGATCCTGCCAGAACGGATTCTGGCGGCTGACCACAAAAGGTACGCCGAACTGAATCAGTAAACACTGCGTGCCAATCGCCTGCTGACGATCGAAAATAAAATAGCCCAGCGAGCAGCGGCGCAGCACGTTGAGGTAATCCTCAAAGGCCATCGCATCCGTCAGCAGTTCCACCTGAGCAGGGGCAAACAGTGCCAGCGCTTCGGCCCGCACCTGTTCGATATAAGCCTGATTATTGGCCGGATAGCCCATCGGGATAATCACGCGGATATCTGCGCCGAACTGCTGATGCAGCGAACGCAGCGCTTCAATGTGGCGATTACTGCGGTCGCCGGAATTCCCGACCAGCACCGTCATCGGCCCTTCGGGCTCCGGGATGTCAGACGGCTGCGTCAGCGCAGGATCCATCCGGGTCGGGAAATAGAGCAACGACGACGGCACCCGCGGGTGACGTTGATGAAAATGAATCAGGTCGCCGCGCGTACCGAAAACATGTCCAATACGGCCCTGCGCCAGACGGCGCAGAAGATAGAACAGACGGAATTTCAGGCTACCCGCAGATTCATACAAATCTGCGCCCCAGATATGCCAGCTGACCTGCTGCGATTTGATTTTGCCGGTCAGAATAGCCAGCCAGAGCGTCGGGTTAAATTGCCCGTGAAAGAAAAAATGGTGCATCCGTTCTTGCGCGCGGGTGATCACCGCGGCCGCCAGCGATTTTTTATCCGGATATACGCGGATATCCAGACGCGAGAATTCAGCAAACGCCGAGGCATCTTTCGCGGCCACCATAAAATGGCAGATCAGTTTTTCAGGCGCGCACTCAGCCAGTACGTCATTAAAGAAGCGCAGTACGGTGACATTATGGTGGGGAATGTCAGATCCCAAAACGTGAATCAGCGTTGTCATGCTCGTCTACGATAAAGAAGGAATACGGTGCAACACAGGGCGAAATAGACGATGTAAGTCGCCATATAGGCCTGAGCCGCGCCCAGAGAACCGTGAATCGGGATCAGCCAGTGTGAAAATCCGGTCAGTAATGCGAACTGGCTGATTTCAGTCAGCACGTAAAAACGCAACGACGCACGGGCGATCACCAGATAACCAAACACATACGAGCCGACTTTCAGCACATCACCGACCAGCTGCCAGGCAAACAAATCGCGCATCGCCATAAACTGTTTGGAGAACAGCAACCAGATGGCGAAATCGCGCAACAGCCAGACCGAAAAACTGACGGCGGCCACGGCGGGCAGCACGAATTTCAGCGACCTGACGATCTCCTGAGAAATCGCCTGTTTATCCTTGAGTCGCGACAGCGTCGGCAACAAATAAACGCTGAAAGAGGCGGTGATAAATTGCAGGTACGCATCAGAAATACTGCTGACACCCTGCCAGATCCCCACTTCTTTCCAGCTGTAATGCTCCGCGAGAAGATTTCGCATCATCACGTACGCCACCGGAATAGTGACAGAGGTGATCAGCGCCATCAGCGTAAATTTGCCCAGATGGCTGGCGATAAAGCGATCCCAGCCCGGTTTCAGATACCGCAGCGGAAAAGGTTTACGCCGCCACAGCATGCCGCCGGCAGGCAGAATCACCAGCGCAGGCACCAGCGCCAGCCCGGCCAGCGCGCCCTCATAGCCACCCAGTTTGAAACACAGTGCGAAGGCCAGTAACCCGATCAGGCTGCCGCCGATCACGGCCAGCGCGTTGCCTGCCGCATCGCGATAGCCTTTGAGGATCGCCTGAAAATAGTTGGCGTAGGCGATGCCCATCTGGATAAAAGCCACGGCGCGAACCACGGCCTGATAGCGATCGTGCCCGAACAGGCCAACGCTGACCGGCGCCGCGGCCAGCAGAAAAACCGCGGCCAGCAGCGTCGAAAACCCTAAAATCAGCGATGACGACGTGCCCAGCACGGCACTGAGGCGCTCAGGATTTTCATGGTGTTCGGCGACGTATTTGGTGACGCCATTGAAAATTCCGGCGCCGGACAATACACCGAGCACCGTGACCATCTGACGGAAATTGCCTGCCTGACCGACGCCCTCAGGGCCGAATGCCACCGCCAGCAGTTTCACCACCAGCAGCCCGGCACCGATTTTGATGAGCGTGGAACCGGCGGTCCAGACTGATGCTTTTGCCAGCGACATATCAGGCGAAGTATTGCAGCAAGGCCGCAATCACCGTGCGCTGCGTGTCATCGCTCATGTTGTAGAACAACGGCAGGCGCACCAGACGTTCGCTTTCCTGCGTGGTGAAGCGATCGGTGCCGTTAAAACGGCCAAAATCTTCCCCCGCCGGACAGGCGTGCAGCGGAATGTAATGAAATACCGTCAGAATATCCGCGGCCTTCATGTGGCGGATAAAGGCATCGCGATCCTCGATATCTTTCAGACGCAGATAGAACATGTGGGCGTTCTGCACACAATCTTGCGGAATACCCGGCAACTGGACGCGGCCGGCATCAGCCAGATCCTGCAATGCCTCGTAATATTCATTCCAGACACAAAGGCGGCGCTGGTTAATCTTTTCGGCAGCGTCCAGATTTCCCCACAAATACGCCGCCTGCAAATCGGACATCAGATAACTGGAGCCGATATCGCGCCAGGTGTATTTATCCACCTGTCCGCGGAAGAACTGGCTGCGGTTAGTGCCTTTTTCGCGGATGATTTCGGCACGGTCAATCAGCGCCGGATCGTTAATCAGCGTTGCACCGCCTTCCCCGCCTGCCGTGTAATTCTTGGTTTCGTGGAAACTGAAACAGCCGATATGGCCGATGGTGCCCAGCGCTTTGCCCTTGTAAGTCGACATGACGCCCTGCGCCGCATCCTCCACCACAAACAGACGGTGTTTTTCAGCCAGCGCCATAATCGTGTCCATTTCACAGGCCACGCCGGCGTAATGCACGGGCACAATCACTTTGGTTTTGTCGGTGATCGCCGCTTCAATCAGGGTTTCGTCGATGTTCATGGTATCGGGACGGATATCCACAAAGACGATTTTTGCGCCGCGCAGCACAAACGCATTGGCGGTAGAAACGAAGGTGAAACTCGGCATGATGACTTCGTCGCCGGGCTGGATATCCAGCAGAAGCGCGGCCATTTCAAGCGAGGCGGTACAGGACGGCGTCAGCAACACTTTCGGACAATTGAAACGCTGCTCAAACCATTTCTGGCAACGCAGGGTAAACCCGCCATCGCCGCACAATTTGCCGCTGCTCATTGCCTCACGCATAAAATCAATTTCAGTACCGACGATCGGCGGCGCATTAAAAGGGATCATTGTTTCACCTGTACAACCAGTACGCCGCGCGGGTGATTTTGCCACCGCTGGCGAGATAAAGGTTTAAGGCCGCGAGGTTGCCGGTCTGGGTGGCGACGTGTAAACGCGACACTCCCTGTTCAGCACACCACTGTTTCGCAGCCGCCATTAATATTCTGCCCACTCCCCGCCCCTGACACTCAGGTCTGACGGCCAGCAGGCCAATTCTTGCTTCATCTGTCGACAGCTTTCGCAGCGTCACAAATCCGGCGTCCTTCCCCTGATCCTCTGCCCACAGGCAAAGATGATCAAAGGTGCCGAGCACCGCTTTTTCTGCCCACATAGCATAGAAACGGGCGCTGTCATCCGGCTGATACCAGGGTGCGCGGAAACGGCTGAGGTGAAACGCCTGACGGGCGATCGCCACCACATCGTGGATCTCTTCCGGCACAGCCAGGCGCCCTGCGGTCAGCGCGCTATCCTGCGCTACCACATTGATACACACGTCAGTTTCGCCTTCCGCCAGACGAAAGCCCAGCGCAGAGAGCGCATCCAGCGTGGGCAGCTGGTCGGCGGCGACTTTCACCTGCACCAGCGCATACGCTGCCAGAGCCTGCGCCGTGACGTCGCCTGCAGAATCATCGAGCGTCAGCTTCGCGCTCTGCAACCGGAAGAATTCACTCTCCCAGCTGAGGGGGTCAAGCGTGCCGCGCAGGCTTATCGCCATACGCCTTTTGTATCCACGATCCATGCCTGAACAACCTGAGCGGCGGGGATCGCTTTAAAGGACGCATGATCAACCAGCATGACCAGCAGATCGGCACTTTCCAGCGCCTCTTCCAGAGAATGCAGGGTGACTTTTTCGGCCAGAGAAGCGGGAAGCTGATGAACATTCGGTTCGACTGCCCAGGTTTCGCCGGCATGCCAGTCAGCAATCAGATGCGTAACTTCAACCGCAGGGCTTTCGCGCAAATCGTCGATATTGGGTTTAAATGCCAGGCCAAAGCAGGCGATTTTCACATCGGCGGCACGTTTTCCGGTGGCGGTCAGGCAATCTGCCAGCGCCGCTTTCACGCGATCGACCACCCAGTGCGGTTTACTGTCGTTCACTTCGCGGGCGGTGCGGATAATCCGCGCCAGCTCAGGGTTTTGCGCGACGATAAACCACGGATCAACGGCAATACAGTGACCGCCCACGCCAGGGCCTGGCTGCAAAATATTCACGCGTGGATGGCGGTTCGCCAGCGCAATCAGCTCCCAGACGTTAATCCCCTGCGCATCGCAAATCAGCGATAACTCATTGGCAAAAGCGATATTCACATCGCGGAA
This sequence comes from Rahnella sp. Larv3_ips, assembly GCF_003697865.1. Classification (NCBI taxonomy): domain Bacteria; kingdom Pseudomonadati; phylum Pseudomonadota; class Gammaproteobacteria; order Enterobacterales; family Yersiniaceae; genus Rahnella; species Rahnella sp. Larv3_ips. The sequence goes on along the minus strand of NZ_MJIB01000013.1, from coordinate 30,745 downwards.
GCTGTTTTCAGTCAGCTTGCACATTTCGGCGGTGCGGGAATTGGTAACGACACATTCCCCTTTGAGGAAAATGTTATACAGCTCGCTGGCACGCTGCGAACAACGCGCCGTCATGCCACCGATAACACGATCGTTTTTGATAAGCTCGACCATCACCTGCCCTGGCAATACACGCTCCGGACAATACGCAATGCTGATATCTGCCTGCTCACCCGCCTGTTGCGGGAAACTCAGGTCAGTACGCGCTTCTGCCAGCCATGCGGCCATCTGCTCCGTCGCGCCGACCGGCGATGTCGATTCCAGAATGATCAGGTCGCCTTTCTTCAGCACCGGTGCCAGTGAGCGCGCGGCAGATTCGACGAATTTCATGTCCGGCTGATGATCGCCTTTGAATGGCGTCGGCACGGCAATCAGGAAAGCGTCTGCGGGTTCCGGTTGAGTCACGGCACGCAGGAATCCGTCGTCGACTGCCTGCTTCACCAGCAGATCAAGATCGGGCTCAACAATATGAATGGCGCCACGGTTAATGGTGTCGACCGCGTGCTGATTGATGTCCACGCCCACCACTTTTTTCTGGTGCGAAGCAAAAGCAGCGGCGGTAGGCAGACCGATGTAACCCAGTCCGATAACAGAGATCGTGTTAAAGCTCATTGCGATACCCAATGATTTTTCAATGCGTCAAGAATGTGGTGACACGCATGTCCGTCACCGTAAGGATTGTGCGCCCGGCTCATGCTGTCGTACTCATCTTCATCCGTCAGCAGGCGGGTCACTTCCTCTACAATTTTAGCGGTATCCGTGCCAACCAGCCGGACTGTTTTGGCATCAACGGCTTCGGGACGCTCTGTCGTTTCCCGCATCACCAGCACCGGTTTACCCAGCGACGGCGCTTCTTCCTGCACACCGCCGGAATCCGTCAGGATCAGATAGGCTTTGTCCATCAGGTAGACAAACGGCAGGTAGTCCTGAGGGTCGATAAGCACAATGTTATCGATGCCATGCAGAATGCGATTCACCGGCTCGGTGACGTTAGGATTGAGGTGCACCGGATACACAATTTGGACATCCGGGTGCTGGCGGGCGATGTCAGCAAGCGCAGTGCAAATCCTCTCGAACCCGCCACCAAAGCTTTCACGGCGGTGACCGGTGACCAGAATCAGCTTTTTATCTGCGTCCAGGAAGGGATAGCTGGCGGCGAGTTGTTGCGCCAGTGAATCATCGCTGCTGAAGCGATCCCTGACCCACAGCAAGGCATCAATCACCGTATTGCCGGTAACGTAAATCCCCTGCGCGGGGATGTTTTCCCTGAGCAAATTCGCTTTGGCATTTTCCGTCGGCGCGAAATGCCATTTGGCCAGATGCCCCGTCAGCAGACGGTTGGCTTCTTCCGGCCACGGCGACGAGAGATCGCCGGTGCGTAATCCGGCTTCAACGTGACCCACCGGGATTTGATGATAAAACGCCGCCAGACTGGCGGACAGCGTGGTCGTGGTATCGCCATGAACCAGCACGACATCAGGCTTGAAATCATCCAGCACGGGTTTCAGCCCGGCCAGAATCCGGCAGGTAATTTCAGTCAATCCCTGTCCCGGCTTCATGATATTGAGATCATAATCCGGTGTAATTTCAAAGAGACGCAATACCTGGTCGAGCATTTCACGGTGCTGTGCCGTGACACAAACTTTGGATTCAAATGCCGCATCCTGCGACAAAGCATGCACCAGCGGCGCCATTTTTATGGCTTCCGGACGGGTGCCGAAGATCGTCAACACTTTCACAATGTGTTTCTCTTATTTTTACGACGCGTCAGGGCAACGCCTGCTCCGATCAGACCACCGACAATACCCCACATGATCATCAGGAATACGCGGCGCGGGCTGTCACGTTTTACAGGCTCTTCAGGCGTACGGAGATAACGGTAAGTCTGAAACTTCGCGGTCAGCGTCGGGCCAACATTTAGCGTCGAAAGCATCGCGCGGTTCTGATCATACTCCAGATCGTAGCCAGGGCCTGAAGCTTGTAGCAGTTCAAGGCGCGCTTTTAGCATCGGTACACCGAGCAGGAACATGTCGGAGTCCGGCAGTTCTTCAGCGGGGGTTTCCGTCATACTCTTATTAATATTCTGCTGCTGAGCAATTTTCAGCGCCTGCTCGGTGTTATTCGCAGTACGTTTGAAAATGGTTTGTGCGACCTCTTCCTGACGCTTTACCTGCGCTTTCATCGACTGCGTACGTGCGGCCCATGCGCCCTGAAGTTCATCGTAAAGATACTGAGAGGCGCGGGCGCTGGCAAAATTCACATACTGGCGCAGCAGCTTGTTAGCATCGGCGGAGTTTTCAGCGGTCAGTTTGACAATATCGTTCGGCACTTTGATGCCGTCGCGTGCGGTGAACTGGATATCGTTAATCAGTTCATCCAGTAAGACGGCATCCGCACGCGCATCACCTTCCTTACGCTGTTTGTAGTAAGGAGATTGCTGCCAGAAATCCCGGCGGGTGTCATAAGCCGCCAGTTGCATCACAAACTCGTTGTAGGCTTCATCTGAAATCGGTGGCCGGCTCGCATCAGTCTGCGGCGCAGTACGCATATCCAGATTGCGCAGGAACTGCGCCTGAGAGAAATAGGAAGACAAGTTGTTTACCGTCGGGCGGTCGGTGATCGCCGTTGAACTCCACTCTTGTTTCATCAGATAGGAGGAGCCGAGAGCGACAAGTGCGAACAGTATTGCCAGACCCGCAATCCAGAATTTACCTTTCCATAAAGTGCAGCACAGGCCGCGGATATCGAGTTCGTTTTCGATGGCGCGTTCATTCTGGTTACTTGTCATTTCTGATTTATCCACAGCCAGTAAGCCTCGGGTTAAAATTGATCAGTGAACGGAGGAGCGGCGTAAACGCCTTTTTACCCGTCTAATAAACCGTGCAACCCGCCAGGCGCGTTTAATGCACACGCCGTAAAGCAGGAATGCGAGGAAGAATAAAACCAACATCAGCCATTCAGGCACCAGCGGCTGATGTTCTCCAATTACGCCAATAACCGCAAGGATTGCAGCCGCAAGGGTGATCAAAACAAAGGCCTGCCGGGAAGTAAAACCGGCGCGCATGATCAAATGATGAATATGCTGGCGGTCGGCCGAGAACGGGCTCATGCCTTTGCGCAGCCGACGATACATAATAGCAATCATATCCATCAGCGGGATGGCAATGAGCCACAGCGCGGTCACCGGATTCATCGGGTGTGATTCGCCTTGCGTGCTTTGCAGCAGGATCCAAATCACCGTGAAGCCAATCAGCGTACTGCCCGCATCGCCCATGAAGACCTTGTAGCGGTGGCCCAAAACACCCAGATTAAGCAGGATGTAAGGCAACGTCGCCGCAATCATCGCGAAGCACCACAATGCCAGCTCCATGTGTCCGCTGTCGTACATGATGATGCCCATCGCACCAAAGCTGACGCAGGAAAGTCCGCCCAGTAAACCGTCTATGCCGTCGACCATGTTAAAAGCATTGATCGCAGCCCAGACAGCAAAGAGCGTGAAGAGATAGCCAAACGGCCCGAGCACCATTTCCCACGGGCCGATCAGATGGCCGAGATTCCGCAGCGTGAGGTTCGCAAAACTCATCATGATGACCGCGACCGTCGCCTGCACCAGCGCACGGATTTTTACGCTGATGTCATAGCGATCGTCCAGCGCACCGACGAGCACCAGCAAGCCTGCGCAGACCAGATAAAGTTGACCGTGGGGGATTCGATAATCGGTAATGAGGAAGGTGAAGCAGATCCCTGCATAAACGGAGATACCGCCGACCAGTGGAACCATACCCTGATGGCGTTTGCGGAAATTGGGTTTATCGACCAGCCCGATTTTATACGCAACCTTCCTGGCAACGAATAAAAACAGGAATGAAAATAAGAAAACGACGACGAGTTCAGTACTCATATTGAGTAAGTTCACAGTTAAGAGATCTCTGCAAAAATAAGGTGCGTGGAGTTGAGCGCAAGAACATCATAAACCTCACAGTCTTATATCTAATCATGGGGTGACAGTGATGGTTTGTCTCAGGCAATACCTTATCTGTTGCCCTTTCTTTATGTCATCAGACAGTCCGCCGACAAAATAAAGAAAGGGCAATGGAAAAACCATCAGTTATTATCCGAATAATCTGACTATTTCTCCGAAGTTGCATTATGGTAGCCACCAAATGCAAAAAACGCCACGGCTTAGCGTGGCGTTAGCTGACTTTTACACCAAATTACGAACGCTTCATCATGTCGAAGAAATCGTCATTGGTTTTGGTCATGGCGAGCTTGTTAATGAGGAATTCCATCGCGTCAATTTCACCCATTGGATGGATAATTTTACGCAGGATCCACATTTTTTGCAGCTCTTCAGACGTGGTCAACAGCTCTTCTTTACGGGTACCAGAACGGTTGTAATCGATGGCTGGGAACACACGTTTCTCAGCGATTTTACGCGCCAGATGCAGTTCCATGTTGCCGGTACCTTTAAATTCTTCATAGATAACTTCATCCATTTTAGAACCGGTATCGACCAGCGCGGTCGCGATGATGGTCAGGCTTCCGCCCTCTTCCACGTTACGTGCTGCACCGAAGAAACGTTTTGGACGGTGTAAGGCGTTGGCATCAACACCACCGGTCAGGACTTTACCTGACGCCGGAACCACGGTGTTGTAAGCACGAGCAAGACGAGTGATGGAGTCCAGCAAGATGATGACGTCTTTCTTATGCTCAACCAGGCGTTTCGCTTTTTCGATAACCATTTCGGCTACCTGAACGTGGCGGGAAGCCGGTTCGTCAAAGGTGGATGCGATAACTTCGCCTTTCACCAGACGTTGCATCTCGGTCACTTCTTCCGGACGTTCATCAATCAGCAGAACCATCAACACACAGTCAGGATGGTTGTACGCAATGCTGGTTGCGATGTTTTGCAGCAGCATGGTTTTACCGGCTTTCGGCGGAGCAACAATCAGACCACGTTGACCGCGACCAATTGGAGAAGCCAGATCCAGTACGCGTGCCGTTAAATCTTCGGTTGAACCGTTACCACGTTCCATGCGCAGACGTGAATTTGCGTGCAGAGGGGTTAAGTTTTCAAACAGGATTTTGTTGCGGGCGTTTTCTGGTTTGTCGAAGTTAACTTCATTAACTTTCAACAGGGCAAAATAGCGTTCACCTTCTTTAGGTGGGCGGATTTTACCGGAAATGGTGTCGCCAGTGCGAAGGTTGAAGCGGCGGATTTGGCTTGGAGATACGTAGATGTCGTCGGGGCCTGCGAGGTAGGAACTGTCTCCGGAGCGGAGGAAACCAAATCCATCCTGCAATATCTCGAGGACGCCATCACCGAAGATATCTTCTCCGCTTTTAGCATGCTGCTTCAATATTGAAAAGATAATGTCTTGCTTGCGCATGCGGGCCTGGTTTTCCAGTCCCATATTTTCGCCGAGTGCAATCAGGTCAGAGACCGGCGTATTCTTTAATTCGGTAAGATTCATAATGGTGGGTTCTTAAACTCGGGGTATGTCTCGAACATCTGTCGTGAATGGGTATGGCAGGGTCATCCATGCCTGTTTGTGTAGAACACTCAAGTAACAGCTTAAAAATCCAGCCGCAGGCAGTCGCCAGCGAGCGATTCTAGAGGGGCAAACTGATATTGAGGTGTCTTAAAGCCGATTTTTTCAAAACCGTTAGATGGTCAAGCACAGTGCCAGTTCAATTTAATTTTTATTCAAAGAAACTATCAGGCAGATGTTTTTGACACAACAGAGTAAAACGTAAGAATCAAACTACAGGTAAGCTCTATTTGCAGTAAGCGTAAACTTAGCACGCTTCTTGACAGGCGTCTAGCGGACATTGTGAAAAACACGGCAGCCCGCTAAACACCTGGCTTGGGTCATCCCGACCGCTTACAGATTAGCTGTTAAGAACTCTTTCAGCTGACCTTTCGACAGTGCGCCAACTTTAGTTGCTGCGACTTCGCCGCCTTTAAATAACAGCAGGGTAGGAATACCACGGATGCCGTATTTAGGTGCAGTACCTGGGTTTTCGTCGATGTTCAACTTCGCGATGGTCAGCTTGCCTTCGAACTCAGTGGCAATTTCATCCAGAATCGGAGCGATCATTTTACATGGTCCGCACCACTCAGCCCAGAAATCGACCAGCACCAGCCCTTCGGCTTTCAATACGTCGTTGTCGAAACTGTCATCGGTCAGGTGAATAATTTTATCGCTCATGTTCTACTCCAAAGGATTATCTTTACCTTGTTGATGTAGCATTAACCAACATTAGGTTGACTTTATTTCACCGGATACGCTTTCGTAAAGCAATAGTTAGCTGATATTCTACCACACTATGAGCAAAACACACTTGACCGAAAAGAAGTTTTCCGACTTCGCCCTGCACCCGCTTGCAGTGGAAGCCCTTGAAAAGAAAGGCTTCCATTACTGCACACCTATCCAGGCATTAGCATTGCCAATCACGCTCGCTGGGCGTGATGTTGCAGGTCAGGCGCAAACCGGTACCGGCAAGACGCTGGCTTTTCTAGCGTCTACTTTCCATTATCTGCTTTCTCACCCTGCTGCGGAGGGTCGTAAGACCAACCAGCCGCGTGCCTTGATCATGGCACCTACACGTGAACTCGCGGTGCAGATCCACTCCGATGCCGAAGCATTATCCGAGTCTACCGGCCTGAAATTAGGTCTGGCATACGGCGGTGATGGCTACGACAAACAGCTTAAAGTTCTGGAAAGCGGCGTGGACATCCTGATTGGGACCACTGGCCGTCTTATCGATTACGCAAAACAGAACCACATCGACCTGGGCGCGATTCAGGTGGTGGTACTGGATGAAGCAGACCGCATGTTCGATCTGGGCTTCATCAAAGATATCCGCTGGATCTTCCGCCGGATGCCGCCTGCTACTGAACGTCTGAACATGCTGTTCTCAGCAACGCTTTCCTATCGCGTGAAAGAACTGGCGTTTGAAAACATGAATAATGCCGAGTCGATTGAGATCGAACCGGAGCAAAAAACGGGTCACCGTATTCAGGAAGAGCTGTTCTATCCTTCCAATGAAGAAAAGATGCGCCTGTTGCAGACGCTGATTGAAGAAGAATGGCCAGACCGCTGCATCATTTTCGCCAATACCAAGCACCGCTGTGAAGACGTCTGGGGCCATCTGGCTGCCGATGGTCATCGCGTCGGTTTGCTGACCGGTGACGTTCCTCAGAAAAAACGCCTGCGCGTTCTGGAAGACTTCACCAAAGGCACGCTGGATATTCTGGTTGCCACCGACGTGGCTGCGCGCGGCTTGCACATTCCTGCCGTGACACACGTCTTCAACTATGACTTACCTGATGACTGTGAAGATTACGTTCACCGCATCGGTCGTACCGGCCGTGCTGGTCTGAGCGGTCATTCCATCAGCCTGGCATGTGAAGAATATGCCCTGAACCTGACGGCGATCGAAACCTATACCGGCCACAGTATTCCGGTCAGCAAATACAGCAGCGAAGCACTGTTGACTGATTTGCCTGCGCCAAAACGTCTGGCACGTTCACGTACCGGCAATGGTCCGCGTCGTAACAGCAATTCGTCTTCGCGTCGCAGCAGTGCACCGCGCAGCAACCGTAAACGTCCGGGCTGATAACCTATGCTAAGCTCCACCTCACTCTACGCAGCAATCGATCTGGGCTCTAACAGCTTTCATATGCTGGTTGTTCGTGAGGTGGCAGGCAGTATCCAGACCCTCGCCAGAATCAAGCGCAAAGTGCGTCTGGCTGCCGGTCTGGATAAGCAGAACCTGCTTTCTCAGGAAGCCATGCAACGCGGCTGGCAATGCCTGAAGCTGTTTTCTGAAAGATTGCAGGATATCCCACGCGCACAAATCCGCGTGGTCGCCACGGCGACGCTGCGGCTTGCCAGTAATGCCGATGAATTTCTCATCAAAGCGCAGGAAATCCTTGGCTGCCCGATTCAGGTGATTACCGGTGAAGAGGAAGCCCGCCTGATTTATCACGGCGTCGCCCATACCACGGGGGGTCCGGATAAACGTCTGGTGGTGGATATTGGCGGCGGCAGCACCGAATTAGTGACCGGTGTCGGCGCACAGGCGATTACCCTTTTCAGCATGCCAATGGGCTGTGTGACCTGGCTGGAGCGCTATTTTACCGACCGCAATCTGGCAAAGGAAAACTTCGATCAGGCCGAACAGGCTGCGATCGAGATGATCCTGCCGGTGGCACCGGATCTTATCGCGAACGGCTGGCAAATCTGCGTCGGTGCTTCCGGCACCGTCCAGGCTTTGCAGGAAATCATGGTCGCGCAAGGCATGGATGAGCGCATCACTCTGCCAAAACTTCAGCAGCTCAAACAGCGCGCGATTCAGTGCGGCAAACTGGAAGAGCTGGAAATTGAAGGCCTGACTCTCGAACGTGCGCTGGTTTTCCCAAGCGGACTGTCCATTCTGATCGCCATTTTCAAAACGCTGAACATCGAAACGATGACACTGGCCGGCGGCGCGCTGCGCGAAGGTCTGGTGTACGGCATGCTGCATTTGCCGATCGAGCACGATATCCGCCAGCGTACATTGCGTAATCTGCAACGTCGCTATTTGCTGGATAACGAGCAGGCGCAACGCGTGGCACAACTGGCGGAGAACTTCTCGCTGCAGGTGGCACAGGAATGGAAGCTGGATGCCCGCGCCCGTGAGTTACTCAACAGCGCCTGTCTGATCCACGAAATAGGTTTGAGCGTCGATTTCAAAAAAGCCCCGCAACACGCGGCTTATCTGATCCGGCATTTAGACTTACCGGGTTTCACTCCGGCACAGAAAAAACTGCTGGCGACCCTTCTGCAAAACCAGAACAGCACACTCGATTTGCCGTTGCTGAATGAGCAAAATGCTTTGCCGCCTCGTCTGGCGCAGCGCCTTTGCCGAATTCTGCGCCTGGCGATTATCTTTGCCAGCCGTCGTCGCGACGACACATTGCCTGCCGTGCGTTTACGCGCTAACGATGATGAGCTGAGTGTGATTGTGCCGCAGGGCTGGCTGGAACAGCATCCGCTGCGTGCGGAAGAGTTAGAACAGGAAAGTCACTGGCAGAGTTATGTCCACTGGCCGCTGTTTGTCGAAGAGCAGAGCTGAATTTTTCGACACACCGTCATACTACTAAGGCAGGGTTTATCCCCTGCCTTTTCTTTGTCTGTCAGTTTCCGCCTTTGGCTTTCGCCAGTTGTTCACGGATTTTTTCCAGATGGCTCTGCCCTTTCACCATGCGTTCCTGCGCGCTCACCACTTTACGTTCACTTTCCCACGCCAGATCGTCCTGCGGTAATTCCATCAGGAAACGGCTCGGTTCCGGGCGGATCAGCTCACCATATTGGCGACGCTCACGGCAAAGGGTAAACGTCAGCTCTTTCTGCGCACGGGTAATGCCCACATAAGCCAGACGCCGCTCTTCATCCACGTTATCTTCATCAATGCTGCTCTGGTGCGGCAACAGCCCCTCTTCCATACCGACCAGATAGACATACGGGAACTCAAGGCCTTTTGAGGCGTGCAGCGTCATCAGCTGGACCTGATCCAACTCTTCGTCGTTTTCACCGCGTTCCATCATGTCACGCAGCGTAAAGCGCGTGACCACCTGCGTGAGCGTCATCGGCTCATCCAGATCGGTGCCTTCGAGCATTTCGGTCATCCAGCTGAACAGCTGATTGACGTTTTTCATGCGCATCTCGGCGGCTTTCGGGCTCGGCGACGTTTCGAACAGCCAGCTTTCGTAATCAACGCCGTGGATCAAATCCCGCACGGCGGCGACAGGTTCACGTTCTGCCAGCTCGGAAATACTGCCCATCCAGTGGGTGAAACGTTGCAAAGCTTCCAGCCCGCGACCGGTCAGGGACTGGCTCAGCCCCATATCAAAACTGGCTTTGAACAACCCTTTGTTACGCTGATTCGCCCACTCCCCCAGTTTCTGTAAGGTGGCGGCACCGATTTCGCGACGCGGCGTATTCACGATACGCAGGAAAGCGCTGTCATCGTCCGGGTTGGTCAGCACGCGCAGATACGCCAGCAGGTCTTTGATCTCCGGGCGTGAGAAGAAAGAGGTGCCGCCGGAAATCCGGTACGGAATGCGGTTCTGCATCAGCATTTTTTCAAACAGACGTGACTGGTGATTACCGCGGTACAAAATCGCGTAATCGCCGTAAGCGGTTTTATTGATGAAGTGATGAGCGATCAGCTCGCCCACGACGCGTTCCGCTTCATGGTCTTCATTATTCGCCGTCACAACTTTCAGTGATTCGCCGTAAGCCAGCTCAGAGAACAGACGCTTCTCGAACACATGCGGGTTATTGGCGATCAGGATGTTGGCGGCTTTCAGGATGCGTTGCGTGGAACGGTAGTTCTGCTCCAGCTTGATCACCTGCAACTGCGGGAAATCTTCTTTCAGCAGCACCAGGTTTTGCGGTCGTGCGCCGCGCCAGGAGTAAATCGACTGGTCATCGTCCCCTACCACCGTAAAGCGCGCGCGGTTACCCACCAGCAGTTTCACCATCATGTACTGGCTGGTGTTGGTGTCCTGATATTCATCGACCAGCAGATAACGCAGCTTGTTCTGCCAGCGCTCGCGCACTTCTTCATTCTTCTGCAACAGCAGCGTCGGCAGCAGTATCAGGTCGTCGAAATCGAGAATATTACAGGCGCGCATGTGGTCGTGATAAAGGCTGTAGCAATGCGCGAAAATCTGATCGCGTTCCGAACGCGCCAGCCCGGCGGCATGAGAAGGATCCACCAGATCATTTTTCCAGTTTGAGATCGTGGACACCAGTTGCTGCAATAACGTTTTGTCGTTCTCCAGCCACTTCTCGCTCAGCTCTTTGAGCAGCGCCAGCTGGTCCTGATCGTCAAACAGAGAAAAGTTAGATTTCATGCCCAGCGCAGCAAATTCGCGTTTGATGATTTCCAGCCCCAACGTATGGAAGGTGGCAATCAGCAGCCCCCGCGCTTCTTTGCGCCCGAGGGTTTGCCCGACACGCTCTTTCATTTCGCGCGCGGCTTTGTTGGTAAAGGTCACGGCCGCAATGTGACGTGCCTGATAGCCACATTCACGGATCAGGTGTGCGATTTTATTGGTAATCACCCTGGTTTTGCCGGAGCCGGCACCCGCCAGAACCAGGCAGGGTCCGGTGACAGATTCGACGGCGTGTTGTTGGCTGGGGTTTAATCGCATGGCGTATTTTTGCTCACCTGATAGACAAGGACGGCGATTGTAGCAGAAACGTCGGCTGAGATTGACAGGCTTTACCGTGCAATTTGTTATCCCGGAACGCAGGCCGGATTCCCCATGCGCCGTTGCAGATGTTACATTACGCGTCTGGAAACACTCTCGCAAAAAGGTCTACATCATGGCAAAAACTGCTGCAGCAATGCATATCCTGGTAAAGGAAGAAGCACAGGCACTGGAACTTCTGGAACAACTGAAGAACGGTGGCGATTTTGAGAAGCTGGCTAAGAAGCACTCTACCTGCCCGTCAGGTAAGAAAGGCGGCCATTTAGGTGAATTCAAGCAAGGCGCAATGGTGCCGGCTTTCGACAAAGTGGTTTTCTCTGCACCGCTGATCGAGCCACAAGGCCCGCTGCACACTCAGTTCGGTTACCACATCATTAAGATTTTGTACCGCAACTAAGTTCTGCCTCTGTCAGAACCAAAAGAAAGGGCACCGCATTTTCATGCAGTGCCCTTTTTATTTCTATTTCATACCTGAGGGTTAACGAATTAACTCGCTACCGCAATGCGTTTCATGTCAGTCATATAGCCACGCAGAGTGCGGCCAATTGACTCGATCGGGTGATTGCGAATCGCTTCGTTAACATCACGCAGCTGTGCGTTATCAACCTGCGTTTCAGCCACTGATTTGCCCAAATCGCCCGCCTGCAGCGTGGTCATGAACTCTTTCAGCAACGGCACGGCGGCGTTAGCGAACAGGTAGTTACCGTATTCAGCGGTATCAGAGATTACCACGTTCATTTCGTACAGACGCTTACGTGCAACGGTGTTGGCGATCAGCGGCAGTTCGTGCAGTGATTCGTAGTAAGCGGATTCTTCGATGATGCCGGAAGCCACCATGGTTTCGAAGGCCAGCTCAACGCCCGCTTTCACCATCGCAATCATCACAACGCCGTGGTCGAAGTATTCCTGCTCGGAGATTTTACCGTCGAACTGTGGTGCGTTTTCGAACGCGGTGGCGCCCGTTTCTTCACGCCAGGTCAGCAGATTTTTGTCGTCGTTCGCCCAGTCAGCCATCATGCCGCTGGAGAATTCGCCGGAGATGATGTCGTCCATGTGTTTCTGGAACAGTGGCGCCATGATCTCTTTCAGTTGTTCGGACAGTGCATAAGCACGCAGTTTCGCCGGGTTGGACAGACGATCCATCATCAGCGTGATGCCGCCTTGTTTCAGCGCTTCGGTGATGGTTTCCCAGCCGAACTGCAGCAGTTTTTCTGCGTAAGCTTCATCAACGCCGTCAGCAACCAGTTTGTCGAAGCACAGCAGAGAACCGGCCTGCAACATACCGCACAGGATAGTCTGCTCGCCCATCAGGTCAGATTTCACTTCGGCAACGAAGGAAGACTGCAGAACGCCCGCACGGTGGCCGCCGGTGGCTGCTGCCCAGGCTTTAGCAATCGCCATGCCTTCGCCTTTCGGATCGTTTTCCGGATGAACTGCGATCAGCGTCGGTACACCGAAACCGCGTTTGTATTCTTCACGTACTTCGGTACCCGGACATTTCGGCGCAACCATCACCACGGTGATGTCTTTACGGATTTGCTCGCCCACTTCAACGATGTTGAAACCGTGGGAATAGCCCAGGGTTGCGCCATCCTTCATCAGAGGCTGAACGGCTTTTACTACCGCGCTGTGCTGTTTGTCTGGCGTCAGGTTAACGACCAGATCCGCCTGCGGGATCAGTTCTTCGTAGGTGCCGACTTTAAAGCCGTTTTCAGTCGCTTTACGCCATGAAGCGCGCTTCTCGGCAATCGCTTCTGCACGCAGGGTATATGACACATCCAGGCCAGAATCACGCATGTTCAGACCCTGGTTCAAACCTTGTGCGCCACAGCCCACGATCACCACTTTTTTACCTTTGAGGTAGCTGGCTTCGTCGGCGAATTCATCGCGACCCATGAAGCGGCATTTGCCCAGTTGTGCCAGCTGCTGACGCAGGTTCAGTGTGTTGAAATAGTTAGCCATGTCTTGCTCCGTTCTTTCGAGGTAAGTGCTGTTATTTTTTGTTTCACCGGTGAGCCGGTGAACGCCGTGAATTCACTATATGTCATGCGACATATTGCTTAAATTGATATATTACGAAGATGACGTTGCAGATTATGCAATACTCCTGAACAGCCATCTTTAATGCGAGAAAACCGGGTAATCGTTATGGACTTACGTGATCTGAAACTGTTTTTACATCTGGCGGAAAGCCGCCATTTTGGCCGTTCATCGAAGGCGATGCATGTCAGCCCGTCCACGCTTTCGCGCCAGATCCAGCGGCTGGAAGAGGAGCTCGGCCAGCCGCTGTTTCAGCGTGATAACCGCACCGTGCAGCTGACCAGTGCGGGCGAACAGCTCAGAAACTTTGCCCAGCAGACGCTGCTGCATTACCAGCAACTGCGCAGCGGGCTGGATCAGCATGGCCCGACGCTGAGCGGCGAACTGCGTCTGTTTTGCTCGGTGACCGCCGCCTACAGCCATCTGCCGCCGATTCTGGACCGCTTCCGCGCACAGCATCCGCTGGTCGAAATTAAACTGACCACCGGCGATGCCGCCGATGCGGTCGAAAAAGTGCAGTCTACCGACGCGGATTTAGGTATCGCCGGACATCCTGAAAGTTTGCCGGGCAGCGTCGATTTCGCAAAGATTGGCGAAATCTCAATGATCCTGATTTCGCCTTCGCTGCCCTGCGCGGTGCGCACCCAGGTCAGCGAACCTCATCCCGACTGGTCGCGGATCCCGTTTATTCTTCCCGAGCATGGCCCGGCGCGAAAACGTATCGACATCTGGTTCAAACGCAACCGTCTGACTAATCCGCTGATTTACGCCACGGTGTCCGGCCATGAAGCGATTGTCTCGATGGTCGCGCTTGGCTGCGGCATTGCGCTGATCCCGTCGGTCGTGGTCGACAACAGCCCGGAATCCATCCGCAACCGCATTACCATTCTGGATAACGTTGCGGTCGGCGCACCGCTGGAGCTGGGCGTCTGCGTGCAGAAAAAACGCCTCAACGAACCGCTGATTGACGCGTTCTGGCAGTTACTCTGAGCCTTTCAGGCAATAAAAAACGGGACGCTTTTCAGGCGTCCCGTTTTCGTTATCAGCCCGCTAAGAAGAAGCGGAATGCAGGATTATCACTTTCGTTGTGACAGTCATAACCCAACGCCTTCAGGTTCTGTTCGAACTCCGGCTCTTCCTCGTTCAGCTCAAAGGCTGCCAGCACGCGACCAAAATCGGTGCCATGGCTGCGATAATGGAACAGCGAAATATTCCAGTGCGTGCCCAGCGTGTGCAGGAATTTCAGCAAAGCGCCGGGGGATTCCGGGAACTCAAAGCTGTAAAGCCGCTCGCGCAGAGGCTTGGTCGGACGCCCGCCCACCATGTAACGCACATGCAGTTTCGCCATTTCATCATCAGAAAGATCGACCACCTGATAACCGTCGTGATTCAGTTCATCGATGATTTCCAGACGTTCCGCATGTCCGCGCGTCAGACGCACGCCGACGAAAATGCAGGCGTTGTCGGCATCGGCATAACGGTAATTGAACTCCGTTACCGAACGGCCACCCAACAGCTGACAGAATTTCAGGAAGCTGCCTTTGCGCTCAGGAATGGTCACCGCCAGCAGCGCTTCGCGTTGCTCGCCCAGCTCGCAGCGTTCTGACACATAACGCAGACCGTGGAAATTCACGTTCGCGCCGGAAAGCACATGCGCCAGACGCTCGCCCTGAATGTTGTGCTGCTGAACGTATTTCTTCAGCCCCGCCAGCGCCAGCGCGCCGGAAGGCTCAGCAATCGCACGCACATCTTCGAACAAATCTTTCACGGCCGCGCAGATGGAATCACTGTCAACGGTGATCACATCATCCAGATATTCACGACACAGGCGGAAGGTTTCCGTCCCGATGCGCTTCACGGCCACGCCTTCGGCGAACAACCCGACACGCGCCAGATCAACCGGTTCACCGGCATCGAGCGCCGCGCGCAGACAAGCCGAATCTTCCGCTTCAACGCCGATCACCTGAATCTGCGGCATCAGCTGTTTGATCAGTACTGCGACACCCGCCGCAAGACCACCGCCGCCGACAGGCACGAAGACGCGGTCCAGATGCGCATCCTGTTGCAGCAGTTCCATCGCCAGCGTGCCCTGGCCGGCGATCACCGCCGGATGGTCAAACGGCGGCACAAAGGTCATGCCCTGTTCCTGCGACAGCGTTATCGCTTTGGCTTTCGCCTCATCGAAATTCGCACCATGCAGCAGCACTTCGCCACCGAAATTACGCACGGCATCGACCTTGATGTCAGCGGTCGCCACCGGCATCACGATCAGCGATTTAATGCCTTTTTTGGTGGCCGACAGCGCAACGCCCTGTGCGTGGTTACCGGCAGAAGCCGTAATCACGCCGCGCGCGGCCTGCTCTTCGGTCAGGCTGGCGATCATGGAATACGCACCGCGCAGTTTAAAACTGTGAACAGCCTGGCGGTCCTCCCTCTTCACCAGAATGGTGTTACCCAGCCGGGAAGAGATCTTTTCCATGACCTGCAAAGGCGTCACCTGTGCGACTTCATAAACCGGCGCACGCAGCACGGCGCGCAGATATTCGGCACCACCCGGTTGATCGGGCAGAGGTTGAGATACCGCCATGGCCTTTAGCCTCCCAGCTTAGACTTGTCGCGAACGGCGCCTTTATCGGCACTGGTCGCCAGCAATGCGTAAGCACGCAGCGCCAGAGACACCACGCGTTCGCGGTTCTTCGGCGTCCAGGCTTTGTCGCCGCGCGCCAGTTCGGCCTCGTGACGGGCAGCCAGTTCAGCCGCAGGAACGTCCAGTACCATTTTGCGGTTCGGAATATCGATATCAATGATGTCGCCATCTTCCACCAGCGCAATCATGCCGCCGCTGCCCGCTTCCGGAGAAACGTGGCCGATGGACAGGCCGGAAGTGCCGCCGGAGAAACGACCGTCGGTGATCAGCGCACACTCTTTGCCCAGACCCATGGATTTCAGGTAGGTGGTCGGATACAGCATTTCCTGCATGCCCGGACCGCCTTTTGGCCCTTCGTAGCGGATAACCACGACGTCGCCGGACACGACTTTGCCACCGAGAATTGCGGAAACCGCATCATCCTGGCTTTCGTACACTTTGGCCGGGCCACGGAAAGTCAGGTTGGATTTATCCACGCCTGCGGTTTTCACGATACTGCCCGCTTCGGCGATGTTGCCGTAAAGCACGGCCAGACCGCCGTCTTTGCTGAACGCATGTTCCAGCGAGCGGATACACCCTTCCGCGCGGTCATCATCCAGCGTGTCCCAGCGGCAATCCTGAGAGAATGCCTGCGTGGTACGGATACCTGCCGGGCCTGCGCGGAACATTTTTTTCACCGCTTCGTCTTTGGTCAGCATGATGTCGTACTGTTCAAGCGTCTGCGTCAGATTCAGGCCCAGGATATTTTTCACGTCGCGGTTCAGCAGGTTCGCACGATCCAGCTCGCCCAGAATTGCCAGCACGCCACCGGCGCGGTGAACGTCTTCCATATGGTATTTCGGCGTGCTCGGTGCCACTTTACACAGGTGTGGTACAACGCGTGACAGACGGTCGATGTCGATCATATCGAATTCGATGCCGCCTTCCTGCGCCGCAGCCAGCAGGTGAAGAACGGTGTTAGTGGAACCGCCCATGGCGATATCCAGCGTCATGGCATTTTCGAATGCCGCTTTGCTGGCGATGTTGCGTGGCAACGCGGATTCATCATCTTTTTCGTAATAACGTTTGGTCAGCTCAACGATACGACGACCGGCATTCAGGAACAGATCCCGGCGGTCGGCGTGGGTCGCCAGCAATGAACCGTTACCCGGCTGAGACAGGCCCAGCGCTTCGGTCAGACAGTTCATGGAGTTGGCGGTGAACATACCGGAACAGGAACCACAGGTCGGACAGGCAGAACGTTCGATCTGTTCGCTGTCAGCATCGCTGACGTTCGGGTTTGCGCCCTGAATCATCGCATCGACCAGGTCGAGTTTGATAATTTTGTCGGACAGCTTGGTTTTACCGGCTTCCATCGGACCGCCGGAAACGAAGATCACCGGAATGTTCAGGCGCAGTGACGCCATCAGCATTCCCGGGGTGATTTTGTCGCAGTTGGAAATACACACCATGGCATCGGCGCAGTGTGCGTTCACCATGTATTCCACGGAATCCGCGATCAGTTCGCGCGAAGGCAATGAATACAGCATGCCGCCATGACCCATGGCGATCCCGTCATCCACGGCGATGGTATTAAATTCTTTCGCTACGCCGCCGGAGGCTTCGATTTGCTCGGCAACCAGTTTACCCAGATCGCGCAAGTGAACGTGGCCCGGTACGAACTGGGTAAAGGAGTTGACGACGGCAATAATGGGCTTACCGAAATCGTCATCGGTCATGCCGGTGGCACGCCATAATGCGCGGGCGCCAGCCATGTTGCGGCCATGAGTCGTGGTGTGGGAACGGTACTTAGGCATGCTCTGTTCACTCCAAATCATTTCTGTTTAGCAGGCAGCGAAATCGCTACCTGCGCAATTCTTATTCTTTTGACTACTGTGGATTGATAGGATCCAGCCAACCCCATTTGTCTTCGGTTTTGCCGGTGAACAGGCCGAAGAACGCATCCTGAATTTGTTTGGTCACCGGACCACGTTTGCCGATGCCGACCTGAATGCCGTCCACGCTGCGTACTGGCGTGATTTCTGCGGCGGTGCCGGACATGAAGACTTCATCTGCCAGATACAGGGATTCACGGGACAATACCTGCTCACGCACTTCCAGACCCATATCTTTCGCCAGTTTAATAATAGCGTCACGGGTGATACCCGGCAGCGCGGAAGAGGTAAACGGAGGCGTGAACAGAATGCCTTCTTTCACTTCAAACAGGTTTTCGCCTGCACCTTCAGAGACATAACCGTGAATGTCCAGCGCGATACCTTCCTGATAACCGTGGCGACGCGCTTCGCTGCCGACCAGCAATGAGGACAGGTAGTTACCACCGGCTTTCGCGGCAGTGGGAATGGTGTTGGCGGCAACGCGGTTCCAGGAAGACACCATCGCGTCGATGCCCTGTTCCAGCGCTTCTTCACCCAGATAGGCGCCCCACGGGAAGGCGGCAATGATCACGTCAGTTTTGTAGCCATCCGGTGGATTCACGCCCATGCCGACATCGCCCACAAACACCAGCGGACGGATATAGGCGCTGACCAGATTGTTTTTGCGCAGGGTTTCGCGGCAGGCTTCCATCAGCTCATCAACACTCTGAGAAACCGGCATACGGTAGATTTTGGCGGAATCGCGCAGACGCTGCATATGTTCACGGTGGCGGAAGACGACCGGACCTTTATGGGAGTCGTAGCAACGTACGCCTTCGAAAACAGACGTGCCGTAATGCAACGCGTGTGACATCACGTGAACCTTCGCGTCTGCCCACGGAACCATCTCACCATTGAACCAAATGTAATCAGCTTTCTTCGTCATTCTTATCGTCCCTATTACTCACGCATTCGCGCGTATTTGTTGTGATGTGTGTTGCTGGATCTCGACACAGGCGACATCCATAAGTTTGCGTAACTGTGAAGACAGTAAATCTACCGGCCGCTGGCTGGCAACGGTCAATTCGATATTTATGTTTTCCGCATTGACCATCGGGGTCATGTTCATCGCGCATACCTGAAAACCACGGTGGCGAACAACGCGTAATACGCGTTCCAACATTTCAGGGCGGAAACGGGCCTGGATTGAGACGTTATGCTGCATCATGACATTTTCTCCAACATGGTTTCGTTGCCTGCGCCCGGTGGCACCAGAGGCCAGACATTTTCATTTTCGTCGATGGAAACCTGAAGCAAATACGGACCTTCGCTGTTGAAGAAGGCGTCCAGAGCGGCATCGACTTGGTCTTTACGGTGAATACGTTGGCCGGGGATGTTAAATGCGCTGGCCAGCGTCACAAAATCGGGGTTATCGGAGAGGTTGGTTTCACTGAAGCGTCCGTCGAAGAACAATTCCTGCCACTGTCGAACCATCCCTAACCGCTGGTTATCCAGCAGCAGGATTTTAACGGGCAACTGTTTTCGCTTGATGGTGCCCAGTTCCTGAACATTCATCATGAAGGAACCGTCACCGGAAACGCAGATCACCATGTCATCCGGGCGGGCAACCTGTGCGCCGACGGCTGCCGGAACGCCAAAGCCCATCGTGCCCAGACCGCTGGAGGTGATGAAGTTTTCCGGGCGGGTGAACTGCATATGTTGCGCGGTCCACATCTGATGCTGGCCGACGTCAGTCGTCACCACGGTATTCGCCGATTTACGATCGGAGATTTGTTTCAGCAGCAGCGGCGCATAAATCGCTTCGCCCGGATGGTCGTAGCGCCATTCGCCCTGCGCTTTCAGCGTCATCACTTCATCACGCCATGCGTTGATCTTCAGTGGCTGTTGCAGCGCCGGTAACAGCGCATTCAGATCACCCTGCAACGCCACGTGCGCCTGACGCAGTTTGTTCAGCTCAGCCGGATCGATATCCATATGGATAACCGCTGCGTGCGGCGCAAAGGTGTTCAGTTTTCCGGTCACACGGTCATCGAAGCGAGCCCCAACGGCGATCAGTAAGTCAGAAGACTGAACCGCCAGATTCGCCGCTTTAGTGCCGTGCATTCCCAACATGCCCAGATAGCAGGGGTCAGTGGCATCCGGCGCGCCCAGGCCTTTCAGCGTGGCCACCGCAGGAATGCCGGTGACCGAGATAAAATCGCGTAATGCCGGAACAGCCTGCGCCATCCCGACACCGCCGCCGATATACAGCATCGGTTTTTGAGCGGCGGCGATCATGGCGCGGGCCTGTTCCAGTTCAGCAACCGGGTGCGGGAAAGATTCTTCCACCGCCAGCAGATGGGGTGGCAGTTCGCCGGTCGCCAGCTGGATGTCTTTCGGGATGTCGATCAGCACCGGGCCCGGACGGCCTGAGCTGGCGATGGCAAACGCTTCAGCCATGATTTCCGGCAGTGCGTCCAGCGATTCCACCAGGAAACTGTGTTTGGTGCAGGCCAGGGACAAACCTAAAACGTCGATCTCCTGGAAAGCGTCGGTGCCGATAAAGGCGGAGCCGACCTGACCGGTGATGGCCACCAGCGGAACGGAATCTAACAGCGCGTCGGCCAGACCGGTGATCAGGTTGGTCGCGCCAGGGCCGGAAGTGGCAATACACACGCCGACTTTTCCGGTTGAACGGGCATAGCCGATGGCGGCCATTGCGGCACCTTGCTCATGCCGGCACAACAGGTGTTCCACGCCGCCGTCATACAGTGCATCGTATACCGGCATGATTGCCCCGCCGGGATAACCAAACACCATATCTACCCCCTGCGCACGCAACGCTTGTACTACCCACTGTGCTCCGTTCATCCTTATTCTCCTGCCTTTTTGCGACAAGTGCAGAACATTATGCTGTTGCTCATTTTCCGACCCCGCTTCACTGTTCTCTGAAATTCCTGACCCAAAAAAAAACCCCGGACCTTTCGGTGCGGGGTTTCTTTTCAGGTTCAGGCTTGTTTAATAAGCCTTTCTTCGTCCAAGTGCAGCCCCGCACGGTGGGATAATAATCACCACCACGCTAATCACGACTAGGCTAACTACGAGGAGAAGGGCTTTCATTTTTCGGTTTCTATAATTCATATTGCGAACGATTGCCTACAGAGTTATCACAGTAATGCATTTAATGACAACATTTTTCTTGCGTTATTAATTGCGGCCCGTCGCAGCATCAGCGAAAAATTCAGTGAAAAATCAAACCTTAGCGGGTTGATCGGTCGCCTGATTATTTATTGCTCCTGTTATCGCTTTTCCGCGCGTATCCCGGCCAAACGCCACCAGCACAGAAATCACGATCGCCACCGTCCCGGCCACAATGGCCATCGCCAGCCCGTAGTTATGTCCGTGACTTTCAGCAATGCTTGCCTGCAACGTGGCATTGACCGACGCCAGCAGATTCCCAAGCTGATAAACAAAACCGGGCAGCACCGCGCGGGTATTGGCCGGCACCAGCTCGGTGAGATAAGACGGAATAACGCCCCACGCGCCCTGTACCATAAACTGCATCAGGAAAGCCCCCAGCCCGATGGTCCAGGTTCCGCTGGAGAAAGCCCACAGAGGGATCACCGGTAATGAGAGTAAGGCCGCGATAATAATGGCTTTTTTCCGCCCGATTTTCTCTGACAGCGTGCCAAAGAAGATACCGCCGATGATCGAGGCTATGGTGTAACTGATGGCGATCAGGCTGACCGTATGTGCATCAAAACCATGCTGAACTTTCAGGAATGAGGGGTAGAGATCCTGCGTTCCGTGGCTGAAGAAATTGAACGCCGCCATCAGCACCACCAGATAGACGCAGAGTTTCCAGTGCGATTTCAGCACCGGCAGCAACGCTGTACTTTCTTTTCGCTCACGGGCGGCCAGCCAGACAGGTGATTCCTGCACTTTGAACCAGATGAACGGCAGCAGGAAAACGGGCACCGCACCGATCACAAACATTCCGCGCCAGCCAACCAGTTCTGAGAACAGCCCGTACACCACCGCCGCCAGCAGATAACCAAACGGATAACCGGCCTGGAAAATCCCCGACATCATGCCGCGTGAACGGTCGGGGATGGTTTCCATCGCCAGTGATGACGCCACGCCCCAGACACCGCCCATCGCGATCCCGTAAATCACACGCAGGATCAGGAAAATGGTCAGCGACGGTGCTGCTGCCGTACACAGTTCGAAGATGGAAAAGCAGGCAATGTTCACCATCAGCACCGGCTTACGCCCGTATTTTTCCGCTGCCCGCCCAAACACCAGCGCGCCAATCGGCCGCACTGCCAGCGTCAGTAAAATAGCCAGCGTGACCTCTTTGATATCCACCTGAAATGCGGCCGCTATATCACTGAGAAGAAAGACTAAAATAAAGAAATCGAAGGCGTCGAGAGTCCAGCTCAAAAAACTGGCGATGGCAACGTTTCGCTGCCGTGAAGTCCAACCAAACATGGGTGTATCCCTATTCCGGAAAGATGCAGGCAATGCGCTCAACGAGCCGATCCGGAAAATCCTCGGTGAGGCAGAGAGATGTTAATTAATAATTGGTATTTGTTTGTTTATTGTTAAATACATTCAAATTAAACACCGCTGATGCACAAACCAGCAACTTAATTAGCCCGCTAATTTGTTTCCAGACACCACAAGCTGTTAGAGGATGTTGCGAGTTATGCGAGACGCCGCACAGCCCTTTGATTTCATTTGCTAACTTCATGAGATTTTTTGCGTAACGTTGCGCAGGGCTGAGATCTTATTTCCGCAACTGTTGGGCATTACGGCATGCTGTTGTCAGGAATTTTCACCGCAAAGGAAAAAGCATGTCATTAGCCGTGGTATTTACGCGCGCATCGCTGGGCGTTCAGGCACCCGGCGTCTCTATCGAAGTGCATATCAGCAACGGCTTACCCGCGCTGACGCTGGTCGGATTGCCTGAAACCACCGTTAAGGAAGCCAGGGACCGTGTGCGCAGCGCAATCATTAACTGCGGATTCACTTTCCCGGCAAAGCGCATCACCGTGAACCTCGCGCCCGCAGATTTACCCAAGGAAGGCGGCCGCTACGATCTGTCGATAGCCCTGGCGATTCTGGTGGCCTCTGAGCAATTGCAGGGAGATAAGCTGAATGAATATGAATTCTTAGGCGAACTCGGGCTTTCAGGCGCATTGCGCAGCGTTAACGGCGCGATCCCGGCCGCACTTGAGGCGCAAAAAGAGGGGCGCATCCTGATCCTCCCGCAAAACAATCAGGCGGAAATGACGCTGCTGGATCCCGGCGTCGCGCGCATCGCCGGACATTTGCTACAGGTTTGCGCCTTTCTTCAGGGCGAAGACAACCTGCCGACCATCGAATACCCGGCGCAGCCTTCCGCTCAGGTGAATCCGCCCGACATTGCCGAAATCATCGGTCAGGAGCAGTCCAAGCGAGCGCTGGAAGTCGCCGCTGCAGGCGGCCATAACTTACTGCTGATTGGCCCGCCTGGCACAGGCAAAACCATGCTCGCCAGCCGGTTACCCGGATTGCTGCCGCCCCTGAGCAATGAAGAAAAACTGGAAACCGCGGCCATCGCCAGCCTGGTGTATAACCCGGAGGAAGACGGCGAGTTTTCCCGCGTTCGCCCGTTTCGCGCGCCGCATCACAGCACGTCAATGAGTGCGCTGGTTGGCGGCGGTTCGTTGCCCAGACCGGGAGAAATTTCTCTGGCCCACAACGGTGTTCTGTTTCTTGATGAGCTGCCTGAATTTCAGCGTCAGGTTTTGGATGCTCTGCGCCAGCCAATGGAGTCCGGCGAAATCACCATTTCCCGCGCCCGGGCGAAAGTACGCTATCCGGCAAGAGCACAACTGATTGCCGCGATGAATCCCAGCCCAACCGGACATTATCAGGGCGTCCATAACCGCACGCCGCCACAGCAGGTTTTACGCTATCTGAGCCGGCTATCAGGGCCTTTCCTTGACCGTTTCGATTTATCGATTGAAGTACCGCTTTTACCGCCGGGTATTTTGAGCCAGCAAAATCATGCGCCTGTCGTGAGGGAAAGTAGCGCAGAAGTGCGGGAGCGGGTGTTGATCGCCAGGGACATTCAGTTAAACCGGGCGGGGAAAATTAACGCCCATCTCAAAAGCAGTGAAGTTGAGGTGTATTGTGTTTTAACCAAAGCGGATGCGGAATTTCTGGAAGAGGTGCTGCATAAACTGGGATTGTCGGTGAGAGCCTGGCATCGCATTCTTAAAGTCGCGAGAACGCTGGCCGATTTGGGGGGCTGTGAAGCCATTGAACGCAAACATATTGCGGAGGCGCTGAGCTATCGCAGCATGGATAGGCTATTGTTAACGCTGCATAAGAGTCTGGCATAAAAAAACGGGGCAGAGCCCCGTTTCATTAGTCGTCGCTTTCCGTGTAGTCTTCTACAGCGTCAGCCTGCGGCTTACCGCCAGACAACGTGTGGAATTTCTTCGGACGACGCGTGCGGACAATGTATTTGTTCCACACTTTTTCTGCATCCGTTACCGGTTCACGCGTACCGCGGCAAACCTCAAGGAACAGCTTTTCTTCGTCGGTTGCTGGCTCGCGTTTTCCCAAATCCAGTTCGTTAAAGGCAAAGCCGTAACGTTCTAGCATTTGCGCTTCTTTAATGGTGAAATCGCCATGCCGGGAGAACCCGCGAGGGTAATGTTTATTATCAAAAAAACGACTTGTCGTGGTGAAGCTTTCCGCCATCTGACACGCTCCTAATTCTCTCATGGTCGTGCTGTTATGGCGCGGAGTATTAGTTAGGCTTGACATTGTGTAAAACAAAACATTTAAATCTTAACGACAAAAATAATTGGAGATGGTTTTGGACACGGAATTACTGAAAACCTTTTTGGAGGTCAGTAGAACTCGCCACTTTGGTCGGGCGGCGGAATCTCTCTATCTTACGCAATCCGCTGTCAGCTTTCGTATCCGGCAACTGGAAACTCAACTTGGTGCGAATTTATTCACCCGCCATCGAAATAATATCCGCTTAACGCCCGCAGGAGAGCGCCTGCTGCCTTACGCCGAAAATCTGATGTCTACCTGGCAACTGGCGAAAAAAGAGGTGATACGCTCGTTACAGCACACAGAATTGTCGATTGGTGCCACGGCATCGCTCTGGGAAGCGTATCTGACCCCCTGGATGCAGTCTCTCTATGTGCAACGTGACACGTTACGGCTGGAAGCGCGCATCGCGTTACGCCAGTCACTGGTGAAGCAATTGCATGAAAGACAACTGGATTTGCTGATCACTACCGAGCCGCCAAAGATGGATGAACTCTCAAGCCAGTTGCTGGGTAATTTCTCGTTACGACTCTTTTCATCGCAGAAAACGGTCAGAAGCGAGCATTCACCTTACGTGAAGCTGGAATGGGGGGCAGATTTTCCACAGCAGGAAAAATTGCAGAACAGCGATCAGGAGCCGGTGCTGACAACAACGTCGGCACATCTGACGCGTCAGTTGCTTGAACAAACCGGTGGTTGTGCTTTCCTGCCTGCACACTGGGCAAAAGAATACCCACAACTTGCGGTGCATGAAGACGTTCCACCGGTGATCCGCCCGCTCTACGCGGTGTGGCTGCAAAACAGCGATCAGCAGGTTTTGATCCGTCAGTTACTCAAAACACCGCTGATCACTCATCTCTGAGCCTGCCGCGATCAGGTTGGCTCAGGGCGCGGGTGACGTGCTCTTCTGGCGGTCCAGAATGACCCCATGCCCTTCTGCAAGCCGATAAAGACAAACAGCAGGATGCCCATGACGATTTTGGTCCACCAGGAGCTGAGCGTGCCGTCGAAGGTGATGTAAGTTTGTATTAAACCCTGAATCAGCACGCCGAAAAGGCTTCCGAGCACGGTGCCTACACCGCCGCTGAGTAACGTACCGCCAATCACCACCGAGGCGATAGCATCCAGCTCTACGCCGCTGGCAGCCAGTGCGTAGCCCGCAGAGGTGTAGAGTGAGAACACAATGCCGGAAAGAACCGCCAGCGTACTCGACAGCATGTAGATATAAATCGTGGTGCGTCTGACCGGAACGCCCATCAGCGCAGCCGAAACATTACTGCCGCCGACCGCATAAACGTTGTTACCAAAACGGGTACGGTGCGCCAGAATAATCCCCACGAAAACCACCATGAGCATGACCAGCGCCAACAGAGTAAAGCGGCCTCCTCCCGGCATTTTCCACGCGAAATTGGCGAGAAAATCATAAACAGGATGATTGATGGGCAGCGACTCTTCCGACACGATAAAACTCATCCCGCGCACAAAAAACATACCGGCAAGGGTGATGATAAAAGCCGGGAGCTTTAAGGTGTCGATAATCCAACCCATCAGCGCGCCAAACATCGCCCCCATCAGCAGGACAATCACAAACGCATAGCCGGGCGCGACACCGTATTCGCCAATCAGTTTTGCCAGCAACACGCCGGTAAAGGCAATGACAGAGCCCACGGAAAGGTCGATACCACCAGAGAGAATGACGAACGTCATACCGACGGCGACAATCCCAAGAAACGCGTTATCGGTCAGTAAATCAAAGAAGACCCGCGTGGAGGCGAATCCGGGAAATTGCGTGAAGCAATAACCATATCCGGCAAGGAACACCACGATAGTAATCAGCAGGGGCAAATTTCTTTTCAGCATTATCCCTTCCTCCGGAACAGATTACTGAGCGATACCCGTGGCGACTGCACCACCAGGACGGCCAGTACCACCAGCGCTTTCAGCACCAGATTAAATTCAGGCTTAAAACCTGAGAGCAGGATGCCAGTATTCATACCCTGAATGATCAGCGCCCCAATGACCGAGAGAAGCAAATTGAAGCGCCCGCCGAGCAACGACCCACCGCCAATGACCACGGCCAAAATTGCGTCCAGCTCCAGCCACAACCCCGCATTATTGGCATCCGCACCGCGAATATCGGCGGTCACAATCACGCCGGCAACCGCCGCGCAGATCCCGCAAATCACATAAGTGGAAATCAGCACCAGACGCGCATTCACACCCGCGTTATAAGCCGAGCGGATGTTTATCCCAACTGACTCAATAAACAAGCCAAGCGCCGTTTTCCGCGTCAGCGCCCACACCAGGAACAGCATCACGACCACAATGATGACCGGCATCGGCAGGTAAAATAGAGAGCCGCTGCCAAACTGCGATAAGCCATTATGTTCGAAGGTAACGATTTGCCCTTCAGTGATGAGCTG
Organism: Rahnella sp. Larv3_ips; assembly: GCF_003697865.1. Taxonomy (NCBI): domain Bacteria; kingdom Pseudomonadati; phylum Pseudomonadota; class Gammaproteobacteria; order Enterobacterales; family Yersiniaceae; genus Rahnella; species Rahnella sp. Larv3_ips. The sequence goes on along the minus strand of NZ_MJIB01000013.1, from coordinate 3,637 downwards.
TGCAATACCGCGCCCGGCCACCATCAGCATCAAAGTTGCGACAATCGGCTGAATCTGCAGAACGGCAACCAGAAAACCATTCCACAGGCCACACACGGCGCCGACCCCCACAGAAGCCAGCAGCACCATCATCAGCGGATAACCCTGAACCGTCATGGTGGCTGCCGTCGCACCGGCAATAGCCATGACGGCACCGACGGAGAGATCGATACCACCGGTCGCAATCACCAGCGTCATTCCAAGTGCAAGCAGCGCCACCGGTGCACCACGATTGAAGATATCAACCAGACTGCCGAACAGGCGGCCATCCTGAATGTGGATGGAGAAAAAGCCCGGTGCCACCAGGCTGTCGATCAATAATATTGCGATGAACGCCCCGATTTGAGTGGCGCCCTTAGGAAATACCCATCGAACTTTGCGCGGTGTTCCTGTCATCGGCAGACTCCTGTTACTCATCGCTATCTCCTCACTGAGCCGCAATGGCTTTCATAATGGCTGGCACGGAGATCTCAGCCTGCTCAATTTCGGCGACATGACGACGATCGCGCAGTACCACGATCCGATCGGCATAACCCGCCAGCTCTTCCAGTTCAGAAGAAATCACCAGCAACGCCAGCCCCTCATCGCACAGTTTTTCAATCAGACGAATGATTTCAGCATGCGCACCCACATCAATACCGCGGGTGGGTTCATCAAGGATAAGAAAGCGGGGATTGGTCGCCAGCCAGCGGGACAGCAACACTTTTTGCTGATTTCCGCCGGAGAGATACTGGATTTCCTGCTCGGTTCCGGGAGTACGAATACCAAGAAGTTTGATGAATTTTTCAGAGATCTGATGCTGTTCTTTCAACGGCAAAGGACGTAACCAACCGCGCTGAGCCTGTAAGGCGAGAATAATGTTTTCTCTCACCGTGGCCGCGCCAATAATACCGTCAGTTTTGCGATCCTCCGGGCAATAACCAAACCCAAGCTTTGCGGCTTTGCGCGGCGTACTGATGGTTTCTGCCCGCCCATCGACCTGCGCTTTACCGCTGTCATGACCTTTTATGCCAAAAATCAGCTGGGCAGTTTCTGTCCGTCCGGATCCAAGTAATCCTGCCAGACCGACAATTTCGCCACGACGAACGTGAAGATCAAAATTCTCAACCACACCACGGCGGCCATAATCTTTAAAATCGACCAGCGGTTCGCCAGTGACATTTCTGTGTTCCGTACGTTTGAGCAGGCTTTCATCAAAGCTGTGGCCCAGCATCATTGGAACAAGATCGATACGCGGTAAATCCACGGTACGCTCGGAACCCACACGTTTGCCGTTTCGCAACACCGTGATGCGATCGCTGATTCGGTAAACCTGATCAAGAAAATGGGTCACAAAGATCATCCCCACGCCTTTGTCCCGAAGCTGGACGAGAATATCGAGCAGCATGCTGACTTCTTTTGCATCAAGGCTGGCGGTGGGTTCATCAAGGATTAAGACCTGCGCAGAAAGGTCAACGGCGCGGGCAATTGCCACGATTTGCTGAATCGCAATGGAGTAAGTTGAGAGTGGCTGACTGACATCCAGATGCAGCCCGTAGCCTTCCAGAAGCGCCCCGGCCTGCTGTTCCATCTTGCGCTGATTCACCAGACCAAAACGGGTAGGTTCGCGCCCGATGAAAAGATTAGCTGCAACAGAGATATTGGGCAGGAGATTCACTTCCTGATAAACCGTACCGATTCCCAGTGATTGGGCATGCGCGGTATTAACAGGCTCGATGGATGTACCATTCAAAAATACCTGTCCGGCAGAGCGTTTATAGACGCCCGTCAGGGCTTTAATCATTGTAGATTTACCGGCACCGTTCTCGCCTAAAAGAGCAACTATTTCACCACGTTCGAGGGTAAAGTCGACATTTTCCAGCGCCTTAACGCCGGGGAATTCTACAGAGAGGCCGCGCACATCGAGCAGCATTGCTGAACCTGGATTATCCGTCACGTCACTACTCCTGCTGCATCCGCCATCGGCGGAAAGGGAATAATTTCTACCGGCCTGCCATCAGACAGACCGGTAAAATCGGCTTAATAACCCATGTCTTTTTTCATGTCGTATTCTTTCTGAGCCATATCCGGCAAGATCAAAGCGGACTGAGTCTGAATAAATTTCTTCGGTTGAGTACCGTCTTTTTTCATGGCGATTAATGCATCGAATGCAGGACCGGCCATGTTAGGTGTCAGCTCGACAGAAGCATTGGCTTCGCCATTCAGCATGGCTTTATAGATATCAGGAACGCCGTCGATGGAGACAATTTTGATCTGCGAACCTGGTTTCAGACCCGCTTCTTTGATGGCCTGGATTGCACCGATTGCCATGTCATCGTTATGTGCATAGACGGCACAAATGTTTTTGCCATTTTGTTCAGCTTTGATGAAGCTTTCCATGACCTCTTTACCCTTGCTACGGGTAAAGTCACCAGACTGTGAGCGGATGATTTTTACATTTGGTGCCGCTTTAAGCGCATCCGCAAACCCTTTTTTACGGTTTAACGCGACGCTTGCGCCGACGGTTCCCTGCAGTTCGACCACGTTACAAGGCTTACCCGCGACATCTTTCACCAGCCAGTCACCGGCAACTTTACCTTCGTAAACGCTGTCAGACGCGACAGCGGCGGTGTACAGAGAAGGATCGCTGACTTCAATAGTTCGGTCCAACAGGAATACGGGGATCTTCGCCTCTTTAGCTTCTGTCAGTACAGGAGCCCAGCCGGTTGCGACTACCGGGGCAATAAAGATGGCATCTACGCCTTGTGCAATAAACGAACGTATTGCCTTAATTTGGTTCTCTTGTTTTTGCTGAGCATCCGCAATTTTCAGTGTGATCCCGCGTTTTTCCGCCTCTGACTTAGACACTTTAGTCTCTGCTGAACGCCAACCAGACTCTGAGCCGATCTGAGAAAAACCCACAACCAGCGGAGCTGCCTGTGCCGCACCACAAAGTGCTGTTGCTACTGCTGCTGCCACAAATAAGCGTTTGTACATGTTTCTTTCCTCGCGTGTAGTCTGAGCTACTTTTTGTTATGACTCGTTGGGTACGGCCAGAACATGCACCTGATATACGCATTCACCCGTCACGACAATTACGTCGTAAAAAGGGGGAAAGAGTCATGTCAGGTTCTGGTTGTCGTCATAAGACGATGATTAGGTTTAGTACACAGGGAAAAAGGGAGCATGAGCGGGGTCACATATGGGGATAACAATCATTTAGTGCATGTATTTAGCCAAAATATGACCAGAAATAACCGAAAATAGCGGCGGTATTGCGCTTAAAGTGTGCAAATGTCTGCAATGAAAGGTGTGTGCATTGAGGAGTAATGTGTTTGCGGGGAACAGTCAGGGAATTTTAGATAAAAAAAAGCCCCTCGCTTTCGCGAAGGGCTCTGATATGGCAGGGGCGGAGAGACTCGAACTCGCGACACCCGGTTTTGGAGACCGGTGCTCTACCAACTGAGCTACGCCCCTAAATTACGCTTAACATTATGCCTGCTAAAATTAGCAGGCATAATCAAATAAGTGGCGGAACGGACGGGGCTCGAACCCGCGACCCCCTGCGTGACAGGCAGGTATTCTAACCAACTGAACTACCGCTCCACCGGTTCTTTCA
>NZ_MJIB01000003.1:345609-543606 GCF_003697865.1 Rahnella sp. Larv3_ips | reverse complement strand
ACCTGACCCCATGCCGAACTCAGAAGTGAAACGCCGTAGCGCCGATGGTAGTGTGGGGTCTCCCCATGCGAGAGTAGGGAACTGCCAGGCATCAAATTAGTAAGATTTGCTTTAAAGCAAATTGTTATAAGAATAAGCGTGCTGATATGGCTCAGTTGGTAGAGCGCACCCTTGGTAAGGGTGAGGTCCCCAGTTCGACTCTGGGTATCAGCACCAGTAATAAGCGTAGAGTTCGGTAAATTAACAGAATTTGCCTGGCGGCAGTAGCGCGGTGGTCCCACCTGACCCCATGCCGAACTCAGAAGTGAAACGCCGTAGCGCCGATGGTAGTGTGGGGTCTCCCCATGCGAGAGTAGGGAACTGCCAGGCATCAAACAAGTGGAAAGCCCTGTACTGACGTACAGGGCTTTTTGCTGTGTGGAATTTGAGTAAACATGTTCATTAATTGTTCTGTTACCCGCATAAACCGACGTCCTGAAGCATTCTTTTTATCTCTCTCCGCCCCTTATTTTCCTTTCTTTATAACCAGATCCTCTAAATTAATAACCTAAGCTGAAACATTTTCACTTACCGGATGCAGGCTCGACATTGATTCAAAAAACCGTTATCTTCGGCTGTCTAGAAGTCTAAACGTATAAATGGATGCAGTGAGGAAGTTGTTATGCCGATCCGGGTTCCAGATGATTTACCAGCCGTTAATTTCCTGCGCAATGAGAATGTCTTTGTCATGACCTCTTCACGTGCGAAAACCCAGGAAATCCGTCCTCTTAAGGTGCTGGTTCTCAACCTGATGCCGAAAAAAATTGAGACTGAAAATCAGTTTTTGCGGCTGCTTTCCAACTCTCCATTGCAGATAGATGTGCAGCTGCTGCGTATCGACAGCCGCGAGTCAAAAAATACACCCGCCGAGCATTTGAATAATTTCTACTGTGATTTCGAAGATATCCAGCATGACAATTATGATGGTCTGATTGTCACGGGTGCACCTCTTGGTCTGGTCGATTTTTGTGATGTCGCTTACTGGCCTGAGATTGAGCGGGTTATTCACTGGGCAAAAGAACATGTCACGTCAACGCTGTTTGTCTGCTGGGCCGTTCAGGCTGCTTTAAATGTGTTGTACGACATACCCAAGATGACCCGTGAAACCAAGCTCTCGGGCGTTTATCCGCACCAGACGTTGCAATCTGTCGCACTGCTCACCCGCGGGTTTGATGAAACCTTCCTGGCTCCACATTCACGCTATGCTGATTTTCCGGCAGATGTGCTGCGTCAGTACACAGATCTCGACATACTGGCGGAGTCAGAGGAAGCGGGTGCTTACCTTTTCGCGACGAAAGATAAGCGTATGGCGTTCGTTACAGGCCATCCTGAATATGATGCAGGCACGCTGGCCGGTGAATATCTGCGAGATGTCGCGGCCGGTCTTTCTCCCGATATGCCCTACAACTATTTCCCGCAGGATAATGTAGAGCTCTCTCCTAAAGCGACCTGGCGTAGCCACGGGCATTTGCTCTTCACTAACTGGTTGAATTACTACGTTTATCAAATCACACCGTTTGATCTTCGCCAGATGAACCCTACCCTCGAGTAATACTTTGCACGTTCTGACAGACGATCCCCGCGATCGTCTGTTTCATTTCAACGTCTGTCAGATTTTATCCCTTCTAAGAAATCCCCCTTCGTCGTATTCCATATGCAATTACGAAATTCATTATCATTTTTTGAAAATTAATTTTCTTCATATCTTATTGATCATAAATACAAATTATTTTGTTTTAAAATAAAATGGAAATCGTTTTTGATTTTGTGGAAATTCTGATTACGCTTAAATCTATCGGGCAATAAATAACCAGAGCCAAATCGTCAAACGTTGCATCTGACGACGCTGGATTGTTTTCTACCCTAAAAGTATCTGCTAAGTGAGGCGGTCTGGCAGATTAAGCAGATAAATCAGGAGAATAGCGATGTCAGAGCAAATTATCCGCAGTCAGCTTGGCTTCACACGCCGTTTTGGTGAGCACGAAACACATATTCTGACAGAGGAAGCCGTCGATTTTCTTGCGGAACTGGTCATGCGTTTCACGCCACAGCGTAATCGCCTGCTGGCCGAACGCATCGCTGTACAGCAGAGAATTGATCAGGGAGAGCTGCCTGATTTTATTTCGGAAACTGATTCCATTAAAAATTCCGAATGGAAAATCCGTAGTATCCCTGCTGATTTGCAGGACCGCCGTGTTGAAATCACTGGACCTGTTGAACGCAAAATGGTCATTAACGCGCTCAATGCCAATGTAAAAGTATTCATGGCGGATTTCGAAGATTCTCTGGCTCCGGACTGGCAGAAAGTCATTGAGGGGCAGATTAACTTGCGTGATGCAGTTAATGGCACGATCAGCTACACCAATGAGTCGGGCAAAATTTATCAGCTCAGGCCAGACCCTGCCGTGCTGATTTGCCGCGTTCGGGGTCTGCATCTGCCGGAAAAGCATGTCACCTGGCAGGGCGAAGCCATTCCCGGTTCGCTGTTTGATTTTGCTTTGTACTTTTTCCACAACCACCGCGCCTTGTTATCAAAAGGCAGTGGTCCCTATTTTTACCTGCCGAAAATGCAGTCTTATCAGGAAGCTGACTGGTGGAGCAAGGTCTTCAGCTTTGCCGAAGATTATGCGGGATTGTCACGCGGTACGATCAAAGCGACGGTGCTGATTGAAACCCTGCCCGCCGTTTTTCAGATGGACGACATTCTTTACCACCTGCGTGATCACATCGTTGGCCTGAATTGTGGTCGCTGGGATTACATCTTCAGCTATATCAAGACGCTGAAAAATCACGGCGATCGCGTTCTTCCCGATCGCCAGTCAGTCACCATGACGCAGCCCTTCCTCAACGCTTACTCACGATTACTGATCAAAACCTGCCATCGACGCGGCGCCTTCGCGATGGGGGGAATGGCGGCATTTATTCCCAGCAAAGATGCCCGGCGTAACGAATGGGTATTGAACAAAGTCAGAACGGACAAAGAGCTGGAGGCAAAAAACGGGCATGACGGTACCTGGATAGCGCATCCGGGGCTGGCTGATACTGTGCTTGAAGTGTTCGATAAAGTGCTGGGTAATCGCTCAAACCAGCTTGAGGTATTACGTGAAGAAGATGCTGGTATCACCGCAGAGCAGTTACTGGAGCCTTGTTCCGGCGAGCGCACTGAAGAGGGAATGCGCGCCAATATCCGCGTGGCCGTGCAGTACATCGAAGCCTGGATTTCCGGCAACGGCTGCGTGCCGATTTACGGGCTGATGGAAGATGCGGCGACCGCAGAAATTTCCCGCACCTCGATCTGGCAGTGGATCCACCACGGTAAAACGCTCAGCGATGGCCAGCTTGTTACCAAGCCGATGTTCCGGCGCATGCTGAATGAAGAAATGCTGGTGATCCAACAGGAGCTGGGGGAACAGCGTTTCAGCGCCGGTCGCTTCACACAGGCCGCTGCATTGATGGAAAAAATCACCACACAGGACGAACTCATCGATTTCCTGACTCTGCCGGGCTATCAGCTGCTGGCCTGATCTTTCTTACCCTACTTATAAAAAGACCGGAGCACTCGCCATGAAAACAACACGTAATCAGCAAATTCAGCAGCTTGAAGAAACATGGAAACAACCCCGCTGGGCAGGGATCACCCGCCCCTACACTGCAGCACAAGTGATCAGTCTGCGCGGTTCTGTCAATCCGGAATGTACTCTGGCTCAGCACGGAGCCTCCCGTCTGTGGAATTTATTGCACGGCTCGTCACGCAAAGGTTATGTGAACTGCCTCGGCGCGTTGACTGGCGGTCAGGCTTTACAGCAGGCAAAAGCCGGTATTGAAGCCATCTATCTCTCCGGCTGGCAGGTTGCCGCCGATGCCAATACGGCTTCCAGCATGTATCCGGACCAGTCGTTATATCCGGTGAATTCAGTGCCTGAAGTGGTGGCGCGGATCAATAATACTTTCCGCCGTGCAGATCAGATCCAATGGTCGAATAACATTGAACCGGGTCAGCCGGGCTATACCGACTATTTCCTGCCGATTGTGGCCGATGCTGAAGCCGGTTTTGGCGGCGTACTTAATGCCTTTGAGCTGATGAAATCCATGATTGAAGCGGGTGCGGCGGCGGTCCATTTTGAAGACCAGCTTGCTGCGGTGAAAAAGTGCGGTCATATGGGCGGCAAGGTGTTAGTGCCGACTCAGGAAGCGGTGCAGAAACTGGTGTCTGCGCGTCTGGCTGCGGATGTCCTCGGTGTGCCAACGCTACTGGTCGCCCGAACCGACGCCGACGCTGCGGATCTGCTGACGTCTGACTGCGACCCGTATGACAGTCAGTTTATTACCGGTGAGAGAACACACGAAGGCTTTTACCGCACGAATGCCGGTATCGAGCAGGCGATTAGCCGCGGACTGGCGTATGCGCCTTATGCGGACATCGTCTGGTGCGAAACCTCTACGCCAGATCTGGCGCTGGCCCGGCGTTTTGCGGACGCCATTCACGCCAAATTCCCCGGAAAATTAATGGCTTATAACTGTTCGCCATCCTTTAACTGGAAGAAAAATCTCGACGACAAGACCATTGCCAGCTTCCAGGATCAGCTTGCTGCGATGGGCTATCAGTACCAGTTCATCACGCTGGCGGGCATCCATAGCATGTGGTTCAACATGTTTGATCTGGCACATGCCTACGCGCAGGGTGAGGGCATGAAGCATTATGTCGAAAAAGTTCAGGAACCGGAGTTTGCGGCGATAGGGCGCGGCTACACCTTTGCCTCGCATCAGCAGGAAGTGGGGACCGGTTACTTTGATAAAGTCACCAACATCATTCAGGGCGGACATTCTTCAGTCACTGCGTTAACCGGTTCGACGGAGGAACAGCAGTTTTCCCCGACGCCTCACTGATTTCTCTTCAGCCCGGTGTCAGCCGGGCATTTCGCCTTCAGGAACCCAGACTATGCGCATAGAGTTGTTGATTGCTCAGACGATTTTGCAGGGATTCGATGCACAGTATGGCCGTTTTCTGGAAGTGACAGCGGGGGCTCAGCAGCGTTTCGAGCAGGCAGACTGGTCAGCCGTGCAGGCGGCGATGAAACAGCGGATCCATCTTTATGATCATCATGTCGGGCTGGTGGTCGCGCAGCTGAAATGCATTACCGGTCCGCATTTTTATGATGCGGCATTCCTTATCCGCGTTAAGCGCTGTTATTCCGGCTTACTGCCAGACTATCCGCGGGCAGAAATTGCCGAAAGTTTCTTTAATTCCGTCTACTGCCGGATCTTCAAACATCGGGATCTGACCGCAGACAAACTCTTTATTTTCAGCGAACAGCCGGTTCACCGTCCGCAACATTGCGCGCGTCCGTTAGCCAGACAGTATCCGGTACAGGGTCATCTCGCAGATTGCCTCGGGAAAGTGCTTGATGATTTGCCGATACGTTTACCCTGGGAAGACGCCCGGCGTGACGTCGGATTAATTATCACTGTGCTGAAGCAGCGTTTTACCGTGGCAGACCTGTCAGATGCGGTTCTTGAAATGGCGACTGAAATTTTCTACCGCAACAAAGCGGCGTGGGTCATTGGAAAAATCCGCGTTAATCAGCAGATTTTTCCGCTGTTGCTGCCGGTACATCTGAGCCATAAAAACGAATTATTTGTCGATGCCTGCCTGACGGGCAGTGATGATGCCAGCATCGTATTTGGTTTTGCCCGTTCCTATTTTATGGTGTATGCCCCGCAGCCGGGCACGCTGGTGGAATGGTTGCGCGAGATTTTACCCGCTAAAACCACCGCTGAACTTTACAGCGCGATCGGCTGCCAGAAGCACGCCAAAACCGAATGCTACCGTGAGCATTTACGCTTTATGGCGCAGACAAATGAATCGTTCATTATTGCACCGGGCGTAAAAGGAATGGTGATGCTGGTGTTTACCCTGCCGGGTAGTGACCGGGTGTTTAAAGTGATAAAGGACCGTTTTTCACCTCAAAAAGAGGTCACCGAAGCGCAGGTTATGGCGTGCTACCAGCTGGTGAAAGAACACGACCGCGTGGGGCGAATGGCGGATACCCAGGAGTTCGAGCATTTTATTCTGGAGAAGAAAAATATCAGCCCTGAACTCATGGCAGAATTATTACGCGAAGTGCCGGCCAAAATTGAAGATCTGGGAAACTGCATTGCGCTTCGACATCTCTACATTGAAAGACGCATGACACCGCTGAATATCTATCTGGAACAGGCGAGCGATCAGCAACTGCATGATGTGATTGAAGAATATGGCAATGCGATAAAACAACTGGCAGCGGCTAATGTTTTTCCCGGTGACATGTTGTTTAAAAATTTCGGTGTCACCCGCCACGGACGGGTAGTGTTCTATGATTACGACGAAATTTGTTATATGACAGAAGTGAATTTCCGCAATATCCCTGCACCGCGTTATCCCGAAGATGAACTCGCCAGCGAACCCTGGTACAGCATCGCGCCACAAGATGTTTTCCCGGAAGAGTTTCGGTATTTCCTGTGTACTGATCCGCGCATTCGGCATGTGCTGGAAAATCTACACGGCGATATCTTTAAAACAGATTACTGGCAAAGACTCCAGCAGAGGATCCTGAGCGGTCATGTGGAAGATGTTTATGCCTACAGACAAAAGCAGCGTCTGAAAAATATATCAGGGCATTGAATGCCCTGATATATAATTAAAAATCCTGAGATTATTTAGCTGTTATATCCGTCACTCACATTGGATGCTCTGCTGCAATGTGAGCCAAAGGAGGAAAAACTTGAAATATCGGACATGCCCCGCGAACTTGCAGAACCTGCCGAGCTAAATTGTCTGTCAGCGCCCGTACTCAGGCATTCGAAGTCATACGCACTAAAAAGGCTTTCCGGAAGGATTTTCTTAATATTAGGATAGAGATTCGTATGACGGCGGTCCGGTGCAGGTTGATAGTGCCCGCTCGCGTTACTCCATGATACTAAAGTACGATGATTGAAAAGCATGTCTCCGGCAAAAAGCACGTCCTGGCATTGTGTCAGTGAAGTATGCCCTTCAACTTCGCACCGGGTGGTCGAATTAAATACGTTACCCATTGCATCAGCGCCTCTGTCAGATTTATTACTGCCAGAACTTTCGAAGGCTAAAAACTGATTAATGGAGTCGTAAGCTAATCCGCAATAAATTTGTGCAGGGTTGCTGGAAAGAATAACAAACAAGAAGCGACCATTTAAAGGCGGATTAAATATAGAGGATCCTTCAATAGGCGTAATAGAATAACCCTCCGCCAGGCTATGTTGCAAAGTAAAAATCTTATCTCTTCTTGCCGGCGTTTGCGGGGTGTTCAACACAACCTCCATTGGCATTAAAGGATACTTTAGCGAATTAGCTTTTTTTATCCTTTCTAAATGTTTTTCCTTAAGTCCGAAAGAAAAATAGGTTTCCAGCAACTTTAATTCTCTGTGATTCAATGTGAAATATCCTTATAAAACACGGGTGCTATTTTTCAAAAACAGAGGTTATCCTGACCGTCCTTGAAAATCCGTAGCCTGCCTTTCGGCCCATTTGCTACCCCGCTATTTTCTCTTTTAATGCTTACCACCGCCATAGGCTTGCGTAATTTCTTTCGCTGCATGGATAACTAATGCACCTAACTCGGTCACACGATCGTCGGTGATGCGCGAGATCGGGCCTGAAATCGAAATAGCGGCATACGCATCATTATGCTCATCGTAAATGCAGGTCGCCACGCAGCGCAGGCCAAGTGCATGTTCCTCATCATCAAAGGCATACCCACGTTTACGGGTGTCGGCCAGCTCCTGTTTCAGGTTTACCGGAGACGTTTTGGTCAGCGGCGTGTAGCTGTGCAATCCGATTTTATGCAGCAACTTCACCAGCCGCTCTTCCGGCAGCGTGGAAAGAAAAGCTTTCCCCGCGCCCGAAGCATGCATCGGTAATTTTCCGCCGATGGGGGCGGACATGCGCATCAGCGCATTGCATTGCACCTGATCGATGATGATCGCCTGATAATCACTGTGATCCAGTACCGCCAGATTCACCGTTTCTCCAGATTCCTCCATCAGACGGCGCAGCATCGGGTGCACCATCGCCAGTAAATTACGACTTTGCAGGAAGCTGCTGCCCACCACAAAGGCATGTGAACCTATGGTCCACAAACCCAAATCGCCGACCTGACGAACAAACCCCTGCTGTTGCATGGTGGTCAGCAAACGGTGGGTGGTGGAATTCGGTAAACCGGCCTGCTGTGCCAGATCGGTCAGCGCCACGCTGCCCTGAGCTTCGGCAATGTATTCCAGCAATTTCAGTCCACGTGTCAGGGATTGCACCTGCCCGGTGGCGGCGCTGCCTGTCGCGGCAGCGGCTTTGAGTTTTTTAACACGTTTGGCCGGAGTGGAGGCGGAAGTTGCCATGAGTCTGTTCCTTATAAGATGCGCCAAAGACTGGCAAAGAAAAAATCGTTTTTGGAATTGGTTTTCGTTTTTACAGTATGGATCGCAACCTGCCTTTGCGCTCATCCGATGTGTTGCACGCTATTTGCGGGATGTCTTCCCGAATTGAAAAAGTCTCACGTCGGCGCGGCCTTTTGGCCGGGGAAGGTATGCTAGGATGTTGACCATAATTTCCGGCGCAGAAATGAACAATTTGCCGGGTGTGCGTGATGGGTGATGAGGTGAAAGTGACTAATCGAGTAGAGGCGCTACATAAGCAGCTGGCACAGCGCATTTTGGTTCTGGACGGTGGCATGGGCACCATGATCCAAAGCTATCGTCTGGAAGAAGAGGACTACCGTGGCGAACGTTTTGCTGACTGGGAAAGCGATCTTAAAGGCAATAACGATCTTCTGGTGCTCTCCAAACCTGAAGTGATCGTCGAGATCCACAATGGCTACCTGGCTGCTGGTGCCGATATTCTCGAAACCAACACTTTTAACTCCACCACCATCGCGATGGCTGACTACCATATGGAATCGCTGTCAGCTGAAATTAACTACGAAGCGGCCCGGCTGGCGCGCCAGTGCGCCGATGAGTGGACCGCCCGCACGCCGCACAAACCGCGTTATGTGGCCGGTGTGTTAGGGCCGACTAACCGTACCGCCTCGATTTCCCCGGATGTGAACGATCCGGCGTATCGCAACGTCTCTTTTGATCAGCTGGTCGAAGCCTACCGGGAATCTACCCGCGCGCTGGTTAAAGGTGGCGCGGATTTGATCATGATCGAAACCGTTTTCGACACGCTTAACGCCAAAGCCGCCACCTTTGCGGTAGAAACTGAATTTGAAGCACTGGGCATCGTGCTGCCGGTGATGGTTTCCGGCACCATCACCGACGCCTCCGGACGAACCTTATCAGGCCAGACCACCGAAGCCTTCTACAACTCACTGCGTCACGTTAAGCCGCTGACCTTTGGTCTTAACTGCGCGCTGGGGCCGGATGAATTGCGCGAATATGTCGCCGAACTATCACGTATCGCGGAATGCTACGTCACCGCCCACCCGAACGCCGGTCTGCCGAACGCCTTTGGTGAGTACGATCTGGAAGCCAAAGAAATGGCGGAGCACATCGGTGAGTGGGCCCGTTCGGGCTTTCTGAACATCGTCGGTGGCTGTTGTGGCACCACGCCCGCGCATATCGCGGCGATGGTGAAAGCCGTAGAAGGCGTGCCGCCGCGCGTTCTGCCTGACATTCCGGTTGCCTGTCGTCTGGCCGGGCTTGAACCGCTGACCATCGATGCGAAAACGCTGTTTGTGAACGTCGGCGAACGAACTAACGTGACCGGTTCCGCCCGTTTTAAGCGGCTGATCAAAGAAGAAAAATACGCAGAAGCGCTCGCCGTCGCCCGCCAGCAGGTGGAAAGCGGCGCGCAAATCATTGATATTAATATGGATGAGGGAATGCTCGACGCGGAAGCGGCGATGGTGCGCTTCCTCAATCTGATTGCCGGTGAACCGGATATTGCCCGTGTGCCGATCATGATCGATTCCTCCAAATGGAACGTCATAGAACAGGGCCTGAAATGCATTCAGGGAAAAGGCATTGTTAACTCGATCTCCATGAAAGAGGGCGAGGAAGCTTTCCTGCATCATGCACGCATGGTGCGCCGTTACGGTGCCGCCGTGGTGGTGATGGCCTTCGATGAAACCGGGCAGGCGGATACCCGCAAACGCAAAATAGAAATCTGCCGTCGTGCCTATAAATTGCTGACAGAGAAAGTCGGCTTTCCGCCGGAAGACATCATTTTCGACCCGAACATTTTTGCGGTCGCCACCGGCATCGAAGAGCACAACAACTATGCTGTCGATTTCATTGAGGCCTGTGCAGATATCAAAGCGCAGCTGCCGCACGCGCTGATTTCCGGCGGTGTTTCCAACGTTTCATTCTCGTTTCGCGGTAATGACCACGTTCGCGAAGCCATTCACGCCGTTTTCCTCTATCACGCCATCCAGAACGGTATGGATATGGGGATTGTTAACGCCGGTCAGTTAGCCATTTATGATGATCTCCCGGCTGAACTGCGCGATGCCGTTGAAGACGTGATCCTTAACCGGCGCGACGACGGTACTGAGCGCCTGCTCGATCTGGCGGAGAAATATCGCGGCAATAAAGATGATGGGGAGGCCAATAAGCAGCAGGCCGAATGGCGCGGATGGGATGTAAAAAAACGTCTCGAATACTCGCTGATTAAAGGCATTACCGAGTTTATCGAACTGGATACGGAAGAGTGCCGCCAGCAGGCTGCGCGCCCGATTGAAGTGATCGAAGGGCCGCTGATGGACGGCATGAACGTGGTGGGCGATTTATTCGGCGCCGGTAAAATGTTTCTGCCGCAGGTGGTGAAATCTGCCCGCGTGATGAAGCAGGCCGTGGCTTACCTCGAGCCATACATTGAAGCCAGCAAAGAGAAAGGCAAAACCAACGGCAAAATCCTGCTGGCTACGGTGAAAGGCGATGTGCATGACATCGGCAAAAATATCGTCGGTGTGGTGTTGCAGTGCAATAACTACGAGATTATCGATCTTGGCGTGATGGTCGCGACTGACAAAATTCTGAAAACGGCCATCGAAGAAAAGGTCGATATCATCGGGCTTTCCGGCCTGATCACACCTTCGCTGGATGAAATGGTGAACGTGGCCAAAGAGATGGAGCGACGTGGCTTCACAATGCCGCTGCTGATCGGCGGCGCAACGACCTCCAAAGCGCACACCGCCGTTAAAATCGAGCAAAACTACAGCGGCCCGACGGTCTATGTACAAAACGCCTCGCGTTCGGTGGGCGTGGTGTCTGCGCTGCTGTCCGATGAACAGCGCGGCCCTTTCATCGAGCGTACGCGCAAAGAGTACGACACCGTGCGTATTCAGCATGGCCGTAAAAAGCCACGCACGCCGCCGGTCAGTCTGGAGGTCGCGCGTGATAACGCCACCACCATTGACTGGGAAAGCTACACGCCGCCGGTGGCGCACCGTCTGGGCGTGCAGAAAGTGGAAGCCAGCATTGAAACGCTGCGCAATTACATTGACTGGACGCCGTTCTTTATGACCTGGTCGCTGGCCGGAAAATATCCGCGCATTCTTGAAGACGAGGTGGTCGGCGAAGAGGCGAAGCGCCTGTTTAAAGATGCCAATGACCTGCTCGATAAACTCTCCGCAGAGAAATTACTCAACCCGCGTGGCGTTGTCGGCCTGTTCCCGGCAAACCGCAGGGGCGATGATATTGAGATCTACAGCGATGAGCGTCGTCAGGATGTGCTGGTTGTCAGCCATCATCTGCGCCAGCAAACGGAAAAAACCGATTTTGCCAACTACTGCCTGGCTGACTTTGTCGCCCCGAAATCCAGCGGTAAGAAAGATTACATGGGCGCATTCGCCGTGACCGGCGGGCTGGAGGAAGACGCGCTGGCCGAGGCCTATGACAGGCAGCACGACGACTACAACAAAATCATGATCAAAGCGCTGGCTGACCGTCTGGCGGAGGCCTTTGCGGAATATTTGCATGAAAAAGTGCGCAAGGTGTACTGGGGCTTTGCGGCCAACGAGAACCTGAGCAATGAAGAGCTGATCCGTGAGAATTATCAGGGGATACGCCCGGCGCCGGGTTATCCGGCCTGTCCGGAACATACGGAAAAAGGTCAGATCTGGACGTTGCTGGATGTGGAAGCCAACACCGGCATGCAACTGACCGAATCTTTCGCCATGTGGCCGGGAGCGGCTGTTTCTGGCTGGTACTTCAGCCACCCGGACAGCAAATATTTCGCCGTGGCGCAGATTCAGCGCGATCAGGTCGAAGACTACGCCGCGCGTAAAAATATGCCGGTCGCCGAAGTTGAACGCTGGCTGGCGCCAAACCTGGGTTACGACGCCGACTAACACCCGTCATCCTTCAGGCTGACTCTGCGTTGGCTGCCATCACGAACCCCAGTCACTTTCTAAAATAAGTGACTGGGGTTCATTCAGTTGCCGCCTTGATTCATCCCGAATGATTCAGGGTATCCCGGCAGAGTTTTTGCCCACTGAAATCAATTCACTTCTACATCAATGTGCAGCGCGTCATAGCGCCAGTATTCCAGATCGCAGTCGATGACCCGATCGTGCTGGTCGCGGTTGGTGCGCGTAATAAACAGCGCCGGACTGCCGGAGGCGACTCTCAGCGCGCGCGAAGCTTGCTCGGACAGCAGCGTGGGCACCATATCAAAACGAACGCGTCCGTAATGAATATCATAACGGGCAGCGTATAAATCTGTCAGAGATGTCGTGAGATCGGCGCCGAGAATACCCTGAAAATACAGCGGATTAAGGTAGTGCTCGACATACAAAACGGGGCGCTTGTCGATATAACGTAACCGGCGGATACAAATCACCTCACTCCCTGATGGCAACAGGAGTTTCTGGCAGACCGTCTCACTGGCAACGCAATATTTTGCATCAATGACTTCGGTTTGCGCATCGCGCCCCTGATCTTTCGCCATCGCGTGAAAATGACTTCTTTGCAACGGGTTATAGACAATGCGCGGCGGTGACACAAACCAGCCGCGCCGGACTTCGCGATAAATCAGCCCCTGCGCTTCGAGCTGGCCCAATGCTTCCCGCAGCGTGATGCGGGTTGTGGAAAAATGGTCACTCAGCGCACGCTCAGAAGGCAGCCTTCCCTCGGCTGAAAATGCCCCCGTTGCGATACTTTCACTTAACGCCTTACAAATCACGGCAACGGTCGTCTGCGATTCACCCATCGGTCAGCAAGCCTCATTTCAGTGCGTTTTTGCACCAATCCGACCCTTTACTGTGTAAATAATGTGCGCCCGTTAACAGCTGCAAGCTTAAAACTGCTGCTTTTTCACGCTGACATATAATTATCACAATTGATCGTTAGATTGGCTTGGTTCTTGCTGGACTAGACCAGCACTTCACACACTACCATCTGGAGCATCCGTTATGAAACAGTTGTTCGCTTCTGTGTTAACCAGCGCGCTCGTATTGTCCACCTCTGCCGCTTTTGCCGCTGAGCCTCCTGCTGAACTCGTGAAAGCGGCGCAAGCTGAAGGAACGGTAAACAGCGTCGGTATGCCTGATGACTGGGCGAACTGGAAGGGAACCTGGAGTGATTTGAGCACCAAATATGGCCTCAAACACAGCGATACTGACATGAGCTCGGCGCAGGAAATCGCCAAATTCCTCGCGGAAAAAGACAACGCCAGCGCAGATATTGGCGACGTAGGAGCCGCGTTCGGGCCGGTAGCCGTGCAGAAGGGCGTCACCCAGCCTTACAAACCGACCACCTGGGATCAGGTGCCGGACTGGGCGAAAGATAAAGAAGGTATGTGGGCACTCGCTTACACCGGCACCATTGCTTTCATCATTGATAAATCTCAGGTGAAAGATGAGCCGCACAGCTGGGCCGATCTGCTGAACAGTAAATACAAAGTCACTATCGGCGATGTGAGCACCGCAGCGCAGGCCGCCAACGGCGTGCTGGCGGCCACTTACGCCATGGGCGGTAACGAAACTAACCTGAAACCGGGGCTGGAATACTTTGGCAAGCTGGCGAAAGCAGGGCGTCTGAGCCTCACTAACCCGGTGATCGCCTCTCTGGAAAAAGGTGAAGTGCAGGTCGGTGTGGTCTGGGACTTCAACGGTCTGAGCTATCGCGACAAAATCGACAAAACCCGCTTCGACGTGGTGATCCCATCCGATGGTTCCATCACTTCCGGCTATACCACCATCATCAACAAATTCGCCAAACACCCAAACGCCGCCAAACTGGCGCGCGAATACATCTTCTCTGATGCAGGCCAGATCAACTTAGCGCAGGGTTATGCCCGTCCGATCCGTGCCGACCACATCACCCTGCCTGATGATGTGAAAGCCAAACTGCTGCCATCGAGCGAGTACAAAAATGCGCATCCGATTGCGGATACGGCTGCCTGGGATAAGAGCGCTAAAACCTTGCCTCGCCTGTGGCAGGAAAACGTCATGATCAATATGCAGCAGTAAGCGTGGGATCAATAAAATAAAAGCGAACAGCGAAAGCATTGTTTTCATTACAACACCTGCACCAAAGGCAAACGTGTCATGAAGAGCATTCTGGTAGTACTGGACGGCCTGAATTATCAGGTCGGCCACGACGCAATGGGGTATTTACAGGCGCAGTGTGCCGCAGGACGCGGCCGCTTGTATCCGCTGGAATGTGCACTGCCTTCGCTGTCCCGGCCACTGTATGAGTGCATCCTCACCGGCATCACGCCGGTGATGAGCGGCATTGTGAATAATCAGGTTGACCGGTTATCCACACAGCGCAGTATTTTTCATTATGCCCGCGACGCCGGTCTGACGACGGCGGCTGCGGCCTATCATTGGGTCAGCGAATTGTATAACCGCACGCCGTTCGACCCGCCGAGGGACCGTCATACCAGCGATGACACGCTGGCTATTCAGCACGGTCATTTTTATTACGACGACGTCTACCCGGATTCGCATTTGTTCGACGATGCCGAGAGTCTGCGTCGCCGCCACGATCCTGATTTCCTGCTGATCCACCCGATGAACATTGACGACGCCGGGCATAAATTTGGTCTGTCGACGCCTCAGTACCGCAACAAAGCGCGGACGGCAGACGGCATCCTGTCACGCTATCTGGGCGAGTGGCTCGATGCGGGTTATCAGGTCATTGTCACCGCCGACCACGGCATGAACGACGATCGCAGCCACGGCGGCATTTTGCCGCAAGAGCGCCAGGTGCCGTTATTTGTTTTCGGCAGTGCGTTCAGCTTGCAAGATGCCGCGCCTCTGCAAACTGAGCTGTGCGGAACCCTCTGTCAGATCCTCAATATTGCCCACGATAAGCCACACTGCGCGGCATTACTGGCCTGAATCCCGTCACTTTTAAAGGATACCCGATGAAAGCTAAGTGGATTGCAGCGCTTTTTATGCTGCCGTTTCTGGTGTTCTTCATTGCCTTTCAGCTGGCGCCGCTGGCCTGGATTGCGGTCAGCAGCTTTTACAGTGAAACCTATGAAGCCTGGGGGCTGGGAAATTACACCGACATCCTGACCTCGCCGTTCTATCTGCAGGCCATGCGTTTCTCGCTGGATATTTCGATCTGGTCAAGCGTCTACGGTTTGCTGATTGCGTTAGTGGGCAGTTACTCACTTCGCCAGCTCGGCCCGACAAAGCTGCATGACTTCGTGATGTCGTTTACCAACATGACCAGTAACTTTGCGGGTGTCCCGCTGGCCTTTGCCTTTGTGATACTGCTCGGTCTTAACGGCTGCCTGACCCTGCTGCTGCAAAAATACGGGCTGATGGAAAACTTCAATCTGTATTCAAAAAGCGGACTGATCGTTCTCTATACCTATTTTCAGATCCCGCTCGGCGTATTGCTGATGTACCCGGCATTTGATGCGCTGCGCGAAGACTGGCGGGAGTCTGCCGCTTTGCTGGGGGCAGGCCGCTGGAGTTACTGGCGCTACATCGGTATGCCCGTGCTGTTTCCGGCGCTGATGGGGACGTTCGTGATTTTGCTCGCCAATGCACTCGGCGCCTACGCCACGGTGTACGCCCTGACCACCGGCAATTTCAACGTTGTGCCGGTGCGAATTGCCGCGCTGGTGTCCGGCGATATTTCCCTCGACCCCAATATGGGCAGTGCGCTGGCGATGTTACTGGTGGTGCTGATGGCCTTTATCACGCTGATCCATCAGTGGTTATTGCGTAAAAGTTATCTCAGTCAGCGCAGCTGATTGCCGGAAAAAGGAACGTAACATGTCGCGGTCTGAAGCAATTTACCACCGTGTGGTGATCTGGGTTTTACTGATTTTACTGATGCTGCCGCTGCTGGCGACGCTGGTGTATGCGCTGGTACAGGAGTGGGGCGCGACGATTTTGCCGAGCGGTTTTACGCTGAAATGGCTGGTGGCGTTATGGAGTGATCCGCGATTTCTTATCGCGCTCTGGCACTCGCTGCTGGTGTGTTTCGGCACGCTTTTCCTCTCGCTGGTGCTGATCCTGCCACTGATGTTTGTGATCGCTTACTATTTCCCTAAGCTCGATGCGCTGATGAATATCCTGATCCTGCTGCCGTTTGCGGTGCCGCCGGTGGTGTCTTCCGTCGGCCTGATGCAGCTCTACTCCGGCGACCCTTTTCCCCTCACCGGGACGCCGTGGATCCTGATTGGCTGTTACTTCACTATCGCGCTGCCGTTTATCTATCGCGCCATCTCTAACAACATGCAGGCCATCAACCTGCGTGACCTGATGGACGCCGCGCATTTGCTGGGAGCCAGCACCTGGAAAGCGGCGCTGCTGGTGGTTTTACCGAACTTACGCAAAGGCGGGATGATCGCAGTCCTGCTCTCATTCTCCTTCCTGATTGGTGAATTCGTGTTCGCCAACCTGCTGGCAGGCAGCCGTTATGAAACGGTGCAGGTCTATCTTTACAACATGCGTAATGGCAGCGGCCATTTCACCAGCGCGCTGGTCATCTCCTATTTTATGGTCGTCCTGATGTTTACCTGGGTGGCGAACATGCTGAACAAAGGAAAGAGCTGATATGTCATATTTGCAGGTCACTCAACTCAACAAATCGTATGGCCCGACGCAGATTTTTCACAACATTGATTTCTCTGCCGAAGAGGGGGAATTTGTGACCCTCCTCGGGCCGAGCGGTTGCGGAAAATCAACGCTGCTGCGCTGTCTGGCCGGTCTGACCTCCGTCGACAGCGGAAAAATTCTGATCCAGGGGCAGGATATTGTGCCATTGCCGCCACAACAGCGCGGCATCGGCATGGTCTTCCAGAGCTATGCGTTGTTTCCCAATATGAGTGTCGAGGCTAACGTGTCTTTTGGCCTGAAAATGCAGAAACTGCCCGCTGCTGAAGTGCATCGTCGCGTCGGCGAGGTGCTGGAACTGGTGGAAATGAGCGATTATGCCAAACGTTATCCGCATCAGCTTTCCGGCGGGCAGTGTCAGCGTGTGGCGCTGGCGCGATCGCTGGTGACGCAGCCGCGTCTGTTGCTGCTCGATGAGCCGCTGTCGGCGCTCGATGCCCGCATCCGTAAGCATTTGCGTGAACAAATCCGCCGTATACAGCGTGAAATGAACCTTACCGCGATCTTTGTCACCCATGATCAGGAAGAAGCGCTGACCATGTCAGACCGGATTGTGCTCATGAACAAAGGACAAATCGTCCAAAATGCCGATGCCGAAACCTTGTATACTGAACCTGTCGATGCGTTCGCCGCAGGCTTTATCGGCAGCTACAATCTGCTGAGCCCTGAACAAGCGATGGCGCTGACCGGCATGACCTACACTGGCCGCGTCGCCATTCGTCCTGAATCGGTCACGATGTGCGAACTGATTGAAGGGATACCGGCAAAAATCCTCAGCCACAGCCTGCTCGGTAACGTTGTGCGCTATCGCGTTTTAGCGCACGGCGTGGAGCTTTCTGTGGATGTTTTAAACCGTTCTGTGGCCTCACTTCGCGCCGACGGCAGCGATATTGGTCTACAGTTAGATCTTGTTACGTTACGGGAAGTTGCATGAAACTGGCGCTGTTTGATCTCGATGAAACCCTGATTAGCGGCGACTGTTCCAGCCTGTGGTCAGCGTATATGGTGGCACAGGGCTGGGTGGCCGATAAACAGGCTTTCCTGCAACAGGACGCCGCCCTGATGCAACAATATGCGGTGGGAAAAATGGATATGCAGGAGTACATGCGATGTACCCTGATGCCGCTGACCGGTCGCAGTGAACATGACGTGGCGGCGATGGTTGGCCGGTACGTAGAAGAAATTATCGCACCGCGCATTTATGCGCAGGCGCGTGAGTGTCTGGCCACTCACCGCGCACGGGGCGACCGGACGGTGATTATCTCCGCGTCCGGTGAGCATCTGGTGCGACCGATCGCCCGTTTCCTCGGTGTTGAGGAAACGCTGGCGATCGGCGTAGACATTCAGCATGGCCGCTTTACCGGGGCCACGCAGGGAACGATGACCTATCGCGAGGGCAAGGTTTCGCGATTGTTGGAACTCATCAATCAGGACGCATCCCTGCTGCTGCAAGCCAGTTTTTATTCGGATTCTCATAACGATCTGCCGTTACTGACCAAAGTGGGTCAGCCGCATGCAGTGAATCCGGACGCCATCCTGCTCCAGCACGCCCGGCAGGCAGGATGGCCGGTCTATGCCTGGCGTTAATGGAGCTGTTTTTTCGTGTTAACCCTTCTTCATCTGTTATCTGCTGTCTCGCTGCTGGTGTGGGGGACGCACATCGTCCGTACCGGCATCATGCGTGTTTTCGGCGCCAATTTGCGCCGCGTGCTGAGCAGTAGCGTAGAAAAAAAACCGCTGGCCTTCGTGGCCGGTATTGGTGTGACCGCGCTGGTGCAAAGCAGTAATGCCACCGCGCTGCTGGTGACGTCCTTTGTTTCTCAGGGGCTGGTTGCGCTGGCACCTGCGCTTGTGATCATTCTCGGTGCGGATGTCGGTACCGCCGTGATGGCGCGTATCCTGACGTTCGATCTCTCCTGGCTTTCTCCGCTGTTTATCTTCGTCGGCGTGGCGTTTTTCCTCAGCCGTAAACAAACCCGTGCCGGCCAGATGGGGCGCGTCGGTATTGGCCTCGGGCTGATTTTACTGGCGCTTGAACTGATTGTTTCCGCGGCGACGCCGATCATGCAGGCGTCGGGCGTCAAAGTGCTGTTCTCCTCGCTGACCGGTGATGTGCTGCTCGATGCCCTGACCGGCGCCGTTTTTGCCATCATCAGTTACTCCAGTCTGGCAGCCGTTCTTCTGACCGCCACGCTGACGGCGACCGGGGTGATTTCCCTGAAAGTGTCATTGTGCCTGGTGATCGGTGCCAACCTTGGCAGCGGTTTACTGGCGATGATCAACGCCAGCAAAATGAATGCGGCGGGCCGCCGCGTGGCGCTCGGCAGCACCCTGTTTAAACTGATTGGTCTGGTGATTGTGCTGCCGTTTGTCGGGCCGCTCTCGACGCAACTGGCGCGGCTGGGCATCCCGGACGAAGAGTTGGTGATCTATTTCCACATGTTCTACAACCTGATCCGCTGTCTGGCGATGGTGCCACTGACCGCGCCGATGGCCAGAGTGTGCGAGATGATGATTGCTGATGTGCCGGAAGACGATCCGCGCCTGCGTCCGCGCCATCTTGACGTCAGTGCGATTGATACCCCCACGCTGGCGCTGGCCAATGCCGCCCGCGAAACCCTGCGCATGGGCGACGTGGTGGAACACATGCTGATCCTCAACCGGGAAGTTATGCACGGCAAACTGGCACAGGATCGCGAAGTGCGCCGTCTCGATGACGATGTGGACGTGCTGTACACCGCCATCAAACTTTATCTGGCGCAAATCAACAAAGAAGGGCTGGGCGAAGAGGATTCACGCCGCTGGGCTGAAATCATCGAAATGGCGCTCAACCTGGAGCAGGCGGGCGATATTATCGAACGCATGACCGGCGATATTACGGCGAAATCTCATGCCACGCGCCGCGCATTTTCCCCTGAAGGGCTGGTGGAACTGGACGCGCTGCACGAAAAACTGCTGGATAACCTGCGTCTGAGCCTCGGGGTATTCCTGTCGAATGACCTGACCAGCGCCCGTCGTCTGCGCCGTTCTAAACATCGTTTCCGTATTCTCGACCGCCGTTATGCGCACGCGCACGTTGACCGCCTGCATCAGCATAATGTGCAGAGTATCGAAACCAGTTCATTGCACCTTGGCCTGCTGGGCGACATGAAGCGTCTGAATTCGTTGTTCTGTGCGGTCGCGTATAACGTGCTGGATCAGGACGAGCAGGAAGATGAACAGCGTGAACCGAATGATGATATGAAACGGGTTTAATATCCGCTTTCATGAGTAAAAAAAACGGGCGCTGAGGAAGGCGCCCGTTTTTTTATTGCTCTTTTAAGCGTCTGAAATCAGTCTTTTTTGACCGGTTTACCCGACCAGTAACCGGCCAGCAACGAGCCGGAAAGATTGTGCCAGACCGAGAACAGGGCGCCTGGCAACGCGGCCAGCGGGGAGAAGTACATTTTCCCGAGCGTCGCGGCCAAACCCGAGTTCTGCATACCGACTTCCATCGCCAGCGTGCGGCAGGTGGTTTCGTCAAAGCCAAACAGTTTCCCGCCCCAGTACCCGCTCAGCAAACCGATACCGTTGTGCAGAATCACCGCCACAATCACCACTAAACCTACGGAACCGATAAAGCCCTGACTTCCGGCCACTACGGCGCTGATGATGGCGATGATACACACCATGGAAAACAGCGGCAGCAGCGGTTCGATGCGTTTCACGATTTTCGTGAACAGATGATGAATGATAAGGCCAGCCAAAATCGGGATAACCACGATCTGCAAAATGCTCAGCAACATGCCTTCCACATCCACTTTGATGTGCGTATCCACATATAAGCGCGTCAGCAGCGGCGTGGCGAAAACGCCGACCAGCGTGGAAACCGCAGAAATGGTCACGGAAAGCGCGACGTCACCTTTCGCCAGATAAATCATTACGTTGGATGCGGTACCGCTGGCAACGCTGCCTACCAGAATCATGCCGGCAGATAAATCCGCGGGCATGTGGAACAGTTTTGCCAGTACCCAGGCCGCCAGCGGCATGATCAGATAATGCAGGAAGGTGGCGGCGGCTACCGGGCCGGGGCGGGAAAGGACGCGTTTGAAATCCCCGAATTCAAGGGTGACGCCCATCGCGAACATAATCAGCATCAGCAGGGTAGACACATGGGGGCCGATAGGCGTGAAGGTGGTCGGCGAAAAATAGGCCGCGACGGATAACAGCACGGCCCACAGCGGAAACAGGCGGGTGATTATGGCTAACATTGAGGATGATCCTTGTCTTTGTTGTTTTGCAAAAGTACTGACAAAAAAAAGACCGGGCACAAGGCCCGGTCTTCTCAGATACCGCGCCCGTTATTGTTCGAATAGGTTGCGGTGCAGAGTTTTAACGACCTGATCGGCATCGCTGCCCGGCACCAGGAAGCACAGGTTATAGCTGCTCGCGCCGTAACAAATCATGCGGATATTGAACGGATCCAATACACCGAACACTTCTTTGCCCACGCCGCAGGCCTGCGACAGTTTGTTGCCGATAATGGCGATCAGCGCCAGATTCTCTTCCACTTCAACACGACACAGTGACGACAGTTCAGTCAGCAACGACGTGGTCAGCAGGCTGGCATCGGAAGACGTCGAGCCGGTGGTGTCGAGGGTCAGCGCCACGCTGACCTCAGAGGTGGTGATCAAATCAACGGAAATATTGTGGCGCGCCAGAATACCAAACACGTCGGCGAGGAAACCGCGTGAATGCAACATGCTCAGGCTGTGCAGTGTCACCAGCGTCTGCCGGCGACGCAGGGCAATGGCACGGAACAGCGGCGGGTTATCGGAGGTATCACACACCAGAGTGCCGCCGCCCGAAGGATCTTTGCTGGAGCCGACAAACACCGGGATGCCGCGACGTACCGCAGGCAGCAAGGTGGCCGGGTGCAGAACTTTGGCGCCGAAGGTCGCCATTTCGGCCGCTTCTTCAAACGCAATACGATCTATACGTTTTGCCGCCGGGACCAGACGCGGGTCAGTGGTGTAAATACCCGGTACGTCAGTCCAGATATCGACGCGCACAGCCCCCAGCGCTTCGCCCAGCAATGCGGCGGTGTAATCGCTGCCGCCACGGCCCAGCGTGGTGGTGCGGCCTTTGCCTTCCGAGCCGATAAAGCCCTGGGTGATCACCAGCGCATTCTGTAAACGTGGCTGCAATTGCTGAAGGGTCAGGTCGGTGAGCGCCTGCGTGTCCGGCTCTGCGCGTCCGAAATGGTCGCTGGTACGCATGACTTTACGCACATCAAACCATTCCACGGGCACGTTGCGCTGGCGAACGATTTCAACAAACAGCAGGGTGGACATCAGTTCGCCGTGGCTGACCAGTTCGTCGGTCAGCGCGGTGGACGTCGCGAGGCTCGCCGCTTCTGACAGCATCGCAATATTTTCCAGCATGCGGCCAATTTCTTCACGAATAACCGTGGGGTTATCGAGACGATCAATAATGGCATTCTGGATACGGCGGATTTCATCAAGCAGGAACACGCGGCGTTCGGTTTCTTTACCGACAGCCAGCTCGACTAATAAATTGGTGACGCCCGCAGAGGCGGAGAGAACGACCAGACGAACTTCAGGGCGCGCAAGAACGATGTCTGCGCTGCGGTTCATCGCGTCGAAATCCGCCACGCTGGTACCGCCGAATTTGGCGACGATGACGCTGCCAAAAGGCTGTGGGTTGGCGTTGCGGGATGCTGCGTAATTCATGTAAAACCTCATGTCCGGGCCATCAACATCGTGACAGCCAGCTAATCCATAAGAATTGGCACAAGGGGAGAGCGGGAAACGGGGGCAGACGTAGAGATACTACGATACACCCAGAAGCGCCCCACCATGCCAATACCCTTTTTCGGGTATGTCGGTGACAACCCAGAGGATTCAGCCCCTGTGGTCGATCGTCTGCCTGCCGTCAGCATCTGACCTCGGCGCCGCTCCCCCTGATGCACCTTCGTAGGATTTCGGCTCCTCCGGTACACTGCCTGGGCGACGCGCCTCTTCTGGCTCACGCATACCCCGGCGACGTGAATGATTTCGGGGATAAGCTATGCGTAAGTTAGGTGCTTAGGAATAACGGGTTATGGCGCGTCTGTCAACGGTCTGACGGCTTAGCGCGCCACATTTTGAGCGATTGTCATCTAATATTGTTCTCTGTCATTGTGAATCCACAGATCTGGCCTATCGCAAGAAAAGGCATCTCATCTCGGGAAGTTCAGGATACAATCGGGACAGTTACCTCATATTTATTCTCAGCCTAAGAGCATTGCTATGAAAAATATCAATCCAACTCAGACCGCTGCCTGGCAAGCCCTGCAGCAGCATTTCGACACGATGAAAGATGTGCAGATTAGCCATCTGTTTGCTGAAGATGGTGATCGTTTCTCGAAGTTCTCTGCCACTTTTGAAGACCAGATGTTGGTCGATTTCTCTAAAAACCGCATCACTTCAGAAACTCTGGATAAGCTGCAAGCCCTGGCCAAAGAGACTGATCTTCAGGGTGCAATCAAATCGATGTTCTCTGGCGAGAAGATCAACCGCACCGAAGACCGCGCTGTTCTGCACGTTGCCCTGCGTAACCGCAGCAACACGCCGATTGTGGTCGATGGCAAAGATGTCATGCCGGAAGTGAACGCCGTGCTGGCGAAGATCAAAGGCTTCACCGAGCGCGTAATCGGTGGCGACTGGAAAGGCTATACCGGTAAAGCGATCACTGACATCGTGAACATCGGTATCGGCGGTTCTGACCTCGGCCCGTTCATGGTGACCGAAGCGCTGCGTCCTTACAAAAACCATCTGAATATGCATTTCGTCTCCAACGTTGACGGCACGCACATTGCCGAAACGCTGAAAGACCTGTCGCCGGAAACCACGCTGTTCCTGGTGGCGTCAAAAACCTTCACCACGCAAGAAACCATGACCAACGCCCACAGCGCGCGTGACTGGTTCCTGAAAACGGCGGGCGATGATAAACACGTGGCGAAACACTTCGCGGCGCTGTCTACCAACGGCAAAGCTGTGGGTGAGTTTGGTATCGACACCGACAACATGTTCGAATTCTGGGACTGGGTCGGCGGCCGTTACTCTCTGTGGTCTGCAATCGGCCTGTCTATCGCATTGTCTGTAGGTTTCGAAAACTTCGAACAACTGCTGAGCGGTGCTCACGCGATGGATAACCACTTCGCCAATACCCCTGCAGAGAAAAACCTGCCGGTTCTGCTGGCGCTGATCGGTATCTGGTACAACGATTTCTACGGCACTGAAACCGAAGCCATCCTGCCATACGACCAGTACATGCACCGTTTTGCGGCGTACTTCCAGCAAGGCAACATGGAATCCAACGGTAAATTCGTTGACCGTAACGGCAACCCGGTGGATTACCAGACTGGCCCGATCATCTGGGGTGAGCCGGGTACCAATGGTCAGCACGCGTTCTATCAGCTGATCCACCAGGGTACCAAAATCATTCCTTGTGACTTCATCGCGCCGGCTGTCAGCCACAACGCGCTGAGCGATCATCACGCGAAACTGCTGTCTAACTTCTTTGCTCAGACAGAAGCGCTGGCATTCGGTAAATCTCTGGACGTGGTTGAGAAAGAATTCGCCGACCAGGGTAAAAAACCGGAAGACGTTAAACACGTCGCGCCGTTTAAAGTGTTCGAAGGTAACCGTCCGACCAACTCCATCCTGCTGCGTGAAATCACGCCATACAGCCTGGGTGCGCTGATCGCGATGTACGAGCACAAAATCTTTACTCAGGGCGCTATCCTGAACATCTACACCTTCGACCAATGGGGCGTAGAACTGGGCAAACAGCTGGCAAACCGTATTCTGCCAGAGCTGGAAGGCGACAAAGACGTGACCGGCCATGACAGTTCAACGAATGGTCTGATCAACCGCTTCAAAAACTGGCGTGCATAAGTCTTTAGCAAAGTCGTAAATCGCTAAAGTCCGCCAAAATAAAAGGGTTAGCCGTAACTGGCTGACCCTTTTTTAATGCCGCTTTTACTGTGCGGACTCTGTGGTATTCTGCGGGTATTAATAACAAAAGTGGGATGTAGATCACATGGCAGGATCAAAACGTGCAACGATGATATCGGTCATCATGCAGCGAATTTTGAACGTTTTCTTATTAGGGCTGGCGGCGATCCTGATGATTTTTATCGGGCGCGAAACCTATCATCTGGCAATGGTACTGTTCGTGAATAACGATCAGTCATCGTCATATCTTCTGATAGAGGGGATTGTCATTTACTTCCTCTATTTCGAGTTTATCGCGCTGATTATCAAGTATTTTTCATCGGGCTATCATTTCCCGTTGCGCTATTTTATTTATATCGGCATCACGGCAATTATCCGCCTGATTATTGTTGACCACAAAAGTCCTTATGACACGCTGGTTTACGCCTGCGCGATTTTGGTTCTGGTTGTGACGCTGTTCCTGGCCAACAGTGAGCGTCTGCGCCGCGAGTAAAATGATGCGATTACTGCCTCGCATTCATGCGTTAGAATACGAGGCAGATAATTCATTGGAGGTATGAATACCTCCATTACGGAGCCGTTGATGTCTGATTCCCATTCCCCTGCACAACCCCCGATTCACTGGTTTAACGACCCGACAGATGTCCCTGCGGATGTTGCTGACTGGCTGATGGAAATGGGATCCATGACCCGTCGCTTTGAAAAACAGGGTGTTACTGTCACCGTTAAACCTCAAAATGAGTGTTTTGTGACCCGCGCGGAGCTTGGCGAAAGTGAAGCGCAGCAACTCCCGGAAAGCGCCCGTTACTGGGTTCGGGAAATTGTGTTGTTCGGTGATGCCGAGCCGTGGTTACTCGGACGCACCGTGATCCCCGAAGAGACACTGACCGGGCCGGATTTGGCGCTGGTTGATCTCGGCACCGTGCCGCTTGGTCGCTACCTGTTTAGCGGCAATAATCTGACCCGTGATTACATTCATCTCGGGCAGTTACAGAGTGAGCAGGGCGATCTGTGGGCGCGCCGCTCGCGTCTGCGCCTTTCTGATAAACCGCTGCTGCTGACGGAAATCTTCCTGCCAGATTCGCCGGTTCACCGCCCAGAGGGCAAAGTGAGCGGGACATGACCCAAACTAATCAACAAGGAGAACAGAGAGTGTCCGCAAGTATGCCGCAGGGTACCTGGCGTGATTATTGCCGTCTGATGCGTATTGATAAGCCCATCGGTTCGCTGTTGCTGCTGTGGCCGACGTTGTGGGCGCTGTGGCTGGCCGGTGGCGGCATGCCTTCGGCTAAAATTCTCGTGGTGTTTGTGCTGGGGGTCTTCTTCATGCGCGCCGCCGGCTGTGTGGTGAATGATTACGCCGATCGCAAAATCGACGGCCACGTCAAACGCACTGCCAACCGCCCGCTGCCGAGCGGGACTATCAGCAGTACGCAGGCCAAAATGTTGTTTGTCGGGCTGGTGCTGGTGTCTTTCCTGCTGGTTCTGCTGCTTAACCGCATGACGATATTGTTATCTCTGGCCGGGCTGGCGCTGGCGTGGGTGTATCCGTTCATGAAGCGTGTCAGCCATTTACCGCAGTTTGTATTGGGTGCGGCTTTTGGCTGGGCGATCCCTATGGGGTACGCCGCCGTCAGTGAGACGCTGCCGCTGAGCTGCTGGTTATTGTTCCTGGCGAATATCTGCTGGACGGTGGCCTACGACACGCAATATGCGATGGTTGATCGCGATGATGATGTGAAGATCGGTGTGAAATCCACGGCAATTCTCTTTGGTCGTTTTGACACGCTGATTATCGGATTGCTGCAACTGGCGACGCTGGTTCTGATGGCCGTTGTCGGGCATCTTTCAGAGCTTGGCGCGCCATTCTACTGGTCGCTGCTGCTGGCCGCTGCGCTGTTTGTCCATCAGCAAAAGTTGATTGCTAAACGTGAGCGTGACGCCTGTTTTCTGGCCTTCCGCCAGAATAACTACGTGGGCCTGGTGCTGTTCCTCGGTATTCTGATGAGCCTTCAGGCGTTCACTTTCTAAGTTTTCAGCCAGCAGAGCGCGCATAAAAAAACGCCCGGACTTTTACAGAGTCCGGGCGTTTTGTTTTCTGCCATTCATCGCGTTACTGCGGGCGATCAGTGGTCAGTGTCGCGCACATCCATCTTAGGCTCAGCCGGAGGTTCCGTTGGCTGTGGCAGCTCTGAAGGCATACCGGCGCTCTCGATAGTGAGTTTGATATCCGGCGTCATCAGGTCACTCAGCATGATGTAAATCTCACGCGTTTGTTCCTGAATCGCATCCCCGCTATCGCTGATATAGCCTTCTGCGCGCAGAGTGCCGACCAGCGTCGAGAAGACGGCTTTATCGAAGAACTCAGGGGCATTGATGCCGTGCAACACTGACAGGCGCTGAGCCATAATCCGGCTCTCTTTTTCCAGCGCACCACGGTTGATGCTGGGATTCGTGGTGAGCAGCGAGAAGGTGATCGCATAACGTTGCAGCGTTTCACGCACACCCGCAGCCAGCAGTTGCAGCGTGCGGATACGCGCCGGGTTAAGCGATAACTCATCATCTTCCAGATGAATAATCTGCTGACGTGCCAGCTCAAGCGTCAGCACATCCAGCACCTGCGGCAGTTCGGCTTTGTCGAAATGCATAAACAGTTCAGCTTTCAGCATCGGATAAATCAGCTCAACCTGACGCAGTAATTCCGCGCGGCTAACCTGACGATGGTGCATCACAATGCTCGAAATCAGCGACGGCAACACCAGCATATGATGGATGTTGTTGCGGTAATACGTCATCAGCACGGCCTGTTCCCGCGGCAGAACGATGATGTCGCCAATGTTATCTTTTTCGACCTGGAACTTGTTCATGTTCAGCGCGTGATCGAGCAACTGATTAGCGGTCAGATCAGGCACGGTCGAATCCGCGTTATACGGCACATTGCGCAGCAATTGCAGATAACAGTCGATCTGTTCGGTCAGCTGTTCGCGGGTCAGTGAGCGCTGACGCGATGCCAGCAGCGCGGTACAACACAGGTTCATGGCGTTAGCCGCCGCTGAATTGTTGATACGCACCATAATCTGCTCAGCCAGATCCTGCACCGTTGGCGTCAGCCAGCTCGGACGTTGCGCTTCGATAGGGTCGATCGCTTCACGCCAGGTTGGTACGTTCTGGTTCAGGTAAGTGGTCAGATGCAGCGGCTCGCCGAAGTTCACATAACCCTGGCCGAGGTTGCGCAATTTACGCAGGCCATTGAGCATCTGGGTCAGGCTCTCTTTTTCTTTCGTCGCGCCGCGCAACTCTTTGGCGTAAGTGCCCACTTCCATCACGTGCTCGTAACCGATGTAAATCGGCACTAACGTAATCGGACGTGAACCGCCGCGCAGCATGGCCTGAATGGTCATTGCCAGCGTACCTGTTTTTGGCTCCAGCAGGCGTCCGGTGCGTGAACGGCCCCCTTCGACAAAGTATTCCACCGAGTAACCCCGGCTAAACAGTTCGCCCAGATATTCGCGGAAAACGGTCGAATACAGTTTGTTGCCTTTAAAGGTACGGCGAATGAAGAACGCGCCCAGACGGCGGAAAATCGGGCCGGCTGGCCAGAAATTCAGATTGATACCGGCAGCAATGTGCGGCGGCACCAGCCCCTGGTGATAAAGCACGTAAGACAACAGCAGGTAATCCATGTGGCTGCGGTGGCAGGGCACATACACGATTTCCTGTCCGTCTTGCGCTAACTGGCGGACGCGCTCGGCATTGTTGACGTTGATGCCCTTATACAGGCGGTTCCACGTCCAGCTCAGCACGCGGTCAGAAAGGCGCACGGCTTCATAAGA
The DNA here is from genome assembly GCF_003697865.1 of Rahnella sp. Larv3_ips. Classification (NCBI taxonomy): domain Bacteria; kingdom Pseudomonadati; phylum Pseudomonadota; class Gammaproteobacteria; order Enterobacterales; family Yersiniaceae; genus Rahnella; species Rahnella sp. Larv3_ips. The sequence continues at coordinate 514,644 of NZ_MJIB01000003.1, read as the reverse complement.
GAAGTTTGCGGCAATTTCTTCCATCAGTGCGATAGCGTTTTGCTGGGCTTTTTCGTGAGAAATTTTCTTGCTACGCGCTTCGTCTTCAATCGCTTTTTCGATGGCTTTAGAGGCCAGCAGCTTATTGAACAAATCCTGACGGGCAGGAAGACGAGGACCGACGGCCGCCAGACGCAGACGGGAGAAGTGCATACGCGCCACGCGGGCCAGTTTCTGTGCGATGGTTTTATCCGTCCCGTGCTCGGTCGCCATGTAGCGCAACGAAACGGTATTGGAGAAACGGACAAAGCTGTCGCGGCCCAGCCACAATACGGCGAAGAATTTCTGGATCCCGTTCAGCACGCGCAGATGCGGCGTGTCCTGACCTTCACGGCCTGGTGCCCGGCCGAACATCACCGAGACCGGCAACATCTGAATGTCTAATTCCGGGTTATTGCGGTGCAGGTCCAGATAGTCATGGAACAGCTTTACGGATTCCTGCTTCGGCGTGTAATACGAGAACACGCGCGGGCCTTCCGCGATAAACACGTGGCTTGGCAGCAGCGTTCCGTCGATATCCAGCGGGATCAGGGGATCGGGCAAATTCTGGGCGAGACACTGCGCACGCAGGGTCAGCAAATCTGCTTTGGAGTTATAAGGTAATACGTACAGGATCGGGCGCGTCGGGTCTAAGTGCAACTCGGTAACCGGATCTGTAGGTATGACTTTGCTCTTTACCAGCATCGAAAGCGGTAAATTCAATAATGTGTAATAAAGTCTACGCCAACCTGACATAAAAACGTGAAGCCTCTTGTTAGCCATTTCGCCGCAAGGATACCAGAAAGCTCAAATGAGATCTGTGGTGATGAGATACCATTAAACCGCTAAAATGCATCAAACACCCGAAGGACAACCCCTCAAGGATCAGTAACAGAATGGCGAACCAAGTCACTGGATTTACCCGAATTTATAAAGCAGCCGGTTACTCATGGAAAGGGCTGAAAGCGGCGTGGCAGAATGAAGCTGCCTTTCGTCAGGAAGCCAGCGCTGCTATCCCGTTAATTTTTCTCTCTTTCTGGTTCGATGTCAGCAGCATTGAACGCATCTTACTTATCGGCTCAGTGGTGCTGGTTTGCGTGGTCGAACTGCTCAACAGCGCCGTGGAATGTGCGATTGACCGCATCGGACCTGAGTTCCACGTTCTTTCTGGCCGTGCAAAAGATATTGGCTCGGCTGCCGTGCTGCTGACCATCATATTGGCGATTTTTGTCTGGGTCAGCATCTTTTGGCCGCGATGGTTCTGATTTGGAATCTGTCTTCCAGTAATCGTGCTTATGCACTGTTTTTATTCAATCTTAGGTTTTCATTGCCCGTTTAGCTGTATATACTCACAGCTAGACTGTATAAACAACCAGGGGGCGGAATGAAAGCTTTAACGACCAGACAACAAGAGGTCTATGACCTGATTCGCGATCATATCTCCACCACGGGTATGCCACCAACCCGCGCGGAGATTGCCGCTCGTCTTGGGTTCCGTTCCCCGAATGCTGCGGAAGAACATCTGAAAGCGCTGGCACGTAAAGGCGTGATCGAGATTGTTTCCGGCGCGTCACGCGGTATTCGTCTGCTGATGGAAGAAGAAGAAGGTTTACCGCTGATCGGCCGCGTTGCCGCCGGTGAACCTCTGCTCGCTCAGCAACATATCGAAGGGCATTATCAGGTTGATCCGGCGATGTTTAAGCCGAGCGCCGATTTCCTGCTGCGTGTCAGCGGTATGTCGATGCGTGATATCGGTATCCTCGACGGCGATTTACTGGCTGTTCATAAAACGCAGGACGTGCGTAATGGTCAGGTTGTCGTAGCCCGTATTGATGATGAAGTCACCGTGAAACGCCTGAAAAAACAGGGCAGCGTGGTGCAGTTATTGCCGGAAAACAGCGAGTTCCAGCCTATCGTGGTGGATTTACGTGAGCAGAATTTCAGTATTGAAGGGTTGGCCGTAGGCGTCATTCGCAACGGCGACTGGATTTAACCTTCGTACTTCGGGCTATCTCTGCGTTGGCTGCCTTCCCGAACCCTGGTCACATACTTGCGTATGCTCCCGGCGTTCGTTCAGTTGCCGCCTTGATGTAACTCGAATGACTGGGTCAAATTGTTGATCCAAAGGGTCATGTTTTTGATTTGCGGGTCGTGAGCCGCCTCTGACATACCGCTAAGCTTTAACGTTTCATCTCGTCGCCCCTCTCGGGGCGATGTCATTTACAGGCATATCCCGAACCTCCGGCATGAGATTCTCTATGCAACAACATTCCCTTCTGCAAAAGCTAAAACACACCTTTTTGAGCCCGACCGATAAAGCCCTCTGGATGCTCGCGCTACCGATGATTTTTTCTAATATCACCGTGCCGTTGCTGGGGTTAGTGGATACGGCAGTGATCGGTCATCTCGACAGCCCCGACTATCTTGGCGGCGTTGCGGTCGGTTCGATGATCACCACCTTCCTGTTTATGATGCTGCTCTTTCTGCGCATGAGTACCACCGGCATGACCGCTCAGGCGCTCGGTGCGCAAGACAACCTGTTGCTGGCCCGCGCGTTCGTACAACCCTTTCTTCTGGCCGTGCTCGCCGGTGTGGTGATTTTGCTTTTCCGCCATCCCCTGATGGAAGGCGCTTTTCACATCGTCGGCGGGAGCCAGTCTGTGCTTGAACAGGCGCGGCTTTTTCTGGAGATCCGCTGGTACAGTGCCCCCGCGTCTCTGGCAAATCTGGTGATTTTGGGTTGGCTGCTTGGTATCCAGTACGTGCGTGGGCCGGTAATGCTGCTGATTGCCGGTAATCTGCTCAATATCGTGTTGGATCTTTGGCTGGTGATAGGGCTTGGCTGGAATGTCCGTGGTGCCGCCACGGCCACGGCCTGCTCAGAATATTTCACGCTGTTTATCGGATTGTTTTTGGTCTGGCGCGTGATGCAGCGCCGGGGCATCAGTCCTGCGCTGTTAACCTCTGCCTGGCGCGGTGATCTGCGGCGGCTGTTAAGTCTTAACCGCGACATTATGCTGCGCTCACTGCTTCTTCAGCTGTGCTTTGCCTCACTGACCATTCTGGGTGCGCGTCTGGGCAGCCAGATTGTGGCGGTCAATGCCGTGTTGATGAATCTTCTGACCTTCACCGCTTTTGCGCTCGACGGTTTTGCTTACGCCATTGAAGCCCATTCAGGTGAGGCGTTTGGTGCCCGCAATCGCGAAAAATTGCTCAATGTCTGGCGTGCCGCATGCCGTCAGGCCGGGCTGGTCGCTCTGGCATTTGCACTGATATACGCGCTGACCGGTGAACAGATTATCAATGCGCTGACGTCATTACCGGAGCTGCGCCAGCTGGCCGATCGTTATCTTGGCTGGCAGATTGTTCTGCCGCTGGTGGCGGTGTGGTGTTACCTGCTCGACGGGATGTTTATCGGCGCCACGCGCGGAAGGGATATGCGTAACAGTATGGCGGTTGCTGCGCTGGGGTACGGGCTGACGCTGTTCACTTTGCCGATATTGGGTAACCACGCGCTTTGGCTGGCGCTGACGGTGTTCCTCGGATTACGTGGTATTGCACTGGGCTGGATATGGCACCGCTACTGGCAGCGCGACAGCTGGTTTTCATCGTCAGTTCACTGAATTAGCGGGCTTTTCAAACGGTGGGTAATCGCGGGTTGCCGTTATATCGTGCTTTGGAATAATCCTAATAATGGTTTTTATCCCTCCGATGGCAGGATAAATCGAAATTCTCTACTAACCTTTAAAGTGTTAAGCCCGAGCTGCAGCGGTAATCCGCAGCTCCACAACCCTAAGGTAACAGGAGATATTTTATGAATAAGGACCAAGCCGACGGTAACTGGAAGCAGTTTAAAGGCAAAGTAAAAGAAAAATGGGGCAAGCTGACCGATGATGACCTGACTGTCGTTGAAGGTAAACGCGATCAGCTGGTAGGGAAGATTCAGGAGCGTTACGGCTATCAGAAAGATCAGGCCGAAAAAGAGCTCAAAGATTGGGAATCAAGCAACAAATATCACTGGTAAAGCGCGACTCCCCCTCGCGTGTCAGTGACGTATCCTGAGATTTAGCTGCTCCTACCCGGAACGCTTCAGGATACGGGTACACGGATGTACCCAACTGCTTCACTGTACAAATTTGTGCAAAACATCCTTCACCTGAACATTTCACCCGCTAATGACCTTCCGCTTTAAACCCGACCCGTCAGCGTTTCTTCACCACAATTGAATGATCGTGATCGCAGTGATCGTGGCTTTCGCAGGTTTCAACGACTTTGCAGTCGCCGCACAAGCCATGCGCTTCGACCACGGAATGACGCAGTTCAAAACCCGAATCCAGTGCCAGTTTCGCTAAGCGTTCTTCGATGCCGTCAGTGGTTTTTTCGGTTACCAGCCCGCAGCGGTCGCAGATAAACAGCGCAGAGGTGTGGCTCGGCTCTTCGAAATGGTGGCACAGCACATAACTGTTGGCTGACTCGACCCGATGAATAAAGCCCTGTTCCAGCAGGAAATCCAGCGCCCGGTAAACGGTGGGCGGTTTAGCCTGTGGCTCGCTGACACGCAACAGATCCAGTAAATCATAGGCGCTGATCGCACCGGGTTGTTGCGCCATCAGACGCAGTACTTCCAGCCGCTGCGGGGTAAGGCGAACATTGCGCTGCTGGCAAAGTTCTTCAGCTTGTGAAAGTAATTTTTCCGGATTATTCAGGGTCATAGCAACGTTCTCTGAGCGCAGATGGGGGTCGATAAGCCACATCATGCGGCCATCATTGATTTTATCATGCTTCGGCCAAATCGACGAATTATGCGCCGTTCAGCCTGCCATCGCGTCCAGTGCCTTTTCCACATACAGATAGCCAATGCCCATAATTTGCTGCTCCCGGCTCAGCGTGCCCGGTGCAATATGCGTTGCCTGAGTTTTGACATGATCGGTACGGTCAAAAGGATTCAGGCCGCTTTGTGCGCAGACGGTTTTCAGCCAGGCATCACCAAAACCGCAACTGCGACCATAAAGATAAATGTGATTGATATTCAGAATGTTGAGGAAGTTATACAGGCTCAATCCCAGTGCGCGGGCGCCTTCCATCACCTGTTCGCAAATGGCGCTTTCGCCCTGATGATAGCGGTCGATCAGTTCCTGCGTTGAGGGCGTGCGGATGAAAGAGTCCGCAGGCTCGAGCAGACGTGCTTTTTTCTTTAATGCCGACAATGACGCCAGTGTTTCGAGGCAACCATACCGCCCGCAGGCGCAGCGGTCACCGTGAGGATCAACGATGGTATGGCCAATCTGTCCGCTGCCAAACAGATTGCCGCGATAGATTTTGTCGTTGATTACGAAAGAGGAACCAATGCCGTAATCGACATTGATCACGCAAAAATCCTGATGATTATTAGTATTTTGCCATTTCTCCGCCAGCGCAAGCATGATGCAATCATTATCCATCAGGATGTCGGTTTGCAGCTTTTCTTCCAGCAGATATTTAATCTCAATTTCACCGGTCCAGGGCGCCTGCGGCATCCGCTGTGACACGCCGGTGGTCGGATTGACCTGACCGTGGATCGCCAGCGCCAGCCGGATTTTCAGGCCGGGATAATTTTTCCGGTACTGATGAAAGCAGGCTTCGATTTGCGCCAGCAGCGCATCCGGCGTTTTGACTGAAATTTCCGTCATCTGATATCCACTCAGCGGCAAAACCAGCCTGCTGACCAGAATACTTTCGATGCGGTAAGGCGTGATATTCAGGCACAGCACGGCGCTGCCGTCGGTGGCTATCTGATAACTGCCGCCACCCAGCCCGCGCGTGTGTAAATTCACCGGACTGTGGATGATCAATCCGTCACGTTGCAGATCGTCGAGGATCTTGCTGACCGCCGGGATCGACAGACGGGAAAGCCTGGCAAGCGTGGATTTACTGGCATTTTTCTCTCGGTACAGCGGCGTCATCAGCACCTGTTTATTGAACTGGCGCAGCCGCAGATTATTCAACCCGACCTCGGACATTTACTCAACCCCGTTTACTGAATTGCGTGACCGTAGCAAATTCCCCGCCCCGGTACGCTGCGTAGAATCCCGGAATTGATATTTCAGACTGGCGTACTGAGGGGAAATCATGAGCACAGCAGTAAAAGTCTGGCAGGAAGCGGTCGAACTGCCGACCTGGCTGACAGGAAAGCAGGACACGCACCCGATGTTTCTGGCGCACCGGGTTTATCAGGGCTCTTCCGGTGCGGTCTATCCGTACGGCGTGACGGATACGCTGACCGGTGAAAAGGTCATGAAAACCTATCAGGCGCTGTATCTGGAAAATGATTATCTAAAAATCATGCTGTTACCGGAACTGGGTGGCCGTGTTCACCGCGCCTGGGACAAAATCAAACAGCGTGATTTTGTCTACTACAACGACGTCGTGAAACCCGCGCTGGTCGGCTTACTCGGGCCGTGGATTTCAGGCGGTATCGAATTTAACTGGCCGCAGCATCACCGTCCGACCACTTTTATGCCGGTGGATTTCACCGTACAGGCGCACGATAACGGCGCTCAAACCGTTTGGATGGGCGAAGTGGAACCGATGCGCGGCCTGCAGGTCATGACCGGTTTTACCCTCTTTCCCGATAAAGCGCTGCTGGAAATCAGTGCCAAAATTTACAACGGCAACCCGACGCCACGCCATTTCCTGTGGTGGGCCAATCCGGCAGTCACCGGCGGAGACGGTCATCAGAGCGTATTTCCGCCCGATGTCACCGCCGTTTTCGACCACGGTAAACGCGATGTGTCTTCCTTCCCGATCGCCACCGGCACCTACTACAAAGTGGATTATTCGGCGGGCGTGGATATCTCGCGCTACAAAAACATTCCTGTCCCGACGTCCTACATGGCCGATAAGTCTGACTATGACTTCGTCGGCGCGTATGACCACGATCAGCAGGGCGGATTGCTGCATATCGCTGACCATCACGTATCGCCGGGCAAAAAGCAGTGGACCTGGGGCAACTGCGATTTCGGCCGCGCGTGGGATCGCAACCTGACCGATAACAACGGGCCTTACATCGAGCTGATGACCGGCGTATTCACCGACAATCAGCCGGATTTCACCTGGCTGGATGCTTACGAGGAGAAGTGTTTCGTTCAGAACTTCCTGCCTTACAGCGACCTTGGCACGGTGCAGAATGCCTCTGAGCAGGCGGTGATCAAACTTGAACGTCACGGGCAAACACTGGCGTGGGGCATTTACGCCGTCAGCCCGTTAATGGCCGCGCGAATTGAGATTGCTTCTGAGGATGGCACGCAAATTCTGCTGGAAAAGGACATCACTTTGCAGCCGGGCGACGTGCTTCAGGGCGAACTGAGCGGAGAATTCCCGTCGCGCCTGCGGCTGCGTTTGCGCGATGAGCAGGGGCATGAACTGTTGTCCTATCTGGAGCATCAGGCCAGTGAAACGCCGTTACCGTCGCCTGCCAGCGCGCCATTGCCCGCGCAGGACATCACTTCTGCCGACGAAGCCTGGTTTATCGGCCAGCATCTTGAGCAATACAACCATGCCAGCCAGGGAGCGGTGAATTATTACCGGCGCGGGGTGGAACTGGATCCACTGGATTACCGCTGCAATCTGGCGCTGGCTACGCTCAGCTACAATCAGGCGAATTTCAGTCAGGTGCTGGCGTTTGCTGATGCGGCGCTGAGCCGGGCGCACCGGCTGAATAAGAATCCGCAATGCGGTCTGGCGAGCCTCGTCCGTGCGAATGCCCTTGAGCAAACCGGCGATGTTGATGCGGCTTTTGACAGTTATTACCGCGCGGTCTGGAGCGGGAACGCCAAATCCGGGGGCTTCTTCGGCCTGGCGCGGATTGCCACCCGCCGCGGGCAGTACCCGCAGGCACTGAATTTTTGCGAGCAGGGGCTGGCGACGCAGGCCAACCATTACGGTCTGATTGGCCTGAAAGCCACCTTGCTGTGCCTGATGAATCAGGGCGCCCGGACTTATATCGAAGAACATTTACAACGCTATCCGCTGCATTACCTGCTGCACTTCCTGCGTTATCACCTTTCTCGTGATGCGCAATCAGCCGCGCAGTTGCGGGATGTCACCGGGCAGCGTGGTGAAAACGCCATGAATATTGCTGATCAGCTGACCGCTTGCGGGCTGGATGCGATGGCACTCGACGCGCTGAACGCCGTCAACAACCAGGAAACACTGCCGCTGTATTTGCAGGCTTCCCTGCAAAAAGAAGGGCGCGAGGCATTGTGTCTGGCGGCGCGAAAGGCTTTTCCGCAGCATGTCCGTTTCCCGCAATGGCTGGCGGAAGTGCGTATGCTTGCGGCTTTTCCTGATGACGCTTTTGCCCTGCACTTGCTGGCCTCTTTCCATTACAGCAAAGGCAATACACAAACGGCAGTGGCCTGCTGGAAGCGTTGTCTGGAGCTGGAACCTGACTTTGCGGATGCATGGCGCGGGCTGGGGATTGATGCGTGGAACCAGAAGCAGGACGCCGCCGAAGCGCGCCGCTGTCTGGAAGAGGCGTGCCGGCTACAGCCGCAGGATGCGCGGCTGTTATTTGAATCTGATCTGCTTAATCGTCTGACCGGCGTAGCGCCGCAAATCCGTCTGGCGCGGCTCGAGAAAGTGCTGCCCGTCGCCACGCAGCGCGACGACCTGACCGCTGAACTGCTCAGTTTATATCACCAGTGCGGTCAGCTACAGGCGGCAAGGGCGCTGCTGGCCGACCGGAAATTTCATCCGTGGGAAGGCGGTGAAGGGCGCATCACCGGCCAGTATCTGCTGAACAAACAGTTGCTGGCGTTTGATTATCTCAACAGCGGAGATGTGGTTGCCGCGCAGACGCTTTTACTGTCCGCGCTGGAATACCCGCAAAACCTCAGCGAAGGGCGGCTGGTCGGGCAAACGGATAACGATATCTGCTTCTGGCTGGGCATTTGCGCGCAAAAACTTCAGCAGCATAAACAGGCGCAGGCATGGTTTGAGCGTGCCGCCGCGGGCGACAAAGGGATTGGCGAGCGGCGTTATTACAACGATCAGCCGGTGGATTATGTGTTCTATCAGGGCATGGCGCTGCGCAAACTTAACGATGTGGTGCAAAGCCGTCAGGTCTTCCGGCAAATGCTGGAATGGGCGGAAAGCGCGGCGGATCAGCCTGTCCACGCCGATTTCTTCGCGGTGTCCTTACCGGATTTAGTGGTGCTGACCAGCGATCGCCAGAAAGAACATCGCATTCACTGTCTTCTGGTGAAAGCGCTGGCGCTGCGCGGTCTGGAAGACGAAGCCTTTGCTGATGTGTTGCAGCAAATCTTCGCGCTGGATCCTGCCTGTGGCAAAGCGCATCTCTTCTCGCAGTTGCCGGATTGCTGAGTGAAGGAGAAGAGAAAAATGCCGCTGTATTTCCTGGAGAATCATTACCTTGCAATGACCGTGTCGCCCTCGGGCGGCACCCTCTTGCAACTGCTGGCAAAGCGGACGGACGGCAATCTCCATCTGCTGCGCCCGTCAGTGTTGAGTGAGGAAACCCCCGCCGCAGAATCGGCGTGTTTTCCGCTTCTGCCTTTTGGTAACCGACTGAAAGGCAATGCTTTTGATTTTGAAGACCGTCACTACACGCTGCCGCCCAACACCAGGGACGCGCACTATCTGCATGGTGATGGCTGGCTGGGAAACTGGCAATGCATTTTCCAGAGTGAGAGCGCGCTGACGCTGGCCTTTACGCATCACAGCGACAGTTACTGCTACCGTGCGGAGCAGCATTTTTCTTTGCAGGACAGCAGGCTGGATATGCGTCTGCGCATCACGAATCAGGGGGCAGATTCGTTGCCTTTCGGGCTGGGATGGCATCCGTTTTTCCTGCTCAGCGAAACCACACTTTTACAGGCTAACGCGTCCGGTTACTGGCAGGAGGACGCGCAGTGGCTGGCGGGCAAACATCATCATGAACTGCCCGCCGGTCTGGATTTCTGCACGCCAAAGCCGCTTCCCCGCCGCTGGGTAAATAATGGTTTTTCCGGCTGGGATGGCAAGGCAGAGATTGTCTGGCCTGAATCCGGCCATCAGCTTCGGCTGACGACATCTCCGGAATGCCCGGTATTTTTCCTGTTTATCTCCGACAGCCGTTTCGACCCCGGCTATCAGCACGACTTCTTCTGCTTTGAACCCATGACCCATGCGGCAAATGATCATCATCTGCCACAGGGTGGCTCGCTGCGGGTGTTATCGCCCGGCGAATCTCTGACACAGCACATGTCGCTGTACAGCGCGACGATTAACATCCCGGAATGAGGAATGCTTATGTCTGATTCAAAAGCTTTAAATATGCCCTACGTGTGGATGATTTGTCTGGTGGCTGCCTGCGGCGGCTTACTGTTTGGCTATGACTGGGTGGTGATCGGCGGAGCCAAACCTTTCTACGAGGCGTATTTTGGCATCACCGACGCGGCAATGTCCGGCTGGGCGATGAGCTCCGCGCTGCTGGGCTGCGTGCTGGGCGCGGCGGGTTCTGGCACGCTTTCCGACCGCTACGGACGCCGCCTGCCTCTGATTATCGCCGCCGTGCTTTTCACCGCCTCGGGTGTCGGTACGGCGCTGGCTGACAGCTTTAACAGCTTTGTTTTCTGGCGGATCGTCGGCGGCGTCGGCATTGGTCTGGCGTCCGCGCTGGCACCGGTTTACATCGCTGAAATCAGTCCGGCAGAAAAACGCGGGCGCTTTGTGGCGGTGAATCAGCTGACGATTGTGCTCGGTGTGCTGGCCGCGCAGCTTATCAATCTGATGATTGCCGAACCGGTCGCCTCAGCCGCCGTGCAGGCGGATATTTTACAAAGCTGGAACGGTCAGACCGGCTGGCGCTACATGTTTGGTGCCGAAGCCATCCCGGCCGCCATCTTCCTGGCCCTGATGTTTGTGGTGCCGGAATCCCCACGCTGGCTGGCGAAAGCTAACCGCTATACTCAGGCGGAAAAAGTGCTGCAACGCATCGGTTCAGTGGAATACGCCCGCGAGACCCTGGCGGATATCCGCCGTTCACTGGGCTCGGAAAACCAGAAAGTGCCGTTTTCCGCGCTGTGGGAGCCACGCGTCAGGCCTGTGGTGCTGATGGGCATTGTGCTGGCGGTTTTCCAGCAATGGTGCGGGATCAACGTGATATTCAACTATGCGCAGGAGATTTTTGCCTCTGCCGGATTTGATATCAACGATACCCTGAAATCGATTGTTGCCACCGGCCTCATCAACCTGATCTTTACCCTGCTGGCGCTGCCGCTGGTGGACAGAATTGGCCGCCGTCGCCTGATGCAGCTGGGTTCTGCGGGGCTGACGGTGATTTATATTTTGATCGGGCTGTCCTACTCGTTTGGTGTCACGGGCCTGCCGGTGTTGCTGCTGGTGCTGGTGGCGATCGCCATTTATGCCATGACGCTGGCGCCGGTGACCTGGGTATTGCTGTCTGAAATTTTCCCTAACCGGGTGCGCGGTAACGCGATGGCGGTGGGCACGCTGGCATTGTGGATCGCCTGTTTCCTGCTGACCTACACCTTCCCGCTGATGAACGCGGCGCTGGGGGCGGCGGGCAGTTTCTTCATCTACGCCGTGATCTGTCTGGCTGGCTGGATTTTCATTCAGTGCAAAGTGCCGGAAACCCGGGGGGTGACGCTCGAAGTGCTGGAACAGCGCCTCAGCCGTACCGATGCCGAGCGGAAAGCCGAAAAAGCGGTGGCCTCAGAAAGCCACTAAACCCCGCAAGATGCCGAATCTTTGTTCTGTGGTATAATCAGCGATTACCTTCCCTCTGGCCGCCGCGCCGGAGGGAGTGCCGCAAACTCCTTCAGCGAATGTCAGGTCGATGTCAGAAACTCAACACGCAATGCCCCAAACTACTCCGTTTTCCGCCCAGCGTTTTTCCGTTGCGCCGATGCTCGACTGGACCGATCGTCACTGCCGCCATTTTCACCGGCTGATGACCGGCCAGACGCTGCTGTACACCGAAATGGTCACCACCGGCGCGATTATTCACGGTAAAGGGGATTATCTCGGGTTTGGCGACGCTGAACATCCGGTGTCGTTGCAGCTTGGCGGCAGCAATCCGGCTGATCTGGCGCATTGTGCGAAACTGGCGGAAGAGCGCGGTTATGACGAGATTAACCTGAACGTCGGTTGCCCGTCGGATCGCGTACAAAACGGTATGTTTGGTGCCTGTCTGATGGGGCAGGCGTCACTGGTCGCTGACTGCATCAAAGCCATGCGTGACGTGGTTTCTATTCCGGTTACGGTCAAAACCCGCATTGGCATTGACGATCAGGACAGCTACGAATTCCTGTGTGATTTCATCCGCCAGGTGTCAGAAAATGGCGGCTGCGATACGTTCATTATCCATGCGCGCAAAGCCTGGCTTTCCGGCCTCAGCCCGAAAGAAAACCGTGAAATCCCACCGCTGGATTACCCGCGTGTGTATCAGCTCAAGCGTGATTTTCCGCATCTGACGATGGCGGTAAACGGCGGCATCAAAACCCTTGAAGAAGCCAAAACGCACCTGCAATTTATGGATGGCGTGATGGTCGGTCGCGAGGCTTACCAGAATCCGGGCATGTTGCTGAATGTCGATCGCGAGCTGTTTGGCTCTGATGCACCGCTGAAAACCGGGCCGGACATCATCCGTGCGCTGTATCCGTATATCGACGCGGAGCTGAGTAAAGGCACCTATCTCGGCCACATTACCCGCCACATTCTTGGCTTGTTCCAGGGCGTGCCGGGTGCGCGTCAGTTCCGTCGCCATCTCAGCGAGAATGCGCATAAAGCAGGCGCGGGTATTGATGTGGTGGAACAGGCGTTGCAGATGGTGGCTCATCAGCAGCAGGAAGTCGCGGCGCAGGCCTGAAAACGGGGTGAGTAAAATTACTATCTGTTAGTCAAAATCACTATCTTTCCGCAGGCCGTCCGCGCCTGCGGGATATTCTCTTCCTTATATTTCAATGCATTATCTGTCAGAGCCAGTTGGCACGTTTCTTGTAATAGTGATCAGGGTTTTGACAACAGGTCTTAACACCCTTCGCTTATTAAGGAGCACCCGATGCTGGAAATTCTCTTTGTGCTTGGCTTTTTCTTTGTGCTGATGGTGACCGGCGTGTCTTTGCTGGGGATGGCTGCCGCACTGATTGTCGCGTTTGCGCTGATGATGCTCGGCGGGTTCCTGGCGATTGTTATTAAAATGTTGCCATGGTTAGTTTTGGCCGTGGTCGCGGTCTGGATTTACCGGGCATTTTTCCGCGCGGATGAGCCAAAATACCGCCGCCGTCGCTTACCCTGATAACAATTTCTAATTAGTCGTTATTGTAACCGCATGAAATCATGATGATTGCTGGCTGTGTTTTGAGCGCAAAAAAATGTAACTGTTGCATCAATAACTTTTGCTTATGTGCTAGCGATCACAAGCTGGATCAGAAAGTGCGGTCAAAAGTTATAAATCATATTTTTTAACATGGGTGACTGTTAGGATGACATTCATACGTGGTCAGCAGGCCATAAACTGAATTCATCAAGTCCGATGAGGTACACAATAGTCGCTTAAGTGACACCACCCTTCGGATTTACCTGGCAGTACCCTACGGCAGTACCCGTCTGACATCAGAGGTCGTCTGGATCAGACAGTAAGAAAGGCTTCCATATTCTGGAAGCCTTTTTTGCATTTAAGGGATCAGTAAGCTCGATCCCTGCGTCACCCGGCTCTCCAGCGTTTCATGCGCGCGTTGGGCTTCTGAGAGCGGGAATTTTTGCGCGTCGCTGACGTCCACTTTTATCGCGCCGCTGGCGATCAGTGAAAACAGCTCGCTGCTGGCTTCGGCCAGTTCTTCACGGTTAGTCACGTAGCCATTCAGGGAAGGGCGCGTGACAAACAGTGAACCTTTCTGATTGAGGATCGCCAGATCCACGCCTTTTACCGGGCCGGAGGCGTTGCCGAAACTCACCAGCAAACCGCGGCGTTTCAGGCTGTTCAGTGATTTCTCAAACGTGTCTTTGCCGACGGAATCGTAAACCACCCCGACTTTTTCGCCGTCAGTCAGTTCTGCCACGCGGGTGGCGATATCTTCTTTCTGATAATTAATCGTTGCCCAGGCACCGGCCTGTTTGGCGCGTTCCGCTTTCTCGTCAGACCCCACGGTACCGATCAACTTCACGCCTAACGCTTTTGCCCACTGGCAGGCAATCAGCCCAACGCCACCGGCTGCGGCGTGGAACAGAATGGTTTCGCCGGCCTGCACTTCGTGGGTTTTGCGCAGTAAATAATACACCGTCAGCCCTTTCAAAAAGGACGCTGCCGCCTGCTCGAAACTGATGGCTTCCGGCAGCAGGGCGATTTTTTCCTGCGGCACGTTATGGAATTCGCTGTATGCGCCCAGCGCAGACTGCGCGTACACCACGCGATCGCCCGGCTGGATGCCGGTCACGCCGCTGCCCACTTTGCTGACCACGCCAGCGGCTTCGGTGCCTAATCCGGCCGGGAAACTGGCCGGCGGATACAGGCCGCTGCGCACATAGGTATCAATATAATTAATGCCGATGGCTTTGTTTTCGACCTGCACTTCACCTGCCTGCGGGTCTTGTGGCTGATAATCAACATATTGCAGAACGTCGGGTGTACCTGTTTCAGAAAACTGGATGCGCTTTGCCATGCTTTTCCCTCGTGATGGAGTCTGATTTCAACCCTAGGCTAAATGCCGGGGACAATCCAGATTTTAGGCACAGCGGGTTAATACCCTTTTGAAATGAGACATGACAACCTATACTAACGCGCTAGTCTGGCTTTGGTTTTCCACAGGCCCGACGCTCACAAAACAGGCGCTTAGAGCAGGAAGTAACCCACAGATGGCAGCAAAAAAACCGACCTATCAACAGAACGAAACCCGCGATCGCCAGATGGAAGGCCTCAAGCTTCCGCCGCATTCGCTGGAAGCAGAGCAATCCGTTCTGGGCGGGCTGATGCTGGACAACGAACGCTGGGATAACGTCGCCGAGCGCGTGGTCAGCAATGATTTTTTCAGCAGGCCGCACCGTCTGATTTTTACCGAAATGCAGCGTTTGCTGGAAATGAGCAAACCGATCGACCTGATTACGCTGTCTGAATCTCTTGAGCAAAAAGGGGATCTGGACTCGGTCGGCGGCTTCGCCTATCTGGCAGAACTCTCAAAAAATACCCCAAGTGCGGCCAACATCGGCGCTTACGCGGATATCGTGCGCGAACGTGCCGTTGTGCGCGAAATGATTTCCGTCGCCAATGAAATTGCCGATGCCGGTTACGATCCGCAGGGCCGCAGCAGCGAAGACCTGCTGGATTTAGCCGAATCCCGCGTATTCCAGATCGCCGAAAGCCGCGCCAGTAAAGACGAAGGCCCGAAAAGCATCGACCGCATTCTGGAAAGCACCGTTTCCCGTATCGAAGAACTGTTCCAGCGCCCGCACGACGGCGTGACCGGTGTGTCTACCGGCTATGCGGATCTCGACAAGAAAACCGCGGGTCTGCAAAAATCGGATCTGATTATCGTGGCGGCGCGTCCGTCGATGGGTAAAACCACGTTTGCGATGAATCTCGCCGAAAACGCCGCGATGATGCAGGATAAACCGGTGTTAATCTTCAGTCTTGAGATGCCCGGCGACCAGATCATGATGCGTATGCTGGCGTCGCTTTCCCGCGTCGACCAGACCAAAATCCGTACCGGTCAGCTTGATGACGAAGACTGGGCGCGTATTTCCAGCACCATGGGCATTCTGCTCGAAAAACGTAACATGTATATCGATGACTCCTCCGGCCTGACGCCTACCGAAGTCCGTTCGCGTGCGCGACGTATTTTCCGTGAGCACGGCGGCCTGAGCCTGATCATGATCGACTACCTCCAGCTGATGCGCGTTCCGGCACTGTCCGATAACCGTACGCTGGAAATCGCCGAAATCTCCCGCTCGCTCAAAGCGCTGGCGAAAGAGTTGCAGGTGCCGGTGGTGGCGCTGTCGCAGCTGAACCGAAGCCTGGAGCAGCGCGCCGATAAACGCCCGGTCAACTCCGACTTGCGTGAATCCGGCTCCATCGAGCAGGACGCCGACTTGATCATGTTCATCTACCGTGACGAGGTTTATCACGATAACAGTGAAGAAAAAGGCATCGCGCAAATCATCCTCGGTAAACAACGTAACGGCCCGATCGGTACCGTCCGTCTGACCTTTAACGGCCAGTGGTCGCGCTTCGACAATTACGGTGGACCGCAATACGACGAGGATTAACCTCCCGGTTTTGAATTTATCCCTCCCCGTTCACATGGGGAGGTCAGGTGGGGTTTGGTTCTCCACCCGGCTATCAAAAAATCTCAATTTCATGCAAAGGACTCAAAATGAAAGCGGCTACGGCTGTCATTGATCGCCGCGCTATGCGACACAATCTGCAACGGGTACGTCATCTGGCACCACAAAGTCGTCTGGTTGCGGTAGTGAAAGCAAACGCTTATGGGCACGGTCTGCTGGAGACGGTGCACAGCTTGCAGGACGCCGATTTTTACGGCGTCTCCCGGCTCAGTGAAGCGTTATCGCTGCGTAAGGCCGGGATTGTGAAACCCATTCTGCTGCTCGAAGGTTTCTTTTCCGCCAGCGAATTGCCGCTTCTGGTGGAGCATCAGTTGCATACCGCCGTACACAGTCACGAACAGATCGAGGCGCTGGAAAACGCGCAACTGACCGCGCCCCTCAACGTCTGGCTGAAAATTGACACCGGTATGCACCGTCTGGGCGTTCAGCCGGCGCAGGCCGATGCGTGTTATCAGCGTCTGAGTGCCTGTCAGAACGTGGTTCAGCCGGTGAATATGATGAGCCATTTTTGCCGCGCCGATGAGCAGCAAAGCGATGCCACACCGAAACAGATGCGCTGTTTCACGGACGTTACCTCAGGTAAACCGGGGCTGAAATCCATCGCGGCCTCCGGCGGGATCTTGCTGTGGCCGCAGTCGCATCTGGATTTGGTGCGTCCGGGTATTATCCTTTACGGCGTGTCGCCGATGGAAACCGGCGACGCCAGTGATTTTGGTTTACAGCCGGTGATGACGCTCACGTCGAGCCTGATCGCCGTGCGTGAACATGCCGCCGGTGAGCCGGTGGGTTACGGCAGCACCTGGGTCAGCGAGCGTGACACCCGCCTTGGCGTGGTGGCGATGGGGTATGGCGACGGTTATCCGCGCAGCGCACCCAACGGCACACCGGTGCTGGTGAATGGCCGCATTGTGCCGATTGCCGGACGCGTCTCGATGGATATGATCACCGTCGATTTAGGGCCGCAAGCCACGGACAACGTCGGTGATGAAGTGATTTTCTGGGGCAAAGCGTTACCGGCGGAGCGCGTTGCTGCGGCCACCGGCATCAGTGCTTACGAACTTATCACTCAGCTGAGCGAACGCGTTACCCGCCAGTACATCGGTGATTAAGACTTACTTCTTCACCGCCAGCCACTGGCTGACAACCTTCTGATAGTCGCCGGTGGCTTTACTCAGGTGCAGCCACTGGTCGACATACATCTTCCAGCTCACATCATCACGCGGCAACATGTAGGCTTTCTCGCCATATTGCAGCGGCTTCTTCGGATTCACCGCACACAGTTTCGGATAGCGTTTTTGCTGGTACAACGCTTCGGACGCATCGGTGATCATCACGTCTGCTTTCTTATCCACCAGCTTCTGGAAGATGGTCACGTTATCGCTGAGTGTCAGCGAGCCTTTTGGCAGATGGCTGTGAACGAAGGCTTCATTGGTGCCGCCCGCCGGTTCGATCAGGCGAACCGAAGGCGTATTCAGCTGGGCGACCGTCTGATATTTACGCACGTCTTCACAACGCACCAGCGGGATTTTGCCATCCTGATCCAACACGTTGGCGAACCAGGCTTTCTGCTGGCGCTTGAGCGTGACCGAAATCCCGCCCATGGCGATATCACAATGCCCGGCGGTCATCTCATCCATCAGTGATTTCCAGGTGACCGGCACCCAGTTCACTTTCACGTCCAGACTGGCCGCCAGCGATTCCGCCATGGCGATATCAATGCCTTCGTACTGGCCGTTTTCTTTCAAAAAAGTATAGGGTTTATAGTCGCCGGTGGTGCAGACATTCAGCGAGCCTTTCTGAATAACGCGCTCAAGATGTGAGGATGTGGCGTCTGCCATTGCCAGCGTGGGGAAAAGGGCGAGCAGGGCGAGAGGGGTGAAGATCTTTTTCATTATTCTGTCCTTGCGATGAAATCATTCTGTTTGCAATTAATCTGCGCAAGTATAAGAAAAAACAGCCGATAAGTATTTACGTGGGTATAGTCTTTGCAACTGAAATTCATCACAGACAAAAAATATAATGACAGGAAAGGTGCCATGTACAGCATTGATGATTACGACCTGAAAATTTTGACATTATTACAAGCCAACGGAAGACTGACCAATCAGGAACTCAGCGAGCTGGTGGGATTATCTGCCTCGCAATGCTCACGCCGCCGTATCGGCCTGGAACAGGCGCAGATGATCCTCGGGTATCACGCCCGGCTGGCACCGGAAGCGGTGGGGCTTGGGATGATCGGCCTTATCGAAGTGCGGTTAATCAATCACTTGCCCGCGCAGGTTGAGGCATTTCACAGCATGCTGGGCGACGTGGACGCCATTATCGATGCCTACAAAACCACCGGAGATGCCGACTATTTGCTGAAAGTCGCGGTGAAAGATTTAGCCGGTTTAAGCACGTTGATAAGCCAGATCCTTTCTGTGCATAAAAGTGTCGCCCATGTAAAAACGTCAGTCGTGCTTAACCGCCTAAAAGAAAACGGCTTATTAACCGTAGGGTGAAATTCGCAAAGGGTTATTTTCACCGCACTGTTATGGTGATTTATTTTGGTGCACCTTCACTTTCGTGGTGCATAATTATTAATTAAAATGCGCAATTTGTGCATGTAAAGAATAATTAACGCCACTAAAAATCTTATTTTCGTTTTTTAATGCAAATTCCGTGCGTGAATATTGCCTTGTTCGCGTATCTCCTTAATTATCGCTAAAACGACTTTAGTGATTATTCTTTGGGGAAATGGGTATTTATGGCAAGTCTCGACAGTTTAGAAAAGCCGGTGGAACAACCAGGCTCCACGCACACCGTGACAGAAGACGTGCTGGCGATAGTGATCGGCACGCTGATGGTGTCGTTTGGCGTGGTGATGCTGCGTCAGGTTGGCGCGCTGACCGGCGGCACGGCAGGCATGGCGTTTCTGGCGCACTACCTGACGCAAGTGTCATTCGGTACGGCCTTCTTTATCATCAACCTTCCTTTCTACTATCTGTCTTTTCGCCGCATGGGCTTGCAGTTCACCCTGAAAACTTTCGCCGCCGTGGCGATGGTTTCGGTCTTCTCCGATCTGCATCCGCTGTTTGTTCATTTTGATCATCTGCAACCTTTCTACGCCACGCTGTTTGGTAACGTGATCATGGGCATCGGCTTCATTGTGCTGTTTCGCCACAAAGCCAGCCTCGGCGGCATGAACATTCTGGCGCTGTTTCTGCAGGACAAATACGGCATCCGCGCCGGTAAACTGCAAATGGGCGTGGACTGCTGCATCGTGCTCGCTTCGCTGTTTGTCGTCAGCTATGAAATGCTGATTGCCTCGGTGCTGGGCGCGGTGATCGTCAATCTGATCATTGCGATGAACCACCGTCCGGGGCGTTACAGCGTCTGACCACATTGAGACAAACAGGGCGCAGGGTTCTGAGGGCTGCGCCATATTGAGATGCTCCGGTCGCTGAGGTGTCTGTATGATCCTGGTCTATGTGAGCCCAACAGCATCTCAGACGAACGGGCGGTTTTATATGCGGGGCGTGCCTGAAAAATGCCAACATAGTTGTCATTTTCTTTAACGAACTTTGATAGTCTGTGAAACAGTGTTGATCCGCCGCTCCGGCCGTGAGATCGCCGCGCTACTTAACCAAACCAAGGAGATCTATACCGTGTTCCAACATGTCGATGCCTATGCCGGTGACCCGATTTTGTCGCTGATGGAAAGCTTCAAGACCGATCCAAGACAAGACAAGGTGAACCTGAGCATCGGTCTTTATTACGACGAGCAGGGTATTATTCCGCAACTGGCGGCGGTGGAAAATGCAGAGAATCAGCTGAACGCCGGGCCGCAGGCCGCGTCAGTGTATCTGCCGATGGAAGGTCTGACCGCGTACCGCGCAGGCATTCAGGAACTGTTGTTTGGTGCCGCACATCCGGCGTTGAAACAACAGCGTATCGCGACGATTCAGACCGTCGGCGGTTCCGGTGCACTGAAAGTCGGCGCTGATTTCCTGAAGTTTTACTTCCCGAATTCTGAAGTGTTTGTGAGCGACCCGACCTGGGAAAACCACGTGGCCATTTTTGCCGGCGCGGGTTTTAAAGTTCACACCTACCCGTACTATGATCCGCAGACGCTGGGCGTGAATTTCACCGCGATGATCGAACGTCTGAACACCTTGCCTGCGCAAAGCATCGTGCTGCTGCATCCGTGCTGTCACAACCCGACCGGTTCTGACCTGACGCCGGCGCAGTGGGATCAGGTGATTGAAGTCACCAAACAGCGCGAGCTGATCCCGTTCCTCGACATCGCCTATCAGGGCTTTGGCGCGGGCATCGACGACGACGCTTACGCCATCCGCGCGATGGCCTCTGCGGGCGTAAACTGCTTCGTCAGTAACTCCTTCTCGAAAATTTTCTCCCTGTACGGCGAGCGCGTGGGCGGGTTATCCGTGGTGTGTGAAGACAGCGACGCCGCAGGCCGTGTACTGGGCCAGCTGAAAGCGACCGTGCGCCGTAACTACTCCAGCCCGCCGAATTTCGGTGCAAAAGTGGTGGCAAAAGTGCTGAGTGACAGCGCGCTGAACGCCCAGTGGAAAGCCGAAGTGGAGAAGATGCGGACCCGTATTCTGGAAATGCGCCACACGCTGGTCGATACCCTGAAAACGGCGCTGCCGGGCCGTAACTTTGATTACCTGCTGCAACAGCGCGGGATGTTCAGTTATACCGGTTTCAGCGAAGCGCAGGTGGTGCGTCTGCGCGAAGAGTTTGGTGTGTATCTGATCGCCAGTGGCCGCGTCTGCATGGCTGGCCTGAATCACCATAACGTGAAACAGGTCGCTGAAGCCTTCGCTGCCGTACAATAATTCCCGTCATACTTCGAAAAGGCCGACAGAGATGTCGGCCTTTTTTATTCCGCCGAACTGACGTTAATCACTTCCACCTGATGATTTTTCAACACTTTTAGCAGCCCGGCAGCCGGAAGTTCATCGGTAAACAGCGCCGTGGCCTGCGAGACATTGCCTATTTCTACCGCAGCCGAGGCGTGATATTTGGTGTGATCCGCCGCCAGCAAGATATGCCGGGAGTGCGCCATCATGGTTTTCACCACGCTGGCCTCGTTGACATCAAACTCCAGCAATGCGCCGTCACTCTCAATCGCACCGACGCTGGTGACCAGATAATCCGCCCGGAAACCGGCGACAAACGCCGTGGCGGACGGGCCAATAATCCCGCCATTGTGCGGACGCAGCGTACCGCCCGGAACCATCACCTCAAAGCGCGGATTTTTATACAGAATATGCGCCACCCGCAGACAGTTGGTGATAATGCGCAAATGGCTGTGGTTGAGCAGGGCATGCGCCACCTGCTCGACGGTCGTGCCGATGGTAATAAACACCGTGGAACCGTCGGGAATGTAATCGGCAATCGCTTCGGCGATGGCTTTCTTTTCTTCCGTCCAGGAAATTTCCCGCTGCTCAAAGGCGGTATTGACCACGCTTGACGCCCGGCCAGCGCCCCCATGATGGCGGCTCACTAATCCCTGCTCGCTGAGTTTGCGGATATCACGACGAACGGTTTGCGTCGAGACGTCCAGCAGCGCCGCCAGCTCTTCAATATTCATGTAACCGCGTTCAGCAATCAGTGCTAACAGCTGATCGTGGCGCGGGTTACCGGTCAGTTCAGTAAGACTCATAGCCATACCCCTAAAATGAGCGTCTGAGTCGTATTCTATACAGAAAGTGACATAAAAGACCGGGTTTGATCACAGTCGGGAATACCGGCCCGCCCGCCTGGCTGTGTACATTTCAGCGCCGCGACGCCGCTGGCAAACCGCACTGCCTCCGCCGCAGGCAGGTGTTGCGCGAGGCTTATCGCCAGCGCGCCATGAAACACATCTCCCGCACCGGTGGTATCAACGACGTCTACGCGAAATCCTGGCTGATGATGCAGCCTGTTGTTTTCCCACCAGAAGCATCCGTCTGCGCCATGGGTGACATACACCTGTCCGTTTGTGAGCGTTTTTGCATGCCTGAGCCCGCTTTCTGCATCACTGCTGCCGGTCAGCCGCTGTAAACCCGGTGCGGAGAAAGCCGCATGGTCGCTCAATGCCACCAGCGCCGAAATATCCTGCGGCGTGACATCGGCATCCAGTACCGTCATCACACCGGCGTTGCGCGCCAGGGTAAACGCCTGCCTGGTGCCTTCATGCCAGCGCACATCCGCCAGCACTACATCCCACTGCGAAAAATCGATATCGTTCAGCCATTCACCGCCTTGCGGCAGATCCGGGCTGGGATAGTTGATGATGATGCGTTCACCGTGCGCATCCACCAGAACGGCAGATTGCGATGACCTGGCCTGCTTGACGCGCAGGGCATAACGGGTATTTACCCCAAGAGATTCAAGCTCTTCGAGCAGCCGGTGGCCGGTGTCGTCATCCCCCACGCGGCCAATAAAATCCACCTGTGCCCCCAGCTTTGCCGCCGCAACCGCCGCCGTGGCAGCCGGACCGCCCCCCACTTCGGCATAGGTTTGAGCGACATACTTCCCCCCTTCCGACGGTAAATTCTTCACGCAGTAGATGCGATCCATCACGGCAATTCCGACACAAGCAATACGAATCATGGCTATTCCTTAAGCATTTTTGGTGGATTTATTTTAATTAAGCCAATTGTTAAAAAAGTGATGGCTGTCAATTTTTTGACTTGAAATTACAAATACGATCAAAAAAAGACAAATAACAACATCGCCGATAATCAAAAAATGACACCCGCTGTCATTGAAAAGGAGACGTGCATGGCAACTATCGCATTTATTGGTCTGGGGCAGATGGGGTCACCGATGGCCAGCAATCTGATCAAGAAAGGGCACAGCTTGCGGGTTTTTGATCTGAACCCGCAGGCGACGCAAGTGCTGGTTAAGCAGGGGGCTACCGGCTGTCGCAGCGCCGCGCAGGCGGCAGAGTACGCCGAATTCGTGATCACCATGCTGCCCAACGGCGATCTGGTGCGTGAGGCTTTATTTGCGAAAGGCGGGGTTTGCGAAACCTTATCGCCGTCTGCGCTGGTGATCGACATGTCCACCATTCATCCGTTGCACACCGACAGCCTGATCGGCGAGATGCGTCTGAAAGGCTTCAGCATGATGGATGTGCCGGTGGGCAGAACGTCCGATCACGCCATTGCCGGCACCTTGCTGCTGCTGGCGGGCGGCACGCCGGAACAGGTTGAACGCGCCACGCCGGTGCTGATGGCGATGGGGTCGGAGCTTATCAATGCGGGCGGTCCGGGCAAGGGCATCCGCGTCAAACTGATCAACAACTACATGAGTATTGCGCTGAATGCGCTCTCCGCCGAAGCCGCCGTGCTGTGCGAAGCGCTGGATCTCTCCTTCGATGTTGCCCTGAAAGTGATGAGCGGCACACCCGCCGGCAAAGGCCATTTCACCACCACATGGCCGAATAAAGTCCTGAAAGGTGACCTGTCACCGGCCTTCATGATTGACCTCGCCCACAAAGATTTGGGGATCGCGCTCGACGTGGCGAACCAGCTTCACGTGCCGATGCCGCTCGGTGCCGCTTCCCGCGAAGTGTACAACCAGGCGCGTGCCGCAGGGCGCGGTCGTCAGGACTGGACCGCCATTCTCGAGCAGGTACGCACCAGCGCCGGACTCACTCAAAAATCCACACAGTAATGATTTAACAAAGGAAAGATGAATGAATAACTACACCCTCAGAGACATCGCCCGGCCTTCCGGCGGTTTTGCCATGCTGGCTGTCGATCAGCGGGAAGCGATGCGCTCAATGTTCGTGACGGCAGGCGCGAAGCCGCCGGTATCCGATCAGACCCTGACTGATTTCAAAGTGAATGCCGCCAAAATTTTATCGCCTTTCGCGTCGGCCATTCTGGTCGATCAGCAGTTCTGTTACCGGCAGGTGGTCGAACAACGGGCCGTCGCGCAGAGCTGCGCCACGATTGTCGCCGCCGACGCATTTATTCCCGGCAACGGTATTCCGGTGGACAGCGTGGAGATCGACCGGCAGGTGGATGCGCAGGCTGTGCGCGATAACGGCGGCAAAGCCCTGAAGTTACTGGTGCTGTGGCGCAGCGATGAAGATCCGCAACAGCGTCTGGACATGGTGAAAGACTTCAATCATCTGTGCCACGCCCATGGCCTGCTGAGCATTATCGAACCGGTGGTCAGACCGCCGCGTCGTGGCGATAACTTTGACCGCGAACAGGCGATTATCGATGCCGCAAAAGAACTCGGCGACAGCGGAGCCGATCTCTACAAAGTGGAAATGCCACTGCACGGCAACGGCCCCCAGGCGGCACTGCTCGCTGCCTCCCGCAAGCTGAATGAACAGATCAGCATGCCGTGGGTGATCCTCTCATCAGGCGTCGATGAAAAGCTGTTCCCGCGTGCGGTCAGCGTGGCGATGACGGCTGGCGCATCCGGTTTTCTCGCCGGGCGCGCAGTGTGGTCATCGGTTGTGGGGTTGCCGGATACCGGGCTCATGCTGCGTGACATCTCCGCGCCTAAGCTGCAACGCCTTGGCGAGATT
Organism: Rahnella sp. Larv3_ips; assembly: GCF_003697865.1. Lineage (NCBI taxonomy): Bacteria > Pseudomonadati > Pseudomonadota > Gammaproteobacteria > Enterobacterales > Yersiniaceae > Rahnella > Rahnella sp. Larv3_ips. The sequence goes on along the minus strand of NZ_MJIB01000003.1, from coordinate 489,743 downwards.
GTTGATGAAATGATGGCCTGCCGCTAACCAGAGGACTGAATGATGAAATGGTTTAATACGTTGAGCCACAACCGCTGGCTGGAGCAGGAAACCGACCGGATCTTTGATTTCGGCAAACAGGCGGCCGTGCCCACCGGCTTTGGCTGGCTGGGAAATAACGGGCAAGTCCGGGCAGATATGGGCACGCATTTGTGGATCACCGCCCGCATGTTGCACGTCTATTCGGTTGCCGCGGGCATGGGGCGTCCCGGCGCGTATTCGCTGGTGGATCACGGTATCCGCGCCCTCAACGGTGCGCTGGCAGATAAAGAATATGGCGGCTGGTACGCCTGCGTAAATGATGAAGGTGTGGCAGACGCGTCGAAGCAGGGATATCAGCACTTCTTCGTGTTACTGGGCGCGGCCAGCGCGGTCACTACCGGCCACCCCGACGCCAGAAAATTACTCGATCAGGCCATCGGTGTGATTGAAAAATACTTCTGGAGCGAAGAAGAACAGATGTGTCTCGAGTCGTGGGATGAAGCCTTCAGTCAGACGGAAGATTACCGTGGCGGCAATGCCAACATGCACGCCGTCGAGGCTTTCCTGATTGTTTACGACGTCACCCACGATCGCAAATGGCTGGATCGCGCGCTGAGAATTGCTTCGGTGATCATTCATGACGTCGCCAGAAAGGGCGAGTACCGCGTCAACGAGCACTTCGATGCGCAGTGGAACCCGATCCGGGATTACAACCAGGATAATCCCGCGCACCGTTTCCGCGCCTATGGCGGCACGCCGGGCCATTGGATCGAATGGGGGCGTCTGATGCTGCATCTCCATGCCGCGCTGGAAGCCCGCTTTGAAACGCCTCCGGGCTGGTTGCTGGAAGATGCCAAAGGGTTGTTCCACGCGACCCTTCGCGATGCCTGGGCGCCGGACGGCGCTGACGGCTTTGTCTATTCCGTCGGCTGGGACGGCAAACCGATTGTACGTGAACGGGTTCGCTGGCCGATCGTCGAAGCGATGGGCACCGCCTATGCGCTGTATTGCGTCACCGGCGATACGCAATATGAATCCTGGTATCAGACATGGTGGGAATACTGCATCACTTATTTAATCGACTATGAGAACGGCTCGTGGTGGCAGGAGCTGGATACCGATAATCGCGTCACCACCAAAGTCTGGGACGGCAAACAGGATATATATCATCTGCTCCACTGTCTGGTTATTCCACGGCTGCCACTCGCGCCGGGGCTGGCTCCCGCCGTGGCCGCAGGTTTGCTGGACATTAATGCAAAATAAAAACAGTGAAAAATATAAATTCCTGAACGCATTGATGACATAAAAAAATAGACGGAGTTCACCATGAGTACCCTACAAAATACCCTTTCTGATCTTGAATTAACGGCGGGTAATAATGAATTTTCGCTGGTATACCAACACCGGCTTATTCTGCGTCATACGCCAGATGCCCCCTGTTTATGGATTGGCGGCGGAGAAGCCGATATTGAAATGTTTCGCGGCAATTTCAGTATTAAAGATCGTCTGAACGAGAAAATCGCCCTGCGCGATGTGACGGTGACTCCTCAGTCAGACGGCTGGCTGTTCCATTTCAGCCGCACAAACCTGCTCACTGCGACGCTTCACGTCACCTGCGATGAGCGTGGCCGTTTGCGGATATCGCTGCAAAATCAGGACCGGGCGCACAACCGCATCTGGCTGCGGCTGGCGGCGCAGGCGGAAGATCATATCTACGGCTGTGGCGAGCAGTTCTCCTACTTCGACTTGCGCGGAAAGCCTTTCCCGCTGTGGACCAGCGAGCAGGGCGTCGGGCGCAACAAGCAAACTTACGTCACCTGGCAGGCGGACTGCAAAGAGAATGCCGGGGGCGATTATTACTGGACCTTCTTCCCGCAACCGACGTTCGTCAGCACGCAAAAATACTATTGCCACGTCGAAAACAGTTGCTACATGAATTTCGATTTCAGCGCGCCGGAATATCACGAGCTGGCGATGTGGGAAGACAACGCGACGCTGATTTTTGAGTGTGCGGACACTTACATCAGCCTGCTGGAAAAACTCACGGCGCTGCTGGGGCGACAGCCTGAATTACCGGACTGGGTGTTTGATGGTGTGACGCTGGGCATTCAGGGCGGCACCGACGTCTGCCAGCAAAAACTCGATGCCATGCGCGACGGCGGCGTGAAGGTCAACGGCATCTGGGCGCAGGACTGGTCCGGGATCCGCATGACGTCCTTTGGTAAGCGCGTGATGTGGAACTGGAAATGGAGCCGCGAATTGTACCCGCAACTCGACGAGCGTATTAGCCGGTGGAAAGAGGAGGGCGTGCAATTTCTGTCGTACATCAATCCGTATGTCGCCAGCGATCGTGATCTGTGCGCAGAAGCCTCGGCAAAGGGCTATCTGACCAAAGATGCCAGCGGTGCGGATTACCACGTCGAGTTCGGTGAGTTTTACGCCGGTGTGGTCGATCTGACCCATCCGGCGGCCTATGACTGGTTTAAGAACATCATCAAAAAGAACCTGATTGAACTGGGCTGTGGTGGCTGGATGGCCGATTTTGGCGAATATCTGCCGACCGATACCTTCCTGCACAACGGCGTCAGCGCAGAAATCATGCACAACGCCTGGCCCGCACTGTGGGCGAAGTGTAACTACGAGGCGCTACAGGAAACCGGCAAGCTCGGCGAAATCCTGTTCTTCATGCGCGCCGGTTACACCCACAGCCAGAAATACTCGGTGATGATGTGGGCGGGCGATCAGAACGTGGACTGGAGTCTGGACGATGGGCTGGCGTCCGTCGTGCCTGCCGCACTCTCTCTGGGGATGAGCGGTCACGGCTTACATCACAGCGACATCGGCGGTTATACCACCCTGTTCGGGATGAAACGCAGCAAAGAGCTGTTGCTGCGCTGGTGCGATTTCAGCGCCTTCACGCCGATGATGCGCACCCACGAAGGCAACCGTCCGGGAGATAACTGGCAGTTTGACGGCGATGCCGACACCATTGCGCATTTTGCGCGCATGACGGACGTCTTCACCCGCATGAAGCCTTACATCAAACAGGCCGTGGCGCAGAACGCCCAACGCGGCCTGCCGGTGATGCGTCCGTTGTTCCTGCATTACGAAGACGATGCGCACACCTATTCACTGAAATACCAGTATCTGTTTGGCCGCGATCTGCTGGTGGCTCCGGTGTATGAGGAAGGGCGTCGCGAGTGGTCGCTGTATCTGCCGCAGGACACCTGGATCAACCTGTGGACCGGGGAAACCTGCCACGGCGGCGAGAAAACCGTCGATGCTCCGCTGGGCAAACCGCCGGTATTTTACCGTGCCGACAGCGAGTGGGCAGCGCTGTTCAGTGGTTTCCGGCATATCTGATAAGGCTCACCCGCCGGTGCGCTGTCATCAGGTACCGGCGGCACAAGGAGAAGAATAATGAGTCAGACCCGCACTGCTGATCCCGCCACCCTGCGCTTACCGTTCAAAGAAAAACTGGCGTACGGAATGGGGGATTTAGGTTCCAATATCCTGCTGGATATCGGCACGCTGTACTTACTGAAATTCTATACCGATGTGCTGGAATTACCGGGCACCTACGGCGGCATCATCTTCCTGATTGCCAAATTCTTCACGGCTTTCACCGATATGGGCACCGGCATCATGCTGGATTCCCGGCGTAATATCGGCCCGAAAGGCAAGTTCCGCCCGTTTGTGTTGTACGCCGCGTTTCCGGTCACCTTACTGGCGGTGGCCAATTTCGTCGGCACGCCGTTTGAGATCACCGGTAAAACGGTGGTGGCGACGGTGCTCTTCATGCTGTACGGGCTGTTCTTTAGCATGATGAATTGCTCATACGGCGCGATGGTGCCTGCCATCACAAAAAATCCGGACGAGCGCGCCTCACTGGCGGCGTGGCGGCAGGGCGGTGCAACGCTGGGCCTGCTGTTGTGTACGGTGGGGTTTGTGCCGGTGATGAATCTGCTGGAAGGCAATTCGCAGCGCAGTTATATCTTCGCCGCCACGCTGTTTTCACTGGTGGGGTTACTGTTTATGTGGCTGTGCTATGCCGGGGTAAAAGAGCGGTATGTCGAGGCGCAGCCCGCCAGTTCAGCGCAAAAGCCGGGGCTGCTGGCGTCTTTTCGCGCCATCGCCGGTAACCGTCCGCTGTTCATTCTGTGCATCGCCAATCTCTGCACGCTGGGGGCGTTCAACGTCAAACTGGCGATTCAGGTGTATTACACGCAGTACGTGCTCAATGACCCTATCCTGCTCTCTTATATGGGTTTTTTCAGTATGGGATGCATTTTCATCGGCGTGTTTATGATGCCCGGCGCGGTGCGGCGGTTCGGCAAGAAAAAAGTGTATATCGGCGGGCTGACGCTGTGGATTATTGGCGACGTTCTCAACTACTTCTTTGGCGGCGGTTCGGTCAGTTTTGTGGCGTTCTCCTGCCTGGCGTTCTTTGGCTCGGCGTTTGTGAACAGCCTCAACTGGGCGCTGGTATCGGACACCGTGGAATACGGCGAATGGCGCACCGGCGTGCGCTCGGAAGGCACGGTTTACACCGGTTTCACCTTCTTTCGCAAAGTGTCGCAGGCGCTGGCCGGGTTCTTCCCTGGCTGGATGCTGACGCAGATCGGTTATGTGCCTAACGTGGTGCAGTCGGCGGGAACCCGCGAAGGGCTGCGCCAGCTGATCTTCATCTATCCCTGTGCGCTGGCGGCGATCACCATTGTGGCGATGGGCTGCTTCTATAACCTCAACGAAAAAATGTACGTGCGCATCGTTGCTGAAATAGAAAACCGAAAACGTCAGGCGTAATTCACTCAACAGAATGGCGCGCCTGCGGGCGCAATGAGGATCGATTATGACGCATTTACACTCCGATGATCCGCTGACGCTGCGTGAGAAGTGCGCCTACGGAATGGGCGATTTTGGCTCAAACCTGATGTTGTGCATCGGCACCTTGTATCTGTTGAAGTTTTACACTGATGAACTGGGAATGCCGGCGTTCTATGGCGGGGTGATCTTTTTAGTCGCGAAGTTCTTCACCGCCTTTACCGACATGCTGACCGGCGTGTTGCTTGATTCACGCCGTCGCCCCGGCGCCAGAGGAAAATTCAGGCCATTCATTCTCTATGCGTCGGTGCCGGTCGGGCTGGTAGCGACGGCGCAGTTCATGGCGAATGATTTCAGTCTGCCGGTGAAAACGGCGCTCGCCACCGTGCTGTTTATGTTGTTCGGCCTGTTCTACAGCCTGATGAATTGTTCCTACGGCGCGATGGTTCCGGCCATGACCAAAAAATCCCATGAACGCGCGCAGCTTGCCGCGTGGCGTCAGGGCGGGGCAACGCTGGGTTTACTGTTGTGCACGGTCGGATTTATGCCCGTGCAGGCGTTGTTCAGCCAGTCGCCTTCGCTGGGATACCTTATCGCCGCGCTGATCTTCGCCACCTGCGGCGTGTTTTGCATGTGGTGGTGTTACAGCGGCGTAAAAGAGCGCTACGTGACGATCACGCCGGAAGGGCATCAGCCCAGCATTCTGCGATCCTTTCGCGCCATCTTCCACAACCCGCCGTTGCTGGTACTGTGCATCGCCAATTTGTGCACGCTGGCCGCCTTCAACATCAAACTGGCGATCCAGGTCTATTACACCCAGTACGTTCTCAACGATATCGGTTTGCTGTCGTGGATGGGTTTTTTCAGCATGGGCTGCATTTTGTTCGGAGTGCTTCTGGTCCCCGGCGCGGTGAAGCGCTTTGGCAAAAAACAGGTCTATATGGGCGGGTTAGGGCTGTGGGCGGCGGGAGATGTGATGAATTTCCTGTGGGGCACCAGCTCACTCTCTTTCGTGTTGTTTTCCTGCATGGCCTTTTTTGGCACCGCCTTCGTCAACAGCCTCAACTGGGCGCTGGTGCCGGATACGGTGGATTACGGCGAATGGAAAACCGGTATCCGCGCCGAAGGGTCGGTGTACACCGGCTATACCTTCTCACGCAAAATTTCTGCTGCGCTCGCCGGTTTCCTGCCGGGGATCATGCTGACGCACATCGGTTACATCCCTCATGCGGTGCAAAGCAGCCAGACGTTGCTGGGGTTGCGCACGCTGATATTTCTCTGGCCCTGTGCACTGGCTATCAGTGCGGCGATCATTATGGGCGTATTTTACACACTCAATGAAGCGCGCTTTGCCAAAATCATTCAGGAAATCAGTGCGCGCAAAAAGGGGGAGATGCCCGAACCTGCTATTGAGACAGAAAAGACGTCAGTGCTGAGCCTGTAACGCGTTCAGGTTTGCTATGGTTAACCGAGGGCATTTTCATCCCCCCAGCCATCACGTTACAAGGAGACACCTAAACATGACCAGTTCGGAACTGCTGACATACTGCATGGCAAAGCCCGGTGCAGAACAAAGCGTCGAAAATCAGCGCGGTGCAAATCAGGTAAAAGTGGGAGAGGCGATGTTTGCCATGGTGTGTGAAGTTGACGGGCGCGAAGCGATTTCGCTGAAAACCAGCCCGGAACTGGCCGAACAGCTGCGCACCCGACACCCGGAAATCGTGCCGGGCGATCATCTTAATAAATCCCACTGGAACACGGTCTATCTCGACGGTTCGCTGCCGGATTCGCAATTCTATTATCTGATTGACGGCTCCTACCAGCTGGTCGTCTCCGGTTTACCGGAAGCCGTTCGCCACGAGTTAGGCATCTGACTTCAGGGTGCAGCGGCGGGCCATAACCCGCTTTTCAGCGTGGTGGGCGCGTACTCTACCGCGTGAGCGCGCCAGGGCAACGCGGCGCGAAAACGCCACAAACGGGTAATATCCAGCGTCCAGTAGCGTTCTGCGCCCGCCGGGCCAGGGATCTCCTGCGGCTGCCAGTGGATCTGCGTGGTGCCCTGAACATGCAAAATATCGCCGTTATCGAAATCCATAAACAGCAGCGCGGCGCGGGGTTCGGCCAGTAAATTTCCCAGCGTGTTCATGTACTTGTTACCCCGAAAATCCGGCACCCACAGCCGGTTATCCACCAGATGCGCAAATCCCGGCTGACCGCCGCGGTGCGAGACATCCGCGCCGTCGTGCCCGTGGCTGGCGATGAAAAAAGTATCAGCACGCGCTATCAGCGCGCGGGCGTCGGCATCCGCTTGCGTCATCTCTTCCCGTGCGGGCAGCGGCAAACTGACCGGCACATCGGTCAGCGTGCGGATCTGAATATACTGCGGGCAGTTACCAAAACTCTGATCGACCAGGATCTCGATCCGATTTTTATCCATGCGCCCGATCCTGCCGTTCACCCGATTGCGCCGCCGGTTGGAAAAGTCGATCCCCAGCGCGCCGATCTGTTTTCCCGGCTGTAATGCCGCCAGCGCCGGATCGTCCGTGCGTCGCGGCGCATTCACCCGCAAATGTCCGTCATCCGGCGTGCGGATAAAACCGGCCGGTCCGCTCAGCAGCGTCGCCACCGGCCAGCCGTTGTCATCCAGCGTCGAGATAAACAGATAAGGCAGCGCCGCGAAAAACAGCTGGTGCTGCTCCGGCATTGCCTCGCGGATCCCATGCGCGACGACGTCAAAACCGGCCAGCTGTTGCGCCTGAAGTTCGCCGGTATGGAACGGGCTTTTCATGGCGCTTACTCAGTCTGAACAGGCAGCGGCAGGGCGGGCAGCGGCGTAAAGCCGGGCAGGCTTTCCACCCGTTGCAGCCAGCGCTGGATCGCCGGATAACCGGCCAATGAAACGCCGCCTTCCGGTGCCGTCGCCACATAGCTGTAACAGGCCAGATCGGCGATGGTGGCGCGATCTGTCGCCAGAAACTCACGATATTGCAGATGATCTTCCAGCTGCGGCAGGAATTTTGCCGTCACTTTCAGCGCGCTTTCATACACTTCCGGCGCGGAAAACTGCTTCACCATCCGGGCCGACGCCGGGCCGTAACGCACTTCACCGGCGGCATGGGATAACCATTTTTGCACTTCTGCGGCTTTCAGCGGATCTTCCGGCAGCCAGTGGCTGTCCGGCGCGTAACGTTTCACCAGATACACCAGAATCGCATTGCTGTCGGTGAGCACAAGTTCGCCGTCGGTCAGAACGGGGATTTGTCGAAGCGGATTCAGCCGGGCAAATTCTTCGGTCTGGCGCACATCGGCACCGGCTTCAGTGGCCTCAAACGGCAGATTGAGCATTGTCAGCAACAACGTCACGCGGTGGCAGTGGCCGGAAAGCGGGGTGCTGTAAAGTTGAATGGCGGGCATAGGTGTCTCCTCTGTGGCAGTGAGTCCAGATTACTCTTGCATTAAATGAATGAGATCCACGAAGATTGAAATTGAGTGTTTCACTTTGTGGAAGAATCTATGGACCGTTTAGACGAAATGGCGATTTTTGTCGCCGTTCTTCAGTATGGCAGCCTGGCGGAAGCCGCCCGTAAACTTCACCGTTCACCTCCGGCGATCACCCGCGCCATTGCCTCGCTGGAACACCGCTTCGGCGCGAGGCTGGTGGAGCGCACCACGCGCAGCCTGGCCCCGACCGAGGCGGGCGCACGGCTGGCAGAAAAGGCGAGGCTGCTGCTCAGCCAGTATCAGGACGCCGTGCAGGATACCGCTGAAACTCAGCTCAGCGGCCTGCTGCGCATCACCGCGCCGGTGCAGTTTGGCCGCAAACACGTCGCGCCGCTGGTGATGGAATTTCTGGCGCAGAACCCGGACATGCAGATCGAAATGATGCTCAACGACCGTAATCTCGATCTGATCGACGAAGGATTAGACCTGGCGGTACGCATCGGCCATCAGGACGATTCCGGCAAAGTGGCGCGCAAAGTCGCTGAAGTCACCCGCGTGCTGGTCGCCAGCCCGGCGTATCTGGCGCAGCATGGCGAACCGCAGCATCCGTCGGAACTGGCCGGGCATCAGACCGTCATGGGCACCTTGCGGACGCCACTGCGCGAATGGCGTTTCGGGCCGCACGAGGATGAACTGCGCGTCCGGCTGTCGCCGCGTTTACTGCTCAACGACGTCGAGTCGCAGCTGCTGGCGGTGCGCAGCGGTCAGGGGATTGCCCGGCTATTGTCGTATCAGGTGAGGGATGATGTGCTGGCGGGCAACATGGTGCGGCTGTTAACCGATTTCGAACCGCTGCCGTTGCCGGTGCAACTGGTGGCGCAGCAGGTACAGCAGATGCCGCGCAAAGTGCGGACATTCTGGGATTTCGCCTGTCAGCGGCTGAGTGTGCTGCCGCAACTTCATGCGCTGAACGCATCTTCGGAACAGTGACCCAGGTCACGCTCGTGTGCGGTAAAAATAACCTACTCTGAGAGTTGTGCAAAAACAGTGAGTTACTTCAGGACAGGTTGTCCGCTTGCTCACACCAACCCAGAAGGAAAGGATGATGACCCGTAACCGGCTGAATCTTGCCACGCTTTTGATACTGGCGCTCAGCGCGCCGCTTCCCATGACTGCGTTCGCGCAGAGTTTGCCACAGGATCCTGACCCGGCCACGCCGGCGAAAACCTACATCAGCGCCGTGAACCCGGATCGCACTATCACTTACCGCCTGTATGCCCCGACGGCTCAGCATGTGGACGTGGTAACCGGTTCAACGCCGGTCACGTATATTCCGCATCAGATGAGCAAAGACGACAAAGGCGTGTGGAGCTGGACGTCGGAGGCGCAAAAACCTGATCTGTATGAGTATTTCTTCAACGTGGATGGCCTGCGTATTGCCGATCCCGGCAGCGCAATGCCGAAACCGCAGCGTCAGGTCAATACCAGCCTGATCCTGGTGCCGGGCAGCATTCTGGATGTGAAAAATGTGCCGCACGGCGAAGTCCGCACGCTGACCTATCATTCCGCCGCGCTCAATTCCGAACGTCAGGTCGCCGTCTGGACGCCGCCGGGTTACACCGATGCGTCACAGCCGCTGCCGGTGCTCTATTTCTATCACGGCTTTGGTGATACCGGCCGTTCGGCGCTGGATCAGGGGCGTATCCCGCAAATCATGGATAACCTGCTGGCGGAGAAAAAAATCGCGCCGATGTTAGTGGTCATTCCGGATACCGAAACCGACGCCAAAGGGGTGGTGCCGGAAGATTACGTCACCAAAGATCGCCGCAAAGAGTTTTATCCGCGTAACGCAGCGGCAGCAGATAAAGAGCTGACCGGCGACATTATTCCGCTGATTGCCAAAACCTTCCGCGTTCGCGATGACGCCGCCGGGCGCGCTCTGGCCGGTCTTTCACAAGGCGGTTATCAGACTCTGGTCAGCGGCATGACTCACCTGGATCAGTTCGGCTGGCTGGCGACCTTCAGCGGTGTGAGCACCACCACGGTGCCGAATGAAAACGTGGCGAAACGCTTCGCCGAACCGGAAAAAATCAACGCACAGCTGAAAAACTTCACGGTTGTGGTCGGTGAAAAAGACGTGGTGACAGGCAAAGACATCGCCGGGCTGAAATCCGAACTGGAGGAGAAAAAGATTAAATTTGATTACCACGAATACCCGAATCTCGGCCACGAAATGGACGTCTGGCGTCCGGCCTATGCGGAGTTTGTTCAGAAGATCTTTAAGTAGGGTTTCAGGAGTAACGCCTCCCCTGTGAAGGGGAGGCGCTGGTTGACGTTAAGCGCTTTTCTTCGCCTGCTGGCTGTGGCGTTCCAGCAACGGTTTCAGGAAGCGTGCGGTATGCGATTCTTTGCATTCCGCCACGGTTTCCGGAGTACCCGCCACCAGAATCTGACCGCCGCCTGCACCGCCTTCCGGCCCGAGATCGACAATCCAGTCTGCAGTTTTAATCACGTCCAGATTGTGCTCAATCACCACGATGGTATTGCCCTGATCGCGCAACTGATGCAGCACTTCCAGCAACTGCTGAATATCAGCAAAGTGCAGGCCGGTGGTCGGTTCATCGAGAATATACAACGTCTGACCTGTGCCGCGTTTTGAGAGCTCACGCGCCAGTTTCACACGCTGCGCTTCACCGCCGGACAGCGTGGTCGCTGACTGGCCGAGGCAGATATAAGTCAGACCGACGTCGATCAGCGTCTGCAATTTACGCGCAAGGGCAGGCACGGCATCAAAGAATTCACGGGCTTCTTCGATGGTCATTTCCAGCACTTCGTGGATGCTCTTGCCTTTGTATTTCACTTCCAGCGTTTCGCGGTTATAGCGTTTACCACGGCACTGATCGCAGGGGACATAGATGTCCGGCAGGAAGTGCATCTCCACTTTGATCACGCCGTCGCCCTGACAGGCTTCGCAGCGGCCGCCTTTCACGTTGAAACTGAAACGCCCCGGCGTATAGCCGCGCGAACGCGATTCCGGCACACCGGCAAACAGTTCACGAACCGGCGTAAAGATGCCGGTGTACGTCGCCGGGTTCGAGCGTGGCGTACGGCCAATCGGGCTCTGGTCGATATCGATGACTTTATCGAAATGCCCCAGGCCTTCAATTTCACGGTAAGGCGCGGCTTCGGCAAGCGTTGCGCCGTTCAGTTCGCGCTGTGCCAGCGGGAACAGCGTGTCGTTGATAAGCGTCGATTTACCGGAGCCAGAGACGCCGGTGATGCAGGTAAACAGGCCTACCGGCAGCGTCAGCGTCACATCTTTCAGGTTGTTGCCTTTGGCGCCGGAAAGCTTCAGCACTTTGGCGGCGTCCGCCGGCACGCGCTGCGCCGGTACGGAGATTTCGCGTTTACCGCTGAGGAACTGACCGGTCAGGGAATCTTCCTGCGCCATGATGTCGTCGGCGGTCCCCTCGGCGACAACGCGGCCGCCGTGGACACCCGCACCCGGACCGATATCAATGATATGGTCGGCGGCGCGGATCGCGTCTTCATCATGCTCTACCACAATTACGGTATTCCCGAGATCGCGCAGGTGGATCAGGGTTTCCAGCAGACGTTCGTTGTCGCGTTGATGCAGGCCAATAGAAGGCTCATCCAGCACATACATCACGCCCACCAGACCGGCGCCGATCTGGCTCGCCAGACGAATACGCTGAGCTTCACCGCCGGACAACGTTTCCGCAGAACGGGACAGCGAAAGGTAATTCAGGCCGACGTTCACCAGGAATTTCAGGCGATCGCCAATCTCTTTCAGCACTTTCTCGGCTATCTGCGCACGCTGGCCGCTGAGTTTCATATTGCGGAAGAAATCCATCGCATGACCGATGCTGAAATCAGAGATTTGCGGCAAGGTCGTTTCTTCCACAAATACGTTACGCGCTTCTTCCCGCAGGCGGGTGCCTTTACAGGATGCGCACGAACGGTTGCTGATGTATTTCGACAGCTCTTCACGCACCGCGCTGGATTCCGTTTCTTTATAACGGCGCTCCATGTTGTGCAGCACGCCTTCAAACGGATGACGACGAATCGACGTGTCACCGCGATCGTTAATGTATTTGAATTCAATGGTCGTTTTGCCGGAACCATGCAGAATGGCATGTTGCACATCGCTGCTCAGGTCGTTGTACGGCGCTTCCACATCAAAATCATAATGCTCGCCGAGAGAGCGCAGCATCTGGAAGTAATAGAAGTTACGGCGATCCCAGCCACGGATGGCGCCGCCTGCCAGTGAAAGCTCAGGGTTTTGCACCACGCGGTCCGGATCGAAGAACTGCTGAACGCCCAGGCCGTCACAGGTCTGGCAGGCACCGGCCGGGTTGTTGAACGAGAACATGCGCGGTTCGAGCTCGCTCATGCTGTAACCACAAATCGGGCAGGCAAAGTTCGCCGAGAACAGCATTTCTTCCGCTTTCGGGTCATCCATGTCGGCGACCACGGCGGTACCGCCGGAAAGCTCAAGCGCGGTTTCAAACGATTCCGCCAGACGCTGCTGTAAATCCTCACGGACTTTGAAACGGTCAACCACGACTTCGATGGTGTGCTTTTTCTGCAATTCCAGCTTCGGCGGATCGGACAGATCGCAGACCTCGCCGTCGATACGCGCACGGATGTAACCCTGCGACGCCAGGTTTTCCAGCGTTTTAGTGTGCTCGCCTTTGCGATCTTTAATGATCGTGGCGAGCAGCATCAGGCGCTGACCTTCCGGCTGTGCGAGGACGTTATCCACCATCTGGCTGACGGTCTGTGCTGACAGCGTCACATTATGATCCGGGCAGCGCGGCTCACCCACGCGGGCAAACAGCAGGCGCAGATAATCGTGAATTTCCGTGATGGTGCCGACGGTAGAACGCGGGTTATGCGATGTGGATTTTTGCTCAATCGAAATCGCCGGAGACAGACCTTCAATGTGGTCGACGTCCGGTTTTTCCATTAAGGATAAAAATTGACGAGCATAGGCTGACAGCGACTCAACGTAACGACGCTGGCCTTCGGCGTACAGCGTATCGAACGCCAGAGAGGACTTGCCTGAACCCGATAAGCCGGTGACAACAATCAGTTTGTCGCGCGGGATAATCAGGTTGATATTCTTGAGATTATGGGTACGTGCGCCCCGAACTTCGATCTTATCCATTCATCATTCCCGGATTAACGTGATAGCTCACCGTGCCGGTGACCTGCGGAAAATGGAGCATCGCGCCGGTCAGCGAGTCAGGCACAGAGAAGAACGTAACGCGCAATTATGACACAAATCACAGTCTATGCCACCCCGAAACCTGAATGTATATCCAGTACTCGATGTAACAGCGGAACGTTTGCTGAACAATCTGGAAGGAATCTTCCAGCGAATGACATCCATTGGACTGGGGCTACGTTTTGTGGTTATGACGGCGGCGTTTTGTGGTTATAATGATACAAAGTGAGTCTTTCACATCTCAAACTGTGGTTTCAGCCACGACATACATCATCAGGAGAATCCACATGGCCAGCAGAGGCGTAAACAAAGTAATACTCGTCGGTAATCTCGGACAAGATCCGGAAATCCGCTACATGCCAAACGGCGGCGCAGTGGCCAACATGACACTGGCGACCTCCGAAAGCTGGCGTGACAAAGCCACCGGCGAGCAGAAAGAAAAAACCGAATGGCACCGCGTTGTGTTGTTCGGCAAACTGGCGGAAGTTGCCGGTGAATACCTGAAAAAAGGTTCTCAGGTTTACATCGAAGGTGCACTGCAAACCCGTAAATGGACCGATCAGGCTGGCGTTGAAAAATACACCACCGAAGTTGTCGTTAACGTGGGCGGCACCATGCAGATGCTCGGCGGCCGTACCGGCGGCGGCGCACCAGCAGGCGGCGGCCAGGCAGCAGGCGGCCAGTCAGGCGGTCAGCAAGGCGGTTGGGGTCAGCCTCAGCAGCCACAAGGCGGCAACCAGTTCAGCGGCGGCCAGCAGGCTCGTCCGGCTGCGCAAAACAACGCGCCAGCACAGAACAATGAACCCCCAATGGATTTCGACGACGATATCCCGTTCTGATACCTGCCTTCGGGCATCCATGTCAGAAATGAAAAAGCCCCGAAAGGGGCTTTTTGTTGTCCGGCATTCAGGAATCTCTCATCCTTCAAACTTTCCCCACAGCCCCGAACACCAGCCGTCCCTGATGGAACGTCGCTTTCACCTCGGACACCCTGGCTACCGCTTCGGCGGAGCAGCTGGCGTCGACCAGGATCATTTCGGCGTTATCGTTCACCGCGGGCCACTGGCGGTTGCCGCTGTCGTCGAGCGGCAGGACGTTGCCGGTGGCGATGGCGAGGGAACGCGTCAGGCCGAATTCGTCGGAGTTGCCGTAGAGCTGGGCGTACAGGCTGGCTTTTTCCAGCATGCTGCCGGTGCCGAACGGCGACCAGTGGTCGATCACGCTGTCGGTGCCGGTCATCACGAATACGCCGTTCTGGCTGAGCTGCGGCAGGGGCATGTTCAGTTTGCCGAGCGGAATGGTGGAGGCGACGGTGAACTGCTGCTCGGAAAGCCCGGCGATCACGCCTTCCAGTTCCGCACCCTGCATCATCGCCAGGGCGAAACCGTGGCTGAGCGTCACTTTGCCTTTCAGTTGCGGGTTTTTCTTCACGGTCTGAATCATGTATTTCACCGCCGCAATCCCGGCAGGCGTGGTTTCATGCAGATGAATATCCACGCCTTTGTTTGTATCCAGCGCAATCTGGAACATCGCATCGAGGGATTTTTCCATCGCGCCGTCTACATTCGTCGGGTCCAGCCCGCCGACGTACTGCACGCCCATTTGCATCGCTTCGCGCATCAGCCCGTCGACTTTCGAATGCAGTAGACCGTGCTGCGGAAATGCCACAATTTCACAACTGAAATCCTGCTGATGTTTTTCCAGCGCGATTTTCAGATGCTCAAGGCTTTTCAGGCCGCTCACCGGGTCGATATTGCAGTGGCTGCGCGCCACGGTGGTGCCTTTGGAATGCAGCAGGCCGATGATCGCCTCTGCGTGTTCCACCGAGGTCGGCAACAGTTGCGGGATCAGCACCTGTTCGCGGGCAATCATGTCCATGATGGTTTTGCCTTTACGCGGGCGCGGCGCTTCCCACTTGCCGCCGTAAAAGGTCTTGTCGAGGTGAATATGCATGTCGCGCGTGGCGGGCAGCAGGAGTAATCCCCGCGCATCAAAGGCAGGTAAGGTGCTGACCGGTGCCTCTTTTGCAGGCTGGATCGCCACGATTTTGCCGTTGTTGATGTCCAGATTGTACAGGCCGGTTTTGGTGGCAATGACTGTCTCGCCTTCGCGCTCAAAACCCTCTTCCAGCCGCACATTGCGCAGCTGATAGTGCGGCGCAGTAATCGCGTTGATCTGGCTGGCATCGTCACATTTTTCATCCATCGCGCCTGCTTTAAACGGCGCTGCTGATGCGATGCCGGAGGCCATGCCTGCGGTCAGCAGTGCGCCGGTCGCGGTGATTTTGGCGCTATGAGAGAGAAAGTGTCTGCGGCTTTGTTGCTGAGGATTTTGCACGTCGAATTCCTTAATCATGATGCGGGAGGATGCTGTTTCCCTTTCACCCTAAAAGATATCGCCGGTTCCGGCTGCGATTTTTCCCACTGCCAGCCAGTGGGAAACCTAATGGCTAACTGAGCTGACAAAAATCCTTTAATTTTCCGGCCAGTGCGATTTGCGCAGGCGTGGCATCGGGGCGGTAAAACAGCGCCAGTTCGACGTTATCCACTTGCGGTAATCCGCTTTCGGTGCCCAAAACCCGGTGCGCCGGCAGGCGGCAACTGGCGGGCAATAAGGTGACGCCCAGTCCGGCGGCGCTGGCGGCCACCAGCGCGGCGAGGCTGGCGCTGCTGTAACTGATGCGCCAGCTGCGCCCGAGGGCATCGAGCGCCTGACACAGTTCTTCGCGATACAGCGCATTGAGCGGAAACAGCACCAGCGGCACCGGATTGCGCTCAAATGCCGGATACTCGGCGCTGTCGAGCCACAGCATCGGCTCGGGGCGTGAGGCATTGGCTTTTTCGCCGGTCAGCTGTTTCACCAGAATGATGTCCAGCATGTCCTGCTGCCAGGCGCGGCGCAGTTCGTGGCTCAGGCCGCTGGTGACGTCGAGGCGGATATGCGGATGGGCGCGGCAAAACTGCGCCAGCAGGGAGGTGGTCGCTGCCGCAAAATCTTCCGGTACGCCGAGTCGCACCACGCCGTCCGGCCACTGGTCGCTCAGCGCATCGTGTGCTTCACCGTTGAGCGCGATGATCCGCCGGGCATAGCCGAGCAGACGTTCGCCCTCTTCGGTGAGCTGAACCTGATGGGAAGTGCGTTCCAGCAGCGGTTTCGCTAACGCCTCTTCCAGGCGACGGATTTGCTGGCTGACCGTCGATTGCGACAGATGAACGCGGTCGGCGGCGCGGGTAAAACTGCCGGTTTCACACACGGCGACAAAACTGAGTAACTGCTGCGGGCTGAACATGGGATAGCGATTCATTTCATCACTACTTATGGTTGTGGTATTTGAAATTTGAATACCGGGGAGAGTATCAACCTTCACGCCGCCGCACCAGACTGGCTCATTGCGCGGTGGTTTCGTGCCTCCTGCTCCAAAAGGACGCCTTGTTTTAGGGCATCACTCCCGCACTCCGGCAGTTTCTGATTTCACTTAAGATTGTATACAAGGCTTCGGCGGCAAATTGTCTTTCTGGTACAGAAATTGCTTTTTCCTTGAGAGACTTCAAGGAGAAATATATGAAAGCGATCGTGATTGGTGGCGGTATTGGCGGTACGTGTGCGGCGATTGCGCTGAAGCGTTTTGGGATCGAGACGGCGGTCTTTGAGGCGGTGAAAGAGATCAAACCGGTCGGCGCGGCGATTTCCATCTGGCCCAACGGCGTAAAGTGCCTGAACTATCTCGGCATGAAAGACGCGCTGCGCGAGCTTGGCGGTAACATGCGTTTTATGGCCTACAAAGAATATCAGCAAGGCCAGACCATGACGCGATTCAGTATGGATCCGCTGATTCAGAGCGTTGGCGAGCAGCCTTATCCGGTGGCACGCGCGGAACTTCAGGCGATGTTGCTCGACACATATGGCCGCGATCGGGTGCAGTTTGGCAAGCGGGTGACGCACGTTGAGGAATCCGCCGACAGCGTCACCGCCTGGTTTGATGACGGCACATCTGCCACCGGCGATTTACTGATCGCCGCCGACGGCACCCATTCCATTATCCGCCAGCATGTTTTGGGCTACGCCACAGAGCGCCGCTACGCCGGTTACGTTAACTGGAACGGTCTGGTGGAAATCGACGAAAGCATCGCCCCTGCCGATCAGTGGACGACGTTTGTCGGCGAAGGCAAACGCGTTTCCCTGATGCCGGTGAGCGGCAACCGTTTCTACTTCTTCTTTGACGTGCCGCTGCCGAAAGGTTTACCGCAGGATCGCACCACCGTACGCGACGATTTACAGGGCTATTTTACAGGCTGGGCGGAACCGGTGCAGAAGCTGATCCGCCAGATTGACCCGCAGACGACTAACCGCGTCGAAATCCACGACATCGACCCGTTTATGCAACTGGTGAAAGGGCGAATTGCGCTGCTCGGCGATTCCGGCCACAGCACCACGCCGGATATCGGGCAGGGCGGTTGCGCAGCGATGGAAGACGCCGTGGTACTGGCGAATATGTTGCAAACCAATTCGTTAGGCATTGAAGATGCGCTGCTGCGTTATCAGGAAAAACGCGCGTACCGCGTGAAAGATCTGGTGCTGAAAGCCCGCAAACGCTGCGACGTGACCCACGGCAAAGAGATGGCCGTCACCGAACAATGGTACGAAGATCTGAAAACCGAAACCGGCGAGCGCATTCTCTCCGGCATGTGCGAAACCATTCTGGGCGGCCCGCTGGAATAACCTGTATTGCGCAGGAAATAAGTTTTTACAACTCCTTAAAGTTTCCTGTGTTTTTGCCGAAAATAACATCAGAAGGATCAAGGTATCCACTGGCGCTATGACGCAAAAACATAGGGACTCATCAGGATGACAGTTATCTCTGCGACAGGTAATCAGGCGCTTAATACGCTGCTTACCGCCACCAAAACGACGGCCACGGTGTCTCCGTCGGCCAGTCAGCAGCAAGCGACAACGGCGCAATCCGCCGCGGTAATGATCGGCCAGACCGATGCCACGTCGCCGGTCTACAACATCACCAAACCGGCACTGGTCTGGGAACGTTCTTCCAGCGACCTGATGTCTTCAAAGCTCGCCTCGAATTTCAGTAACGCCGGTAATGCGGCGCGTTTTTCCGGACTCGGTGCCGCCCTGCTTGAACGCTTTACCACCGACAGCGGCAGTTATTCGCAATCGGTGATGAAGCAGACTTCCGCTCAGTCCGCCAGTTCTGCGGGTAACGTCGCCGCCCAAACCCAACTCCACACCAAAGCCGACAATCAGATCAGCCTGAGTATTAAAACCGCCAGCGGCGCGCTGGTGGAGATCACGCTCGGCAGTGATGATGACGGGCTCGGCGTGCAGGTGAATGTCAGCAAAGGCACGCTGAGCGATGCCGACCGCAAGGCGCTGGCGAACATGGCGGAAGGTTTTCAGAAAGCGATTGATGGCCTGACGGCGCAGCCGCCGAAGCTCGATCTGAGCGGACTGACAAAGTTTGATACCTCGGTGCTGACGTCGGTGGATTTGCACGCCAGTCTGGGCACTGAAAATACCCGGACGCTGGATTTTCACGCTGACGCCAGTACCCGCTCGGTGAAATCCACCGGGATCGACGGCACCGTGAATATCAGCGTGGACATGAGTAAGCGCGCCCTGTTGGGTACGGAAAGTCAGCAGACGCAGGCGCTGAACCAGTATCTGAAACAGTTCGACAATGCGGGAAGCCGGGGTAACGCGGACGATGCGCTGATGACCATGTTCAGGGATGCGTTTACGGCACTGAACTCGAATTATGGCGAGAGCGCGACCACGCACAAAAGCAGCGCCAGAGAACCGGTGTATTTCTCGCTGACCCGGACCGATAAAAACATGGTATCCGGTCTGGCAGACTTCACGGCCTCTGTCTCGCAGACGCCGGTGGATAAAACCAATCCGATGCGCCCGGACGAGGTGGACACCTTCTCTTATCAGGTGTCGCAGTCGAGCAGTATTACCGGTACGGGCACGCAGGATCGGCATATTTCACAGAAGCAGCAGTCACATCTGGTCGCCAGCTACCACAAAGCGCTGACGTCGGGTTTACAGCTCAACCTGACGACCGACAGAAACTCGCAAAATTATCTGTATTATCAGATTGATGACAAGGCCGAGAGCACCACCAATATCCAGTATCAGAAGGGGGCTCTGGTGAGTGCGTCGGTGGATCAGCGCGCCAGTACTTCCACGCATATCCAAAAATATGTGAAAGGATGGCTGGAGTCAGACACCACCACGCCGGTGGACACCTCGAAAACCACTGATCTGCTCGGCAAGCTGCAATCAGACTGGGAGAGCAACCATCCGCGCATCTCCTTTGAAGATTATATGCGTCAGCAAAACCAGCCAGATCTCAGCAGTCTGGTGCTGCTGGAGTCTGATCCGAGCGCGCTGAAAAACCGATGAACACTGGCCTGACGGTCTTTTCAACAGCCCCGTGAGGGGCTGTTACTGTTATCACAACATCTCAAACTTCGCCCCTTTCAGCACGATATCCGCAAATTGCAGATGATGCATAAACTCGCGCAAAATCAGCAGAGTGGCGGCGAAATCATTGCCATCGGGTATGCCCTCGAACTGCGCAGGACGTCCGTTGATCACCAATGCCAGCCGGTCGAACGTGCGCTCCACGGCCTCGAGAGACAGCGTCATCACTTCATTTTCAGCAACGCCTGCAATGCGTGCCAGTGCGCGAATATCATTGTCGGTACTGAACAATTGTGCGCCCGGCGGGATATCGTGGCGGATGCGGATGATTTCATCCTCGACCACCATAATGGCGTTTTCCATTTCATCCGGCGTTGGCGGCGTATGACGAAAATAGCCGACGGAAGTCAGCTGTGAGCCCAGTGTCAGCGGCAATATTTTCTCGTCGATATCTTCATGCCGGACGGTAACCCGCGTTTCTTCGCGGCCAATATGCAGCAATACAGCAGGTTGGGTCATCGGCGTCTCCTGATTTTTAGCCTTTCAACGTAGCGGGTTCAGACCTGAGAAATCTACTATGTCAGATGCGGATCGCGCCGCGCAAACTCTTTGACCATCCAGTCAATGAATACCCGCACGCGTGGCGAAAGCTGGCGGTTGCGGGGATAAAGCAAAGCCACCGGCATCGCACCCACCGGAAAACCGGCCAGGATCTGCACCAGTTTTCCCTGCGCGAGATCGTCAGTCAGCGCGTATTTTGGCACCTGAATAATGCCCATTCCGCGCCGTGCGGCTTCTTTCATGCTCTCCGCACCGTTGACGGAAAATGGTGTCGGCAGCAGAATTTCACGGGTTTTGCCCTGAACCTGAAAAACCAGCGGCAACAGCCCGCCGGTCGCACTGGAGCGGTAGCCAATCATCCGGTGTCCGGTGAGATCGTCCGGTGTGTCTGGCGTGCCGAACCGTTGCAGATAGTCCGGGCTGGCGCAGGTGATTTCCGGCAGCGTGCCGAGCGGGCGCGCCACCATATCGCTGTCTTTCAGCTCACCGGCGCGGATCACGCAGTCGATGCCTTCGCGCACCAGATCCACCAGCCGGTCGCCCTCGCTCAGGTAAAACTCAATATCAGGATATTGCGCCAGAAAATCCGGCAGGCCGGGCAACACGAAATGCCGCGCCAGCGTGCCGTGCACATCCACCCGCAACAGCCCTTTCGGCTGCGCCCCTGCGAAGGCCATTTCGGCATCTTCCACCTCTGCCAGAATGCGCAGACAGCGCTGGTAATAGGCTTCGCCATCCAGCGTCGGGCTGACGTGGCGGGTGGTGCGCTGTAAAAGCCGGATGTTGAGCCGCGTTTCCAGCTGTTTAATGGCGTCAGTCACCGTCGAGCGTTTCAGGTTCAGCGCCTGCGCGGCCTGCGTGAAACTCCGCAGTTCCACCACGCGGGTGAACAACGCCATGCTGTCGAGTTTATCCATGATGATTGTTCGCCTTTTCCGGATAGTGATAACGAATATCAGGGAATTATCCGGCAGCGTCAATCGGCTACTCTTTCCTCAGCGACAACGAATCCGAATCACTCAAAAAGGAAACACATCATGACGTCATCCAAACAAAAAGTGGCGCTGGTTACCGGCGCATCCCGTGGCATCGGCGCGGCTATCGCACAGCGTCTGGCGCGGGACGGTTTCACCGTGATCGTGAACTATGCGCGCGGTGCGGCAGAGGCTGATGCAGTCGTCAGTAAAATCGAAAAGGCAGGTGGCCGGGCTATCAGCGCGCAGGCCGATGTCAGCGACGCGGCGGCGGTCAGCCGGATGTTTGCCAGTGCGCAACAGGCATTTGGCGGCGTGGATGTGCTGGTGAACAACGCCGGGATCATGACGCTTTCTGCCATCGCCGACACCGACGATGCCGCATTCGATCGCCTCATCGACATTAACCTGAAAGGCACCTTCAACACCCTGCGCGAAGCGGCGAAACACCTGCACAACGGCGGGCGCATCATCAACTTCTCATCGACCGTTGTCGGGTTATACCAGCCGACGTACGGCGTGTATGCCGCAACCAAAGCGGCCGTCGAGGCGCTAAGCCGCGTGCTGACCAAAGAAATGCGCGGACGCCAGATCACCGTGAATACCGTGGCTCCCGGCCCGACGGCCACGGATTTGTTCCTCAACGGCAAATCTGAGCAACTGGTGGAAACCCTCGCCAAAACCTCACCGCTCGAACGCCTCGGCCAGCCGGAAGATATCGCCTCCGTGGTGGCGTTCCTCGCCGGCCCCGATGGCGCCTGGGTAAACGGCCAGACGCTGAGGGCGAATGGCGGGATTATCTAACCTCCCCGCTTAAAGAGGAGAGAATCGCCGGAATACAGATCGCAAAACCCGGATCAGGAATACTGCTACGGGTTTTAACGACGTGCTCGCGCGCATCATTCCGCGGATTGGCGGGGAGAGTTTATTGGGCTGATTTAAAGCGACACCACCGCCTTGCGCCTGAACATCTCCAGCCATGCCGGGCGGCAGAACATCACCAGATTACCGAGCAGGATCAGCGCCAGCCCGATGACGGCGTTGATGTGCCACTGATACCCTTCGTACAAAGTGGAAACGGTCAGGGCGACCAGCGGGAACAGCAGCGTGCTGTAGGCTGCCTGGCTGGCGCCAATGCGTCCGACCAGCGTGAAGTAAATGCCGAAGGCCAGCACGGAGCCGAATACTGACAGGTAGACCAGCGAACCGAGGTATTGCGGCGTCAGATCGATGGCGAAAGAGGCACCCTGAAACACGCTCAGTGCGCCCATCACCGCTGTGCCGTAGAACATCGCGTAGGTGTTGGTGGACAGAACGTCCAGCCCCCGGCGCTGATGACGGGCGCTGATCATATTGCCGAGCGAGAAACCGTAGGTACCGAGCAGGCTCAGGCCAATGCCTTTGAGCAGTTCCGGTGCAATGTGGGCGGCGCTGAGATCGTGCCAGAACAGGGTGATGATCCCCGCCAGCCCGAGGAGGGCCGCCGGAATAACCGCCGGTGCCAGTTTCTGGCGGAAAAACACCATGCCGTTGAACGCGTTGAACAGCACGGCCATCGAGAAAATCACCGATTCCAGCCCGCTGGTGATGTAAGCCGCTGCGTGATAGAAGCAGTAAAAATTGAAGCAAAAGACGCAGCAGCCCTGCACGATGCAAAAAAGATGATCTTTCAGGGCGAGCCTGCGCAGGCGACGGGCCGCCAGCAGCGCCACCAGCATAATCACCGCCGCCAGCAGGAAACGGTAAAAGATCGACACCGTCACCGGCACATCGCCCTGTTGCAGGTAAATCGCAAACCAGGTGGTGCCCCAGATAATAATCACCGAAATATAAAGCAGTGCGTTCATCGACTTCTCTCATTGAAAAATAATGGTCTGAGGGAAGTGTGCGGTAATCCGGTGACGTTGGCTTTCAACGGCTTGCGGTTGAGTTGCATATTCTTGCGCATTTCTTTGTGCGCCGGCGTGGCAATATCTGGCTCTCATGCCGTCAAAACCCGTAAACTGGGCCTCTTCTTTTTCCTCCGGGTGCAGGTCATGACCAAGGTTTATCAGGCTTTCGACACGCTGCGTAAGCACAAAGCGGTTCTGCACGACAGTGTGGAGCTGAGTTCAGGTATTCAGCTGGCGGCCTGGTCGAATAAAAATGACACCGTGACCCAGGAAAGCCCGGATCACCATACGCTGAGTCTGTACGTCGCCGACGGCTACGAGTGTTATCACAAAACCCGTGGTGGCTGGCGCAACGGCGGCGGCCCGGACCGCTTTTGTCTGATGCCAAAAAACAGCATGTCGAGCTGGGATGTGCGCGATGATTTGTCATTCGTGCATGTGTATTGCTCTGATGAGCATCTGCGTCATCTGGTGGAGCAAACCTGGGATCGCAGCCCGGCAGCGATTCAGATGGAAGAACGCACGTTCGAAGAAGATCCGCAGATCACGCTGCTCTATCGCCACTTTTTGCTCAGCAGCCAGTGGCAGGAAAACAGTAATCAGCTGATGCTGAGCAGTGCGGCAAATCTGCTGATGGCGCATCTGGTGAAGAACTACACTCATCTGCAATGGGCGTTGCCGACGGTGCGCGGCGGACTGGCACCGCATATTCTGAACCGGGTAAAAGACTATATTCACGCTCACCTTGCGCAACCCCTGATGCTGCCGGAACTGGCGCTTCTGGCTGAACTGAGCGAGTTTCATTTCGCCCGCATGTTCAAACAAAGTATGGGCATGGCGCCGCATCAGTACGTGATGAACGCCCGTCTGATCCGCGCCGAACATCTGCTGAAAAGCACCGGCATGGAGATCACCGCCATCGCGTTGGAATGTGGTTTCAGCTCCGCCAGCCACTTCAGCCACCGCTTCAAATCCGTGCGCGGTATCACGCCGAGCGCACTGCGCAGCGGATCTTAATTTCTTTCTCCGCCCGCACTTCCCGTCTTTTCAACTTCAATGCTAACGTGATGGTCATTCTGAGAAATGAGGAGCAACCATGCACGCCCAAGCGCCTGTTATTGAAACCGAACGTCTGATTTTACGTGGTCATCGCATTGATGATTTTGATGCTATTGCCGCGCAGTGGGCGGATCCTGCCGTGGTGAAATACATTGGCGGCACGCCGTCCAGCCGCGAAGCCAGCTGGAGCCGGTTACTGCGCTATCCCGGCCACTGGCAGATGCTGGGCTTTGGTTACTGGATTGTGTTTGAAAAACACAACGGTAAAGAAGGGGCGTTCGCCGGTGAAATTGGTCTGGCGGATTATCAGCGGGAGATGACGCCATCGCTCAACGGCATGGCGGAAATGGGCTGGGTGGTGGCACCGCAGTTTCACGGCAAAGGCTATGCTGTCGAAGCGGCCAGGGCGGTACTGTCATGGGCCGATGAAAACCTCGATCGTCAGCTATGCTGCATTATTGCGCCGGAGCATCAGGCGTCAGTCCGGCTGGCGGAAAAGTGCGGATTTGTGGCGCACACCGACACCACCTATCACGGCTCGGCAACGCGGATTTTTCTCCGTCAGCCCAAAGCCTGATGGTTATTCCGGTTGTTCCATTTTGTCAGGGGAAGTCATGCTGAAGATTCTGGGTAAATCGACGTCGATCAATGTGCGTAAGGTGTTATGGACCTGCCACGAGCTGGGGCTGGAATTTGAGCAGGAACAGTTTGGTTCAGGTTTTCAGTCTGTGCAGACGCCACAATTCAGGGCGCTGAATCCGAATGCCATGGTGCCGGTGGTGCTCGATGGCGAATTCGTATTGTGGGAATCCAACGTCATTTGCCGATATCTGGCGGCGAAGGAAGGGCGGGAAGACCTGCTGTCATCGGATCCGAAACGGCGTGCGCTGACCGAACAGTGGATGGACTGGCAGGCGGGTGAGCTGAATAATTCATGGCGATATGCGTTTCCGGCACTGGCGCGCAACAGCCCTCAGCACACCGATCCGGCGCTGATTGATGCCGGTGTCAGCGAATGGAACCGTCATATGCAGATGCTGGAAGAGCAGCTTCAGCGCAGCGGCGACTATGTGCTGGGCGATAATTTTACCTTGGCCGATATTGTGCTGGGGCTTGCCGTTAACCGCTGGTCGATGACGCCGATGTCGCGCCCGGCACTGCCTGCCGTCTCGGCGTATTACGATCGGTTGAATCAGCGCGAAGGTTACCGGCTGTTTGGTCGCAACGGCATGGTCTGATGCGCATGCCTGGCTGAAAATAAAAAAAGACGCGGCAATGTCCTGTGCCGCGTCCTGTTATTCTAAACCTTCTCTATTTTTCAACAGACGCATCGGTTTATTTAAAATCGACTCTCATGAGTTCAGGAATTGTCTGACCATGCGTCGAGAAAACACACTTATCAATATAACTCTTAAATGCCGCCGGTTTAGGAATGCCCATATCCATCAACCGGGAATTATCAAACTTCACGTTTAACTGCGCGAATCCGCCGTACAATTTAATGGCACGTAAAATAATTTTGTCATTACACGGCCCTAAAACATCTTTAAATTGTTTGCGAATGCCGGTGAATTCCTGATAACTGATCTGCTCGTATTCATTAATAATACGCGAAGTATTATTGGCTTTTGCCACCGAGGTATCTATTTCATGGAACGGTGTACACATTTCCGCGCCGGACGAAATATGATAGAAGCTGTGGCTCAGTTCGGCGGCCAGGCATAATTTCACCAGCACCATGGCGCAATAATCGACAGGAATAACATCGACTTCATCGTCGAGGTTACAGGTGAATTTCTTCAGCTTGATGGCCATCATAAAGACCCAGAAAATGCTGCTCGACGGCTGGCAACCGTACTGGGTGTGACCGACGATAATCGACGGACGTGCCACCACAAACGGCAGTGTCGGGCACTCTGAACGCACCAGATTTTCGATAGCGCGCTTGGAAATGGTGTACTGCACCAGGTCTTCGTTGTGCTCGTTGTCCGGCATTCCTTCATAGAACACGCTGTCTTTGTCCGGCATGGAGGCCATCGCCGTGCCGACGTGAACGAAACGCTGCAAGCCTTTCACCTGCGCCATGCGTTTGGCGAACACCAGAGAGCCTTCGACATTGACACGCCACATGGCCGGATTATTTCCGAACGAGGCAATCGCCGCACAGTTGATCACGTGAGTGACCTGATCTAAACGCGGGTCGTGAATAAAGCTTTCGGGTTCGGCCAGATCGCCGGTTAAAATAGACTGTTCAGTTAAGGCAGAAAGCAGTTCGTCGCTTAATTCAAATTTCTTTAAATTATCGATGATTCTGGCGAGTCCCGTCGCATTATCGTCGGCTCTGACTAATAACAATAACTGGCTCTTCGCCGTTAATTTTTGACGTAAAAGATATTCAACAACTGCACCGCCGACAAAACCAGTGGCACCGGTAATTAAAATACTGTTCATTATTAAGACCTGCAACGGGAAAGTATTGAGACAGTATCACCCGGACTGTAAACAGAACGTATACCATTTTTTGCGCTAATTAAACGGCAGTTAAACAGCACGAAAAGCTTAAAAAATCAGGAAAGTTCATTTTAATGAAAAACTAAATATATGGCATTCGTTGGTTACACCGGGAAACATCTTAATAATACACTCGTTCTCTCTTCTCGTTATTTAAGCCAAATTAACAGCGAATAAACCGGAGGGGCAACAGGGCGCGCAGGGGGCCATTTTTACGCATAATAGCGAGAAGATACGTGCAGAAAGTATCCACCATGCTGTCACTACGTTAAACTACTCATGTTTAGGGGGGTCTGTCTTTGGACTGCTCCGGAGCGATAACGAGGATGACGCGAACGGCGTGTCTGGTGTGTAATGCAGGGAATATTGCGCAGGTCATTCCCTCACGCGCTGAAATAAGGTACAAGGCTGCATGAAAATCCCAAATAGAATCCAACCTCTGGTGGATGACGGCCTGATAGACGATGTGGTCCGTCGACTGAAAAGTGGCAAAGAAGCCGACGTTTACACTGTTTTATGCGGTGAAGAGATCCGTTGCGCCAAGGTGTACAAAGAAGCTACGCAGCGTAGTTTCAAGCAGGCCGTTCAGTATCAGGAAGGCCGAAAAGTCCGTAACAGCCGCAACGCCCGTGCGATGCAAAAAGGCTCGAAGTTTGGCCGCAAGCAGCAGGAAGAATCCTGGCAGACGGCGGAAGTCGATGCGTTGTTCCGTCTGGCGAATGCCGGTGTGCGCGTACCGCAGCCCTATATTTGTCTGGATGGCGTGCTGCTGATGGAGCTCATCACCGACGGCGATGGCGTGGTAGCGCCACGTCTGAGTGATGTGATCCTGACGGAAGAAGAAGCCGTGGCGGATTTCGAGACGATGATCCGCAATATCGTGCGGATGTTGTGTGCGGGTATCGTTCACGGAGATTTGTCAGAGTTTAACGTGCTGATGGATGCCGAGGGGCCGGTGATTATCGACCTGCCGCAGGCCGTGGATGCCGCGGCGAATAACCACGCCGAGTCCATGTTTGAACGCGATGTGAATAACATGACCGAATACTACAGCCGCTTTGCGCCGCAGTTGCAGACGACCCGCTACGCGAAAGAAATCTGGGCGTTGTATGAAGATGGCAAACTGACGCCGGAAACCCTTCTTACCGGGCACTTCGCCGAAGATACGCATAAAGCCGATGTGGATTCACTGCTCGATGAGATCATTGCCGCCGAAGATGAATACTACGATCGTCAGCGGGCAATGAAAGAACGCGATCTAGACCACTAAGCCGTCATCAGTCCGGCATCACCGAATGCTTCCCGCAAAAACCGGCGTTCTGCAAAATATGCTGGCCGGTTTCTGACAGGATAAACTCCGCCAGCGGTTTCGCTTTCTCCGTACAGGTGGCGAGCGCATAGCTGGCGCGCACGTTGTAATCCGCAGGAATATTAAACACCTCCAGCTCATCATTTTCCCGCAGCAGGGTGGCGTAACTGGTGTAGCCGATAAAGACGTCGGCCTGCCCGGTGCAAATCAACCATTCTGCCGCCAGTTTCCCCTCCGGCACTTTCGCCGACTTCTCGCCGCCCACCAGACGCAACGCTTTATTGCGCAGCACCGCGCCGGAATCGGGATGACGTCGTTCAATCAGTTCGAACATTTGCCAGGTGTAATCACCGGAAGGATCGCTTTGCGGCGTCGATGTCGCCAGGCGAAAACGCGGATCGAGCAGTACGCTCAGCCAGTTAAGCTTCTCCAGTTCCGGCATCTTACGCGCGGTGACGCACAGGCTGTTGCCGCAAAAGGTCTGCACGCCCAGCGCTTTGCCGTGCTGTTGCAGCGCCAGCGGGTGCGCGGTGTTGGCAGAGGCGAACAGATCGGGTTTTTCACCTTTTTCGATCCGTTCACGCAGCAGCCCGGCAGGGCCGAATTCGGTGACCACGCGGATGCCCGTTTCTGCCTGAAACGCCTCACACAGTGGCGCCCACGCCCGCCGCAGACTGCCCGCGGCGAGCACTTTGATCGATTTTGTCATCAGATCTCCTTGTCACATTGCTTCAAAACAGTCGTTGAAACGCAGTCATTTCAACAGCATGTACGACACGGAGAAGAGCATTATTTCCCCGCGTGCGGGGCTTCTGCGGCGGGTTTGAAATCCGTCCGGTAGAAGCGCTGATAGTAAGCATCTGCCTGTTTCTGCATGTCGATGTCAGCAAATTTTTGCGGATACAGCTTTTTCGCCATCCACAATTCACCGATCGCCATCGCTTCAGGCATCGGGTAGCCCCAGGCTTTGGCGTATTCCGGCATCAGGTATACGCGGTGGTTTTTCACTGCATCGATGCTCTGCCAGTTCGGATCGTGGTTGATCTGCCCGACCACTTCCGGGTAACGATCCTGCACGAAGATCACCTGCGGATCCCAGGCGATGACCTGTTCCAGCGACACCTGTTTGTAACCTTTCACCGTCGCGGCCGCCACGTTCATGGCACCGGCACGCGCCATCATCAGCCCGGTATATTTACCGGATCCGTAAGTGGTCAGGTCAGGATTGGCCATATACGTGCGGATACGCTGCGCCGGCGCAATGTTTTTCAGCCGTTCGCCGGTGAGCTGACGCTGAGAAAAAGTATAGTCGATCAATGCCTGCGCCTGTTTCTGGCGGTTCATCACGTCGCCGATAAGCGTAATGCCTTTTTTCAGCCCTTCGGTATACGCCCGGTCTTCATCCGGCAGCGCCGGGTTCATTTTGTGTTCTTCGCCTTTCGGATCGTCACGCAGCGACACCGCCACCACGGCGATACCGGTCTGACTTATCTGGTCGATCATTTCCTGCGGCGCATAGTTAGTGACGAACACCACCTGCGGATGCAGCGCGACCACGCTTTCCAGATTGACGCTGGTCAGATCGCCGACCACCGGCGTGTTCACCAGTGAAGGCGCGAGCCGCACATAACCGCTGCCGAGCTGCTGTTGCCAGTTATTGAGCACACCGACGATGTTGCGGGTGGCGTCGAGCTGTACCAGCAGATTCAGGGTCTGATGTTGCAGCACCACCACGCGATCAACCTTGTCAGGCAGGGTCACCTGCCGGCCCAGCTGGTCGGTTATCAGGCGGGAAGCAAAAGCGGAAGGGACGGAAAAGCTCAGAACAAGTCCGAGAAGGACGGTGGATGAACATGAACGCACGGCGGGATCCTCTGATTTCGTTATGCATAGGATTATATAGCGTTAAGGGCGAGATGAATATGACCGGCGACAATCCCGCGTCGGGCAACGGTTTTTGGCTGAGCTCATGCGGGGCATGTCACCGTTTGTTCATGATTTCCTCCCTGAATTGTCATACACGCGTGCCAAGGTTACCGCCGGATAATTGTTAAGCTTTTCAACCGGAGCGATCATGAAAAACCCTGTAATGCGCGCCACGCTGATGAGTGCGCTGGCGGTAATGGCCTTTGGCGCACAGGCGCAAACGACGCTGACTTTCTGGCATTCCATGGACGGTGATTTAGGTAAAGAGGTCAGCGCGCTGGCTGACCGTTTTAACCAAACTCATCCGCAATACCGCGTGGTGCCGGTCTACAAAGGCAATTATGAGCTGGGGCTGGCCGCAGGCGTCTCGGCGTACCGCAACGGTAACGCGCCGGATATTTTGCAGGTGTATGAAGTGGGCACGCCGAACATGATGGCCAGCAACGCCGTGGTGCCTGTGGCGCAGGTGTTTAAGGATGCGGGCATCCCTAACGACGAAAGCGCCTTTGTGCCTTCCGTGGCGGCCTATTACAGCGACAGCAAAACCGGGCATCTGATCTCGCAGCCGTTCAACAGCTCGACGCCGGTGCTGTATTACAACAAAGACGCGTTTAAAAAAGCCGGGCTGGATCCCGACGAGCCGCCAAAAACCTGGAATGCGCTGGCGGCGGACGCCGCGGCACTGCGCGCGGCGGGCATGACATGTGGTTACACCAATGCCGGTCAGCAGGGTTGGATCCAGATCGAAGGCTTCAGCGCATGGAACGGTTTACCGGTGGCGACGCGCAACAACGGCTTCGACGGTACCGATGCCGTGCTCAACTTTAACGGCCCGTTGCAGACGGCACACATTACGCAGCTCAATGAGATGCACAAGAAAGGGGATTTCTCGTTCTATGGCCGTAACGACGATGCCACCACCAAATTCTACAGCGGTGATTGCGGCATCCTGACCACCTCGTCGGGCTCGCTGAACAGGATCCGTCAGTACGCAAAATTCGATGTGGGCGTCGGCATGATGCCTTATCAGGATGGCGCGCCGGGCGCACCGCAAAATGCCTTTATCGGCGGCGCGAGTCTGTGGGTATTCAAAGGCAAAACGCCGGAAACCTACAAGGGCGTGGCTGAGTTCCTGCACTTCCTGGTTGAGCCGGACATCGCCGCCGAATGGCATCAGAAAACCGGTTATCTGCCGATCACCAACGCAGCCTACACGCTGACCCGCGAACAAGGTTTTTATCAGACCCATCCGGGGGCCGATATCGCGATGAAACAGATGATCAACAAGCCGCCGCTGCCGTTCACCAAAGGGCTGCGGCTGGGCAATATGTCTCAGGTGCGCACCATCATGGACGAGGAGCTGGAGAAAGTCTGGAACGGTCAGGAAACCTCTAAAGCCTCGCTCGATAACATGGTGACCCGCGGAAATCTGCTGCTGCGCCGGTTCGAAACGTCGATTGCAGCCAAACAATAGCCGGTGATTTTTTCCCGATGTCAGGAGTGATGATGAAAGCGTTAACCCGATCTTTGATTTCTCCGGAGAACCCGGATGTACTGGTTATTGCCCACCGTGGCGTATGGCAAACTACCCCCGAAAATTCACTTGCTGCGCTGCATGAGGCGATTCATCAGGGCGCAGATATTATCGAGATTGACGCGCAAACCACCGCCGATTCGCAGGTGGTGGTGATCCACGATGCGCATCTTGACCGTACCTGTGATTATCAGGGCGAGGTGGCGACCATGTCGCTGGCAGCCGTTCGCCGCGCGAGGCTGAAGGCCGCTGACGGACGCGAAGGCATGGTGCTCACCAGCGAACGCGTTCCTTTGCTGGAAGAGTTACTCGAAGAAGCCCGCGGGCGCATCGTGGTGAATGTGGACATCAAGTATGCGCGGGATTTCGACCGCATCGTGGCGCTGATCCTCAGCATGAACATGGCCGACGGCGTGCTGCTTAAAAGCAAAATCGATCTGAAAACCCAGCGTTTTCCGCTGAAAGTGACCGATGCGCGTATCCCTTATATGCCGATCATGCACGCCCGTCCGGGCAAGTTTTCGGACGATTTGCGCAAAATCGCGCAGTTCGGTGCGCAGATGATTGAACTGAACTTTACCGATCTGGCCGACGTGATCGCCGCCCGTGAGCAACTTAAACGCCTCGGCGTCCGGTTGTGGGTCAATACGCTGGATGTCTCCCATTCGCTGGATTACTGTGACAGCCGCGCTGCGGTGGATCCCGACGGTGTATGGGGTGTGCTGGTGGATGCCGGCGTCCGGGCGTTTCAGACCGACCATGTCGGGCAACTGGTGCGCTGGCTTAAAAACAGAGGTAACCAATGACGATCACGCTTTCCGCCAAACTGGCGATTGCCAGCTCTATTGCCGCTCAGGCTGCCGAACTGGCGCTGGGTTTTTTCAACCGTCGCGACAGCATTGAAGTCAGCAGCAAGCGCCCGCAGGATTTCGTTTCAGAAGCCGATGTGGCAGTGGAGCAGTTTATCCGTGCGCAGCTGGCACAGCATTTTCCGCAGGATGCGATCATCGGTGAAGAGATGGGTGGCGTGCTGACGGACGCCGCCTGCTGGGTGATTGACCCTATCGACGGCACGTCGAATTTCCTGCGCGGTTCGCCGCTGTGGGGCGTCTCGCTCGGGCTGGTGGAAAACAAAAAACCGACCCTCGGCGTGATTGCGCTGCCGGTGCTCAACGATCTGTTTGCCGCAGAATCGGGTAAAGGTCTGTTCCTTAACGGCAAGCGCTTTCAACGTGACGACCGCTTTGGGGATGTGCAGATTGTGTCGCTCGGCGACAGCTCCGATGACAAGCTGGATGAAGCCTCGGCGTTTTATCGCGGCCTGCGGGCCGCTGAGTGGTCAGTACATTGTTACCGCTGTACCACGATCGGCATGGTGTTCGCCGCCAAAGGCATTATCGACGGGCACCTGCAACGTCGCACCACGCTGTGGGATATCGCGGGAGGCGTTGTGCTGTGTCAGGAAGCCGGGCTGGATACCGTTGTCCATTTCGCCGGTACGGCCGGAAATGAAAACTACCGGCACATGTCGGTCGCCACCGGCACGCCGTCACTGATGGCCGCCGTTGAGCCGCTGTGGCCGGATTTTGCGCCACGTTAACGCCTCCTTGCCCACCAACTCGCTGCTCCCGGCCATTTCGGGAGCCTGGCGGGAAATGCGGGCGGCATCCTGTTTTTTCCTGCCTGAAGTAACATCCTGAATTCTTCAGGTAACCCTCTGATTACACGATAAAGAACAGCATTTAACAAAATGAAATATTGTTTCATTTCACCATAAAGTTCCTCAGGGTTATGCCGTTATCTCTGACTCCTGTCACTCACTTTGCTGTGTCCTGATGAATAAATTAACCCAACTTTCCGTGCTTGCCCGCCTGATGGGGGCGTTTGCCCTTGTTCTTTCCCTGATGCTGATTTTGGCCGCGACCTCTGCCTGGCAGCTGAAAAATATTAATCAGCAGATTGAAGATTACCGTGCGTACCGGCTGCCGGGCGTTCAGTACCCGCTGGTGATGCGCGGCACGCTGGCCGAGCTGCGTCTGCAACAAGTGCAATACATCGCTTCACCGCAGGGCGCGCCGCGCGACGGTCACCGGGTGGAAATCATGCAGGCGGTGGCTAACTTTAAAGCCGCGGAACATGCCTATCAGAATCTGAACAGCGGCGGCAGCCAGTCGGCGCTGTTTAAGCAAATCGTCGATAACTTTCAGCGCTTTTCGCTGGCGAACGATCAGGTCATTGAAGCGATGGATCGCAATGATGTGGCGCAGGCCACGCAAATCAGCGGCGATAACTCACGAAAATACCGCACACAGCTGATGGCCGATCTCGCCACGCTGGTTAAAGACGAAGTCAGCAACAGTGAGCACGCGGCGGCACAGGCGCGCAGCCATTACCACTCTGCCAGCGTGCTGTTCCTGGTGCTGGTGGTGTTTGCGCTGCTGCTGTCCGTGGCGATGGCGCTCTTGCTGGCGCGAAATCTCAACCGGCAGCTGGGCGGCGAACCGGCGTACGCGGCGGCGATCATGCAGGAGATTGCGGCGGGAAATCTGTCGACGGAGATCGTCCTGCGGCCCGGCGACAGCGGCAGTTTACTGGCGTCGCTGAGCCGCATGAATCAGCAACTGAACCAGACAATCCATCAGATCATGAACGGCAGCGAGTCCATCAATCATGCCGCCAGCGAGATTGCGCAGGGCAACATTGATTTATCGCAGCGAACCGAAGAGCAGGCGGCCTCACTGGTGCAGACCAGCGCCAACATGCAAAACCTGACCACCACCGTCAGCCAGAATGCGGAGAACGCCCGCGAGGCCAGCCAGCTGGCACACGCGACGTCAGAAACCGCCTCGCAGGGCGGGTCGATCGTCAGCGGCATGCAACTGCACATGCGGGATGTTTCCGGCAGTTCAAAAGAAATCATCAATATTATCAGCGTGATAGAAGGTATTGCCTTCCAGACCAATCTCCTCGCGCTGAATGCGGCGGTAGAAGCGGCACGCGCCGGCACACAGGGCAAAGGTTTTGCGGTGGTGGCCAGCGAAGTGCGCGTTCTGGCGCAGAAAAGCGGGCAGGCGGCGAAAGAAATTAAAAATCTGATCCACGGCACCGTCTCTAAAATTGCCGAAGGTTCGCAGCAGGCTGACCGCGCGAGTCAGGCGATGAACGACATCGTGAATTCAGTGAATAAGGTGGCGGGAATTGTCAGTGAAATTTCGACTGCCAGCACCGAGCAGCATACCGGCATTCATGAGGTGGGCATTGCGGTGGATCAGATGGACCGGGTGACGCAGCAAAACGCCGCGCTGGTGGAGCAGGCCGCCGCGGCGGCGCAATCGCTGACGGAGCAGAGTGTCGAGTTGCGCAATGCCGTGCGGTTCTTCCGCACGGCTGCGGTCTGATGTCAGCCGCTGTCAGGGCTGTTGCGTGATGGTGAGCTGAGGTTCCCAGGCCGAATCCGGGTGCCGGGCGATTTGCTCCGGGGTCATTGGCCGCCCGAGCAGATAGCCCTGCAAGGTGTCACACCCCAGCTGGGTGAGGAAATCCTGTTGCTGGGTGGTTTCCACGCCTTCGGCCACCACCTTCAGATTCAGCGTCTGGCCGAGGGCAATAATGGCAGACACGATGCTGGCATCTTCGCTTCCGGCGATCAGATCGTTGATAAATGCGCCGTCGATTTTCAGCTCGCTGGCGGGTAAACGCTTGAGATAGAGCAGGCTGGAGTAGCCGGTGCCGAAATCATCAATCGAGGCTTTGACACCGTATTTTGTCAGACGCTCGAGTATCGCCACGCTGACGTCCGGGTTGCGCATCGCGGTGGTTTCGGTGACTTCCAGCGTCAGCATTTCCGGCGGAATGTGGTGGCGTTCAACGGTATCGATGACCATTTCCACCAGATTCGCCTGCTCGAATTGCAGCGCGGAAAGGTTTACCGCCACCGTCCAGGTGGTGTGCCCGGCGATGTGCCATTCACGTAACTGGCGGCAGGCTTCATTCAACACCCATTCGCCGATAGGAATGATCAGACCGGTTTTCTCCGCCAGTGGCAGGAACACGTCCGGGCTGAGGGTTTTACCTTCGCGCTCCCAGCGCAGCAGGGCTTCAAAGCCGCTGACCGGCCCGTAAGGCGCGATAAATTTCGGCTGATAATGCAGACGTAATTCGTGATGCTCGATCGCCAGACGCAAATCGTTAAGCATCTGCAACTGATTTTGCGCATTGGCGTTCATTGAAGGCTGGAAGAAACTGTGGCCGTTGCGGCCGGAGTTTTTGGTGTGATACATCGCCGCATCGGCGTTAAGCATCAGTTCGCGTTCGTTCTCGCCGTCGCCAGGATACACGGCAATACCAATACTGGCGGATACCAGCAGTTCGTAACGCGAAACGTGGAACGGGCGGGCAATCAGGTGCACCAGTTTATCCGCCAGCTGTGAGGCATCGGTCGGCTCGGTGATTTCTGTCAGCAGGACAAACTCATCGCCGCCCAGCCGTGCCAGCGTATCCGACGCGCGTAAATGCGACAGCAGCCGCTCGGTCACCGACACCAGCAGCTGATCGCCAATGTGATGGCCAAAAGCGTCATTGACCGCCTTGAACCCGTCGAGATCGATAAACAACACCGCAAATTCGGATTCTCCCCGCGTGGCTTTCTGCACGGCCTGACCGAGACGATCTTCCAGCAGCAGACGGTTGGGCAACTTGGTCAGGTTGTCATGCAGGGCTAACTGGGTCAGCTCGCGATTGGCCTGCGCCAGGGAAGACGCGAGCACCGACGTGCGCGCCTGCATACGGCCATCGAGCACCGAGATAATCAGCGTAATCGCCAGGATCGCCAGCGTCACCACAATGACCAGCAGCGCCAGCCAGTTGTTATCCACGCCGCTGTTAGCGGCCATGCTGTGGCTCATCGGCGGGAACGTGGCGGCGGCCATGCCGGTGTAATGCATGCCGACAATGGCGGTGCCCATGATCACGGCGGCGCTGATGCGCAACAGACGCACGTTAGGCGACTGCTGACGTAAATGGAAGGCCATCCACAGCGCCGCACCCGACGCCACCACGGCCACCAGTACGGACACCATCACCCACGGCACGCTGTAGATAACAGGCGGCATCATGCGCATCGCGGCCATGCCGGTGTAATGCATCGCGGCAATCCCGCCGCCCATCAGCAGTGAACCGGCCAATAAACGCATCATCGGTAACTGCGGCAGGCACACCAGCCACAGCGCAAAGGCGGAGGAAATAATGGCGATAAGCATGGAGAGTAAGGTGATCAGCGGGTCATAACCCATTGATACCGTTGAGTTGAATGCCAGCATTCCGATGAAATGCATCGACCAGACGCCGATCCCCATGGCGATTGCGCCACCGGTTAACCAGAGACGGGAGGCCTTTCCCTGAGTGGTCGCGACCCGCCCGGCCATATCCAGCGCGGTATAAGAGGCAAGCATTGCAACAATGAATGAAAACATCACCAGCACATTGTTGTAATTACTGGAAAACATGTAAGGCTCCACACAAGCAGGGGTCAATGAGACGGGCTGTTTTTATATTCGGCGTTAATCGCATCACGAGTTATTAAAGGCGAATGAAGTCACGAAAATCTGTTTTCGCGTAATTAAGATTA
Organism: Rahnella sp. Larv3_ips; assembly: GCF_003697865.1. Taxonomy (NCBI): domain Bacteria; kingdom Pseudomonadati; phylum Pseudomonadota; class Gammaproteobacteria; order Enterobacterales; family Yersiniaceae; genus Rahnella; species Rahnella sp. Larv3_ips. The sequence goes on along the minus strand of NZ_MJIB01000003.1, from coordinate 452,373 downwards.
ATCTGTAAGTGGTTTTAATCAAATAAAAAAAACGCATGCAAAATTACACCTGATGAATGCAAGGTTTTTTTAAAGCGTGATAAACAGAGAACCAAAGTCTTGTCTATAGTTAACAAATAATTAAACGTCACGGGATGGAACAGATTCATGATTAAAGTACATCATTTAGATAATTCACGTTCACAGCGAATTTTGTGGATGCTTGAAGAAGTGAGCGTCCCTTATGAAATTCAGCGTTATCAGCGGGATAAATCGACCATGCTGGCGCCCGCGTCTTTGAAGAAAGTGCATCCTTTGGGAAAAGCGCCGGTGCTGGAAGATAACGGGCTGATCCTTGCCGAGTCCGGCGCCATCATTGAATACTTACAGGAAACCTATGACGCCGAAGGGGTGCTGAAGCCATCGGCTCTGGCCGAGCGTCAGCAGTACCGTTACTGGATGCATTACGCCGAAGGATCACTGATGCCGCTGCTGGTCATGAAACTGATTTTCGGGCGCTTAGGCAAACCGCCGATGCCGTGGTTGATCCGTCCGATTGCCGGTGCCATCGGGCAGGGCGTGCAGAAAAATTACATCGATAAACAGCTGACCACCCACATGGATTTCCTCGAGCAGCATCTGGCCGTCCACCCTTATTTCGCCGGTTATCAGTTCAGCGCGGCTGACATCCAGATGAGTTTCCCGGTAGAAGCCATTAATGCGCGCGCAGGGTTGGGAAAATATCCCCGTCTTAATGCCTGGTTATCCAATGTCACGGCGCGACCGGCTTATCAGAAAGCCCTGGAAAATGGAGGGCCATTCACCATAATGCGTTAAGTTTATTTCAGGCTGAGGTGTCTTTGTGCCGCGTTGTTTTTATTTTCCGGGCGTTCGTGCGTGACATATTTATGTGATGAACGCCTTTAAATAAATAACCCTTAATAACTGTCATGATATTTTATTTTCAACGTTTGCCCGCCCGTTCCTGATTTATCTCCTGTGTTTCAGTGCTGATTTTTATTTCTGACGCCGCCACGTTTTTCACCCGCCGTCCCCGCCTTTTTTGCGTTGCTGTCATCGCGTGCGCAACCGATATCGTTCAGCAAACCGCCATCGGGACAAATTTGCAGCAAATTCGCGTTTTTCTTGACCGGACAACGGTAAATTGTCGGCAAACAGAGTTGAAAAGAGGGTATAAGAGGCCGGATAATCGTTTGCGCTAAATTTTAGTCCCGCCATACGCGATGTGAGTTAAACGTTTGCCCTGCACACGTGACGCCGGTTTTGCCGGTATTTCGTGCATCAGGTAAGGAAGCGAACGTGAAGAAACGGTTTCATAATGACCACGCAGGCTAATCAGTAAAGACATCCAGAGGATTTTCCATGTCGAGTCAACAACCTCAAACGGGCCGCGCTGTTGCGCCAAAGGGCCCGCTTGATGCTTATTTCAAAATCAGTGCGCGTGGCAGCCATGTGCGTCAGGAAGTGATCGCCGGGTTAACGACGTTCCTGGCGATGGTGTATTCGGTGATTGTGGTGCCGTCAATGCTCGGCAAAGCGGGCTTCTCTCCGAGCGCGGTGTTTGTCGCGACCTGTCTGGTGGCCGGTTTCGGTTCCCTGCTGATGGGGCTGTGGGCAAATCTGCCGCTGGCGATTGGTTGCGCCATTTCTCTGACGGCGTTTACCGCGTTCAGTCTGGTACTTGGTCAGCATATCAGCGTACCGGTTGCGCTGGGTGCGGTGTTCCTGATGGGCGTGTTGTTCACGATTATCTCGGTCACCGGGATCCGTTCGTGGATTTTGCGCAACCTGCCCATGGGCGTTGCGCACGGTACCGGCATCGGCATTGGTTTATTCCTGCTGCTGATTGCGGCTAACGGTGTCGGTCTGGTGGTCAAAAACCCGCTGGACGGTTTGCCTGTTGCGCTCGGCGCGTTCACGTCGTTCCCGGTGGTGATGACGTTGCTCGGTCTGGCGGTGATTTTTGGTCTGGAGAAGCTGCGCGTTCCGGGCGGTATTCTTCTGGTGATTATCCTGATTTCCGTTATCGGTCTGATTTTCGATCCGGCAGTGAAATATCAGGGGCTGTTCGCGATGCCTTCTCTGGCGGGCGCGGATGGCAAATCTGTCATTTTCGATCTCGACATTATGGGCGCACTGAAAGCGGCGGTATTGCCAAGCGTTCTGGCGCTGGTGATGACGGCGGTGTTTGACGCCACCGGTACCATCCGTGCGGTGGCCGGTCAGGCGAATCTGCTGGATGAAAAAGGCCAGATCATCAGCGGCGGTAAAGCCCTGACGGCTGACTCCGTGAGCAGTATTTTTGCCTCGCTGGTCGGTGCATCGCCTGCGGCGGTGTATATCGAATCAGCAGCGGGTACGGCGGCAGGCGGTAAAACCGGCCTGACGGCCACGGTCGTCGGCGTGCTCTTCCTGCTGATGTTGTTCCTGTCTCCGCTTTCTTATCTGGTGCCGGCTTACGCCACCGCCCCTGCGCTGATGTATGTCGGTCTGCTGATGCTGAGCAACGTAAACAAACTGGATTTCAACGACTTCGTTGATGCCATGGCGGGGCTGCTGTGTGCGGTGTTTATCGTGCTGACCTGCAACATCGTCACCGGCATCATGCTCGGTTTCAGCTCGCTGGTGATTGGCCGTATTTTCTCCGGCGAATGGCGCAAACTGAACGCGGGCACGGTGATTATCGCCGTGGCGCTGGTGGTGTTTTATGCGGGCGGATGGGCGATTTGATGCCAGGCCGACCGGAAAATTTCGGTTTCTCACGTGCGGTAATCGCTTAACGCGCTGCGCCGAAACCGCCCAAAGGAGGAAAGTGCTTTTCCTCCTTTGGATCCCTCCTCGCTTTTTCAACAAGCGCTCCGCTCGCTGGATCTTAAATTCAGGGGCCGATTGTCTTTTATCTTTCCCGCGACCACGACCTGGGTTTAAAAACGGGTTTAAGCACGCTCTGATTTAAAAATACGTTTTTTTTGATCTACTATTCCCCCTGTATGTGTCAGACCCCGTCTGATTGAAATCATAAAAACAAGAGTCTAAGGAAAGCATGGAAATATTCTTTACCATTCTGATTTTGATTCTGGTGGTGTCGCTCTCCGGTGTCGTTACCAGAATGTTGCCGTTTCAGGTTCCTCTTCCATTAATGCAGATTGCCGTCGGTGCCTTGCTGGCCTGGCCGAATTTTGGTTTGCACGTGGATTTCGACCCCGAGCTGTTTCTCGTCCTCTTTATTCCACCCCTGCTTTTTGCCGATGGCTGGAAAACCCCGACCCGTGAATTCCTCCACCACGGGCGCGAAATACTTGGGCTGGCGCTGGTGCTGGTGTTACTCACCGTCGTCGGCATTGGCTACCTGATTTATATGATGGTGCCGGATATCCCGCTGGTCGCGGCGTTTGCGCTGGCTGCGGTGCTTTCCCCGACCGATGCCGTGGCGTTGGGCGGTATCGTCGGCAAGGGCCGTATTCCGAAGTCGATCATGAGCGTGCTGGAAGGTGAGGCGCTGATGAATGATGCGTCCGGTCTGGTGTCGTTGAAGTTCGCTATCGCCGTGGCGATGGGCACGATGATCTTTACCGTCGGCGGTGCCAGCGTTGAGTTCCTGAAAGTCGCCATTGGCGGCCTGATGGCCGGTGTCGCGGTCACCTGGCTGTACAGTAAATCACTGCGCATCATGAGCCGCTGGAGTGGTGATGATCCGGCGACGCAAATCGTTTTCCTGCTGTTGCTGCCGTTCGCCTCGTATCTGATCGCAGAACACATTGGTGTGTCAGGCATTCTGGCCGCCGTCGCCGCCGGTATGACCATCAGCCAGTCCGGGATTATCCGTAATGCGCCGCTGGCGATGCGTCTGCGCGCCAACAGCGTCTGGGCGATGCTTGAGTTTGTGTTCAACGGCATGGTGTTCATCATGCTGGGCCTGCAATTACCGGGCATTCTGGAAAATTCTATCGATCAGGCGACGCACGATCCGTCCATCGTGACCTGGCATCTGTTTGCTGACGTTGGGATTATCTATTTTGCGCTGCTGATCCTGCGTTTCGTCTGGCTGTGGGTGATGAAGAATTTCAGCAACCGTTTCCTGAAAAAGAAACCGCTGCTGTTTGGCAGCTACAGTACGCGTGAGCTGTGGGTGGCGTCGTTTGCCGGTGTGCGCGGGGCGATTACGCTGGCCGGTGTGCTGTCAATTCCGCTGTTCCTGGCCGATGGCTCGGCGTTCCCGTCGCGTTATCAGCTGGTGTTCCTGGCGACCGGCGTCATTCTGTTCTCGCTGATTGCGGGCGTGATTGCGTTGCCGTTCCTGCTGAAAGGCGTCGTGGTGGCCGATGGCTCGACCTACCGTGAAGAAGAGCGCATGGCGAAATCCATCGCAGCGGAAGTGGCGATCGAAAGTCTGCACAAGATGGAAGAACGTCTGGCGGCGGATACCGAAGAGAACATCGATGAACAGACGCTGAAGGAAATCAGTTCGCGGGTGATCGGGACATTGCGGCGAAGAACGGCCAACCGTGATGATATGGAAACCGCGCTGAAGCTGGAAAACCTTGAGCGTCGCTTCCGTCTGACCGCGCTGCGTGCTGAACGCGGTGAGCTTTATCATCTGCGCGCCACGCAGAAAATCAGTAATGAGACGCTGCAAAAACTGCTGCATGATCTCGATTTACTTGAGGCGCTTCTGGTCGAAAAAGAGGTGTAGTTTCGGTCAGAAATGAAAAAAACCGCGTGCGCTGAAAGGGGCACGCGGTTTTTTATTGCCTGCTATTTCCCGCTATTTCCAGTGATCGCGGCACAGCGTGATCCACGCCTGCGCGCTGTGAGAAAGATAGCTGCCGTCATGCCAGATGAGCCCCAGTTGCCACGGCATCAGGGGCGCCAGCGGCAGCCATATCAGCGCGTTTTTATCCAGCCGCTGGCAGATGGGTTCCGGCAGGATCGCCACGCCCATGCCGGTTTGTACCATTGCGGCCAGGAAATCCCATTGTCCGCTGCGGGCAGCAATTTTCGGGATGAAACCCTGCGCGGTGAAGGCGTCCATCAGCTGGCGGTACAGGGCAAAATCTTCGTTGTAAATCAGGATGCTTTCATCTGCCAGCTCACTGAGGGCAATATGGGTACGGTTCTCCCAGTGCGCCGTGCGCGGCACCACCACGCAGAGCGGATGGCTGAACAGCAGCAGTGAAGCGATGGAGGGCACGGCGTCGGCGGGCAGGGCGGTGAGCGCCAGATCCAGCTCACCGGAGATCACCGCCTGTTGCACCGTCAGGCCGCCGAACTCGGAGATGATCAGTTCAATGCCCGGATACTGCTGGCGGAAGGTGCCGATCAGCGGGGCGATTTGTGTGCCGACCATGGGCGGAATGCCCAGGCGCAAATGGCCGGATTTCAGCGAGTTAATGTCTTCGAGTTCCGCTTCCAGCTGACGGAATTCTTCGAGGATATTCAGCCCGCGCTGATACAACGCCTGGCCGCTGTCAGTCAGGCGTAAACGCCGTCCTTCGCGGACAATCAGCGTGCATTCCAGCTCTTCCTCCAGATGACGCAACATTTTGCTGATGGTCGGCTGGGTGACGAACAGCTTCTCTGCCGCGCGGGTGAAGCTCTGCTGGCGAACCACTTCGACGAAATAACGTAGCGTACGGACGTCCATCATTGAGTATTCCGGTTTGGAATCATTTTTATGATTTTAATTCATTTCTTTACCGGTTTCCTGCCAGCGTATACTTCATTTCTTCCCTTTTTTCGCCTTCCGAGGTCTTTCCCATGTTGCTGGCGTTGCGCACTAAAGCGCCGTCCCTGCTGACCCGCTGTCAAATCCCCGTTCAGGTGGTGTTGTACGCGGTGTTATTTGTGATCGCCGATCGTCTCGTTACCGCGCTGCACCTGCCGCTGCCCGCCAATATTGTCGGGATGCTGATGCTTTTATTGCTGATTATGTTTCGCGTATTGCCCCTGAACTGGGTGAAAGCCGGTTCCCGCTGGCTGCTGGCGGAGATGCTGCTGTTTTTCGTGCCCGCCGTGGTGGCGGTGGTGAACTACGCGCAGCTGCTGATGATCGAAGGCTGGAAAATCTTTCTGGTGATTGGTGTCAGCACGGTACTGACGCTTGCCGCAACGGCATTAGTGGTAGACCGGGTTTACCGGCTGGAACAACGTCTGGCGGCGAGGAAGGCACCCCGTGACTGATCTGCTCATCAGCATAATCTGTTTTGTCATCACGCTCGGGCTGTATTACGCCAACAAAAAACTCTATCGCCAGCGCCGCACGTTGCTGCTGATGCCGCTGGTGTTCACGCCGATTGTGCTGGTGGTTCTGCTGGTTATCACGCACACGTCGTATCAGGATTACATCGGCGAAACCCACTGGCTGCTGTGGCTGCTCGGGCCTTCGACCATCGCGTTTGCGGTGCCGGTTTACGAGAATATGGAGGTGATCCGCCGCCACTGGATGTCGCTGAGCGCGGGCGTGCTGACGGCTATCGTCGTCGCCGTCAGCAGTTCCGTCTGGCTGGCGCGGATGCTGACATTGCCGGAAGAGATCCAGCGCAGTCTGGCGGTACGTTCCATCACCACGCCGTTCGCGCTGGCGGCGGCGAAGCAAATGGGCGGTCAGCCGGATCTGGTGGCGCTGTTTGTGGTGATCACCGGCGTATTTGGTATGGCAGTGGGCGATATGTTGTTTTTGCGTCTGGCGGTGAAAAGCGGTCTGGCGAAAGGTGCCGGGTTTGGCGCGGCTTCCCACGGTGCCGGTACGGCCAGAGCGTATGAGCTGGGTGCCGAAGAGGGCGTTGTGGCGAGTCTGGTGATGATGCTGGCGGGTGTGGTGACGGTGGTGATGGCGCCGGTGATTGGGGGAGTGATGTGGTGATGATCTTTTGAAAAAGATCTGAAACTTTCAGTCTAAGGTCAAAACCTTGGGTTGCCACCCAAACTGGCCTTAAGAGGCGCCTGTCGCCGCGCCTCTTAAGAATCTCCGGCTCTTAAACTGCGCGCTCCGCTCGCAAGCTATGTTTCAGGTACCGCAGCGATAGCCGCAAAACCTTGGGTTGCCACCCAAACTGGCCTTAAGAGGCGCCTATCGCCGCGCCTCTTAAGAATCTCCGGCTCTTTAACTGCGCGCTCCGCTCGCGGGCTATGTTTCAGCTGCCCCGGCGATAGCCGCAAAATCCCGCCGCTGCGCGGTGCCCTCCCGTCGGGTTACAACCCGCGCAAAAACACGCGCGGTTTTCCACCTCTCCCTCCGGCGTGATTTTTGAAAGCGGCTTCAGACCCATACTTCGCAACCTCGCTCTGTTCTTTTAAAAAATCCTGAGGGCGATTCAGACATCTTGCTGAACGGAGCGGCTTCGAGACGTATGGCTCGAAGACCGAGAGAAGGGACCGCGCAGCGGCAAGATGTCCAGCCTGTCGCAGCGGTTTCTGAAACATAGCCTGAGAGCGATAGCGCGTGTTGAAAAAGCGAGGGGAAATCCAAAAGGGGAAAAGCACTTTCCCCTTTTGGGCGGTTTCGGCGCAGTGCGATAAGTGATCACCGCCATTGAGAAACCGAAACTTTTACAATCCTGTTGTTAAACGGCGCGCGTAAACACCGCCCAGTGTTTAATGAATCACCTGTGACAGAAACTCTCTTGTCCTCGCCGATTTCGGATTCGCAAAGAACTCCAGCGGCGGGGCTTCTTCCACGATCTCTCCGCGATCCATAAAGATCACCCGGTCCGCCACGGTGCGGGCAAAGCCCATTTCATGTGTCACACACAACATGGTCATCCCTTCTTCCGCCAGCCCGATCATGGTGTCTAACACTTCTTTCACCATTTCCGGATCCAGCGCGGAGGTCGGTTCGTCGAAGAGCATGATTTTTGGCTTCATGCACAGCGAACGGGCGATGGCCACACGCTGTTGCTGTCCGCCGGAAAGCTGCCCCGGAAATTTGTTGGCGTGCTCGGCGATACGCACCCGTTTGAGGTAATGCATCGCCAGCTCTTCCGCTTCTTTCTTCGGCATCTTGCGCACCCAGCATGGCGCCAGGGTGCAGTTTTGCAACACGGTCAGATGCGGGAACAGATTAAAATGCTGGAACACCATGCCGACTTCGGTGCGCACCCGTTCGATGTTACGCAAATCATCGTTCAGCTCGGTGCCGTCCACCACAATGCGCCCTTGCTGATGCTCTTCCAGATGGTTGATGCAACGGATGGTGGTCGATTTCCCGGAACCGGAAGGGCCGCACAGCACGATGCGTTCGCGCGGTTTGACGCTCAGATTAATGTCTTTCAAAACGTGGAACTGTCCGTACCACTTATTCACGTTTTCCAGCGTGATCATCATATTTTGTTGTTCAGTGACGTGATGGTCGCTCATGGTTTACCTCAGTGTGCGGAACGTCCGGTGTGAAAGCGTTTTTCCAGATGCTGGCTATAACGCGACATGCTAAAACAGAAAATCCAGTAAACGGCGGCGGCGAAGACGTAGCCTTCGGTCGACATGCCGAGCCACTCGGGATCGACGGTGGCTTGCTGTACGCTGCTGAACAAATCAAACAGGCCGATGATGATCACCAGACTGGTGTCTTTAAACAGCGCGATGATGGTGTTGACCAGACCCGGTATCACCATTTTCAACGCCTGCGGCAGAATGACTAATCCCTGCGTTCTCCAGTAGCCGAGCGCCAGCGATTCCGCGGCTTCGGTCTGGCCTTTCGGCAGCGCCTGCAGGCCACCGCGCACCACTTCCGCCACATACGCCGACTGAAACAGCACCACACCCACCAGCGCACGCACCAGTTTGTCGATACTCGTCCCTTCGGTCATAAACAGCGGCAGCATCACCGAGGACATAAACAGCACGGTGATAAGCGGCACGCCGCGCCAGAATTCGATGAAGATGACCGAGAGGATCCGCACGACAGGCAGACGCGAACGTCGCGCCAGCGCCAGCAAAATGCCCAGCGGTAATGCCCCGGCAATGCCCACTGCGGCGATGATAAGCGTCAGCGTCAGGCCGCCCCACTGGCGGGTTTCAACGCGGGTCAGGCCAAAGAATCCGCCGTACAGCATGAACCAGGTGAAGATCGGGAACAGCACCATCCACACTGCGATGTAACGCCCGCGGCGTGGTGTGGCTTTGAAGAAGATCGGTGCCAGCGTCAGCAACCCGACAATCAGCGTGAGGTTAATGCGCCAGCGCTGATCAAACGGATACAGGCCATACATAAACTGGCCGAAACGGGCATGGATAAACACCCAGCAGGCACCGGCTTTGGTGCAGTCTGTGCGCGCCGTGCCAACCCAGTTGGCCTGGAAAATAACCCAGTTCAACATCGGAGGGATCACCAGCCACATCAGCCATAAACAAAACAGCGTCAGCAGGCTGTTAAACCAGCTGGAGAACAGATTTTTACGCGCCCACAGCACGGCCGTTCCGACTGGCGTACCGGGCTTCACGGCTCTGACTCCCGGAGGAAGTGTTGTCATCGTCATGGTTTTCCCTTAACGCTCGACCAGCGCGATGCGCCGGTTGTAAATGTTCATCAAAAACGAGATCAGCAGGCTGATGATCAGGTAAACCGACATGGTGATGGCAATGGTTTCAATCGCCTGACCGGTCTGGTTCAGCACGGTACCTGCGAACAGCGACACCATATCCGGGTAGCCAATCGCGGCGGCCAGAGAGGAGTTTTTGACGATATTCAGATACTGGCTGGTCAGCGGCGGAATAATCACCCGCATCGCCTGCGGTAAAATTACCTGACGCAGGGTAACCGGATTCGGCAGCCCGAGTGAGCGCGCTGCCTCATGCTGGCCGTGCGAAACCGACTGAATCCCGGAGCGGATCACTTCGGCGATAAACGTGGAGGTGTACACCGACAGCGCCAGCGTTAACGCCGCCAGTTCCGGGATCAGCACCATGCCGCCCCGGAAGTTGAACCCGCGCAGTGCAGGCACATCCCAGTGAACGGCAGGCCCGAAAATCAGGTGCGCCAGCGCAGGGAAAACCACCAGCATCAGGATTGCCCACGGCCAGATACGCCAGACGCGCCCGGTGTGGATCTGCCGAAAATGGTTGTAACGCCTGAGGGCAAAAATTCCGAACACCGCCAGCAGCAGGGCGATAAAACCGGCCAGACTGCCCGGCGATAACTCCGGTGACGGCAGGTACAAACCACGGTTGCTGACGAATGCCAGATCAAATGCGTTGAGGCTTTGACGCGGGCCAGGCAGGTTACGCAGGACGGCGAAGTACCAGAAGAAGATTTGCAGCAGGGGAGGAATGTTACGGAATATCTCGATGTAGACCGTCGAGACTTTACGGATCAGCCAGTTATCAGAGAGACGGCCTAATCCGATAATAAACCCGATAATCGATGCGAACACGATACACAGCGCAGAAACCAGCAGGGTGTTGAGCAGGCCGATAACGAAAACGCGGGCGTAGGTGTCGCCTTCCTGGTAGTCAATAAGATGCTGAACAATGCCGAAACCGGCACCTTTTTCAAGAAATGCAAATCCCGAGGTGATCCCTCGTGTAGTCAGATTGGTAATGGTGTTGTGGAGCAGGTAACCGAGACAGGCTACCAGCAACACCACCGCGAAAATTTGGTAAATCCAGGCTCGTACGGCTGGATTGGTCAGCGAGAACGAACCTTTTCCGGTTGGGCGTTGCGACATAGTGGATGGCCTTTAGCAATCTATCACCGGGAAGTGATGCACCGGGGAACGGCCGGTGCATCAACATCCTTAAGCACTTTATTATTCAAACACGTTGGTGATGAAGGGTATTAACGGACCGGTGGTGCGTACTGGATGCCGCCTTTATTCCACAATGCGTTCTGACCACGTTTGATTTTCAGCTCACTGCCCTGACCGACGTTGCGTTCAAAGCTTTCGCCGTAGTTACCGACTTGTTTGACGATTTTGACGACCCAGTCGTTAGGCACTTTCAGATCTGCACCGTAAGTCCCGGTTTTACCGAGCAGGTTGCTCATGTCCGGCGTGGTCGGGTTAGCGGCCAGCTGCTCAACGTTGGCAGATGTCACGCCCATCTCTTCGGCATTCAGCATGGCGAACAGGGACCAGCGCACCACGGCCAGCCAGTCTTCATCACCACGGCGAACAACCGGGCCCAGAGGTTCTTTAGAAATCACTTCCGGCAGCACGATGAACTCATCCGGTTTACCCAGTTTGATGCGCAGTGCGTAGAGCTGAGACTGGTCAGAGGCCAGGGTGTCGCAGCGGCCTGAGTCCAGCGCTTTGGCACTTTCATCAGAGCGGTCGAAGGTGACCGGGGTGTAAGTCATTTTGTTGGCTTTGAAGTAGTCAGCCACGTTCAGCTCAGTATCGGTACCGGCTTGCAGACATACCGTCGCGCCATCGAGTTCTTTCGCGCTTTTCAGGCCCGCTTTCTGATGTGTCAGGAAGCCGATGCCGTCGTAGTAGTTGACGCCCGCGAAGATCATCCCCATGCCCGCGTCGCGGGAAGAGGTCCAGGTGGTGTTACGGGACAAGATATCCACTTCGCCAGATTGCAGGGCGGTAAAACGCTCTTTCGCGGTCAGCGGGGTGTATTTCACTTTCTCAGCATCGCCAAACACGGCAGCGGCCACTGCGCGGCAGACGTCAACGTCAAGACCGGTGAATTTGCCTTTGGAATCCGCGTAGGAGAAACCCGGCAAACCATCACTGATGCCGCATTGAACAAAACCTTTCTTTTTGACGGCATCCAGAGTGGTACCTGCATGAGCCTGACCAGCCAGTGTCACGAAGCTTGCTGCGGCAATCAGCGTAGAGAGCAATATTTTTTTCATTAAGCGTCCTGTGAGACAAAACTGAGAATTATTATTGTGTGAGTGCCTGAGCACCCTGTCTGTTTTGGGGCGTCGCCCTCTGCTCCTGTCATTGCAAAGGGAGTGCCAACATCGAAAAAACGTCCAACAATCTAGTCACAGTAGGGAAATGCTCAGTAACATTGATGGGCGTTATGAAATGTATTGCCCTGTTTCAGTGCGCGGTCAATGTGACTGCCGTAAAACAGTGCGGATAATTTCAATACTGGAGTGGAGAGCACAGAATGCTAACCCGCTTTGTTTCGTTTCCGGAGGAAAGAGAACAGGCAGATGTCGGCAGAGTGGATTTCGCGCAGGGGATTGATCAAGGCGGGGAAGTGTTGTGACAGTTGGCAGTTTAGCCACTGCATCACGCGGCAATAAAAAACCCGCACGAAGCGGGTTTTGCAGGCAAACCGGACAGGTTATTCAGGCTGGTTTTTGCTGCCCGCAATCAGTTTACGCGCGGCAGCGATCTGGTCGTTGTCCGGTGTTTTAGGTTTGGCTTTGTTGAGCGCGGTACTGAGGCTGGAGCGCCCCCAGAGATCAAAACTGTCGTCATCTTTGAGGTGATCAAAGATGGAAGGGGCTGCGTCTGGTTTTTTCGCCATGAGGAATACCGCTCTCTTATTGGATGTTGTTCAGTTCAGTCGTCAATGAAAAAGCCCGACGCGGTGGCATCGGGCTTGATGTGATATCAGGCTATCGGTAAAGCGACGGCGTGCCCGCCGGGCGGGTTTTGAAGCGGCGATGCAGCCACAAATACTGATCGGGCGCCCGCATGATTTCTGTTTCGATGACGCGGTTCATGTAAGCCGCCGCGGCCATTTCATCGTCAATCGGGTAATCCTGCAATGCCGGTTGAATCACCAGATCATAACCTTTCGCGGCCGGTTTACGCACCAGCACCACGGTGACCAGTGCCGGTTTAGCCAGTCTTGCCAGCATGTAGGTTCCGCTGGTGGTTGCGGCTTCATCGACGGCAAACAGCGGCGCAAAAACGCTGCCGCGCGGGCCGTAATCCTGATCTGGTGCAAACCAGACGGCTTCGCCCTTTTTCAGCGCATGAACCATGCCGCGTAAATCTTTGCGATCCAGCATCGCTTTGTTAGAACGCATGCGACCCCAGGTCTGCACAAATTCCATCGCTTTGTTGTTGTGCGGTCGGTACATCGCCATCATCGGCTGACATAATCCCATCGCGCGGCCACCGAGTTCCAGTGACATAAAATGCACGCCGATGACCAGCACACCCTGATTATTTTCCTGCGCTTTTTTAAGGTTATGCAGGCCGCTGACGTCGAACCAGCGTTTGACCCGGGCGTCTGACCAGAACCAGGCCATGCCGGTTTCCAGTAAGCCCATGCCAAGAGATTCAAAGTTACTGACGATCCGGGCTTCAACCTGTTCAGACGAGAGATCAGGGAAACACAGCTGTAAATTGCGGCGGGTTATCGACACACGGCGTTTCAGGAAACGCATGGACGTGCGGCCAAGCCAGACACCTAAACGGTACAACACCGGATAAGGAAGCTGAACCAGAAGGAACAGAACGCCGAGACCGAACCAGGTCAGCCAGTAGCGGGGATGTAAAAATGAAGCGCGAAATCGTGGAGATGTCATAAATGCCTAATCATCTGCATAAAGAAACCGGGGTAACGCGTGAGTAAAAAGTTCGGCGCGGTACGGATTATCCTGCAAATAGTGGGACAACACGTGTCTGAAAATGTTTAAAAAAACGACGCCCGTTGACGCATTTTTTACACTAACAGACAGTACATTTTTTTAGAGGACGGGATCGCGATGCTGAGTGCTGTCCGTAGGCGATGAGCGGGGCGAATACGACTCTGATGGAAAGTATAACATGTTCTCTGGCGGTTCCGGAGAGGGTAATTGTCCGATAAACAGGCAAATCGACGTCCTTTTTTAGACGTTTTAAACAACTGATGTAAAACAATACGAATGGCGGTTTTTCACCTCTGAGTACAGGCTCAACACCGCCAGGCTTGAACGGCATACTTCGGTGAAAAAGTATGCCGGAAACGTTTTCAGCGGTAGAGCGGATTGCTCATTACCGAGTAACGGCCACTGCCGTAAAGTGCGATAACGAGGGCGGCCATAAAGTAGTAAACAATATCTTCAATCGCCCAGGCACCGACCGGCGTCAGCGCGAAGGTGTGGTGCACACCCACCATCAGCCAGGCGACCACCATGGTTGCCGCCGCCGACAGCGCAGCGAGACGGGTGAAGATGCCGAGGATCATCATGATCGGGGCAATCACTTCGCCAATGATCACGCCGTAGGCAACAAAGGCGGGAATACCATAACCCGCCAGCATGCCCTGAATGCCACCCAGACCGTCGTGCAACTTATGCCAGCCGTGAAAAATCAGCAGGCCGTAGGTGATACGTAACAGCAAAATGGCCAGATCCGGCTTGTTCAGCGCGGCGGTAAAACGCATATAAAGTTGCTTCATTGTTGCCACTCCCCAGAGACATTTTTTTGTTCCTCTAAAGTAATTCCTAATGGCGGAATGAATGAGAGAATTATTCTCATTTGGCTTGATCTGGGTTAGGTTTTGAGCAGATTTACAGGAAGGTGTGTTGCCGGATTGCACATAAACAAAAAAGGCGCTCTCCTTGCGGAAAAGCGCCTTTTCAAGACAATGACTGATTAGTATCAGTTCATGCCGTATTTTTTCAGTTTCTTACGCAGCGTACCGCGGTTGATACCCATCATCAGGGCCGCACGAGTCTGGTTGCCACGGGTGTACTGCATCACCATGTCCAACAGTGGCTGTTCAACTTCAGCCAATACCAACTCATACAGGTCATTCACGTCCTGACCATTCAATTGAGCGAAATAGCCCTTAAGTGCTTGTTTTACCGAGTCACGCAGAGGCTTTTGAGTCACCTGATCTTGTGAGTTTACGGTAGAAACGGTCAGTACGTCAGAATTCACGCGTTGTTCGAACATAGTTCTGTCAGCTCTTTTTTGTTACGCAAGATTTTCGAAATATGCTTCCAACGCCTCCAGCTGTTCGCTGGCATCCTCTATGGCGTTGAAGGAGCGCCGAAACTGGTCACTCGGGGCATGTTCCTGGAGATACCATGAAACATGCTTACGGGCGATACGGAATCCCTTGCCTTGACCGTAAAAGTCGTGCAATTCCCGTACGTGCCCTATTAACAAGCGCTGTACCTCACCCAAAGGCGGTGGCGGTAACAGTTCCCCTGTGTCCAGATAGTGCTGGATTTCCCGGAAGATCCAGGGTCTCCCCTGAGCGGCACGTCCTATCATCAGAGCATCAGCTCCGGTGTAGTCGAGCACCGCTCTGGCTTTATGCGGGTCAGTTATGTCGCCATTCGCGATAATCGGAATGGAAACACTCTGCTTAACTGTCCGAATACTGTCGTACTCTGCATCTCCATTGAAGAGACAGGCACGGGTTCGGCCATGAATAGTCAGGGCCTGAATTCCACAGTCTTCAGCCAATTGGGCAATTTGTACACAGTTACGGTGTTCCGGTGCCCAACCAGTACGAATTTTCAACGTGACTGGCACATCTACCGCGTTTACGACGGCAGTGAGGATCTGTTTGACCAAATCCGGATACTGCAAGAGCGCAGATCCTGCCAGTTTGCGGTTCACTTTCTTGGCCGGGCAGCCCATATTGATGTCAATGATCTGCGCACCGCTCGCCACATTAATTCGGGCGGCAGCCGCCATATCTTCGGGATCACAACCGGCAATTTGCACGGCTCGGATACCCGGTTCATCGTTATGCACCATACGCAATCGGGACTTGTCCGTCCGCCACACCTCCGGATTGGAGGAGAGCATTTCGGATACAGCCATCCCAGCACCCATCGCATGACATAAGGCACGAAACGGTCGGTCTGTTATACCGGCCATAGGGGCCGCAATCAGGCAATTTGTAAGCTGGTGGTGTCCGATGCGCATAGACTTAGAATGACCATACTGATGTCCGCAAGGGCGCGTATATTACGCATTTTTGATGTGAGATGAAAGGCCAAACTTTGAGCGATTTGATAAGAAAATGCCTAACCGCGATGAATATGAAGGGTGGCGAGGTTTTTTATTGTGTATTTACATCAGGTTAAGTCATTTTGGTTAAATTGTGCGCTTGAATAAATTCCTAATTTCTCTCTAAATCAGCCCGTTATAGCAGGTGATTCTAAGGGCTTGATCGTCGTTTTAAGCATCAACAACCACAAAATTCCGTGATTCAGATCGCCTGATGGTCAGAAAATGACTCTTTTTTGGAAAGAAAAAATGACAGAGGCGAGACGTGCGGAGCAAACCCGCGCTTTCTGCATAATCAGAAAGCGCGGGTAATGCTTATCAGGCTTTTTTAACACCCGTAATGCGGCACCATTCTTCTTTCTCGGCGACCGGATCCAGTTCGAACAGGTCCTGGTACGCATCGGCCACGCTTTGCGCCTGGCTCGCCAGAATGCCGGACAACCCGAGATGCCCCCCCGCGACCGGCAGCACACTGATCAGCGGTGCCAGTTCACGCAGCGGGCCTGCAAGGATGTTAGCGACCACGACGTCGGCAGACAGGTTCTCGGGCTGGTCTTTTGGCAGATACAGCGACAGACGCTCTGAGACGCCGTTACGTTCGGCGTTATCACGGCTGGCCTGAATCGCCTGCGGGTCGATGTCGATGCCGACCACGTGTTTCGCACCCAGCTTCAGCGCGGCGATCGCCAGAATGCCGGAGCCGCAACCAAAGTCGATCACGGTTTTGTCGGTCAGATCGAGGCTGTCGAGCCATTGCAGGCACATGGCGGTGGTCGGGTGGGTGCCGGTTCCAAATGCCAGACCCGGATCCAGCATCACGTTGACGGCGGTGGGATCCGGCACATCGCGCCAGCTCGGGCAAATCCACAGACGCTCGCCAAAACGCATCGGGTGGAAGTTATCCATCCATTCGCGTTCCCAGTCTTTGTCTTCCAGCTGTTCGATTTTGTGCACGAAACCTTTGCCCAGCAGCGGTTCGTTCTCCAGCATCGCCACCACGTCTTCCATGTTGGTTTCTGCGTCATACAGGCCGATAGCGTCGGTATCGCCCCACAGCAGGGTTTCGCCCGGCAGGGGTTCAAACACCGGATTATCATGGGTATCAAGGAACGTGACAGACACTGCACCACTTTCGATAAGCGCGTCGCTCAGCGTTTCCGCATCATTACCGGTGGTGTTAATTTTCAATTGGATCCAAGGCATAGCGATTCTCTTCTTAGCAATCTGTTAAATCAGTGCCGCCCGGTCAGGACGGCTTGAGTTCGGTTTCGCGTGGCTGTACGCCAAATTTATTGCCGATGTAAAACGCCAGCAGGCTCAGCGACAGCGACGGCACAATCGGATGCAGACCCGCAATGTGCAGGTCGATACTGGCAAGCAGGGTATAACAAACGGCGCCAACAATCATTGAGCTCAGTGCGCCGGTGGCGTTCGCCCGCTCCCAGTAAAGGCCGAGCACCAGCGGCCACAGGAATACGGCTTCCAGCCCGCCGAAGGCCAGCAGGTTAAGCCAGATGATCATTTCCGGTGGACGCCAGGCGGCCAGAACCACCAGTAAACCGAGAATAAACGTTGCCCAGCTCGAGAAGCGCTTTAACCGTCGCTCATTGGTGATTTGCTCCGGCCTGACGCCGAGATACAGATCTTTAACGATAGTCGCCGAGGACTGTAAAAGCTGGGCGTTGATGGTCGACATAATGGCGGCCATCGGGGCAGCCAGGAAAATCCCGGCAGCGTAAGGCGGCAGCACGGTGATCATCAGAGTCGGGATCACCTGATCCGGAATTTTTAAATCCGGCAGGACGGCGCGGCCGAGCGCACCGGCCAGATGCATACCGAGCATCAGCACGGCGACCACAATGGTGCCGAGTACGATACCGCGGTGGACGGCTTTGCTGTCTTTATAAGAGATGCAGCGCACGGCAGTGTGCGGCAGACCAATGACCCCAAAGCACACTAAAATCCAGAATGACGCCATAAACGGCAGAGAAAGCACATCATCTCCTCCGTGAACAGACACCAGTTTCGGGTCGATCTGTTGCAGTTTATCGACCGCACTGTGCAGGCCGCCGGCAGCATGGATCACCGCGACCAGCAGCAAAATGGTGCCCAGCAGCATCACCAGCCCCTGCATCGCATCGTTGAGTACGCTGGCACGAAAACCGCCAAATGACGTGTAGAGCGCGATACTGATGCCGAAAATCAGCAAGCCGGTGTCGTAAGGAATACCGGCCGCCGTTTCCAGCAGACGCGCACCGCCGATGAATTGCACGGTCATTGCACCGAGGAACGCCACCAGCAGGCTGAGGCTCGCCAGCCAGACCAGCAGACGGCTCTGGTAGCGTGCAAACAGCATGTCGTTGAGCGTCACGGCGTTGTAACGTCGTGCCAGAATAGCGAATTTTTTACCTAACACGCCGAGCGAAAGCCAGACCGCCGGCAGCTGGATCATCGCCAGCAACACCCAGCCGAGGCCGAATTTGTACGCCGCGCCGGGACCGCCGATAAACGAACTGGCGCTGATGTACGTGGCGGTGAGGGTCATCGCCAGAACGAAACCGCCCATCGAACGGTTACCGAGGAAATACTCGGTCAGGAAGCTGCCTTGCTGGCGGCGCGTATAGGCGTATACCGAAAGCCCGAAGACCAGCAGCAGATAGGCGATCAGCGGTAATAAAACTTCAGTCTGCATGGTGATCCTCCAGCGGAATATCGCGGTAAATCACGCGAACCATCAGCCAGCTCAACAGGATAAAAATCAGCGGGACCAGAAGGCAGGCCATTTCAAACCAGTGCGGAAGACCGGTGATGCCCTGTTTGTCATCAGGAATATAGGCGGCAAAACTCCACGCCAGCAGATAAGCAATCGTCAGCCCGAATGCCCAGCGGGCTTCCCGGTTGGCTTGCAGAAAACGTTTATCAGATCTCATTTTCTTCTCCCCCCAAACGTAAAAAAGGCCGGAATATCCGGCCTTGATAAAAGAGTACGCAACGGTACGGTCTTTTTATTTTTCCTGCAAACCGAGTTTTTTCTCCAGATAGTGGATGTTGGTTCCACCGTGCTGGAAGTTCTCGTCGTCCATAATACGCATTTGCAGTTCAATGTTGGTTTTGATGCCGTCGATGATCAGCTCTGCCAGTGCATTTTTCATGCGGGCAATGGCCACTTCACGGGTTTCACCGTAAGTGATCAGTTTACCGATCATGGAATCGTAGTACGGAGGCACAGTGTAGCCTGCGTAAATGTGCGATTCCCAACGAACACCGAAGCCGCCAGGTGCGTGGAAGCGGGTGATTTTGCCTGGGCTTGGCAGGAAGGTGTTTGGATCTTCCGCGTTAATACGGCATTCCACCGCATGGCCTTTGACTTTCACTTCGCTTTGTTTGATCGACAGTGGCTGGCCGGACGCAATGCGCAGCTGCTCTTTGATCAAATCCACACCGGTGATCATCTCGGTAACCGGATGCTCAACCTGGATACGGGTGTTCATTTCGATGAAGAAGAACTCGCCGTTTTCGTACAGGAACTCGAAAGTACCCGCGCCACGGTAGCCAATATCCACACAGGCTTTTGAACAACGTTCGCCGATGAAACGACGCAGTTCTTCAGTGATGCCTGGTGCTGGCGCTTCTTCAACGACTTTCTGGTGACGACGCTGCATGGAGCAGTCACGTTCAGCCAGATAGACCGCATTGCCCTGACCATCGGCCAGTACCTGAATTTCCACGTGACGTGGATTTTCGAGGTATTTCTCCATGTACACCATGTCGTTGTTGAAAGCCGCTTTGGCTTCAGCACGGGTCATGTTGATGGACTGCTCGAGATCTTTGTCGCTGCGCACAACGCGCATACCACGACCACCGCCGCCGCCAGAGGCTTTGATGATGACCGGATAGCCGATGCGTTTTGCGAAGCCACGGTTTTGATCCATGTCGTCGCCCAGCGGGCCATCGGAGCCAGGTACACAAGGTACGCCTGCCGCTTTCATGGCATGGATTGCAGAAACTTTGTCGCCCATCAGGCGGATAGTTTCGGCTTTCGGGCCAATGAAGATGAAGCCGGAACGTTCAACCTGCTCGGCGAAATCTGCGTTTTCGGACAAGAAACCGTAGCCAGGGTGGATAGCCACCGCGCCAGTGATTTCCGCCGCAGCGATGATTGCCGGGATGTTCAGATAGCTTTTTACTGAAGGTGCCGGGCCGATACAGACGGTTTCGTCTGCCAGCAGCACGTGTTTCAGGTCACGGTCAGCGGTGGAGTGCACAGCAACGGTTTTGATGCCCATTTCTTTACAGGCACGCAAAATGCGCAGAGCGATCTCGCCGCGGTTCGCGATAACAATTTTATCTACCATGGTACGCCTCGTTATTCGATGACGACCAGCGGCTCGTCGAATTCAACCGGTTGGCCGCTTTCTACCAGAATTGCTTTAACAACGCCGGATTTGTCTGCTTCGATTTGGTTCATCATTTTCATCGCTTCAACGATACACAGGGTATCGCCGGCGTTCACTTTCTGACCCACTTCGATGAAGGCTTTCGCGTCCGGGCTTGGCGTGCGGTAGAAGGTACCTACCATCGGGGAGCGAACGATGTGACCACTGATTGCAGCCGGAGCAGCGGCTTCAGCAGGTGCAGCTGGAGCAACCGCAGCAGCCAGACCTGGCTGCTGTTGAACAGGCATAGCATAAGCCTGTTGCATCATAGGATAAGCCTGCGCAGGTGCAGCACGGCTGATACGAACTGACTCTTCACCTTCAGAAATTTCCAGTTCAGAAATACCTGATTCTTCAACCAGTTCGATCAGTTTTTTAATTTTACGAATATCCATGGGTGTGATTCCGTACTCTTTTTGCGTAGAAATTAGTGGGTTTTAGACAAGCGATTAACCGCTGCCTGTAAAGCAAAGTGGTAGCCGTCTGCGCCAAGTCCGCAGATGACACCCACTGCGATGTCGGAAAGATAGGAATGATGCCGGAAAGCTTCGCGCGCATGTACATTCGACAGATGGATCTCGATAAACGGAATCGACACCCCCAGTAATGCATCGCGTAGTGCCACGCTGGTATGGGTAAAGGCCGCGGGATTGATCAAAATAAAATCGACGTTTCCGCGTGCCTGATGAATGCGTTCAATCAGGACATGTTCTGCATTGGATTGCAGATGGCTCAGTGCCACATCAGCGGCAGCAGCCTGCGTTTCCAAACCTTTAACAATATCGTTGAGCGTGGTGTGTCCGTACGTGTCAGGCTCACGGGTCCCTAACAAATTCAGGTTAGGACCGTTCAGTAGCAAAATGTCAAACTTATGCGCCATTGTGAGCCTATCTCCGGCAATTAGACAAAGATTGTAGAAAATACCCTGATGTCACCGATTTGTCACCTGTTTCGCGGCAAATCGTCCCGTCTCCTCAACATGAGGTCGGGCATTATAATGATATCGTGGCAATTAGCAGCTAAATACTGGTCTTATCAGCGAAGATAATCAACCCTCGTCCGGTAGCAGAGCGTTGATTTTCAGAAATTATGAGGGGCAGAACCCAGAAAAGTTCCACGGCTTATCGCAGCCACTGGCGGAATTTTTTGTAACGCAGGGCCAGCAGGATGGCGGCGATCGTCGCGTAGATCACCGGTTGCGGAGATAGCACTTTCACCGACCATAGGTAGTGGATCGGTGCAAGAATGGCGATCAGATAGATAAAGTTGTGCAACTTCTGCCATGCAGCGCCCAGTTTTCGTTGTGCCCACAGCGACGAGGTGCAGGCCAGCGCCAGCAGAAGGATCCAACTGATGATACCGAGAGTGAGATAGGGCCGGGAAATCAGTTCACTGCCCAGCAGGCGGATATTGTTGACGCCAAGTTCGAGGAACGAATAACTCAGAAGATGCAGCGTGCCCCAGGCAAAACACCACAAACCGAGCAGACGGCGGGTGCGGATCAGCAAGGGTTGTTTGCCGTAACGCGCAACCGGGGTGACCAGCAGGGTGACCAGTAAAAATTTCAGCGTCATCCTGCCGGTAAAGTGCTGTATATCTTTCGCCGGATCGGCGCTGAACCAGCCCTGATCGACAGAAAGCAGCAGCCAGAGGAAAGGCAGAATGGCAGCAAGATAGATAATCACCTTCAGCCAGGTAATATTGGCGGGGGACAAACGGCGCATCGTGGCGTTTCCTCTTCCTTAATAGAACTTACGTAAATCCATGCCGTGATACATCGAGGCAACCTGTTCCGCATAACCGTTAAACAGCAGGGTCGGCTGACGTTGCACGTCGAGTAATCCGCCTGAGCCAATAAAGCGTTCCGTGGCCTGCGACCAGCGCGGATGGTCAACGTGCGGGTTCACGTTGGCGTAAAAACCGTATTCGTTGTTGGCAATCTGATTCCACGTCGTTGGCGGTTCATCTTTAGTGAACTTGATATTCACGATCGATTTGATGCCTTTAAAGCCATACTTCCACGGCACGGTCAGGCGGATAGGTGCGCCGTTTTGCGGCGGCAGCGCTTTGCCGTAAACGCCGACGGTCAGCATCGTCAGCGGATTCATCGCTTCATCTATCCGCAATCCTTCCACGTAAGGATAATCCAGCCCGCCGCCGATAAACCGGTCTTTCTGGCCTGGCATATGTTCCGGATCATACAGCGTCGTGAACGCCACATAGCGCGCATTGCTGGTCGGTTCGGCGAGTTTGAGAATATGACTGAGCTGGAAACCGATCCACGGCACCACCATCGACCAGGCTTCGACGCAGCGCATGCGGTAGATACGTTGCTCCAAAGGGAAGCGCTTCATGATGTCGTCCATATCCAGCGTGATCGGCTTACCCACTTCACCATCAATTTTGATTTTCCACGGCGAAGTCACCAGTTGTCCGGCGTTCGCGGCAGGGTCGGCTTTATCCAGCCCGAATTCGTAGAAATTATTGTAGCCGGTCACTTTATCTTCCGGCGTCAGCGGCAAATCGTTCTGATAAGCCGCGGGTTTAGTGAAATCCAGCGGTTTACCTGAAGGAGCGGGCGGGCGATCGTGGCCTTTAAACCAGGAAAGAATGTCGGCGTTTGCATTCTGTGGCAACGCCAGTGCCGCTGCGCCGAGCCCCAGCGCCTGCAACACTCTGCGGCGGTCGTGAAACAGGCTTTCTGGCGTGACATCTGCTTCAGTAAGTTTGCGGGGCTTGTGCATGGCAGTCTCCGTTTTCCGACATCATTCGTATTCATGTTTTTTTATGATTATGCAGACAGCATGGCGTGAATCTCATTGTTTTGCGAGTCATGCCAGGAAAATACTGAGTTCTCAAAATGGCGGCTGGAACATAAGAATTCTGAATTAATGGTTTTTTGAATTGCTATGCTATGAATGTATGCAAAAACCTGTCGGGCTTACTGGGGTAAGATAGCGGGTTCATTCTGGGCAGACGAAGCACAGAGCTCTGCTTTCCATTCACCGCAGCGAGTAAGGCACAGGGATGCGATTTACGACCAGACTTTCAGCACTGATTTCGATGTTAGTTGCGCTGGCAATGTTGCTCATGTTGTTGGGCGTGACCTTCAGTTTCATTTATCTCAACAAGCAAAATACCGAACAACATCTTCAGGCGCTGGTCACGACTTATGATCAGGCGTTGCTCAGACAGTCTCCGGAGCAGGCCGAGCGCTGGCTGCCGCAGGCCATGCGTATGCTGGATGTGACTGATATTGAAGTGAAACTCAACAATTCCACCGTCTATGAATACCACGAGCGCCCTGATTTACATCGGTCGTGGGACAGCGCAATGCCAGAATACAACACCGCCATTTACCCCCTCATGCAGCATACGGATATGACGCTGTACGTCTCTTATATCGATCCGGTCAGCAGCTATATCCGCTCTATGCGTTCAACGCTGACGATCAGCGTCGCCATCCTGATTATGCTGGGCATGTTGTTGCTCAGTTTCCGCTGGCTGCGTCAGGAAACCGACGGCGTTGAAAAACTCGAAGACCGCGCGGTGCGGATTTTACGCGGCGAACGTGAAGGGCTGACCAGCCACCTGGGCGAGTGGCCGCACTCCGCCAGCAGCGCGATTAATCTTCTGCTGACCGATCTGAACGAAGCCCGCGAACAGCGCAGCCGCGTCGATACTCTGATCCGCGCCTACGCCCAGCAGGATTCACAAACCGGCCTCAGTAACCGGTTATTTTTTGATAATCAGTTGGCGACTCATCTGGAAGAAGAGGGTGCGCACGGCGTGATTATGATGCTGCGCCTGCCTGATTTTGACCTGATGCGCGAAACCCACGGACAGACGATGGTGGATGAGTTCCGCTCTGCCATGGTGAATCTGCTTTCAACCTTTGTCATGCGGCATGTTGATGCGTTACTGGCGCGCTATTTCCACAGCGATTTTGCCGTGCTGTTGCCACACCGGACGCTGAAAGAGGCAGAAGTGATGGCGGCACAGTTGGTTAACGCGCTTGGTGTTCTCCCTGCGTCCTCGCAAATTGACCGCGACGCCCTGATGTACATCGGCATCAGCGCGTATCGCTTCGGGCAGACGCCCGATCAGGTTATGGATATGGTGCAGCAGGCGACGCGACACGCTGCGTTTCAGGGCAGCAACAGCTGGTTTATTTACGACAACAATGTGCCGGAGAAAGGGCGTGGAAGCGTGCGCTGGCGCACATTGCTCGAAAATACGCTGGCGCGCGGTGGCCCGCGCTTATACCAAAAACCGGCTTTTAGCCGGCAGGGCAAACTCGATCATCGTGAAATACAGCGGCGTGTGTTTGATGGCGAGCATGAATTGCTGGCCGCGGAGTTTATCCCGCTGGTGGTGCAGTTCGGGCTTTCGCAGAGCTACGATCGCATTATGATAAGTCAGATTATTCCGTTACTTAACCGCTGGCCGGATGAAACGTTGGCATTTCACGTGACGGTTGATTCATTATTACAGCGCTCTTTTGTAGGCTGGCTGCGCGATACGCTGCTGCAGTGCGAAAGAAAACACCGAAATCGGATTTTGATTGAACTTGCAGAGGCAGATCTCTGTCAACATACCGATCGCCTGCGTCCCGCGATTCGTTTATTGCAGGGTTTAGGATGTCGTCTGGCGGTTACACAGGCCGGACTGACGGTCGTCAGTACCTCTTATCTCAAGACCTTCCCGGTCGAAAGAGTCAAACTTCACCCGGGGCTGGTGCGCGACATTGATAAAAGGATTGAAAATCAGCTTTTTGTACAAAGCCTGCTGAGTGCATGTGAAGGCACTCAGGCACTGGTCTTTGCCTCTGGCGTGCGAACAAAAGAGGAGTGGTCGATCCTGCTGAGCAAGGGGATCCACGGCGGCCAGGGTGATTTTTTTGCCGTACCGGAGCAGGTTGAACCAGCCGGTAAAAAATATTCACACAACAGCGACGTTTAAGTGACCGTAAAGGGATTATTTAACGTAGAATGACCCAGCTTTCGACCGACTCCCTTGCCTGGCATACGGTGCTTATCATCTGGCCGCGGGTTGACGGAGATTCACGGTGAAAGTGTAAGAATTTATGTGCGGTGTTGCTACTTCGCCTGGGTATCTGCCCGAGGTAAACCGAGCCTGCGATACAGAATTATATCGCAGTGCCATCAGCCTCAAAAAGTAACAGCAAGTAAATGGCGACATCGCGGACAATTTTCACGTAAGCAGGACGTTTTTGCGCCTTGTCGCTGCTTCGCGTGGTTGGTAAAGTAGGCGGATTTTATTTTCCGCCCCCAGCTAGCAGGATTATCCTTTCGTTATGTTTAAGAAATTTCGTGGCATGTTTTCCAACGACTTGTCCATCGACCTGGGTACCGCCAATACCCTTATCTATGTAAAAGGACAAGGCATCGTGCTGAATGAGCCATCAGTTGTGGCTATTCGTCAGGATCGTGCTGGTTCACCTAAAAGTGTTGCTGCTGTAGGGCACGACGCTAAACAGATGCTGGGTCGTACTCCCGGCAATATCGCAGCGATTCGTCCAATGAAAGACGGCGTTATTGCCGACTTCTTCGTGACTGAGAAAATGCTGCAACACTTCATTAAGCAAGTTCACAGCAACAGCTTCATGCGCCCAAGTCCGCGCGTGCTGGTTTGTGTGCCGGTCGGCGCAACGCAAGTTGAACGCCGTGCTATTCGTGAATCCGCACAAGGTGCTGGTGCGCGTGAAGTGTTCCTGATTGAAGAACCGATGGCTGCGGCGATCGGCGCAGGTCTGCCTGTTTCTGAAGCGACCGGCTCAATGGTTGTGGATATCGGCGGTGGTACCACCGAAGTGGCGGTTATCTCCCTGAACGGCGTCGTGTATTCCTCTTCTGTACGTATCGGTGGTGACCGCTTCGATGAAGCTATCATTAACTACGTACGTCGTAACTACGGTTCCCTGATTGGTGAAGCGACGGCGGAACGCATTAAACACAGCATCGGCTCGGCGTATCCGGGTGATGAAGTGCACGAAATCGAAGTGCGTGGCCGTAACCTGGCAGAAGGCGTTCCGCGTGGTTTCACGCTGAACTCCAACGAAATCCTGGAAGCGTTGCAAGAGCCGCTGACCGGTATCGTGAGTGCGGTGATGGTTGCGCTGGAACAGTGTCCGCCAGAACTGGCTTCCGACATCTCCGAGCGTGGCATGGTGCTGACCGGCGGTGGCGCATTACTGCGTAACCTCGATCGTCTGCTGATGGAAGAAACCGGTATTCCGGTGGTTGTCGCAGAAGATCCGCTGACCTGCGTTGCTCGCGGCGGCGGTAAAGCATTAGAAATGATCGACATGCACGGCGGCGACTTATTCAGCGAAGAGTAATCTCAGCGACGATTTATTTGATGACGGAATGACGGATTTCTTCCTTTATTCCTCTCAAAAAGTGGTCTGCCGGGAAGGTGGTTGTCCGTCAGGTAAAACCTGCAACGTGAAGTGTGCAGTGTTCAATGTGGATCCGCGCAAACACTGGCTGAGCGTCAAAGCTCTGCCGGTGTTTTGGCTATCCCATGAGATTGCCACCTTTTCTCTCAGGGGAAGTTCTGACTTCGACTGACTGAAACCTTCTGTTGCCGAGGAACTCGCATATTTTATGAAGCCAATTTTTAGCAGGGGTCCTTCCCTGCAACTGCGACTTTTTTTGGCTATTCTTACGGCCATTATCCTGATTGTTGCCGACAGTAAAATAGGTACGTTTGTTAAAATCCGCACCTATATGGATACTGCCGTCAGTCCCTTCTATTTTTTGTCAAATGCCCCGCGTGAATTCTTAGATCAGGTTTCCTCGACGTTTGCGACGCGCGGCCAGCTTGAACTGGAAAACCGTGCTTTGCGTCAGGAATTGTTGCTGAAAAACAGCGATCTGATGCTGCTTGGCCAATACAAACAAGAGAATGCCCGTCTGCGTGAACTGCTGGGTTCGCCGTTGCGTCAGGACGAGCACAAAATGGTGACGCAGGTTCTGTCCACCAGCAATGATCCTTACAGTGATCAGGTGGTGATCGACAAAGGCAGCAACAATGGCGTGTACATCGGGCAGCCGGTCATCAGCGATAAAGGCGTTGTCGGCCAGGTCGTTGCCGTTGCCGCACTGACCAGCCGCGTTCTGCTGATTTGTGACGCTTCCCATGCGTTGCCGATTCAGGTGCTGCGCAATGACATTCGCGTCATTGCTGCGGGCAGCGGTTGTGCTGACGATCTGCAACTGGAACATCTGCCAAGCAATACCGACATTCGTGTTGGCGACGTGCTGGTGACGTCCGGTCTGGGCGGTCGTTTCCCGGAAGGCTATCCGGTTGGCGTCGTGTCTTCGGTTAAAGTCGATAATCAGCGCGCGTATACCGTCATTCAGGCGCGCCCGACGGCAGGTCTGCAACGTCTGCGTTATCTGCTGTTGTTATGGGGTTCTGATCGCAATGGCGAGCATCCGTTACCGCCTGATGAAGTTCATCGCGTTGCCAATGAACGCCTGATGCAAATGATGCCTCAGGTATTGCCACCACCGGGTGATATGGGTCCTCCGGCGCCGCTTCCGGCACCTGCAACAGGCACTGTGACCACACCAGTCAGCACCACGCCTGTGCAGGGAGCACGGCAATGAACAGTTACCGGAGCCACGGACGCTGGATTATTTGGCTATCCTTTGTCATAGCCATGTTGTTGCAGGTCATGCCGTGGCCTGAACAAATCTATATGTTCCGGCCCTCCTGGCTGTTGCTGATCCTGATCTACTGGGTGATGGCTTTACCGCATCGCGTCAACGTTGGCACCGGTTTTATTGTCGGTTTCATCATGGATTTGATCCTCGGTTCCACGCTGGGCATTCGTGCGCTGGCGTTTGCCATCACCGCCTATGTGGTCGCGTTCAAATTCCAGTTGTTCCGCAATCTGGCACTCTGGCAGCAAGCGCTGATTGTCATGGTGCTGTCGCTGGCGGTGGACGTCATGGTGTTCTGGGGACAATTTATGGTGGTCAACGTGTCGTTCCGCCCCGAAGTTTTCTGGAGCAGCGTAGTTGACGGCATTTTGTGGCCGTGGCTGTTCCTGCTGATGCGCAAAATTCGCCGTCAGTTTGCTGTTCAATGAGGATGTTATGACCGCACTTTATCTCGCTTCCGGTTCGCCACGCCGTCGTGAATTGCTGGCCTTACTGGATCTGCCCTTTGAGCGTCTGATCACCGACGTAGCGGAAGAACGCCAGCAGGATGAGGCACCCGACGCTTACGTTTTGCGTCTGGCGAAAGATAAAGCGCGGGCCGGTGTGGCGGTTGCAGATGAGGATCTTCCTGTTCTGGGCGCCGACACTATTGTGGTTCTCGACGGTAAAGTGTTGGAAAAGCCGCGCGACGAATCGCAAGCCGCTGTTATGCTTACTGCATTGTCTGGCAGACAACATCAGGTGATGACCGCCGTCGCTTTTGCTGACCGGCGTGATTGCCTCAGTACGTTGGTTGTGACCGATGTCACCTTCCGTTCACTATCCGCCGATGACATTGCACACTATATTCTGAGCGGTGAGCCCATGGATAAAGCGGGCGCTTACGGTATTCAGGGAAAGGGCGGTTGTTTCGTCCGTGAAATTCGCGGCAGTTACTATGCAGTCGTGGGGCTTCCTCTGGTGGAAACTCAGGAACTGCTCAATGAATTTGCTGCCTTACGCGAGCTTAGGAGAAAACATGACAGCTGAATTACTGGTCAATGTCACCCCGTCCGAGACACGCGTGGCTTACATCGACGGTGGCATTCTGCAGGAAATCCATATTGAGCGCGAAACCAAGCGCGGGATTGCCGGCAATATTTATAAAGGACGTATCAGCCGCGTTTTGCCTGGAATGCAGGCGGCTTTTGTTGATATCGGCCTTGAAAAAGCAGCGTTTTTACACGCTTCAGACATCATGCCGCATACCGAATGCGTTGCCCGTGATGAGCAGAAAAATTTCAATGTGCGTGACATCGCAGAGCTGGTGCATCAGGGCCAGGATCTGATGGTGCAGGTGGTGAAAGATCCCCTCGGCACCAAAGGCGCGCGTCTGACTACCGACATCACGTTGCCTTCACGTTATCTGGTGTTTATGCCCGGAGCATCGCACGTTGGCGTCTCACAACGTATAGAAAGCGAAGCGGAACGCGATCGTCTCAAGCGCATCGTCTCTGAATATTGTGACGAGCACGGCGGCTACATTATCCGTACGGCGGCCGAAGGCGTGGGCGAAGAAGAACTTAAGCAGGATGCGGCTTATCTCAAGCGCCTGTGGACGAAGGTGATGGAGCGCAAACGTCGCAACAAAACCAAATACAAGCTGTATGGCGAACTGGCGCTGGCGCACCGTGTCCTGCGTGATTTTGCCGGTGAAGCGCTGGATCGTATTCGTGTCGATTCCCGCCTGACCTATGAATTGCTGGTCGAATTCACCAGCGAATACATGCCGGAAATGACCAGCAAGCTGGAACATTACAACGGCAAGCAGCCTATTTTCGATCTGTTCGATGTGGAAAATGAGATCCAGCGCGCCCTCGAGCGCAAGGTGGAACTTAAGTCTGGCGGCTACCTGATTATCGATCAGACTGAAGCCATGACGACGGTGGATATCAACACCGGCGCGTTTGTTGGCCATCGCAATCTGGAAGACACCATTTTCAACACCAATACCGAAGCGACACAGGCGATTGCCCGTCAGCTGCGGTTACGTAATCTGGGCGGCATTATCATCATCGACTTTATTGATATGTCGAATGAGGATCACCGTCGTCGCGTGTTGCACAGCCTTGAGCAGGCGTTGTCGAAAGACCGTGTGAAAACCGGTATTCACGGCTTCTCCGCACTGGGACTGGTGGAAATGACCCGCAAACGCACCCGCGAAAGCGTCGAGCATGTTCTTTGCAGCGATTGCCCGACCTGTCATGCGCGCGGCACGGTGAAAACCGTCGAAACGGTTTGCTATGAAATATTGCGTGAAATCGTGCGCGTGCATCATGCGTATGATTCTGACCGCTTCCTGGTCTACGCCTCTGCGGCAGTGGGCGAAGCGCTGAAGGGCGAGGAATCCCATGCACTGGCTGAAGTCGAAATTTTCGTTGGCAAACAGGTCAAAGTGCAGGTGGAGCCGCTCTACAGTCAGGAGCAGTTCGACGTCGTGATGATGTGATCTGAGCCAACGTGCCAGACGCATCAAGAAGTTACAGGTTTCCATTGCCGTCTGTACGGGAGCGAACCCGCATGGAATGGAAAACAAGGAGAGAAGTTTGAGGCGACTGCCCGGTATTTTATTAACCACCAGCGCAACCCTTGTCGTGATAGTGGCTTTGGTGATCAGTGGCTTACGTCTGGCGTTGCCTCAGTTGAGCCGTTTCCAGAACCAGCTGGTCGCGAAAGTCGAATCTGCGACGGGCGTGCCGATCGAACTGTCACAGATCAGTGCCAGCTGGAAAACCTTTGGCCCGATCATGGAGGTCCGGGGCCTGCAGGTGACGTTGCCGGATTCCACCCTGAAGGTTCAGCGCATCACCCTGGCGCTGGATGTCTGGCAGTCGATGCTGCATCTGCGCTGGCAGTTCCGCGATCTCACTTTCTACAACATGCAGTTGGATCTGAACAGCACGCTGGGCGGAGACAACAATCAGGGCAATGGCCTCAAGCCAAACCGCATCAGCGATATTTTCCTTAAGCAGGTCGATCACTTCGATTTGCGCGACAGCCGTATTTCCTTCCTGACACCGTCCGGCCCGCGCGCCGAATTCGACATCCCGCAGCTGACCTGGCTCAACACCCATAACCGCCACCGCGCGGAAGGCCAGCTGAGTCTGTCGAGTTTCAACGGTCAGCATGGTGTGGTGCAGGTGCGTATGGATCTCAATGATTCCAACGGGTTGCTCAACAACGGCAAGATTTACCTGCAAGCTGATGATATCGATATGAAGCCGTGGTTCAGCCGCTGGCTGCGCAGCAACACCGGCCTTGAGAGTGCCAATTTCAGTCTGGCGGCCTGGCTTACCGTGCGTAACGGCGATGTGTATGCCGGTGATGCGCTGCTGAAAACCGGTTCTGCAACCTGGAAAACCGGCGATGACGAACATCGTCTGGACGTAAATAACCTGACGCTGCACGGCAATCGTCAGGGGAATGGCTGGCAGCTTGGTACGAAGCAACTGAACATCAAAACGGACGGCGTGGCCTGGCCAAAAGGCACTCTGGACGCGTTGTACCTGCCGGAAAACAACGAATTCCTGGGGCCCTCGCAGGGCGAAGAGTTGCGTATCCGGGGTACCCATTTGCAACTGGAACGCCTTGGTCCGGTGATACCGACCTTCTCATTCCTGACGCCTGCTCTGCTCGAACGCTGGCAGGATCTGAAACCGTCGGGCAAGGTCGACAGCCTGGCGCTGGATATTCCTCTCAAACAACCCGAGCACACCCGCTTTATTGCTAACTGGCACGATGTCAGCTGGCAGCGTTGGGAATTATTGCCGGGCATCAATCATTTCAATGGCAGCCTGAAAGGCAGCGTCGCCGGCGGCCAGCTGAACGTCAAATTACAAGACAGCCAGTTGCCTTACGGTGAGATGTTCCGCGCGCCGCTGAACGTCAGTGCCGCAACCGGCTCATTCAACTGGACCAACGATAAAGACGGCTGGGCATTGTCCGGTAAAGACGTGGATGTCAAAGCAGACGCGCTGTGGGCGAAGGGCGACTTCCACTACAACCAGCCTGCGAACGGCGAGCCGTGGCTGAATATTCTGGCCGGTATTCGCCTGTACGACGCCGGTCAGGCGTGGCGTTACTTCCCCGAAAAGCTGATGGGCAAACATCTGGTGGATTATCTCACCGGCGCGATCCAGGCCGGGCAGGTGGATAACGCCACGCTGACCTTCAACGGTAATCCGCATCACTTCCCGTTCAAAAATAACGAAGGGCAGTTCCAGGTGTGGGTGCCGTTGCGCCACTCCACCTTCCAGTTCCAGCCTGAATGGCCCGCGCTGACCGATCTGGATATCGATCTCGATTTTCTGAACGACGGTTTGTTCATGAAAGCCGCGCACACAAAATTGGGCAACGTAGATGGCAACAACGTCGTCGCCAATATCCCGGATTACCTGAAAGAAAAACTGTTTGTCGATTCTGATCTGCGCGGTTCCGGCAAAGATATCGGTGATTATTTCATGAACACGCCGCTGCACGACTCCCTGGGCAGCGCTTTGCAGGAGCTGCAAATCAGCGGCGAAGTGAATGGTCGCTTACATCTGGATATTCCGCTCGACGGCGAACTGGTTCGTGCTACCGGTGGCGTGACGCTCAAAGATAACAGCCTGCTGATCAAACCGCTGGAAAGCACCATCAGCCACCTCAGCGGGGAGTTCAGTTATGACAATGGAAATCTGCAAAGCAACAGAATGACCGGCAACTGGTTCGGGCAACCGATCAACGTGATGTTCAGTACGCAGGAGCTGGCAGACGACTTTAAGATTCAGGTGGGTCTGGATGCGAACTGGCAGTTGTCGAAGTTGCCAGGGTTGCCTGCGGTGGCCGCCAGCAAAATTTCCGGCGGTACGCCGTGGAAGGCTGACGTCAATATTGCCCTGCCGCACAAAGGCACGCCGAATTATACCGTTGATGTGAATGCCGATCTGAAAGATGTAAGCAGTCACTTACCGGATCCTCTCGCTAAGAAAGCTGGCCATTCGTTGCCGCTGCTGGTGAAGGTGAAAGGCGATTTGCACAGCTTCAATCTTGAAGGCGTGCTGGCCGGGAAAGATCATTTCAACAGCCGCTGGCTGCTGGGTAAACAGCTCAAACTGGACCGCGCCTCCTGGCAGGCGAACACCAAAAAAACACCGGCGTTGCCGCAAGACAGCAGCCTGACGCTTAACCTTCCGGCGCTGGACGGCGAAAGCTGGCTCGGACTCTTGTCGCCGGAGAAAGCGACGCAGGGCAGCGGCAGCAGTAAAATGGCCGGCTTCAGCTTCCCACATGAAATTATCCTCACCACGCCGGCGCTGACGCTGGGCGGACAGGTGTGGAATGACCTGACGCTGCGATCAACGCAGGGGCATCAGGGGCTGGCGATTGCCGCCAAAGGCAAAGAGATCGACGGCACGCTGAACATGAATGACACCGGCCCGTGGCTGGCAAACCTGCGCTACCTGTATTTCAATCCGCAATGGACGGTGGCAGACGTGTCGGAAAGCGGTAAAGCGGCGTCGAATCCAGCGGGCAATGACAAAATTTCCTTCGCCAGCTGGCCTGCGGTGCAACTGCGCTGCGAAGCCTGCTGGTTCCTCGGCCAGAATTTCCGCAAGGTGAACGCCGATGTGACCCCGCAGGGCGATCAGTTAATGCTGCGCAACGGCCTGATCGACACCGGTGTTGCACGACTGGACGTACAGGGCGACTGGAAGCAGAACGATCAGGGCGAGAATACCGGCCTGAAAGGTAAACTGAGTGGTAAAAATATCGATCAGGCGATGTCATTCTTCGGTGTCACCACACCGCTGAAAGGCGCGCCTTTTGATGTGAATTTTGATCTGCACTGGAAATCTGTCCCCTGGAAACCGGATGTCAGCACGCTCAACGGCACGCTGAAAAACGAGCTCGGTAAAGGTGAAATCGCCGACGTTGGCGGTGGTCGCGCCGGGCAGTTACTGCGTCTGGTTAGCTTCGATGCGTTGCTGCGTAAGTTGCGCCTCGATTTCAGCGACACCTTCGGTCAGGGCTTCTATTTTGACTCGATCAAATCGACCGCCTGGATAAAAGACGGCACGCTGCATACCGATGATCTGCTGGTTGACGGGCTGGCGGCGGATATCGCCATCACCGGTAAGGTCAACTTTGTGAGTCAGAAACTGGATTTGGAAGCGGTCATCGCGCCGGAAATTTCAGCCACCGTCGGCGTGGCAACGGCGTTTGTGATAAACCCTGTGGTCGGCGTGGCCGTGTTTGCAGCCAGTAAAGTGCTGGCACCGCTGTGGAATAAGATTTCGCTGATCCGCTATCAGATCACCGGCACCATCGCGGAGCCGCGTATCAATGAAATTCTGCGTAAACCCGTCACCGCGCCGAAGGCTGCTGCCGCGCAGTAATCCCATTCAGGATGGCGGCAGGCAACCTTGTCCGGGCTGTGTTAGGCTGTTAATAACCTTGTAACAATGGATTGTCCGGCGCACTGAGCGACGCATTACGCTTCAGTCCGCCGGATTTTCGTCTAAAAGAGAGTGAACATCTATGAGTCTGGCCTTAGTCAGTGAGCAGTTACTAACTGCCAATAATCTGAGTCATCAGGATCTGTTTTCCGTTTTGGGCCAGTTGTCAGAACGTCGCCTCGATTACGCCGATCTCTTTTTCCAGTCCAGCTTCCATGAAGCCTGGGTAATCGAAGACAGCATCATCAAAGACGGTTCTTACAATATCGATCAGGGCGTGGGCGTGCGTGCCATCAGCGGCGAGAAGACCGGTTTCGCTTATGCCGACCAGATCACCCTCAATGCCTTAAATCAAAGCGCCACCGCCGCGCGCAGCATTGTCCGCGAACAGGGCAATGGCAAAACGCGCACGCTGGGCGAAGTGGCCTACCCGCCCCTGTACTCCGCGCTGGATCCGCTGCAAAGCCTGCCGCGTGAAGCGAAAATTGAGCTTTTACATCGCGTGGACAAAATCGCCCGCGCTGCGGATAAACGTGTGCAGGAAGTCAGCGCCAGCATTACCGGTGTGTATGAAACGGTGCTGGTGGCCGCCACTGACGGTACGCTGGCGGCAGATATCCGTCCGCTGGTTCGCCTGTCCGTAAGCGTGCTGGTCGAGCAGGATGGCCGCCGTGAACGCGGCTCCAGCGGCGGCGGTGCGCGCGTCGGTTATGATTATTTCCTCGAAACAGTTAACGGTGAAGTGCGCGCCGAAGCGTTCGCGCGCGACGCAGTGCGTATGGCATTGCTCAATCTGACCGCCGTCGCCGCCCCTGCGGGTGGGATGCCGGTGGTTCTGGGCGCAGGCTGGCCGGGCGTGCTGTTGCACGAAGCGGTCGGACACGGCCTGGAAGGTGATTTCAACCGTCGCGGAACGTCCGTCTTTAGCGGTCAGATGGGGAAACTGGTGGCGTCCGAACTGTGTACCGTCGTCGATGACGGTACTATGCACGGCCTGCGCGGTTCACTGGCGATTGACGATGAAGGCGTGCCGGGCCAGTACAACGTGTTGATCGAAAACGGCGTGCTGAAAGGTTACATGCAGGACAAACTGAATGCGCGCCTGATGGGCGTAGCGCCGACCGGTAATGGCCGTCGTGAGTCGTATGCGCACCTGCCGATGCCACGCATGACCAACACCTACATGCTGGCGGGAAAATCTACGCCGGAAGAGATTATCAGCAGCGTCGAATACGGCCTGTATGCGCCGAACTTCGGCGGCGGTCAGGTGGATATCACGTCCGGCAAGTTCGTGTTCTCAACATCCGAAGCGTATCTGATTGAAAACGGTCGCATCACTAAACCGGTGAAAGGCGCGACGCTGATCGGGTCGGGTATCGAAGCGATGCAGCAGATTTCCATGGTAGGTAACGATCTGGCGCTCGATAAAGGCGTCGGTGTGTGCGGCAAAGAAGGCCAGAGCCTGCCGGTCGGGGTCGGTCAGCCAACCCTGAAACTGGATAATCTGACAGTGGGCGGTACCGCTTAAGTTTTGTTTTAGCCTCCCCTGATCAGGGGAGGTTTACCCCCACGTCGTTCCCTTTTTCCCCTGCCTGTAGCCCTGATACACCTTACTGACCTGTTTAAAGTAATCCGTCAGATAGTTAATGCATACCTGCACTTTCAGCGGCAGTTTGTCTTTTTCGGTATACAGCGCGTAAACCGGGCGAGGATCTGACTGGTAGCTGCGGAACAAGATCTCCACTTCCCCGGCATTGATTTCTTCGATGATCCACATCAGCGGCACATAAGCGATACCCACCCCGGCTTTCAGCCAGCGGATCATCGTTTGCGAATCATTGGTGACGAAACGCCCCTGCGGATTGATCCGGGTGGTAATGCCCTCGGGCGCGATCAGTTCAAACTCACTGTCGGGGCGCACGCTGTATTCCAGCCATGAGAAATTCACCATATCCGCCGGTTTTTCCGGCGTACCGTGCTGGGCCAGATAGCTGCGCGCGGCACACACGACCATGGGCATCGAGCCGAGTTTTGTGGAGAACAGGCTGGAATCCTGCAACGCCCCGACGCGGATCACCAGGTCTAAGCCGTCGGCGATCAGATCCGGCGCCGGAATGCCGGTGACCAGATTCACGGTCAGGCCGGGATATTCACTGAGCATCTCGGCAGTCATGGCAGCAAGAACATTTTGTGCCATTGTCGATGAGCTGCCGATGCGCAACGTGCCGGTGGGTGTGTTGTTGAAGGCGTATAATTGCTCATGCACTTCGCGCACGTCTTGCAGCATTTTCCGGCAGCCCTGATAGTAAATCTTTCCGGCTTCAGTCAGACCAATGCTGCGTGTGCTTCGGTTTAGCAATTTGATTTGTAAGTCATTTTCAAGTTTTGAAATCGTCTGGCTGATGGCGGAAACGCTCATGTCGAGACGTCGTGCCGCCGCGGTAAATGAGCCGCTTTCAACCACCTGGGCGAAAATTGACATACGTTTTAATCGGTCCATTGTTAACTCTGGCTTAAAAGTGATTTAGATCACATAACGTTGATCACTTGATAATAAGCAGGCTAATATACTCTCCCGGGCGATAACCCTCAGGTCGCATTTTCCTGACGGCTTACCTTCGCACACTTCCCTGGCAACCCCACAGTTTTCGTCGTCACTTCCCGTGAAGATTTATCTCCGGGTTTGTGAGCTGTTGCCTAAAATAATGAATAATGTGTGCGCGGGACTCACCACACCTTTTTCTGGTCATACTGCCCGTCGTCATAATGTAAGGAATTTTTGATGAGTTTGCTTCCGGTAATGGTGATTTTCGGATTGTCGTTTCCCCCGGTGTTTTTTGAAATACTGCTGGCGCTGGTCGTGTTTTTCCTGCTGCGACGCGTCTTGCAGCCCACTGGGATCTACGACTTTGTCTGGCACCCGGCGTTGTTCAACACAGCATTGTATTGCTGTCTTTTCTACCTGATCTCCTGCATGTTCGTCTGAGGGCGTTGTGAAAAATTTCTCTATAAAAATAATACGTTATGCAATTACGCTGATCCTTGTCGTTCTGGCTGTCATCGCTATTTTCAAAGCCTGGGCGTTCTACACGGAATCACCGTGGACCCGTGATGCCAAATTTACCGCCGACGTCGTCTCTATCGCGCCCGACGTGACCGGCCTGATTACCGATGTCCCGATCACGGACAACCAGCTGGTGAAGAAGGGGCAAATCCTGTTCAAAATCGACCAGCCGCGTTATCAGCAGGCGCTGGACGAAGCGAGCGCTGACGTGGCTTATTATCAGGCACTGGCCGCCGAGAAAAGACGCGAAGCCGGACGCCGCGTGAAACTGGGCGTGCAGGCGATGTCGCAGGAAGAGATAGATCAGGCGAATAACGTTCTGCAAACCGCCCAGCATCAGCTGGCGAAGGCTCAGGCAGCACGTGATCTGGCGGTGCTCGATTTACAGCGCACCGTGGTGGTGGCTCCGGCAGATGGCTGGGTGACTAACCTTACCGTGCATCCGGGGAACTACATTAACCGTGGTTCTACGGCCGTGGCGTTAGTGAAGAAAAACTCCTTCTACATTCTGGCTTATCTGGAAGAAACCAAACTGTCCGGCCTGAGCAAGGGCGATCGCGTGGAAATTACGCCGCTCGGCAGCAACCGCATCATGCACGGCAGGGTCGACAGCGTGGCAGCAGCGGTCACCAACAGCTCTTCTTCTGCGGCGACTAACGGTCTGGCGACCATCGACAGTAATCTCGAATGGGTGCGTCTGGCGCAGCGCGTGCCGGTGAAAATCGTGCTTGATGATGCCGACCAGCAACATCCGTACCCGGCCGGGACAACGGCGACCGTTGTGATCACCGGCAGCCACGACCGTCAGCAGAATGAAGGTTCTCCGTTCCGCCGTCTGTTACATCGCCTGAGAGAGTTTGGCTAAGGCCGGAAAATGAATAGTGTACTTATCCCACGCGTGCGTTTTGCATTTAAGCTGACGTTCGCGATCCTCGGCGCGCTGGTGCTCGGGTTCTATCTGCAACTCGAAACCCCGCGCTGGTCGGCCATGACCGCCGCCATCGTGACCTCCGGCCCGGCGCTGGCCGCCGGCGGTGAGCCGTTCGCCGGGGCAATCCGCCACCGTGGTTTTCTGCGGGTGATCGGCACCTTTATCGGCTGTATCGCGGCGCTGGTGATTGTGATTGCCACGGCGCGCGCGCCGGTAGTGATGCTGTTGTTGTGCTGTATCT
This sequence comes from Rahnella sp. Larv3_ips, assembly GCF_003697865.1. Taxonomy (NCBI): domain Bacteria; kingdom Pseudomonadati; phylum Pseudomonadota; class Gammaproteobacteria; order Enterobacterales; family Yersiniaceae; genus Rahnella; species Rahnella sp. Larv3_ips. The sequence goes on along the minus strand of NZ_MJIB01000003.1, from coordinate 413,668 downwards.
GGGCGGGTGTCTGCACCTGGTGGTCATCGCTGGTGCGCATCGAGAACTCTTATGCGCTGGGGCTTGCGGGTTATACCGCACTGATTATCGTCGTGACTTCCGCATCGGCGCCGTTGCAAACGCCGCAGTTTGCGGTGGAGCGGTGCAGTGAAATCGTCCTTGGGATTTGTTGCGCTATCGTCGCTGACTTACTGTTTTCTCCCCGTTCTATCAAAAAAGATATCGACCGCGCCGTCAGCCAGCTGATGCTCGATCAGTTCGCGCTGATGCGGATTTGCGTGAACAACGCGTCGAAAGAAGACATTGATAAATCGTGGAATAATCTGGTGAAGAGCACCACGGCGCTGAACGGTATGCGCAGCAGCCTGATGATGGAGTCGTCACGCTGGCAGCGCTGCAACCGGCGTCTGAAAGCGCTGCACAGCACGTCGCTGAGCATGATCACTCAGGCCTGCGAAACCTATCTGATCCTGCAAGGCACGCCGGAACGGTTATCGCCGGAACTGAAAATGATGTTCGATGAACCGGCGGAGACGGTGGCAGATGTTCACCGCCGGATGAAACAATTACGGCAGGCCATCACCGGCTCGCACAGCGATAACGTCCTGATGACCCTGAGCGCCTGGACCGGTGCAGGCACCCGCGCGCTGTTGCTGATGAAAGGCATCCAGACCAACAGCAGTATCAGCACCATTGAAAGCGGCGTGCTCGATGGCGAAGTGGTGGTGCGCCCTGTGTCGGCAGAGCGCCATCATGCGATGATCAACGGTCTGCGAACGTTCACTGCCACCGCTATCGGCTGCCTGATGTGGCTGTGGACCGGCTGGACCTCGGCCAGCGGCTGCGTGATTATCATCGCCGTCGTGACCTCGCTGGCGATGCGTACTCCTAACCCAAAAGGGATGGCGATGGACTTCATCGTCGGTATGCTGCTGGCTATTCCGGTGGGTTCGATGATGTTTATGCTGATCATGCCCGCCACGCAGCAAAGTTTGTTCCTGCTGTGTCTGATGCTGGGGATTTTCACCTTCTTCATCGGTATCGAAGTGACCAAGCGCCGCCTCGGTATGCTCGGGTTGCTGGCGGGCACCATCAATATTCTGGTGCTCAGTAACCCCATGAAATTTAACGTTACTGCGTTTCTGGATAGCGCGATGGGGCAGGCCATTGGGACGGTGATTGCGATGGTGGTGTTGCTGATTATTCGCGATAAATCGCGCGAAAAAACGGGCCGTACCTTGCTCAACCGCTTCATGAGCAGCGCGGTGTCGGCACTGACCACCAAGGCTTATCGCCGCCGCGAAAACCATCTTCCGGCGCTCTATCATCAGCTCAACCAGCTGCTGGTGATGTTCCCGAATGACATCGGTAAATACCGTCTGGCGCTGATGCTGATTATCGCGCATCAGCGGATGAAGATGGCGGAAGTGCCAGTGAACGATGAACTGTCGGCATTCCATAAGAAAATCCGTAATACGGCAGACCACGTGGTGTCGTCATCGGGTGAAGGGAAACGGACGTACTATTATCAGCGTCTGCTGAAAGAGCTGGGCGAGTATCAGGAAAAACTGGTCGAGTACGATGCGCCGCTTAAAGTCACCGAACCGGTTCGTCGCCTGACTGACATGCTGCACCGCTATCAGCATTCATTCCTGGCATAAGCCGATAGTTACCGGCGTAAAAACCACAGGGCCGATGCGGTAACGCACCGGCCTTTTTTATTAATCACGTTCTGCGGTCACAAAGGCGTGGCGATCTTGCGGGCTGATGGCACGCATCACGCGACAAGGCACGCCCGCCGCGACCACGTTGGCAGGAATGGATTTCGTGACCACGCTGCCCGCCCCAATCACGCTGTTACGGCCAATCGTCACACCCGGATTCACTATCACCCCCGCGCCCAGCCAGACGTTGTCTTCAATAACGATCGGCTTCGAGAACTGTTGCCCGGTGATGCGGATGTCCGGGTCGATCGGGTGCCCGGCGGTGGCGAGCGTCACGTTCGGCGCGAACATCACGTTATCGCCGATGGTCACGGTGGCGTCATCCACCAGGGTCAGATTGAAGTTGGCGTAGAAGTTTTTACCGATGTGAGTGTGTGTGCCGTAAGCAACGCGCAACGGCGGCTCAACCCAGCCGTTCTCGCCCAGGCTGCCCATGATGTCTTTGAGCATCCGCTGGCGTGTCTCTTCTTCTGACGGGCGGGTGAGATTGTAATCGTACACCCGCTCCTTTCCCGCGCGGCGCTCCTCCGGCAAGCCTTCGCCCATGTCCGTATACAGCTCACCGATGTTCATTTTTATGCGTGTCGACATCCCTTTTTCCTTAATCAATGGGTGATTCATCACGCAGTTTACTGACCGGCTATGACGTTGTGAACGTGTGACATTCGACTTTGCGACCTGTGTCTCTCAGTGCTGTCTGAGAGACGCTTCTTCTTAAGCCGCTATACTTATTGCTATTCACTGCTTTAAACGGCGCACATCAGGAGGATTTACCATGTCTGCCCAATACCAAAAACTGTCCAAACATCCTTTATTTAAGACCGGCTATTTCACCGGCGGGAAATGGCACGAGGCGAAAACGACGTTTGATGTGCGGGATCCGGCGACGGGAGAGATCGTCGCCAAAGTGGCGAAAGCCGGAAAAGCGGAAACCGAAGCAGCGATCAAGGCCGCCAGCGAGGCTTTCCCTGCGTGGAGAAAAACCACGGCCAAAGCGCGTTCTGAAATTTTGTACCGCTGGTATCAGCTGATGCTGGAGAACAAACAGTTTCTCGGCGAGCTGATGGTGGCGGAGCAGGGTAAGCCGCTGAAAGAGGCGCTGGGCGAAGTCGATTACGCCGCCAGCTATCTGCAGTGGTTCAGTGAGGAAGCCAAGCGCGCCAACGGCGAAATCATCCCTCCGGCGAAATCCGGTTCACGTATTCTGGCAACCCGCGAACCGGTCGGCGTGGTGGCGGCGATCACCCCGTGGAATTTCCCGCTGGCAATGCTGACCCGCAAACTCGGCCCTGCGCTGGCAGCAGGGTGTACCGGTCTTATCAAACCGGCCAATAACACGCCGCTCTCGGCCTTCGCCCTGCTGCAACTGGCGAAAGACGCCGGTGTACCGGACGGCGTGATCAACGGCGTGGCCGGTGATACTCATGCCATCAGCGATGCGATCATGGCCAGTGACAAAGTGCGCAAAGTCTCCTTTACCGGTTCGACGGAAGTGGGCAAAACGCTGGTGCGCAACAGCGCCGATACGATGAAAAAAGTGTCGATGGAACTGGGCGGTAACGCGCCTTATATCGTGTTTGACGACGCCGATCTCGAGGCTGCCGTGAAAGGGGCCGTCACCTGTAAATTCCGAAACACCGGGCAGGTATGCGTTTGTATCAACCGCATCTATGTGCAGGACGGCGTTTACGATGCTTTCGTGACGCGTCTGGTGGAAGAAGTCCGCAAACTGAAGGTCGGCAACGGCATGGACGACGGCGTTATCGTCGGGCCGCTTATAGACATCAAAGGGCTGGAGAAAGTGGAAGACCACGTTAAAGATGCGCTGGAGAAGGGCGGGCGTCTGATGGAAGGCGGCGGGCGTCATAAACTCGGCGGTAACTTCTTCCAGCCGACGGTGATTGCTGATGCCAACGACGACATGAAAGTGGCGCAGGAAGAAACCTTCGGCCCGCTTGCGGCCTGTTTCCGTTTCAAAACGGAAGAAGAAGTGATTAAGCGCGCCAACGACACGCCTTTCGGGCTGGCGGCGTACTTCTACAGCCAGAATCTGCAACGTATTTTCCGCGTCGCGGACGCCATTGAAAGCGGCATGATTGGCGTGAATGAATGCGCGATTTCCAACGAAGCGGCACCGTTTGGCGGCGTGAAAGAATCCGGGCTGGGACGTGAAGGATCGGTGCTGGGGCTGGAAGAGTATTTGCAGGTGAAAACGTTACATTTAGGAAATCTATAAGTCGTCTTTTCAGAAAGACGCTTTTAGTTAACAATAATCAGTAGCAAACAAAGGGCCGGAAACGGTGCTTTCCGGCAAAGCACAAAGGACGTCAATGAAGGTATTTAACGGGCTGCGTTCGCGCACGCTGATGATGGTGGCGGCGGTGATGCTTGGGCTGTCGGGCATGGCCGGGCAGGCTGTCGCAAAATCGACATACAATCAGGGCACAATCGTGTCAGGCACCGACGAGAAAACGGTGGTCAGCTATGTGCGTCAACACCAGCGTCTGCCGGACAATTACATCACCAAGAAAAAAGCCCGCGAAGCCGGCTGGGATGCGCGTGCCGGGAATTTATGCGATGTGCTGCCGGGCAAAGCCATTGGCGGCGACCGTTTCTCTAACCGGGAAGGGCGTTTACCGGCAGCCAGCAAACGGGTGTGGCGTGAGGCGGATATCAACTATCGCTGCGGACGTCGTGGCGCTGACCGGCTGCTGTTTGCCAGCGACGGTCTGATTTATGTCAGCCGCGACCATTATCAACATTTTGTTCGGGTGGAGTAATGTCGATGAAAAAAGTGAGCTTCGATTTTAATCACATCCCGGATTTACCCGCATTCTATCGCGAGTTTGTCCGTCAGTTTTCCCTGACCGACAGCTTCGGCGCGAATCTGGATGCACTATGGGATGAAGTAACGGGCGGGATCGCACTGCCGGTTGAAGTGGATTTCATCAACCTGAATGCCAGCCGTAAACGGCGGTTCGGTGCACTGATTTTGCTGTTTGAAGAGGCGGAAGAAGAGCTGGAAGGTGAGCTGCGGCTGAATCAGGTCGATAAACCGGTTGCGAAAGCCAAAGTCTGAAAAGAAAAACCCGCCATCAAAGCGGGTTTTTGTTTTTTATTCCTGGCCTTCAGCCAGTTCGCGCAGATACTGGAAAATCTGGCGGTAAGATTTCGGCGGCTTGTTGGTCGCTTTCTCTTTTTGCGCATTGCGGATGAGGGCGCGCAGTTGCTGACGGTCAGCGGTCGGGTATAAATCCAGCACCGTTGGCACCGCATCATCACCTTCTTCGACCAGACGGTCACGCAGCATTTCCAGTTTATGGAACAGCGAAACCTGCTGGTTGTGGCGGTTTTTCAGTTTATCCAGCGCAGTTTCAATCGGTTCAACGTCGCGCGAGCGCAGCATTTTACCGATCAGCTGAAGCTGGCGGCGACGGCCTTCTTTCTTGATCTTCTGCGCTAAATCGATAGCGGCGCGCAGATCTTCGTCCAGTGGCAGTTTATCGAGGGAGTTTTTACCCAGATCCACCATTTCTGCACCGAGATCTTTCAGCGCCTCGGCGTCACGTTTGATTTCACTTTTACTGACCCAGATGATCTCATCATCTTCATCGTTCTCATTATTCTCGGGAACGTCATCGAGCCAGTCGTCAATTTTCTTTGTCATGGGCGCTTCCTCTTAACGAGGTAATCCTGTCAGTTTGATTGTGCTTTATTGCTTCGGCGGCATTATGCCACAGAGATGGCTATTCTGTTGCAACTTCGGTCTGATCAACGCCGCACGCAATGCGAAATTATGGCGAGTCTCTGTTAGACTCAAAAGTATAAGTTTCTCTGTCTCAGTGTAGAACAATCCCTTTTATCTCATAAGCGATGGCATGCCGATGAACGTAGTGAATCAAGTTGCGCAGCAGCGTAAAACTCTCGAACAAGCCGTATCTCAGGCTCTGGAACTGGCAAAAGCGGGTTCAGATGCTGCAGAAGTGGCGGTCAGTAAAACCACCGGTATCGGCGTCAGTACACGTTTTGGTGAAGTCGAGAACGTTGAGTTCAACAGCGACGGCGCATTGGGCATCACCGTTTATTATCAGAACCGTAAAGGCAGCGCGTCTTCTACCGATCTCAGCCCGGACGCTATTTCCCGCACCGTGCAGGCCGCGCTGGATATCGCCCGTTACACGTCGCCGGATCCGTTCGCAGGCGTGGCCGACAAAGAGATGCTGGCGTTTGATGCGCCGGATCTGGATTTATTCCACCCGGAAGAGCTGGATCCCGATCGCAGTATCGAACTGGCAGCCCGTGCAGAACAGGCCGCGCTGAAAGCCGACAAACGCATCACCAATACCGAAGGCGGCAGTTTCAACAGCCATTACGGCATCCGCGTATTCGGCAACAGCCATGGCATGTTGCAGAGTTACTGCTCGACACGTCATTCGATTTCCGCGTCAGTGATTGCTGAACACGAAGGCGACATGGAACGCGATTACGCCTATTCCATTGCCCGCAAAATGAGTGACCTGAAAGATCCGGAATGGGTCGGTGCGGAGTGCGCTCGCCGCACGCTTTCGCGTCTGGCACCGCGTAAATTACCCACCATGCATGCGCCGGTGCTGTTCGCCTCCGAAGTGGCGACCGGTCTGTTCGGCCATCTTGTGGGCGCCATCAGCGGCGGCAGCATTTACCGTAAATCGTCCTTCCTGCTCGACAGCCTGGGTGAGCAGATCCTGCCAGAGTGGCTGACGATTGAAGAGCATCCGCATCTGTTGCAGGGCCTGGCATCCACGCCGTTCGACAGTGAAGGTGTGCGCACGCAGCGTCGCGATATCGTCAAAGACGGCGTACTGCAAACCTGGCTGATGACCTGTTATTCCGCCCGCAAGCTTGGCCTGCAAACCACCGGCCACGCAGGCGGCATCCACAACTGGCGCATTGCCGGGCAGGGTGATGACTTCGCCGGTATGTTGCGTAAGCTCGACAAAGGTCTGGTCGTCACAGAGCTGATGGGCCAGGGCGTCAGCGGCGTCACCGGTGACTATTCGCGCGGTGCAGCCGGTTTCTGGGTCGAGAACGGTGAGATTCAATATCCGGTGAGCGAAATCACCATTGCCGGCAATCTGAAAGACATGTGGCGCAATATGGTCGCCATCGGCAGCGATATCGAAACCCGCAGCAATATCCAGTGTGGTTCCGTGCTGTTACCGGCAATGAAAATCGCCGGCGAATAACCCTCCCCACAGCAGCGGTCGCCCGGCCGCTGCCTCAATTCTTTACAAAAAATTCATCCCGTTTTCCTCTCTCTCAGCCTATTTTTATAAAGCCTTACAAGCAATGTCGTTTTATTAAACAAATAAATAACAATAGAGAGAAAGATCATGCGTAAACAACTGATGGCGTTAGCGGTGTTAGCCATGCTGGGAAGCAGCACGGCAGCTCTGGCAGCAGATTTAGAAACGGACATGGACACGATTGCCGATAACTACGGCAAAGTGCTGAAAACCAACGATCAGGCCGAACTGACCACGGGGCTGGCAAACATGAAAGCGGCTGCCGAAGACGCAAAAAAAGCCACGCCGCCGAAACTGAAAGGCAAAGCGCCGGACAGCCCGGAAATGCAGGATTACCACAAAGGCATGGATACGCTGATCGGCCAGATTGATAAGGCATCTGAACTGGCGAAAGCCGGTAAAGTGGATGAAGCCAAGAAAGAAGCGGAAGGGTTTAAAGCGACCCGGAACGAGAATCACAAGAAGTTTAAATAGGCAGATGGCCGCTACTCAACGGTTTACAGCGGTGAAAATTTCGGTTTCTCAATCGCGGTGATCACACGGCCACTTGCGCCGAAACCGACCAAAGAGGGCTAAGACGAGCCCTCTTTGGGATCTCCACGTCGTAAACTGCGCGCTCCGCTTCAGGTATCACAGCGACAGGCTGGAAATCTTGCCGCTACGCGGTGCCTTCTCCCGGGTTTCGAGCCTCTGGTCTCGAACCTCTCGCTCAGCAAGATCCCTGAATCGCCCGCACGATCTTAAATTCAAATTCAAATTCAAATTCAAAACCGATCTGCTTTTGATTGAGAGGCTGCAGCCGCTTTCAAAAATCACGCCGAAGGGAGCGGTGGAAAACCGCGCGTCTGTATGCGCGGGTTGTAACCCGACCGGAGGGCACCGCGCAGCGGCGGGATTTTGCGGCGATCACTGCGGCACCTGAAACATAGCCAGCGAGCGAAGCGCGTGTTGAAAAAGCGGGGAGAGATCCAAGAGAGGGAAAGCACTTCCCTCTCTTGGTCGGTTTCGGCGCTGCGAGTTAAGCGATCACCGCACGTGAGAAACCGAAACTTTCACAGTATTCATTGAGGCCGAGATGGCAGCGGCTTCTGCAAAAAAAACCTTAACTTCTCAGTTCCCCTGCCGCTTCCGGCTGAAACAACAACTCCAGCACTTCGATGCGGCTGTTCTCGCCATTGGGCATTTCCCACGTGATGCTTCCGCCGACGCGCAGGCCGAGCAGCGCAGCGCCCAGCGGAGCCATCACCGACAACTGTTCGTTGCTGTCTTTCAGCGCCGCCGGATACACCAGCGTGCGGATGTGTTCTTCGCCGTCTTTACCTTCTGTAAAGCGCACCTTACTGTTCATCGTGACCACGTCGGCAGGGATTTGCTCGGGCGGCAAAATCTCAGCGCGATCCAACTCTTCATTCAGGGCGTCGGCGACCGGGCTGCTGGCAAACGCAGGTTGTGCCAGCAGTGTGTCCAGGCGTTCTGCGTCAAGTTCATTGATGATCAGTGTCGGTTTACTCATAACATTCTCCATGGTTCCTTTTGCATCACCCGCTTCATGCGAGTGGGGTGCCGGTCGGCAAAAAATAACACCCCCGCGGGTGAGCGCAGGGGTGTCGGTGATTTGCATGTGTTCTTTGATACTAGGCACTCTTCAGCAGAAATGAAAGCGCTGTGAGGGAATTAATCCGCATTGCGAAAATTCCGATTACCAGTGAAATACGCTGCTACACCCTGCAATATTCAGTGATATGACGACTTAACTTTTCGTTTTGCGAATTGGATCCGCTCAGGGCACCGTATTTCCACTTCGAACTGGAAAAAGACCCTCTACACAGGAAATCTGTGCGGGGTTAGGGTAAAGACAGAAGAAATAAACGGCTGAAATAGTGAGTCAGGCAAGGAGAGAGGTAAACGCGAGTGAATAACGCAAGCGCATCTGTGAAGGGAACCGGGCGGATTGAATTGAAAGATGCTGCGGCGAAAACAGAGCAAGTTTTAAAAGATATTCAGAGGATGCAAAGTGCGAAGAATATCTACACCACAGATGTTCAGTTGCAGATGTTAACGTCACACGTGAAAGCTATGGTATTACGCTCAATTACCGGTGAACCGTTACCTGACGTTGAAAAAGAGTTATTTGATGAAATCTCTGCCGAGTCCATGCAAATGGCAGAAGAGGTCGTCAGCGAGTTCGGAAATTTACCGATTGAGGAAGCCTATTTGCTCTCGGTGCATTTTGAAGTCGCAAGAGACAACGAGCCGAAATAATATTTTTACTGAACGTTAAGCGAATTAATTAATCCGGAGAAGTGAATTATGGGACAAGTATTAGTTGTGATCGGCGACCGTTTAGGTAAAGGCCAGAAAGTGGCGGCAGGCGTGGAAGCGGCTGGCGGAAGAGCCATTGTTGTCCCAGGCATGGCAGCAGATATGAAACTCGGCGACGTGATGAAAGCAGAAGGGGCCAGCTTAGGTATTTCTTTCTGCGGCAGTGGCGGCGCAGGTGCGATTACCGCACAAAACAAATACGGATATAAAGCCAAATACGGGATGCGCTCAGTGGATGAAGGTGTCACGGCAATTAACGAAGGCTGTTTAGTATTAGGGTTCGGATTTATAGATAAAGAAGAGCTGGGTCAGCGTCTGGTTGAAGCTTATAACAAGAAGTATGGTCAGGCGTAATGAAGCAACAATTAACCACGACAGTTCGGGTTGAAGGAAAGGGCGAAAATAAGGCTGCCGCCTTTTCTTCCGCGCTGAGTCAGGTTCAGAGAACGGTTCTCAAATCTTCGGCGAATAATGTCTTGCTGCGCATTGAACCGCAGGACGTCAAGGTAATAAAAGCAGAAGAGTCCGTTAAAAGAGAAAAGTTTCTGTTCTTTTTTCTGGCCAGGGAAAGAAAGAGTTATTACGTGGCGTTAGACATTACCGTCAACCTGACTGTTATTAATACGGAACAGGTAGTTTTTGTCACGAAATAAAAACGTTAGCTATAAATGACAAGGATATACTGATGTTTTTAATTATTTTATTTAAGTCGCTTATTATCGGCGGACTGGTTGGCGTGGGCGTAGGTGCGGGTGCCGCACGTATGTTCCATGCGCCTACCGTGCAAGGGATGGGGGCTTTTCGTACGCTTGGGGAATTAAACTCCTGCGAAGGCGATCCGGCTTCGCATTTCTCATTTGGTCTGGGCTTCTTCTTTAACGCCTGGGCATCTTCCGTTGCGGCAGGTTCTTTCACACAGGACGTTGACCACCGCATCATTCCTCACTGGGCGACCGCGGCGCTGATGTTCAAAAACCGCAATGTTGCTGAAACCATGCATGACCCACGCAAGATGGCGATTGCCGGCGGCATCATCGGCATGATTGTGGTGGCCTTCCTCAACACCACCGCGTCCGCCGTTCCTCCGGCGTTGCAGGTCACGGCAATTAAAGTGCTGGTGCCTGCGGCAAACCTGCTGGTGAACACTGTCATGCCGGTGATTTTCTGGCTGGCGGCGATTGATGCAGGGCGTCGTTCCGGTTTCTGGGCCACCATTTTTGGCGGTCTGGCGCAGATGATCATGGGTAACGCCGTACCGGGTCTGGTGCTGGGTATCCTCATCGGTAAAGGCGTTGAAGAAAGCGGCTGGAACCACGTCACCAAAGTGATGATGGCGGCGATTATCGCGCTGTTCGTCCTCAGCGGTTTCTTCCGTGGTTTCGACGTCAAACTGTTGCAGTCATTCATGCTGGACGTCCCGACATGGCTGAACGGCATTCACAACTCACTCAGCGGTAAGTAAGGGAGCATGACAATGGAAGAACAAGCCAAACGTGGTTTCTGGTACGCCGAGTGGTCGTTCCCGATTTTTGTCGGACTGCTGTCCTCGGGCGTTTTCGCCGGGACACACATGTATTACCTGTACGGCATCGGCGCGTTTAACGAAGTGGCGTTTGTATCGATGTTGCGTTCCGGTATGGACACCGGCGTGTACGGCGCAGTGGCGGCCTTCGGTGCCAGCTTCCTGTTTGCCCGCATCATTGAAGGGTCACTGGTCGGTATTCTTGATATCGGCGGCGCCATCCAGACCGGTATCGGCCTGGGCGTTCCGGCGATGCTGCTGGGTGCCGGGTTTGTCTTCCCGGTGGCGAACTTCGCGGCTTCGCTGGTGACCGGTCTGATCCTCGGTTTAGCCGTCGGTTACATCATCATTCTGGCGCGTAAATTCACCATCAATCAGAGCAATTCGACCTACGGCGCTGACGTGATGATGGGCGCGGGTAATGCTTCCGGCCGCTTCCTCGGGCCGTTGATTATCCTGTCAGCCATGGCGGCCTCGATTCCAATCGGTCTGGGATCATTGCTCGGCGCACTGGGTTTCTATCTGTGGCAGAAGCCAATCACCGGTGGCGCGATCCTCGGTGCCATGATCCTGGGCGCAATCTTCCCGGTTTCATTGTAAGAACGGCAGCATAGAAGCAAATCAGCAGTAAAGCGGGCGTCGGGAACACTCCTGACGCCCGGCATTATGGAGAACGTCGTATGTATGACTTAATCATCCGCCAGGCATTACGCGCAGACGGCAGCCTGACAGATATTGCAATTCAGGACGGCAAATTCGCCGCCATTGGCACGCTGGCAGCCGATGCCACCGCCCGCCAGACGCTCGATCTTCAGGGCAAGATTTACGCCAGCGCTGGCTGGATCGATTCCCACGTTCACTGTTACCCAAAATCGCCGATTTATCATGACGACGCCGACCTGATTGGCGTGGCCTGTGGCGTCACCACCGTCGCAGATGCCGGCAGCACCGGCGCCAACGATGTCGACGATTTCTATCAGATTACCCGTGCGGCGAAAACCAACGTCTACGCGTTTGTGAATATCGCCCGCACCGGCATCGTGACGCAGAACGAACTGGCGGATATGACGCAGATCGACAAAGTCGGCGTGCGTGACGCCATCGCGCGAAATCCCGATTTTATCATCGGGATCAAAGCGCGTATGAGCAGCAGCGTGGTCGGACAGAACGGCATCAAACCGCTGGTGCGCGCCAAAGAAATTCAGCAGGAAAACGATGACCTGCCGCTGATGGTGCATATCGGCAATAACCCGCCGAACCTCGATGAAATCGCGGATTTACTGACGTCCGGCGACATCATCACCCACTGCTACAACGGCAAGCCGAACCGCATTCTCTCGCCGGAAGGCGTGCTGCGCGATTCGATTAAACGTGCGCTGAGCCGCGGCGTGTTGCTGGATGTCGGTCACGGCACCGCGAGTTTCAGTTTTGAGGTGGCGGAGCTGGCAATTAAGCAGGGCATTTTGCCGCACACCATCAGCTCCGATATTTACTGTCGCAACCGTATGAACGGGCCGGTGCATAGCCTGGCGACGGTGATGTCGAAATTCTTTAGCGTCGGCATGACGTTGCCGCAGGTGATTGATTGCGTGACCTCTCATGCCGCTGACGCGCTGCGCCTGCCGGCCAAAGGCCGTCTGGAAATCGGTGCTGACGCCGACCTGACCCTGTTCGAGCAGCGTTTTGCGCCGCAGGTGTTTGTCGATTCCGAAGGACAGTCCGTGAAGGGCGAAAGTTTGCTGGTGCCTCTGGCCGCTGTGGTCGCGGGCGTCACCCTGTTAACCGAAGAAGGGAAATCTGCTCATGTCTTCTGAACACTCTCTGTATGAAAAGTACCAGTTAAAACAAGTCATTAATGCCTCAGGCCGCATGACGGCGCTGGGGGTTTCCACGCCGCGCGAGGAAGTCGCCGCGGTCGTGAATACCGGTCTGAATCATTATTTTGAGATGAAAGATCTGGTGAACAAAACCGGCGCATACATCGCGAAACTGCTGAACGTCGAAAACGCCGTGGTGGTTTCCTGTGCTTCTGCCGGGATCGCGCAGTCCGTGGCGGCGGTGATCGTCAAAGATAACGCCTGGCTGCTGGAAAACCTGCACGCCGCGCCGCTGGAAATCCCTCACGACATCGTGCTGCCAAAGGGCCATAACGTGAATTTCGGCGCGCCGGTGGGCACGATGATCACCCTGGGCGGCGGTAAAATTGTTGAAGCCGGTTATGCCAACGAATGCTCTGCCGCGCAGCTTGCTGCCTGCATCACGCCGCGCACCGCCGCCATCATGTACATCAAATCGCACCACTCGGTGCAGAAAAGCATTCTGTCGGTTGCGGAAGCCGCCGAAGTGGCGCGTGCGCATAATGTGCCGCTGATCGTCGATGCTGCCGCTGAAGAAGACCTGACCTGCTATTACGAGATGGGCGCAGATCTGGTGATCTACAGCGGCGCAAAAGCCATCGAAGGGCCGACCAGCGGTCTGGTGCTCGGCAAAAAACAGTATGTCGAATGGGTAAAACTGCAATCGGGCGGCATTGGCCGTGCGATGAAAGTCGGCAAAGAGGGCATTCTCGGCCTGACGCAGGCGATTGAAAGCTATATCACACTGCCGAAAACCACCGGGCAGGAAATGGTCGACAAAATGACGCCATTTATCGCCAGCCTGAATGACATCAACGGCGTCTCGGGGCGTGTGGTCTGGGACAGCGCCGGGCGTGATATCGCCCGTACGGAAATCACCTTTGATGAAGCGGTACTCGGCTGGAAAACCAAAGCCATTGCGGACGCCATGAAGAACGGCGATATCGCCATTTATTTCCGTGGCTATCGCGCCAACGAAGGCAAGATCGAAGTCGATGTGCGCAGCGTGACGCCGCCGCAGCTCGCCATCGTCGCAGAGCGTTTTAAACAACTTTTCAGCGGAGAAAAAGCATGAAGCTGACCCCGAATTTCTACCGTGACCGCGTATGTCTGAACGTGCTTGCCGGTTCAAAAGACAATGCCCGCGAGATTTATGAAGCGGCAGAAGGTCATGTGCTGGTGGGCGTGCTGTCCAAAAATTATCCGGATGTCGCGAGCGCGGTGGCGGACATGAAAGAGTACGCCGCACTGATTGAAAACGCTTTGTCCGTGGGCTTGGGCGCGGGCGATCCGCGTCAGTCGCTGATGGTCAGCCAGATTTCTGCGCAGGTTCAGCCGCAGCATGTGAATCAGGTTTTCACCGGCGTCGGGACCAGCCGCGGAATGCTCGGGCAAAACGACAGCGTGGTCAACGGCCTGATTTCACCGACCGGTAAAGTCGGCTTCGTGAAGATCAATACCGGACCGCTGAGTTCAGCCTCTGCTGACGCCATCGTGCCGGTGGAAACCGCCATTGCGCTGCTCAAAGACATGGGCGGCAGCTCGGTGAAATATTTCCCGATGGGCGGCCTGAAAACCCGTGACGAGTTCGCGGCGGTGGCCCGTGCCTGTGCGGAACAGGATTTCTGGCTGGAGCCGACCGGCGGCATCGATTTAGAAAACTTCGAGCCGATCATGGACATCGCGCTGGCGGCGGGCGTGACCAAAATCATCCCGCATATCTACAGTTCCATCATCGACAGCGCGTCGGGTCATACCCGCCCTGAGGATGTAAAAACCCTGCTGGCCAGCGTCAAAAAACTGCTGGGCTGAAGGTCCTGACCTTTCCTGCGCGGTAAGCCGTCTGCGCGGTTAAACACCCTGCATCCCCCGTTCACTGCGCGGGTGCAGGGTTCTCTTGTCTGACAGTCCCAAATTCTGAGGAAATGTATGAGAAACTGGTTTCTGATTTCAGGTTTAACCTCCGCGATGCTGGCAGTGTCTGCCATGCCGCTCTATGCAGCAGAAAAAACAATGAATTCGACGATTTCGCATTTTGCTTATGTCGGCACCTACAACCCGAACGGGGAAGGTGTCTACCGCTTTACATTCGATCCGAAAACCGGCGCGCTGAGTGATAAAACCCTCGCCAGCCAGTTGCCCAATCAGGCGCAGATGGTACTCAGCCACGACGGCAAAACGCTGTTTATCGGCAGTGAAACTGACAATTACAACGGCGGTGAACACGGATCCGTGGCGGCTTACCGCATTTCGCCAGAAGACGGCAGCCTGACGCTGATTAATCAGGTGGATTCACAGGGCGCGGGGCCGGTGTACTTGTCACTGACGCCAAAAGGCGAACATCTGCTGGTGGCGAACTACATCAGCGGCGTGGTCGCGGTGTTCCCGGTGGAGGCCAGCGGAAAACTGAGCGAAGCCAGTAACAGCCAGCAGGATGCCGGTCCGGCGGGCGCGGGCAAACCGGCCGCCGCCGCGGAGGGCAGTTTTGCCATCAGCGACCACAACGGACCCCACGCGCATATGATCGCCACCGATCCTTCCGGTAAGTTCGCCTTCTCCACGGATCTTGGGCTGGATCGGATTTATCAGTGGAAACTCAACGGCGAGAGCGGCGCGCTGGAAGCTAACGATCCGCCGTTCATCAAAGCCTCTTCGGAAGGCGCCGGGCCGCGTCATTTTGTTTTCCATCCCAACGGCCACGTGGTTTTCCTGATCAACGAAGAAGCCTCGACGCTGACCAGTTATCGCTTTGATGCAACCAAAGGCACGCTGACGGAACTGCACAGCCTGTCCTCGCTGCCCGCCGGTTTCAAAGGCACCAACTTTGCGGCTGGCATCGTGCTGAGCAAAGACGGCAAACATCTGTACGTGGCCAACCGCCTGCACAACAGCATTGCGCAGATCACCGTGACCGGCGAAGGCGCAATGACCTGGAGCGGGGAAACCTGGACGCGGGGCGATTACCCGAGAACGCTGACCCTGTCCCCGGATGGCAAATATATTTACGCAATGAATCAACGAAGCGATAACATCACTACATTCAAGGTATCGCCGGACAGCGGCAAACTGACGTTTGTCGACAGCTACGTGGCGGTCGGCAGTCCGTCGCAAATGGTGATTGCGCCTTAACCGGCGCAGCAGAAACAAACCCCGTCCACGGCCAGTCATTGCCGTGGACGGGGCCTCGCTGAAACGAACTGGAAAAACCATGGTGAGATTTCCCAATCAACGGCTGGCGCAATTGTTCGACGCGTTACAGACCGAAACCCTGCCTCAGGACGAGCTGGCGAAGCGTCTGGCGGTGTCAACGCGTACCGTGCGTGCTGACATCACCTCGCTCAACGAAATCATCGCCGACTACGGTGCAAGCTTTGTTCACAGCCGTGGCAGCGGGTATCAGCTGAAAATCGACGATCAGGCGCTATTCTCGTCGTTACAGCACACGACGCAACGTAAACCGAACCCGACGCCGCGCACCGCCGCCGAACGGGTGAAAACGTTGCTGATCCGCTTTTTGACCTCAGCTTTTTCACTCAAGCTGGAAGATCTGGCCGATGAATGGTTTGTCAGCCGGGGAACCCTGCAAAATGATATGGCTGAGGTGAGGGAGCATCTGGCGCGCTACCACCTGAATATTGAAACCAAGCCGCGTTATGGCATGAAGCTGTTTGGTGCAGAGCTGGCGATCCGCGCCTGTCTGACCGATCTGCTGTTCCAGCTGGATGCTGAAGAACAGGCGAATCCGCTGCTGAAAGCGGAAAGTCTGGAACCGGAAGCGCTGGTGCCGCTGACGCGCTTTATGCATCAGCTGCTGACGCAGTCCTCCATTCAGCTGACCGATGAAGGCGAGCAGTATCTGATCCTCTATTGTGCGGTCGCCATCAAGCGCATTACCGGCGGCTATCCGCTGACGGATTTTGATGCCGAAGACGGCGACCCGGCGGTGAAACAGGTTTCTGTACGGCTGGCGGCTGAGCTGAAAAATCTCGTCGGCAAGGAAATCCCGGCTTCTGAAGAAGCCTATCTGCGGGTGAATATCGCTGCCCGTCGCGTGCAGCAAATTCTGCCGACCGACATTAATGCCGACGATGACGAATCGCTGGTCGATTACATTCTTTCATATATCAACTCGCACTATAACTACGATCTTCAGGGTGATAAGCAGCTGCGCGCCGACCTGCTGACGCACATCAAGACCATGATTACGCGGGTGAAATACCAGATTAATATCCCCAATCCGCTGCTGAACAACATCAAACAGCATTATCCGATGGCCTATGACGTCACGCTGGCGGCGGTGTCCAGCTGGGGGAAATACACGCCGTATACCCTCAGCGAAAACGAGATCGGTTTTCTGGTGCTGCACATCGGCGTCGGGCTGGAGCGGCATTACAATATCGGTTATCAGCGCCATCCGCAGGTGATGCTGGTGTGCGACACCGGCAATTCGACCATCCGCATGATCCAGGCGCAGATCAGCCGTAAGTATCCGCAGCTGGTAATGAAACAGATTGTGACGCTGCGTGATTACGAGAAGCTGGAGCACATCGACGAAGATTTTATTATCTCCAACGCCCGTATCAGCGAGAAGAATAAGCCGGTGGTGGTGCTGTCGCCGTTCCCGACCGAATACCAGATGGAACAGCTCGGCAAGCTGGTGCTGGTCGATCGCACACGGCCTTATATGCTGGAAAAATTCTTCGACGAAAAACACTTCATGATCGTCAACGAGCCGATGACCCAGGCGGAATTATTCCGCCATGTGTGTTCGCAGTTGGAGGCCGAGGGATATGTCGATCAGGCGTTTTATCCGTCGGTGGTGGAGCGTGAGGAAATCGTTTCGACCATGCTGGGCGAAGGCATTGCTCTGCCGCACTCGCTGGGGCTGCTGGCGAAGAAAACGGTGGTGATTACGCTGCTCTCGCCGCAGGGCATTGCCTGGGGAGAAGGGGAGACGGCGCACGTAATTTTCCTGCTGGCCATCAGCAAGGCCGATTACGAAGAAGCGATGGCGATTTACGATTTGTTCGTGACGTTTGTGCGGGAGCGTTCGATGAGCCGTTTACTGAGCAGTGAAAATTTTGAAAGCTTCAAGGCCATTGCAATAGATTGCCTTTCCCGCATTTAGCCTGCATCCCTGACGCCGCAGTGGCGTTCGTTCACCCGAATCACTGACTGATGTCAGCTCATCGGGAGTCTCTCGCTGGCTGCCTTGCTGCAACGCCAATGACTATGACTATGACGAAGACTATGACTAAGAGTGAGGAGTCTTAGTCTTCGTCAAATCCTGAATTGATCAGGTTCACGACTGCGGTCAGCGCCTGCTCTTCATCGGGGCCGGTGGCTTCGATTTCGATCTGCTGACCTTTCGGGGAATCGAGCATCAGCAGTGCTATCACGCTGCTGGCTTCTGCTTCTATGCCTGTGCCATTGCGCAGCATCACTTCCGATTCAAAACTCTGCACCAGTTCAAACAACTTCATGGCCGGACGGGCGTGCATGCCTAACCGGTTTTTGATTTCTACCGTTTGTTTCACCGTCATGATTTGCGTTTTTCCAGCGTGCGATGGCGGGATTGCACATTCTTCCCGCGGGAACGGAAATAGTCGGCCAGTTGTTCTGCGATATACACCGAACGGTGTTTACCCCCGGTACAACCAATGGCGACGGTCAGATAGCTGCGGTTGTTGGTTTCCAGCATCGGCAGCCATTGTTCGAGGTAGCTGCGGGTCTGGTAGATAAAGTTGTGCACTTCGGTGTGACGATCGAGGAACGCCGCCACCGGTTTATCAAGGCCGGTCATCGGACGCAGTTTCGGATCCCAGTGCGGGTTTGGCAGGAAACGCACGTCAAACACGTAATCGGCATCAATCGGCAGGCCGTGTTTGAAGCCAAAGGATTCGAAGACCATCGTCAGTTCACGCTCACGTTTGCCCAGAAGACGGGTACGCAGCATTTCTGCCAGTTCATGAACCGACATTTCTGAGGTGTCGATGATCAGATCGGCGGCGGAGCGCAATGGCTCGAGCAGATCGGCTTCTTCATCGATGGCACTTTCAAGGGACAGGTTTTTGCTGGAAAGCGGGTGCAGACGACGGGTATCGCTGTAACGACGGATCAGGGTATTGCGGTCTGCGTCGAGAAACAGCAACTGCGGCGAAAAACTCTCAGGCAGTTGTGACATCGCATGCTCATACACTTCCGGTGTTTCTGGCATGTTGCGCACGTCAATGCTGACGGCGGCAGACGTATTGCGTTCGACAAGTGTCTGGGCGAGCT
Organism: Rahnella sp. Larv3_ips; assembly: GCF_003697865.1. Taxonomy (NCBI): domain Bacteria; kingdom Pseudomonadati; phylum Pseudomonadota; class Gammaproteobacteria; order Enterobacterales; family Yersiniaceae; genus Rahnella; species Rahnella sp. Larv3_ips. The sequence goes on along the minus strand of NZ_MJIB01000003.1, from coordinate 394,680 downwards.
GCGGCAGTAAAACCACCGGCAGATTGTCCACACAGTAAAATCCCATGTCTTCTAATGCCCTTAGGGCAACCGACTTCCCGGAACCGGAACGGCCGCTGACAATCATCAGCACCATGGTGTCACTCCCCTGGCATTCAGTGTTCAGAATTCACTTTCCCGGCGCGTTGCCGGGAATCATCAATTTATTCGTTTTCTGTCATTATCTGGAACAGTTCTTCGTCGCTTTGCGCTCCGCGCAGACGGCGACACACTGTTTTATCAGCCAATTTTTTGGCCACTAAAGACAAGGTGTGTAAGTGGGTTTTACATTGATCTGCCGGAACCAGCAAGGCAAAAAGGAGATCCACCGGCTGATTGTCGATAGCGTCAAACGCGATCGGTTGATCGAGCTGAATAAACACGCCGACGGCGCGTAATGTGTCTTCTTCCAGCTTGCCGTGCGGGATGGCGATCCCGGCACCGATCCCGGTGCTGCCCATACGCTCACGGGTCAAAATGGCGTCGAAAATCACTTGTGGCGACAAATTCAATTGTTTGGCAGCCAGTTCGCTGATGATTTCCAGCGCGCGTTTTTTGCTGGCGCAATGAACGCCGCTTTTGGTGCATTCGGCATTCAGCACCGACGTTAATTGCATTGCAGTATCGTTGATCATGTCATCTTCACTTTTGCACTGATTCACCCTTAAAGCTATATCGGCTCGTTCCCCGAAGGTCACAAGCCGATGCCCGAAGGTGTGTAGCACAGGGTTGGCTACATGAATGTCAGTGCTGTTTCAGTTTGTCTTTATGTTTGTTCAGCTGGCGCGCCAGTTTATCAACCAGGCCGTCAATCGCTGCGTACATATCCTGATGCTCCGAGGTGGCATGCAACTCGCCTCCGTTCACATGCAGCGTCGCTTCCGCGATTTTCTGCACTTTTTCAACGCTTAACACCACATACACCTGATTTATCCTGTCGAAATACTGTTCGAGCTTCGCCAGTTTCATCGTGATGAATTCTCTCAGGGGATCGGTGATCTCAATGTGATGTCCGGTAATGTTGAGCTGCATAATGTCTTCCTTCTCTGTTGAGGTCAAACTAACTGTTTACGCTGGTTTGAGGGCGGGATGGACAAAGACTCTCGGTATTTTGCGACAGTACGACGCGCCACCATAATTCCCTGATTGGAAAGCAGGGTAGCTAACTTACTGTCACTCAGCGGTTTTACAGGATTCTCCGCTGCAATTAATTTCTTCACCAGCGCCCGGATCGCGGTGGACGATGCCTCGCCGCCGCTGTCAGTACTGACGTGGCTGGAGAAGAAATACTTCAGTTCGAAAATGCCACGCGGGCTGTGCAGGAATTTCTGCGTTGTAACGCGTGAAATCGTCGATTCGTGCATTTCCACGGCGCTGGCGATATCGGCCAGCACCATCGGTTTCATGTATTCATCACCCATCTCAAAGAACGCCTGCTGCTGCTCAACGATGCAGCGCGTGACTTTCAGCAGTGTGTCGTTGCGGCTCTCCAGACTTTTGATCAACCACTTGGCTTCCTGCAAATTGCTGCGGATAAATTGCCCGTCGCTGTCGCTGCGGGTCGAATTGCCCATCGCAGCATAATGCTGGTTGATTTTCAGTCGCGGAATGCTGTCTGAGTTCAGTTCGACAGTCCAGACACCGGACACTTTGCGTACCAGCACATCCGGGATGACGTATTCGGATTCGCCGGTGTTGATCGACTGGCCCGGTCGCGGATCAAGAGACTGGATCAGGAGCATCGCTCCTTTCAGTGTATCTTCTTTTAGACGGGTTGAACGCATAAGTGCGCGGAAATCATGGTTCGCCAGCAAATCCAGATGTTCGCTGATGATAAGCCTGGCTTCTGTAATGAAAGGCGTTTCCGGGACGTACTGGGAAAGCTGAATCAGCAGACAATCGCGCAGGTCGCGTGCGGCGACACCCACGGGATCAAAACGCTGAACGCGTTTGAGCACGGCTTCCACTTCGTCCATCGTGACGTCGTCATCGCCGATACTTTCGAGAATATCGTCGAGAGAAATCGTCAGATATCCGGTGTCATCCACCGCATCGACAATCGAGGTCGCGATAGCCGCATCGGTGTCGGAAAACGGCGTCAGTTCGACCTGCCACATCAGGTAATCCTGAAGCGTCTGGGTGGTTTCACCCTGATAAACGGGCAGTTCGTCGTCGCTGTAATCGTTACCGGTACCGGACGGTGTTCCGGCGGTGTAAATTTCATCCCAGGTCGCATCCAGCGGTAACTCTTCGGGCATGTCTTTTTGCTCGAGAGCCTCGCGGGTATCCAGACCTTCACTGTCAGCGGTTTCGACCGCATCGATCTCATCGTGAAGATCGGTTTGTTCCAGCAGAGGGTTGCTCTCCAGCGCGAGTTGGATCTCCTGTTGGAGCTCAAGCGTGGACAATTGCAACAGGCGGATTGCCTGCTGTAATTGAGGAGTCATTGCCAGTTGTTGGCTGAATCTGAGTTGCAAACCTTGCTTCATATCTTGGCTTTATATCCGTAGATGAGTTCGAACGGCAACACTTCGGTCAGAAACGGCCTGTTTCAGTGTAAAGCGAAACAGGCGCGCTTCAGGCGGCGCAGATCACAGACGGAATTCTTCACCAAGATAAACACGTTTCACTTGTTCATCAGCAAGAATGTCGGCTGGGGTGCCGTGGGCGATAAGCTTGCCCTGACTGACGATATAGGCGCGTTCACACACGTCGAGCGTTTCACGGACGTTGTGGTCAGTGATCAGAACGCCCAGACCGCTGTCGCGAAGATGCTCAATGATTTTTTTGATGTCGATAACGGAAATCGGGTCAACACCGGCAAAGGGTTCATCCAGCAGGATAAACTTAGGGTTGGCTGCCAGTGCGCGGGCAATTTCCACACGACGGCGTTCACCCCCGGACAGCGACTGGCCGAGGTTATCGCGCAAGTGAGAGATATGGAATTCTTCCATCAGCTCATTGGCGCGATCATTGCGCTGTTCTTTGTTCAGGTCGTCACGGATTTGCAGCACGGCCATCAGGTTGTCGAACACGCTGAGGCGGCGGAAAATAGAGGCTTCCTGAGGCAGGTAACCAATGCCGCGACGTGCGCGGGTATGCAATGGCAAAAGGCTGATGTCTTCGTCGTCAACGATGATTCGGCCAGCGTCACGCTGTACGATACCGACCACCATGTAGAAGGTGGTGGTTTTACCGGCACCGTTAGGGCCAAGTAATCCGACGATTTCGCCTGAATTGACTGCCAGGCTGACATCTTCAACGACCTTACGGCCTTTGTATGCTTTCGCCAGATTTTCTGCGATTAATTTTGCCATAAATTATCAGTTACTCTTTTTGGTCTGGCCACCGGCTGCTGCCGGGGTCTTTTCCTGCAACTGTGTCGGAACCAGCACGGTCGTGACACGGTTGCCTTTATCACTGAAGGCTTCCATCTGCTGTTTTTGCACCAGATAGGTAATACGATCGCCTTTCACATTGCTGTCCAGCTGTTCAAGGTAAGCGTTTCCGGTCAGGGTCACCAGATCGGTTTCCACTTCATAACGGACTTTCTGCGCGTGACCTTTGATCGGTTTACCGTTGTCCTGCAACTGGTAGAAGGTCACCGGATTACCGTAGCCTTCCACCACTTCTTTACCGGAGACACCTTGCGGGCGGATCACCACAACTTTGTCGGCTTTAACCTGAATCGAGCCCTGATTCACCACCACATTGCCGGTAAAGGTTGCCGTGTTGGTGTTCACATCCAGCGCCTGATTGGCGGAATCAATGGTGATCGGTTTCGTTGTGTCGTCTTTCAGCGCGAATGCCGGAATGCTGATGGCCAACAACGAGCCGGTGATCAGAAGATTACGGATTTTATTTTTTGCTTTGAATTTCATAAGAGGTCGTTACCTTTTCGATCAGCTCTGCTGTTTTATCGCGCAGATTACCACGCATTTTCATGCCGTTAGATGTAAAACCTGTGCCATAAAGCGTTACTTCATCGTCTGAGGCAACGTCCTGTGTCGTCAGGTTAACCTGTGCATTATCCGTTTTGATTCTTTGCAGCTGTGATGTTTCTGGCGTCAGGCTGTCTGCCTGCACATGCCCATAAAGATAGAGCATTTTATCCTGAGTCATCTTGGCTTTATCAGAACGCAGCACCCAGGTTGGCACTTTATTCTTGTCATACATGGTCGCCACCGGGTTGGTAAACCATGTTACCTGATCGGTGGTGTAGTATTTGACCTGATCCGACACCAGTTTGTAGGTCAGGCTTCCCAGCGGGTCATACACCATGGTTACCGTGTGGGAACTTTGGTAGGTCGGTTCCTGATCGTTGACCGCCTGCGGCGCATCATCCGTATTGTCTGACAGTGACCAGCCAATCAGTATCAGCACGATGGCGGTCAGTACCAGAATGATCCAAAGTCTTGTTTTATTCATATCGACAGCCCTTTGGCGTCCTCCAGCTTGCCCTGCGCCAGCAGAATCAAGTCACATAATTCGCGTACTGCGCCACGGCCACCGGCAATGCGGGTCACGTAATGCGCCTTTGGCAGCAGGATAGGGTGTGCATCCTGAACCGCAACGGAAAGACCCACTTCAGCCATCACCGGCCAATCAATCAGGTCGTCACCGATGTAAGCGACTTCCTCTGCCCGAAGCGACAGTGTATCTAACAGTTCGCGGAAGGCCAAAAGCTTATCTGATTGCCCCTGATACAAGTGGCGAATTCCAAGGGTTTTGGCGCGATCTTCCAGTAATTTCGCATTACGGCCTGTAATAATCGCGACCTCAATGTCGGACGTCAGCAGGCAACGAATTCCATAACCGTCGCGAACGTTGAAACTTTTCAGCTCTTCTCCCTGATTTCCCATGTAGATCAGGCCATCAGACATGACGCCATCCACATCGCAAATCAGCAGGCGAACCGCTTTCGCACGTTCAAGCACATCGGTGCTGACCGGACCGTAGCAGGTATCCACCAGGGCTGCGCTATTACTCATTCAGGGCATTCCTCAATTAAACTACGCCAGCGCGCAGCATGTCGTGCATATGTAACACACCTAACAATTGGTCACCATCGGCAACCATCACACAGGTAATGTGTTTTTCCTGCATTAAATTCAGTGCGTCGACCGCCAGCAGGGAAGGGCGCACGCGCACGCCGCCGGTAGTCATCACTTCGGCAATGGACGCGTTATTGATATTGACGCCCATGTCGAAAATGCGGCGTAAGTCACCGTCGGTAAAGATCCCTTCGATTTTCATTAAATCGTCGCAGATGACGGTCATTCCCAAATTCTTGCGGGTAATTTCCAGCAGGGCATCACGCAGAGACGCATCGCGGCTGACGTGCGGGATTTCGTCACCGGAGTGCATGATATCGCTCACGCGCAGCAAGAGCTTGCGACCGAGTGCTCCGCCAGGGTGCGACAGGGCGAAATCTTCCGGTGTGAAGCCGCGCGCTTCCAGCAACGCGACGGCCAGCGCATCGCCCATCACCAGCACGGCGGTAGTGCTGCTGGTCGGTGCCAGCCCGAGCGGGCAGGCTTCTTTCGGAACACGCACGCAAAGGTGTACATCGGCGGCTTTTCCCATGGTACTTTCGGGATTGGCGGTAATGCAGATAAGCGTGATATCCAGGCGTTTTAATACCGGGATCAGCGACAGAATCTCGTGCGCTTCGCCGGAGTTGGAGATCAGGATCACGACGTCTTGTTTGGACACCATGCCCAAATCGCCGTGGCTGGCTTCGCCCGGATGTACAAAGAACGCCGGTGTGCCGGTGCTGGCGAAGGTCGCGGCCATCTTGCGGCCGATGTGACCTGATTTGCCCATCCCCATCACCACGACTTTGCCGGTACAGGCGAAAATCATTTTACAGGCGCGCGTGAAATCGCCATTAATGTATTGATCTAACTGCTCAAGTCCTTCACGTTCTGTTTTCAGCACTTCACGTCCGACAGCCTGGAAATCAAAGTCGGAGGCGAGGGTATCGTTAGCCATAGTCAATTCCTGACAGAGTTCAGAGGCCGATGCTGTCCGGTTGAAGGAACAGCACTGCCATATAGGCGATAAATCCACAGAGTAATAGTGCGCCCGCAACGTGGCCGATGCGATGTTTGCGCATCAGGCACAGCCCGGAGAGCACGATACTGACCGCCAGCATCACCCAGTAATCGCGATGAAACGCATCCGGGTTGAACGAGCCTGGCGCCACCAGCGCGGGTAATCCCAGCACCAGACAGGTATTAAAGATATTCGCGCCGATGATATTACCCAGCGCGATGTCATCTTCACCTTTGATGGCACCGGCAATAAACGTCGCCAGTTCCGGCAGGCTTGTCCCGATGGCGATGACCGTCAGGCCAATCACCAGCTCGCTGACACCAAAATAACGTGCAATAACCGTACTGTTGTCGACAATCATCCCGGACGCCAGCGGCATGATGATAAAGCCCAATGCCAGCCATAAAAACGCCACGGTATTACTGCTGTCGGAAGGAAGCTCAGACATCTGCTCGTAAGTCAGCGTATCCAGCCCTTCTTTTTCGGCCGCGCGGGCGATTTTTATCGCCAGCATCATAAACGCGGCGGCACTGGCCAGCAGCAAAACACCGTCAAAGCGACTAAGCTCTCCGTCACTTAACAGAAAACCACACAGTCCTGTGACCAGTAACAATAGAGGGAGTTCGCGGCGTAATATATCAGAACGAACGGAAAGTGGATGAATCAGGGCTGCACCGCCCAAAATCAGAAGAATATTAATGATATTTGAACCAATTGCGTTTCCAACCGCCAAATCCATTTGATCATTGATGGCGGCGGTGGTGGAAACGACCAGCTCCGGAAGGGATATGCCGACACCGACTACGGTAATGCCGATGATAAGCGGCGGCATGCCCATCGAGCGTGCTAATACTGCGGCTCCGTACACCAGACGATCGGCGGCATAAACAAGAAGTAAGAGGCCGACAATCATCAGTACGATAGCGAGAAGCATGCAACATCCTTTATTGGGTATAATGCGAGGTTCGTTGCCCGTTCAGGCAGGCGATTCCTTCGTCAACATAAGTTAAGGCAATATTTTGTACGAAAACGGCGCCAGCAGGTTCCTGTATGTTAGACGATGAAGGCTTTTATCATAAAATGGTAATTCGTTGATTTTGACCGTCTGTGGCGGAAAAGTAAATCGATGGCAACTTTGGTAACGAAACTGGGGTAAGTTTTTGTAAAAATACCAAAGTTATACAACACGGCTTGCGGGCCAGACGTATTCTTAGCGAAAGTAATTTAAGCGGAAGTCGTCTTTAGCGAAGGCATTCCGAAGGGATAAACGAATGAGTCAAAGCGAGTCGAATCTGGTTGAGATCAAAGGCATGAGTTTTGTGCGCGGCGATCGTCCCATTTTCGAAGAGATAAACATGACGGTCCCACGGGGTAAAATTACCGCCATTATGGGGCCTTCGGGGATCGGTAAAACGACGTTGCTGCGCCTTATCGGCGGTCAGCTGACGCCTGACAGCGGTGAAATCTGGTTCGACGGAGACAATATTCCCACTCTTTCGCGCCGCAAGCTTTATGAATCCCGCAAGAAAATGAGCATGTTGTTTCAGTCCGGTGCATTGTTTACTGACCTCAATGTGTTCGAGAATGTGGCGTTTCCGCTGCGCGAACACAGTAAATTGCCCGAAGCGTTATTGCGCAGCACCGTGACCATGAAACTGGAAGCGGTGGGTTTGCGCGGTGCCGGCGAACTGATGCCTGCTGAACTTTCCGGTGGGATGGCGAGGCGTGTTGCCCTGGCGCGTGCGATAGCACTCGACCCGGAACTGATCATGTTCGATGAACCCTTTGTGGGACAGGATCCGATCACCATGGGCGTCTTGGTCAAGCTGATTGACGAGCTGAACCATGCGCTGGGTGTCACCTGTATCGTGGTTTCCCATGATGTGCCTGAAGTTCTGAGCATCGCGGATTATGCGTATATCGTGGCTGCGCAACATGTCATTGCTGAAGGAACGCCTGAGGAGCTGCAAAACAATCCTGATCCGCGCGTTCGCCAGTTCCTTGACGGTATCGCCGATGGACCGGTGCCTTTCCGTTTCCCGGCCGGTGATTACAAAGCAGAGTTGCTCGGATAATGGAGTTTCCTATTTATGTTAACTAAGGCGCTCGCCTCAGTCGGACGTCGCGGGATACAAACCTGCGTGTCTTTTGGCCGTGCGGGCCTGATGCTCTTTCGGGCATTGGTCGGTAAGCCACAATTCGCCAAGCAGTGGCCTTTGCTGATTAAGCAACTCTACAGCGTGGGCGTGCTTTCCCTGTTGATTATCCTGGTGTCCGGTCTGTTTATCGGCATGGTGCTGGGATTACAGGGCTATTTGATTTTAACCACCTACAGCGCTGAAGCCAGCCTGGGCATGATGGTCGCGCTCTCTTTGCTGCGCGAACTGGGCCCGGTGGTCACCGCGTTACTGTTTGCCGGGCGCGCCGGGTCTGCATTAACCGCAGAGCTGGGTCTGATGAAAGCGACAGAACAAATCTCCAGTCTTGAAATGATGGCGATCGATCCGCTGCGCCGCGTTGTGGCACCGCGTTTCTGGGCCGGTCTGATTTCCATGCCTCTACTGACAGCGATTTTTGTCGCGGTGGGGATTTGGGGAGGATCGCTGGTCGGTGTTGACTGGAAAGGGATCGACAGCGGTTTCTTCTGGTCAGCGATGCAAACCGCTGTAGACTGGCGGACTGACTTGCTTAACTGTCTGATTAAAAGCCTTGTTTTCGCTATCACCGTGACCTGGATTGCGCTGTTCAACGGCTATGATGCGATACCGACATCCGAAGGGATCAGCCGGGCAACGACACGTACTGTAGTGCATTCGTCACTGGCGGTGCTGGGATTAGATTTTGTGCTGACAGCACTGATGTTTGGAAATTAAAATCATGCAAACGAAAAAGAGTGAAATCTGGGTAGGCGCATTTTTGATTATCGCATTGATTGCGGTGGTTTTCCTGTGCCTTAAAGTGGCGGATATCCGCTCTATTGGTTCGGATCCGACCTACCGAATCTCAGCGGACTTCGACAACATCGGTGGCCTGAAAAGCGGCTCGCCGGTGAAAGTGGGTGGCGTCGTTATCGGCCGCGTCAGCAGCATTACGCTGGATAAAAACTACTCTCCGCGTGTCGAAATGGACATCGACCAGAAATACAACCAGATCCCGAGCACCAGTACGCTGGCTATCCGTACCTCCGGTTTATTAGGCGAACAATTCCTGGCGCTGAACATTGGTTTTGAAGACCCGGAAATGGGAACGACTATCCTTAAAAATGGTGGCGTGATTCAGGACACCAAATCGGCGCTGGTTCTCGAAGATTTGATTGGACAGTTCCTGTACAAGAGCGGTGATGGCAAGGCGGATCCTGATGCGGGTGATACCACCGCTGCGCCAGCGTCAGAAGAGAAGACCGCGCCAGCACCTGACGCGAACACGGCTCCGCAACCGGCTGCCCATTAAGAATTGGCTCACGGATTCTCCACAAAAGAGGAAATAAGTATGTTTAAACGTTTAGTTATCGCTGCGCTGCTGGTGGTTATGGCCCCGATGGCCAATGCTGCTGTGGATAAAACCAATCCGTACAGCGTGATGAATGAAGCGGCGAGCAAGACTTTCACCCGCCTCAAAAATGAACAGCCAAAAATCAAGCAGGATCCTAACTATCTGCGTCAGGTCGTGCGTGATGAACTGCTGCCTTACGTGCAAATCAAATATGCCGGTGCACTGGTGTTAGGCCGTTATTATCAGCAGGCGACGCCTGCACAGCGTGATGCTTACTTTGCTGCGTTCAGCGACTACCTGCAACAGGCTTACGGCCAGGCGCTGGCGCTGTACAACGGCCAGAGCTATCAGGTTCAGCCAGAACAGTCCTACGCCGACAAAGACATTATCGCTATCCGCGTGACCATTACCGATCCAAACGGTCGTCCTCCGATTCGCCTGGACTTCCAGTGGCGTAAAAACAGCCGTACCGGTGAGTGGCAGGCTTATGACATGATCGCCGAAGGCGTCAGCATGATTTCCACCAAGCAAAACGAATGGGCGGATATCCTGCGTCAGAAAGGGATTGATGGTCTGACTGCGCGTCTGAAACAGGCTGCAGCACAACCGATTACTCTGGACCAAAAATGAGTGACGCACTGCGCTGGGAATGCCAGCCGCCTTTGCTGACATTGCATGGCGACCTGGATCGCGAAACGCTGTTACCGGTCTGGGATGCGCGGAAAACGCTGCTCGCTGGCGTGACGCGTCTGGACGTTTCCGGTCTGGCGCGTGTGGATTCTTCCGGCCTGGCGTTGCTGGTACATCTGCGTCAGGAGGCCAGCCAGCAAGGTGCGTCCCTGACCGTGGAAGGCATCACCGATCGACTGAGTACGCTTATCGCGCTGTACAACCTTCAGGACATTATTCCGGCCAACACCGATGCAGTGCCGGTGAGTCAATAATAGTGAATGGTTACGGCAAGTTAGCGACGCTGCCGTGAACCCCTGACGTCATGACCTCAAAGCCCCTGTGCGAAACTCTTCCTCAGGGGCTTTTTCGTGGTTTAAGATTTGCCCCGATCCCTATAAGATACCGGGCTGTTATGATCCTTCAGAAGAATTGATCCCTATGGAAACGAATGAAATTAAAGACGTGCTGATGAACGCATTGGCACTGGAAGAAGCACACATTACTGGCGATGGCAGTCATTTTCAGGCCATTGTCGTTGGTGCGATGTTTGATGGCATGAGCCGCGTGAAAAAACAGCAGACCGTTTACGCCCCGCTGATGGAATACATCGCCGACAATCGAATTCATGCACTGTCTATCAAGGCGTATACCCCTGAAGAATGGGCGCGTGACCGTAAACTGAGTGGGTTATAAGACTGTCGGGCATCCGGCAGCTTCCTCGTCTTTGACTTGTATTTGAACCTCATAAAAGAGAGCAGTCACAATGGATAAATTCCGTGTACAGGGTGGGACTCGCTTAAGTGGCGAAGTCACCATCTCTGGTGCAAAAAATGCAGCACTTCCTATTTTGTTTGCCGCACTGCTTGCTGAAGAGCCGGTTGAACTTCAGAACGTTCCTTATCTGAAAGACATCGATACCACGATCAAACTGCTCGGTCAGTTGGGTACCAAAATTGAACGCAACGGTTCTGTGTTCGTTGATGCCAGCGGTGTGAATGAGTTTTGTGCGCCGTACGACTTAGTGAAAACTATGCGTGCCTCCATCTGGGCACTGGGTCCGCTGGTCGCGCGTTTTGGTCGCGGTCAGGTTTCCCTGCCGGGTGGCTGTGCGATTGGCGCACGTCCGGTTGACCTGCACATCAGCGGTCTGGAACAGCTTGGCGCAACGATCGTGCTGGAAGAAGGCTATGTGAAAGCTTCTGTTGATGGTCGCCTGAAAGGCGCGCACATCGTGATGGATAAAGTCAGCGTGGGCGCGACGGTAACCATCATGAGTGCGGCGACACTGGCCGAAGGCACCACCATTATTGAAAACGCCGCGCGTGAGCCGGAAATTGTCGATACTGCCAATTTCCTCAATACGCTGGGCGCGAACATCACAGGCGCAGGCACCGATAAGATCACCATCGAAGGCGTTGCACGTCTGGGTGGCGGTGTGTACCGCGTGGTACCTGACCGCATCGAAACCGGGACTTTCCTGGTGGCGGCGGCGATTTCCGGTGGCAAAGTCACCTGCCGCGAAGCCCGCCCTGATACGCTGGATGCCGTTCTGGCAAAACTGCGTGAAGCGGGTGGCGATGTCGAAGTGGGCGAAGACTGGGTCAGTCTGGACATGCATGGTAAACGCGCCAAAGCCGTCACTTTCCGTACCGCGCCTCACCCTGGCTTCCCGACTGACATGCAGGCGCAGTTCAGCCTGCTGAATCTGGTGGCTGAAGGGACCGGTGTGATCACTGAGACAATCTTCGAAAACCGCTTCATGCACGTGCCTGAGCTTATCCGTATGGGTGCTCACGCTGAAATTGAAGGCAGCACCCTGATTTGTCATGGTGTTGAGAAACTGTCAGGTGCTCAGGTGATGGCGACCGATCTGCGTGCATCAGCCAGCCTGGTTCTGGCGGGTTGTATCGCTGAAGGCGTAACCGTGGTTGACCGTATTTATCACATCGACCGGGGTTACGAGCGTATCGAAGATAAATTGCGTCAGCTGGGCGCTAAAATCGAGCGCTTTAAAGGCGAGTAATAACTCAGGCCTGAAGCAATAAAAAAGCCGGAAGGGGAAACCTTTCCGGCTTTTTTGTTTGTGTAATATCTGCGGTCAGTGGTCGGGATATTCCTGCACCGTGACGTGCAGCGTCAGCTTGTCGCCGTTACGCATAATTTCTACCGGGATCACCGTGCCAGGGCGTATTTCTGCCACCTGGTCCATTGTTTCAATCGCGGAGACGGCAGGCTTATTATTGACGTTTACAATCACGTCACTGACCTTCATACCGGCATTCGCCGCCGGACCGTTTGCCGTCACTTCGTTCACGACGATGCCCTGAATACGATCCAGCCCGCTGTTCGGCCCGTGCAGAGGAGAAACTTCGCGTCCGCTGATGCCGATATAACCGCGGATCACACGCCCGTCGCGGATCAATTTGCCCATCACTTTGGTTGCAAGAGCCGTCGGGATTGCAAAGCCAATGCCTTCGGGCGTCGCGCCATCATTGCTCTGGTCAAAGGATAATGTATTGATGCCCACCAGTTCACCCAGTGAGTTCACCAGCGCCCCGCCGGAGTTACCCTGGTTGATTGATGCATCGGTTTGCAGGAAGTTCTGGCGGCCAGATGGGCTGAGGCCGATACGGCCCGTGGCGCTGATGATGCCCTGCGTCACTGTCTGGCCGAGGTTGTACGGGTTACCGATCGCCATAACAATATCGCCGACGTGCGGATTACGGTTCGGGTTGATCGGGATTACTGGCAGATTACCGGCATTGATTTTCAGCACCGCGAGGTCAGTCAGGCTGTCGGAACCGACCAGCAATGCTTCGAAAACCCGGCCATCCTGCAATGCGACGATGATCTGATCGGCATTGTTGATCACATGTTTGTTGGTGAGAATATAACCGCTGTCATTCATGATCACGCCGGAGCCCAGCGTGCGGATCTGTAATTCGTTTTGCGAGCTGTTGCCCATGTTGCGGTTGTACACATTGACTACCGCGGGCGCAGCGTGGCGTACACCGGCGTTATAGCTGACCGGTTCTTCGCTGGTTTGATTGAAGTTACGCTCAAAAAGCGGTTCTGTGATCTTTTTACGCAGCATAGGGACCGCCGCCAGCAAAAGGCCGGCAACAATCAGTCCGATAATGGCGGATCTCAATAGCTTAACAAACATGAGTGTATGGGGTGCGAGATGAAAAGTGACTGAAGAATAGCACGACTTAATCGGACGCAGCAGCATCTGCGTCCGATTTTCAACGCTTTACGGCATCAGCAGGTACATATTTTGCCCTTTGCGCAGAATGCTCAGGGCGATCAGGTCCGGTTTGGTTTCAAGGATCTTGCGTAAGGCGGCCAGATTGTCGATGGGTTCACGGTTTACACCGATGATCACATCGTCTTTCTCCAGGCCCACCTGCTCTGCCGGTGTGCCTTTCTTCACGTCATCGACCTGAACACCTTTGCCTGTCTTAGCGTCCACATCACTGAGCGTAACGCCCTGTAAGGCCGGGTTGATTTTCTCGATGCTGACTTCCACTGCCGGGCTCTGGGCCAGTGTGACACTCACCGTCATCGGTTTGCCTTCGCGCAGCAAACCAATTTGCATCACGACGCCCGGGCCGGCAGTACCGACTTTGGCGCGCAGTTCTGCGAAGCTGCTGAGCGTTTTACCCTGCAACGTAATCAGCACGTCACCGGATTTAATCCCCGCTTTGGCTGCCGCAGAATCTGGCAGCACTTCATTGACGAACGCCCCACGCTGGCTGTCCAGCTTGAAGGCCTGCGCCAGTTCTGGGGTCATTTCACTGCCACGGATACCCAGCAGGCCGCGTTTGACCTCGCCAAACTCAATCAGCTGATGGCTCAGATTTTTCGCCATGTTCACCGGGATAGCAAACCCAATACCGACGCTGCCACCCTGAGAAGAGATGATTGCGGTATTGATCCCGATGAGCTCACCTTTCAGGTTAAGCAATGCACCACCGGAATTCCCCCGGTTAATGGAGGCATCGGTCTGGATAAAGTTCTCCAGCCCTTCGAGATTCAGCCCGCTGCGCCCGAGCGCCGAGACGATACCGGAGGTGACGGTCTGCCCAAGCCCGAACGGGTTGCCTACTGCGACGGCGAAATCGCCGACCTGCAAGGCATCAGAATCGGCCATTGCGATTTGCGTCAGGTTTTTCGCATCAATCAGTTGGATCACGGCGATATCTGACTGGTCATCTTTACCAATCAGTTTTGCCTTGTACTCGCGGCCATCGTTGAGCTGGACGGTAATTTTATCCGCATTGTTCACAACGTGATTGTTGGTCAGAACGTAACCTTTTGCGGCATCAATGATCACGCCGGAGCCCAGCCCTTCGAACGGCTGTGCACCCTGATTAGGCTCAGGATCTTGCTGACCAAAGAAGAATTTGAATTCCGGGGGAACGTCAGTGCTTGGCGGTTGCGTTCCGGAAACCTGAACGCCGACGACCGCGGGCAAGACTTTTTCAAGCATCGGCGCCAGACTTGGCAGCGGTTGCCCTTGTACAGCCATTGGCAAAGCAGCACTTACCATCGGCGCAGAAGCGAAGGTTAATCCAAGGCTAACAGCTAACACACTGAGCAAAAATGACTTTTTCTTCATCAGGATAACTCTCTCGCTTTCTGTAATGGGCGTCTTTTACGGACAATCGAACGATGATTCACAGCACGGGAAGGGTCAGGTCTGGAGAACGGTGCATGCGCAGGGCATGCACCGTATTTGTCCCGGCGCCGGAGAACTGCGGGGCCGGGCAATCGCGTCTGTTATTTGCGAACAGGACGCTCGCCACGCAGCAGACCCGATGCACCATCGGAGTAATCGCGTGGCATCTGCACAGGTGCCTGATCGTTATCGGCTTCAGAACCGGTCAGACGGTAGTTGAACGGATTATCTTGCTGTGGCAAGTCCGGCAACAGGTTGTTGGAGCTCTTCGCCATGTGCTGATAAAGCTGACGGTAATCCGTCGCCATGTTATCGAGCAGTTCTGCGCTGCGCGCAAAGTGGCCTGTCAGTTCCTGACGGTATTCGTCGAGTTCTGCTTTGCTTTTCTCCAGCTCATTTTTCATCACTTGCTGATCGCGTAATTGACGATTGCCAAAGCGCATCGCCACCGCACCAATTGCGATACCGACCACTAATCCAATGAGTGCATACTCCCAGGTCATAATGACTCCTATTTTGACTTCGTTGTCCCGCAGGGCTTTTTCACGTAACTTTTATGACTTAACTTTTTTACACAATGGTTTTAACGTAATTGTCACACGCATTCGTCATGCAATAGCTCCACTATAACCGTTAACCTTGTCCGAGTGGAATCCTGCCGTCACAATCACCGCGGTCCGACGCTTTTTTCACGCGCAGACTGAGGGTAAAAGCGGCGAACAGACGGCAAAAAAGCGGCGAAACGACGTGAAAAACGTAAAATTTTTTTCTCAGGGACGTTAACTAACATGCAACCCAAATCACCCCTTATCCTTTATCAGAACGCCGTAGATGCCGGAGAGTTCCAGCCGGACGCCGTTCAGAAGCAGGCCGTCGCCCAGCTCGATGCCATTTATCAGGCGCTGAGTGCCAACATTGCGCCCACCGATCAACCCGCCAGCCGGGGGGGGCTGCTCGGTCGCCTGTTCGGCAAAGCCCCGGCAAAAACCGCGCAACGCCCGGTTCAGGGCTTATATATGTGGGGCGGAGTAGGGCGAGGCAAGACCTGGCTGATGGATCTTTTTTTCCACAGTTTGCCGGGCGATCGCAAACTGCGACTGCACTTCCACCGCTTTATGTTGCGCGTGCATCAGGAACTGACCCAGCTTCAGGGGCAGGAAGATCCGCTGGAAGTGATCGCCGACCGCTTTAAAGCTGAAACCGATGTGTTGTGTTTCGATGAATTCTTTGTTTCCGATATCACCGATGCCATGCTGCTTGCGACGCTGCTGCAGGCGCTTTTTGCCCGTGGTATTACGCTGATCGCCACCTCCAACATTCCGCCGGATTTGCTGTACCGTAACGGCCTGCAACGTGCACGCTTCCTGCCAGCCATTGATCTGATTAAAGAATACTGCGACGTGCTTAACGTTGATGCGGGAATCGATTACCGTCTGCGCACGCTGACGCAGGCGAATCTGTGGCTGTCACCGGCGGGAGCGCAAACCGCCGATGCGATGCACTCCATGCTTGGAAAACTGACCGGAAACCACAGTGGCTCCGCCAATGAACGGCCTGTGCTGGAAGTGAATCACCGTCCGATGCAGGCCATTGCGGCCGTCGATGGCGTCCTGGCGGTGGAGTTCCATACGCTGTGTGAAGAAGCCCGCAGCCAGCTCGATTACATCGCACTGTCGAAAATCTATCACAGCGTGTTGTTGCATAACGTCCCGGTGATGGGAGCCGACAGCGAGAATGCCGCCCGCCGTTTTCTGGCGCTGGTCGATGAATTCTATGAACGCCACGTGAAACTGGTGATCTCCGCTGCGGTGCCGATGTTTGAAATTTATCAGGGCGAGCGGTTGAAGTTCGAATACCAGCGCTGCCTGTCGCGCCTGCAGGAGATGCAAAGTGAGGAATATCTGAAGCGGCCTCATCTGCCCTGATTGTTGACTGATTATTTTTTGTTCTATTTGTGATATAAAAGACCCGGTACAGCCTGGATAGCGAACCTTCAGACGGCCCTGAGGGAAATCTTCCTTTTTGTCGAAAAAGGGTTCGATTTTTGCAGGAGACTTCTCTATAATCTTGCGACCCCACGTTACTACAAAGTTTTTTTCCCGAAACTTTATAAGTGCCAGCATTGGCTATTCGAAGGGGTAGGTTTGCTGGACGATGGTCGTGTGAACCTCAAATACTTATTTTATAAACAAGTAAGCGTTCGGGTGTTCGCCAACGTGTAACTTTAATTGGGTAAGCTTTTAATGAAAACTTTTACAGCTAAACCGGAAACCGTACAACGTGACTGGTTCGTAGTTGACGCTACCGGCAAGACCTTAGGTCGCCTGGCCACTGAACTGGCCCGCCGTCTGCGTGGCAAACATAAAGCGGAATACACTCCGCACGTTGATACTGGTGATTACATCATCGTTCTGAACGCAGAAAAAGTTGCTGTAACCGGCAACAAGCGTAACGACAAGATTTATTACCATCACACCGGCCACATCGGTGGTATCAAGCAAGCGACCTTTGAAGAGATGATCGCTCGCCGTCCTGAACGCGTGATCGAGCTCGCGGTTAAAGGCATGTTGCCAAAGGGCCCGTTGGGTCGTGCAATGTACCGTAAAATGAAAGTTTACGCGGGTAACGAGCACACTCATGCGGCGCAACAACCGCAAGTTCTTGACATTTAATTCGGGATTATAGGCAATGGCTGAAAATCAATACTACGGCACTGGTCGCCGCAAAAGCTCCGCCGCTCGTGTTTTCATCAAACCGGGTAGTGGTAACATCGTAATCAACCAGCGTAGCCTGGAACAGTACTTTGGTCGTGAAACTGCCCGCATGGTAGTTCGTCAACCACTGGAACTGGTCGATATGGTTACTAAATTTGACCTGTACATCACTGTTAAAGGTGGTGGTATCTCCGGTCAGGCTGGCGCTATCCGTCACGGTATCACCCGTGCACTGATGGAATATGACGAAAATCTGCGTGGCGAACTGCGTAAAGCAGGCTTCGTTACTCGCGATGCTCGTCAGGTTGAACGTAAGAAAGTCGGCCTGCGTAAAGCACGTCGTCGTCCTCAGTTCTCCAAGCGTTAATTTTCTGCTGCTCATGCAGCACAGTGCTACGGCACGAAAATCAACGTCAAAAACCCGGTGCTACACCGGGTTTTTTTATGCCCGTCATTCCGCCAGAGCGTGTGTAAAACAGGCATTAATGATTTTCAGACACACAATTCACCACGAAATCATCTCGCCGTCCCCACAGCACGCGTAAAATCTGGTAAACTATCACACACTTTTGTGCCTATTCGCCGAGCAGTTGACGTTGCCGCGCTTCCTGGTTGGGTTCGCCCTGCCAACGGTTGTCTATGAAACTACGGAACAAAAACTGCAGGCTGGCGATAAAATGATTGTTCAGGATAGCAGCCTGACAGTTGGCTATTCGCTGTATAATTCTAGATAACTTGGAGGTTTTCATGGCTGTCGCTGCCAACAAACGTTCGGTAATGACGCTGTTTTCCGGCCCGACCGACATTTTTAGCCATCAAGTACGTATCGTACTGGCCGAAAAAGGTGTCAGTGTCGAGATTGAGCAGGTTGAGATGGATCACCTGCCGCAGGATCTTATTGACCTCAACCCCTATCGCACCGTGCCAACGCTGGTCGATCGTGAGCTGACCCTGTTCGAATCCCGCATCATCATGGAATACCTTGATGAGCGCTTCCCGCATCCACCACTGATGCCGGTTTATCCGGTTGCACGTGGTGAGAGCCGTCTGATGATGCACCGCATCGAAAACGACTGGTACTCTCTGATGCGTCAGGTTGAACAAGGTACTGCTGCTGAAGCTGATGCAGCACGTAAGCAGTTGCGCGAAGAGCTGCTGGCGATTGCGCCAATCTTCTCTTACATGCCTTATTTCAAAAGCGAAGAGTTTAGCCTGGTCGATTGCTACCTGGCACCGCTGTTATGGCGTCTGCCAGAGCTGGGTATTGAGCTGTCAGGTACCGGTTCTAAAGAGCTGAAAGGCTACATGACCCGCGTATTCGAACGTGATGCATTCCTGGCTTCTCTGACCGAACCCGAGCGCGAAATGCGTTTGCATACACGAGGTTAAGGTATGGAGATGAACGACATGTCTCCGCGCCGGCCTTACCTGTTGCGGGCCTTTTATGAGTGGTTACTCGATAACCAGCTCACTCCGCACCTGGTGGTTGATGTCACGATGCCCGGCGTCATGGTTCCGATGGAGTTTGCTCGTGACGGACAAATTGTTCTGAACGTTGCACCTCGCGCCGTCGGTAATCTTGAACTGGGTAATGACGATGTACGTTTCAACGCCCGCTTTGGCGGTGTGCCGCGTAATGTGTTCGTGCCGATTGCCGCTGTACTGGCGATTTATGCCCGTGAAAACGGGGCTGGAACCATGTTCGAGCCTGAGCCGGCTTACGAAGCTGAAGGTGCCTTCGCGGGTAACCTGAGCAACGATGAGACATCAGAACCGACTATGTCAGTGATTGACGGTGATTTACCGGATGTCACGGAAGAAGGCCCTGATGACGAGCCACCTGCGCCACCACGCGGTGGACGCCCGGCATTACGCGTCGTTAAGTAACACGTCGTCGAATGAACCCAGGTTTTCTGTAAAGCCTGACAAAAACCCTGCGTTGATACGCGGGGTTTTTTATTGCCTGTCCCTGCCTGTGTCTCCTTTCGCCAGTGCGTAATGGCTGTGTTATGATTCAAAATTATTCGCGCATACCTTTCATTCTTAAAGGTCTTATTCTGACGCTATGAGCACATTTGACGATCAGCCCCCGGAGACGACAGACACCATCGGCCATGCGATGCGTCGCCGACCGCTTGCGCGCAAGAAGCTGTCCGACATGGTGGAAGAAGAGCTGGAACAAATGATCCGCAGGCGCGAATTTGCTGAAGGTGAGCAACTTCCTTCAGAACGCGAACTGATGACATTTTTCAACGTTGGCCGCCCCTCCGTTCGTGAAGCGCTGGCGGCGCTTAAACGTAAAGGGCTGGTGCAGATCAGCAATGGCGAGCGGGCGCGGGTGTCACGTCCTTCG
This sequence comes from Rahnella sp. Larv3_ips, assembly GCF_003697865.1. NCBI lineage: Bacteria > Pseudomonadati > Pseudomonadota > Gammaproteobacteria > Enterobacterales > Yersiniaceae > Rahnella > Rahnella sp. Larv3_ips. The sequence goes on along the minus strand of NZ_MJIB01000003.1, from coordinate 374,693 downwards.
GCTGACACCATCATCAGTGAATTATCCGGTGTGGCGACAGACTTCCTCGCGCGCCCTGAAGGGATTGCGCATTTCGAGCAGTTGCGGATGTTTTTCGAATCCAGCCTGGTGCGTTACGCCGCAGAATTTGCCACCGACGAGCAGATTGCCCGCCTGGGCAAAGCGCTGGAAATGAACAGCCAGTCGCTTGATGACAACGATCTTTTCATCCGCTCTGATATTGAATTCCACCGTGAACTGGCTGAAATCCCGGCGAACCCGATCTTCATGGTCGTGCATGTGGCGTTACTGGACTGGCTGATTGCGGCGCGTCCTTCCGTCCCTCAGGAAGAGCTGCACGCGCATAACAACTTCAGTTATCAGCAGCATATCGACATCTTCAAGGCTATTGAGGCGCGTGATCCTGATGCCGCCGATGCCGCGCTGAAAACGCATCTCAAAAGCGTCTTCGCGGCGTATTACGCGTCATCAGCGAAGCGCGGATCGAAGAAGTAATCATTTCTGAACTGGGATCTTCCCCGCACTCTCTTTGATCACCTCTGATCAGCCATCACTATTTCCTATGGTCGGGATCACATTCTGAACCTTCCGTTGTATTGTGTTTGTTTTTTGGTCTGGTATAACAGGTATAAAGGTATATCGACTTGCCTGATAACCCAATAACCAAGAGGCGTTTATGAAACAGAATCTGCGGGGCGTGATGCCGGCATTGCTCACTCCTTTTAATCAGCAACAGCAAGTGGACACCGACAGCCTGCGCCGTCTGGTACGTTTCAATATTGAGCAGGGGATCGATGGCCTGTACGTTGGTGGTTCTACCGGCGAAGCTTTTCTGCAAAGCTCTCAGGAACGTGAGCAGGTGCTGGAAATCGTGGCGGAAGAAGCGAAGGGCAAGGTGACGTTAATCGCCCACGTCGGCGCCATCAGTACCCGTGAAAGCCAGACGCTGGCCGCCGCCGCACACCGTTACGGCTTTGATGCCGTCTCCGCCGTGACGCCGTTCTACTATCCTTTCAGCTTCAATGAACATTGCGACCACTACCGTGCGGTCACGGATTCCGCCGAAGGCCTGCCGATGGTGGTCTATAACATTCCGGCACTCAGCGGCGTGAAACTGACGCTGGATCAGATCGACACGCTGATCAAACTGCCCGGTGTGGGCGCGCTGAAACAAACCTCCGGCGATTTGTATGAAATGGAAAAAATCCGCCGCGCGCATCCGGATTTGGTGCTCTACAACGGTTACGACGAAATCTTCGCATCCGGCCTGCTGGCAGGTGCCGATGGCGGAATAGGCAGTACCTATAACGTGATGGGCTGGCGCTATATGGCGATCAAAAAAGCCGTGCTGGAAGGGGATGTGCCGCGGGCGATGCATTTGCAAAGTGAATGCAACAAGGTCATCGACCTGCTGATAAAAACGGGCGTTTTCCGCGGCCTGAAAACGATTCTGCATTACATGGATATCGTGGCCGTGCCGCTGTGTCGCAAACCTTTTGCGCCGGTTGATGAGCAATATTTGCCGGCGCTTAAAGCGCTGGCGGCACAACTTCAGGCAGAACGTAGCGCGTTCTGACGCCTGATGCCGGGCTTTCCGGCATCAACAATTCTTTATCAGTCCTTACCAAAGGGCGGGTTGATGCAAACCCGCCCCGGGGGTGATTTATGCGTAACAATGCCCGACAGATCTCATGGTTTCGCCATTTGACTAAACCGCAATGGAAAGCATTTTCGGCCGCCTGGATTGGCTACCTTTTGGATGGTTTTGATTTTGTTCTGATCGCCTTAGTGCTGACAGAAATTAAAAGCGAGTTCGACCTGACCGGCGTTCAGGCGGCGAGTCTCATTTCTGCGGCGTTCATCTCCCGCTGGTTTGGCGGATTACTGCTTGGCGCCATGGGCGACCGTTATGGTCGCAAACTGGCGATGATCACCAGTATCGTGTTGTTTTCTGTCGGGACGCTCGCCTGCGGTTTTGCGCCGGGCTTCACGGTGATGTTTTTCGCACGCCTGATTATCGGCATGGGCATGGCAGGTGAATACGGCTCAAGTGCCACCTATGTTATTGAAAGCTGGCCAAAGCATTTGCGCAACAAAGCCAGCGGATTTCTGATTTCCGGCTTCTCGGTGGGTGCGGTGATTGCCGCGCAGGTTTACAGCCTGGTGGTGCCGGTCTGGGGCTGGCGCGCCCTGTTTTTCATCGGCATCTTGCCGATTATTTTCGCCCTCTGGCTGCGTAAAAATATCCCGGAAGCGGAAGACTGGCAGGCGAAATTCGCCCATAAGCAGCCGACCAAAACCATGGTGGATATTCTCTATCGCGGCAAACATCGGGTCGTCAACGTCGGTATGACGATTGTCGCGGCCACCGCGTTGTATTTCTGTTTTGCCGGCGATGTGGGCAGCGCCGCGGTGATTGCCATACTGGGGCTGATGTGTGCGGCTGTCTTCATCAGCTTTATGGTGCAGAGTAGCGGCAAACGCTGGCCGACCGGCGTTACGCTGATGGTCGTGGTCTTCTTTGCCTTCCTCTATTCGTGGCCGATTCAGGCGCTGTTACCGACGTATTTGAAAACCGAACTGGCCTATTCACCGACGCTGGTGGCTCATGTGCTGTTCTTCAGCGGCTTTGGCGCAGCGGTAGGGTGCTGCGTGGGTGGTTTCCTCGGCGACTGGCTGGGAACGCGCAAAGCGTACGTTTACAGCCTGCTGGCCTCGCAGCTGCTTATTATTCCGGTCTTTGCGATTGGCGGCGGAAATATCTGGGTGTTGGGATTACTGTTATTCCTGCAACAAATGTTGGGTCAGGGCATCTCCGGCATTCTGCCTAAACTGATTGGCGGTTATTTCGATACCGAACAGCGTGCGGCCGGGCTGGGCTTTACCTACAACGTCGGCGCGCTGGGTGGCGCTCTGGCACCGGTTATCGGGGTGGCGATTGCCCAGCGTCTGGATCTCGGCACTGCGCTGGCCTCCTTATCTTTCGGGCTGACGTTCGTGGTGATCCTGCTGATCGGGCTGGATATGCCGTCACGCGTTCAGCGCTGGATCCACCCTGAAGCCGTGCGGACGCACGACACCATTGATGGCAAACCTTTCAGCGGTGCGGTGAAAGTAAAGCCGGAAAACACCAAGAGCGGATTGATCAGAAACTGAATTTTGCAGGGAGTTTATATGTCATTGCTTGAAACACTGGATACACAGATTTCACAGGCTGGCGGATTGATTGTCTCCTGCCAGCCGGTTCCCGGCAGCCCGCTGGATAAGCCTGATATTGTGGCCGCCATGGCGCTGGCAGCAGAACAGGCCGGTGCGGTGGCGCTGCGCATTGAAGGTATTGAGAATCTCAGAGCCACTCATGCACGGGTGTCGGTACCGATCATCGGCATTATCAAACGCGACCTGCCAGATTCACCGGTGCGTATCACGCCTTTTCTGGCCGATGTGGATGCGCTGGCAGGCGCAGGAGCCAGCATCATTGCGTTTGACGGTACACAGCGTGAAAGGCCGGTGGCGGTCGCGGAACTGCTGGCACGCATTCATCAGCATCACCTGCTGGCAATGGCGGATTGTTCCAGCGTGCAGGACGGACTGGATTGTCACCGGCTGGGGGCTGACATCATTGGTACGACGCTGTCAGGTTATATCACGGCGCAAACACCGGAAGAGCCGGATCTGGCCTTAGTGAAAGCGCTGAGCCATGAAGGATGCCGCGTGATTGCCGAAGGGCGCTATAACGCGCCTGCGCTGGCGGCTCAGGCGATGCAAAATGGCGCGTGGGCGGTCACCGTCGGTTCGGCAATCACCCGCCTTGAGCATGTCTGCCAGTGGTTCCGGGATGAAATCGTGAAGGTCGCGAAATGACCACCCTGGTGATCGATATCGGTGGCACCAAGCTGGCGGCGGCGCTGGCGGGCAGCGATCTCACTCTCACCGGACGGCGGGAAATCCCGACGCCTGCCAGTAAAACGCCCGATGCCTTGCAGGCTGCGCTGGCGGAACTGGTCGCGCCGCTGGTTTCACAGGCGCAGCGGGTCGCGGTCGCTTCTACCGGTATCATCAGGCAGGGCGTTCTCACGGCGCTGAACCCGGATAATCTCGGCGGCCTCAGCCATTTTCCGCTGGTGGAGGTGATCTCCCGGCTGACGCAACTGCCGTGCATGGCCGTCAATGACGCGCAGGCGGCTGCGTGGGCGGAATATCATGCCCTTTCGGCGGATATCACTGACATGGTCTTTCTCACTGTCTCGACCGGTGTGGGCGGCGCAATGATCAGTGGGGGTAAATTGCTGACAGGAACGCAGGGGCTGGCGGGGCATTTCGGTCACACACTGGCAGATCCGCAGGGGCCACGCTGTGGCTGTGGCCGGACGGGTTGCGTGGAGGCTATGGCGTCAGGGCGAGGCATCGCCAGCGCAGCGCGTGATGATTTAGCCGGTTGCACTGCCAAACAGATTTTCGCTCATGCGGCGGCAGGGCATCCGCAAGCGGGGGCATTGATCCAGCGTTCAGCCAGGGTGCTGGCAAGATTAATCGCGGATATCAAAGTAGCGACGGATTGTCAGTGTGTGGTTTTGGGCGGAAGTATTGGTCTGGCGGAAGGCTATTTGGCGCAGGTGAAAACGTTTCTTAATGAAGAGCCGGAGGTTTACCGTGTCACGCTTTTGATGGCAAAACATCAGCACGATGCCGGTTTGCGGGGTGCCGCCTTGCTGGCGCAGGAGATGACGTTTTAGTTTCAGCCCGCTCAAAAACAACGGGGCTGCCATCGCTGGCAGCCCCGTTTTCATGACAGAGTGGGTCAGACTTCGAGGAAGTTCATGATGCCTTCTGCTGCTTTACGGCCTTCGGCAATCGCCGTGACCACCAGATCCGATCCGCGAACCGCATCGCCACCGGCGAAGATTTTCGGGTTGCTGGTCTGGAAGGCGTTGTCGCTGCCTTCAGGCGCCAGAATGCGGCCCTGAGTATCCAGCTCAACATCGTGCGCTGCCAGCCATTCCATTTTGTGAGGGCGGAAACCAAACGCCATCACCACGGCATCGGCTTCCATCACATGTTCGGAACCCGCGACGATTTCTGCACGACGGCGGCCATGAGCATCCGGTGCGCCAAGTTCGGTACGCGCCATACGCACGCCACAGACGCGGCCTGAATCGTTCAGTTCAATGCTCAGCGGTTGCAGGTTGAATTTGAAATCCACCCCTTCTTCGCGCGCATTCTTCACTTCACGACGTGAGCCCGGCATGTTCTCTTCATCACGACGGTACGCGCAGGTCACATGCGTTGCGCCCTGACGAATTGACGTACGCACACAGTCCATCGCGGTGTCACCACCGCCGAGCACCACCACGCGCTTCTTATCCATCGTCACGTAAGGCTCTTCCTGACTGTCATCGTAACCCATCAGTTGCTTGGTGTTGGCGATGAGGAACGGCAGGGCATCGTACACGCCCGGCGCATCTTCGTTCGCCAGACCACCGCGCATGGACTGATAAGTCCCGACGCCGAGGAACACAGAATCATATTCTGCCAGCAGGGCGTCGATGGTGATGTCTTTGCCGACTTCAGTATTGAGCTGGAATTCGATCCCCATCTCCGTGAAGATTTCGCGACGCTTGGTCATCACCGATTTTTCCAGCTTGAAGGCCGGAATACCGAAAGTCAGCAGGCCGCCGATTTCCGGATGGCGATCGTAAACCACTGCTTTCACACCGTTACGGGTCAGGACGTCAGCACAAGCCAGACCTGCCGGACCTGCGCCGATAATCGCCACGCGCTTGCCGGTAGGATGCACGTGAGACATATCCGGACGCCAGCCCATTTCGATGGCTTTATCGCTGATGTAGCGCTCGATGTTACCGATGGTCACCGCACCAAACTCGTCGTTCAGGGTACAGGAACCTTCGCACAGTCTGTCCTGAGGACAAACGCGTCCGCAGACTTCCGGCAGGCTGTTGGTCTGGTGCGCGAGGTCGGCGGCTTCCATGATGCGACCTTCGTTTGCCAGTTTCAGCCAGTTCGGAATGTAGTTGTGAACCGGGCATTTCCATTCGCAATAAGGGTTACCGCAGGACAGACAGCGGTCTGCCTGTGATGCAGCCTGAGTTGCTGAGAACGGCTCGTAAATTTCCACAAACTCAATTTTACGGATCTTCAGCGCTTTTTTAGGCGGATCAACACGCTGTAAGTCGACAAATTGATAAACGTTTTGACTCATCTTAACCTCTTACTGCGCTTGTACCCGCAGCTCAGCTGCGGAACGACTACGGTGACCCAACAATGCTTTGACATCACTGGACTTCGGTTTAACCAGAGCAAATTTCGCTGCCCATTCAGGCCAGTTCGCCAAAATTTCTTCACCACGGGCCGAGGCGGTCAACTGTACGTGTTCGATGATCAAACCGCGCAGATGCTCTTCATGGATAGCCAGATCGGCCACTTCCAGGACTTCAACCAGTTCCGGGTTAACGCGTTTGCGGAATTCGCCGTCTTCATCAAGAACGTAAGCGAAGCCACCGGTCATGCCTGCGCCGAAGTTGACGCCGGTACGACCGAGCACACACACAATACCGCCGGTCATGTATTCACAACCGTTATCGCCAATGCCTTCAACCACGGTGATGGCACCGGAGTTACGCACGGCGAAACGTTCACCCGCACGGCCCGCTGCAAACATTTTGCCGCCGGTAGCGCCGTACAGACAGGTGTTACCGATGATGCTGGCTTCGTGGCTGCGGAACGCTGAACCTATTGGTGGACGGATGGCGATGCGGCCACCGGCCATGCCCTTGCCCACGTAGTCGTTCGCGTCGCCGGTCAGCATCAAATCGACGCCGCCTGCGTTCCAGACGCCGAAGCTCTGGCCCGCGGTGCCGTTGAAGTTAATGCGCACCGGATCTGCCGCCATACCCTGATCGCCATGTTTCTCAGCAATCGCACCAGACAACATAGCGCCGACGGAGCGGTCAGTGTTGCGGATATCGAAGTAGAACGCTTTGCTCTGCTTGGAATCGATGTGCGGCGCAGCCTGCTCCAGAATGTCTTTGTTCAGCTGACCCTTATCGAACGCCGGGTTGCTTTCGGTGCAGTACACCGCTTTGCCTTCATGCGGCGTGGCGGTTGCCAGCATCGCAGAAAGATCCAGACTGTTTTGTTTGGCGGTGAAGCCATCCAGCTCGGTCAGCAGATCGGTACGACCAATCAGATCGACCAGCTGGCTCACGCCCAGTTCGGCCATGATTTCACGGGTTTCCTGCGTGATGAACTTGAAGTAGTTCACTACGCGTTCTGGCAGGCCGTGATAATGGTTGCGACGCAGTTTATCGTCCTGAGTTGCCACGCCGGTTGCGCAGTTATTCAGGTGGCAAATACGCAGGTATTTACAGCCCAGTGCGACCATAGGGCCGGTACCGAAACCGAAGCTTTCTGCGCCCAGAATCGCCGCTTTGATGATGTCGAGGCCGGTTTTCAGGCCGCCATCTACCTGCAGACGGATTTTATGACGCAGGCCGTTGGCGACCAGTGCCTGCTGTGTTTCCACCAGACCCAGTTCCCACGGACAACCGGCGTATTTCACCGAAGACAGCGGGCTTGCGCCGGTGCCGCCATCGTAGCCGGCGATGGTGATGAGATCCGCATAGGCTTTTGCCACGCCGACGGCGATAGTGCCGACGCCCGGTTCAGAAACCAGCTTCACCGAAATCATGGCTTTCGGGTTGACCTGTTTCAGGTCGAAAATCAGCTGCGCCAGATCCTCGATAGAATAGATATCGTGGTGCGGCGGTGGAGAAATCAGGGTCACGCCCGGCACGGAATAACGCAGTTTCGCGATGTACGGCGTCACTTTGTCACCCGGCAACTGGCCGCCTTCGCCTGGTTTTGCACCTTGTGCGACTTTGATCTGAATAACGTCAGCATTCACCAGGTACGCCGGTGTTACACCGAAACGACCGGAAGCGACCTGCTTAATACGGGACACTTTATTGGTGCCGTAACGCGCCGGATCTTCGCCGCCTTCGCCGGAGTTAGAACGTCCGCCGATGCTGTTCATCGCTTCGGCCAGAGATTCATGCGCTTCCGGGCTTAACGCACCGATAGACATCGCCGCGGTATCGAAGCGGGTAAACAAGCCTTCGGCCGGTTCCACCTGATCCACCGGGATTGGCTGGCCTTTTGGTGTCACTTTCAACAGGTCACGCAGTGTCGCTACCGGACGCTCGTTAACCAGTTTGGCGTATTTTTTATAATCGTCGTAATCACCGCTGTTCACTGCGGTTTGCAGTGTGGTGACCACGTCCGGGTTATAAGAGTGATATTCGCCACCGTGGACAAATTTCAGCAGGCCGCCCTGATCCAGCGTTTTGCGTTTCAGCCACGCGCGTTTGGATAGGTTCAGCAGATCTTGTTCAAAATCTGTATAACCGGCACCGCCGATACGGCTGACCACGCCGTTGAAGCAGGTGTTGCACAGATCTTTTGCCAGACCGACCGCTTCAAACAGTTTGGAGCAACGGTAAGAGGCCACGGTTGAGATGCCCATTTTGGACATGATCTTGTACAAGCCTTTGTTGATGCCGTTGCGGTAATTCAACATCACTTCACGGTATTTCTTCTCGATGACCTGAGAGTCGACCAGTTTTGCCAGGGTTTCGTAGGCCAGATACGGATAAACCGCCGTGGCACCAAAACCAATCAGCACGGCGAAATGGTGCGGGTCGCGGGCGCTGGCGGTTTCAACAATGATGTTGGCATCGCAGCGCAGGCTTTTCTCAACCAGACGCAGTTGCAGTGCGCCGACGGCCATTGGCGCAGGCAGCGGCAGGCGGTTGGCCGAAATATTTCGGTCAGACAGCACCAGTAACACGGCGCCGTTGCGCACTTTCTGCTCGCCTTCGTCACAGAGTTTCTGGACGAACTGCTCCATGTTCTGTTCGCTCGGATCGTAAGTCAGATCCAGCGTTTCCGCGCGATAGTGTTTGCTGTCCAGCGTGGTGAGCTGTTTAAAGTCAGACCACAGCAGAATAGGTGATTTGAAGCTCAGACGGTGCGCCTGACCTTCGGCTTCGCAGAACACGTTCATCTCGCGGCCAATGCTGGTCGCCAGAGACATCACGTGGGCTTCACGCAGCGGATCGATTGGCGGGTTGGTCACCTGCGCAAACTGCTGGCGGAAGTAGTCATAAATAATGCGGGGACGACTGGAGAGCACGGCAAATGGCGTGTCATCACCCATCGAGCCGACGGCTTCCTGACCGTTCTCACCCAGTACGCGGATGATCTGATCGAGTTCTTCGCTGCTGTAGCCGAACTGTTTCTGGAAGGTTTCCAGCGTAGTGTCATCCAGCTCGCGGCTGCCAACCTGATCTTCCGGCAGGTCTTCGAACGGCACCAGACGCTGAACGTTTTTCTCCATCCACTCTTTGTAAGGATGACGGCCTTTCAGGTCGTTGTCGGTTTCAGCGGAGTGATGGATCTTGCCGCTGCGGGTGTCGATTACCATCAGTTCGCCAGGTCCGACGCGGCCTTTTTCGACCACTTCGTCCGGCTGATAATCCCAGATCCCGACTTCAGATGCGCAGGTGATCAGCTTGTCTTTCGTGATGACATAACGCGCCGGACGCAGACCGTTACGGTCGAGGTTACAGGCGGCATAGCGGCCATCTGACATCACGATACCGGCCGGGCCGTCCCACGGTTCCATGTGCATGGAGTTAAAGTCGAAGAACGCACGCAGATCGTTGTCCATATCCGGGTTCTGCTGCCAGGCTGGCGGCACCAGCAAACGCATCGCGCGCAGCAGATCCATCCCGCCCGCCAGGAACAGTTCCAGCATGTTATCCAGCGAGCTGGAGTCGGAGCCGGTTTCATTGACGAAAGGCGCAGCATCTTGCAGATCGGGGATCAGCGGTGTTTTAAATTTATACGCACGGGCACGCGCCCACTGGCGGTTACCGGTGATGGTGTTGATTTCGCCGTTGTGCGCCAGATAGCGGAAGGGCTGAGCCAGTTGCCAGCGCGGAACGGTGTTGGTCGAGAAGCGCTGGTGGAACAGGCAGATCGCCGATTCCAGACGCAGGTCGGCCAGGTCTAAATAGAAGCGTGGCAGATCCGCAGGCATACACAGGCCTTTATAGATCGTGACCACGTTGGAGAAACTGCACACATAGAAATCTTTATCCTGAATGCGTTTCTCAATGCGGCGGCGCGCCATATACAGGCGTCGCTCCATGTCACGCGGACGCCAGCCGGCAGGCGCGTTGACAAAAATCTGTTCGATACGGGGCAGGGAGGAAAGCGCGATTTCACCGAGAACGTCCGGATTGGTTGGAACGTCACGCCAGCCCACCACGGACAGCGTTTCGTTTTGCAACTCTTCTTCAACAATGCGGCGGCTGGCAGCCGCTTCTGTTTCGTCTTTGCTGAGGAATAGCATGCCGACGGCATAGTTCTTCGCCAGACGCCAGTTGCGCTCTTCGGCGATCATCCGGAAGAACCGATCCGGTTTCTGTAAATGCAGGCCACAGCCGTCGCCAGTCTTGCCGTCAGCAAGGATCGCGCCACGGTGTTGCATACGGGCCAGCGCGTGAATGGCTGTACGCACGACCTTATGGCTAGGTTCGCCTTCTATATGGGCGATCAGGCCGAAACCACAGTTGTCCCTCTCTTGGGATTTATCGTACAACATAACGTGAACCTCCCCAGGCTCTGCGAGACTCTCACACCAACCGCGAGGGGACTTATAGACAGAGATTGCTCGCATTTTCGCGCACTCTTGCGGTGCGTTGAATGCCCGGGCATCTCCGTCAAAGGCCTCTCGTGATGGTTCTCACAAGTGGTGGTTGACTTGTTTTAATGAGGGAGTCTTCAATTACTGCATAAATATGACGAGTTGCTCACCCGTCGAGATTGCTTCCAGCGGACTCCCAACTTAGCGAGAAAGCATTGACAGGTCAAATGGCGATTTAAGTTATATTAAAAGTGATATAAAGGGATTTAATTATTTGAAATATATATAGATTATGGTGATTTTATTGGCGTAATTTCGGTGTGGTCATGCCTGTAAAGTGTGAGCTGACTCACTATGGAGAAAGCTTCAGATCTCCGCACCATGCTGGCAGGCGACTATTTACCAGTATTTTATACTGCAAAACACAGCCCCCATGCGGTTTGTCACTGTTTTTAACCGGGCCGTAATAATGTGCTAATGCAGCGGATGTAATAAGAATTATTCATACTGTCATGAATGACTTTATTTGCAGTAATAATGAATAGTTATGCCTGTGCGGGCAGCGCCTTTAGGGAAAGGATTAGGGAGTGAAAGGAGAAATACGTTAGCCAGAGGGCAGTTGGCCTGGCAACGGGCAGAAAATTGCCGGCCGATATTAATAATATCGCGGCAGAAATTAGTCAATATCTCTGCACTTATTTCCCGCATTGCACCACCGTAAGCCCCTGCACGGTGCAGGTCACAAACTTTCAGCTCAATACCGCCCCGCGCTCACCCCGGCAAGGTTTTGCGGTATGATTCAGTCGACTTCGTTTTAAGGGAACCGTTATGAAGCAAATCCGGGTTTTAGCGCAGTATTATGTCGATCTGATGGTCAAACTGGGGCTGGTGAGATTCTCACTGCTTCTGGCTTCTGCGCTGGTGGTGCTGGCGATGATTGTTCAGATGGCGGTGACCATGCTGTTGCGTGGTCAGGTGGAAAGTATCGACGTCGTCCGGTCCATTTTCTTTGGATTACTGATCACCCCCTGGGCCGTGTACTTTCTGTCGGTGGTGGTGGAGCAGCTCGAGGAGTCGCGTCAGCGTCTCACCCGTCTGGTCGATAAGCTTGAAGAGATGCGTCATCGCGATCTCGAACTGAATCAGCAGCTGAAAGACAATATTACCCAGCTGAATCAGGAAATTGCTGACCGCGTCAAAGCAGAAGAAGCGCGTCTGGCCGTGGTCGATAAGTTGAAACTCGAAATGCATCATCGTGAACAGGCGCAGATCGAACTGAGTCAGCAATCGGCGTTACTGCGCTCCTTCCTCGATGCTTCACCAGATCTGGTGTATTACCGTAACGAAGACAAAGAATTCTCCGGCTGTAACCGTGCGATGGAATTGCTCACCGGCAAAAGCGAGAAGCAACTGATCGGTCTGACGCCGAACGATGTCTATACCCCCGATATCGCCGAGAAAGTGGTGGAAACCGATGAGAAGGTGTTCCGTCACAACGTTTCCCTCACCTATGAACAATGGCTGGTCTATCCGGACGGGCGGAAAGCCTGTTTCGAGCTGCGCAAGGTGCCGTTCTACGATCGCATCGGTAAACGCCACGGCCTGATGGGCTTCGGGCGCGATATTACCGAGCGTAAGCGCTATCAGGACGCGCTGGAGAACGCCAGCCGGGAAAAGACGACGTTTATCTCGACCATCAGCCACGAGCTGCGTACGCCGCTTAACGGCATCGTCGGGCTGAGCCGCATCCTGCTGGACACAGAACTGGACAAAGAGCAGCACAGCTACCTCAAAACCATTCACGTCAGCGCCATCACCCTCGGCAATATCTTCAACGACATCATTGAAATGGACAAAATCGAGCGCCGCAAAGTGCAGCTCGATAACCAGACGGTGGATTTCACTGAGTTCCTGTCCGATCTGGAAAACCTCTCCGGCCTTCTGGCACAGCCGAAAGGGCTGAAATTCATCATGGATCCGGATTTACCCTTGCCGCGCAGCATCACCACTGACGGCACGCGCTTACGCCAGATTTTATGGAACCTGATCGGTAACGCCGTCAAATTTACCCGTGAAGGGGAAATCGTGCTGAGCGTCCATTACGAAGCGAACGACATGCTGCGCTTCGTGGTGCGCGATTCGGGAATGGGCATTCCGCAGGATGAGCAGGATAAAATTTTCGCCATGTACTATCAGGTGAAAGACCGTAACGGGGGCAAACCCGCAACCGGAACCGGGATCGGTCTGGCCGTTTCTAAGCGTCTGGCGCAGGCGATGGGCGGCGATATTACCGTCAGCAGCGTGCCGGGGCAGGGTTCCTGCTTCACGCTGACGGTGCGTGCGCCGACGCTGGATGCGCCGGTAACGCAAAGCGACGATGAAGAGGAGGAGATGCCGCTGCCGGCGCTTCATGTGTTGCTGGTGGAAGATATCGAGCTGAACGTCATTGTGGCGCGTTCGGTGCTGGAGAAACTGGGTAACAGCGTGGAAGTGGCAATGAACGGGCATGATGCGCTGGAGATGTTCGATCCCGACGAATTCGACCTGGTTCTGCTGGATATCCAGCTGCCTGACATGACGGGGCTGGATATCGCCCGCAAATTACGCACCGATTACGCCGGTAAGCATTTGCCGCCGCTGATTGCGTTGACGGCCAACGTGCTGAAAGACAAAAAAGAGTATCTCGACGCCGGAATGGACGACGTGCTGAGCAAGCCGCTGTCTGTTTCTGCCCTGACCGCGATGATCCAGCAGTTTTGGGATCATCAGCCAGAAGTATCCGTGATGGAAAAGGAGCCTGCAGTGATGAAAGACAGCGAAACTTTACTCGATACCGCCATGCTGGAGCAATACATCGACCTGGTGGGCCCGCAACTGATTTATCAGAGTGCAGATATGTTTGAAAAAATGATGCCGGGTTATCTCGCGGTATTAGATTCCAACATGACGGCGCGTGACCAGAAAGGCATTGCCGAAGAAGGGCATAAAATCAAAGGTGCAGCGGGTTCTGTCGGTCTGAAGCATTTACAGCAACTGGCGCAACAAATTCAAACGCCAACATTGCCGGCCTGGTGGGATAACGTTCAGGAATGGATTGATGAGCTGAAGGCGGAGTGGCGAAATGATATTCAGGTGCTGCGTGAATGGACTTCAAACGCTGAAAAAAAATAACCCCAGCCGAAGCCGGGGTGCGCGAATACTGCGCCAACACCAGGGAAAATGGTAACCCACGATAGTTGTTAGGGTTTGGATTTCGCAGGTCTTGGAATTCAGGGTAAGTCTAATACATCCTGTAGCCATCAACATAACAAATATAAGCTGAACTGTTACAACATTCATTAAAAACTGTGATGTAGATTAGTCTTTGTCTATACAAAACATCAAGTCTTTATCGCAGGATTTTTGAGAGAATACAAATGAAGGTTGTTGATGACGTTATGACGGCATGCAATTTTGCTTATGTTCGTGAAAATTCAGACGGCGATTTGCTGGTTTTTTCTACAAAAACTGTGCGTAATCCCCCTGAATACACCGCACGGAACCCGCGGCAACTTACTGTAAACCATGGTGTATGCGTGAAAGTGGATTCAGACCGTCTGTTAAATGGCATAAGATTTCATCTGATTTTCTGTAGTGAAATAATTTCACTTAGGTAGACGTCCTGAATGCCCGTCCGTTGTGTGAATTTTCGTCTGCATTGTGGTTTTTTTGAGTAACCGATTTGACTTAGTGACGCCAGAGGCGGGCGAGTATCTGATGAGTTTTCGTTCACTATCTAAAATTGAATGTATAAGTTTTGTTAATCAATAAATTTATGAATTGTTACGGAATGTAGCAAAAGAATACAGTCGATGCCGGGGGATGAAAACCTCTGGGAACCGGTTCCCAGGATCTGGAACTCATTGATGATATGGATCAAAAGCCTTTTAATTTGGTTAATGTGCGGTTAAAAATGGGATAGGCCTGACCGGATTGTTAGCAATCTGCGTCTTAGTTTCGCTAGCCCGAATCCGGTGGTTCTTGCGGAGAATGATTAGATGGTCAGATGTGTTACGGAAAGCGCTTAATGAATAAATCTGCAAAAAAAGGTCTTTTACGTAAGCCACTGTTATGGCTCAAACGTGTGCTGATACTGTTACCCTGCTTATGGATAGCAGGAATTGTGATTTTCGCCTTTTTACCGGTGCCTTTTTCTGCCGTGATGGTGGAAAGGCAGGTATCGGCGTGGCTGACCGGTGACTTTGGTTACGTCGCACATTCCGACTGGGTGGCGATGGATGACATTTCCTCGCCGATGGCGCTGGCGGTGATGGCGGCGGAAGACCAGAAATTCCCTGAACACTGGGGATTTGACGTGGATGCCATTCAGTCGGTGCTGGACAGTGATAAAGACGGCGGAAAAATGCGCGGTGCATCGACGCTTTCGCAGCAGACGGCCAAAAATTTATTTTTGTGGGATGGGCGCAGCTGGATCCGCAAAGGGCTGGAAGCCGGGCTGACCGTTGGCATTGAAACGGTATGGACAAAGCGACGCATTCTGACGGTTTATCTGAACATCGTGGAGTTCGGCGACGGTGTCTTTGGCGTTGAACAGGCGGCACAGCATTTCTTCCATAAACCGGCCAGCAAACTGACCGCTTCTCAGGCGGCATTACTGGCTGCCGTGCTCCCCAATCCACACCTGTTTAAGGTCAACGCGCCTTCAGCCTACGTCATTCGCAGGCAACAGTGGATCCTGCGCCAGATGAGCCAGCTCGGCGGTGAGTCTTTCCTGGTGGAACATAAACTGCATTAATTTCCTGAGCAACGCACATAAAAAAAGGACAGCCAATGCGCTGTCCTTTTTCGTGATGGCCGCCGGAATTACTTCACGTAGGTGAATGCCGTGGTCACGTGTTTCACGCCGCTGACACCTGCCGCGATACCTGCCGCAGATTTACCTTCATCCTGTGTCACCAGACCCAGCAGGAAGACTTCGCCGTTTTCAGTGGTCACTTTCACGTTGGAAGATTTCACTGAATCACTGGTCAGCAACTGCGAGCGGACTTTGGTGGTGATCCAGGTATCGGTAGAGGCGGTACCCATGGTCACAGGTTTACCTGTGCGAAGCTCGTTATACACTTCCGTTGCACCCTCAACGCCAACCGCGATCTGCTTGGCGCGCGCGGCCATATCCGGTGTCGGGGTCTGACCGGTCAGCAGGACTTTGCCCTGATACGCCGTCGCCACAATACGCGCTTCGTCCTTCAGCTGTTTGTCTTTGCTGATGGCATTAGACACCCTGGCTTCCAGCGTGCTGTCATCAACCTGTGTGCCGACGGTACGCGGGTCCGTGGTGGTTTTGGTGGCAACGCCAGCAACGCCAACCACTGCGGCGGCAACGCAACCTTGTAGCAGAAGGGCGCTAAACAGTATTGCAAAGAGAGGACTTGCCTTCATTTGATCTCCTTAATCGTCCTGGTGAGGGAACAGCGTGCTATCAATCAGATCACAGAGGCAATTCACTGTGAGCATATGCATTTCCTGAATACGGGCGCTGCGATGAGACGGAATACGGATCTCAACATCATGAGGACCCAGCAAACCCGCCAGCTCGCCGCCGTCATAACCTGTAAGCGCCACAATGGTCATATCACGGGTGACCGCGGCTTCAACGGCTTTGACAATATCACGGCTGTTGCCGCGCGTAGAAATAGCCAACAGAACGTCGCCCGCCTGGCCTAAGGCCCGCACCTGTTTGGCATAGATTTCATCATGCAGCCGGTCGTTAGCGATGGCGGTCAGCACAATGTTATCTGCACATAGTGAGATTGCAGGAAGGCTGGGACGTTCAGTTTCAAAACGATTAATCAGACTGGCGGAAAAATGCTGGGCATTTGCCGCAGAGGTGCCGTTACCGCAGCAGAGAATTTTATTGCCGTTAAGCAGCGATTGCACCAGCGTCATTGCGGCGCGGGAAATCGCGTCAGGCAAGGCTTCTGCCGCGGCAATCTGGGTTTGGATACTTTCGGTAAAGCAGACTTTGATTCTATCCAGCACGGGTTTTCGTCCAGTCAGTCGTCATAATATTTATTCCGCATTGAAGGCATCACGCAGCCATTCTATCTGGCTACCGGTGATGGCAAAAACATCAAAACGGCAAGATGATGTGTCAAAGCTTGCATGGCGTCCTGCAAGCCAGAAAGACGCAGCGCTTAACAAACGCTGCTGTTTTTGACGCGTTACGCTTTCCGCTGCGCCGCCGAAACGGGCGGTGCGCCGGTAGCGAACTTCAACAAACACCCAGGTTTGCTGGTCGCGCATGATCAGGTCGATCTCTCCGGTGCGGCACGCCACATTGGCGGCCACAAAGAATAATCCGGCGCTCTCAAGGTAGCGACGTGCGAAAGCTTCATACTGGTTTCCACACGATTTTGCGCCAGTGAGCCGCGGCGTTGACACTTTTTCAAACATCAGTACATCCTTGTACCTGTCACTCTCGGAATACCGGTTCTGAAGAGCGGTTCCCGAGAGTGGCGATAGCCGTTCTTAAGAGGAAACCGGCACCAGTGAGCCCTGACGGTATTGCAGCCACGGCATTTTACGGTGGATGACGCAATTGCTGTTGGCGCTCAAATCCCCGGTACTGCCGGAGACTTCAAAGCCCGGCAGGGTGCGCATTTGTGAGAAGTGATTCGCCAGACTCCAGGCATCAATCCCCATCGCGTACAGACGCACCAGTGAGTAGTCGTTACCGAATTTCGCGGAGGCCTGTTGCATCAGCGCCGGATTAGAGCCCGCCAGCAACGGAATGTCGCTGAACTGAACGCCTTCCATTTCCAGACGATAATCCGGGCCTGCACCGGCCTGATAGCTGCGGGAACTGGCGTAAACGGACGGACGCGAACGGCCACTGCCGCTCATGTCGAGCATCGGCTTGATCAGCGTCAGTTCGCTTTGCGTGGCGACGACGTACACCGAATCCACGGCACCTCCTGAACTGCCCTGCACGATCTGCGCATCAGTCGGTGGCGCCGGGATGGTTATCCCGCCAATGGTCACGCCCTGCGCCTGGGCAGGAGCGGCGGTATTGCTGGTCATCACCGGGGTACCGGTCAGACGGATACCGCTGCCGATAGAAGAGCGCAATTCACCTGCTGAACCCAGCCCCTGCTTGAGGACCGTCTGACCGCCCAGTTTCTGCCATTCATTGGCAAAAGCCTGCGCGATACGGTCGCCAAAGTTGCCACGCGGAACCAGCAACAGCGGCATCCGTTTTTGCTGTGACCACATATGACGTGCGGCATCCTGCGCCTCGTCTTCCGGAGAGAGGGCAAAGTAACAGATATTCGGGCTGTTTTTCTCAGTTTCTGGCTGATTAAGCGCTAAAACATTCAGCGGTGTCTGGTCAGAAGCGAGTTCGTTGACCTGATCTTTAAGCAGAGGACCGACAACCAGCGTTGCGCCATCTTGCTGCGCCTGGGTGAGAAGCGCGGCCAGAGGCTGACCATTCGTGTCGTAAACTTTGACCTGAGCATTGCTGCTGGCTACCGGAGTAGCGACAGGCGCAGGCGTTTGTGGCTGTTCAGCCTGTGTGGCTGTCGCCTCCGGCGCTGAGGTGCTGACGGCCGCATTCGGATCAACCGGTGGTTGCGCCTGAGCGTTTTGATCGGCAGAAGTACTTTGTGGCGCAGGTTGTGACACCTGACCGGTCATTGCCGCGTTAAAACCTTGCTGAATGGCGTTACCGTAAACCTGCGCCGGGCCGCTCATTGGCAGGAACAGGGCGATTTTACCGGTAGAAGCAGGCTGGAACGTCAGCACGTTATTAAGCTGCGTTGGCAGGTTTTTTGCGGCCGGATTGACCGGATAACGGCGCTGCCAGTCTTTAATCCCGGCTTTCAGCAGATCGGGATCCTGCTTGTTACTCTGCCAGACGCTGAGTAAATCCAGCCATCCCTGCAATGTATTTTCATCTGCGTTGATCACGATGCTGCTCGCATCTTGCGGGGAAAGTTGCGTCAGCGACATCCAGGTACGATCGATATTGTCCTGATGCGGCTGGCCCTGCAACAGTGGCTCCTGCGCAATATACGCGCGGATCACGCCCAGACTGACACGTCCCTGGCTGGCATCGATTTGCGCCTGATAGTAACGCGCCTTCTGATCGTTGGTCAGCGCGGTCGGATCGATGGTGCTCAGCGTGGTCGCCGCAGGGGTGAAATCTTTGATGGCCAGTTGCACTTCGGCCGTCGTCAGCTTTTGCTCCAGCTGCTGCGCGGCAGTGAGTTCTTGCGGCAGGGTCTTCAGCTGATTGTAGGCTTCAGCCGCTTTGCCTTCACGCACCAGGGCACGCACTGCAAGCAATTGCCAGTCAGCCTTGTTATCATCACCGCTTTGCTGTGCCTGTTGCAGATAATAATCAGAGCTGCCAGTCGCCGCGCCCTGGACACTTTCAGTCGGTGCCTGTGGCGCCTGACCGGTACAGCTGGCGAGAAGCATCGCCACGATAATGGCAGGGAGTAAACGTCCCGAACGGGTACGAAAAGTCATTGAGGAAGGCATTCAGTTTCCAGTGATGTTTTTTCAAGATGCTCAATATTAAATCGGCAATCCGGATGAAACAATGAATCAACACGATCAAGCAGATATTTCTGCATCAACGCTGTACATCGTACCCACGCCAATCGGCAATTTAGGGGACATCACCCAACGGGCATTGGCCGTGCTGAGCAGCGTGGATTTGATTGCGGCGGAGGATACCCGTCATACCGGATTATTGCTGCATCACTTTGGTATCAGCGCAAAAATGTATCCGCTTCATGATCATAATGAACAGCAAAAAGCGGAACATTTATTATCAAAACTTCAGGAAGGTCAAAGCATTGCGCTGGTTTCCGATGCAGGAACGCCGCTGATCAATGACCCTGGCTACCATCTGGTGCGCTGTTGCCGTGAAGCGGGTGTGCGCGTTGTGCCATTGCCGGGTGCCTGTGCGGCGATTGCGGCATTGTCTGCCGCCGGTTTGCCGTCCGACCGCTTCTGTTATGAAGGCTTTCTGCCTGCCAAAACGAAATCACGAAAAGATACACTTCAGGCCCTGATCGAAGAGCCGCGCACGCTGATTTTCTACGAATCGACCCACCGGTTGCTCGACAGCCTGCAGGATATGGTGGAAGTCTGGGGGCCGGATCGCTACGTGGTGCTCGCCCGCGAGCTGACCAAAACCTGGGAAAATATTCGTGGTGACGCGGTCGGCGCATTGCTCGCCTGGGTGCTGGAAGATGAAACCCGCAAGCGTGGCGAAATGGTGCTGATCGTCGAAGGTCATAAAGCCGATACCGAGGCTTTGCCGGCGGAAGCGTTGCGCACGCTGGCGCTGCTGCAAAAAGAACTTCCGCTGAAAAAAGCCGCCGCGCTGGCTGCAGAAATTCACGGTGTGAAGAAGAATGCGTTGTATAAATACGCGCTTGATGAGCAAGAGGGTGACAAGTAGGTGATTTTCCCCTATCATCCGCCGCGGAGTTGACCAGACAGTCGCCGCTTCGTTGCCGTCCCTTTCGGGGGAGACAGATGGAGGGGAGGAAAGTCCGGGCTCCATAGGGCAGGGTGCCAGGTAACGCCTGGGAAGCGCGAGCTTACGACAAGTGCAACAGAGAGCAAACCGCCGATGGCCCACGCAAGTGGGATCAGGTAAGGGTGAAAGGGTGCGGTAAGAGCGCACCGCGCGGCTGGCAACAGTCCGTGGCAGGGTAAACTCCACCCGGAGCAAGGCCAAATAGGGGTTCACATGGTACGGCCCGTACTGAACCCGGGTAGGCTGCTTGAGCCAGTGAGCGATTGCTGGCCTAGACGAATGACTGTCCACGACAGAACCCGGCTTAACGGTCAACTCCCTCGTCAAAAAGAAAGCCCGCGCAGTGTTAACTGCGCGGGCTTTCACCTTTCTGAAATCCGAAAAACTCAGACCGGCAAATCAATCAGCAGCGCGCGCAATGGCGTGCTGGCAGACACGGTCAGGCTGTTTTCCTGATGGATAAATGCCCCATCGCCACAGGCCAGTCTTTGCGATTCGTTGCTGACTGCGCCCTGTGCATCAACCTGCCCGTGAATCGACTGCAAATAAGCACGCGGTCCGCGGATAGGTATCGAAATATGATCGCCTGCGGCTAAATCCAGATGATGGATCCACACGCTCTGGCGCAACTGCAGGCTGCCTGCTTCACCATCCGGCGAGGCCAGCAGGAAATGCTTCGCATCCGGCAGCATCATTTTCTGGGTAATCGGATTTTCATGCTCGGGGCAGGCATCCAGCCACAGCTGCATCCGCGTCAGTGGCTGTTTCTCGCGGGTGTTCAGCTCGCTGTAGCTGACGCTGGCCTGCGTCGATAACAGCGCCGCTTCTCCGGCTTTCACCCGCACGCTATGACCTTCACTGTCGCGATACTCGGCCTCGCCCTGCAACACCAGATTGAGCACGTCAACGCGCGGATAAGTTCGCGGCTGAAAACTCGCCCCCGGTGCCAGCACTTCCTGATTCAGCACCCGCAAAGAGGCATAGCCCATCAGCTTGGGATCGAAGTAGTGACCAAAGGAAAACGTGTAGCGGGCTTGCAGCCAGCCAAAGTCAGCGGTGCCGCACTCTTTTGCCGTTCTGCTGGTAATCATGGCGGTCGCCTCAGTTAAAAATATCAATGGATAAATGGTAAGCGTCTGGACGTGTGATTGTTAGCCAGTTAATCTGGTCGCTATATTCAAATTTCCTGAAAGAGAAAAGAATGGCTAAGGATCGCGCACTCACACTGGAAGCCTTACGGGTCATGGATGCGATAGACCGCCGGGGCAGCTTTGCCGCGGCTGCCGACGAGCTGGGCCGCGTCCCTTCTGCCCTGAGCTACACCATGCAGAAGCTGGAGGAAGAGCTGGATGTGGTGTTATTCGACCGCTCAGGTCATCGGACAAAATTCACCAACGTTGGCCGTATGCTGCTTGAACGTGGCCGCGTGTTGCTGGAAGCGGCAGATAAACTGACCGTGGATGCCGAAGCGCTGGCGCGCGGCTGGGAAACCCATATCACCATCGTGTGTGAAGCGCTGTCACCGGCAACGAAACTGTTCCCGCTGATTGAAAAGCTGGCGCTGAAAGCCAATACGCAGGTGTCGCTGATCACTGAAGTGCTGGCCGGTGCGTGGGAGCGCCTTGAGCAGGGGCGCGCAGACATTGTGATCGCCCCGGATATGCACTTTCGCTCATCAACAGAAATTAACAGCCGTAAACTTTACAAGCTGGTCAGCGTGTACGTTGCCGCACCGGATCATCCGATCCATCTGGAAGCCGAGCCGTTGTCTGACGTCAGCCGCGTGAAGTACCGGGGCATTGCGGTGGCGGATACTGCCCGCGAGCGCCCGGTGCTGACCGTGCAACTGCTGGATAAGCAGCAACGTCTGACGGTCAGTACGCTGGAAGAAAAACGTCAGGCATTACTGGCAGGGTTAGGTGTGGCGACGATGCCTTATCCGATGGTCGAAAAAGACATTACCGAAGGCCGTTTGCGGGTGGTGAGTGCCGAATACAATCACGAAACCGACATCATTATGGCGTGGCGTCGCGACAGCATGGGCGAAGCGAAAGCCTGGTTCCTGCGTGAAATTGTCAAACTGCTGGCTACGCGTGAAGTGAAGTAAGCGTCGGTCAGTTGCTATGCCACACCTTCCCCTGCTGTAAGGGGAAGGTGCAGATGCAGATCAAAAACGCGTATCACGCCCGTGCTCAGATTCTAAATCCTGCGCGGGTCCGGTGGAGATAATGCCGTGCGGGTTGATCGTCGCGTGGCTGCGATAATAGTGGTGACGGATATGGGCAAAATCCACGGTTTCACGAATGCCCGGCATCTGGTAGATATCGCGCAGGAAGCCGTAAAGGTTCGGATAATCGCTGATCCGGTAGCGATCGCATTTGAAATGCGTAACGTACACCGGGTCAAATCGCACCAGCGTGGTCCACAGGCGAAGATCGGCTTCGGTCAGCTGGTTCCCCGTCAGATAGCGGTGTTTACCCAGTAATTCCTCGGCACGGTCAAGCGCGGCAAACACACCGTCAACGGCCTCATCGTAAGCATCCTGAGACGTCGCAAACCCGGCTTTGTAGACGCCATTGTTAATTTGCTGATAGACCCATTCATTAATCTCATCAATCTGCGGGCGCAAGGTCTGCGGATAATAATCTCCGGCTTTTGCACCGACCGCATCAAAAGCGCTGTTGAACATGCGAATGATATCGGCAGATTCGTTACTGACGATGGTCTGCTGTTTCTTGTCCCACAGGATCGGCACAGTGACGCGCCCGGTGTAATCCTTCTGCGCGCGCAGATAGATTTCATAGGCAAAATTCAGGTGATACAAATCGTCGCCGGTGGCCGCCGGGAAATCCGTTCCGAAGGTCCAGCCGTTTTCTAACATCAGCGGATGCACGACGGAAACGGGAATGATCTCTTCCAGGCCTTTCAGCGCGCGCATCAGTAAGGTGCGGTGCGCCCACGGGCAGGCGAGAGAAACGTACAGATGATAACGATCGCGTTCTGCCGTAAAGCCACCCGCACCATGCTCACCCGGTGCGCCGTCTGCGGTGATCCAGTTACGAAATTGCGAAACGGAACGTTTGAAGTGCCCGCCGGTAGAGCGGGTGTCATACCAGGTGTCCTGCCAGATGCCGTCAACCAGTTGTCCCATCGTTATGTACCTTTTTATCAGATGTATTTTCAGAATAAAAAAGGGCGAGGTGATAAATCACATCGCCCTGCAGGTCTTACATATTATCTAATTATTTGAGTATAGCGTGGTATTGCCGGTGCGATGCCCGGCGTTATCCCTGGTGCGGACGATTACCAGTTTTTCTTGATCAGACGGTCGATGCTGAATGCACCTGGACCCGAAGCAAACAGGACGAAGAAACCACCGGCGATGGACAGGTTTTTCATGAACATCATCTGGTTTACGCCCTGGGCGAAATCAGTGTGGAAGATGACGGCGGTCAGGATGGTGAAGATTGCCGTGATCAACGCGGTAGTGCGAGTGAAGAAGCCGAACAGGATCGCCAGACCGCCGCCAAATTCTAACAAGATAGTCAGTGGCAGGAAGAAGCTTGGCACGCCCATGGACGTCATGTAGCCCGCTGTGGCGGTGTAACCGTTGATTTTGCCCCAGCCTGCAACGATAAACAGAATGGGCATCAGGATACGTGCAACCAGCAAAGCAGTGTCTTGTAACTTAGTCATCTTCATCTCCGAAAGGTCATGCGCTCAAATTGAGCTAAAATGTTACCGGCCCGGTCGGAAAATGTTTCCTGCCGTTACCGCATCAGTTGATGACGGAATAATAGGTCGGATGAATAAGTTTTGTTAGCAAGTAAATCTGTCTGAATGATTCAAAAAAATTGAATGGACTCTGGATTGTTATTCAAAAGAAAAGGGCCGGATGAGTATTCATCCGGCCCTCAGACGTGAAAGCATTGATACGAAAAAAGAGCGTTTATTTCTGAGCGAAAGTCTTACGGAACAGTCTGACCGTTCCCCAGATCCCGAAAGCCCGTCGTGACCAGCGCACAATCACGCTGGGGTGGCGAATACCGTAAACGGCAATCAGGCTTGAGCCCACTACCAGATATTTGCGCATATCAACGAGTTTCACCCAGCCGCGATCGATTTTCGCTGTGGCATCCAGCCAGTCATCACCGGCACGGGATAACTCCTGCCGCTGGCGCTCAATCTTGCGCATAATTCTGACTTTTTCGATAGCGCGGTTCGGGATGCTCATTCCTCGTCATCCTTTTCAAGCAGGGCACGGTCAACGTCCAGTTGCTTGCGCGTAAGGCTGAGCAGCGTCGAACGTTTGGCTTTCGCCAGCGTCAACATGCCCAGGATCACCGCGAGCAATAACAGCACGCCTGTGGTAGTGCCCATCGCCATCAGACGGTATGCCGGATCGATAGCCCAGAAAAGGACCACCAGCAGACTCATCAGGCCGAAGGCTGTAAAGATCAGGGTAATGCCGGCCATGAGCAGCAGTTGGAAAATATTGGCCTTTTCCTCTTCCAGCTCAATAACGGCCAGTCTGACGCGCGTTTCGACAATGCCGACCACGACAGTGGCGACACGTTGAATGATGTCGAAAAGCCCCTTACCCGGTCCTTGTGGTGAAGGTTTTAACGGTTCAGTCATGGTTATCGGCGAGCTAACAGAACGCCGATGACTACGCCGACCGCGGCACCAATACCGACGCCCGTCCAGGGTTTATCATGTACATAATCGTCGGCTTTACCGGCAATTTCTTTGGTCTGGTAGGCAATCTTTTCGCCCGTATCGCTCAGACGTTCGCGGGTATCTTTCAGCAGGGATTCTGCTTTACCACGCAGTTTATCGAGTTCAGCTTTCGGCTTATCGGTAGAGGTCTGGAGCACTTCTTCCAGGGTATCTGCCAATGACTTTAATTCAGCCCGCAGTTGTTCTGATGTATTACTCGCCATGTGTAAGTCACTCCATACGTTAACTGATTCGAACTTTTAACATAGCGGATATTCGGGTGATCGCAAATGCGAATTGTCTGTTTCAAAACGCAAGATCCCCGAATAATCCGCTGTGGCGTGGTGCAAAATCACCGCTGGCGGAACAGGATTACAGGCCCTGGGCCTGTTTCAGTTCTGCCTGTGCTTCCTGCAATTTATGCTGTTTCTTAACGATTTTTTCGTGATCGCCCTTGGCCTGAGCTTCTTTCAGCTCCTGCTCACGTTCTGCGACTTTTTCACGCTTCTCTTCAACACGTTGTTGATTTTCAGCTTTCAGACCGGCATCGGTGCAATGTGCCTTATTTTCACGCAGTGCCTTTTCCAGACCGTCTACGCGGTTCTGGTTTTTATGGGCACGGGCTTCGTCGATCTGTTTCTGAATTTCGTTTTGTTTGGTCACGCAGCTTTCTGGCTGAGGCGCAGCAAAACTGGCGGAGGTGAACAACAATGCCGGGGCGAATACGAGGGCGGAGAGAGTCAGTTTCATCGTGTAGCTTCCTTTTGATGGTTAAGTGAGTGTGGCACTTAATTCCTTGAACAGGGGACTGCGTGTCAAATCATGGGTCGCATGAATGACTAGCCCATAAATAATATCACCGTCGAATGGACGGTGATATCAGACATTTTCCCTAAACCTGACGAAAGGCTTAACCGAGCTTCAGCCGGTTATGATTGAGTTTTTCCATCAACGCTCTGGAATGGGAGGGTTCACAATTCCTGATGATGAATCCCTCCGGCAGGATGTCTTGCAACGCGCTGTGCGCCATCTGGCGCTGCTCAGCGGAGTCGAGCTGCACGACTAAACCGTCATCGAGGGGCGTGATGCTTTTGATATGGATGCCGCGCTGACTCAGGCTCTGATACACATAAAAGCCGTCTGGCAATGAGATACCCGTTCTGGCCGGGCGGATTTGCAGCGCATTGCCGTTGGCTGGCATCCGTGAAATAGCCAGCCCGATCATGGCGGCCGCTGCCAGCAGCATGATAATCACCGGCCAGAGTAGGGAACGTTTGAGAAACCTGCGGTTCATTATGCGCTCTTGCCTTTATTCTGGCGGTCAGCGTGTTTTTTACGCCACAGCACAATGATCGAACCGACCAGCCCGCCAATTAATAACAGGACCGGCAATAACATCAGGCAGTTCATCACGGCGTCTTCGTATTTCAGGAACAGCGGTGTTTTGCCGAGGAAATAGCCCAGAGACGTGAGGATGAGGATCCATAACAATCCGCTGACCCAGTTAAAGAACTGAAAGCGGCTGTTGCTCAGGCCCGATAAACCGGCGATTGTCGGCAGTAGGGTACGCACAAAGGCCAGAAAACGGCCAACTAACAGCGCCGACAGGCCATGCTTGTGGAAAAGTGCATGGGCACGTTCGTGATAATGCACCGGCAAATTCCCCAGCCAGCTTTGTACTATTCGGGTGTTTCCCAGCCACTTTCCCTGCGCATAACTCAGCCAGCAACCGAGGCTGGCCGCGCTGGTCAGCAGGAAAACCGTCAGCGGGAAATTCATCGCATCTTTGGCAATCAGTACGCCGACCAGAATTAACAGGCTGTCACCGGGTAAAAACGCCGCGGGCAACAGACCGTTTTCCAGAAAAATGATCATGAATAAAATCAGGTACAGCGCCCAGACCAGCGAGGGATCGGCCAGGGTTTTATAGTCTTGTTGCCAGAGTGCATCGATGAGAGAACTGATAATTTCCATCTGGTTTCTAAAACTCCATCATGTTCAGTGAGTCAGCGAAATACATCTGCGGAGAAAAGTCTCGACGCGGCATGTACAGCTGAAAAAGGTCGCCTGTTCCCTGGCGTGCTGTCTGGTTACGGGTACTGCGATTTCCCGCGCGTCGTTTTGGCGTGTTTCACCTGGCGCAAACGGGTAAGAAAAGTCGTCTAACTGTAACAAAATAACAATAAGTCAGACAGGTAAATATAGCGCGTCGGCGGCGATCATTTAAGCCTCAGGCACGATATGAAAAAGGGTTTTACATTGACTGACACTACTCGACAGTGGCTGACAGGGAAGGGCGAAATCGGGCAGAGGAAGATAAATGGCAGGTTGGACGAAGGAACCTGCCGTAATGCGGATTTATTTAGAATTCATCAGCGGCGGATCGAGATGAACCACCGGATTTTCTGAATAAAGATAGCGGTCTACATTGAACTCAAAATCATCACTGGTGGCGCGGAAAAGCATCTGCTTGGTGTTTTCCAGGTGCTGCCACATCGCCAGTTTTGCGGCGTGCGGATCGCGGCGGATTAACGCTTTGAGGATCAGATCGTGTTCTTCACACCAGCTTTCGATTGAGCGCTCATCGATATGCTCATGCAATTTACGCCAGTACGGATTATGCAATCGCTGGCTCCACATCTTTTCGACAATCGTTGCCAGTGCGCTGTTTTGGGTTGCCTGCGCAACCTGCACGTGGAATTTCAGATCCCATTCCGAATCGCGGAAACGGTCTTCCTGCCGCGCGTACTCCTGAATTTCCATCAGGCGCATAATGTCTTGTTTGGTCACCTGCGTGGCGGCAAATTCAGCGATGTTGCTTTCAATCAGCTGGCGCGCCTGCAACAGCTCAAACGGGCCTGCCGTACCAAATTCACTGCCGCAATCCGGCACAACCAGATGGCGCTGCTGATTGGACATGACATGAATGCCCGAGCCTTTGCGCACTTCCACATAGCCCTCCACTTCCAGCATGATGATCGCTTCACGCACCACGGTGCGGCTGACGTTCATTTCATCGGAAATCAGACGTTCAGCGGGAAGTTTCTCGCCAACCGGATAGACTCCGGATTCAATGCGTTCCTTGAGCGTGGCAGCCAGTTGTTGATAAAGGCGTCTGGTGTCTGTGGATTCCATGTGAGTGCTCTTTAAAGTAGTGAAACCTGCCGGATGGGTGCCTGAAAGATCCCGGGACCTGTCATACAACTCCAGTATACGATTTAAGAAGAGGGGATGCACCGTGCATTGGTCAGAAAGGTTGGCGGTTAAAGTCAGGAAATAGCAAAGCCCGGTAAAGTGACTTACCGGGCTGCGTTCAGGCTATCAGGCTTTCGCGGTACTGAGCGGAACCGGCACAGGCTCCACTGCGGACCGGTTTTGCAACACTGTCCAGATGATGATGGCACCGAGCAGATCGAAGACCGCAAGGGCTGCAAACAGCGGGCTGAAACCGATGGTATCGGCCAGCGCACCGACCACCAGTGCAAACATCGTACTTGCCATCCAGGCGGCCATCCCGGTCAGTCCGTTAGCCGTCGCCACTTCGTTACGACCGAACACGTCAGAAGAGAGCGTGATCAGCGCGCCGGACAGTGACTGGTGAGCGAAACCACCGACACACAGCAGGGCGATAGCCGCATACGGGCTGGTGAACAGACCGATCATCCCCGGGCCGATCATCAGGACAGCACCCATCGTCACGACCATTTTACGAGATACGATCAGGTTCACTTTGAAATGCTTCTGGAAGAACGGAGGCATGTAGCCGCCGAGGATACAACCGAGGTCAGCAAACAGCATCGGCATCCAGGCAAACATCGCAATTTCTTTCAGATTGAAGCCATACACCTTGAACATGAACAGCGGGATCCAGGCGTTGAACGTGCCCCAGGCCGGTTCAGCCAGGAAGCGTGGCAGCGCGATACCCCAGAACTGACGGTTACGCAGGATCTGCATGGCAGACATTTTCTTGCCGTTGGTGGTCTGATGCTGTGCTTCCTGACCATCAAGAATATAAGCGCGTTCTTCGGTGCTCAGCTTTTTCTGATCTTTCGGGTGTTTGTAGAACACTAACCAACTGAT
>NZ_MJIB01000003.1:282251-345375 GCF_003697865.1 Rahnella sp. Larv3_ips | reverse complement strand
TCCCGCCGATAGACGAACCGACGTTAAAGTAACCCACGGCAATAGAGCGTTCTTTCGCCGGGAACCATTCGCTGCTGGCTTTCAGACCGGCAGGGATCATCGCGGCTTCCGCCATACCGACAGCACCACGTGCGATGGCCAGGCCACCCCAGCTGCTTGCCAGCGCCGTGGCCATACAGAAGATGGCCCACATGATGGCGAACATGGCGTAACCCACTTTGGTTCCCATCACATCCAGAACGTAACCGGCAACCGGCTGCATCAGGGTATAGCAGGCGGAATAGGCGGCGATAATATAAGAATATTGCTGTGTGGTGATGTTCAACTGGCTCATCAGCGTTGGCGCTGCGGCGGCAATGGCGTTACGTGTTAAATAACCCAGTACAGTGCCGCATGTGACCAATGCGATCATGTACCAGCGTAACCCTTTAATCTTACCCATTTAACTCTCTCCCAGTAAATAATCCGGCGATGACGGCCAAAGCTGTCACGGCGTATTTCGCGCCATCTGTCTCAGCATGGGCTTCTGGCTTCCTTAAAGTGTTTTTCCGGGTACACCGCCGCCAGAGAATCTCGCTGGGGGAGCTGCCCGATGACTCACGCACTGCTTTATTGTTATCTGTGCGTAAGGATCCGATGAACTTCCTGCACACCAGAACAACTGCACTGTCTTCCGGCGAACGGCGCCCGGTAAGTGTTATCCGGACAACAGCGAAAGGACGTGGCAGGTAATCTCTGACGCTCTTGTCCGGACGCAGCAAAGATAACTTGTCATACAGATTTAAAATTTGAATGACATCACAAAACCACATTTAAACTGTGTGCTTACTTAACTTTTTTAACTTCACGGTTATTTACTTGATTTTACACAGGTAATGGTAGGTTTGTTGATCGGCTTCACACTTTGAGGGGAGGATGTAACAAGCAGGGAATGAAAATCTCTACAAAATTGGTGTAACAACTTTACCTGATGATCACATTCAGGCACAGGGCGGCAGAGAGGGCGGTGTCATGTGAATAAGACGAGATACAAGGCACAGAGCCATAAATAACTTGTTATACCGATTTAAAGTTTGAGTGACATCACAAAATGACACTCTGAATGTGAGGATAATAGCCTCCGGTGCTTAAAGACTCTAAAGTTTTTGTTTTACAGAGGATTAGTGTGTGTTTATGGCCGCGAATCGCCCCCTTTCGCGCTGGAGTACCCTTAAAAAGAGCTGGACGATAAACTGAATTGGTGTGATAACTTCGCACCATTGAGAGACAACTCTACAGAATTCATGATGAGGAACCTAAGATGGCGCAGTTTTTAACAGAAGACTTCCTTCTCGACACTGAATTTGCACGTCGCCTGTATCACGACTATGCGAAAGATGAGCCGATCTTTGATTACCACTGTCACCTACCGCCGGAACTGATCGCGCAAAATCATCAGTTCGAAAACATGTATGAAATCTGGCTGAAAGGCGATCACTATAAATGGCGCGCAATGCGTACCAACTGTGTGCCTGAACGTATGTGTACCGGTGATGCCAGCGACCGCGAGAAGTTTGACGCCTGGGCTGCAACGGTTCCCCACACCATCGGCAACCCGCTGTACCACTGGACGCATCTTGAGTTGCGCCGTCCGTTCGGCATTACCGGCAAACTGCTTTCTCCGTCTACTGCGGGCGAAATCTGGGAGCGTGGTAACGAACTGCTGGCACAGGATGAATTCTCCGCCCGTGGCATCATGAAACAGATGAATGTGAAAATGGTCGGCACCACCGATGACCCGATCGATTCTCTGGAACATCATAAAGCTGTCGCCCGGGACACCAGTTTTGATGTCAAAGTTCTGCCAAGCTGGCGCCCGGATAAAGCGTTCAACATTGAAGCGGCGACGTTTGCTGATTACATGAAGAAACTGGAAGCCGCTGCTGATGTGTCGATTACCCGTTTCAGCGATCTGCGTGACGCCCTGAAAAAACGTATGGATCACTTCGCGGCGCACGGCTGCAAAGTCTCTGATCACGCGCTGGACGTGGTGGTCTACGGCGAAGCGGATGACGCCACGCTGGACAGCATTCTGTCCCGTCGTCTGAGCGGTGAAACGCTAACTGCGCAAGAAATTGCTCAGTTTAAAACCGGCGTTTTGTTGTATCTGGCTTCCGAATATCAACGTCGTGAATGGGTACAGCAGTACCACATTGGCGCGCTGCGCAATAACAACACCCGTATGTTCCAGCTGATCGGTGCAGACGTCGGTTTTGACTCCATCAACGACCAGCCGCTGGCAGAACCGCTGTCCAAACTGCTGGGCGCGCAAGGTCTGGCCGGTGGCCTGCCCAAAACCATTCTGTATTGCCTGAACCCGCGTGATAACGAAGTCATCGGCACTATGGTCGGTAACTTCCAGGGCGAAGGGATGCCGGGCAAAATGCAGTTCGGTTCCGGCTGGTGGTTTAACGACCAGAAAGACGGGATGCAACGCCAGATGACTCAGCTCGCCAACCTGGGCTTACTGAGCCGCTTCGTCGGCATGCTGACCGACAGCCGCAGCTTCCTGTCTTATACGCGTCATGAATACTTCCGTCGCATTCTGTGCCAGATGATTGGCCGCTGGGTGGAAGACGGCGAAGCACCGGCAGATATCGAACTGCTGGGCAATATGGTGAAAAACATCTGCTTCGACAACGCCAAACAGTATTTCCAGATTGAACTGAACTAAAAAAGCACGACGGAGCGCAGGTTCCTGCGCTCCGTAAATAAACAAAGCAAAAACAACTAATTATCCCATTTAGCACGGCGGCCACAGGACACACCGATTGTCCTCAAAGACCGGCGTCTGAGCAAATTAAGGTGAATGTGAGATGCAAAGGTTAAATCGCCGTGACTTCCCAGGCCGTCAGCACCCGGACAAAATTATTCAGTTCGGGGAAGGTAACTTCCTGCGGGCGTTCGTAGACTGGCAGATAGACCTGCTGAATGAACATACCGATCTGGACGCCGGGATAGTGGTTGTTCGCCCGATTGACACCGATTTCCCACCTTCACTCAGCACGCAGGATGGTCTGTACACCACCATTATCAGCGGCCTGAACGAGCAGGGCGAAACGGTGCGCGATACCCGCATCATCCGCTCGGTGAACCGCGAAATTAATATCTATCATCAGTTTGATGAGTATCTGGCGCTGGCCCGCGATCCGAATATCCGCTTCGTGTTTTCCAATACCACCGAAGCCGGTATCAGCTATGTTGAAAGCGATCGTCTGGAGGATGCGCCACCGGCCAGTTTCCCGGCCAAACTGACCCGTTTACTGTTTGAGCGCTTCACGCATTTCTCAGGCGCAGCCGATAAAGGCTGGGTTCTGCTGCCATGTGAACTGATCGACTACAACGGCGAAGCGTTGCAGGAACTGGTGCTACGTTACGCACAACGTTGGGCGCTGCCGGCGGCATTTACTCAGTGGCTGGAAAACAGCAATACCTTCTGTTCAACACTTGTAGACCGCATCGTGACTGGTTATCCGCGCAGCGAAGTGGAGAGCCTGCAACAGGAACTGGGCTATCAGGACAGCTTCTTTGACAGCGCCGAGCACTTCTATCTGTTTGTGATCCAGGGGCCAAAAAGTCTGGCTCAGGAACTGCGTCTGGACAAACTGCCGCTCAACATCCGCCTGGTGGATGACATCAAACCGTACAAAGAACGCAAAGTGGCGATCCTCAATGGCGCACACACCGCGCTGGTGCCGGTGGCCTTCCTGTCAGGGCTGAATACCGTTGGCGAATCGATGAATGACGCGCAGATCAGCCGCTTTGTGGAACTGGCCATTGCCGAGGAAATCTCGCCGGTGCTGGATCTGCCACAGGATGAACTGACGTCGTTCGCGCAGGCGGTGCTGAGCCGTTTCCGCAACCCGTTTATTCAGCATCAGCTGTTGTCGATTGCCCTGAACGGGATGACCAAATACCGCACCCGCATTCTGCCGCAGCTGCTGGCGAGCCAGGAAAAGAATCAGATCCTGCCACCGCGCCTGACGTTTGCTCTTGCCGCCTTGCTGGCGTTCTACCGTGGCGAACGCGAAGGTGAAATCTACCCGCTGCAGGACGATGCGCACTGGCTGAGCCTTTTCTCTCAATTATGGAGCAGCGTGCGTAACGGCGAATTATCACTCGGCGGGCTGGTGGAAACCGTGCTGGCCGATGAAGAACACTGGGGACGGGATCTCAATACCGTGCCTGGCCTGACCGCTAAAGTAACCGGACAGTTACAGGCGATCGAAGACCGTGGCATGCGCGATGCGCTGGCGGCTTACAGTTAAGAGGGCGACTATGCAAAGTATCATTCAAATTCATCCTGCAGATAATGTCGCCGTGGCACTGCGCGACATTGAAAACGGCGAGCAGGCAGAGGCTGGCGGCTATCATGTCGTGATGCCTCAGCCGGTGGCCCGGGGTCACAAATTCGCCCTGCGCCCGATTGCGGCGGGTGAAAATATTATCAAGTACGGGCTGCCGATTGGGCATGCGCTGACCGCGATCGCGCCAGGCGTGCATATCCATTCACAAAATGGCAAAACCAATTTAAGCGATCTGGACGAGTATCAATATCAGCCGGAGTTCGCCAGCCTGCCGGAGCAGATGGCAGATCGTGAGGTACAGATCTACCGCCGTAAAAACGGTCTGGTGGGGATCCGCAACGAGCTGTGGCTGATCCCGACCGTCGGCTGTGTGAATGGCATTGCCCGCCAGATCCAGACACGTTTCCTGAAAGAAACCAACGACGCGGAAGGCATCGACGGCGTTTACCTGTTTACGCACCCGTTTGGCTGTTCACAGCTGGGCGACGATCACGTCAATACCCGCACCATGCTGCAAAATATGGTACGTCACCCGAACGCCGGTGCAGTGCTGGTGATTGGCCTCGGTTGTGAAAACAATCAGGTGGACGTGTTCCGCGAGACGCTGGGCGAAGCAGATGAAGAGCGCGTGCGCTTCATGACAATGCAAAAGTTCGACGACGAAGTGGAAGCCGGTCTGGAACGTCTGCGCGAACTGTATGCCGCAATGCGCAACGATAAACGTGAAAGTGGCAAACTCAGCGAGCTGAAGTTTGGCCTCGAATGCGGCGGCTCTGACGGGCTTTCCGGCATCACGGCGAACCCGCTGCTGGGGCGTTTCTCGGACTACGTGATCGCTAACGGCGGGACTTCCGTACTGACCGAAGTGCCTGAAATGTTTGGCGCAGAGCGTATTCTGATGAGCCGCTGCCACGACGAAAGTACGTTTGAAAAAACCGTTCATATGGTCAACGATTTCAAACAATATTTCATCGAGCACAATCAGCCGATTTACGAAAATCCGTCGCCGGGCAACAAAGCCGGCGGTATCACTACGCTGGAAGAAAAATCGCTCGGCTGTACGCAAAAAGCCGGTCACAGCCCGGTGATGGACGTGCTGAAATACGGCGAGCGTCTGACCAAACCGGGGCTGAACCTGCTCAGCGCGCCGGGTAACGATGCCGTCGCTACCAGCGCACTGGCCGGAGCCGGTTGTCACATGGTGCTGTTCAGCACCGGGCGCGGCACCCCTTACGGTGGTTTTGTGCCGACGGTCAAACTGGCGACCAACAGCGAACTGGCGGCGAAAAAACCGCACTGGATCGATTTCGATGCAGGACAACTGATCCACGATGTCACAATGGATCAACTGCTGAAAGAGTTTGTGGATCTGATCGTGGAGATCGCCGATGGCCGCAAAGCCAAAAACGAACTCAATGATTTCCGCGAATTAGCCATCTTTAAAAGCGGTGTCACATTGTAACCGGTCAGGTTTATCGTTAGGATGAAACGGCGTTTCAGTTATGGAACGCCGTTTGCTTTTGCAGCGCAAGTCTTCCACGGATGAGATCAGGATAAATGACGTATTACTGGTTGGCACAGTCAGTCGGTGTTGTGGCCTTTGCGGTCGGCATCACGATGTTTTTCAACCGCAGCGACCGCCGCTTCAAACAACAACTTTCCGCTTACAGCGCCATTATCGGCGTGCATTTCCTGATGATGGGCGCAGCGCCCGCCGGGATGAGCGCCTTACTCAACTCCCTGCGCACCCTGATTTCCCTGCGGACCCGCAACCAGTGGATCATGGTAGTTTTCATCGTCCTGACGCTGGTGTTAGGGCTGAGCCGCGCACACCATTGGGTGGAATTATTGCCCGTCGGCGCCACCGTCGTCAGTACCTGGGCGCTGTTTCGCACCAGCGGGCTGACCACGCGTTGCATTATGTGGTGTTCAACCTGTTGCTGGGTGGCGCACAACATCTGGCTTGGCTCGATCGGCGGCTCGCTTATCGAAGGCAGTTTCCTCGTCATGAACGGTTTTAACATCATTCGCTTCCGCCGCCTGCAACTGCGCGGCATCGATCCGTTTGAGGTCGAGAAGAAGATACTGCAGAAGAGGGATGAGCAGGGGTAATCCCTGCTTTTGAGTGCGTAATACGTATTCTCCCTTATTTTGAATCCGCTCACAGATCCTAATAATAATTCTCCGTTTCTCCTCGTATTGATTAATTCCCCCAGTTTGACGCGTTGACAACCTCTGGGGGCAGGAGTAGTTTTCGTATTTGTGGGAGCGGTCCCACGGATAAGGAATAAATCATGGATGTTATTAATGGATTACTGAAGGATATATACGCAGGGAAGTTATCACTGGAATTTTTAGATGATCTCACTACTCGCATTGAGGTGGCTAAAAATCAGAGAAACTATTCAGCCAAACAGGGATGGGATGAAAAAGATGTGGTATTGATCACCTACGCAGATCAGTTCACACACCAAAATCAGAAAACACTTTCTGTATTTAACGCGTTCTATCAGAAATATCTCGGCGACATATTTAATATTGTTCATCTGCTGCCATTTTATCCGTATTCATCGGATGACGGCTTCTCTGTGATTGATTATCAGCAGGTCAATCCGGTTGCCGGGGACTGGAAAGATATTCGTAAACTGGGTCAGTCAACACGCCTGATGTTTGATTATGTCTGCAACCATATTTCCGCAGGCAGCGAATGGTTTAAAGAGTATCTGGCGGGAAATCCGAAATATGAAAATTATTTCATCAGCCTTGATGAAAATACGGATTTAACCGCCGTTACCCGTCCGCGTCGTTCGCCTTTATTAACGCCGTTTCGCGGCAAAAGGGGAGATGTCCGTCACGTCTGGACGACCTTCAGTGCAGACCAGATTGACCTGAATTTCGCCCACCCGGATGTGCTGTGTGACATGCTCGACGTGTTGCT
The DNA here is from genome assembly GCF_003697865.1 of Rahnella sp. Larv3_ips. Taxonomy (NCBI): domain Bacteria; kingdom Pseudomonadati; phylum Pseudomonadota; class Gammaproteobacteria; order Enterobacterales; family Yersiniaceae; genus Rahnella; species Rahnella sp. Larv3_ips. The sequence goes on along the minus strand of NZ_MJIB01000003.1, from coordinate 338,091 downwards.
GAAATATCTGGCGGAAGGCGCGGAGTATGTTCGTCTCGACGCCGTCGGTTACATGTGGAAAGAGCCCGGTACCTCGTGTATTCATCTGCCAAAAACACATTTGCTGGTGAAGTTATTCCGCGCCGTGGTGGAGTATGTGGCACCGGGCACCGTGCTCATTACCGAAACCAATGTGCCGCATCAGGACAACATCAGCTACTTTGGTGACGGTATGGACGAGGCGCAGATGGTGTATCAGTTCCCGCTGCCGCCGCTGGTTTTGCATGCTGTTCACAGCGGAAGTGCCGCGACGCTCACCCGCTGGGCCGCCGGTCTTAGCGCCTGTTCGCCTGCCACCACCTTCTTTAATTTTCTTGCCTCGCACGACGGGATCGGCCTGAACCCGTTACGCGGTTTATTGCCCGAGACAGACATCCTCGCGCTGGTGGACGCGCTGGAGCAGGAGGGCGCGCGGGTGTCGTATAAGAATAATGCTGACGGCAGTACCAGCCCGTATGAAATCAATGTCACCTACATGGATGCGCTGAACCGGCAGGACGATCACGACGATGCGCGTCTGCAACGTTTCATGCTCGCACATGCTATTTTGCTGGCATTCCCCGGCGTTCCTGCGGTGTATATTCAAAGTATTCTTGGCTCCCGTAACGATAATCAGGGCGCAGAACGTGCCGGGTATCACCGGGCGATAAACCGGCAAAAATATGACATTTCACAAATTGAACAGGCGTTATCCGAACCTGATTCATTACGTGCAAGAGTATTCTCGGCACTTAGCACATTAATTTCCAGCAGAACCCGGCAACCGGCATTTCATCCGTCTTCGCCGATGCAGGTTATCGATTGTCATGATCGTATATTTGCTTTCAGACGTGGCGCAGGAAGTCAGGAAATATATTGTCTGTTTAATCTTTCAGATAAACATACACAGGTTAATCTGCCCGCGGGACATTATCGGAATATACCCAATGACACACCTCTGGAATGTGTCGGAGAAATAACCTTAGCGCCTTATCAATATATCTGGCTGTGCCATTAATAAACTGATCAGTTTCGTTATTCCCATTCAGAGCATGTGAAACTCGCAGGCCAGTGCTTGCGGCTAGCCCTAAAACAGTCAAGGAGATGTTCATGAATATAAAAATGACCAAAAAATATATCCTTATTATCCCGGCATTAGCGTCTGCGTTATGTTTATCCGCCTGTGATAATGCAAAAGAAAAACAGGTCACCATTGAATTTATGCATTCTTCGGTGGAGCAGGAGCGTCAGGTGGTGATTAACCAGCTCATTGCGCAATTCGAAAAAGAAAATCCGCTGATCATTATAAAACCGGTGCCGGTGGAGGAAGACGCTTATAACACCAAAGTGATCACTCTGGCGCGCACCGGCGCGCTGCCTGCGGTGATCGAAGTCAGCCACGATTACGCCAAAGTGATGGATAAAGAACAGCTTATTGACCGCGATGCTATCGGACACGTGATCGACAGTATTGGCGCTGACCAGTTTTACCCCGGCGTGCTGCGCATCGTGCGCACCGAAGAAGGTCAGCACTATACCGGCGTGCCGATCCACGGCTGGATCCAGGGCATCTGGTACAACAAACAGCAACTGGCCGATGCCGGATTAGCAGCCCCGTCAAACTGGCAGGACGTCATCCATATCGCTACGGCATTTAATCAGCCCGAACAGAAGAAATACGGCATTGCCTTGCCCACCGCGGAAAGTGTCCTGACTGAACAGGCGTTTTCCCAGTTTGCGCTTTCCAACAATGCCAACGTTTTCAATGCGCAGGGGCAAATCACGGTGAACACGCCACAAATGCAACAGGCGCTGGATTACTACCGTCAGCTCGCGACCTTCTCCATGCCGGGTTCCAACGATGTGATGGAAATCAAAGACGCCTTTATGAACGGTACGGTGCCGATGGCGATTTACTCCACGTACATCCTTCCTGCGGTTTACAGCGAAGGCAAAGCCGCCGATCTCGGGTTTGCGGTACCGACAGAAAAATCCAAAGCCGTTTACGGCACCATCACCTCGCTGACCATTTCCAACGGGCTGAACGAACCGGACCGCGAGGCCGCCGAACGCTGGGTGAGTTTCCTTGAAAAAGCCGATCACGCGACGGCGTGGGTATTGATGTCGCCCGGTGCGGCGCTGCCGGTCACCAAAGGCGTCACGGGCAACCCTGTCTGGCAGAACAATCCGGTGATCAAAGCCTTTGGTACGCTGCCGCAGAGGCTGGTGAACGAGTTTGCCAATGTTCAGGTGTTCGGTTCCGTCGGGGAGAAAAACTTTGCGGGCATGGGCGATGTCACGGGATCGGCGGTACTGAGCGAAATGCTCAACGGTGTGACCGTCGGCAGGAAGGATCCGCAGCAGTCGCTGGCGGAAGGGCAAAAGCGTATCGAAGCACTGATGCAAAAGCGCTAAACGCAGGCGACTGAATTCTCAGGGAAGACCATGAAATCACGTAAATTTAACCATTCCGATGGACGTTTTGCGCTGCTTCTGCTCGCGCCCAGCATTCTGTTGCTGGGCCTGCTGGTGGCGTATCCGATGCTGTCGAATATCCAGATTAGCTTTCTGCAAATTCCGCTGAATCCGCGTCTCGATAACCGGTTTGTCGGGCTGGATAACTATCTCAGCATTCTCACCGATCCGGGTTTCTATCATTCGCTGTGGGTGACGTTCTGGTACACCGCGCTGGTGGTGGCGGGCAGTACCGGGCTGGGGCTGGGCGTTGCGCTGTTTTTTAACCGGGAATTCCGTTTTCGGAAAACAGCGCGTTCGCTGGTGATTTTGTCCTACGTCACGCCCTCCATTTCGCTGGTGTTTGCCTGGAAATATATGTTCAACAACGGCTACGGCATTGTGAACGTGATCGGCGCTGATGTGCTGCATGTGTTCAGCGATGCGCCGCTGTGGTTCGACAATCCGGTCAGCAGCTTCATTCTGGTGGTGCTTTTCGCCATCTGGCGTTACTTCCCGTATGCCTTTATTTCGTTTCTGGCGATTTTGCAGACCGTGGATAAATCCCTGTACGAGGCCGCCGGTATGGACGGCGCAAACGCCTGGCAAAAATTCCGCATCGTCACGCTGCCCGCCATCATGCCGGTGCTGGTCACGGTGGTCACACTGCGCGCCATCTGGATGTTCTACATGTTTGCCGACGTCTATCTGCTGACCAACAAGGTCAACATTCTGGGTGTGTATCTCTACAAAACCGCCTTTGCCTTTAACGATTTAGGTAAAGCTGCCGCCATTTCTATGGTGCTGTTTGCGCTGATCTTTATCGTTATCCTTCTTGCCAGAAAACGGGTGAACCTCAATGGCAGCAACTAACCGCAAGATCCTGCGCAAAGCGGGCTTTTATGCCAGCCTGCTGATTTTCCTCGGCGCGATGTTATTCCCTTTTTTCATCATGCTGATGACCTCCTTTAAAAGCAGCAAAGAGGCGATTTTCCGCCATCCGACGCTGTTGCCGCAGGCATGGGATTTCCATCATTACGTGGATATTTTCAATCCGCAGATTTTTCCCTTTCTCAGTTACTTCAAAAACAGCCTGACCGTGTCGGTGCTGGCCTCGGTGATCGCCGTGTTTTTCGGCATTCTCGGCGCATATGCATTGTCGCGCCTGCGTTTCAAAGGGCGCATCACCATCAACGCCAGTTTTTACACCGTCTATATGTTTTCCGGCATTTTGCTGGTGGTGCCGCTGTTTAAAATCATTTCGGCACTGGGGCTTTACGACACCACCACCGCGCTGGTGATCACCATGGTCGTGCAAACTTTACCGACGGCGGTGTTCATGCTGAAAAGTTACTTCGACACCATTCCTCATGACATCGAGGAGGCGGCGATGATGGACGGCCTCAACCGCGTGCAAATCATCTTTTACATCACCGTGCCGCTGGCGATATCCGGCATCATTTCGGTGTTCGTCTACTGCTTTATGGTGGCCTGGAACGACTATCTCTTCGCCTCCATTTTCCTCTCCAGTTCTGCCAATTTCACCCTGCCGGTGGGGCTGAACACGCTGTTCAGCACGCCGGATTACGTGTGGGGAAGAATGATGGCCGCCTCGCTGGTGACTGCATTACCGGTGGTGCTGATGTACGCGCTTTCGGAGCGGTTTATCAAAGGTAATCTCACCGACGGCGGCGTAAAGGGCTGACGTTAACGACTCACATTCAAAGACTACAGATAAGGAATATCCGATGAAAAAACTGGTCGCAACTCAGCCACGGGTGGCTGAACTGATGGAATACACAGACCGCCCGGTGGCGGCGCATGAAGTCAAAATTCGCGTGAAATTTGGCGCGCCGAAACACGGCACCGAGGTGGTGGATTTTCGCGGCATCAGCCCGTTTACCGACGAAGAATTCTCCGCCGAATGGGGCATGTTTGTGCCGCGTCCGCCAGAAGCGCCGCGCGGCATCGTATTTGGCGAGTTCCAGCTCGGCAATATGGTGGTCGGTACGGTGTGCGAGAAGGGGAGCGAGGTGACAGATTATGAGCTGGGCGATGAGGTCTGCACCTACGGGCCGCTCAGCGAAACGGTGATCGTTAACGGCGTGAACAATTACAAATTACGCAAGATGCCCGCCGGTGCGTCCTGGAAAAACGCCGTCTGTTATGACCCGGCGCAGTTTGCCATGAGTGGCGTGCGCGACGGCAACGTGCGCGTGGGGGATTTTGTGGTGATCGTCGGGCTTGGGGCTATCGGTCAGATTGCCCTTCAGTTAGCGAAAAAGGCCGGGGCCGCCATCGTGATCGGTGTCGATCCGCTGGAAAAACGCGGCGAGATTGCGCTGAAAAACGGCGCGGATGCGGTGTTCAACCCGATCGGCACAGACATCGGTCTGGAGATCAAAAAGCTCACCGGCAAACAGGGTGCCGACGTGATTATCGAAACCAGCGGAAACGCACAGGCGTTGCAGGCGGCGCTGCGCGGCATCGCTTACGGCGGCACCATTTCTTACGTCGCCTTTGCCAAACCTTTCGCCGAGGGCTTCAACCTCGGGCGTGAGGCGCATTTCAACAACGCCAGAATCGTCTTTTCCCGCGCCAGCAGCGAACCCAATCCGGACTATCCGCGCTGGAACCGTAAACGTATTGAAGACACCTGCTGGGCATTGCTGATGAACGGCTACCTCAACTGCGAAGACCTGATCGACCCGGTCGTCACGTTCAGCGACAGCGCGCAAAGCTACATGAAATACGTCGATCAGCACCCCGATCAGAGCATCAAACTCGGCATCACTTTCTAAAAGGACTCAGACATGAAAATCGGCACACAAAATCAGGCATTCTTTCCGGAAAATATTCTGGAGAAATTCAAGTTTATCAAAGCGATGGGATTTGACGGCTTTGAAATTGACGGCAGGTTGCTGGTGACGCATCTCGATGACGTGAAAGCTGCCATTAAGGAAACCGGCCTGCCGGTGATCACTGCCTGCGGAGGCTATGACGGCTGGATCGGCGATTTTATCGAAGAACGTCGCCTGAATGGCGTGCAGCAAATCACCGCCATTCTGGAAGCGCTGGCACAGGTCGGCGGCAAAGGGATTATCGTGCCCGCCGCCTGGGGCATGTTTACCTGTCGTCTGCCGCCGATGACCCCGCCGCGCACGCCGGCCGGCGATCGTCTGGCGATCAGCGCCTCGTTGCAGGCGCTGGACGCCGTGGCAAAACGCACCGGCACCACCCTGTATCTGGAGCCGCTGAACCGCTATCAGGATCACATGATCAACACGCTGGCGCAGGCGCGCGCTTACATCGAAGAGGGCGCGCTTGAGCACGTCCAAATCATCGGCGATTTCTATCATATGAACATTGAGGAAGACTGCCTGAGTGCCGCGTTTCATCAGCAACGTGACCTGCTCGGTCACGTGCATATCGCTGATAACCATCGCTATCAGCCAGGCAGCGGAAGCCTTGATTTTGCCCCCGCGTTCCGCCAGCTGGAACAGGACGGTTACGACGGATATATCGTCTACGAATGCCGCGTGCGGGCAGACAATCCGGCGCAGGCATATCAGGATTCACTGACCTGCCTTCGCAATTTACTCTGACTGACAGGCCGTAAAATGGAATTTATAACGAAAACGGCAGGAACGCTGAAGGTCGCGCTGATCGGCGCAGGCCAGGTGGCGGAAAAGGTTCACGTGGCCGGTTACCGTCAGGATCCCGGCCTTGAACTGGTGGCGGTGGTGGATTGTGATGCCGCACGCGCTCAGGCATTTGCGCAGCGTAACGGCATCGCGCGGGCCTATACGTCGCTGGAAGATATGTTACTCACCGAACGCCCCGACGCGGTCAGTGTGTGTACGCCCAACCTTTTCCACCATCAGCAGGTGATCGCCGCATTGCAGCATGGCTGCCATGTGTTTTGCGAAAAACCGCCCGCCATGGATCCCGCTCAGGCGCTGGAGATGTGGCAGGCGGCGCAACAGGCTGACCGCATCCTGGCCTACGATTTTCACCACCGTTTCGCCGAAGATGCGCGCATTTTGCGCCGTAAAGTCGCAGACGGAGAACTGGGCGAGGTGTATGTCACCACCGCCCGCGCGCTGCGGCGTTGCGGGGTTCCCGGCTGGGGCAATTTTACTGATATCACTCAGTCCGGTGGCGGACCGCTGATCGACATCGGCATTCACATGCTGGATGCCGCGATGTACGTGCTCGGTTTTCCGGCGGTGCGCAAGGTGACGGCGCAGATGTTTCAAAAAATAGGTACCCGCAAAGGTGAAGGACAATTCGGCAGCTGGGATCCGAAGAAATACAGCGTGGAAGATTCCGTGTTTGCCGCCATCGAGTTTTGCGATGGTGGGTTGCTGCGGGTGGAAACGGCATTTGCGCTGAACATTCAGCCGCAGTCGGTGATGAACGTCGAGTTTTGCGGTGACAAGGCCGGTGCCACGCTGTTTCCGGCACAGGTGTATACCGATGAAAAGGGCCAGCTGGTGACGTTATTTAGCCGCGAGGTGGCCGACGACCAGCGCCATGCGCGCAGCCTTCAGGCTTTCGTGGCGGCGGTTCGCGGGGAAACAGTCAGCCTGGCTGATGCCGGGCAGGGGTACCGCATTCAGCAACTGGTGGCAGCGATTTATGCCTCGGCAACCTCAGGGGAGAGCGTGTATCTATGATCCAGACTCAGATCCTGCACGAAGCGCCATTTTCGCCTCATCGCCTGAATAAATACGCCAGCCTGCATACCTGCGGCAATGGCCGGACCGGCATTCGTGGCTGTCACGAAGAAGCCTATACCGATCAGCAGCGGGGAATGTTCGTTGCCGGTTTTTATCACCGGGCGAATGCCACGGAAGTGACTGAACTGGTGAATCTGCCGGACATCACCGGGATGCGCATTGAACTGGACGGCGAAAGCTTCTCGTTGCTTTCCGGCACGCTGATGTCGTATCAGCGCGAACTGCGCACCATGAACGGCGAGCTTTACCGTGAACTGGTCTGGCAGTCACCCGCCGGTCAGCAGTTTAAAATTGAAACCCGGCGGTTTGTGGCGCTGGCTCCGCTGGCGCTGGTGGCCTGCCGTTTAACCGTCACCGCTCTCGGGAGTGATGCGCATCTGTGCGTGAGCACCGGCATTGATGCCACACAGACCAACAGCGGCAGACAGCATCTGAATGAATGTTCGGTGCGGGTTTTCGATCACAACGTTTTACAGGGTTGCTATCAGACCACCGACGGGCAGCAGCAGGCGATTATCACCAGCCGGTGTGTGATCCCGCCCGGTGCCAGCAGCAGTTTCTCTGCCAAAAACCGCCAGCTGTTGCAGCATATCAGCCTGCCATTGCAGGCCGGTGAAGCGGTGACGCTGGAGAAATTCAGCTGGATTGCCACGTCGCTTGATGCGGATGCCGGGCCGGATAATACCTGGCCGCAACGTTGCCTGGAGGCGCTTTCTGCCGTTGCGCAGCATAGCTACGGCCATTTGCTGATGGAACATACCGGCCACTGGCAGCATTACTGGCGCGCGTCGCGCGTCGGCGTGGAATCTGATGATCCGCAAGATCAGCGTGCGCTGGATTTTGCGCTGTATCATCTGAAACTGATGATCCCGGCGCATGATGCCCGCGCCAGTGTGGCGGCGAAAGGGCTGACCGGCGAGGGCTACAAGGGGCATGTGTTCTGGGATACCGAAATTTTTATCCTGCCTTTTGCCCTGCTCAATGCGCCGGAGCAGGCGCGACAACTGCTGGAGTACCGTTTTCGCCATCTTTTACCGGCGCAGGATAAAGCCCGGCGCAATGGCTATGAGGGCGCGCTGTTCCCGTGGGAAAGCGCTTTCAGCGGCGAAGAGGAAACCCCGGAGTTTGCGGCCATCAACATCCGTACCGGCCAGCGGCAGCGGGTGGCGTCTGCACTGGCCGAACATCATCTGGTGGCCGATGTCGCCTATGCCACCGCAGGCTATTTTCAGGCGACACAAGATGGCGAGTTTATGCAGCAAACGGGGCTGGCGTTGCTGAAAGAAACGGCGCTGTTCTGGATGAGCCGCGCCGAACGTCGCCACCATCGTCTGGAAATCCTCAATGTTATCGGGCCGGATGAATACACCGAACACATTGATAATAATGCGTTTACCAATTATATGGCGCATTACAACGTGCAGACAGCCTGCGAATACCTGCGCCGGTCCGGTCATCAGGATGAGGCGTTCTTCCGCCGGGCAGCGGATTTTCTCACGCAGCTGTATCTGCCGCAGCCGGATCAACAGGGCGTGATCGCGCAGGATGATACCTTTCTCAGCAAGCCGCAATGCGACCTGACCGCCTATAAAACGCAGCAGGGCACGCAGGCTATTTTGCTGGAGTATTCCCGCGCTGAAATCAACGAGATGCAGGTACTGAAACAGGCCGATGTGGTGATGCTGATGCACCTGCTGCCCGCGCAATTTACCCCGCACAGTCAGGCCGCCAACCTGCGTTTTTATGAGCCACGCACCATCCATGATTCCTCACTGAGTAAATCCGTCCATGCCATTGTTGCCGCCCGCACCGGGCAGGCTGCGCAGGCATTGCAGTTTTACCGTGAGGCGTGCCGCATAGATTTAGGCGATGAACCGCATTCCAGCGACGACGGCATTCATGCGGCGGCGACCTCGGCGGTCTGGATGGGGGCGCTGATGGGGTTTGCGGGGCTGGATTATCAGTCGGGCGAACTGCATTTCCGGCCTGCGCTGCCGCAGGGCTGGCGACAGTTACAGTTTCCTCTGTGCTGGCGCGGGTCACGCCTGAAAGTGACGATCGAAGCGCAGCAATTCACGCTGTGCAAAACGGATGCCCGCCCGCTGACAGTCCGGGTAAACGGCCTCTCTCACACGTTTACGGAAAGCCTCATTCTGAAAGGATCGCATGATGAAATCTGACATTTCGCCGCGCGCCGTCATTTTTGATCTCGACGGCGTGGTGGTTAATACCGCACACCTGCATTTTGTCGCCTGGCAACGGCTGGCGCAGCGCATCGGCATCTCAATTGATGCGGCATTTAATGAGCAACTCAAAGGCGTCAGCCGGCAGGGATCGCTGCTGCGGATCCTGGCCGCAGGCGGTAAAGCACAGGATTTTACACCGGCGCAGTGTTCAGCGATGGCGGCAGAAAAAAATGCCGATTACGTCAGTTTACTCGCCGGGCTTACCACGGCAGACATCCTGCCGGGGATCAGCGAACTGCTGCACCGGCTGCGGGATCAGGGCGTTCTCATCGGACTGGCCTCTGTGTCACAAAATGCCCCGCAGGTACTGGCCGCGCTGGGATTACAGCAGGCATTTGATTATGTGGCAGATACCCGCCAGATCGTGCATTCCAAACCGCATCCGGAGATTTTTCTCCACGTCTGTGAGGCGCTCAATGTCACGCCGCAACAGGCCGTGGGGATTGAAGATGCGCAGGCGGGCATTGATGCGTTGCGTGCCGGAGGCATTTTTGCGATAGGCATTGGTGCCACTCTGGAAGGGGCAGATTACCGTCTTGATTCGACCGACGGGCTGTCATGGGCGGTGATCAGGCAACAGTGGTTACGCTATCAGGCTGACATTTAAGGAAAAATTATGGCTCAGATTTCACTGCAACATATTCAGAAAATTTACGACAAGCAGGTTCAGGTGGTGAAGGATTTCAGTCTGGAAATCGCAGACAAAGAGTTCATCGTGTTTGTCGGGCCGTCGGGCTGCGGAAAATCCACCACATTGCGCATGATTGCAGGGCTGGAGGCGATTTCTGACGGCGACCTGCTGATCGACGGCGTGCGCATGAATGATGTGGCGCCAAAAGATCGCGAGATTGCGATGGTGTTTCAGAACTATGCGCTTTATCCACATATGTCGGTTTACGACAACATGGCGTTCGGACTGAAGCTGAGAAAAATTGCGCCGGAGGAAATCCACCAGCGTGTGGAATATGCTGCGCAAATCCTCGGTTTGAAAGAGTATCTCCAGCGCCGTCCCGGCGCGTTATCCGGCGGGCAGCGACAGCGTGTGGCCCTCGGGCGCGCCATTGTGCGCGATGCCAAAGTCTTTCTGATGGATGAACCGCTGTCGAACCTGGACGCCAAACTGCGTGTGCAGATGCGTGCGGAAATCAGCAAGTTGCACCACAAACTCAACACCACCATGATTTACGTCACCCACGATCAGACCGAAGCCATGACCATGGCGACGCGGATTGTGGTGATGAAAGACGGTGTGATCCAGCAGGTCGGTGCGCCGAAGGCGGTGTATAACCACCCGCAAAATATGTTCGTTGCCGGTTTTATCGGTTCCCCGGCGATGAACTTTATCCGTGGCGCGCTCGATGGTGAATTCTTTGTCACCGAAAGCCTGCGCATTCCGGTGCCGCAGGAAAAACTGGCGGTCCTGAATGCACGCGATTATCAGCGTAAGCCGCTGGTGCTGGGCATCCGCCCGGAGGATATCGCCAGTGCGGCTTCGCAAAATGCGCATTTTGAAGCGCGTATTACCGTAGCCGAACTGACGGGCGCAGAATTTATGTTGTATTGCTCTATTGGCGGACATGAGTTTGTCTGTCGCTCCGGCGCGAATACGGATTATCAGGCAGGTGAATTATTATCCCTGCGTTTTGATATGAATAAATGCCATTTCTTTGATTGCGATTCTGAAGTCGTTATTACAGGTATTTAAAAAAGAGGTTACCCGTTGTCTTAATATTTCGCTGTCCCTACTGTAAAAGGAATTTATATAATGAAAATAAATCTCATTGCCGCCTTATTCTGCGGCGCAGTCTGCTCGTCTGCGTTTTCTGCTGAAGGCGAAAGCGTGAATAAGAATGAAGATCATAATTCACCGGAAATGATGACGCCGGTGCCCATCGGCCTGGCGGCCCTGCCTTCTGAACCCTGGAAGATCCAGGTCGGTGTGATGCAGGAAACTGAAAACACGGAAGGTCAGGGCGATAAAGACGGTGCCTATGAACCGACGGTGTTTATTAACTTCAGCAAAGGACAGTGGAATCTGTACGGCGCGTTTTATCAGGAAGATCATAACGTTGATTATTCTCAGGATACGCGCAGCGACTGGTTCAATCAGTACGAGTTCGATGCGCATTATCAGTTTGCCGATAACGATGATTACGCCCTTGGGCTGATGCTGGGGTTCAGAAATTATCAGTGGAAGTATAATGAAGATAAGAAGAAAGACAGCGGATCCTACAACACCCAGCGTTACACTGTTCAGCCCGACTGGTCAGTTTCACTTAGCCCGAATCTGAAATATAACGGCTGGATGGCGTTATACAATTATTATAATAATATGGACAATAACGGTTATCTGAATAAGGAATTCGAAGGCGAAACGGGTCTTAAATACAGTTTCTCCGGGGATATTGCCATTCAGGTGAATTATTATTTAGATCGCGGATGGAATACCGGAGACAGTCAGCGCGGCGAATTCGCCAAACAGGAAGCCCGCGTATATTTACCGGTGAGTGTGGATCTCTTTTCCAGCGGAAAAACGGTGCTGACGCCGTACGTTCGCAGAACGCTCGACACTTATTATTACAATGACGACCGCGCAGAGCGGGAAGGGGAAACCGATACCCGTTTCGGACTGTTAATTAATCAGCCATTACCGGCCGGTTTTGCGATATCTCTGGAATATGCCTACGAATTGCAGCTGCACGATAATATTGATGCCAGCGCCAATGCGAAAACCAAATTCCATTATACCGGTGTCGGCCTGACGTATACCTTCTGATGCACTGAATCATCCAACAGGGGGCGCCGCTTCCTGTTGGACTGACTTATTTCGCGGTCTTAAGACAACGGGCGGAATGATTGACGACTAACTGCGTGGGCACAAGCGTTCGTGCGTGCGCACACGGGCGGTCGAAAATTTTATCAAACAACACACTGCAACCCTGCCAGCCTAATTCCCGGATCGGAATTTCAATGCCGGTAAGACCTGGAGAAAGGAGGGGCGAAACATTGTCGCTGCTGTAGCCGGTGACGGAAAGCTCGTCAGGAATGGTTTTTTTCTGATCATGGGCCGCGCGGTAAATACTCATGACTTTTAAGGCATCGGTGGCGAAAACGGCAGTCGGTGGCCGATCACTTTTGAGCAGCGCCGTTGCCGCCAGACAGGCGCTTTCCGCCGTGTAGCCGCCGTCAATCATCAGGCCTGGTTGCACCGGCAGCCCGGCGTCCTGCATGGCGTGCTGATACCCGGACAAACGATCAATCGAAACGTGGTAATCCAGCGGAGCATGCAGGCAGGCAATATCCCGATGACCGAGCGAAATAAGATGTTGTGTCAGCCGGTAGCTGTCCTGGAAATTATCGGTATCGACGGAGAAAACATGTTTATAAGCGCCTTCGATATTACCAATAACAACAACGGGAACCTGATAATGGTCGAGTTGCGCCAGAATGTGTTCATCAGCCGGTGAACTCAGCATAATCACGCCCTTCACCATTTTTTCCGTTATTTTTGCCACGCACTTTTGCAAATCTTCTTCGCTATTTTTGGAGGTCTGCAAAATAACATCAAACCCTTCTTTTTCCGCGCGCAATGCAATGGATTGCAGTATTTCGGAAAAGAACGGATTACCGGCGGTGGTTTTGGTGGAGCGGGTGGAAATGACCAAAATGGCATCAAAACCTTTAGATGTCAGCGCCCGTGCCACTTTACTCGGCTGGTAATTCAGGGTGCGGATAGCTTCCAGAACACGCTCACGCGCATCAGGCGAAATATTGGTTTGATGAGTGATAACTCGCGATACGGTAGATTTGGAGACTTTTGCCAGACGGGCAATATCATAAATAGTGACTGCCACGATATTTCACCTCAAATATCCGTATTAAGGACGGGATATTGATAATACGGGGCAGGTCTGAGGTTGTCCATGTTCCCCAGACCTGATGTGGCGGAGGTTTACTCGTCTAATTTCAGCGGTGGTAGTTGGGCAAAAATACTCAGCAAGCCTTCGCCCCAGCCTTTGCGGATCATGTCGAAATACGGATGTGTGTCGGTGATCCGGTACTGCTGCGCCGTGCTGTAGCTGTCGACCGGGTAGGTCAGCACATCCAGCGGCAGGCCGACGGAAAGATTACTGCGCAGCGTCGAATCCATCGAAATCAGCGCGCACTGCATCGCCTGATCCAGCGGAGTATCGAAGTTCAGCACGCGATCGATAATCGGCTTGCCGTACTTGCTTTCCCCCACCTGAAAATAGGGTGTGTCGTGGGTGGCTTCGATGAAATTACCCTGGGGATAAATATGGAACAGCCGCAACCCTTCACCCTTGATCTGGCCGCCGAGCAGCAGGTTACAGCTGAAATCCGTGGTGCCGCCCTGATTGGCGCCGCTGTCACGGGCAATCACTTCGCGCACCGTTTCCCCGAGCAGGCTGGCGGCGTCGTACATTGATTCCACGTTAAGCAGATTTTCCCGCTGATCATCGAGGCAACGCCGGTGCAGCAGGCTGATAATGCTCTGTGTGGTCGCCAGATTTCCGGCACTTTGGAGCACCAGCACCCGTTCATCGCTGTGATGAAAAACATGCAGTTTGCGGAAGGTGGAAATGTGATCCACCCCGGCATTGGTGCGCGAGTCTGAAACAAACACCAGGCCAGAGGACAAGCGCATGGCCACACAGTAAGTCATAGGATTCGTTCCTGTATCGATTATTGCGGTATGTCGAACATTTCAACTGCCGCGACAGTGCGCATGTCTTCGCATCCTCCACCTAACCGGATACCGCGGACCGGGCAAGCATCAAGATAATCTATGCCGATAGCCAGTTTCAAATGCTGATTGGGCTGGCAGGTGTTATTGGTGACGTCAAAGCTCTGCCAGCGGTCATCCAGCCAGGCTTCCGCCCAGGCATGCATCGCCACATGGGCGGAATCTTCAGTATAAAGGTAGCCGCTGACATAGCGCGCCGGAATGCCCAGACTGCGGCAGCAGGCGAGAAAGACGTGAGTGTGATCCTGACATACGCCTTGCTGCGCGGAAAACGCCTGCGACGCGCTGTCTTTCACCGTGGTGGTGCCGGGGCTGTAGGGCATTTTCAGCAACAGCTCACCCATCAGGCTGCACAGGCTTTCGTGCTGAGCCTGTGGCCGGTAATAACGATGCGCAAAATCGCGGATCGCACCGTCGGCCTGCGTCAGCGGGCTGGTACGCAGGAACACCAGCGGCGAGAGATGGCCGCAGCTGTCGTCTTCGGTGTTGTCTTCGATCTCCACCATGCCGTTGGCCTCAATGGTGATCGCCTGATGCGGCTGGTCGAGGGTCAGCACATGCAAAACGTTGCCGTAGGCATCAAAGGTGCGGGTGGCATATTCCGGCAGGGTTAAATCCCATGACAGGATTTTCTGATGGCTGGAGTTTTGCGGGGTAAGGCGCAGGTATTGCGTGCTGTGTTTGACCTGCTGCGCATAGGTGTAATGCGTCTGATGACTGACATTCAGTTTCATTATTGTGCCTCCAGATAGGTCTGATGGATGCTCTCGGCGATAGCGCCGGTCTGGTCGAGGAACTGCATCAACCAGGGGCTGAGGCCCATTTCGACAATCTCTTCCATTTCGGTGAAACGAAGCTGCGCGTGCAGGGTATGAACGCGGCGGCGTGGCAGGTTGCCTGCGGTGCCGCCGATTTCTTCCAGCTGTTCGGCCATGATTTCCACGCAAGACAGCAGTGAGCGCGGTAATTCACGGCGCAGGATCAGCAATTCAGCGATGCGTTTCTGGCTAAGTTGCTGCTTATAAAGCGTGTGGAACGCTTCGCGGGCGCTCACCGCGCGCAGCAGGGTGTCCATCCGGTAATATTCGCGTACCGGATCTTCATCGGCGTTGAGAAGCTGATTTTTGGCATCCAGCAGGCGGGCTGTACTGTCTGCGCGCTCCAGCATGGTGCCGAGCCGGATGAAGTTCTGGGCGTCGCTGCGCAGCAAAGTGCCGAACATGGCGCCACGAAACAGGTGTGAGCGCTCCTTAACCCAGTCGAAAAATGAATCGGCGCCCGCCGACCCGACGCCCTGGCGGCGGATCAGTTTCATCTCGATCCAGGTGGCATTGATGCTTTCCCAGACTTCAGAAGACAGGCTGCCGCGCACGGCGTGAGCATTATTCCACGCCATTTGCAGACAGCTGAAAATGCTGCCGTGGTTGATGTTGTCTAACGCGAAAAAGTTGAGCAGATTGCTCATCGTCAGCTGCGGATAATGCGCATCGAACAGCGTGCGCGTGCCGGTCATGGTCAGCGGCACCAGCAGATCGTTATTTTCGTCGCGTGCTGTCACGTCGCGGATCGACATCATCGACAGCTTGTTAGTGACGTCCAGCAGACGGGCGATATTTTCGGCGCGTTCCAGATAACGCGCCATCCAGTACAGCTCACTGGCGGTTCTGCTTAGCATGCGTCGTCCTCCGTCGAATCTTCTTCCAGCACCCAGGTATCTTTGGTGCCACCGCCCTGCGATGAATTGACCACCAGCGAGCCTTCGGCCAGCGCAACGCGGGTGAGCCCGCCGGGCACCAGGCGAATTTCCGCACCGGTCAGGGCGAAAGGCCGTAAATCGATGTGGCGCGGCGCCAGGCCGTTTTCGACAAACGTCGGGCATGTTGAGAGCGCGAGTGTCTCCTGCGCGATGTAATTTTCAGGGCGGGTTTTTAGCAGATCGCGAAAACGGGCCAGCTCTTCCTGACTGGCCATCGGGCCAATCAGCATGCCGTAACCGCCTGCGCCATGAACCTCCTTCACCACCATTTTGTCCAGATTCGCCAGCACGAAAGAGAGATCGCTTTCTTTGCGGCATTGCCAGGTCGGCACGTTATTGAGGATCGGATCTTCGGCCAGATAGTAGCGGATCATCTCCGGTACATACGGGTAGATCGATTTGTCATCCGCCACGCCGGTACCGATCGCATTCGCCAGCACCACGCCGCCCGCGCGATAGACGGAAAGCAGGCCGGGCACGCCGAGCATGGAATCAGCACGAAACGCCAGCGGATCCAGGAACGCATCGTCGATGCGACGGTAAATCACGTCAATTTTGCACGGCCCGGCGGTGGTACGCATCAGTACGGCACCGTCTTTCACGAACAGATCGGCGCTTTCCACCAGCTCAACGCCCATTTGCTGCGCCAGGAAACTGTGCTCGAAATAGGCGCTGTTAAAGCGGCCCGGCGTCAGCACCACGACGGTCGGATCGTTCACCGGTGTGCTTTCGCGCAGGGTTTGCAGCAGGTGAGAAGGGTAGCGCGAAACCGGCGCGATCCGCTGCTGGGCGAAGAGTTCCGGGTATAACCGCATCATCATTTTGCGGTTTTCCATCATATAGGAGACGCCGGAGGGCGTGCGCAGGTTGTCTTCCAGCACGTAATATTCACCGTCGCCGCCGCGCACCATGTCGGTGCCGGCGATGTGGGCGTAAGTATCACGGTGAAGATCGATGCCCTGCATGCAAGGCTGATATTGATCGTTTGCCAGCACCTGTTCGGCAGGCACGATCCCGGCTTTGAGGATCTTCTGGTCGTGGTAAATATCATGCAGAAACGCATTCAGCGCCTGTACCCGCTGACGGATACCGCGATCGAGCATTTGCCATTCCCCGGCAGGAATAATGCGCGGCACGCTGTCGAACGGGATCAGCCGCTCCGCGCCATCATCTTCGCCGTAAACATTAAAGGTAATCCCCACCCGGTGGAACAGCAGCGCAGCTTCCTCTTTTTTGCGCTGGACGGCCTGTTGATCGGCCTGCTGCAACCACTGCCAGTAAGCCTGATAATGGCTGCGGTGTTTCCCTTCAGCCATTAACATCTCATCAAAAAAGGGTGAATCGGAAAGGTCAATCTTGATCATCATCACCTCACAAACTGGACAGGCTGCAATTGAATCGTTCAATAACAATGAAGATCAGGCATAAAGTGTGCCAGCGTGCAAAATGGGCTGGAAATCAGGAGAAAAGAGGCAGGGCTGCTTAATTATAGGGCGGAAAGCGGGTTCTTTGCCTGATAATGGGGCAAAAAAAACCAGCCCGCAGGCTGGTCTGGTGCATCGGTGGCACGAATTAACGGCGTACAGCGATGGCTTCGATTTCGATTTTCACGTCTTTTGGCAGACGCGCGACTTCAACGCAGGAACGGGCCGGGAATGGCGCGTTGTGTTCGGTGAAGAAGGCTTCATACGTGGCGTTAACGGTGGTGAAGTCGTTCAGATCTTTCACGAAAACGGTGGTTTTCACGATGTCTGAAACTTTCAGGCCAGCGGCTTCCACGATCGCCTGCACGTTTTCCAGTGACTGGCGTGCCTGAGCGGCGATATCGTCGGCCACGGCGCCGGTTTTAGGATCCACCGGGATCTGACCGGACGTGATGATCATGCTGCCCAGATCGACGCCCTGAACATAAGGACCGATGGCTGCCGGAGCGTTTTCAGTGCTGATTTCGCGGGACATAATGTCTCCTGATTTGAGTTAAGGTGAATGAAAAATTATCCCTCAGTATAAAGGGTTAATCGTTGTTCAGCACCACCTGGTGCTCAAACTCTTTCTCGCAATACTTACATTTCAGGTGCACGCCGTCGGCACGCTGTTTCACCGCAAAACTGGAATCCACCGGCTCAAAGCGGCTGATGCAGTTGCCGTTCGGGCAGCGTAAAACGCCCACAATCCGGTCCGGCAGCGTCGGCATCAGTTTCTTCACCACTTCATAATCATCAATGCGATTTACCGTCGCGCGCGGGGCGTACACCGCCAGCTGATTGACCTGCTCGTCGGTCAGAAATGTATTCTCGATTTTGATGATGTCTTTGCGGCCAAGTTCGCCGGACGGCAGGTTCAGGCCGACGGTGACGCGTTGTTCCGTCTGGGTAAATTTGAACAGAGACAGCAGCTTAAACCCGACCTGCGCGGGAATATGGTCGATCACCGTACCGCATTTGATCGCTTCAACCTGAAGTTTATTGTCGTGAGTCATGATCGTTTCTCCTCAAGTTTATTGGGCAGTGTCTGCGTTCAGCACCAGTGCCAGCAACGCCTGGCGCGCAAAAATGCCGTTTCCGGCCTGCTGGAAATACCAGGCGTAAGGCGTTTTATCGACATCCGGCGTGATCTCGTCAATACGCGGCAGCGGATGCAGCACTTTCAGATGCGGCTGAGCATGGGTCAGATCGGCGGCGCGTAACACAAACTGCGCCTTCACATTGGCGTACTCAGAGGGATCAAGACGCTCTTTCTGCACGCGGGTCATGTACAGAATATCGATGTCCGGCACGACCTCCTCGATGCTGCTATGCAGGCTGTATTCAATCCCTTTCTCTTCCAGCAGCGCCAGAATGTAGCCCGGCATCGCCAGTGCGTCCGGGGCGATAAAGTAGAAACGGTTGCCGTTAAATTTCGCCAGCGCCTGCGCCAGGGAATGCACCGTGCGGCCATATTTCAGGTCGCCGACCATGGCGATGTTGATGTTATCCAGGCGGCCCTGTGTTTCCTGAATGGTGAACAAGTCCAGCAGGGTTTGGGTCGGATGCTGATTCGCACCGTCACCGGCGTTCAGTACCGGAATGTTGCCGGAGAATTCAGTGGCCAGACGCGCCGCGCCTTCCTGCGGATGGCGCATCACAATGGCATCGACGTAGGTGCTGATCACCGAAATGGTGTCGGCCAGCGTCTCGCCTTTTTTGCCAAGCGACGTGTTGCTGCTGTCCGAGAACCCGACCACCGACGCACCGAGGCGGTGAACGGAGGCTTCAAACGACAGGCGCGTGCGGGTGGACGCTTCAAAGAAACAGCTGGCGATGACTTTGTGTTTCAACAATTCAGGCTGCGGACTGGCTTTCAGGCTGGCGGCGGTCTCGAGCACCAGCTCGAGCTCCTCGCGGCTGAGATCGTTAATTGAAATGATGTCTTTTAGATACAGCGGATTCGCCATCGTCATTCTCCTGTTTCTTTGTGCTTAAAAGATGTGCTTGCAGTGGCTGCACACTCAAATTTCGGACAAAAAAAAGCCCCTGCAATGAGGGGCCTTTCTTTTTGATCAACTGAACGCTGACCAGCAATACAACGGAAGAACAACGGCAGCGGGCTGCCTGATGGCACGGTGTCTGGTCGATCGTCTGAGCGCAAAACGTGGCAAATGTTCATGGGTTCTCCCGGCAAATTGTGGCGCATTATACGCGCGTAACCGGCGACATCAAGCGGAAAATCGCCCGCAGGCAAACGTTTGGCTGTGGCCGGATCCGCAGGCAAAAAGTGTTAACTGGATCAAGGGGCGCAGGGCAAGAGTGCATTATCATGTTCCCACATTGAAACATCATTTCATTTTTACTACAGCAAAGGGAAAATCATGATTACCGGTAATATTCATCAGTTACATTTAGTCCCCTATCTGCCTGCCGCGCTGCGAGAAGCGATCGAATTCGTCAAACAGAACATCAATGCCGATACCCCGCTGGGTAAACACGATATCTGTGGCGATGACGTTTTCGTGCTGATTTCCAATGATTCAACGGCACCTCAGGCAGAACGCCGTGCCGAGTTTCATGCGCGTTATCTGGATATTCAGATTATCCTCAATGGGACTGAAGGCATGACTTTCAGCAACTTACCGGCAGGGTACGTTGACACCGACTGGCTGGCCGACAAGGACATCGCGTTTCTGGCTGCCGGTGAACAGGAAAAAACCATGATCATGCAGACCGGCGATTTCGTGGTGTTTTATCCGGGCGAAGTGCATAAACCGCTGTGCGCCGTTGGCGAACCGGCCAACGTGCGCAAAGCCGTGGTGAAAATGGACGCCAGCGTGTTACCCGCTTAACGATCTGCAGGCTGACGTTTAGTACGTTTAAACAATTTCATCCGCCAGCGACGCAGTCTTCCGAGGCGTTCTGGCGCTTTCAGTTTGTGTTTGATCCACACCACCTGCCACGGCTGGAGTCGCGTCTGCCCGTTAAACACGTCCCCGCCAATCAGATCCTTGCCTTCTACCGCCAGTTTCAGCACCTGTGAACGGCTGCTGATGTTAAACACGCAGGTTATGCGGTCTTCTGTTTTCGGATCATAGCGTTCCATGGCAAACAGCGATTTCCCGAGGTCAAACACCCGCTGACCAGCCTGTGGCGAGAACGCCGGATGGGCGCGCCGGTGCCTTATCAGTGCCTGTAAGCCCTCGAATACCCGCGCGGGCAGACTGTCTTTCTTATCCAGTTCGGCCTCAATTTTACTCAGATCCAGCTTTTTACGGTTGATGCGCCGGTTGATCCCGGACTGATGCATGCCGTCGAGATCGTTTTCGCTGCCCAGCAGGCTGTGGATATAAATCGCCGGAACGCCGATGAACGACAACAACAGCGCCTGCGCCGCCAGGAACTTGCGCGCTTTCATTTCGACGCTATCTTCCGGTTCGGTCAGTGCGCTCAGGTAATTGATATTCAGCTCATAAGGAGAATGGGTGCCGTCGCCGTTGTCTTTGTAGGAGACGCGCCCCTCTTTACGCAGCGTTTCCTGCGCCATGTATTTGCGTTCTTCATCGCTGAGAAAGGTTTCTGTCGGGCGCAGGCCGATCCCGTCGTGGCTGGCGAGGAAGTTGAAATACGTGGTGTCAGGGTAGCGCGCTTCGGCATTCAGGCTCTGTGCCCAGCGGGTGAGTGTGGTGGTGTCTTCGCGTAAAAACGCATGCAGCGTCAGCGGCGGCAGCGGGAACTGATACACCATGTGCGCCTCATCGCCTTCACCGAAATAACTGATGTTTTCGTGATGCGGAACGTTGGTTTCGGTAATCAACCGCGTGCCGGGGATCACTTCATCCAGAATCGTGCGCCACACTTTGATGATGTTGTGCGCCTGTGGCAGGTGAATACAGGAGGTTCCGGCTTCCTTCCAGATATACCCGATGGCATCGAGGCGAATCGACTGCCCGCCGCTGGCCGCGTATTGCAGCAGCACGTCGATGCTTTCCAGCAGGACCTGCGGATTTTTGAAATTAATGTCCACCTGATCTTCGCTGAAGGTTGTCCACAGATACAGCTCGGTGCCGTCGGCTTTGATAAAGGGAGAGAGCAGCGGCGAAGCGCGCGGGCGCACAACCCGGCTGTAATCGAGTTCAGGGTTGGCGTCGATGAAATACCCTTTGTAATAGGGATCGTCGTGCAGATAGCCTTTCATCCAGTCGCTTGAACGCGAGATGTGATTAATCACGCAGTCGAACATCAGATTAAAGTTCTCTGACAGGTGGTGAATGTCAGACCATCCTCCGAGATTTTCGTCGATTCGCCGGTAGTCGATCACGCTGAAGCCGTCATCCGAGCTGTACGGGTACATCGGCAAAATATGGATGTCGCTGATAATGTCGCGCAAATAGGTGTTAGCAAAATGATTCAGCGTCGCCAGCGGCGGTTGCTCGCCCTGACGTATATTGTCGCCATAAGTAATCAGATAAATATTCGTACCGTCCACCCAGCCGGTGGTGCGGTGTTTGCCGTAATCCCATTTGTTGGCGAGATGCAGAATCTTTTTCAGCAGATCGGCGATGTGTTCCCTGGGGTAAATCCTGCTTAACAGGCTTTCCAGCCGCAGGACATACTCAAGATTTACTGAGCTCATATCGGTTCCTTCTCACTGCATTTCTGTTTTTCTGACAAAGGCGATAAAACGAAAGCGCTTTAAAAAGGTTAGTTGAAAATGACCGGCTGTGGCGACAAAAGGGGGGATAACGGAGAATTCTGGAGGAAAAAGGCGGCATCATCCGCAAAAAATTCGGGATGATGCCGTGGAATTTATTCTGTGCCGAGTGTGGCAACCATGACGGCTTTGATGGTGTGCAGACGGTTTTCCGCCTGATCGAACACGACGCTGTGGCGGGACTCAAAGACGTCGTCAGTGACTTCCATACCGCCCTGCAAACCGTATTCTTCGGCCATTTGTTTGCCGAGTGTGGTCTGATCATCATGGAACGCAGGCAGACAGTGCAGGAATTTCACGTCAGGATTGCCGGTCAGCGCCAGCATCGCGCTGTTCACCTGATAAGGACGCAACAGGTTGATACGCTCCTTCCAGGCCTCTTTCGGTTCACCCATCGACACCCAGACGTCGGTATAGAGGAAATCCGCGTCTTTCACGCCGGTAGCAATGTCTTCGGTGAGCGTGATAGTGCCGCCATTTTCATTTGCGAGATGTTGACAGGTCGCGACCAGGTCGGCATCGGGCCAGCATACTGACGGTGCCACAAGGCGTAAATCCAGCCCGCACAGCGCGGCAGCTTCCAGCAGCGAGTTGCCCATATTGTTACGTGTGTCGCCCAGATACGCCAGGCGCATCCCTTTGAGCGGCTGATTTGGCAGATGCTCCTGCATGGTCAGCAGGTCGGCCAGCAGCTGCGTCGGGTGAAATTCATTGGTTAAGCCATTCCATACCGGCACGCCGGAATATTCCGCCAGCGTTTCCACTTTATCCTGACCGTAGCCACGATACTGAATACCGTCGTACATCCGGCCCAATACGCGGGCGGTGTCTTTCATCGATTCTTTATGGCCGATCTGGCTGCCACTGGGGCCGAGATAAGTGACTTTTGCCCCCTGGTCATATGCGGCAACTTCGAAAGAGCATCGTGTGCGGGTTGAGTCTTTTTCGAAGATGAGCGCGATGTTTTTGCCTTGCAGGCGGGCTTTCTCAGTGCCATTTTTCTTTGCCGCTTTCAGTTCAGCGGAGAGTGTCAGCAGGGACGAAATCTCTGACGGGGTAAAATCCAGTAACCTGAGAAAATGACGTTTACTCAACAAACTCATGATGTCGCTCCATAGCGCGTAAGCATTTCGGATTGAATTAAAATTCAATTTATATGTATGAATATGCAATTACAACCCCACAGAGAAAACTTTCTCTTTAATAGTGGAGGCGCGCTCTATGGTGTGTGAAAATAGCGTACAAACGTCAAATTGATTGAGGACTGAGATATGGCAAACCGTGAATTGCTGGAAGAACAACGTGAAGAAACTCGCTTAATCATCGAAGAGCTGCTGGACGATGGCAGCGATCCTGACGCGCTTTACACCATTGAACACCACTTATCTTCAGAAAAGTTCGAAGTTCTGGAGAAAGCGGTCGTAGAAGCTTTCAAACTGGGTTATGAAGTTTCCGACCCGGAAGAGCTGGAAGCTGAAGACGGTACTGTCATGATGTGCTGTGACGTGATTAGCGAAGTGGCGCTGAATGCAGAGCTTATCGACGCACAGGTTGAGCAACTGATGAATTTGGCCGAAACCAACGGCGTTAACTACGACGGTTGGGGCACTTACTTCGAAGGCGACGACGACGAAGAAGGTGAAGAAGGCGAAGACGAAGATTTCATCGACGAAGATGATGACGGCAAACGTCATTGATTGAGTCGGGCTTCTGAATTTCGATTCATGAAGAAAGAAAAGGCTGCCGGAGACGGTGGCCTTTTTTGTTTGTGCATGACAGCCCCCCTTTGTGACTCCCTTCGCATTAAGCAAATTTCATAAACCCTAAGTGAAATATGGTTAAATTCAACGCACCTGCCAAAAGTTAACATACCAATTCTGAAAGATATTCTACCTCATGGTGTGGAGTCAGATTATGGCAGCCGTAAAGAAATTGTCTGTTATAGAAAAACTTGGTTTTGGTATGGGAGACGCCGCTTGCGGGATCGTTTATTCCTCCGTCACGATGTTTCTGACCTACTTTTATACCGATATCTACGGGCTTTCCGCGGCAGCGGTCGGGGTGATGTTTCTGGTCACACGCATTCTGGATGCCGTCAGCGATCCGCTCACCGGTATTTTTGCGGACCGCGTGAAAACCCGCTGGGGGCATTTTCGCCCGTGGCTGATTTGGTTCGCCATTCCTTATGCCGTGCTGGCGGTGATGACGTTCACCACGCCTGATTTTGGTCATTCCGGAAAACTGCTTTATGCCTACATTACTTATTCGCTGCTGATGCTGTGTTACACCTTTATCAATATTCCTTACTGCGCGCTGGGTGGGGTGATTACCACGGATGATAAAGACCGGCTTTCTGCACAATCCTACCGGTTCACGATTTCCTCTCTGGCGGGTTTACTGGTTTCTGTCGGCACTTTGTGGCTGGTGGATTATTTTGGTAAAGAGAATCAGCAGGCCGGATATCAGGCGACGATGGCGGTGATGGGCGCGATTGCGGTGTGTATGCTGGTGTTCTGTTTTTGTTTCACCAAAGAACGCATCACGGCGGAGGATACCCGTCAGGTATCGGTGATGAGTGATTTGAAAAATCTGCTGTCGAACGATCAGTGGCGTATTGTCGCGATTATCACCTTTTTCTCCAGTATGGCCGGAGTAATGCGCAGTTCCGCCACGTTGTATTACGCGACGTATCTGATGCTGGATAAGGGGCAGAGTCTGGTCAGCGGTACGGCGATGAAAAGTACGTTTATTACCACCAGCGTGGTCGGCACGATATTCGGGGCGATGGCGGCGGGGTATTTTGCCAAACGGTTCAGCACGCTGGCGATGTTTAAAAATATCAACCTGCTGCTGGTTCTGACGGGCGTCGTGATGTTTTTCGTACCGCCGAAATTCCTGCCGGTGATTTTTCCGCTGTATTTCATCATTGGTTTTTTACACCAGATGTACCAGCCGTTTAAATGGAACATGATGGCCAATGCGGCGGATTATGGTGAGTGGAAAACAGGGCGGCGGATCACCGGCCTCTCTTTCTCCGGGAATCTGTTCGCGTTAAAACTGGGGATGGCCTTTGCCGGGGCGTTCGTCGGGTTCTCACTCGGCTGGTTCGGTTATCACGCTGGTGCAGAAACCCAAACCGCGCTGGCAACGACCGGCATCATCGGTCTGCTGACCGTCGGACCTTCAGTGTCCTATCTGATCCTCTATTTCCTTGCCCGCTTCTACAAACTCGATGATGCCACGATGAAGAATATTCAGACGGATTTGGCGAAACGCAGCGGTGATATTGCCCGCGAGCAGGAAAACGCAGCCGGT
Source organism: Rahnella sp. Larv3_ips (assembly GCF_003697865.1). NCBI lineage: Bacteria > Pseudomonadati > Pseudomonadota > Gammaproteobacteria > Enterobacterales > Yersiniaceae > Rahnella > Rahnella sp. Larv3_ips. Next base: position 312,615 of record NZ_MJIB01000003.1, on the reverse strand, counting down.
AATCTGGCGCCTGTGATGGCGGTTAAATAAGGGGGAGATGAATATGGAGAAGATTAACCACGCTGGCTGGTGCGCAGATTTGGGTGACGGGCGTTATCAGAATCCTGTTTTGCATGCGGATTATTCGGACCCGGATATTGTCTGTGTAGGTGACGATATTTATATGGTGGCCTCGAGTTTTAACCATATTCCGGGCCTGCCCGTTCTTCATTCAACCGATCTGGTGAACTGGAAAATCATTAATCACGTCGTGCAGCGGATTAACTCGCCGGCATACGACAGCATGCAGCCTGGTAAAGGGATCTGGGCGCCGAGTATTCGTTATCACAACGGGCTGTTCTGGGTGTTTTACAGCATGCCCGATGAAGGCATTTTTATGTCTTATGCCGAAGACCCGGCCAAAGAATGGAGCGAGCCGCAGTGTATTAAAGCGGTGAAAGGCTGGATCGACCCTTGTCCATTCTGGGATGAGGACGGGCGGGCGTGGCTGGTTCATGCATTCGCCTACAGCCGTTCCGGAATCAAGCATCAGCTACAGCTTTGCGAAATGTCCCCGGACGCCACGTCCCTGCTCGATGAGGGTAAAATCATTTTCGATGGCGCGGTTTCCCATCCGACTATCGAAGGGCCAAAAGTCTACCGGCGTCATGGCTGGTATTATATTTTTGCCCCCGCCGGCGGCGTTGAAAGTGGCTGGCAGACCGTATTACGCTCCCGCCAGTTGAGCGGCCCGTTTGAGGCGCGCGATGTTTTACATCAGGGCACCACGACCGTGAATGGCCCTCACCAGGGCGGCTGGGTGGAACTGAAAAACGGCGAATGCTGGTTTGTTCATTTTCAGGATGCCGCACACAATGGCCGGATAGTGCACCTGCAACCGATGCGCTGGAACGGCGATGACTGGCCGGAGATCGGCGAGAAAATCAATGCCGAAGGGCTGGGGCAGCCGGTATCGGTGTACACAAAACCTGCTGCATACGCTCAGGAAATGCCATACGTTCCGCAAACGTCGGACAGTTTTGCCGACGGCCGCTTTGGCCTGCAATGGCAGTGGCAGGCGAACCCGCAGCCAGACTGGATAATCCCGTCGACGACTGGCCTGAAACTGGCCTGCCAGCCTTATGGCGCACGCTCTTTGTATGACACGCCGCAACTGCTTTTGCAGAAATTCTCCGCCCCTGAATTCACGGTGACCACCCGTCTGATACCGCATTTTAACCATGACGGTGAGCAAAGCGGTTTGATTGTGTATGGCGAGAGATACGGAGCGGTTTCGGTGTGTCAGCAGAATGGCGGGTGGGTGCTGGTGTTCGATTTCGGGTGGATGAGCGATAAAGGCGTTCTGAGCCAGAAAAGAACCGTGCTGGCAACGCTCACTGGTCATGGGTCGGTGTTCATCAGGGCGGATGTGTTGTCACGTGGCGTTTGTCATTTTTCATTCAGGCAGGTCGAAACGGAAGAGTGGAAAGCTGTTGAACCTCAATTTTCAATTTCAGCAGGGAAATGGGTGGGGGCGAAAATTGGCCTTTACTCGGCGGCCTCTGCAGTCAATGCTGATGCGGGCTACGGCGAGTTTGCCTATTTTTCGATGAGCGCCCGATAGCCATAAAAAAGCCAGCTCGCGGGAGCTGGCTGTTCTCTTCTTAAAGCACTTCACCGTTACTGCCAATCACTTTCTGATACCAGCCGAAGCTCTCTTTTTTAGAGCGCGCCATCGTGCCGGTGCCGTCGTCGTTTTTATCGACGTGAATGAAGCCGTAACGTTTGCTGTACTGGCCAGTGGTGAACGACACGCAGTCGATGCAGCCCCACGGCGTGTAGCCCATCAGATCCACGCCATCTTCCAGCACGGCTTTTTTCATCTGCCCGATGTGCGCCTTCAGATAGGCGATGCGGTAATCGTCGTGAATGACGCCGTCTTCACCGGCTTTGTCGATTGCGCCAAAGCCATTTTCGACGATAAACAGCGGCTTCTGATAACGTTCGTACAAGATATTCAGGGTGTAACGCAGACCGACAGGATCAATCTGCCAGCCCCAGTCGGATGCCTTCACATGTGGATTCGGCACGCTGCCCGCAAAGCCGGACAGGCCGTTATCATCGCTCGGATTGTGCGCCGAAATTGCGTTGCTCATGTAATAGCTCAGGCCGATGTAATCGGCACAGCCTTCGCGCAGCGCCTGAAGATCGCCGTCTTCCATTTTGATATTGAAACCGCGACGTTCCCACTCTTTCAGCGCATATGCCGGGTAGTAACCGCGCATATGCACGTCGCTGAACAGGAAGCGTTCGTGCATCGCTTCGACGGAATACATCACGTCGTCCGGATGGCAGGAGAACGGATAAAGCGGCACCATGGCGATCATGCAGCCGATTTTGAAATCAGGATTAATGGCATGGCCGAGTTTGACCACTTTGGCACTGGCAACGAACTGATGATGCAGCACCTGATACATAGTTTCTTCCGGATTTTCCTGCTCGGTAAACACCACGCCGGAGCAGCAATAACCGAACAACGGGTACTTCCAGTTGCGCTGGTTGTTGATCTCGTTGAAGGTCATCCAGTATTTGACCTTGCCTTTGTAACGCTCCATTACCACCTGGCTGAAACGCACAAAGAAATCCACCACCTGACGGTTTTTCCAGCCGCCATATTCTTTCACCAGATGCCACGGCATCTCAAAGTGAGAAAGGGTAATGACCGGCTCGATATTGTGTTTGAGTAGTTCATCAAACATATCATCGTAGAATTGCAGACCGGCTTCGTTAGGCTGCAATTCGTCACCGTTCGGGAAGATGCGCGTCCATGCAATCGAGGTGCGGAAGCATTTGAAGCCCATCTCAGCGAACAGCGCGATATCTTCTTTGTAGTGCGAGTAGAAATCGACGGCTTCGTGGTTTGGATAACTGTAACCCTCCAGCACGCCGTCGGTCATCACGCGGTCAACGCCGTGTGCGCCGCCGGAAAGCACGTCGCAGATGCTGATGCCTTTGCCGCCTTTGTTCCAGCCGCCTTCAACCTGATGCGCCGCTACCGCGCCGCCCCACAAGAAATCTTTCGGTAACTGATGACTCATTTGATTCTCCCTGGATACTTGATGAGGGCAGATTGCTTCTGCCCTGTAGATCGTAATGTCAGATTTAATTCATTTCCGCCTGCGCGGCACGCCGGGATTCAGCCTGTACCTTTTTGGTGGCCACCACATCGGGCTCGTCTTTGAAGCCGACCAGCCAGGTGAAGAGCGCACCGAGAACAAAGGCCACGCTTATCGACAGCAGGAAGCCAAGGAACTGCGGCATGTGGCCTTCTTTAAAGAACACCGGCAGCACGGCGATACCCGGCAGGCAGTAGCTCCATGACACCGCATTAAAGGAACCGGCTATCGCGCCGCCGATACCGCCCGCTACGCAGCTGCACAGGAAAGGTTTTTTCAGGCGCAGCGCCACACCGTAAATGGCCGGTTCAGTGATGCCAAACAGACCGGTCACGCCGGCGGAGAGCGAGATGCCTTTCATTTCACGGCTGCGGGTTTTCAGGTATACGCCGAACATGCTGCCGGTCATCGCAAAGACGGCGGAAGCCTGCAGGCCGGTAAAGGTGTCATAACCCAAGGTCGCGTAGTTGCCGACGGTCACCGGCGTAATGCCCCAGTGAACGCCCAGCGTGACCAGCGGTTGCCAGAAGGCGCCGACCACGAAACCGGCAATGATCGGGCTGAGGTGATAGAGATAATTATAAACGCCGCCGATCGCGCCGCCGATCATGTTACCGACCGGGCCGAACACCAGCAGGGTCATCGGCACCATAATGGCGATACAGAACATGGGGGTGAACAGGTTACGGATAACCACCGGCAGCACTTTATTAAAGAAGTGCTCGATGTACGACATCGCCCAGACCATCAGAATGATCGGGATTACGGAGGCGGTGTAACTCAGGTATTTCACCGGAATACCGAGGAAATCCAGCGTCGGTGCAGAAACCGGAATGCCGACCACGTTTTGTAGAATGTTGGCGATATCAGGGTTGCTCACCGCCTCGCGCATCAGTTGCTGCATGGCCGGGTCGGCGGAGTTGATTGAGGTGATCTTGAACGCGGTCAGCATGTTCATGTAATCAGGGCTGATCAGCGCACAGGCCGTAATCACGGCGGTGAAAGGGTTCACGTTGAATTTTTTGGCGGCGGTGAAGGCAATCATTACCGGCAGGAAAGTAAACGCCGTCCACGACACAAAGTTGAGAATACGGTAGGTGCCGCTGTTCGCATCCATAATCCCGACAGCGGCAAGGAAGGAGATGATCCCCTGTAAAATACCGCAGGCGGCGAGCTGATAAAGGAACGGGGTAAAAATGCTGGAGATGACGTCCATAACCCGGCTGACGATACCGACGTTTGGCGCTGAAACAGGTGCGTTTTCATCGATGTCGATCAGTTGTAATACCTGTTTATAGGCATCGCTGACGTGGTTGCCGATCACCACCTGCATCTGGCCACCGGCCTCAATCACTGTGATCACGCCTTTTACACGTTTTAATTCTTCTTTATCGACGGCTTTATTATCTTTCAGAACAAAACGTAAACGGGTAGCGCAATGTGTGATGCTAATCACATTAGCATTGCCGCCGATATATTTAACAATATCCTGGGCTGTTTGTGCGTAATCAATGGCCATTATTTATTATTCTCCTGCCGGGGTGTACAGAGATGAGTTTTATTTTTTTAATCGCTGGCAGGAGTGTAGCAAAAGAAAGGATGAAGTCACGATATAACAAAAAACAAGGTTAGGAATATGTCACAACATAAAAACACCCTGTTTTTTCATTGCGCTGCGTCACGTTTTATTAACGGAAGTTTCTTGCCGATAGTTTCAATAATATAAAGTACCGGGATCTGCGTAGTAATATTATATTGGCCTTCAAGCACAATTTGCGGCATGTGGTATGAGATGTTGAGGTCTGCCATGCGCGCCAGCGTGGAGTTCTCGCTGTTGGTCAGGCTGATGATCTTGCAATTGTGCTGGCTGAACTGTGTGGCAAAGCGCAGTACTTCTTCCGTTTCACCGGAAACAGAAAGAATAATGGCGATGGCATCTTTATACATATCGCTGTTGATCGGGAAATAAGGGTCATCAATAAAGGTGCTGAATTTACCAACGTTAGAGAAAAAACGCGCGCTGTATTTCCCGAGTGATCCTGACGTTCCCACGCCCACAAATATAATGCGCTGGGCATCAGATATTTTTTTTGCGGCCTGATCTAATAATTCATCAAATTCGCTGTTATTAATACTTTTGAAATAGCTGATAATTTCACTGATTCCAAAAGAAACCGGCGGCTTTTCTTCATGTTCTAAAAACAGCTTAAAACGGATACGAAATTCTGAGTAACCGTCGCAATCCATCTTTTTACAGAAGCGCAAAACAGTGGTGGTAGACACGCCTGCGGCATCCGCCAGTTCGCGGATAGTCATGTACATCACTTTGTCGCCATTTTTGACGATGTAGTTATAGACCGTCAGTTCCAGTTCATTTAACGCGGAAATGGCTTTGTGTGTGAACATGAGGCGCCTGTTTGCAAAGATCGATTAAAGAACGAAAGTGGTGTCAGAGGTATTTTAACATCGTCACTTCGCAATCGACGTGACCTGTATTCCCCATTGCGCCATCAATGTGCTGGAAGCCGAGGCGTTCATACAGGGCAATGGCCTGAGTCAGGCTGGCGGTGGTTTCCAGATAGCAGCGGGCAAACCCTTGCTGACGCGCATGATCGATGGCCTGTAATGCCAGACGTTTAGCCAGACCCTGGCCGCGCAAAGAAGGCATGAAGTACATCTTCTGCAACTCGCACAAATCGTCTTCTGCACCTGACAGCGGTGCCATACCGCCACCACCGGCCACCACGCCATCGAGTTCCACCACCCAATAAGCACAGCGCGGCTGGCTGTAGCTTTCATACAGATGATCTAAATTCGGATCAGCGACGGTATAGCCTTTGTCAGCCGTCAGGCCAAATTCGGCAGAAACGTGGCGGATCACGTTAGCGATAGCGGCATTATCTTCAGGGCGGATCGGGCGCACCAGCACGCTGACAGGAAAGGTGGTCGTCATGTTACTCACTCAGTTTCAATAATCGGCAATCATACAGACCGTTTTAATACCATTTAAGGGCGGGTGGGCGCAACGCTGCCGTCCCCTCTGCGACATATTCCTTAACGCAAATGAGAGTCTTTTTCATCTGAATTGTAAAGAATTCGTTGCCTCCTTGTACCGGAGCGTGATTAAATCTTCATCGTTATGTAAAGCACTACGCCTCTTTCTTAATTACAGGAGAGACGGTTTCTCATTCCTTTCAGGACGAAAGATAAAAATGTCTGATAATAATCAACACAACGACAACCTGCATCAGGTCCGTTTTCATGGTAAGGGCGGAGAATATTTCGCAATCTGGCTGGTTAATGCATTACTGACCATTGTCACATTAGGGATTTATTCTGCATGGGCGACAGTACGCCGTCGTCGTTATTTTCTGGGTAATACTGAAATAAACGGTGATCGTTTTGATTATCACGCAAAGCCAATTCAAATATTGAAAGGCCGTTTGCTGGTGATTGCAGGGATCATTGTCTTTTATATTCTGGCGGCAATAATGCCGCATCTGGCGTTATTGTTCGTGCTGGCCTTTTTCGCCCTGCTGCCGTGGGTGATTATTCGCAGCTGGCGCTACAATGCGATCATGACCAGCTACCGTGGTGTGCGTTTTAATTATCACTGCAAAACAGGGCGCGCTTACTGGACCCTGTACCTGTGTCCGATCCTGCTGATGCTGGCGTTGTATATTCCGATTGTGGCCATCGTTCTGATTGCAGTTCAGACAGCCAGTATCAGTGCAATATTACTGAGCGTGGTGCTGGTGGCTGTCGCCTTAGTCCCTGGTATTGCTGCCGTTCAGGGGATTATCAGCGCCATGACCCACGACCTGTACGTTAATAATATGTTCTTTGGAAAGACGGCATTCAGTGCCGAATTAAAGAAAGCTGCATTTATTAAATACAGCCTGCTGGGCATTTTATTATTCCTGCCATTCCTAATCTTTGCCTTCTGGCTGATGGGATCGTTTATCACCACCCTGTATCAGATGGCTCTGATGGGCGGTATGTCTGATGAAATGGCCAGTGCGATGCTGATGGGCAACCTGTTTGGTTTCTTCCTTGCCATCGTCATTCTGTTGGTGGGTTCCCTGGTGGTTGCCAGTTATCAGGTCGTGGCTATCCGTAATTACGTCTTTAACCAGACACGGATTGGCAACGGGGTTAAGCTGCATTCCTCGATGAAAACCCTCTCCTACCTGGGGCTTCTGTTCACTAATGCGCTGATTGTGGTGTTCTCACTGGGTCTGGCGACGCCGGTGGCCCATGTGCGTATGGCGCGTTACATCGCCGCATCGACCGCTGTTTCTGGCGATTTATCACTGCTGGATGTGCAGGCACACAGCGATTCTGTTAACACCGCCGTTGCCGAAGAAGTTGCACAGGCGTTTGATCTTGGCGTCGGTATGTAATGCATGATCATTGAAGGCTTTTATCAGCCTCCAGGACGGGCAGCGCGTGAGGCTGCCCGCCTCTTTTTAGAAGAAGGACAGCAGCTGACGCTGGACACCCCGGAATCGCAGACTCGATTTTCGCTGCGTGATATTGATGTTTCTGACGCGCTCGGCACTATCCCTTTATTCCTCACATTCCCCGACGGCAGCCGTTTTGTACCTTCCGATGACGCGGCGTTTCGTCACTGGCTGTCGCAGCATCGAAAGCCGGGCTGGGTTTATCGTATGGAAAGCCACAAGCGCGGTGTGATCCTTGCGCTGCTGTCGACCTGCCTGCTGATTATCTTCTATGTCTACGGTTTATTACCCTGGGCCAGTCATGCCATTGCGCTGCGAATTCCGACCACCATTGAGCAGAACCTTGGTCGTCATACGATGACGCTTCTGAAAGCCAGTGATTTTCAGGCATCGGCGCTGCCCGATGTCCGGCAGAGCGCTCTTCAGGCGCTGTTCCGGCAGGTGACTCCGCCGTCATTGCGCGAAGACCGAACGCCGGTCAGCCTGAAACTGATGAATATTCCTGATACCGCTAATGCGTTTATGCTGGCGGATGGCACGCTGATCCTCAGCGATAAGCTGGTGGAACTCAGCCCCGGGGATGATGCGCTGGCGGCAGTCATGCTGCATGAAATGGCTCATCATGCTTACCGTCATCCGATGCGCATGCTGGTGCGTTCTTCGCTGGTGTCACTCACGCTCCTGTGGATGACCGGAGATGTCAGCGGTATCGGTGATACGCTTCTCCAGACGGCGTCACTTGCCAATGAATTGCAGTTTTCGCGCAGCATGGAGCGCGAGGCGGATGACTGGGCGATCGCAGAGATGAAACGGGAAGGGCGGTCGCTGGCGCAAATGGCGCAAATTTATATGTTGCTCTCTGCGCAGGCGCAGAATGAAAAAATCCACGACAGCACGTTGCCGGACTGGCTGAGTACGCACCCTGCGATGCAGTCACGGATTGAACATATCAGGGAAGCGGATAAACACGAGTTTCGCCGCCCATAAAAAAAGGCCGCTTGCGCGGCCTTTATCATTTTGCTTTAGCGAATTTACAGCGCGGCAATCGTGGCTTTCTGCTCTGCAATCTTGAGTTTCGCTTCACCGCAGGCTGCCAGACGTTCGCGTTCTTTTGCGACAACGGCTTCTGGCGCACGCGCGACAAAACCTTCGTTAGACAATTTGCCTTCGATGGAAGCAATCTCGCCGTCGAGTTTTGCGATCTCTTTGTCGAGACGTGCCAGCTCAGCATCTTTGTCGATCAGACCCGCCATCGGGATCAGCAGTTCCGCGCCTTCGACCAGCTTGGTGACAGACACCGGGCCTTTGTCGCCGGCAGGCAGAATAGTGATGGATTCCAGACGCGCCAGAGATTTAATGAAGCTCAGGTTCTGTTCCACACGACGCTGTGCATCCGCACCTGCACCGCGCAGCAGCAGTTCCAGCGGTTTGGCCGGAGACAGGTTCATCTCGGCACGCACGTTACGGATTGCGATGATCGCCTGCTTGATCCACTCGAGATCGGCCAGCGCCAGTTCATCCGCTTTCGCCGCATCAAACTCAGGGAAAGGTTGCAGCATGATGGTTTCAGCTGTGATGCCTTTCAGCGTTTTCACGCGCTGCCAGATGGTTTCAGTGATGAACGGAATGATCGGATGCGCAAGACGCAGCAAACCTTCCAGCACTTCCACCAGCGTATGACGGGTACCGCGCAGTTGTGCTTCGCTGCCGCCGTTCATAACCGGCTTGGTCAGCTCCAGATACCAGTCGCAGAACTGGTTCCAGGTGAATTCATACAGAATGCTGGCAGCCAGATCGAAGCGATAGCTGTCCATCGCATCACGGTAGGCTTTCACCGTGCGATTATATTCCGCGAGGATCCAGCGGTCAGCCAGTGACAGCTCAAGTTCGCCGCCGTTCAGGCCACAATCCTGATCTTCGGTGTTCATCAGTACGAAGCGGCTGGCGTTCCACAGCTTGTTACAGAAGTTGCGGTAGCCTTCAAGACGCTTCATGTCCCAGTTGATGTCACGGCCAGTAGAAGCCAGCGCCGCCAGCGTGAAGCGCAGGGCGTCGGTGCCGTGCGGTTCGATACCGTTCGGGAATTGCTTCTCGGTGCGCTTGCGGATTTTTTCCGCCAGCTGAGGCTGCATCATGTTGCCGGTACGTTTTTCCAGCAGGTCTTCCAGTGAGATACCGTCAATCATATCCAGCGGATCGATAACGTTACCTTTGGACTTGGACATTTTCTGCCCTTCGTCGTCGCGGATAAGACCGGTCATGTAAACGGTATTAAACGGAACCTGTGGCTTGCCGTTTTCATCTTTCACGAAGTGCATGGTCATCATGATCATGCGCGCGATCCAGAAGAAGATGATGTCGAAGCCGCTCACGACCACGCTTGAAGGGTGGAAGGCTTTGAGATCAGGCGTCTGTTCTGGCCAGCCCAGCGTGGAGAAAGTCCACAGGCCGGAAGAGAACCAGGTGTCGAGCACGTCTTCGTCCTGAGTCAGCACGACGTCTGCGCCCAGATTGTTTTCGCTGCGTACTTCCGCTTCGTCGCGGCCAACGAAAACGTTGCCTTCGGCGTCATACCACGCCGGAATGCGGTGTCCCCACCACAGCTGACGGGAAATACACCAGTCCTGAATGTCACGCATCCAGCTGAAGTACATGTTTTCGTACTGTTTAGGCACGAACTGGATCTCACCTTGCTCAACGGCTTCTACTGCCACTTTCGCCAGCGGTGCGGTACGGACGTACCACTGGTCGGTCAGCATTGGCTCGATCACCACGCCGCCACGGTCGCCGTAAGGTACGGTCAGATCGTGAGGTTTAACTTCTTCCAGCAGGCCCGCTTCATCAAAGGCTGCGACCACGGCTTTACGCGCAGCAAAACGCTCAAGGCCACGGAACTGCTCAGGGATATCATTGGCGCATGCATCACTTTCTTCGCCGTTCGTATCGAATACTTCAGCGGTCTGGCGGATATCGCCATCGAAAGTCAGGATGTTGATCATCGGCAGGCCGTGACGTTTACCGACTTCATAGTCGTTAAAGTCATGCGCAGGCGTGATCTTCACGCAGCCGGTGCCTTTTTCCATGTCCGCGTGTTCATCGCCCAAAATAGGAATGCGACGGCCCACCAGCGGCAGGATAATCTCTTTGCCGATCAGATCTTTGTAACGCGGATCTTCCGGGTTGACCGCCACGCCGGTATCACCGAGCACGGTTTCCGGACGGGTGGTGGCGACCACCAGATAATCTTTGCCTTCAGCAGTTTTCGCGCCGTCAGCCAGCGGATAACGCAGGTGCCACATGGAACCTTTGGATTCACGGTTTTCTACTTCGAGATCGGAGATCGCGGTGCGCAATTTCGGATCCCAGTTCACCAGGCGTTTGCCACGGTAAATCAGGTCTTCTTTGTACAGGCGAACAAACACTTCGCGCACGGCGTTGGACAAACCTTCGTCCATGGTGAAGCGCTCGCGCTCCCAGTCCACGGAGTCGCCGAGGCGGCGCATCTGGCGGGTAATGGTGCCGCCGGATTCTGCTTTCCAGTCCCAGATTTTGTTGATAAACGCTTCACGGCCATAGTCGTGACGGGTTTTGCCTTCTTCGGCCGCGATTTTACGCTCAACCACCATTTGCGTTGCGATACCCGCATGGTCGGTGCCCGCCTGCCACAGGGTGTTTTTGCCCTGCATGCGCTGATAGCGGATCATGGCGTCCATGATGGTTTGCTGGAAAGCATGACCCATGTGCAAGCTGCCGGTAACGTTCGGCGGCGGGATCATGATGGCAAAGCTTTCTTTACTGGTATCACCATGTGGCTTGAAATAGCCCTGTTGTTCCCAGTGCTCGTAAAGCGGCTGCTCGATGTCTTGCGGGTTATATGTCTTATCCATTTCGCTTCGTATTTTCGTCGGTCGATGTGGTGACGGAGGGCGGCGTGGCCGTCGTCAAAGAGAAACCCACGCTGCGATAGGCTTTGTAGCGTTCGCGCGCAAGTTGTTTAAGGGAATCTTCGTAAGGAACGAAGTCTACCACTTCATGGAAAGCAGTAGCAAAATCTGCAAACTCAGGCAGCAGGCTTATCAGCAGGTCGCGTGGCGCATTGCCGCGCTTACCTGGCCAGCAGAGCTCCACCGGCGCACCAAAACGCGGGCCTTCGCCCGCCAGATTGTGCGGCACAAAGTGGCTCGGATCGCGCTTCCAGAGTGCTTCATCCAGACGCTCGGCCTGTTGTTGATCTTCACAAGCCAGCAGGACACGTTTGCCCATCCGGTAACGTTCAGCGGCGACCTGACAGGCCAGCGCTTCGTGTGAGCTGAGCTCGCCACTTGCATCCGGCGCATCGAGAAGAAAAAAGGTTGCCTGTTTCATGATGAGTTCACTGTGCTGCTGAGAAAAAACAGGGGCGCAACTGGGTGCGCCCGCCTGTGAAGGGTCTGGCGAGCCAAACCCTGAGGGTGAAATTATACCTTATTTGACGGGTGAATCAGATCATTCATCACCGTCAAGACCGGCACGGTTGAGCAGGAACTGTGACAGCAGCGCGACCGGGCGACCTGTTGCCCCTTTGTTTTTCCCTGAACGCCATGCAGTACCGGCGATGTCCAGATGCGCCCAGCTGTATTTACGGGTGAAGCGCGACAGGAAGCAACCGGCGGTGATAGCCCCCCCTGCACGGCCACCAATGTTTGCCATATCGGCAAAGTTGGAGTCCAGCTGTTCCTGATATTCGTCAGCCAGCGGCAGACGCCATGCGCGGTCACCTGCCTGCTCGGAGGCGCCAATCAGCTCATGGGCCAGCGGATTGTGGTTCGACAGCAACCCGGTGATGTGATGTCCAAGGGCAATCACGCAGGCACCGGTCAGCGTGGCGACGTCAATCACCAGCTCAGGATCGAAACGTTCGACGTAGGTCAGCGCATCACACAGCACCAGACGGCCTTCAGCGTCGGTGTTCAGCACTTCGACAGTCTGGCCGGACATTGTCGTCAGAATGTCACCCGGACGGAACGCCTGGCCGCCTGGCATGTTTTCACAGCCGGCGAGGACGCCAATCACGTTGAGCGGCAAATTCAGTTCAGCCACGACGCGCATTGCGCCATACACAGCGGCTGCACCACACATGTCGTACTTCATTTCATCCATATCCGCGGCGGGCTTGATGGAAATACCGCCGGAATCGAAGGTCAGGCCTTTGCCGACGAGCACGATAGGCTTAGCGTCCGGATTAGGATTGCCCTTATATTCCATCACCGACATCAGCGATTCGTTTTTCGAACCCTGACCGACGGCCAGATAAGCGTTCATCCCCAGCTCTTTCATCTGCTGTTCGCCGATAACGCGGGTGGTGATGTTCGTGCTGAACGCGTCGGCGAGCTGACGCGCCTGTGACGCCAGATAAGCGGCGTTACAGATGTTTGGTGGCATATTGCCCAGATCTTTCGCGGCTTTGATACCGGCGGAGACGGCTAAACCGTGCTGGATGGCGCGCTCACCGCTGGTCAGTTCACGGCGGGTTGGCACGTTGAAGACCATTTTACGCAGCGGACGGCGAGGTTCGACTTTATTGCTTTTCAGCTGGTCGAAGGTATAAAGCGATTCTTTTGAGGTTTCGACCGCCTGGCGCACTTTCCAGTAAGTATTGCGCCCTTTTACGTGCAGCTCGGTGAGGAAGCAAACGGCTTCCATAGAACCGGTGTCGTTCAGGGTATTGATCGTTTTCTGGATAACCTGTTTGTACTGGCGCTCATCCAGTTCGCGTTCTTTGCCACAACCAATCAGCAAAATGCGTTCTGAAAGAATATTCGGTACATGATGCAGCAACAGGGTCTGGCCCACTTTGCCTTCAAGTTCGCCACGGCGGAGCAGGGCACTGATATAGCCATCACTGATTTTATCGAGCTGTTCGGCAATCGGTGACAGACGGCGAGGTTCGAAAACGCCGACTACAATACAGGCACTGCGTTGTTTTTCCGGGCTACCGCTTTTTACGCTGAACTCCATGCACTCTCCTGAATCTTAAAGACAAGGGCGGGAGGTACGGCTAGAATGGTTGCCGGAGACACTCTCCCGTCATTGTGTTAACGACCTGTGTTAACCTTAAACGGCGTTAGTTTTTATTTTGGCGGCTATAAGCATGTTCCTATAGGACACCCCAATTCTCGGTGTTGTAATACTATTTTAGCTGTGAAGGTTGCCATATGATGAGAATAAATGACGGATTAGCGATGAAACTAGCGATTTTCCTTCAAAAAGACAAGTTTTCACAGGCGTATTAAGCGTGATCATCATTAGATATCTGGTTAGGGAAACCTTCAAGAGCCAATTTGCCATTCTGTTCATTCTGCTTCTCATCTTCTTTTGTCAGAAGCTGGTCAGGGTGCTTGGAGCGGCAGTCGATGGCGATATCCCAACAAATTTAGTTCTGTCACTTCTGGGTTTAGGTATTCCGGAAATGGCGCAGCTTATCCTTCCTCTCAGCCTTTTCCTCGGCTTGCTGATGACGCTCGGTAAATTGTATACCGACAGTGAAATCACGGTCATGCATGCCTGCGGTCTTGGAAAACGGTCGCTGGTCATCGCGGCGATGGTATTGGCGTTATTTACCTCAGTTTTCGCCGGCTTTAACGCGATATGGTTAAGCCCGTGGTCATCGAAACATCAGGATGCGGTTCTGGCGGAAGCCAAAGCCAATCCCAGTATGGCGGCGATGGTTGAAGGCCAGTTCCAGCAGGCACAAAACGGCAATGCGGTACTGTTCGTGGGTAACGTGAAAGGTAAGGAATTCCATAACGTCTTCCTGGCGCAGCTGCGCCCGAGTGGCAACCAGCGTCCTTCGGTGGTGGTGGCAGATAAAGGCCACATGTTGCAACGTCCGGACGGTTCTCAGGTCGTGACTCTGGATCAGGGCACGCGCTATGAGGGCACCGCCTTGCTGCGCGATTTCCGCGTCACTGACTTTACTGATTATCTTGCCGTTATTGGTCATCAGACCGTTCAGCTGGATCCGAACGAGTCCGATCAGATGAGCATGTCGCAACTCTGGCATTCCGATGAGCCGGAAGCGCGTGCAGAGCTTAACTGGCGTATCACATTAATTGTGTCGGTCTTTATCATGGCGCTGTTAGTGGTTCCGCTTAGCGTGGTGAACCCGCGTCAGGGCCGCGTGCTGAGCATGTTGCCGGCTATCCTGCTTTATCTGATTTTCTTCCTGCTGCAAACCTCCCTGCGTTCCAATGGCGCGAAAGGTAAACTGGATCCGATGGTCTGGATGTGGGGCACTAACCTGCTCTACCTCGCACTGGCATTGGTTCTGAATGCATGGGATACCTTGCCGGTTCGTAAGGTCCGCGCGCGTCTGAGAGGAGTTGCCTGATGTTTGGCGTATTAGACCGGTACATCGGTCGCACGATCTTCAACACCATCATGATGACGTTGTTCATGCTGGTGTCACTCTCCGGCATCATCAAGTTTGTCGACCAGTTGCGTAAGGTCGGGCAGGGCGGATATTCAGCGGCTGGCGCAGGGCTTTACACCTTGCTGAGCGTTCCGAAAGATATCGAGATCTTCTTCCCGATGGCCGCACTACTCGGTGCATTGCTGGGGCTTGGCACACTGGCAACACGCAGTGAGCTGGTGGTCATGCAGGCCTCTGGTTTCACCCGTATGCAGATCGCTGCATCGGTGATGAAAACGGCAATTCCGCTGGTGCTGTTGACCATGGCGATTGGTGAGTGGGTCGCGCCGCAGGGCGAGCAGATGGCGCGTAACTATCGTGCGCAGCAGATGTACGGCGGTTCGCTGCTCTCCACCCAAAACGGGCTGTGGGCAAAAGACGGGCATGACTTTATCTACATTGAGCGTGTTGCGGGTGAGAAAGAACTCACTGGCGTGAACATCTACCATTTCGATGATCAGAATAAGCTGCAATCGGTGCGTTATGCCTCTTCAGCGACCTTTGATAATGGCGAGTGGAAACTCTCTCAGGTGGATGAATCAGACCTGACTGACAAGCTGCAAATCACCGGTTCTCAGACCCTCTCCGGCGTGTGGAAAACTAACCTGACACCGGACAAACTCGGTGTCGTGGCGCTGGATCCGGATGCGTTGTCGATAAGCGGGCTCTACAACTACGTAAAATACCTCAAGCAGAGCGGCCAGGAGTCCAAGCGTTACCAGCTGAACATGTGGAGTAAAATCTTCTCTCCGCTGTCTGTTGCCGTAATGATGCTGATGGCGCTTTCGTTCATCTTCGGGCCGCTGCGCAGCGTGCCGATGGGCGTGCGGGTGGTGACGGGGATCTGCTTTGGTTTCCTGTTCTACGTGCTTGATCAGATTTTCGGCCCGCTGAGCCTGGTTTACAGCATTCCGCCGATTCTGGGCGCATTGCTGCCAAGCGGACTGTTCCTCGTCATCAGCATGTATTTACTGTTGAAGAAAAAGTAAAACCGCAGATTCAGATAAACAAAAAGCAGGCTCTTTACAGAGGCCTGCTTTTTTTACGTCTGAATGCGGAGATCTGAACAATCAAATCTCGTTATTGCGCACCAGATCAGCCACCAGATCGTTCACGCCATCACTCATGTTTTTAAACTTGGTCAGCTCGCTGCGGGTCACCACCACGAACACACCGACACCGCGTTGCGGTACCATCGCAACATAAGTGATAAAACCACCGCCGCCACCGGTTTTCTGAATGATGCGCGGTAACAGTGGGGTTGGCGCCATGGTCACCCATCCCATGCCCAGCGAGTCCGCCATGCCCGGTACGTCCATCCCCTTGAGCGAGACTAAATCAGAACGTTTGTAATACATTTTCTGCGCCATATCGGCGGTAGAGGTGCGTTGCCCGAGGAACTGCCGCATCCAGCGACCCATATCAGCCGGCGTCGAGTACAGCCCGCCACTGCCTGCTGCTGCCGTGGTATTGATGCATGGCGTCGGTCTCAGGCCCACCATCAGCCTTGCACACTGGCTGGCATTTGGTGTGAGCGTGGTGTCGATCATGCCGAGCGGCTGGGTGATCTGCTCGCGCAGAAGTTGGGTGTAAGGTTTATTCGCGGCTTTTGATAACGCATCCGACAACAGATCAAATGCCAGATTAGAGTAAGACGCGCGGGCGCCCGGCGGCACGGTCATTTTGGCGACGCTCAGCCAGTTCCAGCGGTCGCTTTTCGTCGGCCAGGTAAATACATCACGGTGTGCAACGCCACCCGGTTGCTCACGGGGCAGCCCACTGGTGTGCGTCGCCAGATTCAGCAACGTGATGGGATTGGTGCCGTTGTAACTGGGTACGCGGGCACCGGCAGGTGCATATTTACGCAGCGGGTCATTAATACTGACTTTGCCCTGTTGTGCCATTTTGACCAGCACTTCGCTGGTAATCAGCTTAGTCAGCGACGCAACGCGCACGAGGGAGTCTTCACGTGGACGCACATCGGAACCGGGGCGGGTTTCACCAAAACTGCGGAACACCTGCTGATTGTTATCCACCACCACCAGCGCCATTCCCATTGCGCCACTGCCGTAAAAAATGTGTTCTGCATGGTCATCCACGACCTGCGACGCGAGACGTGCGTTTTGTTGCGCATAGCTCCATAAAGGCGTACTGGCAAAGGCCAGGGCAAGGAGCGAAAGAGAGATTTTTTTCAACAAGCGGGTATCCATCAACAGGGCATCAACTATTCGTGATTTGTATACTAATGCGAAGTTTGAGAAACGGCATGAGAAAAACGCGCCCAAATCGAAGATTTTTGTCAACAAAACCCCCAGTTACCGCCGCTGATGTTTGTTTTTTCAACACTTAAACCGAACAGGGTGGGATAACTATTGCGTGACCTGCTGGGCTGGGTATAATGCCCACGTTTTCCGCATACTACTTTCTGTGCCGAAGTGGCGAAATCGGTAGACGCAGTTGACTCAAAATCAACCGCCGCAAGGCGTGCCGGTTCGATTCCGGCCTTCGGCACCATTAGTATGTAAATCAAGTCACCCATGGGTGGCTTTTTTTATGCCTAAAATCCAGTGCCCGCAAGGTTTTGCCCCGCTTTTTAGTCAACCGACGTCAATCTGACTTACCCCACATCAACATGCTTGTGAGTATAGAATCGGGTATATATGCTGGTTCGATAATGCTTATATACTCACGGCAGCATTTGGAAGGAATACCATCAAGGCCCTGACTGATACCCTGCTCCCCGTTAATGAGCACACCCCGATGTGAGTAATGTCTTCATAAGCTCCATGAAGACATCCTCCTGAAGAAGCGTTTTTCCGACCAACAGATCATCAGTATTCTCCGCGAGGCTGAAGCGGGAGTCTCCACCCGTGAACTCTGCCGAAAACACGCCATTTCCGACGCCACGTTTTACACATGGTGTAAGAAGTATGGCGTTATGGCGGTGCCTGAGGTTAAGTGCCTGAAGTCGGTTGAGGAAGATAACGCCAGATTCAAGAAGCTGCTTGCCGAAGCCATGCTGGATAAGGAGGCGCTTCAGGTGGCTCCCTGGAGAAAGCACTGCCAGGAGTTCCGTTTGTTATTATGCCGGTTTCGCGCGTGGTATTGCGGCTTCGGTGAAGCTGAAATTGCCGACAACCTGTCAGCTGATTGGGCTAATTGTTGCTCTGATTTTTTTGTTCCTTCATCGTCACCTTCCCCGGCATTTCATCCAGATTATCTTCCCGCAGCCCGGTTCCACGTTTTAGCCCCCCATCAGTATGGGATCACTCAGGTGTGGCAGCGGTGCGGACTTCATAGGAATAGTCAGAGACAGGAAGCCAGCCTTTGTCTGACCCAGCGGATATCTTCAAGGATCCCGTGCCAGGAAACCCAACCTGCACAGCCGCTAAAAGTTAATAGTCACGCAGTGGCTCGCCGGCTTTAAACATTATCTGATTACCGGTAACAGAAAAATCCTACTAATTAGGGTTCTTCAGGAATTAAATACTCCCGGCAATAATAATCCTAATGGCGTAATCATGTTTTTTCGGGATGCAGCCTTAGCCATGCCCGGTCTTAACATGCAACTGAAGTATTATGCGCATAGCTTTTGAGTGTTATTATTAATCGTTAAAAAACATGTATTTATAATCAAATTCCCATGCGGGGATACTCCTGGCTGCTATCTTGTTTTGAATCAAAAATAAAGTATCATTACGCATTGGTAATAATAACCTTACGAAAGATTACATTTCCACTTGAGTTGCTAATAGAAAAGCGTATTTTACCTTCGTAAATTTCTCATGGACTGACTGTCATGGCTGACGCAATGGATAAGCACATCTGCACGCAAAAGAATAAATCACTCCGCCCTTATGGTGTCATCAAAAATAATAAATATCTGAGTGTATTAAATTCAGTGAAATCTTCGGCTGTAGTGCAAGGCTGTAAATTATTATCCCACCTCCGTCACTCGGTGCTTTTACTTCCTCTCTGGGGAGTCATGCCGGTTCATTCCAGCGCCGCGTTGATAAGTCCGGCCGATCGCGATGCCGTTCAACAACAGCAGCAGGAATTGCTACAACAAAACAGTCAGCAGCGACAATCCCTGCAGCGCAGCATAACGCCTGCTTTGCCTGCTGCCCGTCCTCCTGCGGAGCAGCCGGGTGGCCCGTGTTTTCTCATCTCTTCCATTGCGCTTTCCGGTGCTGAACATCTTCCGGCGCAGGCTGAGCGTGAGCTGACTGAATCTTATCTTCAACGCTGCCTCTCTCTTGGCCAGATACAAACGCTGGTGAAGCAGGTGTCAGACTGGTACATCAGCCGGGGATATATCACCAGCCGCGCCTTTCTCACTGAGCAAGATCTCTCTCACGGCCAGTTACGTCTGCAGGTGCTTGAAGGAAAGCTGGAGGACATCGAAATTGAGAAGCAGGATGCCCGAATGCTGCGTACCGCTTTTCCGGGGCTGAAGGATAAAATTCTTAACCTGCGTGATATCGAACAGGGAATGGAGAGTATCAACCGGTTGCGTAAAGTACCGGTTCAAATTGAAATTTTGCCCGGCACGCGGCCAGGTTATTCGATCGTTAATCTGACGGCCACGCCTGAGTTTCCAGTGACGGCAGGCATCGGCTTTGATAACAGCGGACAAAAGAGTACCGGTACCGGGCAGATCAACGGGTCACTGACGGCCAATAACCTGCTCGGGCTGGCGGATCAGTGGTTTGTATCCGGCGCGCGCAGCAGCGATTTTGCCAGCGATCACAATGCCCGTAGCGTGCAGGCCGGTTTTAGCGTGCCTTACGGCTACTGGCTTTTAGATTACAACTACTCTTACAGCGATTATCTGACCACCATTACTGATCGCGGCTTTGACTGGCGCTCTGACGGTGACAGTCAAATCCACCGCCTGACCCTGTCCCGCGTCCTTTTTCGCAACGGTGACATGAAAACTGGCGCATTCCTCGGCCTGTCTCATCGCATTGGCCGTAATTATCTCAATGATACCCGCCTTGAAAGCAGCAGCCGCAAACTGACCAGCGTGACGGTGGGGGTAAATCACAGCCAGAAAGTGTGGGGGGGATATGCCACCCTGAACCCTTCCTTCAGCCGTGGTGTGCCCTGGCTTGGCGCCGAGAGCGATGCTGATAAATCTGGTGATGCACCCCGCGCCGAGTTCAACAAAGGGTCCTTATCAGGCAGCTACTATCTGCCACTGGCGCAGGACTGGAACTATCTCACCAGCTTTTACGGGCAGTGGACGCCAGACCGCCTCTACGGCAGCGAGCGTATGACCCTCGGTGGAGAAAGCTCGGTCAGGGGGTTCAAAGAACAATACCTTTCCGGTGATAACGGCGGGTACTGGCGTAATGAAGTGAATCACGACCTGCTTACGCTGCCTTTGATTGGCACCCTCAACGCAGTGGCGGCCGTCGATGGCGGCTACCTCCGGCATGACAATCAGGACAGCTTTGCATCCGGCACGCTGTGGGGCGGTGCCGTGGGCGTGGGCAGTCGTAACCGCTATTACAGCAGCCAGTTCACCGTGGGCTGGCCGCTTGCCTATCCGGACTGGCTCAAGCCCGACCGTGTCTCAGTGTATTACCGCGTGAACGTCGTACTTTAATGATCAGGGAAAGGTATCAGGGATGAACAAGAATAAACCCGTCAAACTGTCGCAGCGTGGCCTGACCTATCTGCTCTGCAGCCTGCTTGCCTGGCAACCGTTGCTTCCCGCACTGGCTGCGGGCGTCAGCGTTGCACAAGGGAATACGTCGCTGGATAAAGCAGGTAACGGCGTCCCGGTCGTCAACATTGCTACGCCCAACCAGGCCGGTATTTCCCATAATAAATACAACGAATTCAACGTCGGCAATGAAGGCCTGATTCTTAATAATGCCACCGGCCAGCTGACGCAAAGTCAGCTTGGCGGGTTGATACAGAACAACCCGAATCTGAAAGCCGGGCAGGAAGCCAAGGGCATTATCAACGAGGTAGTGGCACCTAACCGCTCCCAGCTTCAGGGGTACATGGAAGTGGCAGGTAAAGCGGCCAACGTCATGGTGGCTAACCCGTACGGAATTACCTGTAGCGGCTGCGGTTTTATCAATACGCCGAATGCGACGCTGACCACCGGCAAGCCGGTGATGGGGCCAGACGGGCAACTGCAGTCGCTGGAAGTGACACAGGGCGCAATCAGCATTCAGGGAAAAGGCCTGGATGCCAGCCAGAGTGACAAGTTCGCGCTGATTGCCCGCGCAACGGACATTAACGCCCAGCTTTATGCCAAAGAGGCTGAGATCACGCTCGGTGCCAACCGCGTCGATGCCGCGGGGAAGATTACCCCGATAGCCGGTACCGGCGATGCGCCTAAGGTCGCCATTGATACCGGGGCCCTCGGCGGGATGTATGCCAATCGCATCCGCCTGGTCTCCAGTGAAAAAGGGGTGGGGGTTAACCTCGGCAATCTCAATGCCTCAGTGGGCGATATGCAGATTGATGCCAGCGGGAAACTGACGCTGCGCAATGCCACGGCGGCGGGTAAGGTCACGGCAAACGCGCAGGATATTGCGCTTCAGGGCACCCAGCAATCCGGTGGTGACATGGCGTTGAGCGCCGACGGCACGCTCGCGGTTGAGGGCAGTCGCGTCACCAGCGGAGGCAACATGGCGCTGGCAGCCGGTCAGCTTACCTCTGACAGCCCGGCGCAGGTATCTGCTGCAGGGAATATTAACGCTACTGCCCGCAACGGCGGGCAGTGGCAGGGCAGCCTGACGGCAGGAAAAGATCTCCACGTCGGGGCTGCGGATCTTACCAACGGCGGACTGATGGCGGCGGACGGGAATGCCCGTTTCACCACAGGGAAGCTGACCAACACGGGCACGTTGCAGGCGCAGGGTGAACAAACCCTTCAGGCAACGGGGCTGGATAATCAGGGTAAAATTCAGACCAAAGGTGTGCAGAGCATTCAGGCCGACAGCCTGAATAATAGTGGCACACTGGCCACTGACAGCGCGTTAACGCTCGCCGTCAACGGCGATATGTCAAACAGCGGCACGGTGGCTGCGGGTGGCGACAGCCGGGTGACGGCGAAAAAGGCGACCAACAGCGGGCTGATACAGGCGCAGGGCGCACAAACCCTGAACGCCTCAGCCCTGAGTAACGGCGGTAAAGTGCAGTCGGGCGGGGCCGCGCAGATTACTGCTGACAGCCTGGACAATCAGGGGCTTATCGGCTCGCAGCAATCGCTGGCGTTACACACCGCCGATCGGCTAACGCTGAGTGACACGGGCTCAATATTTGCCGGTGACCGGTTGACGATGGATGGCGGTCAGATGACCGTTGACGGCGTGCTGACCGGTAAAAACGGCCTGATGCTTAATGCGGCATCACTCTTCGCCGGACAAAACTCGCTGATCACCAGCCTCGGTGATATTGGCTTCAATGCAGCGCAGCAGTCGTTGTACGGTGAGCTTTCGACACCGGGGAATATCAGCCTGAACGGCAACGATCTGTTGGCAGGCGCGGGTGCCCGTATTCACAGCGATGCGGGGCTTTCGATTTTCGCCACAAATCAGGCCTCGGTGGCGGGTGCAATGGACGCGCAAAGTCTGGACGTCAGCGGCGGTTTGCTGACGCTGGCGGACACAGGTTCGCTGACGTCTCTGGGCGATATGCGCCTGTTATCCACCCGGCAACAACTTGACGGTGTGGCCGGTGCTGGCAGAAATCTGTCGATTGACGCCCGTGAGCTCAATGCTGCACACAGCGGTAAGACCTCAGCGCAAAACGATATTCACGCCAACATCACCGGCGGCGGCCAGTGGTCAGGCAGCCTTATTGCCGGTCAGGACCTGACGTTTACCGCCGGTGATTTTAGCAACGGCGGTACGCTTGCCGCTAACCGTAACGGGCAATTCAGTTTCAACACGTTAGACAACGACGGGCTGCTTCAGTCGATGGGAAGCCAGTGGCTGAGCGGTGAGACGTTCAATAACACCGGCACGTCGCAATCCGGTGGCGTTCAGACATTAACGCTGAGCCAGCTCAATCATCAGGGACTGATCGGCTCGCAGGGAAATGTTGACGTCAATGTGCGTGACGGGATGACGTCAGGCGATAACAGCACGCTGCTGTCGGGCGGGTATCTGACGCTTCGCGCGGCCCAGGCAGAACTGGGCGGGACGTTAACCGCAGCGTTGGGCGCAGATCTCCACGGCACGTCTCTGACCAGCCGCGTCGGTTCGGTGCAAACCAGTGAGGGCGATGTCAGCCTGAACGCGGACTCAGCCACGCTCAACGGGTTCCTGTCCGCTGACGGGGCGATGACGCTGACAACCGGAAAGCTGACCACGGGCAGCGGCTCGCAAACGCAGGGCAAAAACGCGCTGAGCCTCACGGCAACGCAGCAGGCGGATTTAGACGGGAAAATTGTTACGCCGGGTGCGTTAACGCTCGTTGCCGGCATACTCAATAACGCAGCCACGATTGGCGCGAGCGCCGTGGCCATGCAGGCCAGTGTGATAAGCAATGAAGGCAGTATCACCGCAGACGACAGCCTGCAGATAGAGGCTAATACCCTTCACCAGAACGGCCAGCTTGCGGCTAAAAACCAGATGACCCTTAAAGGCGGCAAACTCGCTAATCAGGGCAGTATTACCGCGGGCAATCTGACTGTTAACGCCACTCATACGTTGATCAATCAACAGGCTGGCATCATCACGGCCACAGACGGCGCAAGCGTGACCGCGGGCTCTGTGTTAAATGACGGTGCGCTGGCCGCGAGAACGGCAGTCATCAACGCTGACACTATGACCAACAACGGTTTGCTGCAGGGGAGTCATGACCTTCAGCTCGTTGCAGGCAGCCTGACCAATGGTGATCAGGGGCGCGTACTTTCCGGTGGAGTGCTCGATTTACACCTGGATGAACTTCAAAATCAGGGACGTCTGCAAGGGGGCACGCTCGCCGTTGCCGGCAACAACCTTATCAACAGCGGGACGGTGTTGGGCAGCAACGGACTTTCCCTGAGTTTACAGGACGCCGTCAACAACTCGGGCAGCCTGCTGACGCAGGGTAGCGCGACGCTCGATGCGGCTACGTTCGAAAACAGCGGTCAGTTGCTCAGTGGAAAAGACGCCACGATCGCCGTCTCACATCTGAGCAATCAGGGGCAAATTCAGGGCGACACGCTGATTCTTACCGCTGACGATGCCGATAATAGCGGCAACCTGATTGGCCTGAAAGCGCTGACCGCACAGCTGGCGCAGGATCTCAGCAATGCGACGTCCGGTAAACTGCTGACGCAGGGGGCGCTGAAGGTCACCGCCGGTCACGTCATCAACGACGGTAACTGGCAGGCTGATAATGCCGAACTGCACGCCAGCCAGCTTGATCTCAATGGCGCGATCCAAACTGTCTCGCGCGCGGCGCTGATGCTCAAGGGTGAACTCAACACCGGCGCACAGGGCAAAATCATCTCTTCCGGGCTGGCCATTCTGCAGGCGGCCAGCCTGAATAATCAGGGAGAATGGTCCGCCGACAACCTCACGCTTGAGGGCGAAAATCTGATTAACGGCGGTGCGGTCACCGGCGTCAGCCAGCTTGCTGCCACGCTCGGTGACACATTGCAGGTGCAGCAAAGCGGCGCACTGCTCAGCGGCGGCACCAGCAGTCTGCATGCGGCCAGTATTGCCAACAGTGGCAATATTCAGGCAAACGATCTGATACTGAACGCGAATAGCCTGTCGAATGCCGGCCAGCTTCAGGGGCAGAACAGCCTGCGGGCAACCGTTGGGCGCGACGTCAGTAATTTGCAGGGCGGGACTCTGCGCAGCCAGGGCACCTTCGATCTCAGCGCGCAGTCGCTGCGTAATCAGGGGCACATACAGGGCGACGGCGTCAGCCAGGTTATTCTGACCGATAATCTCGATAATCAGGGCAGCCTGCTGACCGGCGATAAACTGACGCTCTCTGCGCCGACCCTCACTAACAGCGGTGTACTGCAGGCTAACGGGCTTACCCTCACCGGTAATACACTCAATAACAGTGGCACGCTGACCGGTCAGGCCGACGGTGTGCTGAATGTGGACACGGTGAATAATCAGGGGCAGCTACAGGGAGACAGGCTGCAACTTACCGGTAACACCCTGCACAACAGCGGAACGCTGTTCGGCAGCCAGGCGCTTAATCTTAAGCTGCAAAATATTGAAAACCAGTCGGGCGGTAATCTCTTCAGCGCAGGCTCGCTGACGTTGGTCACACCGACACTGACCCAGTCGGGCAGCGTACTGGCACTCGGTGATATGACGCTGCAGCTTGGCTCGGGATTCACTCAGAGCGGAACGCTGGCGGCCGGTCAGGCACTCACCCTGACCACTGAGGGCGACCTTAATGTGCTGGGCACGCTGCAGGGGAATGACATCCATCTCAGTGCGACCGGGGACGTTGTAAACCAGGGCCAGCTTCGTGCGGGTGGCGGTAGCGTGGGCATTGATGCACGTAACATCACCCTCAACGACAGCGGCAGCGTGCAGTCCGGCGGCGATATTATCCTGAACAGCCGTGGTTTTATCCGCAACAGCGGGTTCATCGGCGGGGCAGGTAATCTGGTGATGACTGCGGCCACTCAGCTTGTGAACAGCGCGCTGATTTATGCCGGCAACAACATGCAACTGCTGGCGGACAGCCTGCAGAATACGCACGGTGACATTCTTGCGGGCAACAGCCTGTGGATGCAGAAGGATGCGGCGGGCAATGCAAGCACTGAAGTCGTCAACACCTCCGGTAATATCGAAACCACGCGCGGTGATATCACGGTTAACACCGGCCACCTGCTGAATCAGCGCGACGGGCTGACAGTCGTCAACTCTTCGCTCACGCCGGTTGACGGGCCTTCGTGGCTCGGGCAAAGCTCGGTTGATCTGAGGTTGGGAGATTTAGACGAAAATGAGTTAGGTTTCTACACCAAGCGGGTAAGAACGGGCGGCAGTATGGGGCAGGGTAACGGCTCCGTTGACGATCACTATTATCTCGCCCCAAACAGTACCGCTGCTGAAAAACGCTATTTAGTGGCATCTTCAACTGTTGCGGCTCAGGCTAACGGTGGTGCCGGGCGTATTGCGGCGAACGGAAATCTGACGGTTGCGGCGGATACTCTCGATAATATCGCCAGTAATATTCTCGCGGGCGGTAATATTTCCTTGTCCGGACGCTCGCTGAATAATCAGTCCTATGAAAATGGTGTCCAGAATAAGTATCTGACGTATCAATATACCGGCACCCTGGCGAATAAGGAGTTTGATAGCAGACACGATCTCGCCTTCTTTGCCCCTGATTCAGAGCGGTGCTGCTTTAGGTCAAATACCACCAACACCATCGTTACCTACAATCTTGTCGGCGGTCCGGTCTATGAGACGGTGAATACCGGCGAAGGTTATCGCTCAGTCATTCAGGCGGGCGGTGCCGTTAATGCCAGCTTTAGCAATAACATCAGTAACACCACCACGACCGCCAATGCGGGCGGGTTGTCGCATGTCATCAACGCGCCCGCACTTTCGGGTACGGCGAGCCTGCAACCGGTCAGCGGCACGCAAAGCCAGCAACTGGCGTCAGGAAAAGATCTGGTGGTCGGATCCGTTCAGTGGAATGAATCCGTCAGCAGCGCCCTTCAGCAAATCGGTAACAGCGGCGCTGCGCTGACGGATTATCCGTTACCTTCGGGTAATAACGGTTTATTCGTGGCAAGCCAGGATCCTTCCAGCCCGTATCTGATCACCACCAATCCGCAGTTGGGAAGTGTGGGTAAAACCGATCCATCGTTATTTAACGCATTGAATGATTATCTCGCACGGCCGGCAGGTTCTGCGCTGAGCCTTGATGCATTACCGGGCGGCATCCCGGCCGCCGGGCAGGTCCTGAACCCTGCGGTTACGCCGGGCACGCCCACCACGCCGCGTATTGAGACGGCTGCGCTGTACACCGATCAAAGTCAATTTATCGGGTCCTCCTACTTTCTGGACAGGCTTAATCTCAGACCCGATTACGACTATAAATTCCTTGGCGATGCCGCCTTTGATACCCGCTATATCAGTAATGCGGTACTCAGCCAGACAGGGCAACGGTACGTTGCAGGAACCGGTTCTGATCTGGAACAGATGCAGTATCTGATCGACAACGCCGCCGCCCAGCAAAGTGCACTTGGCTTGCAACTTGGCGTTAGCCTGTCACCTGCTCAGGTCGCGGCGCTGACCAAAAGTATCGTCTGGTGGGAGAAAACCGCGGTTAATGGTCAGACCGTTCTTGCACCAAAACTTTACCTCTCCGCCAATGACGTCAAGGTGTTAAGCGGCAGTGTGATCTCAGGCAGCACCGTCAATCTTGAGTCCGGGCATATCGTCAATGCAGGCAGCACGTTGCAGGCCGGAACCCAACTGACAGCAAAAAGCAGCGGCGCGCTGGATAATCTTAGCGCAGGGCTTATTGCCTCCAACGGAAGCCTGCAACTCGCTGCACTGGGTGACATCAATAATATTGGTTCGTCGATTTCCGGGCAGACCGTTGCGCTGCAATCCGTCACCGGGGACATCAATAACGTCACCCAGGCGCAGCAATGGAATGCTGCGCCTGGCAGCAGTAAAAATAAAACAGCGCTGCTGACGTTCAGTGAGACACAAACCGGGGACGTCGCGAGTATTACTGCTGGCAAAGGGCTTTCGCTCAACGCTGGTAATAACATTAATAACACCGGCGCCAAACTGACAGCGGGGAGTGATTTGCAGCTGGTGGCGCTGAACGACATCAACATCACCGGCAATGCGCTCAGCACCAACAAAACCACGGCAAAAAGCAGCGCGCAGACCACCGACAGCCAGGCCAGCACGGTCAGCGCGGGCGGTAATTTATCGGCCAGCGCGGGGCACGACCTGACGGTGGCGGGCAGCGCCGTCACCACCAAAGGCGACGCTAAGCTTGTGGCAGTCAATGACATCAATCTCGACGCGATGGACAAAAGCAGCCATCAGACCAGCGGAAAAAATCAGGCTGACAGCAACAACGCCACCCGCACGGTGGTCAGCAGCGGCGGCGACCTAACGCTCAGCGCGGGCCGTGACCTGAACTCGAAGGCAGCACAACTCACCGCCGACCTGAATGCTTCACTCAGCGCCGGTCGCGACGTCAATCTGAACGCGCAGCAGACCAGCACCTACAGCGAAACCCACGGCAGTAAAAGCGTGAGTATTCGTGAAAATGTTGGGCAGGAAGGGACAGCAGTGGTGAGCGGCGGAAGCACCACGATTGCCGCCGGGCGTGACATTACGACACAGGCCGCGCAAGTACAGGCCACCGGCGACCTGGCCCTGAACGCCGGGCGGGATGTGAATATCACTACCGCGCAGGAAAGCGAATACAGCTACGACGAGAAGACGAAAACTAAGAAACACCTGTTCTCTAAAACGACCACACACACTGTGGCAGAAGACTATGCCACCACGGAAAAAGCCTCACAGCTCAGTGGTGACAACGTCTCCGTTGTCGCCGGTCAAGACCTGACCGTCAAAGGTTCGTCGGTGGTCGGCGATGGCGATGTGACGCTGAAGGCGGGGAAAGACCTCAACATTGCGGCGGCGACGGAAGAGCAGTCGAGCTATCGCCTCAGTGAAAAGAAAACCAGCGGGATGTTCAGCGGCGGCGGTCTGGGCGTGACGTTCGGCAGTAAATCCTCACGTCAGCAAATTAATCAGGACGGCACCACGCAAAGCCAGAGCAGCAGCGCCGTCGGCAGCACCGGTGGCAATGTGAACCTGATTGCCAGTGAAAAGGCCCATATTGGCGGCTCGGACGTCATCGCTAAACATGACGTCAACATCGTTGGTGGCTCGGTCACGGTGGACCCCGGCAACGACATGCTGACCCGTAAACAGGTCTACGAGCAGAAGCAGAGCGGTCTGACGGTGTCGCTGTCGAGTCCGGTAACGGATGCGTTATTGTCGCTGAACAGCATTGCCAAACAGGCCTCACAGACCGGCGACAGCCGAATGAAAGCACTTTACGGCGTGCAGGCGGCGGAGCAGGGTTGGATGGCCTCGATGGACGGAACCGCAACGCAGGCGGCTCAACTGATGAATGGCAAAGTGGATGGCAACCTGGTCCAGTTGCAGGTCAACATCGGTGCGAGCAAAAGTAAATCCAGTTCCGAACTGGAACAAAATCAGGTCACCGGTAGCACCATTACCGGCGGCCGTAATGTCGCGATTGTCTCGACCGGGAATAACGGTCAGAGCGGCGATATCACTCTTATTGGCAGTGGCGTGACAGGGAATAATATCACGCTGGCCGCGCAGAATGACCTGATCCTGCAGGCCGCGACCAATAACAGTAAACAGACGAGTCAGGACAGTTCGAACGGCTGGAGTGTAGGGGGGCATATCTCGCTGGGTGAGGAAACGGGCATTGGTGTTCAGGGCAGCGGTTATGCGTCCAAAGGCAACGCGGACGGCGAGACGACGGAATACGTCAACACCCGTGTGAATGCCCACGACAATCTGTCGTTGAGCAGCGGGCGTGACACCGTGCTCTCTGGTGCTCAGGCGCTGGGCGATAAAATCACGGCAAACGTCGGGCGCGATTTAACGCTGACGAGTCTGCAGGACACAGACGATTACCAAAGCAAGCAGCAGAGCATCAGCGGCGGGTTTAGCTTAACCTTTGGTTCAATGACCGGTTCAGCCTCATTAAGTATGAACAAGGCTAAAACCAAGAGCGGGTACGCCAGTGTAGGCGATCAAAGCGGTTTGTTTGCCGGCAATCAGGGCTATGACATCTACGTGGGTGACCATACGCAACTGAATGGCGCGGTCATTGCATCGACGGCGGATGCGGCAAATAACAGCCTTAATACCGGCACGCTGGGCTGGAATGATATCCAGAACAAGGCGAATTACAGCGCCAGCAGCGTGGGTGTGAGCGCCGGTTTCTCATCAAGGCAGGAAAAGGGCAAGGAGAGGCACAACGCCGGCGGCGTGCTGCCGGTAATGGCCAGCGATAGCGGAAGTGCGTCAGGCACCACCCGTTCAGCGGTTGCGGACGGCAACGTGACGGTACGTAATACCGGGGAGCAAACTCAGGATGTGGGTACGCTGAGCCGTGATACCGATAACGCCAACGGCCATATCGACAAAATCTTTGATAAGGAAAAGATAGAGGAAAATCAGGCGCTGGCGCAGGCCATCAGCCAGGTGGGCGTGCAGACCATGCAGCACGCGGCAATGCAGGCGCAGGTGAATGCCAGAAATGAAGCGCTCGCAAGATTA
>NZ_MJIB01000003.1:281832-282241 GCF_003697865.1 Rahnella sp. Larv3_ips | reverse complement strand
TAACGCCAACGGCCATATCGACAAAATCTTTGATAAGGAAAAGATAGAGGAAAATCAGGCGCTGGCGCAGGCCATCAGCCAGGTGGGCGTGCAGACTATGCAGCACGCGGCAATGCAGGCGCAGGTGAATGCCAGAAATGACGCGCTCGCAAGATTGTCAGGCACGGCGGAGTACAACAATGCCTCGCCTGCCGACCAGCAGAAGATGCTGGAGAACTCGCCGGAAAACGTTGCTGCTGAGCAGAAATACGGCATCGGCAGCCCGTTCTGGACGGCGGGTACGGCGATATCAGGCGCGCTGGCAGGCTTGACCGGTGGCGACATGAGCCAGGCACTGGCGGGCGGGCTGGCCCCTTATTTGTCTCTGGCGGTGAAGGCGGCGACCACAGACGCCAAAGGCAACGTTAAC
>NZ_MJIB01000003.1:278152-281822 GCF_003697865.1 Rahnella sp. Larv3_ips | reverse complement strand
CGTGACCGGCGGCGCAGCGGGTGCGGCGACCGGCGAACTGGCGGCACAGCTGATTGCGAAAGAGCTGTATCCGGGGGTAAAACCGGAAAACCTGACGAATGAGCAAAAGGCGAATGTGAGTGCCTTGAGCACGCTGGCCGCAGGACTGGCAGGCGGCGTGGCGGGGAATTTGTCTGTGGCTGCAGGGACAGGGGCTGTGGCTGGGAAGATTGCTGTTGAGAATAATGCGCTATCATCAAAAGACGAGCAGCAACGTCAGGACGCGAAGTGGTCCCTGCCGTATCTGGAAGGTGAAAAGAAAGCCCAGGCTGAAAAACTGGTCACTGACCTTGATGCGAAGGATAAAGCGTTCGATGCAGCCATAGACGCAGCATGTAAGAATCTGTCATCAGAACAATGTTCAGGCATGCGGCAAGAACTGGCCGCGATGGGCAAAAGTTACGATGCTCAGATGGATGGTCAGTACATCGGCACAATGGCCAGTGTTTATCAGGAAGGTGCAGGTAAAGTTGATAGCCTGCTGTGGCAGTACGCTACAGCAGATGCTCAGGCCCAGAAAGCTAGAGATATTCAGACTATAGCGAAGAACTGGGGCGTCAGCGTAGAGACGGCTTCGGCACTGTATACTGGAATGGCGATAACACACACCACGGCGGCGATTGGTGGTGCAGTGTATGGGATGAAGGGAAGCAGTTCAGCTCAGACTGGTAAAGTTCCTGCTTATGCAGAAGAACCCCCTTTCAATCCTTCAGGTACAGGTGGAGCTGCACAACCGTGGTCGACTAAAGGTCGTACCAAGTATGTTCAGCTACCGAACCAAGGTAAAATTCGTTATGTACCACCAGAGGGATATTCTGCATCTCAACCTCTGCCCAGAGGTCCAAATAATGGTTACATCGACAAATTCGGGAATGAGTGGGTTAAAGGACCATCCCGTACCGCAGGCCAGGCGTTTGAGTGGGATGTCCAGCTATCACGAACAGGCAAGGCTCAGTTAGGTTGGGCAACGCGAGATGGTTCCCACCTCAATATATCCCTTGATGGAAAAATTACGCATAAGTGATCGCTATGAAGATAGATTTTTACCAAGAAGTAGAAGTCAGAGAAAACGCCAAAAATAGTAAGTATGCAAAATGCAAGGGAGTTGTTCTTGGGATTAGCGAGGAAGATGATGTTGTCTACGGTTACTCAGTGGTAATACATGGGAAGGATAATGTGGTGTACTTCGAGAAGGACGATATTTCCCCTACTGGGGTAGCCTTCAGGCGAGAAGACTTTTACTGATGAAGGGCCCGGCTACATGTGAATAGACCCTAGTTCCCTAGACTGTTCCGTGCCTCATGAACCAGGCACTTTCATAAACTGCAGGGGGTTGATCCTCACAGGCACTGTGGCGGCGTTTAGCATTATAAAACATCTCGACATAATCGAAGATATCCGCCTTCGCTTCTTCCCTATTTTTATAGATCCGTTTCTTTATGCGTTCCCGTTTTAGCAACTGGAAAAAGCTTTCTGCCACTGCGTTGTCATGGCAATTACCCCGACGACTCATGCTGCTTTTTAAATTGTGAGCTGTCATAAAATGCTGACATCTTTCGCTCGTATATTGAGAGCCCTGATCTGAATGGATTAATACTTCTGCCGTTGGTTTACGTCGCCATACCGCCATCAATAATGCATTCATTACTAACTCAGCGGTCATTCGTCCGCCCATGCTCCAGCCGATAACCCTGCGTGAGAAGAGATCAAGAACAACAGCCAGATACAGCCACCCCTCATGCGTCCTTATATAAGTCATGTCACTCACCCAATGCGTATTTGGGGTTGGGACAACGAACTGGCGTTCAAGGTAATTTGGACTGGCAAAAGAAGGCTTTCCGCCACCGTAATAGCGTCGTTTTCGGTATCCAGTCTGAGATGCTAGTTCAGCGAGCCTCATCAGGCGCGCGATCCTGTTACGTCCGACGCATTCACCCAGATCTTTCATATCGAGCCAGATTTTTCGATAGCCGTAAACCGTACCGCTTTCAAGCCACAGTTGTTTAATCAAGCCTGTTTGCCGTTCATCTTGCCGGGTACGCAAAGATTTAGGCCGCTTTAGCCACTGGTAATAACCGCTGTGATGGAGGCCAAGAACCAGGCATAACCTGCGCACAGCATAAAAGGACGACATTTTTTAATGGAGGCGTACTTCAGCCTGACGTTCTTGCAAAGTACGCGGCGGCCTTTTTTAAGATATCCCGCTCTTTAGTTACTCGCTTAAGTTCTTGCCTGAGGCGCTTTACTTCATGCTGAAGTGCATCGTCCTGCTTACGCTGCGGCTCGGGCTTCTGGTAGCGCTTAACCCAGGCGTAAAGACTATTAGTGGATACACCAAGTCGAGAGGAGACCTCAGATACAGGGTACCCCTGCTCAGTGATCTGTTTTACGGCTTCAATTTTGAATTCTTCAGTGAACGTTTTGACTGACATAAACACTCCTTCATTAGGCCTCCATTATGAGGCAAAAAAGTGTCTACGAAGCCCGGGTCTATTCAAGTTCGGCTTGCGCGGGTCCGAGACTGAAGGCTATCGAGGCGAAAGAAGGGTATGAGGGTCTTGGTAACTACAACTCGAAAGCGAGCCAGCAATACTCGGGCGCTTACGGCCAGATAGTAAACCTTCTGAATATCACCAGTGTTGATGCGCAGAATCAGCAGCAGATCCAAGACGCAATGATCAACTTCTTTATGACAACGAAAGGAGTTGATTATGCAACAGCCAAAGATTACACCGAGTTGAAACAGGGAGCCGATATTATTATTGCTTCGGTTACCCCGATACTTGGTGCGGCAGCAGCGAAACAACTTGGCAAGATTGTAGATGCGAATGTGAAGGTCGTTGCGAAAGGAAATGTTGATGGTAATAAATTCAGTGATACTAACCAGGGAGCAAGGCCTTCACAGTTAGCTGATTTTAATAAACCGACCCTCATCAATGATGTTGTTCAAGCTAAGATTGCCAAAGATCCTAGTAAAAGCCCGCCTAATGGAAACATGGAACCGCTCATGCAGAAATAAGTGTTATCCAGCAAGCCTATGAGAAAGGGATGACTAACGGCAAAGATATGCTCATGTCCGTGAAGGGGGAACCAGTTTGTTCTTATTGCCTTAGTGACGTAAAAGCTATGGCTGCGAAATCAGGGCTTAAGTCGCTAACAATTTTTGAAGAAGATACTGGTAGGACTTTATATTGGGAAGCTGGTACGAAAAAATTCCGTATAAAAGGAGCTAAAGATGAGTAAGTTGCAGCTCTCATGGTCTATCTTGCAAAAAGGTGGGGCTAAGGAATTTCATTGTTGGGATGAAGTGAGTAGCGTACTGAATAATCTTCGATCATTTAGTGGTTGTGTAACATTGGATAAATTAGATGACGAAGATTACTTAATCTCTGAAATTCAAGTGAGAATGGAAAAAGGCTTCTATTTGGTTACTTTTTTGAATGAAGATGATGAAGTTATGACACTTTCCGATTTAACACAGCCGGATGAAAATATTTTAATCCTAGGAGATTATTGGTCAACAAGACAGGTAACAAAGGACTTTGATCTTGTTGTCAGGATCTTTAAAGAGTTCTTTGATACTGGCAATGTATCGACGGAACTTCTGAACTAAAACAGTAACCCCGGCCTT
>NZ_MJIB01000003.1:272403-278008 GCF_003697865.1 Rahnella sp. Larv3_ips | reverse complement strand
TACGGTTCCGCCCGAAATCCTTCCCCTTCCTCCCGCCGTTGCAACCGGATCACTCCGGGTACGGCGGTGATCTCCAGTTGTGCCAGGTTGATGATCCCAGACTCGGCGATCCAGTCTCCACCGATGATCAGCTCGCAGTTCTGCCGTACCTAATCCGCGCCAAAATCATGGCGGTCTTGGCTGGTTTCACACAGTGCTTCCCAGGTGGCTTCGTCGGTAATGACATGAGTCAGGCGCTTGCGGGCGGGCTCTCGCCATACATGGCCAGCGTTATCCATGACATGACGACATCCACCGTGCAGACTTCGTCGGGACCGAAGGATGAGGTAAATGTCACCGCGAATTTGATGGCACATGCGTTGTTAGGTGCAATCACTGCGCAGGCTAACGGTAACGGCGCGCTGGCGGGCGCATCGGGTGCGGTAGTGGGTGAGTACATCGCTCAGCAACTGTATCCAGGGGTAAACCGCAGCGATCTGAGTGAAGAACAGAAGCAGATAATTTCCACCTTATCAACCTTGTCAGCGGGTCTTGCTGGCGGGATTAGCGGTGACAGCAGTGCCAATGCGATAGCGGGTGCTCAGGCTGGTAAGAATGCGGTGGAGAATAATGCGCTGAGCGATATAGCTCAGGCACAATTTGAAGGCAAGACGCTGGAGCAGAAGGCCGGTGAGTACGTTGAGGCGGAAAACGAGCGTTATAAGAAAGAAAACTGCAGTGGGTTGAGTGCAGAGGCCTGCTCAGTGAAAATGTATACGGAGCGTCGTGATAGTCTTAAAGATGTTCTGCTGACTGGGACGGATTTTGTGCCAGTGGTGGGTACACTCAAGACGTTTACTGAGGCTGAGTCAGCGCTTGACTATCTGTTTGCAGCAGCGACAATTATTCCTGGCGAACGTATAGCATCAGGCCTGCTGAAAACAGCCCAAAAAGCACTCAAGAAAGGTGATGTAGCAGAAGCTTCACGGCTGATGAATGAGGCCAGTGATGAAATTTCAAAAGTTATTATTGTTAATAAGACGAAGTATCCTGAATCAGCAAGGCATATTGAGGATGCCCAAAAAGCAGGTCATCCTACGGTGTTAACTATAGACCGCAGTGGCGCAGCCCAAAGAAGAAAAGAATCATTGAGAAATACATCGCCGACTAAAGGAGCGGATCGTGATGAGTATCCTCCTGCAATGTTTAAGGAAGGTGGAAAGGGGGCTTCTGTTAGACCAATTAATCCTTCAGATAACAGAGGAGCAGGAGCATGTATTGGAGCTCAATGTAGAGGTTTGCCTGACGGTACATCAGTAATTATTAAAACAGATAAGGGAGTTCAATGATGTCGACATCTGTAGATGAATTATTATCCATATGCAGTGATAGTATCGTTTCACATAAAATATTTAGGGATGTTTCTCTCTTGCCTAATTATTTCCTGATGAATGAGTTGGTAGCATTATTAAACCAAAAAAATGGGTGCTATGGTTTCGAATCTGCCTTACATATTTTACCATTTGATACTACAGAGATAGAGGTCGGAGTTCTTGATTGGAATAAGAGCGATTTATGGATTTCTTCATATGATGGACTTGCTCGTGGTGCGTTCTTTTTTGCTGAAGATATCTTTGGGGGGCAGTTCTGTTTAAAAGAGAATGGTGTTTATATATTTGAACCTGAAACAGGTTCTTTTGATTATCTTGCCAAGGATTTAAATGAATGGTGTGAGATAATTCTAAATGATTTTAGCGTATTAACAGGTTATCCATTAGCTCACACTTGGCAGCAGACACATGGGGCGATACCTGAAGGTTTTAGATTGGTGCCGAAATTGCCATTTGTTGCTGGCGGAGAATATGATATTGAAAATCTTTGTCTGGAAGAATCTACACAAGGAATGAAAAAAAGGGCAGCTCTTGCATTGCAAATAAGGGATGTACCTGACGGTAGTAGTATTAAACTGAATAGTTGAGAATAATGCGCTGAATGCAACTGACGAGAAGCAACGTCAGGATGCGAAATGGTTGCTGCCGTACTTGGAAGGTGAGAAGAAAAAGCAGGCAGAGCAGTTAATTGGTGACCTGAACGCGAAGGATAAGGCATTTGATGCAGCGATTGATGATGCGTGTAAGAGCTTGTCTTCAGCGCAATGTAGTGGGTTGCGTCAGGAACTGGCCGCGATGGGCAGAAGCTACGACGAACAGATGGACGGTCAGTATATCGGCACGATGGCCAGTGTATACAAAGAGGGTGCTGATAAAGTCGATGGTCTGATGTGGCAATACGCAACCGCAGACGCTCAAGCCCAGAAAGCCAAAGACATCCAGAACATTGCCAGTAACTGGGGTGTCAGCGTCGAAACAGCTTCTGCGCTGTATACCGGAATGGCGATAACACACACCACAGCAGCTATAGGTGGTGCTGTATGGGGGTTGAAAGGCCCAAGTACTGTAACTGTTTATCGTGTTGAGGGAGCACCAAACACTCGTTTTTTAATTGGAGACAACGGGCAGGTTAGTATCACTGGCAGTACAACGTTATATTTAAATTTTGGTGATAAAGCCAAGGCGCTGGAATTCTTCGAAAAACGTGGCACTCAGAATATGGATGGTGCAACGATAAAAACGTTTGAAGTACCTCACTCTGTTCTGGATGATTTAAGAAATACTGCTGTGAAAGAAAGTGTTGCTCGATTGCCAGAAAATAAAGGAAAACCTGTTATTGCTGATCCAACGAAAGCTAAGGATCAATATGGAATAAGGCCCGAAAAGCTGAAAGAGTTACAAGACAAAATCATTCAGGGGACAGGAAAAGATGCAAGTAAGTGATGAAAAATTGCGGCAAATATTACTGGAGAGGGAGAGGTTGCAAAACCCTCCCCAGTCAACAGAAAAAGCCACTGGTGTCGGAATCGCCAGATTCATTGTGTCCTGTAATGATGTACGCGCAGTATTAGACTTGGCAAAAGAGGTGCTAATCACTGTAAATAATCATTCTACGCAAAACTGGCCTTCTCTTGATGAATGGTCAAATGTTCTTCCATCACAGTTTGTTGATGGCTTTTTGCCAGAACCAACTGAAAAAGAAACAGAAAAGCAAATTCAAAACTGGGGGGGGTTATCTTATGAAGAAAAGCTTACTGAAGCTTCCAACGATAATAAATGGACATTATCATCATGGTTATCTTGGCTAGAGCCTGATGAGCGAGAATGGTTTTGGTGGAATGCAGTGTTATTTGATGCACCGTTAAATAATAGCCATTTCATAATCGAGGTAACTGCTCTTGACTCCCCTTTTATGTCTGGTGCTTTAAAATGGTTATTTAAAGCCTGTGGGGCGGAGGAGGTTATCTCAGAAGATGATTTATAAATCCAAATCCCAGCAAAATTAGGTCTAGGTTCCTAAACCTAAGCCCTAAATTCCCCTTTCTCCCGCCGTTGCAGCCAGATCACACAGGGGGCTGGTATTACTCTTTAACAACATAGGGGGAAATGGCGTAACGGGCTGAAAAGCGCGTCTGGGCAAAAAGTTGCCTGAGCCAGAATGCACAGGGAAAAAGCGGTTGTAAGCTGCTGAGTGTACTAGGAAAAATGCTGTTCACTGGCTGACTCCGCACTGGATAAAGTTGTTGTGGATAATAACTCTTTGGCCGGTGATAAAGCCCGTGAGTCGGTTAAAGAAAATAAAGAAGCCACCAAAGCACT
The DNA here is from genome assembly GCF_003697865.1 of Rahnella sp. Larv3_ips. Lineage (NCBI taxonomy): Bacteria > Pseudomonadati > Pseudomonadota > Gammaproteobacteria > Enterobacterales > Yersiniaceae > Rahnella > Rahnella sp. Larv3_ips. The sequence continues at coordinate 274,319 of NZ_MJIB01000003.1, read as the reverse complement.
AGTTCGTGAGGCTATGGGTGAAAATCTGGCATCTCAGCTCACCAATGGTCTGGTGAACTTTGTTGGTGATACTGGCGATCTGGGTATGGCCGGTGGTGATCTGGTCCTTGATGCGGCGATGGCCTTAGTCAGTTGTGCCACAGGGGATAGTTACTGTGATACGGCGACAAGCGATCTGAACAAGAAAGATCAGGCTGTGGGAAAAGTGCTGGAATCGCTGTTTAACGGTGAGGCTGGGGAAGAGATTAAGAATACTGTCGTAAAAGCCTCACAGGGTGATCAACGCGCGTTGGAGAATTTGGCGGGGATACTGACGGGAATAGTAGTACCGGCGAAAGTTCTATCGCCTGGCGGGAAGACCGGCTCAATGGCTGAGCAGGCATCTTCAAAAGAAACTGGCTCACTAGTTGAAGCTGAAAAAGAAGCGCTAGAAAGAATCGGGCAAAATGCGAAAAATAGTTCTGATTTAAGTGTGAAACCATCTGGATCGGTATTACAGCAGCAAGCAGTGAAAAAATTGATGATCTTGCCACTCAATTTAATAATCCAGCAGTACATCCGAAGGACTTCCAGCTAAATATTAATGGAAAAGCAATGGTTGCAGATCCACAGTTAAGTGTAGGTGCGCCTGTATTTACTGGCGCCACGGATGCTGATGTTATGACTTACTTTAAGCAGCTTGCGGGATCAGAAAGTATGTCATCAGCTAAGGTGGTTCCTGGTAAAGGTACTGTGTACTTGATAAAAGTTACCGCAGGACCTTCGGCCGGCAGCACTGTGACATTGAGGGACTTTTCAACGTCAGCACAACAAACCGGTGCCAAATGGACCATAGATTTAATGACGCCATCGATAAATGGTGGCAGAAGAGTAGAGGTTAAATTTAAATGATGAAAAATATCAATGATATATGTTCATCTGTTATCAAAAGTTCTTATGGGTTATCTATGGGAGCTATTTGGCAGCATATCAGCGTTGAATGCACTGAGTTGCCTGATAATTATTTGTTCCGAAAGGAAATTTTTTTTGTTCTTTTGACTCGGTTATTAAATGAGAAGAAAATTAAGTTAGCTGAAAATGGTATATTTTTATCTGGTACTGTTGAGCAACAAATACAGGTATTACAAGCAGCTTGGCCGCCATATCCATATGAAGATGAAGACGACGATTTAGATGAATATGGAATGTGGTTTTTGGTGAAGGCTCCCGCTGGAGTGGTGTGGTTAACCCCTGATGGTGGAGAGTTATGGACTTAAATGAATCCCGGCCACCTGAGCCGGGATTTTTTATCTGTCATTCAGTTACAGGCCGAATAACCAGTTGCCCCCGCTCCACGGCCACCATCACCTGCGTATCGGTTGAAAACCCTGCATCTTTTCGCCAGTCGCCCTTAAGGTGCAGGCTGGGATAGCGGTTGTAATAGGTGGTCATGCACGTTCTGCTAACCGAGTTTAGAAATTCCGAATGGGTAAGGGAAAATTTGAAAGCATGGCGTTCCGCGTCGAGCCATGAACCGCCAGAATTGAAGCATTTTAGCATTCAGTTTTTGTCAGAGAACCTTACGTTCCATGTGCTTGCAGCAGATGTATTTTTATCTAATGAACTTTCATGAAGTTAATTTTCCGTCGAAATGAAATAAACGGGGACATGGTTCGTTAACCATACGCCATTCTCAGCCTGAAAAAAGTTGAATCCCTGTTGATGCATCCGCAGGGCTTCAACTTTTAGCACCGCAGGCTTTCCATATCGCTGTCCGACAGCTACGGCTGTGGTTATGTCTTGTGATAAATGCACATGGTGACGTGAACCTGCAATCAATCCTTGCTGAAGAATAGATTCAAGAAAGCGTGTTGCAGTGCCATGGTAGAGGAATTCTGGCGGTTTTTTCTCTATATGTTGAAGGTTCACGTCTGGTA
>NZ_MJIB01000003.1:44010-272393 GCF_003697865.1 Rahnella sp. Larv3_ips | reverse complement strand
CGTGACCGGCGGCGCAGCGGGTGCGGCGACCGGCGAACTGGCGGCACAGCTGATTGCGAAAGAGCTGTATCCGGGGGTAAAACCGGAAAACCTGACAAATGAGCAAAAGGCGAATGTGAGCGCCTTGAGCACGCTGGCCGCCGGGTTGGCAGGCGGCGTAGCCGGGGATTCGTCGTTTGCCGCAGGGACAGGTGCGGTTGCCGGGAAGACGGCGGTGGAGAATAACTTCCTCAGCGTGGAAGAAAAGACGAAGCTGGAGCTGGCGAAGCAAAAACTCCAGAACATTAAAGATCCGGTGGAGCGTGAGCAGGCACAGCAACAGATAAACGACCTGCGTGAGAAAGATATCGCCAGCGACAAAAAGGTTATTGATGCGTGCAGTAATGGCAAGGCCGGAAGTGCGGGGTGTGCCAGTGCAAGACTTGAAGTTATAGCGGCTAAGGGCGAGTACGAAACCGGCCAATATAACAATAAAATCAGTGATATGTACGCGGACTCGTACGGGAAAATAGTTAATCTATTGAATATCACGAGCGTTGATGCGCAGAATCAGCAACAGGTAAAGGATGCGCTGACGCAATATGCAATGGATGTTCTGGGGGTAGACCGTAAAACTGCGGAAGGTTACGCCGAAACGAAGCAGGGAATGGATATCATTATTGCTTCGGTAACGCCGATAATGGGTGGCGCGGCAGCAAGTAAACTAGGAAATATAAGTACAGAAGCCAATGTAAAAGCGTCGTTGCTGAAGGAAATGTCTTCTCAGGGGATAAAATACACACCTGAAAATATTGTACAAGTTGCAAAAAATTCTGATGGGAAAATCATTTTCCTCGAATCCGGTAATGGCAAAGCCGGTTTGCAGCACATCATCGACGAACATGCAAAAGACTTTGCGAATATCGGTGTATCTGAAGCACAAATTCCTAACGTTGTGATGAAAGCTGTCTCAGAAGGGAATATTGTTGGGTATCAAGGGAAAGGTACAGGGCGTCCTATATATGAAACTGTCATAAATGGTGAAGTTCACCGCCTCGCAATTACTGTGTCTAGCAATGGTTTTATGGTAGGTGCTAATCCTACCGGGAGAGTAAAATGAAAATAATAAAGTTAATGGCAGATTATTACTCCTTTCCGCTGTGGAATAACTCTCCAGGAGAGGTTGGTAATATTGATCCGGAAAGTTTACCTCTTTCAGATGAATTAAAGGAGAGGCTTAATAACTGGTCGGAAAAATATGACTCAATATTAAATGATGAAGATCCAGCGTCGTCAGATTTTGCGACAAAGGAAGATCAACTAACTTTTATCCATGAAGGTGGTGAACTCGCTAAATGTCTTCAGGTCGAATTAGGGGATGCCTACCAGATTACATATTACTCTGATTATTAATCGATTAATCCCGGCCCCTGAGCTGGGATTTTTGTATCCGTCAGTCAGCCGTGTCGGACGGCACTATCGTTGTGCGTGACACCGCGGCTCAGCAGCAAAATATCAAAGACCTCAGCCGCGACACGGAACATGCCAACGACAGCATCAGCCCGATATTTGATAAGGAAAAAGAGCAGAACCGTTTAAAACAGGCTCAGCTCATCGGGGAAATTGGCGGACAGGTGATGGATATTGCGCGAACGCAGGGCGATATCAACGGGCTGGAAAAGGCTCATGCCGACAACCCTGGGATCAAAAAACCGGGGCCGGAAGCTACGGAGAAAGAGCGTGATGCTTATGTTACTGCACTGAAAAATACCGACAGCTACAAAACTGAAATGGCGAAATACGGTACGGGCAGTGCTATTCAGCAGGGATTACAGGCTGCCACGGCGGTAATGCAGGGGCTGGCCGGTGGGGATTTAGCCAAGGCTATTGCAGGCGGGAGTGCACCGTATCTGGCGGAAGTTATCAAGGAGATTGCACCGGATGAAGCCAGTCGGGTAATGGCCCATGCTGTCGTAGCTGGCGCACTGGCCTCAATACAAGGTAACTCTGCCGCTGCGGGGGCAGTGGGTGCTGCGACTATGGCATTAATGGGCGAAGCGATAAAAACTGCGTTGTATGGTGATACTCCAGTAAGCCAATTAAGTGAAAGCCAGAAACAAACGTTGGTTGCGCTGGGAACCGCAGCGGCAGGGTTGGCTGGCGGGTTGGCAGGCGACAACTCGGCTAATGCGATGGTGGGGGCGCAGGCTGGCCAGAATGAAATCAGTAATAACATGGTCGGTATCGGGTTAGTTCAGCAGATGCTAGCGTATGAAACCCTGAGCTCTGCGGCGATAGCCGAAAGCGGTAAAGGTAATGCGAATGATCAGGCTGCGCTAACGAAAGCCGTGAAACAGGGGCTGGGTGCGAACTGTCTGGCGAATGATGTCTGTGTAATAATGGCGATAGTTGCGGCGCAGAACCAGCAACACACAGACGGTGCAGGAAGCAAAACTCAAACCGTGCCGGTGAATGATGATCTGACGGGAGGGAACCTGTTTAATCCGGTTCCGGACGAGAACAAAGGGACTTCACTGATTACGCCGGATCTGTCTGGTGATAATAAAGGCATGATTACTATTTCACCGGAAAGCCAGCCCGGTAAGAACGATGGTATTTATATTAATCCTAGACCTGCGCTAGCAGATAAGAATGACTCGAACTATATATCAGAGTCACAGGATGGGATTAATGCGGGTAATTTTTTAGATGGTACAACATATACCGATAAAGTACGCCAACAAGCATCTTCGGGAGATTATCATTCTTTCCCTGAATCAGTCGAGGGATATGCTGGACAAGGTACGGTATCCGAGATCACTGGTGGTGATGGTGTCAAGCGTTGGAAGCTCGAAATACCTGGTACTTACAGAGGAAGTGAAGGTGTTTTCGAATATATACGAAATCCAGATGGGACGATTAATCATCGACTTTTTGTTCAGGATAAAAAATAAAGAGGGCTATAAGTTATGATTGGAAAAATTTTAGAGTTATATGCCCGTTGCGGACATAGCTTACTTGAAAATGGTTTAAATGAGGCAGTGTTGCCTATATCTTCATCAAATGATGCTCTTGATATTTTTAAAGAAAATGGCTGGTTAGTTTTAGGTGGTGATGTTTATCAGCGTGGAAGTGATGGGGGTATGAATAACTTTTATGCAGATTGGTTCAGCTCCTCATCTGATCCAATTGAAGCTACTGAATATGCAAAAGAGCATATTAATGGCTTGAAAGGCGATAATTTATTTATCTCTTTTACTATAAAATCATAATACTAAACTCCGGACAATCTGGTCGAGGTAGTGACCGGGTAGCTGCGATATCAACCTTGTCAGCGGGTCTTGCTGGCGTGATTACCGGTGACAGCAGTGCCAATGCGCTAGAAGGTGCACAGGCTGGTAAGAATGCGCTTGAGAATAATGCGCTGAGTCTGCCGGACAACAAAGCGCGTGCTCATGAGATAACTCAGTGCCAGAGCGATTCTGCCTGTGAAGATGCTGGAGAACTCGCCGGGAAACGTTGCTGCTGAGCAGAAATACGGCATCGGCAGCCCGTTCTGGACGGCGGGCACGGCGATATCAGGCGCGCTGGCAGGCTTAACCGGTGGTGACATGAGTCAGGCACTGGCGGGCGGGCTGGCACCTTATTTGTCCCTGGCGGTGAAGGCGGCGACCACAGACGCCAAAGGCAACGTTAATCAGGCTGAGAATATTACGGGGCACGCCCTTGCCGGCGCGGTAGTTGCCTATCTGCAGGGCGGCTCCGTGACCGGCGGCGCAGCGGGTGCGGCGACCGGCGAACTGGCGGCGCAGCTGATTGCGAAAGAGCTGTATCCGGGGGTAAAACCGGAAAACCTGACGAATGAGCAAAAGGCGAATGTGAGTGCCTTAAGCACGCTGGCCGCAGGACTGGCGGGCGGCGTGGCGGGGAATTCATCTGTTGCAGCAGGGACTGGGGGGATTGCAGGGAAGACGGCGGTGGAGAATAACTATTTAAGTGCAAATCAGGCGCTCACTTTCGATAAAGAAATGCAGAGTTGCAAAGCTTCCGGTGGTGACTGTACGGCAGTGATTGATAAGTGGAAGAAAGTCAGTGATGAGCAAAGCAATAATCTCGATGATACATTAGCTAACAATCCTGCAGGGGCAGTCGCGTGGGATAAGGAAGTTGCCGAAGGTGGTACAGAAATGGCGAAGCGCCCGGGCTGGTTGAGCAGCGCTGGTGTTGATGTGATGACCAATGAAGAAGCCAAAGCCTATGTTCAGCAGTGGAATGGACAGGATCTTGCAAAAATCGATGCTAATACGCCAGGCTGGATACAATTTTCTGCATTTGTGTCTGATCCGGAAAATCAGGCTATGCTTGCTTCCGGTGGGCTGTTGGTCAAAGATTTAACCAAAGTTGCAATTTCATTTATGAGCCGTAATACGGCGACGGCGACGGTTAAAGCTTCCGAAATAGGCATGCAATGGGGAGAGGGTAATATAAAACAAGGTATGCCGTGGGAGGATTATGTGGGAACTACGCTGTCTGGTACGGCGGATCGTTTGCCTGTAGGATTTAAAACATTCGATTATTATGATGCTTCTTCCAAAGCAGCTTACAGTGTAAAATCATTGGACACGCAGACCATGTCCCGGCTTAATCGACCAAACCAGCTCTACAGCTCGGTTAAGAAAAATATTGATGATGCTGCTGGATTTAAAGAAGCATCTCGTTCTGGAGTGGAATTAAATAATTCTATGATCTCAACTAGAGAAATCAAACTAGCTATTCCAGATAAGACGAGTTCTGACCAATGGACACAAATAAACCGTGCTATTGTATATGGAGAAAGTCTAGGCATTAAAGTGACTGTGACACAGGTGAAATAATGAAATTTAATCTAAATCAGGACTATTGGGCTAATGTATTTATTACAAATGCCTTTTTGTGTATCGACACCTATTCCGGACTAGGCATGATCGGAAGAGATCCTTTGTATCCATCCCATCTACTCTCTCCCGATGCTGAAGAGGGACTTATTGGTGAGACAATATTACAGGCATTATCAGATAGTAGAAGTTTGACTGATCGCGAAGAGCGTGCAGCATTTTTTGACCCAGAGAAGGGTAAAGAAAAATATAGAATATGGATAGCAATGCTGATGGATAAATATGACTATAAAACTAAAAGTGCATTATTCAAAAACATGCGGAAATGTGGTGTCCATTTGGTCAATAATACAATAACTATTCGCCCTTCATTCCATGAAAAATTGGAAGCTTGGAGTGGTGATAGGTTCAATGAAACCGATTATGTTGTGCTTTGTGCCGATAGCACTACGTTTGAAATAGGCGCAGGTCTGCGGTTAGCCCTCAGTCGCTGCAAAGGTTAATCTAATAAAAAGCCCCCGCCCTTTTGGGCGGGGTTTTATGTTATACGTCAGCTAATTACTCTTCAGTCGCCAGCTGGATGATCAGCTGTCCCGGCTGCGTGATAACCTCTAGCTTCAGCCCGGTGGTAATTGCAATCCTATGCAGATAAGCTTGGTGGTTTAGGAGTAAAAACTGCGTGCGGTAATACCTTAGGTCGTTGTGCCGAATTTAGGGCTGCTAATGAATTACTTCTGAGCAATCCCAACTTAAAAATTAAAGATATTCAGTTCACTCCGGCTCTTCGCCCGAGAACAGGTGAGGTTGTTCCTCGTTGTGAAAACTGTACCAATATGTTTGGAGCAGAATAATGGAAATGGATGAAGAGTTTCTTGAGTCCAATGATTTAGATTGGTTTTCCGCTTATCAGGATGGTTATATTGCTCATTTTGCAACTGGTGGGAAAGGTATAGTTCCTGAATCGGTGAAGAGTTCGACAGAAAATTATGAAGCAATTTATGATTACTTTCATTCTTTTGATAAAGTATCAGAGATTGAGATTGTTGGAGGCAACTTACCCAGTTTTTCCAATGAGGATCAACGCAATAGGTATTTAAAATCGTTTATTGATATGGCTGAGCGAGGGCTTTTTAGTCATGATGCTAAAGATGATGGTAATTATAAGTTGATCGCAAAGCCGAAGATAGGAATCAGCTATAAGGGTATACCTGAAAAAATAAAAGTTATCCTTCATACATTACCAGCCAGCGTTTTATCCTTAGATACACAAATAACTGTGGTTGAATAGTAAATAACCCGGCCATTCGTGAGCCGGGGTATTTTACCTGTTATTTAGCAGCCACAGGCTGGATCACCAGAAGCCCTGGTTCCACGGTCACGGTAATGTAACCACGGCTGAGGGGTTTGAAGGCCAATGCAGATGGCGAACTGGCTGTTGGTGAACTTGGTGAGGCGATGGGCTGGGGACCGAATAGCCCCGAAAAAGCCGCGATCCACGGTGTGATAGGTGCAATCCAGGCGAGTTTCGGCGGCGGCAATGCGCTGGCTGGCGGGTTGGCCGGGATGAGCAGCGAAGCGTTTAGTCAGATGGTCGATACTTATCTGAGTAACAACACACAACTGGACCGCAATGAAAGAGGGGCTATCACCCAGTGGGCCGCCACGTTAAGTGGTAGTGCAATTGGCGGAATTATTGGCGGAACGACCGGTGCACAGTCCGGCGCAGCCGTCTCACTGGCTGCTGAACGCTATAACCGCCAGTTACACCCGGATGAAGTAGCCCGCATCCAGCAACTGTCCGGGGGGGATAAAGATAAAGAAGCGCGTCTGAAAGCGGCGGCCTGTGCGCTGGTGAAATGTTCCGCTGAGTTTGCGGAAGGTTCTGCGGATTATGTGAAAGCGCAGGCGCTGGAGCAGTTAGGTAACAGTGATGCTTATGCCAGTGAGCGTACGCTACTCGCATCACAGAGCGGCAACCAACTGATCTATGCAATGGGTAGCTATGCCAGCGCCAGTTTGCCGATGTTCGGGTATTCGGTTAGTGATCAAACCGGGGATGCGCTATCCCACTACGGTGTGGGGACGCGTTTAGGTGGTTTGGCGCAAACCACCGGAGGAGAGCTGCAGGCGCTGGGCGGCATAGCAATGTGCACGACCGGCGTGGCTTGTCTGGCTGGCAGCTATCTGGCAGCATCAGGTATAGATACGGCTAATGCGGGTGCTAACAGTTTCCTGTCAGGCATCAGTCAGAAAACCAGTGGCGCGTATTTGCTTGAAGGGTTGGGCGTTTCTCCGGAGTACTCGGAAGGGATTTACGGCCTGACTCAAATTGGTGCATCGGGGTTAGACGCTCGAACCGGTGTACTATCGGGCACGACAAAAGTAGATGCTGGAAATTTAATTGATGGGGCTGGAACAGGAGATGTATACCAAGCTAAAATTAAGATAGGATATAATCCTGAGGGATCATATATTAATCAAACATCTCATTTTTCTGGGGGGAGTAATTTATGTGGTCCAACGAGCTGTGCTATGATTATCAGTGATAATAATGGAAATGTGGTCGATTTAGATTCGGTTGTTAAACAGTTCAATAATATCAGACCTACAGGAGTTAATGCTAACGAAATAGGTGCTGTATTATCTAAAAATGGAATTGAAAACACAGCAACAACAAGTTTAACTCCTAATCAATTGAAAGAGTTAGGTTCAAATAATATACCATCGATAGTGGCAATAACTGCTGGCGGTCAAGGGCATTTCATTGTAGTTGATTCTTACAAGCAGATTGACGGAGTTGGGTACTATATGATAAGAGATCCTTATAATGGTTCTGCTGGTATTAGAGCCGATTTTTTATATAGTAAGATGACTGGTAATGGGGTGACACTAAAATGATGAGTATAAATCAGCTAATAAAATCATCCATACAGAATGAGCTGATATCTTTATCTGCTTGGTTAGTAAGTATAGGTGAGGATTTTTATTTAATTGATTATGATGAAAATAGTGAGTACTTAAAGTCTCCTAGGTTGTTAATTGAAAATAAAGGTCTATTAGATATTTTTAAAAGTGATGGGAGGATATTATTTAATGGCGGGGGGCCTCTGCTATTTCATCCGGTAAAAGTTAAGGGGTATATATTGACTGAGCCATTAAGTAAGGATAACGTGCTGTATTTAAAGGAGATCTTTATTAAGAGTGAAAATAACTGGGTGCAAGTTCATCTCGATATGTCAAATAGGAATCTTTTAGATTGGAATGATGTTTTTTAAAAACGATTCTTTGTTATAGACTGTCATTCAGAAATCATTGGTGCGTGGTGACTTGAAGATTTAGGTGTTTCACCTGCTTACTCAGCGGGAATTTATGGTCTAGCGCAGGTGGGAGTTGCGGGGATTGGCGGAGTAGGAAAAGCGACGTCAGTTACTGCCGATGTGGGTGCAAAAGGCGCTGGCAGTGTCACATTCCATGCGGCTGATGATATTCGGTTCTCGCAAAATAGCTTTTCATTCAATAAAAATGACGGAGAAACGGGTGAAAATTACACATACGGCGATTTGCTACTAAATAATGAAGCCTTTTTTGTACGACCTTCCAATTTTACCCAATAGTTTTGAATTCCCTGTTGGTTATTTAGATGTGGTTTTAGCTGATGAGTTTTTAGATATAAAGCCTTGGCGGCTTCTATCGAAAGATATGGCGACCTCTCTTTTTTATTACAGCTCGATGCTTTTGAAGTTTTCAGGGGCTGCCGTGGTTCCCTTTGCAATTATTCAAGATGAGTCAGGGCTGTATAATGATGGCTGGGTTGTTCTTGCTTGTTTTGATGGGGGAGGCAAGGAAGGCACTACGGGTGTCCGGATTTATGATTATTCAAAACCGAAGTTAAGTCCTTGGGATAATTTGTCTTATTCTGGTTTCTCTGAATGGTTCAGTGCTGCCAAAGAAGAGTCTTCCCGCTATAAAGCCGAGCAAGTCGAAGACAAAGACAAAGGCTATTCCTGATATATGAAAAAATTGGGGACATGGTTCGTTAACCATACGCCATTCTCAGCCTGAAAAAAGTTGAATCCCTGTTGGTGCATCCGCAGGGCTTCAACTTTTAGCACCGCAGGCTTTCCATATCGCTGTCCGACAGCTACGGCTGTGGTTATGTCTTGCGATAAATGCACATGATGACGTGAACCTGCAATCAATCCTTGCTGAAGAATAGATTCAAGAAAGCGTGTTGCAGTGCCATGATAGAGGAGTTCTGGCGGTTTTTTCTCTATATGTTGAAGGTTCACGTCTGGTGTTGAATGTCCCTGAACTGCACGAATACACTGGCCGTCTTCGGAGAGAGTAAAACGTTGCTTATCACTGCTATTTACTACTGTCTGAATTATTGTCTGATCAAGTACGCGGCCTTCTTTCGCCGCGCCGATAATCAAAGAATTGATGTCTGCCCAGCCTTCTATATCAAGTTGCAATCCGATGGTGTCAGGTTTATGACGTAAAATATAACTTAGAAATTTACTTGTTTCGTTGAGTGTCTTGCTGTCCATGATTGCCCTAATTATGTTTGCCATGGGTGCGATGCCTGAGATATTAGCACACCCAAAACACATCTCTGCCACGTTTGTAATGCGCACTAAATAGACGTCCGGAGATGGTTATCGAATCAATTTCGACGGTTGATTCAGCGAAAGTGAAAACCATTACTACGGTGATAGTGAAATGAGTTCTGTTACGAAAGCCTTTGTTTCCGAAGGCGCTTTATCGGAAATAGTAGTAAAAGTCCTAGATGATAGTGTGATTGAACTTCTTGAAGAGTTAGGATTCGTCGCTGTGTCCGGCAAGGAACAAAAAACACTATCATTAATGGCTCCCGATCAAGTCATTAAGGCAAAGCTATTCGAAAAATTACGAGATGCAGGGATTTTTTTTCGGCTGGACCAGATTGGTGTCCCGCCGACGTGTTTGAGTTATTAAGGGATCAAAAAATGCTGGCTGGGGTTTATCGAAAAATAATTTGGTGTGGACCTGAAAAGCCAAAAATAATCGAAAACTGTTAGCAATAGAATATTTAAAAATTCAGTTTGTGCAAGGCGCAGTTCTGAACCGGAAACCAACATCCCAATTTCTGTGAGTGATAGCAGGTCTACCGATATCGAATAGAAGATGATCCATTTGTTATTTCCGATGGCCGTTCGAACCCTCTGTCAAATTGTAAAATAGAGTTTTCTTGATCATTACTAATCCTCAACACCGGCCTTGCGCCGGTACTGTTTTATCTGCGGTAGCCTTTCTTATTTGCTGTTAGCTTGGTTGTTACTGCTGGTTCCCATAATTCTGCGATGCCTGACAATCTGTCGTTAAGCAGCGGGCGTGACACCGTACTCTCCAGAGCGCAGGCGCTGGGCGATAAAATCACGGCAAATATCGGGCGTGATTTGACACTCATCAGTCAGCAGGATACCGACGACTACCAGAGTAAACAGCAGAGCATCAGCGGTGGATTCAGCTTCACCTTTGGGTCGATGACCGGCTCCGCTTCCCTGAGTATGAGCAAGTCTAAAACCCAAAGTGAATACGCCAGCGTGGGCGACCAGAGCGGGCTGTTTGCCGGTAATCAGGGCTATGACATCTACGTCGGTGACCATACGCAACTGAACGGTGCCGCGATTGCCTCGACCGCTGATGCGGCCAATAACAGCCTGAATACCGAGACGTTGGGCTGGGACGATATCCAGAACAAGGCGAGCTACAGTGCCAGCAGCGTTGGGGTCAGCGCCGGTTTCTCGAATGATAATGCTAAAGCGAAGAATGTCGGCGGCGTTCTGCCTGTGATGACCAACGCTAGCGGCAGCGCATCGGGTACTACCCGCTCTGCGGTTGCCGCTGGCAGTATTACGGTGCGTGATACCGGCCAGCAAACACAGGAAGTGAGTACGCTGAGCCGTGATACGGAGAACGCCAACGGGCATATCGACAAGATTTTTGACAAACAAAAAATAGAAGAAAATCAGGCAGTCGCTCAGGCCATCAGCGAGATTGGCGCGCAGACGATGCAGAACATGGTGCTGCAGGCGCAGGTCAACGCCAAAAGTGATGCGCTTGCACGTTTGTCGGGTACCGATGCGTATAGTCATGCTTCGGAGGCAGACCAGCAGAAGATGCTGGAGAACTCACCGGAATATATCGCTGCAGAGCAAAAATACGGTATTGGCAGCCCGTTCTGGACGGCGGGCACGGCTATCTCCGGCGCGCTGGCCGGCTCACGGCGGGCAGTGACCTGCAACTGGTGGCGCTGAACGACGTTAACATCACCGGCAATGCGCTCAGCACCAGCAAAACCACGGCGAAAAGCAGTACACAGACCACCGACAGCCAGGCCAGCACGGTCAGCGCGGGCGGTAATTTATCGGCCAGCGCGGGACACGACCTGACCGTGGCGGGCAGCTCCGTTGTCGCCTATGAAGTGGCTGTTATTGGCGGCAAGCCTACAGCTATTGAGGCCAAGTTTGTCGACGACTGGGCTAGCTCTATTCGGAATCCAGAAAGCATGTCTGGCTCGAAGCCATGGGCAGTAGCTGAACAGACGAAAATGGTAGATCAGGCGAAGAAATACTCTTCTGGTTTTGATGGTGGTGCCATTTATCATACGAACAGTCCGGAACTAGCTACTTACTATTCGAAGGTATTTACTAATGCGGGTGTCACAAACTTTAAGTTTGTAATCACTCCAGTAATAAAGTGAGGTGTAAAATGACTAGTGAACGAGAGGCTTTAGAAAAAATTCTGGGCGGAAAAATTGAGCAATCGGACTCTCGAAGTGTACCTGGTGTTACGGTTGTTGATGGGCAGCAAGTTGTTTATTTTTCGGATGATGGGAAAAACAAATTCCGAAAACAATTTAATAACGTAACGTGCTTTTCTGAACCTCCGAATGCCGTTCGAGGTGGGGTAAATGATCGAGGATGCAAAGTCACCCCGCCCTCGGGTCCTCTTTTTCACGCGATTTCCTATCATGGTGATCTTAACGGTTGGAAAAAAGATATTGAGATAGGTGCAAATGGCCTTGCTCTATTACTCGCTCAAATCGAAGGTGAACAATTTGTTATTTCTGATGGGCGCTCGTTCCCTCTATCAGATTGTAAAATAGAGTTTTCTTGATGGTTAGGCCCCTCAATCGATTTTTTGCCATGTCTCCTGACCAAGGTTTTTAGGGCTAATCAGCCTTATGTGAAGGGGAATGGTTTCGGAGGCGCTAAAAAATCAACCAATTGCCTATTTTCTGACTCGGAATCCGGATTTGAGGCGCACAGTTCCTGAGTTTGTCCCCGCAACCATTCTTTTGCATCACAGATGCAGCCTGTCTGACGGCAATTTTGTTGCCCACGTATCCCCGCTAGGGCGCCGAAAAACGTAGTCGTTCACCACAAAGAATGGCAGATACGGATTAAAGAATAGTATACAACTTAATGAATATTAACGAAAATACCCTTATTTATCATATTTATTAAGGTTCTACCTTAACCAAGATTTTGAGGTGCTGTTTGGTAATGCGAATGAAACATTGGCAGCTTATAAGGCTACTGAGACTGCGGAAGAGCGGCAGCCGATGAAAGCAGAGATAGATTATTTGCTGGCACTTTCTCTATCAGAAGATGAATTACAGGACATACTGCTTAACAAAATTGATTGTAACTATTATTACCCATAACGAATGGCGTTCTTCGGAAAAATGGCTGAAACACATATATAAACAAATGAACTGAAAAGATCCCGGCCAAGTTGCCGGGATCTTTTTATCAATTACTCAGCAGGCCTGATCACCAGTTGCACCTGCTCCATAGCGACGATAACACGCGTATCAGTCGCAAACCCTGCCTCTTTTAACCATTCACCCTTCAGATGCAGTCTGTCAGTGCGGCTGTAATGCGTGTTCATTTTAGTGACGCGTTGCTCATGAAGAACGCTGGCATAACGTACCCTTACGCAACTCAACGGCGCTGTGATTGCCTCGATCGAAACAGTCTCAATATCGGCACGCTGGGCTGGACGGATAACGCCACGCTTTATTTTCTTAAATTGCATAGATGCGCCTCTTGCCGCGCCCGGCGGTAGTCATTGGGCGGTTTTGACGGGATACTTACAGGTGCACCTCGTGCCCTGGATGACCCTGAGAATGCTGTTCAAGAAATAGTTCCGCCGGGGTTGGGCATTGGTGTTGGGATTGGAGTTGGAAGGGGTGCAAAAGGCATTGATAACATTTTTGAAGCCGGTCGCACGCCAAAAGCAAGTGAGTTAAAAGAGTACGCGGAGGCTCAAGGCTGGAAGCCCTCTCAGACAGATGGTGGCCCCCTCAAATACGTTGACGAGAATGGCATTCCTCGTGTGACAATCAAACAAGGGAGCTCGCGCGCGCCAGGCAGTTCTGATCCACATGTTGAGTTCAAGGATGCCACAGGCCAAAGAACCGATGCCTTTGGTAATCCGGTAACTAGGAAAAGCCCAGACAATCACACCTCAATTGACTTCGACCTGTGAGAACCGACATGAACTATTCTGAAATTTTATCGCTCTCAAATTTTTATCTCGAAGACAGCTACGTTTTGTCAATTGATGAGTTGGCAAGATCACTGATTTTTGAACTGGAGGCTGTTCTTACTAAGAATCACCCACAATATGAAGAACCAAAAAACGGAGAGCAGTATTGCTATCGCAAGGTTTTGTTGCGTTTTTTTAGCGCGGACTCTATCGAATGGCTTGATAGGAGCTTCATAGGGTTTATAGATAGTACAGGTGATTTGGACTATGGAAATATAGACAGTTTTGTTAGCGATGATGGTGCTTATATTCTATCTGGCGATTGGGGGCGAGTCATAATTCGGGGCGGAGAGGTAGAAGCGGTTATCACTGATTAGTTGGTACAAAAGCAACTGGCGGTGCGGTAGACCGTGCTACTACCGGGATTGAGTGGGGGCAACGGTATTCAAGGCCAAGGAATGCCTTGGGAGGATTATCTTAGGACTCAACTACCAGCAGGCTCTCGACTACCGCCGAACTTCAAGACATTTTATTTTTTTGACCAGACCACTGGTATAGCGACCAGCGCCAAAACACTTGATACGACGACTGCTGCCAAACTTGCTAAACCGAGCCAAGTATATTCGTCGCTCAAAGGAAATATTGATGCTGTGGCTAAAGATACCGAGTTGCTGAATCGAGGAATGGTCAATGGTGTAACATGGAACCTTTTCACGAGCCCTGTCACAGGTCTTGTTGGCCCGACTCCGGCTCTGCTCAAGGCACTTTCCGACGCGGGTATTAAAGTAGAGGTGCATTCGTAAGTAACCCAGCTTTAGTTCCACACACTTTTTGAGATTTCCGGTTTCTCAGCCATCAGCCGGTATTCTTCCGGTGTCAGGTTATTAAGGGATTCATGGGGCCGCTCACTGTTATATTCATTCAGCCAGCGCTCCGTTATTTCCCGTGCTTCATTCAGTGTTCTGAACAGATAAAAATCCAGTATTTCGGTCCGGTATGTTCGGTTAAACCGTTCTATAAACGCATTCTGTGTTGGCTTACCCGGCTTGATAAATTCCAGCATCACGCCATGCTCTTCGGCCCATTGCGCCAGAGCCAGTGATATCAGTTCCGGTCCGTTATCCATCCGCATCTTCAGCGGATATCCACGGTTTGCCACTATCCTCTCCAGCACCCGCACGACCCGCTGCGCCGGGATATTCAGGTCAATTTCTATCGCCAAAGCCTCACGGTTAACATCATCAACGACATTGAAAGTCCGAAAACGTCGGCCACATGTCAGCGCGTCGTGCATAAAATCAATCGACCAACTTTGGTTGAGTGCTTCCGGCGTTGCCAGCGGAGCCGGATTGCGCACCGGCAAGCGTTGCTTACCCTTACGACGAAAATTCAGTTTCAACAGACAGTAAATCCGGTGTATGCGCTTGTGGTTCCAGACGTGCCCCTGCCTGCGAAGCACCTGAAAAAGCTTCTTAAATCCGTAGCGGGGATAGCGTTCAGCCGCCTCGGTCAGCCTCTGGATCACCGCTTCATCACGTCGTGTATTCGGTTGATAACGAAACACCGTCCTGCTCAGCGATAACGTCCTGCATGCCTGGCGTATGCTCATCGTAAACTGCGTCGTTAGATAGCTAACGAGCTCACGCTTTATCGCTGGTTTTAAAGCTTTTTTCGATGATGTCTTTCAGCGCCCGACCTTCCAGACTCAGATCGGCAAACATCTGCTTCAGACGACGATTCTCGTCCTCAAGATCTTTGATTTTTCTGATATCAGCGGCTTCCATCCCGCCATATTTTGCTTTCCAGTTGTAGTAGCTGGCTTCGGAAATAGCGGCTTCGCGACAGACATTTTTAACGGTCCTGCCAGCCTCGACTGATTTCAGGACGGCGATGATCTGGTGCTCGGTGAATCGGATCTTACGCATAGCGATCTCCTCAGGGGACATAATCAGTATGTCGGAAGATCTCTAAAAGTGAATGGGCCGTTTTGGTGGGGTACTTACACTCCCTACGATACTTCAATACAGGTTCGAACATTTACCACGGCAAAAGATCTTGAATTCGTCAGGGTTTCGACTAAAGATAATCCAATTGGTAGTTGGCTAGTTCGCGCAGATGAAATTTCAGGAATTACACCAGAACAAATTCAGCAATACTTAGCATTGCCTAAAGTTCCAACACAGATGGCTGAAGTTATTGTGCCAGCAGGAACCAAAATGCAAGTTGGGAAAGTTGCACCTCAGCCGCAGTTTGGAGCATCAAGTTCTGGTGGGGTTCAGTATGAGCTTTTAGATCGTATATCAACGGCATCATTTGGTAAGCCAATACCTTTAAAATGAGATTATTGAAATGACTGACCATATTTTGAACGAGTTAAGTGTAAAAGATGGAAATAAAGTAGTGTTATATGATCGGCTCGATATGGAAAGCATCTATGGCAGAGAGCAATGCGCCAGAAATGTTTACTTGATTGATGCGAGTGCTCAAGTAATTTGGCAGGTTTATAGTGAGTATGATTCTGAGGGGAATCCTTTCACAAACATCAGTGTAGATGATCTAGGTAATATTACGGCCTATCGTTGGGATGGCGGACTATATTTTATAAACGAAAATACTGGTTTTGCAAAACCTCAAAAACTAATTAAGTAGGTATGTTTCAAGTTATTTTCAGTCTCTGAGAGTATAATGGCGATTTCACGAGCCCGAACATTAATTTATGTAATTGCCTGATTTTGATATGTTCAATTTAACATCAAAAGCAGGTTACTTTAAAAGCCAATAGGAGCATTCTTCTAAACGGTTACTGTCGCTATTTTCAAGGTCGTGTTCGAAAAACCGACCTTCCGCATGCGTGATTCGAAAATGCAGGGGGGTTAAGCAGCCCTCGCAGTAACAACGCAGCGATGCTGGGAGAGGATATAACTCTGCTTTGACCCACCTGCCATCATGGATAACGCCACGCTTTATTTTCTTAAATTGCATAGATAAGCCTCTTGCCGCGCCCTGCTGTAGTCATAGGGCGGTTTTTCCGATGAATAAGAAGATTGCAATACGATTGGAAGTGTTAGGGCTCAGCCTGTAAGTGTTCATCCACCGCCGTTTCGGCAGTTTTCAATTCATCTTTTTTATTCTGCCAGGTGGTTTTATTCGCCTGGCATACGGTAAATGCCTGCTGTAATGGTGTGTCACTCATGGATTCATCCCCGGCTGGCTGGTGGACTGGTGCAGCCAGTTATCCGAAGACTGGGCAATGCAATAAGGGCATCGTCATGATTGCAGGCTATTCAAAACTCAAGAGTAAGGGTCAATGGCTTACGTTGGTCTGCTTACAGCTTTCCAGCCAGCCTGCCGTATCAATCTTGCCGTTTTCCAAATATTTATGCTGATTCTGCCAGTGTGCGGCCAGGAAAGGCTTGAGGCCTGTGAGTCGTTTGTTAAGTGTCAGCATTTGCTCAAACACGGAGACTTCACGTTTAAGTCCATCTTGCCCATACAGCGTCGCCGAATCGACCAGGCTGCTCGCGTAGTAGCCCGTTAGTTGCTGGAGTCTGTCAGATTGCTCGCCCAGCTTGGCTTTCCGGCTGGCGCAATTGACATCACTTGCGTCTTTGTCCTTACACAGCAGTTCGTAGTTATGATTTAAGAAATCGAGGAAACGGCCGTCATCTTGTAACTTGGTGCACAGGAAGGAGCCTAAATTCAAGCTGGCACGGATTGACTGATCGCGCTCTTCCTGCTGCTTCTGGTTGCTGGCACGGAGTTGATTTTCCAAATCTTTTAATTTTTGTTTCAGGACAGCATCATCGATATTAGATGCGAGACTGCTTAGCGCTTTGGCTGTGTCTTTTGCTTCATCAGTTTTCTTTTCGTTAGTTTGGTTTTCCGCACCTAAGGTTTCCCAGCTTTTTTCAAGTTGTTTAACTTTATCGGTTGAGGTGATGGTCGGCGCAACCAGCACCAGGCGCATGCCCGTCGTTTTACTGGTGAAAGGGGTCGCTTGGTTGTAATAGTTCTCTTCTTTACGCGCTGCGCTGCGGATTTCTGCAGAGCCAGAAAGGATGTTACCGCCACGAACAACGAAGCCCCCGGCCTGACCATGCAAGCGGTTTAACTTATTGAGATAAAAAGGGGTGAATATCATCTCTGAAACATTACCCAGCATGTCGTACAGGCCAAGAGGGTTAGGGTTCAACAGTCCAATAAGTTGTACTTTTCCATTGGAAGACTGAGCACCTGAAAACCATTCATAGTTCTTAATATCATCCATGGGATAATGCAGATCCCGGAACTCGGCGCTGTTAACTTTCAGGCCGCCACGCGCGGCAAACTCCCACTCTACCTCGGTTGGCAGGCGCAAAAAGCCAGCATTACCATCTTCTTTTGGCAGCTTATCCATAGCATTGGT
The DNA here is from genome assembly GCF_003697865.1 of Rahnella sp. Larv3_ips. NCBI lineage: Bacteria > Pseudomonadati > Pseudomonadota > Gammaproteobacteria > Enterobacterales > Yersiniaceae > Rahnella > Rahnella sp. Larv3_ips. Next base: position 254,600 of record NZ_MJIB01000003.1, on the reverse strand, counting down.
GCGCAGCCACTGGTTGTATTTATCGGCGGCAGTCACCGCATCAAACCAGCTCATCTCAGTTACGGGTAAACTGAGCTTACGCGAAGGCGTGGGGCAGGTGCCTTCCGTTAATGCCTGATATTGCAAGGTGGTAAGTTCATATTTAGCCATAAGGTAATAACGGCCCTTACCTTTTTTTGCCTCAGTGAAGCTTCCTGCGATAAAAGCGGGATAGCTATGTTCGATGACACCCCAGTCTCCTCCATCCTGGCCCAGCGTAATGGGCATATCATCGAGAGGACCCGCCATGGGGATCTCGACCCGACGGAACGCCATCGAGCCTTCGCAGGGCATAGGTAAGACGATATCTTCGTCATCCGGCTTAGGATTCCAGGTATTCGCAGCCCAGGGTTCCGCCAGCGCAGAGGATGCATTGGCGAGCAGGCCGAGAGCTAACCAGTAGGGCAGTGTGGAAGGTGTTAAGGTCACAAACAATCTCCGCTAATCATCAGTTGACTGAAAAATGAGGTGGGCAGGGTCACACCTCGCGCAGGCTCTGCGCAGGTTCAATATTAATAGCCCGATAAGCCCCAATACTGGCAACCAGTAGTGCTACCACCACCGTGATTGCCATTGCCAGAAGGCTATGCTCTAAGGTTATTTTGCAAAGCATCTGCCCGGTCGCCTGGCTAGCTGCCAACGCCCGGTTAAAAATCTGACTGGCGATAAGATAGATGCTGTAACCACCCCCATAAGCCAGCAGGCTGAGCAGGCAACCTTGCAACATCACATAGATCCCCACAGCCGGGCCGGTGAAGCCCAGAAGACGCAGTACGGCAATATGTTTACGTTTGCGATCGACGTTGGCGATAAATGAACCGATAAGAGAGGCTATACAGCCAATAAATGCGGTGGCGGCAATGGTATTAAAAATGACTCCCAGCACCCGGTTGATGCTTTTTACATTTTGAATATCCGCCAGCCGGCTGGTGGTTTCGATGCGTTGCGCCCTCAGGTCGCGCTCAAGGCTGGCAACGTGGTCGATGCTTTTGGCATACAATCTGGCGCGGGCATAAAGCGGTGGTTTGTCATTTATCGGCTGGCCGCTATTCACGCCAAGGGCTGAGATAGCGTAGCCGTCTCTGAAATGCTCAAGCATCAGCAGTAACGAGGGCTGGGTAAATAGGGCCGCCCGGTTGAAATACGTCGGCGGTAATATGCCTATGACTGTCAGAATTTTACGCCCCCATTCCCGGCGATCTTCAAGCTGACGACTCACGCGCAGGGTGAGGGTATCGCCGACGTTAACCGCAAGTCTTCGTGCGGCTTCCTGAGTTAAAACGACCTCATTCTCATGGTGGATCTCAAGTTTACCTAATAGCGGATCAGCGAGATCGGTTGGAATCACTTCTGCATTTTCGATGAAATGGCTGCTGTCCACCTGCAGGTCGGCGAGGGTATTGAGTGAACGTGTCTGCCCAATCGCAAAGCCCACGTCGGAACGTTGGCGCAACTGTTCTATCCAGCCTTGATCATAACTGCCACTGCTCAGCATCCTGATTTCCAGATTACGGGGATCATTGGCCAGGTCATCCTGCAACTGGCTGACAATGCCAAACCGTAAACCGAACAGCAGCAAGAGTGGGGCGATAACCGCGACCAAGGAGGACGCAATACAAAAAGAGATAATGCGATCATGCCACAGATCTTGCAGTGCCAGGCGACACAGCAGCAGGGTTCGGTTAAACGACAAAGTGGGTTCCCCTCTTGGCTTGTGCTCCAGGCTGGTCAGATGCATCTGAGTCAAGACGGGCAACTAAACATGGTAAATTGAAACGTTGCACCAGCGGCCAGTCGTGACTGACAACCAGCGCCATCATGCCTTCCTGAGCCACCAGTTCGATAAACAGGCTAAACAGTTGCTGCGCACTGTAGGGATCAAGTGCGGCGGTGGGTTCGTCGGCCAGTACCAACCCGGGGCGGTGCATAATGGCACGGGCAAACGCGGTTCTCTGTCTTTCACCAAATGACAGTTGCGCCGGGTGTTTGCTCAGCAGTGGGCCAAGCTTAAGGGCATCGATGATACGGCTCAGCATGGCTTTATCCGGCACCCTGCCTAGCAACTGGCATGGAAGCCTTATGTTGTCCTGCACGCTCAGAAAGGGGAGCAGCCCCCCATTTTGCAGTACAAATCCCAGACTCCTGGCGCGAATGTCGGCCAATTCCGCTTGCTGATTGCTATTGAGGAGTGCCGCAATATCCCATTTTTTATCATCATGCAACTCGAAACGCCCGACGCTGGCAGGGCGCAGCAATAAGCCGATCGCTTCGAGTAGCGTACTTTTTCCACAGCCGCTTTCACCGGTCACTGCCACTACCTGACCTGGTCGCAGCGTAAGCTGCGGCAGGTAGACATGATGAGCCTGAGCACCGTGCCCCCGTGCGACACACAAATCTTCTATGCATAGCATCAGGGCATCATTTCCAGCGGTACAGGGTATACACGATCGCGGGGATCGCTGCCTTTGGCGAGCTCAACCCAGCGATCAACATCGGCATTATATTTTTGGTAATGGCGCAGTTTGGCCGCAAGAGTGCGGATAAATTTCTCCTGCGACAAGCCATCCCAGCTTTTCCATGTCTCTTCATCAAGATTCAGGACGTCGCTACGATAAGGTAAATCAGCAAGATACTCGCCTAAAACACCGAGATCGTTGATTTTGGTGTTTTCCTGCTGCTTCAGCTGGTTAGGATCGGCACCCATGGTGGCGGCGACGGTACGTAAGCGCTCAAACATTTTATCCGGCGAGATCATGCCTTCATTAGCTGCTTGCAGGATTTGACTCACCACATCGCTCAGATCGCTCAATTGCCCTTTGGTAAGTAGTACGCGGACTTCAGTGGTCGGGATGTTTTGTTTTATAAGGTCGCGATCGCTGATCCAGGCCTTAAACACCAGCGGCGCCTGAGTGTCGTTCTTTTTACCCAGCCAGGCCAACTGCATGGCATGGCCAATCAAGGCGGTATCCCCCAGTAATTTCTCCTCTGAAGTCGCTTTTTTTCCCTCATCTTTAGAATAGATTGCACTGCCGATCGCCGGATCGCCCATATAGGCCGACTTGACCTGTTCCGTGATAGCGGTCGCCAGAGTATCAACCTGCTGACCAAAGGTTTTTAGGTCGCCGGCATCGACCGATTGGTAAAGGTTGGACTGCGTACTGTCAAAGTGGGAGAGATCCTGGTACTGGCCTTCCGCTTTTGCATGGTCGTCTTTGCCTGAAGGCGTTTTCAGGTGGAGGGTATAAATAGCAATACCTTTGTTACCTGCTTCCAGGCGCAGTTGTTTGGCATCAAGACCCGTGGCGGAAAGTTTATTACTGCCCTCAATGGCGCCAGCGTCGGTGATTAAGACGATGTAACGCGCACCGAAAGGACTCCAGTCAATGTTATCGATAGCAGAAAGTACACCTGCATAAGCATCCTCATCATACAAAGAGCTGGATACTTTGGCTTCTTTAAGGCCCGCGACTTTTTTCAGGAAATCCTCACCATCTTTCACCTGATTGGGGTCGGCGAAGATCTTCGAGGTATATTCCAGACCAGGCACGGCTTTGGTGTTCGAGCGGAATGAAACCAGACCAAATTTAACCTGTTCTTGCAGGTGTTCCTGTTTGATCTTGTCGTAAATTTTGTTGACCGCTTCCTTTGTTCGCTCAATGTATGGCCCCATCGAAAAGGTCGAGTCGATAACGAAAACCACCGTGGCATTAAAGCCTTTAAGCTGGTTGATATCATCGCCCTGTTTGGCGTTAGGATCCGCCTTACTGACGGAGGCAACGTTGAGTAAACGGGTGTAGAACCCGCTTTCCGTCATCACCTCTTCACCGCTGAGGATCGGTAAAAGGTAGAACTGCTTTTGCAGGTCAACAAAGTATTCCGGCTCCTGGGCGACGACGCCATCGGCACTCCCGTCGCGTTTCAGATGGGCACGCAAGGGTGCAACTACCGAGACGGGATCAGGAGCAGAGAGAATATCATCCAGGCTCTTTTTATCTTTGAAAAATACTAACCGGTCACGGTTGGCAGGGTTGGTAAAGGACAGGGTTAGTTGCATTTTCCAGTCAACGGTGCATGACTGCGGTAACCAGCCAATGGTCTTGCCATAACTGTCAGGCCCAACCTCGACCCAGCTTTGCCCTTTTACATCCGCTTTTTGATAAACATAAAAGCTGCTAAATGCAGGTTGTAACGTACCCTTATTTTCGCCTGCCGTGGTGCCCAGTTTGCAACCAGGCGTGGTCAGAACCCTTTGAAATAAGGTTTTCTTTCCTTCCTGCAGCAGAGGTTTATTACCCTCTGCTGCCAACGTCTGGCTTGCGAGAAGCAGGCCACATAAGGGCAGAGCCAGTCGAAGAAAATGCGGTTTCATCATTTTCTAAGCTCCCCAAGGCGTTGCTTCGCTTTTTGGTTGTCCGGCTCGTTTTGCAGCACGGTGTCATACCAGTAAGCAGCGGTATCCGAATCGGCGGTTTTGAAACACTCGCTTGGCTTATGATCTTGCGGATCGTATTCACCGGCATAAGCGAGAGCGACCTTTATATCGCCCCCCTGAGCACGGTTGGCGTACAGGCGCTGGGCCACACCGCATTTCTTGGCGTCTTTCGCTGCCTGAATAACGGTCAACAACTTGTCGCTGTCGAGCTTTTGTTGCACACAGTTTTGCACAAAATCGAGTTCACTCAGGCTTGCCAGGTTAGCTGGCGTACACGCACTGGCATCGGGTTTGACTTGCGCTGTTGCCGGGGCTGCGGCAGAGACTTCGGATTGTTTGTCCGCGGTGGCAGGTTGAGTAGGATCGCTGCCACGCCCCATAAACCACCATAGTGCCCCGGCGGCAATCAACAGTACCAGCAGGCCGGCAGCGATCATCGCAACCAGGGCGACATTGCGTTTGGGCTGGGATGGAGCAGGCGTCGGTTCTGCGGGTGTAGGCACGGGTTCTGCGACCGGAACAGGCTCTGGTGTTGGGGCCGCAACGGGGGGAGTCAACACGCTACTGCCGCTGTAGTTGCCTGTTTCTCCACGTGCATCAGATGAGAACAACTCATCGCGCACCAGCTGTAGTGTTGTATTACGGGTTTCACCCGACGGTCGCCTGACCTGAATTTGTACCTGACTTGCGCTCGCCAGCAATGGGTCAAGCAAGCTCGGGCCAATACTAAAACCACTACCCTTGTTAAATGGATAGCCACCCTCGATGGTAAACCAGTGCGGCGCCGGGCTCCAGTTGCTGTCGGGTTGCAGATAGTTTTGCTCATTGTTGCAAAGACTAAAGGTCAGATTTGACAGCACTTCCTCTTCGCCACGCAGGCGAATCATCATTTGCGCAGTACCCGGCTCTGCGGGTTGGCAGGGAAAGATTTTAGCTAGCATGGCAGGTTCTCTTGTTTCATTTGGCCAATGATCTGGCCAAGTTGCCGGTTATGTTCAACGGATATGTCACGGGTGGCGCTATGGTTCGCATTGTCCAGGATGATTTTCATTAATGCCGACAACCAGTCACCCATATAGGCGACACCCGGCTGCGGGGCGACAGAGGCCAGTTGAGGTAGCTCATCGCTGTCAAGTGGTACCTGACGGGCAAAGACTTTCTTCTTCTCACCCACATAGCTATGGGGAATTTGCTCTTCTGGCAAAGAGAGGTAGCCAAACCAGGCAATAAAGTCACGGATTGCCAGTTGGGCACGCAGCACCTGACGCGCCAGCAAATGCTCACGACGTGTACCCGCCTGCTCCTGGCCTGCCAGAGCGCGTTTTAACATGCCCTCCAGATCAAGACGCGTGGCCGCCGTAATCAGCTCTTCGCATAACAGACTGATCATCTCACTGTTCATCCCCAGTTGTTGCCAGTGAGTAATTTGCAGCGGCAGCTCTCTCAGGTGCGCTACCCAGGCTTTGAATGTCTGATGGGCAAACTCGTCATCCCGACCTACGCGTTCCGGCACAGGGCCGGATCCAACCACGTCGGGCTGCACATCAAAAGGCGCATTGCCGAACGGATTGTTGGCAAAGGGGTTATTGCCAAATGGATTAGCAGCAAAGGCATTCTGCGGACGCTGCTCAATGCCTGCTTGCGGCTCTTGATCCTGATTGCGAATACTAAGATAGATATTGTGGAGTTCATGAGAGGGCAAATCCAGGCTGCTGATCATCTCACCCAGACTGTGCGGACAGGCGGAAAAACCGTTCCATAATTCTTTAGCAATGGATTGTTTTTTAACGCTTTGTTCGTCACCATCCTGTTCGTACCAGCGGCCGAGGCGTTGATCTCCTATTTCATTGCGACATTGGAGTAACTGCTCACGCAGGCGCTTTAATTTGAATTCAAGATGGGCGACACCGCGCAAAGCTTCGGTCAGGCGGGAGATCCCCCCATCGTTGAGCTTAAGCATCGCCTGCCACGCCTCATTCGGCCCGGCAACGTGACGGCGTACGTTATTGCAGGTGATAAAAACTCGGCCCATGGTATCGAGCACATCGCGATAGCGTTCAGCGAGAGCCACTTCTTTAAGACTCTCCTGGCCGGGTTCATTTTCAAGTGTCAGGAAGGGGTTATCCATTCCAGGTTTACGTACCAGGAAGCAGTTATCAAACGGCTTGCCGGGTGACCATTCTTTTAACCAGTCGTAAGAGGCAAAACGTTCCAGCAGCGTCATATGCAGCATGCCTTCCCAGGCCTCTTTTAACTGACTTTCTGTTTTTTTCAGATTGTCACTGATGCGCATGTCGCACATGGTAATGGCCCAGAACAAACCGGCTTTACTGTTCCCGCGCTCTTCTGCGGTTTTACCTTGAGTCTTCTCTACCCAGCGTGTAAGTACCGGGCCAACGTCGGAAACGTCGCTTTGCTTAAATGAGCTGGCGCACACCACCAGGGCATTCATTTCCTGGTTATCTGTGTAGCGTTCAAAAAGGTAGGCAACCTTGCCGCGCAGCAACAGTTGCGATACCGGATTCAGGCCATCCTGAGCGGCATCTTTTAGGGCGAGGAGCTTGAGTCGCCCGCGATAGCCGGGGAAGTCGAGTAAATCGACCTGCTCCATCACACTATTATTGGTGACTTCCGCCAGCGGAAAAATGAGTTCAGAGGTCAACGCGGCCAGCTCAGATTGTGACAATACTGCGCTACCGGTTTGCTGATTCTCTTTCCAGAAGCGTATTTCGACGGTGAGATCCTGATGCGAGCCGAGACGATTCAGGCTGTCGACATTCATGATGCTGCCGCTGCTGTGATCGATTAACGTTTCTAAGGGAGCAAATACCATTTTTGCGTGGTTGAGTTTCGCCAGCACATTGGCCAGTGAACGATAGGTCTCGGTCAGTTCAGGCTGTTCACCCCACAGCAGAGAGAAGAGGTCCGCACGTTCGTGCGGGTTGAGCGCTGGTGCGATTTTAAGCACTAGTGGCCACCAGGCGTGCTCAAGCTTCTCCACTGACTTTTTGAATGACGCGTTGAGATAGTCCCAAAGCGCCACCACGTCCTCACTGCTGACACCATTATTGGCGACAGGCTGGCCTGCACGTTGCAGGAAAGGACGCAGGCGTTCTTCAATGCGATTCTCGTCAATTTTGTAATTCAGATGCTCGTGGTTGAAGTCGTTAAACCAGGTGTTGGCGAGGATTTTTGCCAGGTCAATTTCACTGAACAGACGCAAAGGGATCGGGTAACCCACTGGGGCATCGGGCGCGTGTCGGGTAAAACGGGTGACCAGGCCGGTCGCCTCTTTGCCGCCACCTACCGGGTTGACCTCTTTAATAAAGTCCACCACTTTGGTGCCATATCGTGCTTCCAGCTCGCCATTGCTGCCCGCTGCTAATGCCGAAATAAGATAGGACTTACCCGCTTGCGAAATACCGAAGAAACCTACGGTCATCGGGGTAGCTGAGACCTCAGTGAGGCTGTTCGCCAGATTGCGGGTGCGCAGTAAATTCAGGTTGAGCGGGTCTGCTTCGTTGTCCAGGCGGCGAGAGCTTGTTCGCGCGCTGTCAACCCAACTCAGTGCATCCTGACAACCCTGAGCGATAGCAGCCCAACCTTGTTGCAGAGTATTTTGATCGTTGTTCATTACTTTTTCACACTCCCGCTATCGAGCCAGTGTCGACTGTCAATCAGACCCGTATCGGGCATGGTATTGAGTTCCAGCTCTAAATCATTTTTGCTGAAAGTTTTGTCGGTATTGCTACTTACATCAGCGATGGTCAGGCGATCGCTGATAAGCCCCAATTTTCGAGCAGCCTTGCCTTTATCAATGGTCAGTCTGACTTTGAGGTACGGGGAACCGCTGTCCATGGATGTCGCTTTGGAGAATTTTTCACGTCCCGACTCGCTAAAACGCAGTGTGTATAAAGGTGCTGCAGACCAGCGTTCTGCGTCCAGTTGGCGATAACCTAAGCGCAGGTCGCCACGCATGACGATGCTTTGCGTCGTGGCCTCCCCCTCCTGACTCATAATCACCGGCAATTTAATCTGTCCGTTTTCTGATGCGATATGACGATAGACAACGTCGGCATCGTGGATCAGGTTATCCATATCGATGATGCCGATATGGCGAATGGTCGAATAGGGTTTCAGCGCCGAGATGCGGAAATGGAAGTTGGGAATGCTGTGGTTAGCACACAGCTGCGAGAGCATTGCGCCGACTGAGGCGGTGCTCTTCGGGTCGTCAATATGGCCGTTTTTATGGAACGGATACCAGGTACCTGTCCGATAGCTATGCAGCGCTAAAATGCGTCCCGGAGGTAATGGCAAATTGCGACGGACGATGGCCTGAATACCTGGCAGTTGTGACGGGCGACCGGTAAGCAGCAGCAGGTCGCAGTGGTAACAGGATAAAACCTCGCACAGCGTGGTAAGGACTTTATCGATGTTGAACTTACCTGAGCACAAATCATTGTGCATCTTCGCAAGCGTCAGATTGAGGCTGATGTCAGCCAGTTTGAAATCATTAGGACCACCCGCTTTTTGCACTTCTCTGCGTACAAAGGCCTCAACCTCTTCACTGATACTGCCAGCAGGCAGTAATTCACTGACACGTTGGTTGATGAGCAAATGTGTCTGTTCATTCTGCGGGTCATATTGCTCATAAAGGGTCAATATGTGCAGAGCCAGTGGCACAAACAACTGTAAGCTCAGTTGCTGACGCAGCACCGCTTCGGCGGCACTGATGTTTTGTGAACCGCAAAGCTGGGACATCAGAGTTTCGACTGTGCGTACGCCCACTTCACGCAGTGATAACTCGAAAGCGGGAAGTACGTAAGACTGAATCACATCTAACAGAATGTCATCGCCTGCGATTTTAAAGCTGTCACGAAAACGCTGGTGGGGGATGATATGCACGTTTGCGCCGCCACCGGAAACCCCATTACGATCCAGTCGATAGTCAGTGATGACCAGGTCCGTGGTGCCACCGCCGATATCAATTGACGCAATGGTAATGGTTTCCCGATCCTGACGATCCGGGCGACCCAGAGTATCGAAAAACACCTCAGGGTGACCGGCGAAGTTCTGGTTTATCTCAGTATAGAGATACACCAGCTGAGCACAGGAGGCCTCGTCCCATTCCACGCGGATTTTAGGCAGTGGGATCTTGATATTCCCCTTGCTGTGGTCTTCGAGTTCGTCGGCATAAGGATCATTCTCACCGGTATGCCACCGCAGAGATTTCCACACTAAACCCACAGCCTGACGCATTCTTTCATCAAAAATACAGCGTTCAGCCATCGGCAGACCAGGGGGAACAGTCAGAATAATATGGCGAAGTTGACGAGGCAGACCGGCGTGGCCTTCGCGAATACGCTGTTCCGGGCTATTGATTTGGCTGATTGCCTGGGTCAATACCTCCGATAACATAAAGGTCATCAGGGAACTGCGTGAGTAGCGTGGTGTGAAGACCGGAATGCGATCCATCTCGTCTTCAATGGTGTGCAGCGCCTCGCCTTTTTCATCAATTAAATTGGCAAAGGGGGCGGCAGTCGCCAGAGGGTTGGTATCCTGCACATAGCTGCCGTTAAAGCGCCAGCCCTGACTGTAAAATTTCTCATCCCACAAATAACGTTTGGGGCTGGATAACCCTGTCGAGCCTTCGCTCCCCCGACGGCGTGAGGCTAAACGGCTGGCTTCACCACCAATGCGGGCTATTGTCGGCCACTGGAATGCGTCGTGGCGGCCGCTGCGCACCGAGCAATGATCTTTGCCAAAAAATGCCTGTGAGAACTCGACCTTGCTTTCAAAGGGTTCGGTATAGACATGTTCGGGAGCGCTAAGATCGCGCAGTTTCAGCACATAATTATGCATTAACCCGGATCCTGACTGTCCGTGATCTTCAATTAAAATGCCGCAGGTACGAGAGTTACCCACATCAAGGATCAGATCGACCGGGATCGGTTTGATGGCGTTAACTTCCCGATTGGCGATCATCTTAAATTGTGGCAGTTCGACAGAGGACTCTGTCTGGGTTTGCAGCCCTTCTAGCGGAAGAGCCATTAACGCCAGCAGATTAAGATAGTGCGCCAGCGGATATTGCTGAGCTATCTCATCCTCGCGTTCGTCGATGTCCCGGCCTTTGCTGGCTTCTTTAAAGACTTCGATCAGCCAGTCTTTTACCCAGTCCTGAGTCAGATACCAGTTGAGCGCGTAGGTGGCGGTAGCCACTGCAAAGGTCGCACCGGCATTCACGTCCTCATTATTTGGACTGAGATCGGCTGCTGATTGCTGTTTTGCCATGATGCGGGTATCGATAGCCAGCGTCATACGGTGGCTATGACCATCCATATCAGGTTCAGGCAGTTTCACTATACGAAAGCGTGCCCAGTTCAATGGTCCTTCCTGGTAAATATTCGGCAGGCTAAAACGAAACAGAGGAAGAGGCAGCCAGACGCTATCAAGCAATTTAAGGCTCTGCTCGACAGGAACATCGTATTGGCTTTTAGCCTTCTCGATGTTGTCAGGTGTCGGCTGATAAAAATAGTAATCACGCTGCTCGTTGTAAATGAGACGAGTGAGTACGCCGTTTGCGAGTTTGACAAATTCACCCGCAGGCTGGCGTTTGAGGTTTAAGCCGAAATCCATAAACTGAATTCCGGAGTCACCGACCAGTGTGATCTGACGATCAAAAGAAACAATCTCAGGCAACATAATGTAATTCGTCCCTGTTTAAGTATTGGGTTGAAGCATACGAATGGGGAAAGTTTTGTCCCCATCATTGTTGCCGACACAATCGGCGTGACCAGAAGCTGGCGATTTGCACTCTATTTGGGGGCCAATAAAGTTTGATCCATCGCTGCATTTCATCTGCCCGGGATTGGTAATGTTGAGTGCACCTTGTTGCACACTCCCTCGGGCCGCGCCGATACAGGTGACGCCATTTGACTGACGTACGCTGACCGAGCCATTACCCTTGTCAAAGTTGTATTGCAATTGCAAAGGGCGCCCAGTGAGTTTGTCCTGAATACCGCCATTGACCCGCCATTGCCCGTTAAGAAACTGAGCCGGGCCATTAGGTAAGTTGGCGGGAAGCGTCAGTGGTTTACCCTGAACGGGTATCACTGGCGGCACGGTATTGGGAACCACAGCGGGCTTCTGAGACGCGTTATTTTGTGTCTCAGTAGGGGCTGGCGGAACCATATCAGGCGCAGGTTCAGTATCAGGGGCTTCGCTATTGCTCAACGGTTCATGCCCCTCGCTGGCAGTATCAGTTGCTTCCAGGGCAGGGGTGCCAGCTCCCGCAGCAGGAGCGTGAGCACCCTGCGGAGACTGATTTGCATTGGCTGAACCATCTACCGGTGCGCGCATGGCTGCGTTGGTTTCAACGGTTTTCACCGGGACATTCACGTTGGGGATTACAGGGATATTTCCCTCTAAGGTTTTGCTATTCCCGGCATCGCTGACTGGCTGATTGAGGTTTTTCTCACCGTTGAATCCTGTCAGACCTGGGAGTGAGAGGGATGGAACACACCCACGGAGTAATCCCAGCAACAGTGCAAGTAAAAGCAGGGCTACAAGTAACCAGAGCAACCAGCGCCAGTTCCAGCGTCGGGTGCGTTTCTCTGTCTCGGTAATGTGAATAGCGGGGGATGCTGGTTGCGACATCGGCGGAGCCAATGGGGGTACGGGTGTTTGCACTGGTACTGAGGAAGGTTGTAACCAGTGCATGGGATTATGCTGCTCGCCAGTGGGGTGAATAAAGCCCCAAAAAGTAATGACCAGCACCCCGTTAACCAGATACAGAAATTCATTATCGGGGAAGTGGACAACCGATTTTAATAATTGCGCAAACACTCGCCGATCGCCGCCTGCGCCACTTTTTTCTGCATTAAACATCTGCTCGCTTAATGCCTGTACTGCCATCTGGAAATCGTTGAATTGCTGACGTGCGGAGGCTCGCTCGCTTTCAGTTGCACCGCTCCACGGAATGACATCACCGGAAAAACTGCTGTACCAGTCGGTCCGATCACCGCCCTGATCATTTTGCGGGACGGCAAGATGTCTGGCCAGGTCGCGCCCGGCATCCAGACGGTAAATGGCTTCACGTAGCTGAAATGCCATCTTAAACACCGGATAGCCGGTTTCACCCAGAGCCTTAAACGAAGAGTTATTCCCGGTACGTAACAGGGGTCCCTGAATCGAATTTCGCATTGTCTAAACCTTTTAAGGCTGTTAATTCACGCAAGTCATATGAATGTGGTTAATTTTTGCTTGCACCAGGTGTCCATTCGAAGCCCCAGCCATAATGTTTATCCAGTGACTGCCGGTCGCGGAAGAAGCTGTTGAGGCGCTCAACTTTGATGTCGCCATCAACATTCTTTAATCGGGCGATTGCCGCGACATTATTGAGTTCACTTCCATTAACCAGCGTGGAAGTGATAGGTTGCTGATCCGGGACATAAATAGTGATAGTGGCACCAGTGCCCTGCCAGTTATCCGAACCGCCGTAGATGAAGCTGTAAATCAGCACTTCATCAATTTCCTGCCATTGACTGCCGTTGATAAAGAGCCATTCCCCATCCTGGTCGCCGCCGCCACGCAGATCTTTTTGCAACAACATATAGGGAGATTTGTCGTAATTGCCGAGGAATTTACTGAGCGCCTCAACCCCACCTTTCTTACCATTTTTAAAACGAACAAATGCCGCAATATCCAGATCCACCGGCTCCTTATGCTGGCCCTGTTGCCAGGTCAGATTAACCTTGATGCGCCCGAAGTCTTTTCTTTTTTCGAGATTGATGCTCGGGTTATTCTCCGTTAACTGGGTATTTTTCGGGGATGAGTCGGTTACCGCTGTCGGCGTTTCGACCGGCACGGGAACGGCGGCATCTGGACGCTTATGACAGATAAACCACCACCAGGCGAGTGCCAGCAAAAGCAAAAGCAATAGCAGCAGCAACAGCCAGGGCAGGAATCGTCGCCACCATGGCACCGGAGCCAGCGCAGCAGGTACAGGGGCTTCCTGTACCGGGATTGCCCAGTTGATTAATACGGGTTCGCCACCGACGCCATAACAGGTCAGTTCCTGTGAATGAGCGAGCAACGTTTGTAACGCCTGAGCCGGTTTGGCTTCCCCACGGGCTTTTAGCTGTTCAATCAAGCCAGCAATCGTATTCTGATACTGCTGGCGCTTGTCCTGGACCTTGAGTTGTTCGGCGTCGCTCAGTGCTGACTGCGGGGTTGCAAGCCCTTGCCGCTCTGTCCACCACTCCAGATTCCCTTCGGCACTTCGGCGTGCCGTCGCATAAAGTAGCGCAAGGGAAGGGGGAAGATAACGGTGTATAACAGCGACCGTTTCCTCATAGGTAGTGAGAGTAGAATCATCAATTGGCACTGATCTTATTAATCGTTGCATAGCCCGGATTCATTGTTGTTGTCATTGGCATCAGACACTGGCCAGCAATGTGACGGCCATAAAAGGGCGCCACGCTAACGGCGCTTTTACTGAAGCGTGTTGGCTTGCTCAAGCGCGGCAACTCTTTTTTTGGCGTCAGCAATTTTCTTTTCAATAGCCGTAATTTCACTGGCGCTACTGGCTTGTTGAGATTGGCGTTGCAGTTCTTGCAACTGCTTAATCTCTTGCTGGCGCTGCTTATTATTCACTTTGCCCGACTGGAGTTTTTTGAGCGTCTGCGCCAGATCGGATTGCGCCGCCTTTAACCTGGTTTGTTCATCGGTCAGTTTTTGGCTCGAGGTTTGTTCCCGTTTTTGGGTATCCGCAAGGTCTTGTCGCGCAATTTTATTGTCTCGCTGGCTTTGCAATATTTGGTGCTCTTGCTCGTCGACTTTTTGTCTATATCCACCGGAGGTCGCGCAGCTCAGTTTGGTAATAAAACTGGGATCCTGAGCATGTAAATCGCACTCCTGAGGAGATGTGGTACATCCGGCAAGTAACAGCGAAGCAAGTAATACGTATTTTCTCATGAAGTAACCCATGAATTGAGAATGCTGAATAAAATGCCGCATACGGCAATAGGCATAAATAAGGCCGATAATAATATCGGCCCGTCATTATCAACCCAGTGAAATAGCCTGGCGTTGGCTGTATAAACCATTCGCTTCTGATTCCAGAGCGGTAATCTGACCATTGAGTTGGCTATACTCGGTATTCAGAGTTTTCAACTTGCCTTTATCTGCTGCGTTGTCCGTTTTTTGATCCTGCAGCGCCACTTTATAGCCAGCGGTTTTTTCTTTCATGACCTTGATTTTGTCTTTCATGACTTTGATATTGGTATCAACCTGTGCCAGTTCTTTATTAGCACTGGCTTTATCAAAGCCAGCATTGTCTTTCTGAAGGCTAATTTTGGTCAGTGCGGCATGGTTATCACTGATAACCTCTTTCATGGCGGCGCTTGTTTTCGCTACGTCAGCGGTATCTTTGCTGATGTCTTTATCCATCGCCTGCAGGCGATCTGCGGTGGTGGCGTAATCTTTCTTCAAACTGTCCAGGTAGTAGTTTGTAGCGATACCTGCAGCACATCCGGCGGCGCCACCTGCTGCGGCACCGATCAAGACCTTCTTGCTATCGCCAGCCAATGCACCAGCCAGTGCACCAAGACCAGCACCCGTTAACGCGCCCACGCCACAGCCTTGGGCTGCTGAGCTACTAAATAACTTGGATTGTTCGCCACTGGTTAGTCGCGGATCGGGTTTGGTGCCAGATAAGAGAGAGCTACCTGTATTGGCACAGCCGCCAAGAAGAAGGGTCATAGAAACAAGAAGACAGGTTGCGCTACGCTTAAACTTATTCGCCATCGTTTTATCCTTAAATTATCGAATGGAGCAGCGTCAAGAAAGTGTGCTGTCCATAGACACTATTGCTGTAATAAATTTTTTAAAATTCTGAGTCGTTCATTATTCTTGCAGCATAAAGCTCAATTTATCATCGCTTCAGAGAATGACGATTTTCAGACCATCGTATTTGTTCTCGCCTCTTAAAATGGCTGAATAAAGGCATGATGGTCATGAGTTCTGAAAGCGCTAAACAAATATCGGCAAACAAACTCAAATCTTTAGTGCTGAAGAGGAAAATAGTCGCATTTTTTTAAGGGAGTGTGTTCAGCTTGCTGATGGAGTATTTGATGGGGGTTCTGCGGTTTCTGTATCGGTCATCAGTCCTTGCTGTTCAGACCTTGAAGGGGGCTTATGGTGGGCAGTCCGCAAACCGGGCAGTTGTTATGCGTAGGAACCGGTTGCGGCAGCGCGTTTTTTACAGTGGCTGCCGGGTCTTTGCAGTGCTCAGCGCGTCAGTTCATCGGATAAGCCGTAAGCTGGCGTGTTTTAGTCATATTGTTGTTGGCTTTTTCACACAACTCGAACAGCGCAGGGATAAGGTGGGCCGAGGCTTTCAGGTAACCACTGACCTGCGCAATCCCTTCAGGGGGGAGTGTCTCGCAATTCTCCAGACCTTCGCTCAGGCACAGTAAACCCTGGCACAACCCTTCGGCTGATTCGGACGCCAGCGCGCTGAGATCGTAGAGTTGTGCCTCGGCAAAGTGTCCTACGTCCAGCTCGGAAATCAGTGAACGAAATACGGTGATGGAATTAGCGGTGAATGCGGTGTTGTCGGTATCAGTCATGATGATCATTCCATTGTCAGTGAGTTGAAATCCCTTTTCCGGCCGGGAAGTTGCCGCTGCGAGGTCACTCTATCTTTGTTGAAGATTCAAAGAAATAGCCTGTATGTATTTACAGTGTTTTGTTGCGAGAGTTGGAAGGCAACTCGCAATTTTTGGCGCAGCGAAGAGAGCCTAATTCGTGGGATTTATACCGTAATAGGAATTTTTAGGCAGTTTTGGTTTTTGCGAGATGTTTTGGAAAAGGGGATGAATTTAAACGTGTAAACGGGGGGTTATCGCGCCTAACTTTGGTAAAAGTGGTCAAACTATTCAAAAAATAAATGCATGAGTTGTATGGAGTCAAGAACGCCTTATACTTCCAACCTATTGATTCAACTAACAGGTGTCGATAGATGGCGGATGAAGAGGTTTGCGTAGTTCTCTCTGAGAATGACGTATCAAAGTGGGATGATAAAACTGGTGAGCGATATCATTTTCCTAAGCAGTATCAAAAATCACTCCGCCCTGGCATGCGTTTTGTGTATTACAAGGGCAGATTAAAGCCCGAGAATAAACAGTATTCCTCACAGCGTTTATCAAGTGAACCACACTATTTTGGCATTGGCCGCATAAGTGAAATCAAACCCGATGAAGCAGGGCATCTTTATGCTGTTTTGACAGACTTTCAGCAGTTTGAGCAAGCTGTGCTGGCTAAAAATGCTGGCGCTTATTACGAAGAAATCCCTGAGCAGCAGAAATCCAATTACTGGCGTTTCAGTGTTCGTCCTATTTCAGCAGATGTCTTTGCTGACATCGCCGTAGCCGCCGCGCTAACTGAACCTCGCCACATCATCGGCGATATTAAAAATGAAGCGGTGCATGTTGAAAATGAAGCTGACGAAGAATCGCTGGTTTCTTACCAAGAAGGTAAAAAATCTTCCAAGTTTGTCACCATTTATGAAAGAGATCAGAGGCTAAAAAAACTCGCTAAAAGTTATCACGGCACTACTTGCTATGCCTGTGGCTTTAATTTCGAAAATTTCTACGGAGAATATGCAAAAGACTTTATCCATATTCATCACGTGGTGCCGGTTTCAGAGTTTGGCCAATCAAAAGCAGTGGATTATAAAACGGAACTCGTTCCCGTTTGTGCTAACTGCCATGGGATCATTCATCGCAAAAAAGACCGCACGCTTTCAATTGATGAATTAAAAAGCATGATCGCTGCAAGTCAAAAAACGCCCTAACAAGGGCGTTTTAACGTCTTGCTAATCCCCTCCTAAAAAATCCTCCCCATCTCCAGCTGCCCCATCAGTAACGCGTTATCACTGTAATCCACCGGCACGGCGACGACGGCGGGGCCTTGTACGTCCATGGCGGCGCGGAGTGTGCTTTCCAGCGTTTTGGCGGAGGTGACGGCAAAACCTTTGGCGCCGAAGGCGTCGGCGTAGGCTTTGAAATCTATCGGGCCGAACTGGATACCGGAGGTGCGGTGGTATTTTTTCTCTTCCTGGATGGCCACCATGTTGTACGCCTCATCAACCCAGATGATGTGCAGCAGGTTGACGCCCAGGCGGACGGCGGTTTCCAGTTCCATGCTTGATTGCATAAAGCCACCGTCGCCGGAAACGGACACCACTTTGCGGCCCGGATCGACCAGCGCGGCACCGATAGCCCACGGCAATGCGACGCCCATGGTTTGCTGGCCGTTGGAAATCAGCACCTGACGGGCGCGGAAACTGTAGAGGTAGCGGGCGATCCAGATATGGAAACTGCCCATGTCGACGCACAGTGTGACGTCGCTGTTGACGATGTCCTGCATCGCGCGCACCAGGCGCAGCGGGTGGATTGCAAACTGATTCAGGCTGCGGCCTTTCTGAGCCAGCAGCTCACGTTGCTGGCGGCGATCTTCGAGGATCTCGACAGATGACGCGCTCAGATCGATGCGCTGATGGATCTGTTCGGTCAGCAGATCCAGCGTGTCGGCGATGTCGCCCACCAGCTCGACGTCCGGCAGATAATCGCTGTCCGTTTCGGCGGGCATGACGTCGATATGCACCAGTTCGGCGTTGTCGTTACTCCACTGCGCCGGTTCGTACTCGACCGGGCTGTAACCGATGGTGATCACCAGATCGGCATTACGCAGCAGGCGGTCACCGGCCTGATTGTTGAACAAACCGACGCGCCCGGCGAAGCGGTGGAAGGAAGCCTGATCAATAACGCCCGCCGCCTGATAAGTGCTGGTCACCGGCAGATCGCTTTTATGCAGCAGACGGCGGATCGCTTCGGCGTTACGCGGCTGGCTGGCCATCAGGCCGAGCAGCAGCACCGGATTTTTGGCCTGTCGCAGCAGGCGCGCCACTTGCATGATCGCATCGTGCGGCGCGCTGCCGAGCACCGGTGCCTGCGAGGTCAGCAATTTGCCGCTGGCCGGTTCGTTGACGATATCCATCGGCAGGCTGATAAATGCCGCGCCGGGGCGGCCAAACTCGGCGGCGCGAAAGCCGTTCGCCAGCACTTCGGCCAGCGCGGAAGGGGAGGTGACTTCAGCGGAATACTTCGTCACCGGGCGAAACATTGCGACGGTGTCCATGGTCTGGTGCACCTGTTTGACGTGGTCGGCGCGTTTTACCGCACCGCCCAGCGCAACCAGCGGATCGCCTTCGGAGGTCGCGGTGGCGACGCCGGTGATAAGGTTCGAGCAGCCGGGACCGGAGGTGACCAGCGCGACGCCCGCTTTACCGGTCAGGCGGCCAACCGCGCCGGCCATAAAGGCGGCGTTGGCTTCGTGACGGACCGGGATCAGCGTAATGCTGGAATCGAGCAGAGAGTCAAAGACGCGATCGATTTTTGCGCCGGGAATGCCGAATACGTGTTTTACACCCTGGGCTTCAAGCTGCGCGACCACCAGATCCGCACCGCATTTCCACTCGGTTTTACTGTCTGAATTTTTCATGGTGTCACTCCTTCGATGTGGCGGTGATTAACTTTCAACGGACTGGATGGCGTCGTTCAAATCATCCGGGCATAAATTGGCGTGCAGGAAATCGCTGTCATGCGGGAAGTCGATCAGCAATTTTTCAACGGTGCCGAAGGTCAGCGTGCCGCTCTCCACCTGATAATCCAGCACGTGGCCGCCGCTGCTGCGTTCCTGATTAATAAAGTGTTCGTGGTATCCGGCGACGTTGATGCCCTGCATATAAGCAGGGGTCAGAAACCCAATCAGCACGCCCTGGCTGTGTTCGATATGGTATGTCGGCTGGGCTTCGATGGCTTCGAGCATCGGTTTATAAGGCCGGTGCTGTTCCGGCACGGTGCGCGTCTCGACCCGGCTGAATCTCCCGTCAATGCGCAGCGCGCAGAAGGTGTTCTGGCTGGCGACAACCTCGTCGATCACGTGATGGATCTGCTCGCGGCTGTGCGGACGTTCGATGTGGTATTCATGGGTGGGATTAAAGAATGTCATGACGGCGAACGGCGTTTTTTGTTCCGGGCTGGCACGTCGTGCGCTGCCGTCGCCGCGCAACTGGAAGATGTTGCTGTTAAAGGCGATCAGCTCACCGTCGAGATGGTTGAAGGTGCCGAGGCCAAAATCGCCATGCCGGAGCAGGTCGGCCATCGTCGTCTCGCCCTCATAAACGCCGCTGAGCAGGGCGCTCATCAGTGATGACTGATACAACACGCGGTCAGGATGTTGTTGCTTAAACGCCGTGGCCGTGCGGGCGATATCGGCGACGCAGGAACAGGAATCGGAATGGTTTTTCATGCAGAGCTCCGGATGGAATGATTAACTTAGCTAACTAAAGGTTGACGCCATTCCGCCCTGAGTTCCAATATGAGGAGGTGTTCACTTTGAGACGTTTTTGATATGGAACTGCGTCATCTGCGCTATTTTGTGGCGGTGGCAGAGACGGGGCACTTCACCCGTGCTGCTGAACAACTGGGCATCTCCCAGCCTCCTCTGAGCCAGCAAATCCAGCGGCTCGAACATGAAATCGGTACCCCTTTACTGAAACGCCTGACCCGTGGCGTTGAGCTGACTGAAGCCGGAAAAGTGCTGTACGACGAGGCGCTCAATATCATCAAACTGACCGATGCCGCCCTTGAGCGCACGCGCTCGGTGGCCCGTGGCATGAGCGGCACGCTGCGCATCGGTTTTGCGACTTCGACCGCGTTTAATCCGCAGGTTTTTTCGCTCTTACATCGCTTTCGGGATAAATATCCGGGCATGGTGATGGAGCCGCAGGAAAAAGACATGGCAGGGCTGATGACCGCGCTGGGCGAGGGCGCGCTCGATGTGGCTTTTATTCGTCTGCCCTGCGAACGCAGCAAAGCGTTCAGTTTTAAGGTTCTGGATATTGAAGAGATGATGGTGGCGCTGCCGAAAACGCATCCGCTCAGCCAGGGGAAGGACGTCCGGCTGGCGGCATTGCGTCACGACGCGCTGATCACTTTTCCACGGGATTTATCGCCGGGGTTGTACGATGCGGTGACGACGGCCTGCGAAGAAGCGGGTTTTTCGCCGCGCTATGGTCAGCAGTGTCCGCAAATCACGTCATCGCTGAGTATGGTGGCGACAGGATTTGGTTACGCGCTGGTGCCGGCGTCGCTCGGTAAAATTGATGAGAATAATGTGCGCTGTCTGCCCATTGCCGGGCAGACATTGACGACGCAGATAGCGCTGGCGTGGCGCAGAACGGATAACTGCAAGGCCGCGCTGCATCTGGTGGGGTTGTTATAGCTACACCACAATAATCACAGACACCCGACGGTTCTGCGCGCGTCCTTCCTGCGTTTTATTGCTGGCGACCGGCTGGCTCTGGCCTAATCCGCGCGTGTGAATATTGGCGCGTGGCATGCCGGCCTGAGCAAAGGCCGCGGCGACGGTGTTGGCGCGGCGCAGTGACAGATCGTTGTTGTAGCCGACATCACCGTAGTTGTCGGTGTGGCCGTCGAGATTCACTTTCATCAGGCCAACATGCAGCAAATCGCTGGCAAGTTTTTCGACCGTTTTTTCACTTTCCGGTGAAAGCGTCGCCTGATTGTTACCAAACAGCACTTTCGCATCCAGACCCAGTTCCCAGCCTGCGGCCGTCTGCGTGAAGCCATTTTTTTGCAAAACAGCGATCTGTTCCGCAGTGAGCCCAGCGGGTTTGGTCTGGCAGGCGGCCAGCAGCAAAATGCACAGTCCCATCGCGGCGAACTGATACCAGGTTTTCAATGTGTTATACGCGTGCATGGTGGTGTTAACTCCTTTTAGTCTTTCGTCACGACGGTCAGCGGCATGCCTGTTGAAACATGCCAGCAGCTGCCTGATATTTTTTTCGAGCGGTACATCGCTTCATCGGCTTTTTCCAGTAACTCTTTAGCGCTGTGTGCCTGTGAAGGTGACAGCGCGATACCAATACTCAGCGAAACATCCAGCGTCTTGTTGTTGAGCAATATCACCGGCGTTTTCATGGTATCGACAATGCGTTCGGCAAAGGCCACCGATTCGGCGGTAGAGTTCATCGGGTCAAGCAGAATGGCAAACTCATCGCCACCCAGGCGCGCCAGCACATCGCCTTCACGCAGGGTCTTCGACAGACGTTCGCCAATCACCATCAGCACCCGATCCCCTGCCGCATGGCCGAGTGAATCGTTGATCTCTTTGAAGTTATCGACATCAATAAACAGCAGTGCCAGAGACAGCGGCGGGCGCATCGGATTGAAGCACTGATTGAGGGTATCAATAAAGAACGCGCGATTATGCAGACCGGTCAGGCCGTCGTGCAACGCTTTTTTGGTCAGGGATACGTTCTCGTTTTTCATGTGATTTTCCCAGGCTTCCAGCTCCGTCAGCAGGCTGTTGAAGTCCTGACTCAGCGTATGCAGTTCGGCAACCGGCGCGGAAGGGACGCGCAGATTAAAGGAGCGGTTAGCGCTCACTTCGTGGGTAACCCGCGTGATATGGCCGAGTGCGTCCACGATGCCTTTTTGCATCCGCCGCGAGAAATAGAGCGCAACCAGCGCCGTCAGAACCAGGCAGCCAATCAGGCTGAGCACTGTCTCCAGAAGGAAGCCGAGCAGGCTGGTGCCGTTGCCGGTAAGCCAGACGGTGCCGATCACCGAACCGGAATGAATGACCGGCAGCGTCACCGGATCCGGGAAAGCAAGATGTCCGATGAACTGCCCCAGTTTGTCCCAGTTCCCTTCCGTCGGGCGTTGCCATTCGGCGAAGGTATTGCCCGCCGGGGTCAGGATTTTCGCCTGCGAGAAATCTCCCCGGTCGGCAATGAAAATCAGCGAATCATGGGCGGCAGAGGCATCGTTAAACACCAGCGCGGCTTCTGTGGTGTAGCTGATCGCACGCGCGGTCAGCTGCAGATTACTTTCCGCATGTGAGCGCAGGGCAATCAGCGCCAGTAAAGTCAGTAAAAAGCCCGCCAGGCCGATCGCCGTCA
Organism: Rahnella sp. Larv3_ips; assembly: GCF_003697865.1. NCBI lineage: Bacteria > Pseudomonadati > Pseudomonadota > Gammaproteobacteria > Enterobacterales > Yersiniaceae > Rahnella > Rahnella sp. Larv3_ips. Next base: position 232,077 of record NZ_MJIB01000003.1, on the reverse strand, counting down.
AAATCACAATAACGTGGATGCGGTTGAGCGCAGCGCCCAGGGTTTTACGCGGGCGCGGCTGTTCAACCTCAGGAACAGGAATAGTTTTATTCTTCATCGTTACTCCTTTTCCCTGGCAAGTTGTAATACGGCGGGATTTACCCGCACGCCGCTGCGTGACAGCGTATCCAGGTTCAATTTAAACCCGGTATGTTGAGGGGTGATCACCAGACAAAAGGCATTGAGTAATGCACAGCCGTCATCCTGCTCACTGATGGTCAGTACCGCGTGGCCTGTGAGTCGCTGGTTTAAATCTGCCTGCTGTTCCGGCGAGGTGTAGCCTGAGTAAATGGCGTCACACTGCGTCGCCAGCATCGGGCTGTCGAAAGGGTAAGTCATCACGTTGAGCGGTCTGCCGGAGAAAGCACTGCCATCGGGCGTTAACTGCGCCGCAAATTTTACCGGGGGAATGATGCAAAGCCGCAACGCAGTGGAAGAAGCCTCCCCCGCGGGCCAGCGCGAATAGCTGAGGATCCCGTTAACGGTCTGGGCGACGCTCGCCTCCTGCGCCACGTCATCACGTGTTTCTGCCACGCTTTGCGTCAGCGGGGCGATAGTGAGAAAAATGAGCATGGCAAAGCCGTACATCGCCTTTAATAACCGGCGGTTATGCGTCTTCACTGACAGGCAAAAAGAATGTCGGGCTTTGTCCATGGGCTCGCTCTGCGATTCATCCGGTTAAAATTGTTTCACCGGCGTAAGAATAACTTTATCGGCAATACTTCTGAAAGCGTCAGTAAAAAATTTATCTGCCCGTAAACCGGCACAATTGTGCTGATTTGTTGACATGGAGGCAGACACATCAGGGAATACTGAAGAAGTCTTAATGTAATTCGTTTTCGCATTGTTTATTTATTGAACATATATTTTGCCTGGCTGAGCCGTTAAATAATCCAACTTGTTTGTATTTCAACCGTTAATTAAATAATAGTCACGGCGATAACAAATAATTCGTTAAGAATAATGTTATCAGCCTCTCCTTTTGATGAAATTAAATTGGAGAAAATGTTAATGGTTTGGAATTTAAAGGAATATTAGGCGGCTATTTTAGGATATTCGTGACCATGATCTCAAAGCCACGCGGTTACCCAGATTTTTATGCTACGGATAGGTATCATGCCCGCATTAATGGTATGTTTTATCCGTCAGGATGGTTTTTTTGATGACGGGTGCAGTGAAAAAAACATCAACCATTCTGGGGAAAACGAATTACTTTATAAATAAGCATTGAGGGATTATGGATAACACAACTATTGGAACGCTGTCTAAAGAGTCAGTCAGTTCCTGGCGTAAAACCGATACCATGTGGATGTTGGGTCTGTACGGAACAGCAATTGGGGCAGGTGTTCTTTTCTTACCGATTAATGCCGGTATTGGCGGATTAATACCGTTAATTATTATGGCTATCCTGGCATTTCCAATGACGTTTTTCGCTCACCGCGGATTAACCCGATTTGTTTTATCAGGGAAGAATGCCGGTGAAGATATTACCGAAGTGGTAGAAGAGCATTTTGGTATTTCCGCCGGTAAGTTAATTACGCTGCTTTATTTCTTCGCGATTTACCCGATCCTTTTGGTTTATAGCGTTGCTATCACCAATACCGTTGAGAGCTTTATTACTCATCAGATGCATCTGACAGCACCTCCGCGCGCATTATTGTCGCTGGTATTGTTGTTAGGCTTAATGACGCTGGTGCATTTCGGTCAGGATCTGATCGTCAAAGCGATGAGCATTTTAGTCTTCCCGTTCGTGGCGGTATTAATGGCGCTGGCGCTGTACCTCATCCCAAACTGGAACACCACAGTCTTTGAGAATGTCTCCCTGTCCGGTAACGGCGTAGGGCACGGCATGCTGATGACCCTGTGGCTGGTTATTCCGGTGATGGTGTTCTCCTTCAACCACTCGCCAATTATCTCTTCTTTTGCGGTCGCAAAACGTAAAGAGTACGGCGACGACGCTGAGAAAAAATGCTCACGCATTCTGGCATTTAGCCACATCATGATGGTGCTGACGGTGATGTTCTTCGTCTTCAGCTGCGTCCTGAGCCTCTCTCCGGCAGACCTGATGGAAGCCAAAGCGCAGAACGTTTCTATTCTGTCGTATTTAGCCAACCATTTCTCTAACCCGGTGATTGAATATATCGCTCCATTTATTGCCTTTATTGCAATTACCAAATCTTTCCTCGGGCATTATCTGGGTGCACGTGAAGGTTTTAACGGCATGGTGATTAAATCACTGCGCAGCAAAGGGAAAACAATTCCATTACCTAAGCTCAACCGTTATACCGGCATCTTCATGTTAGTCACGGCCTGGGCGGTTGCCACGCTGAACCCAAGTATTCTGGGTATGATTGAAACCCTCGGCGGCCCGATTATTGCGATGCTATTATTCCTGATGCCTATGTATGCCATTCGTAAAGTCCCGGCAATGAGAAAATACAGCGGCCACATCAGTAATGTTTTCGTGGTAATTATGGGTCTGATTGCCATGTCAGCCATTGTATTTAGCCTGATTGGTTAATCATTAAAACAGAAATAAAGTGAGCGGGAATATTCCCGCTCGCTGTTTCCTGCACCTCTTTTCCTGTTATTTCCCGTAATCCTATTCAGACATGGAGTCCACCGTGATCAGCGTCTTCGATATTTTCAAAATTGGTATTGGTCCTTCCAGTTCGCATACTGTTGGCCCGATGAAAGCCGGGAAAATATTCACTGATGAACTTATTTCTTTAGGTCATCTCGCACAGACCACCCGCGTGGTGGTAGATGTTTACGGGTCTTTATCTTTGACCGGTAAAGGTCACCACACCGATCTGGCCATCATTATGGGGCTGGCCGGAAATATGCCGGATGACGTTGATATTGATGCGATTCCTGGGTTTATTCGTCAGGTTGAAGCCACCGGACGTCTGATGCTCGGCAAGGGCGCCAAAGAGGTCGATTTCCCGGCGAATTCAGGCATGAATTTCCACACCGGTAATCTGCCGCTGCATGAAAACGGCATGTCCATCAGCGCCTTTAACGGCGATGATCTGCTGTATACACAAACGTATTACTCCATTGGCGGCGGCTTTATCGTCGAAGCCAGCAAATTTGGGCTTCAGGATGAAAACCCTGTCGTGCGTCCGTATCCGTTCCGCTCGGCCAGTGATTTGCAAAAACACTGCACCGACACCGGTCTGTCGCTCTCCGCGCTGATGCTGCAAAACGAACTGGCGGGCCATTCGCGCGTGGAAATCAGCGAACATTTTGCGGCGATCTGGAATGTCATGAGCGAAGGCATTACCCGCGGAATTCACACCGAAGGGTTGCTGCCGGGGCCGATGAAAATCAACCGCCGCGCCGCCGCGCTGCGGCGCATACTGGTGACGCAGGACAAAAATAATGTCGATCCGATGGGCGTGGTGGACTGGATCAATATGTACGCGATGGCGGTGAACGAAGAAAATGCCGCCGGTGGCCGCGTGGTCACTGCACCCACTAACGGCGCGTGCGGTATCATTCCTGCGGTGCTGACCTATTACGATCAGTTTATCCGCCCGATTAGCCCTGATTCGTACAGCCGTTTCTTCCTCGCATCAGGCGCGGTCGGCATTCTGTTTAAGATGAATGCGTCGATTTCCGGTGCAGAAGTCGGTTGTCAGGGCGAGGTCGGCGTGGCCTGTTCCATGGCGGCAGCGGGTCTGACCGAGTTGCTGGGCGGCAGCACCGCGCAGGTATTTATGGCGGCAGAAATCGCGATGGAGCACCACCTCGGGCTGACCTGCGATCCGCTGGCCGGACAGGTTCAGGTGCCGTGCATCGAACGTAATGCCATCTCTGCGGTGAAAGCGGTCAACGCATCGCGTATGGCACTGCGCCGCACCAGCGAGCCGCGCGTGTGTCTCGATAAAGTCATCGAAACCATGTACGAAACCGGTAAGGACATGAACTCAAAATACCGTGAAACGTCTACCGGTGGTCTGGCGATAAAAGTCCTGGCTTGTAACTGATCTCTTTCCTTCATATTTCCTAAAAGGCGGGAAACCGCCTTTCTCGTCTCCTTCCCGATTTTCCTCCTGTGCTATGTTTTGGTTATCAAAAAATTTATGTAGTCCCTCAAAACACCTGGAAAACAGTTAAAAGGAAACGTCCGGCATGTCTAAATTTTTCATGAATGACCGCAAGACTCTGATTAACGATGTTATCGAAGGGGTGATCCTGACCTCTCCCTACAAAAATCTGGCAAAACTGGACATCGATCCGGCCATTCGCGTCGTTGTGCGGCGCGACTGGGATAAGAAAAAAGTTGCGCTGATCTCCGGCGGTGGCTCGGGCCACGAACCGGCGCACGTCGGGTTTATCGGCAAAGGGATGCTGACCGCGGCGGTATGCGGCGAAGTGTTCGCCTCGCCGAGCGTCGATGCGGTGCTGAACGCGATCGTGGCGGTCACCGGCAAAGCGGGCTGTCTGCTGATCGTCAAAAACTACACCGGCGACCGTCTGAATTTCGGTCTGGCCGCCGAGAAAGCCAAAGGCATGGGCTATAACGTCGAGCTGGTGATGGTGTCTGACGACATTTCCCTGCCGGACAACAAGCAGCCACGCGGCATCGCCGGTACCGCACTGGTGCACAAAATTGCCGGTTACGCGGCAGAGCAGGGAAAATCTCTGAAAGATGTCACTAAAATCGCCCAGCAGGCGATTGATGCCACCGCCAGTATCGGTGTGGCGGCGGCCGGTTGCAGCCTGCCGGGTGGCGGAGAAGATGAAGAAGAACAACGTATCGAATCAGGCCACGTTGAGCTGGGTTTAGGCATTCACGGCGAGCCGGGTGTGTCGAAGATGAAGACCCAGAACAGCAAAAAAATCGTCGATACGCTGGTCGAAAAGCTCCAGCCGCATGTGAAGAAAAGCGACAAGCTGGCGGTACTGATCAACAACCTCGGCGGCGTTTCTCCGCTGGAGATGAGTCAGATCACCAAAGAAGTGGTGCATTCCGCGCTCGGCGGGTCGATCCGTTATCTGATTGGCCCGGCTTCGCTGGTCAGTGCGCTGGATATGAAAGGCTTCTCGCTCTCGGTGATTGCGCTCAAAGGCGGCATTGAAGAAGCCCTGCTGGCAGAAGTGGAAGCGTCCGGCTGGCAGCCGCTGGTGAAGCTGGAAAAACTGGCGACCAAAAAAGGCAAGAAAATCAGCGATAAGAAAACGGTAAAAGCGTCTTCTAATGCGCAGGTCAGTAAGATCGTGGAAACCATTACCCAGACGCTTTCCGATCTCGAAGATGAGCTGAACAAACTCGACGCCAAAGTCGGTGACGGCGATACCGGTTCGACGTTTGCTACCGGTGCCCGCGATATCCAGAAACAGAACAAAGCGAAAAAACTGCCGCTGAACAATGTGGCGGATCTGCTCGGTGTAGTGGGCGATCGTCTTGCCGTCGTGATGGGCGGATCCAGCGGCGTGCTGATGTCGATCTTCTTTACCGCTGCCGGTAAAAAGGTGGAAGAGGGCGAAAAATTGCCGAAAGCCTTACTGTTCGGGCTGGAGCGTATGAAGCATTACGGCGGTGCCGATCTCGGCGATCGCACCATGATCGACGCCCTGCAACCGGCGCTGGAAGCACTGGGCAAGAAAGATGCCCTGAAAGGCGCGGCCAAAGCGGCGGCCAAAGGCGCGAAAGATACCGCCAGCATGAAGAAGGCCAACGCCGGCCGTTCTTCTTATCTGAGCAGTGACAGCCTGAAAGGGGTGAAAGATCCGGGCGCGGTGGCTGTCGAGAAAGTGTTTGAGGCGCTGGCGAAGAAATAAGTTTGCCGTAGTCATCTAAAAAGCCTGCCGGGAAACTGGTGGGCTTTTTTAATGACCTTTATGGCTAAATTTAGCATTTAAGGGGCTTTTTTATGGCCTTTAATTTATTTTTATTTTAAGGGGTATTATTCTGTCCTTTAGATGCTATATATTGGTTTAAGGGTCATTAAAAAGATCTATAAATTGGGTGAGTGAGCGATGCCGAAAGTTAATTATTATGCGATGACCGATGCTGCCATCGCTCAGGAAATTGGTCAGCGTCTCGAACAGATCCGTCTTGAGGCCAATATTCCGCAGCGCGTGATCCTGGAAGAACTGGGGATTTCGAAAGGGAGCTATCGTAATGCACTGAAAGGAAAAGCGAAATTTGAAGTCATCATCGGTATCCTGAGAATATTAGGCAAACTGGAAAATTTGGATAGCTTCCTGCCTCCCGCCCCCTTTAGTCCTATCGAGCTGCTGAAGTTAGAAGGTAAAAAGAGGCAACGTGCGGGATCGAAAAAAACGAATAAAACATCTGAAAATGGAGATTTAGGATGGTGAATCATTCTGTTGCGCGCGTCGAAATGTGGGGGCATTGGGTTGGAGCGCTGTCATATGATTCCAACACCGGCTTGTGTGCTTTTCAGTATGAAGACAGCTGGATCCGTCGTGGTATTGAAATTAGCCCGATAAAAATGCCCTTATCTTCGCAGGTTTATCAGTTCCCTGCGCTTGCCCGAGATACTTACAAAGGGTTGCCGGGGGCTTTTGCGGATACCTTGCCCGATGATTTCGGTAATGCGGTCATTGACGACTGGCTGGCACGAACGGGGCAGGACAAAGCGCGGTTTTCAGCGCTTGAACGTCTTCTCTACACCGGCATCCGTGGAATGGGGGCGCTGGAATACCTGCCTGTCATTGACCGTGGACTCAATGCCGCAGACCAGTTAGACCTCAATAGTCTGGTTAAGATGGCACAATCCGTTGTGAATCAGAGGGCTGGTCTGGAAGAGCATCTTGAAGAACCCGATGCTCAGAGTGCTTTCATGCATATTTTACAGGTCGGGACCTCAGCGGGTGGGGCCCGCCCTAAAGCCGTCATTGGGATCAATCGGGAGCGTACAGAAATTCGTAGTGGTCAGGTCGATCTTCCCGCCGGATTTGAACATTACTTACTGAAGTTTGATGGTGTCGTCGAATCATCAAAGTCTAAAGAAACCTTCGGTGATCCGCAGGGGTTTGGACGAATGGAATTTGCTTATTACCTGATGGCTAAAGAAGCGGGGATCGCTATCTCGCATTGCGAATTGTTACCAGACGGGGATCGCGCACATTTTATGACCCAACGCTTCGATCGTGAAGGCAACCGAAAAATTCACTATCAGTCTCTATGCGCAATGGACCATGCAGACTATAAGCAGCCAGGACACTACAGTTATGAGCAATTATTTACTCTGATGCGTGTGTTACGTCAAAGCCGAAGCGAAGCATTAGAACTGTATCGTCGAATGGTGTTTAACATCGTTGCCCGAAATCATGATGATCACACTAAAAATTTTGGATTTCTCCTTAACGAGCAGGTTCAGTGGAAGCTGGCTCCGGCGTTTGATATTGCTTACAGCTATAAACCCGGTTCGCCGTGGGTTAACTCTCATCAGATGTCGCTGAATGGCAAACGCGATAATTTTACACGGCAGGATCTGCTGGTGCCTGCGGCTTCTTTTCAAAAAGAAGCGAATCAAATCATCGACGAAGTGATCGATATTGTCAGCCAGTGGCCCCGGTTTGCTAAAGAAGCTGGAGTATTTCCTGCATTTGCTGATGAAATTCAAAAAAATCTGCGCCTTAAACTGTAGATTCACACGCTCAATGTCAGGCCTGCCGGGAAACCGGTGGGCTTTTTTAGTGCGAAGAGCAAAATTGATCTAAAACAAGTTACCGTCATTTGCCCGCCCGTGCCCCAGGCCACACCTGTATAATTTGCGGCCAATTATTTGCCGCCGACGAAGAACCTGTTTATGCCAATCAGCCTGATCCAACCCGATCGCACCCTGTTTTCTTATCAGCGTTACTGGGCCGAATGCTACGGCACTGCGCCGTTTTTCCCGATGACCCGTGAGGAAATGGATCAGCTCGGCTGGGACAGTTGTGATGTGATCGTGGTGACGGGCGATGCGTATGTCGATCATCCGAGTTTCGGTATGGCGATCGTGGGCCGTATGCTGGAGGCGCAGGGGTTCCGCGTGGGGATCATCGCGCAGCCGGACTGGAGTAACAAAGACGATTTCATGCGTCTTGGCAAACCGAATCTGTTTTATGGGGTGACCGCCGGCAACATGGATTCGATGATCAACCGCTACACCGCTGACCGAAAACTGCGTCATGACGATGCCTATACGCCTGATAACGTCGGCGGCAAGCGGCCTGATCGTGCCACGCTGGTCTACTCCCAGCGCTGCAAAGAAGCCTACAGCGACGTGCCGGTTTTGCTCGGCGGTATCGAAGCCAGCCTGCGGCGCATTGCGCATTACGATTACTGGTCCGATACCGTACGCCGTTCGGTGCTGGTGGATTCCAAGGCCGACATGCTGATTTATGGCAACGGCGAACGCCCCCTGGTGGAAGTGGCGCACCGTCTGGCGGCGGGCGAGGCGATCACTGACATTCATGACGTGCGCAATACCGCCGTGATGCGTAAAACCGCACTGATTGGCTGGAGCGGGGTGGATTCCACCCGCCTCGATAAACCGGGTCGTATTGAGCCGATCATGAACCCGTACGGCGAAGATTTGCCCTGTTCAGAAGGCGAACTGCCCGCACCCGACGCGGCGCAGCCGGTCACCGTTCGCGCGCCAAAACCGAAGCCGTGGGAGAAAACCTACGTGCTGCTGCCGTCATTTGAAAAAGTGAAGGGCGATAAAGTGCTGTACGCGCACACCTCGCGCATTTTGCATCACGAAACTAACCCTGGCTGCGCGCGTGCGCTGATGCAAAAACATGGCGATCGCTATGTGTGGATCAATCCACCGGCGATCCCGCTGTCTACTGAGGAAATGGATGCAGTGTTTGCGCTGCCGTTCCAGCGCGTGCCGCATCCGTCTTACGGCAAGGCCACCATTCCGGCGTACGACATGATCCGTTTCTCGATCAATATTATGCGTGGCTGCTACGGCGGCTGTTCGTTCTGTTCGATCACCGAGCATGAAGGGCGGATCATTCAGAGCCGTTCGGAAGAGTCGATCGTCCGCGAAATCGAAGAGATCCGCGACAATGTGCCCGGTTTTACCGGTGTGATCTCCGATCTCGGTGGCCCGACGGCCAACATGTATATGCTGCGCTGCCAGTCGCCAAAAGCCGAACAAAGCTGCCGTCGCGCCTCCTGCGTGTATCCTGAAATTTGTACGCACATGGACACCAACCATGAGCCGACCATCAACCTTTACCGCCGCACCCGCAGCCTGAAAGGCATCAAGAAAATCCTGATCGCTTCTGGCGTGCGTTACGATCTGGCGGTGGAAGATCCGCGTTATATCAAAGAGCTGGCTGAACACCACGTAGGCGGGTATCTGAAGATCGCGCCGGAGCATACCGAAACCGGGCCGCTGTCGAAAATGATGAAACCGGGTATGGGCAGTTATTACCGGTTCAAAGAGCTGTTCGACAGCTATTCGAAACAGGCCGGGAAAGAGCAGTACCTGATCCCTTATTTCATCTCGGCGCATCCGGGCACGCGCACTGAAGATATGATCAATCTGGCGTTGTGGCTGAAGAAAAACCGCTTCCGGTTGGATCAGGTGCAAAACTTTTATCCGTCGCCGCTCGCCAGCGCCACCACCATGTATTACAGCGGCAAGAATCCGCTCAATAAAGTCGATTACAAAAGTGAAGACGTGGTGGTGCCGAAGGGCGATCGTCAGCGCCGGTTGCATAAAGCGTTGCTGCGCTATCACGATCCGGTGAACTGGCCGGTGATCCGCGAAGCGCTGACCGCAATGGGTATGCGCCGTCTGATTGGCGTGCGCCCGGATTGTCTGGTGCCGCCGGACGGGTTTGATCCTCGTTTCGCTCCGCCTCGCTCGGGGATCGCACGGCCTGCGGCGACCCGCTTTACCGCATCGAAGGCACAGGATCCGGCAAGAGGATCAGGGAAAGCACGCGCGGGGAAAAAACCGGTCGCCGCAGGGCCGGCAACAGGAAAAGCCGGAAAACCGGCAGCACAGGGGAAAGGTGAAAACCGGGGAGTCAGTCGAGGTAAAAGACCGGTTTAAGATCGTCACTTATCGGGCTGTTATCGGCATTGGCAGGCATCACGTCTGCCATATGCTTCCACCACTGCTGGCAGATGTCCGTTTTCGCCACCGCGTTCCATCTCTCTTCTGATTCAATTTCCACATAACCAAACAGCAGATTGCGTTTTTCATCCAGAAAAATGCTGTAGTGATGCGCGCCGTGGGCTTTCAGCGTTTCTGCCAGTTCCGGCCAGATTGGTGAATGACGACGCTGATATTCGTCGTGCGCATTGGCGTTAACCTGCATCACGAAAGATTTACGGATCATGTTTTCTCCTGCCTGGTTTGCCTCCTCCCTCTGTGAAGAGGGAGGAGTAAAGAAATCGCCCCTGCTTTTTCACTCTTCACAGAGGAAAAAGCGAAAAACTACATTGCCTTCAGATACAACTCGCGCACTTCTTCGCGCGTCGGCGTCCTCGGATTGCATGGCGCGCAGGGGTCTGCCAGCGCTTTGTCCAGCCAGCCTTCAATGTCGGCCTCCTGAATCCCCAGCGCTTTGAAACCGGACGGGATCCCCACACGTGCCGACAATTGACGGATCGCATCAATGGCCGCGATGCTCGCCTGTGTTTCACTGATGCTTTGCGTATGTACGCCCATCGCGCGGGCGATATCGGCAAAGCGGTGCGGGGCAGAAGCGCGGTTAAATTCTTCGACGACCGGCAACAAAATCGCATTACAGACGCCGTGCGGCAAATTGTGCGTCGCGCCCGGCTGATGCGCCATGGCATGAACCAGGCCCAGACCGGCGCTGTTAAACGCCATGCCTGCCAGATATTGCCCCTGCGCCATTTTCTCACGCGCTTCCAGATTATCGCCGTGATCCACCGCTTTTGGCAGCCATTGGGTAATGGTTGAAATCGCGGCCAGCGCGGTCGGGTCCGTCAGCGGATGCGCGCCGAGTGACACATAGGCTTCAATGGCGTGGGTCAGCGCGTCCATGCCGGTGGCTGCGGTCACATCCGCCGGGATCTTCAGCATTACCGAAGGATCGTCTACGGCGATATCCGGGATCAGGTTGGCATCGATGATCACTTCTTTCACCTGACGCTGGCTGTCGATGATCACCGCATTGCTGGTGAGTTCTGCCGCTGTGCCCGCTGTGGTGTTGATGGCCACCAGAAAAACGCCCGGTTTAGTGACCTTGCCTACACCGGAATACATCGTGGCGGGCCCCGGATTGGCGGTCAGAATTTTAATGCCTTTGGCGGTATCAATCGGGCTGCCACCGCCGAAAGCGATGAGGTAATCGCAATGATTGTCCTGAAACAGACGCAAGCCTTGATCAACATGGGCGGAGGTGGGATTGGGCACGACGCCACCGTACAGGGCGTAGGGCAATTCTGCTTTTTTGAGTGCGTGGAATAAACTATCAAGCAGGCCGAGTTCGACTAACTGGCCGTCGGTAACGATCAGCGCTTTGCCGGGTTGTCGGGTTGCCAGCATCGCCACCATATCTTCGATTGCGCCCTGGCCGTGAAGGCTGATTTTAGGAAGTGCCAACATAAAACTCATAAAAAATCCCTCTAAGAGTAAATAGAACTGATGTTCTGTGTGGCGATGCTCCCGGGTCTTTGCCCGTTCTTGCTACGGGGAACATCCTCTGTTCCCCGTGCAGGATTTATCGTGTCCGGAGCAGCAACCGCCGGATCAGGCTTTCAGTGCCGCCTCGAAAGGCGTGACCTCAAAACGTTTGCCGAGGGCAATCAGTTCGTCGGTCTGAATGGTCTGTTTCATGCCCCCCATGGAAATCACTTTGACCAGAATCTCTGCCGATTTTTCAGCGGTGTCGATCAGGCCAAAGGCGTCATCCAGCGTCGGACCGCAGCCGAAGATACCGTGGAACGCCCACAGCACCAGGCTGTGATGTTGCATCTGATCGGAAGTGGCGGCGCCAATGCCGTCGGTGCCCGGCACCATCCAAGGCACAATGCCCACGCCGTCGGGGAACACCACCAGACATTCGGTGCTGCATTCCCACAGCTTGCGGGTGATTTTGGCGCTGTCGAGTTCCAGCACATAAGTCAGTGCGATCAGGTTGGTGGCGTGGCAATGCATGATCACCCGGTCCTGCCCGTTCGTGACACGTTTACGTACGGCGTGAGATTGCAGGTGTGACGCCAGTTCTGAGGTCGGCAGGCCGCCTGCGGTCAGGCCCCACAGAATTTTGTAGCTGGCGCCTTTGTCATCGAGCTGAATCACCGTCAGCGCTTCCGAAGGGGCGAGCTGCACGTTACGGAAGAACTTCCCGGAACCGGTGACGATGAAGTATTCATTCGCCAGATCCGGCGCATGTTGAGTCAGTTCCACCGTGCGGGGCTGGGCGTAAAAATCATTTTTGTAGGGGGCAATATCTTCCGGTAACAAACGCATGCTGACGTTGCCGCCGTTACGCTCATCCCAGCCTTTCAGCCACATATCTGTGGTTGCTTTAACCATGCCCTGTACAAACCACGCGCTAAATAATGTTTTCATCAGTTCTTTCCTGCGAATAAGGTGAATGCGTTCTGTTGTGATAAGCGATTGTTAACGTTTTGCCAGCACGCTGGTTTCGTAGTGGCGGACGGCATCCAGCCACTGGCCGCCAACCGGCACGTCGTGACGCTGGCAATACATGTCCCAGACCGCCTGCCACGGCAGCGATTTCTGTTCTTCCAGCAGGGCCAGGCGCGCAGTGTAATCGCCTTCGGTTTCCAGCTTTTTCAGTAATTCGGTCGGCTCCAGCAGGGCTTTCAGCAGTGCTTTTTTCATGTTGCGCGTGCCGATAACCCAGGCGGCGATGCGGTTGATGGAAGCATCGAAGAAATCCAGCCCGATATGCACGCGGTTGAACAGATTGTGACGAACGATTTCGCTGGCAATGGCCTGCGTTTCGTCGTCGAGCAGCACCACGTGGTCGCTGTCCCAGCGCACAGGGCGGCTGACGTGCAGCAGCAGGCGCGGCACATACAGCATGGCGGCGGAAATTTTGTCGGAAATCACTTCGGTCGGGTGGAAGTGTCCGGCATCGAGGCACAGCGCAGTGCCGCGGCTGGCGGCGTACCCGAGATAGAATTCGTTGGAGCCGACGGTGTAGCTTTCAGAACCGATGCCGAACAATTTGCTTTCGACCGCGTCGATGTGTTCGGTGAGCGCAAACTTCTCAGAAATCACTTCATCAAGCGCACTCATCAGGCGCTGGCGCGGTGCCAGACGATCGACGGTGACGTCTTTCATGCCGTCCGGCACCCAGATATTCATCACTGACGGCGTGCCGAGCGCACGGCCAAACGAGGCGGATACGCGGCGGCTGGCCTGACAATGTTCGATCCAGAACTGACGGACTTCAGGGTTGGCGCTGGAAAGGGTAAACCCGTCGGCGCTCATCGGGTGTGAGAAACATGACGGGTTGAAATCCAGACCCAGTTTGTTTTTCTTCGCCCAGTCTACCCAGCCGGTAAAATGCTTCGGCTCGATTTCGTTACGCGGCACCGGCGTGTCGGATTCCAGGTAAATAGCGTGCAGGTTCAGACGATTAGGGCCGGGGATCATGGAGATCGCCAGTTCTAAATCTGCCCGCAGTTGCTGCGCATTTCGCGCTTTGCCGGGATAGTTGCCGGTCGCCTGGATCCCCCCGGTCAGGCCGCCTTCCGGGTTCTCAAAGCCCGCGACGTCATCCCCCTGCCAGCAATGGATGGAAACCGGCAGAGTATCGAGTTGGGTGATTGCGGCTTCGGCATCAATGCCCAGCTGCGCAAAGCGTTCTTTAGCAAGCGTCCATGCGTGATCGATAGATGAAGTCATACTGCGAGCTCCTCATTGACGTGACAGAGCGCCTCAAAACGGCGCCAGTGAATAGCGAAATCCGCGTGAACACGGGGAATGTAATGGTGCTGTTCGAAGTTCGAGGCCACGATACGACGAAATTCAGCGGTGTCTTTAACGGCGTTGAGCGCCATCAGCTGGCAGCCGATATTGCCGAGCGTAGAGGCTTCAACCGGCCCGGCACTGACGTTGACCTGACAGACGTCGGCACACAGCTGGTTAAGGAACTGGTTCTGGCTGCCGCCGCCAACAATATGGATATCTTCCAGCGGCGCGCCCTGTAAATCAGCCAGTTGCAGCGCGATTTTGCGATACAGCATGGCCAGACTGTCGAAAATACAACGCGCCAGTTCGGCCGGTGATTCCGGCACCGGTTCGCCAGCCTGCTGGCAGGCTTCGCGGATGGCATTGACCATCGACGGCGGATTGATAAAGCGGTCTTCGTTCGGATTGATCAGGTAAGTGAACGGGGGAATGTTTTTTGCCAGTGTGATCAGTGAAGGCAAATCCTGAATCCCCAGTTCCCGGCAAACCCGCTGGAACAGCCACAGCCCCATAATGTTGCGCAGCACCCGATAACTGTCGTTGATGCCGCCTTCATTGGTGATGTTGTCGTGCAGCGCCTTCGTCTGATTGAACGCTTTCGGACTTTCGATGCCCATCAGCGACCAGGTGCCGGAGCTGAGATAAGCGCTGTGCGGGCCGGTCAGCGGTGCGGCGACCACGGCGCTGGCGGTATCATGCGAAGCGACGCTGATAACCGGCACGCTGCGCCCGCGCGGGCTGTGCCAGACTCCCTTTGAGTTTCCCGGTTGCGTCGGTTTTTGCAGCCAGCGGCGTGGAACACCCGCCAGTTTCAGCAGATCCTCGTCCCAGTCACCGGTGGCGATATTCAGCATTTGCGTGGTGCTGGCGTTGGTATATTCCCAGTTCAGCGCGCCCGTCAGGCGGTAATGGAAATAGTCGGGGATCATCAGCAGATGTGCGGCTGTGTTCACGACCTCGGGCTGTTGTTCGGTCAGCGCCCGCAGCTGATAAAGCGTGTTGAACGGCATAAACTGGATGCCGGTTTTCTGATAAATGGTGTGGCGGCCTGCCTGCTTTTCCATCCGCGCCATGACGCCGTCGGTGCGGCTGTCGCGATAGGCCACGGCTAAACCCACCCGCTGGCCCTGTTCGTCGAGCAGCACGTAATCCACCCCCCAGGTATCGATGCCAATACCATCGAGCGGGACGCCGGAAGAATCCAGACGGTTCAGTCCTTCCAGAATGTGCTTTTCAAGGTCATCCAGATCCCAGGTATCGTGGCCGTCAACGTGCTTCAGAGTGTTAGGAAAACGGTGAATTTCTGTCAGCGTCAGCGTTGCGGCTGAATCGGGATCCTGGCGGGTAAACGTGGCCAGCATTACACGGCCGCTGGAGGCACCGAGGTCAATAGCGGCAAGATGGTGAGTTCTCATAGCGGCCATTCCTTGTTGAATATGCTGGCCAGTGTAGGGGAGGTGGGGCGGGGGCACCTTCCGGTGATTGCCACGGGTTTTAACCGGATGGCAGCATTAAAAAGGTAGATGCGAGGCAGATCACAGTTCAGCCCAAAGACCTGCGGACGGCGGTGATGAAAACGGCAGGTAACGCGAACACAGCGATTGTGATCCTCGCCGCAGATCTGCATCACCACCGGGGGAATCTTGAAAAAATGACCGTTTATGCCGTTTTTAGCGCCGCGGTTTGAAGGTAAGACGGCGTGGCACAAGGTAGGGTGGGTTCCCCGAAGCACATGAATGTCTAAACCGGAGGCGATCAATGACGCTACTGAAGGGTGATGATTATTTTGCGGCACCTGAGCTGACGGTGACCGTTGAGCGACGTCTTCCGCAAAGTGTATTCCCGGAGCACTACCACGATTTTCACGAGATTATGCTGGTGGAAAGCGGCTCCGGCGTGCACATCTTTAATGATAATCCCTATACGCTGACGGCCGGCACCGTGTGTTTTGTGCGCGCAAGCGATCACCATTTGTTTGAAAACGTGGAGAATCTGCGGCTCACCAACGTCCTTTTCCGTTCGCCAAAAGCATTCCGTTTTATTCAGGACGTCGGCCATTTCCTGCCACAGGAGCATCATTATCAGGCGCAGATCCACTGGCAACTCAGCCCGCACGTGGTCGTGCAGGTGCTGGAGTGTATTGCGCAGCTGGAAGCGCTGCCGGACAGCATTGAAATGGAGCATATCGCCACACGTGAAAGCCTGTTCCTGCAGTTGCTGATCCTGCTTTATCAGGATTGTTTCCAGCCACAATTGCGAGACACCTCTGAAAACAAAGTCAATCAACTGTTGCAATGGCTCCAGTCACATTACAGTGAAGAAGTTAACTGGACTGAAGCCGCAGACCGTTTTTCTCTGGCGCTGCGCACCCTGCACCGGCAGATGAAGCATTACACCGGCCTGACGCCACAACGGTATCTCAACCGTCTACGTTTGCTGGAGGCGCGCCGTCGTTTACATCACAGCGATCAGAGCATTACCGATATCGCCTATGCCTGCGGGTTCAGTGACAGTAACCATTTTTCGACGCAGTTCCGTCGGGAATTTTCGGTGTCGCCAAAACTCATGCGTGACCAGTTACGTTAAGCGGCACCTCTCGCGGCCTCAGGAATTATCTGCCTGAGCCGCCTCGTTTATTTTGTGGTCAAACGGGTTGAGATTGCTGCTATGTCGCTGAAACTGAATAAAAATGATTTCTTTCTGACCGGAATGAATTCCGTCGTGGTGGCAGAGCGCCATCCTCAGGCGGATTTTCCCAGTCACGACCACGATTTTGACGAGCTGGTGATTGTCTGGCGCGGCAATGGTGTCCACATCTGGAACGATATCCCTTATCCCATCACCTGCGGCGATCTGTTTTATATCAACGCCAAAGACCGACACAGCTATGAATCCGTCAATATGCTGGCCCTGGATAACGTGTTGTATTGCCGCGAGCGTTTCGGGCTGGCGGCCGACTGGGCGCACCTGTTGCCCGGCGAAAGTGTCAGTCAGGAACAGCGTTACTGGCGGCTGAGTACGCTGGGCATGTCGGTGCTGCGCGATAAAGTCGATGAGCTGGCGAAAGAGTGCATGAAATCTGAGGCGCTGTCGGTGCAACTCAGTGAGGCTTTGCTTATGCAGCTGGCGCTGTTGCTGCTGCGTTTTCGTCATCAGCCCGACAGTGGCGTGCTGCCTGATGCCCATCAGCTGGATTTATTGCTGATGGCGCTGCGGGCAGGTATTTCAGCCCCTTTCCATCTGGAAACGTTTTGCCGTCAGCATCAGCTCAATCCCCGCGCTCTGCGCGCTTTGTTCAAGCAGCATACCGGCATGAGTGTGACCCATTACCTGCGCCAGTTGCGGATTTGCCGGGCGATGAGTTTGCTGCGTTATGGCAACATGGCGATAAGCGATGTGGCTGCGGAATGCGGCTTTGATGACAGTAATTACTTTTCGGTGGTGTTTAACCGCGCCTGTGGCGTTTCGCCGCGTGATTACCGGCAACGCTTTACCGGCCATGCAGTCAAATCGCCAGAAGGGGAATACGCCGAGGTAAACCGCCTCTGAGGGCAGGTGATAAGCATGTTAAAACAATAAATTAGGATGGCGTGCCGGTGAGGCGTTCAGGGTTTAATGGCGGGATGATCAGCAGAGGTTTGGCAGGTGTATCGTGCTATAGGATTATCTTTATGTTTCATTTTTTTCTGAAACTCTGAAAAGCATTCTGAGTCATGGAACAATACGAACTGAAATGAAAATCACCTCTCTCCAGACATTAATTAGAATAAAGCGATGATTTACTTTTCAATGGTCCTCTTTTATCTGCTGCGGATATGAATGGTTATGCATTAAAGATGAATGCCTGCCCAAAGGTGATAAATTTGAGTGGGCAGACAATCAAAGGGATAACATTAATAACAATAAGCGTATTGTTATTAATGTTACTTTCAGGCCATTTTCTCTTCACTCAACGTCTGCTGCTCTTCAGTTACTTCCCAGGCATAAAGTATTTTATTGCGGCCACTGTTTTTGGCGTTATACAGCGAGACATCAGCCTGACTGAGAGCATTATTAAAATCTCCCTCTTCCAGCGCGGCCAGCCCTGCGCTCACCGTGACATGCGTGGACACCTCGGCGTTAAACAGATGCGGAATATTCAGACCCAGCACTTTATTTTGGATCCGCTCGGCCATGCGGATGGCGTGTTCCTGTTTAACGTTAGACATCAGCACGAGAAACTCTTCCCCGCCGTAGCGGACGACCACATCGCGCGAACGCACGGCGTCGCGAATGGCTGCGGAGACCCTGACCAGCGCCTGATCGCCCATGCTGTGGCCGTAATTGTCGTTGTAAGCTTTAAAGTGATCGATATCGAGCAGCATCACATAATGACCCGAGGCCTGACTCAGCAGGCCCTCCAGCTTATTCTGTAACCCGCGGCGGTTGTACAGGCCGGTCAGTGGATCAAGCATACTGAGATCGCTGAATTTTTCCCTTTCGCTGTACAGGTTTGACAGCATCCGGCGGGTAAACTCATCGCTGCGCCGCAGCATCAGATGGTGCAGCCACAACCCAATCAGCGGCAGGGAGACGGAAAACATGATGCGGCCGATGTGCTGAAAATCATCTAAAAAGACCACGCACAGAGTGGAAGGTACCGCGTGGAGGCAAAAAGCGAGAAAATTATCAGACAGCGCAATGGCGCTGATAAA
Organism: Rahnella sp. Larv3_ips; assembly: GCF_003697865.1. NCBI lineage: Bacteria > Pseudomonadati > Pseudomonadota > Gammaproteobacteria > Enterobacterales > Yersiniaceae > Rahnella > Rahnella sp. Larv3_ips. The sequence goes on along the minus strand of NZ_MJIB01000003.1, from coordinate 213,434 downwards.
GAAAATACTGAGTAAACTCACCAGAAGGTAGTTTTTATCTAAATGCCCGACTTCTTCAAACCGCAAAGCAATTAACCACGCCCACAGTAATCCGATAATGACAGAGCACATATTCAAATGGGCAGAGTAATTTTTCTTTGTGAAAAAAGAAAATACTAAACCTGCACAGCAGAGTACAAAGATCAGAACCAGCGGGAAAGGAGTGGAAACCGCATTATCCGGCGGATCAACCATAGAAAATAGCGCAGTAGCACTATTTAAAAAAAAGAATAGCAACATAACCAGTCGATGTTTGCTTTTTAGCAACTCATCATAGGAATGAGATATCATCAAATTCACTCTATTTATTGTGTTTGTTGTCTGAATAGATAAAGAATCTTATCGCCCAATGCCGTTAATAAAATCCTTACAGGCAGGCCAATGGTTTTAATGCGTAATTATTAGATTTCTATGAATATATTTTTCATGCGTATTTTTAAGGCGTTAAAACTAGCACTTTTGTACGCAGGTGTCACCTCGCCAGGGGCGTGCGCAGCAAATAGATGGTAAATGAGAAAAAATCCTATATGATATTGGTTCTCATTATCATTGTTTGGAGCAGGGTTATGATAGCGGCGATTGTCATGGCATGTGGGATCTGGGCGGTTGTGTGGGTGCTGGGTAAACGTCTGACCAGCGGCTGGGGCGTTTTATTGCCTTGTGCACTGATGCCGTTGCTGGCGATGGCACATATGACGCTCGATCAGCTCCGCGTACTGGTCGTGGTCGCGATGCTGGTTACGCTGGTGATGCTTTTTCACCGGACATTGCGCCATTACATGTTGTTACCCTCATTTATGGCACTGGCGGGTGGTCTGGCCGCGGTGACGCTGAATTTTAGTCTATAGTCATAAGTGATTGTTATAAAAAAGGAACGAAAAGAGATGAAAAGCAGGAAACACAGTAAAGCCGCAGGGATTTTTTATTTTTTAAAAGCGAGAGAGTTAATGCAGGAAGGAAAAACCGGAGAACAGAATCATGTGGTGCGAAGAGAGGGACTTGAACCCTCACGTCCGTAAGAACACTAACACCTGAAGCTAGCGCGTCTACCAATTCCGCCACCTTCGCACAGATGAATTCTGCTTACTGCTTGATTTATATCACCGGTTTGGTGCGAAGGGAGGGACTCGAACCCTCACATCCGAAGGACACTAACACCTGAAGCTAGCGCGTCTACCAATTCCGCCACCATCGCGTACCGTGCCGTGCAATATAAATCTTGTGATTGTATTGGTGCGAAGGGAGGGACTCGAACCCTCACATCCAAAGGACACTAACACCTGAAGCTAGCGCGTCTACCAATTCCGCCACCATCGCGTTCCAATTGATTACTGTGGTGACGCATTCATCAGAATGTCATCAGCAAGTAACACAACCACGGGGGCGAATTCTAGAGATTTTCCCACAGCCGTCAACAGTTATTTCCCCCATTGTGGACGTTTGATGTAAAAAACAGCATATCCGCAGTGAATAGATGAAGAGGTAACATTATCGTCAGGTTAATTGATGTTTTATTCAGCAATACCTGAGGATAACGGCCTGTGAACTGAATGCCGCCCAGGCTATGAAAACAGTGAGATAAGCCAGTCCAGCAGCGCGCGGATCCTCGGTGCCAGAAAGCGTCCGGGCGGGTACATTATGTACAGCGGCATCGGCGGTGGCGGGTACTCCGGCAGCACCTCAATCAGCGTTCCCTGCGCCAGTTCCTGTGCAATGGCCAGTTTCGAAGCCTGAATCAGTCCAAACCCTGCTTTTGCCGCCGCCACGTAGGCATCGGCACCGCTGACGGTCAGGGTGGCGGGGAGCATAATTTTTTCGGTATTGCCGCCAACCCTGAACTCGAGATGCGTTTCTGCCCGCTGATGGGCAAAAAAATAGCCAACCGCCTGATGTGATTGCAGATCGGCCAGCGTCTGAGGTGTGCCGCGTAACGCGAGATAGGCCGGTGAAGCGCAGGTCAGTTGCACCAGATCGGTGAGATGACGCGATTGCAGATTGTCATCTTCCGACGGCCAGGCGCGCAGAACGCAGTCCACGCCCTGATCCAGCAGATTGATGGCATTATCGTTAGCGCTGAGGATCAGGTTGATCTGTGGATACCGTTGATAAAATTCACTCAGCGCCGGGATCACCCGTTCGCGTGCCAGCGAGTGCGGCATATCGATGCGCACAATGCCCGAGGGCTGATTTTTGTGATGGGCGAATAACGTATCGGTTTCTTCCAGAGCGGCCAGTAAATGCAGGCAGCGCTGATAATAAATTTTCCCTTCGTCGGTAATTTTCACCTGACGGGTGGTGCGTAAAAACAGCCGGACGCCGAGCCGCTGCTCCAGCCGTTTGAGCGTGGTGCTGACGGTGGCGCGGGGGATGTCGAGGTCTTCCGCCGCGCGGCTGAAACTTTCCAGCTCTGCAATACGGATGAAAATTTTCATAGCCTGAATCTGATCCATATCACTCCCGGCGATGGCTGGTGGCTTTCTATTGTTCGTGAATTCTGAACAGTGTTGCACGTTTACGCGGATTTATCTTTTCCGGCACAACAACCACACTTCATTTCGTCACTCCCCCATTCATGTCAGAAGGAAAGTCAGATGAAACAACGTCAGCTTGGAAAAAATGGCCCGCTGGTCTCCGCGCTCGGTTTAGGTTGCATGGGTATGAGCGATTTTTACACCACCGGTCAGGACGAAAAAGCGTCGCTGGCAACGCTTGAACGGGCGCTCGAACTCGGCGTGACCCTGTTAGATACCGCCGATATGTACGGGCCGCATACCAACGAGGAGTTGCTCGGCCGCTTTCTGAAAGGCCGTCGCGAGAACGTCTTTCTGGCCACCAAATTCGGCATTGTGCGTGATGCTTCCAATCCGCAGGCGCGCGGCACAAACGGCCATCCCGACTACGTGCGTCAATCCGTGGAAGGCAGCCTGAAACGTCTGGGAACCGATGTTATCGATCTCTATTATCAGCACCGCCCCGATCCTGCCGTGCCGGTAGAAGAGACGATAGGCGCGCTGGCGGATCTGGTGCGTGAGGGCAAGATCCGTTATATCGGCCTGAGCGAAGCGTCGGTGAGCATTCTGGAACGTGCGCACAGCGTTCATCCGATCACGGCGCTGCAAACGGAGTATTCGCTGTGGTCGCGGGATGTGGAGGCAGATATTTTACCAGCGTGTGAACGGCTGGGTATTGGATTTGTGCCGTACAGCCCGCTGGGGCGAGGTTTTCTGACCGGTCAAATCCGTTCTATTGACGATCTGGATGCAGACGATTACCGTCGCGACAGCCCGCGTTTTCAGGGGGAGAACTTCGCGAAGAATCTGCAACTGGCGGAGAGAATTGCTGAGCTGGCGCAGGAAAAAGGGGTAAAACCGTCGCAGCTGGCGCTGGCCTGGGTATTGTCGCGTGGCGACAACATGGTGCCGATCCCTGGCACCAAACATCGTCATTATCTTGAGGAAAACATCGCCGCGCTTGATGTCTCCCTGAGTGAAGCCGAAATCGCGGCGATCGAAGCAGTATTTCCTTTCCGCGCCGCAGCAGGCGAACGCTACAACGCAGAAATGATGCGCATCCTCAGTGTCTGACTGATTAACGTCTTTTCTTTTTCGAATCGCGCGGCGCACGGCCACGAACGGCTTTATACACTTTGAAGCGGCCGTTTTGGGCCAGCACTTCATGGCTGCCGAAAGCATCATCAAGCAGCGCGGCATAAGGCAGGAAGGCGTTAGCCACAATGCGCAGTTCGCCGCCGATATTCAGATGGCTGATTGCGCCACGGATCAGCTGCTCAGACGCATGCAGGCTGGTTTGCAGCCCTTCATGGAACGGCGGATTGGAAATGATCATATCGAAACGGCCATCAATGTCTGAATAGACGTTGCTGGCAATCACTTCGCCGTCCAGTCCGTTGGCGGCAAGCGTGGCGCGGCTGGCTTCGATAGCGGCTGCGCTCACATCGCTGAGCGTGATTTTCATCTTCGGCGAGTAAGTCGCCAGAACAGAGGCCAGAACGCCTGAACCGCAGGCGATATCCAGAACTTTGCCTTTCACCGGCTCTTCAAACGTGTTGATCAACAGCAGGCTTCCGCTGTCCAGACCTTCACGGCTGAATACGCCCGGCAGGGTTTTGATGGTCACTTCTTCGACCATGTATTCATCCCACCAGCCGTCAGCATCAAATTCAGGCTGTTTTTCCAGACGGCCATGATACAAACCACAGCGGCGGGCGCTGTCGATTTTGCTCAGTTCACACAGTCCTTCCAGCGTGGTTTCCGCGCTGCGCACGCCGCTGCGGTTTTCGCCGATGACAAACACGTCGATGCCAACCGGCATCTGCGACAGCAGATTAAACAGCTGGAATTTGGCTTCGAGTTTGCTCTTAGGCCAGTAATAAATCAGCACATCGCAAGGGGCGATAAGATCTGCGTCGGCGAGTAAACCGAACTGTACGTTGTCGCCCAGCGCTTTGCTGAGCATCTGCCCGTGGTGATACATATTGGTGTGGACGCGGACTTCTTCGGCGTCAATTTCAGCAGGCAGGCTGTCTTGTAAGTCGCCGGCGAACAGGACGCGGCGGCCTTCAAATTCTTCGCTATGGCGCAGTATGACTTCACTGGCCGGAGTTAATGCAGACATCAGGATAAGGCTCCTCAGGGTTTGGCCCGCGATTATATACTCTTCGTCCCTGATTGAGTAATCGAGCTTTATTGGCGCATGTTCCGTGTGTTTGCTAGCATAGCCGGGCTTTTCGCACTTCAACGGGCAGGGATCAGGCATGGCATCCAGAAGAGATACGTTGTTACAACAACTGGGGATCACCCAGTGGACGCTGCGTCGGCCTGCGGTTTTACAGGGCGAAGTCGCCGTCAGCCTGCCTGCAGACACCCAATTACTGATTGTCGCAGACGTTCCGCCGGCTGAAGATGATCCGCTGGTGTGCGATGTTCTGCGCAGCCTGGCGCTGACCGGACAGCAGGTTTACCGCCTGACGCCGGAACAGGTGACGATGTTACCTGAAGATACCCGCTGCAACGTCTGGCGACTGGGGGTAAACGAACCTCTGCCGCTCTCCGGTACGCAGTTATCCAGCCCGGCTCTGGCCGAGCTTTATCAAGATGCCGGCGCCAAACGCGCGCTGTGGCAGCAGATTTGTGAAAATGAACCCGATTTCTATCCTGACGCCCGCTGATCTTCCCCGCGCATTCCAGATCGAACAGGCCAGCCATGCTTTTCCGTGGACTGAAAATACGCTTGCCAGCAATCAGGGCGAGCGCTATCTGAACCTTAAAATCATGCAGGGTGAAGTGATGGCCGGTTTCGCCATCACTCAAATCGTCCTCGACGAAGCGACGCTGTTCAACATCGCCATCGATCCGGCTTTTCAGCGCCAGGGCTTAGGCCGCACGTTGCTGGAAGAGGTCATACAACAGCTTGAGCAGAAAGACGTTTTCACCCTCTGGCTGGAAGTGCGTGCTTCTAACGCCAAAGCCATTGCGCTGTATGAAAGCCTTGGCTTTAACGAACTCTCTATTCGCCGCAACTACTATCCTGCCGCCCAGGGGCGCGAAGATGCCATTATGATGGCGCTGCCGCTGGGATAGAGCACAAAAAAACCATTGATTGCCCATCCCGACTAAATCAGTGAAAATAGCCGGCTATAACTTTTATTACCGCTTTGCCTGACGTCTCCTTCTGACGTGATGTGAAATCCTATGCAGGGCGGACCAACCGCAGAAACGTGAAAAACATGTCTCCAAGTGAATACGCCCTTGAAGTGGCTAAGCGCCGCACATTTGCCATCATCTCTCACCCCGATGCCGGTAAAACCACCATTACTGAAAAAGTTCTGTTATTCGGAAACGCGATTCAGACAGCAGGTACGGTAAAAGGCCGTGGCTCGAACAATCACGCCAAATCCGACTGGATGGAAATGGAAAAACAACGTGGTATCTCCATCACCACGTCCGTGATGCAGTTTCCGTATAAAGAGTGTCTGGTTAACCTGCTCGACACCCCGGGGCACGAAGACTTCTCCGAAGATACTTACCGTACCCTGACCGCCGTCGACTGCTGTCTGATGGTGATCGACGCCGCAAAAGGCGTCGAGGATCGTACCCGTAAGCTGATGGAAGTTACCCGTCTGCGTGATACGCCGATCCTGACCTTCATGAACAAACTCGATCGTGATATCCGTGATCCGATGGAAGTCATGGACGAAGTGGAACGTGAGCTGAAAATCGCCTGTTCACCGATTACCTGGCCGATTGGCTGCGGTAAATTGTTCAAGGGCGTTTACCACCTCTACAAAGATGAAGTCTATCTGTACCAGACCGGTAAAGGTCACACCATTCAGGAAGTCCGCACGGTCAAAGGGTTGAATAACCCAGAGCTGGACGCCGCCGTCGGTGAAGAACTGGCGAAGCAATTGCGTGAAGAGCTGGAGCTGGTGCAGGGCGCATCGCATGAATTCGATCACGAAGCGTTTCTGACCGGTGAACTGACGCCGGTATTCTTCGGTACCGCGCTGGGTAACTTCGGCGTTGACCACATGCTTGACGGTCTGGTGGACTGGGCGCCTGCGCCAATGCCACGTAATACCGACGTGCGTGAAGTGAAAGCCGACGATGAAAAATTCACCGGTTTCGTGTTTAAAATTCAGGCCAATATGGATCCTAAACACCGCGACCGCGTGGCGTTTATGCGTGTGGTTTCCGGGCGGTACGAAAAAGGCATGAAACTGCGGCAGGTGCGTACTGGCAAAGACGTGGTGATCTCCGATGCGTTGACCTTCATGGCCGGTGACCGTTCGCATGTGGAAGAGGCCTACCCGGGTGACATCATCGGGCTGCACAACCACGGCACCATTCAGATAGGCGACACCTTTACTCAGGGTGAGAACATGAAGTTCACCGGCATTCCTAACTTTGCCCCTGAAATGTTCCGCCGTATCCGCCTGCGTGATCCGCTGAAACAGAAACAGCTGCTTAAAGGGCTGGTTCAGCTGTCAGAAGAAGGCGCTGTTCAGGTCTTCCGCCCTATTGCCAATAACGATTTGATCGTCGGTGCGGTAGGTGTTCTGCAGTTTGAAGTGGTCGTGGCGCGCCTGAAAAGCGAATACAACGTGGAAGCGATTTATGAATCGGTCAACGTGAGCACCGCCCGCTGGGTCGAATGTGACGACGTGAAGAAATTCGAAGAATTCAAGCGTAAGAACGAAACCAACCTGGCGCTCGATGGCGGTGATAACTTAGCTTATATTGCGCCTACTATGGTTAACCTGAATCTGGCTTCTGAGCGATATCCTGAAGTGAAATTCCGCAAAACCCGCGAGCATTAATTCCTGATTGCGTGGTTTACAACCTGAAGACGGCCATTGCGCCGTCTTTTTTTTGCCCTTTTTTGGCTGAGCGTCACATTTCCTTTCATTCCCGTTTGTGTATTTTTTCATCTTCCCACCCTGAATTCGCCCATAATTTCTTCGAAATCTTAAGACTTGTCTGCATTCGGCCCCGTAATTGGCGATCGCTCTACTCTTTTGGACATTCTTGACTATATTAAATGTGTGTTCACGAAACAGTGGCGTAAAGCACTGCTTAAAAGTGACGAAGCAGAGTGTTATATCGAAAGGCGATGAAAAGCCCGAATAAAACGACGTACTCTGCTACAAAGGAAGTAAATACAGCAGCAATACAATTTGTTAGAAGGCGTCACCAAAAATGTGGCGTACCGGGTCCAGGCTTAGGGCTCATAAACTGAAAGGAATAAATCGATGAAAAATTCTAAATTTGCCTATTCAATGATGGCCGTTGTTCTGGGTACCGCACTGATGAGCGGTAGCGCACTGGCTGCAAGCACCACTGATAGCGCAGGTGCAAAAATCGATAGCTCCATGAAGAAAGTTGATAACTACATGGGCGATAGCGCCATCACAGCAAAAGTGAAAAGTGCACTGGTGGATGATAAAGCCATCAAAAGCACCGACATCTCTGTTACCACCAATTCTGGTGTGGTTACGCTGAGCGGCTTTGTGGCTTCCCAGTCAGAAGCTGAACAAGCTGTTGCCGCAGCCACCAAAGTTGAAGGCGTGAAATCTGTCAGCGACAAATTGCACACTAAAGACAAAAGCGAACAAAGCGTGAAAGGTTACGCCGGTGACTCTGCTACCACGGCTTCAGTAAAAGCCAAACTGCTGGCAGACGACATCGTTCCTTCACGTAACGTCAAAGTAGAAACCACCGAAGGCGTTGTTCAGCTTTCCGGTTCAGTAAAAGACCAGGCACAGTCTGACCGTGCTGAAAGCGTTGCGAAAACCGTTGATGGCGTGAAAAGCGTTAAAAACGACCTGAAAGTTGCACCATAATTTTCGCGAAACGTGTGTCGTATGAAGCAGTAAACGGCGTCCGCTCACGGGCAGGGCGCCGGATTTGAATAACATATAATGATATACCGTACCTCCTGCCCATTGTCCGGCACTGAAGGCTTACGCAATAGCGATGTGAACATTTATTTGAAAAATAAGCGTTAGTTTTTGCTAACACTTCCATTTTTCCGACTATCTTTATTAGGTAAGTGATGATTTTTATCTCCGGTATTTGCCGGCTAATAAAGTGTCACCAAGACAAATGTTACACCGAGACTTCAGACCGGAAGTAGGAGTGTCACCTTTTTAAACTGGCAAAGTGAATATATAGGGTAAGGAGAAGCTTATGTTTCGTTGGGGCATTATTTTTCTGATCATCGCGTTGATCGCAGCAGCACTGGGTTTTGGTGGTTTGGCTGGTACAGCTGCCTGGGCTGCAAAAATCGTATTCGTAGTGGGTATCATTCTGTTCCTGATCAGCTTGTTTACCGGTCGTAAACGACTCTGACAATATAACGTTATGAAATCATAACGTTAACAGAAGTCCCTCGTAAGACACCGCATCGCCCTCTTATCTGAACACATTGCCTGACCGCAGTGTTTTCAGAAAAGGGGGCGATGTTTTTTATGTTATGACCCTTCTGATTTATGTGATCCGTTAACAGTAAGTAACGATTTTATCCTCACATCCTGGTAAGAAACTCACCGAAACTGATAAGACGAGGTATGCTCAGAAATGAAGCCTGCCCGTAAAGGCTAATTGTGTGAGGATAATGCGTTGGGATACAGAATACCTGTCACGCTGGGGAATATAGAACCGCTGGCATATAAACCCTACCGGCCGGGCAAGATAGCCCTGGTGTGCGAGGGGGGAGGGCAGAGAGGCATTTTTACCGCCGGTGTGCTGGATGAATTTCAGCGGGCGAATTTCAATCCCTTCGATTTGTACCTCGGAACCTCTGCCGGCGCGCAAAACCTTTCCGCCTTCGTGTGCGGACAACCGGGTTACGCCAGAAGAGTCATTACCCGCTACACCACCAGCCCTGACTTCTTCAATCCGCTGCGCTTTGTGCGCGGCGGGCATCTTATCGATCTCGACTGGCTGGTCGATGAAACCGCAAAAAACATGCCGCTGGCGATGGAAAGTGCGGAAAAGCTGCTGATCGATGGCCGCGAATTTCTGATGTGCGCCTGCCGCAGCGACGATTACACGGCCAGTTATTTTTCACCGACGCGTGAGAACTGGTTACCGGTGATCAAAGCCTCCAGCGCCATACCCGGTTTTTATCGTATGGGCGTGGATCTGGACGGCATCAGCTATCAGGACGGCGGCATCAGCGACGCTATTCCGGTGGAAGAAGCTTACCGTCGTGGGGCAGATACCATCGTGGTGATCCGCACGGTGCCTTCGGCGATGTTCTACACGCCGCAATGGATGAAGCGTATGGAGCAATGGCTGAGCGAAAGCAGCCTGCAACAACTGGTGCGCATGATGCAGCATCACGAAAACAGCTATCACCGTATTCAGCAGTTCATTGAAAACCCACCGGGCGACGTGCGGATTTTCGAAATCTTCCCGCCGAAACCGCTGGCCAGCCACGCGCTCGGCAGCCGTTTACCTGCTCTCAATCAGGATTATCATCTCGGGCGTCGCTGTGGCCGGTATTTCCTGTCGGCAGCCGCACACTGGCTGTTGCCGCGTGAAAATGAGCGGCCTTATCCGCAGATTATTCCGCGGGCGACACGGCCTCAGCGCGTGGTGGTGCCGGAGAATGAGCCAGAAAACGTGACGCCGCTGGCGGCGGCCGTCAGCACGGTCGAACAAATCGTGCTTGATCCCGCTGTGCTCACCGATATGGTGGCCGATGGTGGCGTCGTGCGTCCGGCGGCTTTTCAGGACAGTACGCCGGCAGAAATCCGCCCGCAAAGCGTCCCGTCTGAGATGCGGTCAGCGGACATTTATCCTGCCAGTGAAGGCGACAAGCTGTGAGTGTTCACTTCGTTGATACGCACTGCCATTTCGATTTCCCGCCGTTCAGCGGTGCTGAGGCTGAAAGCCTGCATCTGGCACAACAGAGTGGCGTGCGGGACATCATCGTGCCCGCCGTTACCGCCGATCGTTTCCACGGTATTCTCTCGCTGGCAAAAAAATTCCCTCAGCTTTATGCCGCGCTCGGTCTGCATCCTCTGTATATCGCGCAGCATACAGACGACGATCTGGCGTTGCTGGATACCCTGCTCAGCCAGCGCGATCCGCGCGTGGTGGCCGTCGGGGAAATCGGGCTGGATCTGTTTATGGAAACGCCGATGTTTGAGCAACAACAGCGTTTGCTGAAGGCGCAGTTCGCCCTGGCAAAGCGTGAGTCGCTGCCGGTGATCCTGCATTCACGGCGCAGTCACGATCAGCTGGCGGCCATGTTGCGGCAGGCAAAACTTCCGGCGACCGGTGTGGTACATGGTTTTGCAGGCAGCCTTTCTCAGGCGCAGGCGTTTATCAGACTGGGTTTCGCCATTGGCGTTGGCGGTACCATCAGCTATGCGCGTGCGCAGAAAACCCGTCAGGTGATGGCGCAGTTACCACTTTCCTCATTGTTGCTGGAAACGGATGCGCCGGATATGCCGTTGCAGGGTTTTCAGGGCCAGCCAAATCGCCCGGAACGCGCCGCCGCAGTGTTTGATGTGCTGTGTGAGTTACGCCCGGAACGCCCCGAAGATATCGCCGCCGCGCTGCTTGCGAATACCCGCCGGGTGTTTAATCTTCCTTCTGACTGATGTTCACGTTCATCGTTTTGTGATTTAAATAACATTAATTTCTCGTCAAATTCCCTATTAACATGCCGATCGTGATGTTTTGTAAGTTTTGTTTCCTCTTTAAATGTTATTATTATAACATCACCGGCAAGATTACCGGTCGGTGATCCCCGCGTGTCTGCCCGAACTCCGTTTGTCATGAATCGGGTATACACTCTTATATGGGCCGAATACTGAGCATAACGCCGGGTAAATGTGATTCAGATCTCATTTCACCAAGCAACGTTGCAAACGGTTTTCATTTTGTGTGAAATACTGCACACAGGAACCTGATGTGACGTGTTCAAATAGTCACAACGAATTGGCGTCTGCCAATCCAAGCGCGGTGAGAAGGATCTCAGTTGCCACGTAAGCCAGATACAGCGCTTACGCACGCTATCTTCAAGGAACCAAGTCCGCTCGCCAACCGTGCAGAATTCTTCTGCGGCGTTACCCGCCGAAAGGAATTCATGACTGTATGCTCAGTTCTGGCTGGTCGCTGGAATTGAAAATTGTTGGAGAGTTATATGACCGATTTAACCGCCGCAGCACAACGTGCGCTGAACCTGATGGATTTAACCACCCTGAACGAAGACGACACCGATGCAAAAGTGATCGCGCTTTGTCATCAGGCAAAAAGCCCGGCAGGTAACACCGCTGCTGTGTGCATTTACCCTCGTTTTATCCCGATTGCCCGTAAAACCCTGCGCGAGCAAGGTACGCCGGACATCCGTATCGCAACCGTGACCAACTTCCCGCACGGAAACGACGATCTTGAGATTGCGCTGGCCGAAACCCGTGCCGCTATCGCTTACGGCGCAGATGAAGTTGACGTGGTCTTCCCGTACCGCGCGCTGATGGCTGGTAATGAGCAGGTTGGTTTTGAAATGGTGAAACAGTGCAAAGAAGCCTGTGCCGCTGCCAATGTCCTGCTGAAAGTGATCATCGAAACCGGTGAACTGAAACAAGACGCGCTGATCCGTAAAGCGTCTGAAATCGCTATCAAAGCGGGTGCTGATTTCATCAAAACCTCTACCGGTAAAGTGCCGGAAAACGCCACGCTGCACAGCGCAGAGCTGATGATGACTGTGATCGCTGAAATGGGCGTCGGCAAAGACGTCGGTTTCAAACCTGCCGGTGGCGTTAAAACCGCTGAAGATGCCGCGCAGTATCTGGCGCTGGTCGATCGCCTGCTGGGCCGCGAATGGGCTGACTCACGTCATTTCCGTTTCGGTGCATCCAGCCTGCTGGCAAGCCTGCTGACCACTCTGGGTCACGCCGGTCAGAAAGCCACCAGCAGCTATTGATCACCGGGGCACCGCCCAGGCGGTGCGCATCTGTCGGGGCGTTGCCATGCAGCGCCCGCACAATCAGCGTCCAGATTCTGGCGTTCAGCTCAGGCAGGGGGATACCTTGTTTCTCGCACAAGAAATTATTCGTAAAAAACGTGATGGCCATCCTTTAAGTGACGAAGAAATTCGTTTCTTTGTGAACGGTATTCGCGACAGTCAGGTTTCAGAAGGTCAGATCGCCGCACTGGCAATGACTATTTATTTCAACGACATGACCATGAATGAGCGCGTGTCGCTGACCATGGCGATGCGTGATTCCGGTACCGTACTTAACTGGAAAAGCCTGAACCTGAACGGCCCGATCGTGGATAAACATTCCACCGGTGGCGTGGGTGACGTGACTTCCCTGATGCTCGGCCCGATGGTGGCGGCGTGCGGAGGTTATGTTCCGATGATTTCAGGCCGTGGCCTCGGTCATACCGGCGGCACGCTCGATAAACTCGAAGCCATTCCGGGTTTTGATATTTTCCCGGACGACAGCCGTTTTCGCAGCATTATTCAGGACGTTGGCGTAGCGATCATCGGCCAGACCAGCTCGCTGGCACCGGCGGATAAACGCTTCTATGCCACCCGTGATATCACCGCGACCGTTGATTCCATACCGCTTATCACCGCGTCAATCCTCGCCAAAAAACTGGCTGAAGGTCTGGACGCGCTGGTCATGGATGTCAAAGTGGGTTCCGGCGCATTTATGCCGACCTATCAGCTGTCCGAAGACTTGGCTCAGTCGATTGCCGATGTGGCGAACGGCGCAGGCTGCAAAACCACCGCGTTGCTGACGGACATGAACCAGGTGCTGGCCTCCAGCGCCGGTAACGCCGTTGAAGTGCGCGAAGCCGTGCGCTTCCTGACCGGTGAATACCGCAATCCGCGTCTGCTTGAAGTGACTATGGCGCTGTGCGTGGAAATGTTGCTGTCCGGCGGTCTGGCAAAAGATGACGCCGATGCCCGCAGCAAACTGCAGGCCGTGCTGGATAACGGCAAAGCGGCAGAGATTTTTGGTCGCATGATTGCGGCGCAAAAAGGACCGGCTGACTTTATTGAAAATTACGATCGCTATCTGCCGCAGGCAACGCTGAGCAAACCGGTTTACGCCGAGGGCAACGGGATTGTCAGCGCGATGGATACCCGTGCGCTGGGCATGGCCGTGGTGTCACTGGGTGGCGGTCGTCGCCGTGCCAGCGACCCTATCGATTACAGCGTAGGCCTGACGAATATGGCGCAGCTCGGCCAGCAGGTGGATACCCGCCAGCCACTGGCGATGATCCACGCCAACAGCGAAGCTGCCTGGCAGCAGGCTGCCGCAGAAGTGCGTGCCGCCATTGTTCTGAGCGACAGCGCGCCGGAAATTACGCCGGTGGTGTATCGCCGGATCGGCGGCAACGCTTGATTTCAGGCCACATCGCCCCCATTTAAGACTGATCAGGTACGCGGCAGTTCCGCGTGACCCAATGCGTAACCATTCGCAGGAGAGCAAAATGAAACGTACATTTATCATGGTGTTAGACTCATTCGGTATCGGTGCCAGTGAAGATGCCGAACGCTTTGGCGATACAGGCTCTGACACGCTGGGCCATATCGCGGCTGCCTGTGCGCGTGGTGAAGCGGACAAGGGTCGCAAAGGGCCGCTGCATCTGCCAAACCTGACCCGTCTGGGGCTGGCGAAAGCGGCTGAAGAATCTACCGGTAAAATTCCTGACGGCATGGACGGTGATTCCGAAATCACCGGTGCGTATGCCTACGCCAGCGAACTGTCTTCCGGTAAAGACACCCCGTCAGGCCACTGGGAAATCGCCGGTGTGCCTGTGTTGTTTGAATGGGGCTATTTCAGCGACACCACCAACAGCTTCCCGCAGGAACTGCTGGATAAACTGGTTGAGCGTGGCAATCTGCCGGGCTATCTCGGTAACTGCCACTCCTCCGGTACCGTTGTGCTGGATGATTTAGGTGAAGAGCACATGAAAACCGGCAAGCCGATTTTCTATACCTCCGCTGACTCCGTATTCCAGATCGCCTGCCACGAAGAAACCTTCGGGCTGGATCGTCTGTACGAACTGTGCGAAATCGCCCGTGAAGAGCTGACGGAAGGCGGCTACAACATTGGCCGCGTGATCGCCCGTCCGTTCATTGGCGATAAAGCCGGTAACTTCGAACGTACCGGTAACCGTCACGATCTGGCGGTTGAGCCACCGGCACCGACCATTCTGAAAAAACTGGTTGATGAGAAAGACGGCCATGTGGTGTCTGTCGGTAAAATCGCCGATATCTATGCGCAGGTCGGTATCACCAAAAAAGTGAAAGCCACCGGTCTGGACGCTCTGTTTGACGCCACCATCAATGAGATGAAAGAAGCGGGCGACAAAACCATCGTCTTCACTAACTTCGTGGATTTCGACTCCTCTTACGGCCACCGCCGTGATGTGCCGGGCTACGCCGCCGCACTGGAACTGTTCGACCGCCGTATGCCGGAACTGCTTGAGCTGGTGAAAGAAGATGACATCATTATCTTCACCGCTGACCACGGTTGTGACCCAACCTGGCGCGGTACGGATCATACCCGTGAGCACATTCCGGTGTTAATCTACGGCCCGAAAGTGAAACCGGGCTCATTAGGCCACCGTGAAACCTTCGCGGATATCGGTCAGACGGTCGCGAAATACTTCGATCTGTCACCGATGGACTACGGCAAATCCATGCTGTAAGACTTTGCAGACGCGGCCGGCACTGATGCCGGCCGCGTTTTTATGATGAATATGACACCTCGCTGAAAAGGAATAAGAAGATGGCAACTCCACACATTAATGCTGAAATGGGCGACTTCGCTGACGTAGTGCTGATGCCTGGGGATCCGCTGCGCGCCAAGCACATCGCGGAAACTTTCCTTCAGGACGTTAAGCAGGTGAACGACGTGCGTGGCATGTTGGGTTTCACCGGCACTTACAAAGGCCGTAAAATCTCCGTGATGGGCCACGGCATGGGCATTCCTTCCTGCTCTATTTATGCCAAAGAGCTGATCACGGAATTCGGCGTGAAGAAAATCATTCGCGTGGGTTCTTGTGGCGCAGTACGTGCCGACATCAAACTGCGTGACATCGTTATCGGCATGGGTGCCTGTACCGATTCCAAAGTGAACCGTATGCGTTTTAAAGACCATGACTACGCGGCTATCGCCGATTACGACATGGTGCGCAACGCCGCTGATGCTGCGAAAGCCAAAGGCATCAACGCACGCGTCGGTAACATCTTCTCCGCAGACCTGTTCTACACGCCAGACCCGCAAATGTTCGACGTGATGGAAAAATACGGCATTCTGGGTGTGGAAATGGAAGCCGCCGGTATCTACGGCGTGGCAGCAGAATTCGGTGCAAAAGCGCTGACCATCTGTACCGTTTCCGACCATATCCGTACGCACGAACAGACCACTGCCGCTGAACGTCAGACGACCTTCAACGACATGATCGAAATCGCGCTGGAATCTGTTCTGCTGGGCGATAAAGAATAAATACTGACCACCCTGCAGAAACAAAGACGGGCACCGAAAGGTGCCCGTTTTGCTATGCGCTTTAGGGTGATTTTTTGCATCTCTGACTTTATATCATCAGGATATATCGATTTATTTTCATTTTATATCTATGCTATTAGCTATGCATTTTTCTATTCATTACTGAGCTGCTCATGTCTGAACTTGTGGATTTACTGCGTCAGGGCAGTCTGACGGCGAAAGAGATCACAGAACGCCTGCACATCAATCAGTCAACGCTATCCAGACGGCTGACTAAAACACCTGAAATTGTCAAAATCGGGCAAAGCCGCTCGACCCGCTACATTCTGCCGCGTCCGCTGGATAACCAGTGGCGCTTCCCGTTGTACCAGATTAATGAGGCCGGGAATGCCGTGAATGCCGGCACCTTGTATTCAATCTGGCCGGGTGAAAGTTACGCGGTGGAGACGGTCAACGGTCAGTCGCTCACTTTTGATGGCCTGCCGTGGTTTATCACCGATATGCGGCCCCAGGGTTTTTTAGGCCGGGCGTGGGGGCGTGATATTAACGCCGCACTGCATTTTCCGGATGACATTAAAAAGTGGACCGAATCTCAGACGCTGGTGGCGCTGGCAAGAGCGGGCGATGAAACGGTCGGGAACTTTGTCATCGGAGAAACTGCTTATCAGAGATGGTTTCATAAACAGGACGATATTCCCGTTTCTTGTGAAGACAAAATTCAGGTCTATGAAAATCTGGCGCAGAGAAGTCTGGCCGGAGAGGAGGTCGGCTCATCTGCGGGTGGCGAGCAGCCTAAATTCAGCTGCTACGCAGAACATACCGATCGGGAAGCCTCCCGGGTTTTAGTAAAATTCTCCCCTGCACCAGCCAATGAAAATGCCCGCCGCTGGGGGGATTTGCTGCGTGCGGAAGCCCACGCATTACAGGTACTGCAAAACGTGGGGATCCCGGCAGCGACGGCCGAAATCTTTACCGGAAGACACGGCGAGGTCTTCCTTGAGGTTGAACGGTTTGACCGGATAGGTGCGCGCGGGCGCTGCGGGATGGTATCGCTTGAAGCCGTTTCGGCAGAATTTGGCGGCGGCAACAGCAACTGGTTTGCGACCGCACAGCAGTTACGCAGGAACAAGATTATTACCGCCCCGACGCTGGAGAAAATTGAGCAAATTTATGCCTTCGGCAAGCTGATTGCCAACAGCGATATGCATCAGGGAAATCTGTCATTTATCGATCCTGCCATTGACCCTTTAAAACAATCTCTTACGATATCGCCGGTGTATGACATGTTACCGATGGCTTTTGCGCCGACAAATGCTGGTGCGATGCGTCGTGAAGCCGCGCTATTAACGCTCGACCCTCTGGTGTCGAAAGCGAAGTGGTTGAATGCGCAGGCATGGGCACAGGAGTTCTGGCGGAAAGTGCAAAACGATGCCGCCATCAGTCTTGAGTTTCGTCAACTGGCCAGCGAAATGCTGGCGCAGGTGGAAGGGTTAACAGGGCCTGTTCAGCGGCTGGCCTGAATCACTTCGGTTTACTGCGTTTCAGACTGCGGTAAGCGGCCTGTGCGGCTTCTTTGGTTTGCGCTTCGGTCGCGGGTCTGGCCGGGGCCACCTCGGCGTCGGGTTCGGTGAGGTTCAGCGTCGGCGGCGGGCCGAACTCTTCGGGGGTTTCTTCTTCCGGTTCATCATCTTCTTTCACCGGTTTACTGGCCGTCAGCAGGAACGGAGACTGTTGCCAGCGCGAACGGCGGCCCTGCAACAGCGTGCGGGCGAGAATGATGCCGACACCCAGCGCGGCGAGCATCATCAGACGCAGCAGATTGGTGGTGTTATCCACCTGTTTGGACTCCGTCGCCAGTACGTGCGTATCCAGCGTGATGCGTAAAAAGCCGCTCGGCCCGTTCTTATCTTCTATCGGCACCACAATCTGATGATTGAAGTAGCTGCCCGCGCGTTTGCCATCCAGTGACAAGCGGTCGCGAACCGGTACCTGTTCACCGGCATGTGCCACCAGAGTGCCGTCGGATTCGTAAACGCTGGCGTCGAGAATGCGACTTTCATCGGTAAGCTGACTCAAAATAGTGGAAATCTGCGCGATATCCGCGCCATCATTGTCGCTGTCCATCAGCGGCGCGAGGGAAAACGCCACCTGTTTGGCCAGCGTTTGTGCCAGTTGCTCGACCTGCGTGGATCGGGCGAGCTGATGCCCGAGGCTGAAATAGGACGCGCCTTGCATAAGAATGACTAACAACGCCAGGCTAATCAATACGATAGCAGCGCGGTGCAGGCGAAATTTGAGTTTGGCCTTTGCCATTCCGTTTCCTTGCGTTTTTCGATGAGTTTAATGTTGCCAGAAGCGCTGGCGATAAGGTAGCTTGATGCGTCGTTTTATCGGCGGCATCTCTGCCTTTTTCTACCGTTTTAGTCACTTATTTTTTAATAATCTACCGGAGTAATCATGCCAAACAGTCTGACCTATTGCGATCTTCCTGCGGAGATCCACCAATGGCCGGGACTTCCCCTTTCATTGAGCGGTGATGAAGTGATGCCGCTGGATTACCGGGCGGGACATACCGGGTGGCTCCTCTACGGTAGAAAACTCGATAAAATCAGCATTACGCAGTTCCAGCGTCAGTTAGGCCGCGCCTTAGTGATTGTCAGCGCGTGGGCGGTGGAAGGTTATCAGGTGGTGCGCCTGGCCGGTTCACTTACCGCTGACGTGCAGAAACTGGCGGAATCCTTCGAATTTGATGTGACTCAGCTGGGCAAAGTACCTTACCTGCGCGTGCCGGGGCTGCTGGTCATGGACATGGATTCTACCGCGATAGAGATTGAATGCATCGACGAAATTGCCAAACTGGCGGGCGTCGGTGAGCAGGTGTCTGAAGTGACTGAACGCGCCATGCGCGGCGAGCTGGATTTCTCGGCCAGCCTGCGTCAGCGCGTCGCCACGCTCAGGGATGCAGATGCCAGCATTCTGCAACAGGTGCGTGACACGTTGCCGCTGATGCCGGGCCTGACGGTCATGGTGCAGCGTTTACAGGAAGCGGGCTGGCACGTAGCCATCGCGTCCGGCGGTTTTACCTATTACGCGGAATATCTGCGTGACCGCCTGAACCTGGTGGATGTGGCGGCGAACGAGCTGGAAATTCGTGACGGCAAGCTGACAGGCCGCGTGATTGGCCCGATTGTCGATGCGCAATATAAAGCCGACACTCTGCTGAAACTGGCCGAGAAACTGGAAATTCCTTACGAACAAACCATTGCCATTGGCGACGGGGCCAACGATCTGAAAATGATGGCCGTCGCGGGCATGGGGATTGCCTATCACGCTAAACCGAAAGTCTACGAACAGGCTGCAGTGTGCATCCGTCATGCGGATTTGCTTGGCGTGCTGTGTATTCTCAGCGGCAGTCAATCCTGAATACCCGTCATATTTCAGGATGCATGCGATCACTCACCCGAATCTTGCTCAGGTAAGCGCATCGGGATGAGTATTCATTATTTAATTGAAGAGGTCAGTTGTGGCAAAAGCAGCAAAACGTGCATTTGTGTGTAATGAATGTGGCGCAGATTATCCGCGCTGGCAAGGGCAGTGTAGTGCCTGTCAGGCCTGGAACAGCATTACTGAAATCCGTTTGGCGGCTTCTCCGACCGTGGCGCGCAATGAGCGCCTGACCGGCTACGCAGGCGATGCGGGCGTCAGCCGGGTGCAGAAACTTTCCGACATCAGCCTCGACGAACTTCCGCGTTTCAGCACCGGTTTTAAAGAGTTTGACCGCGTGCTGGGCGGCGGTGTGGTGCCGGGCAGTGCGATTCTGATTGGCGGTAACCCCGGCGCCGGTAAAAGTACGCTGTTGCTGCAAATTTTGTGTCACCTCAGCGAAAACATGAAAACCCTCTACGTTACCGGTGAGGAATCTCTGCAACAGGTGGCGATGCGCGCGCACCGCCTGGGTTTACCGACGGCGAATATGAACATGTTGTCGGAAACCAGCATCGAGCAGATTTGTGAAATTGCGGATGTCGAAAAGCCGAAGCTGATGGTGATCGACTCCATTCAGGTGATGCACATGGCGGATATCCAGTCGTCGCCCGGCACCGTGGCGCAGGTGCGTGAAACGGCGGCGTATCTGACCCGCTTTGCTAAAACGCGTGGGGTGGCGATCGTGATGGTGGGGCACGTAACCAAAGACGGCTCACTGGCTGGCCCGAAAGTGCTTGAGCACTGTATCGACTGTTCCGTGCTGCTCGACGGCGATGCGGATTCGCGTTTCCGTACCTTGCGCAGCCACAAAAACCGCTTCGGCGCGGTGAATGAGCTCGGGGTTTTTGCCATGACCGAACAGGGTTTGCGTGAAGTCAGTAACCCTTCGGCGATCTTCCTCAGCCGTGGCGATGAAATTACCTCCGGCAGCTCCGTTATGGTGCTGTGGGAAGGCACCCGGCCGCTGCTGGTGGAAGTGCAGGCGCTGGTCGATCATTCAATGATGGGCAATCCGCGTCGCGTGGCGGTAGGGCTGGAGCAGAACCGTCTGGCCATTTTGCTGGCCGTCCTGCATCGCCACGGCGGTTTGCAGATGGCCGATCAGGACGTTTTCGTGAACGTGGTCGGCGGGGTGAAAGTGACTGAAACCAGTGCCGATCTGGCGCTGCTGCTTTCGCTGGTGTCGAGCCTGCGCGATCGTCCTTTGCCGCATGATTTGGTGGTGTTTGGCGAAGTCGGCCTGGCGGGAGAAATTCGTCCGGTGCCGAGCGGCCAGGAACGCATTACCGAGGCGGCAAAGCACGGGTTCAAACGCGCTATTGTGCCGCATGCGAATGTGCCGAAAAAAGTGCCAGCCGGAATGCAGGTGTTTGGGGTCAAAAAACTGGCCGACGCGCTGGCGATCCTCGACGATTTGTAACGGTTTTTGAGTGTGAATCCTGTCCGGCTTTGTGCTATTTTTTGTTTAGTAAAAAAAACATAAGGACAGGGTATGTCTCAGTTCGATTATCTTAAAACCGCCATCAAGCAACAGGGACGCACCTTACAGCAGGTGGCCGAAGCGAGCGGGATGACCAAGGGTTATCTCAGCCAGCTATTGAATGCAAAGATAAAAAGCCCCAGCGCACAAAAGCTGGAGGCGCTGCACCGCTTCCTTGACCTTGAGTTTCCCCGTCGCGAAAAGAATATCGGCGTGGTGTTCGGCAAGTTTTATCCGCTGCACACCGGCCATATTTATCTGATCCAGCGAGCCTGTAGTCAGGTCGACGAACTGCACATCATCATGGGCTTTGATGAGCCGCGCGATCGCGAGCTGTTTGAGAACAGTTCGATGTCTCAGCAACCGACGGTCAGCGATCGGCTGCGCTGGTTGCTTCAGACCTTCAAGTATCAAAAAAACATTCATATTCATGCCTTTAATGAAGAGGGGATGGAGCCGTATCCGCATGGCTGGGATGTCTGGGGGCGCGGTATCAAGGAGTTCATGAGCCAGAAAGGCATCGAACCCAATACCATTTATTCCAGCGAAGAAGGGGATGCGCCGCAGTACCGTGAGCACCTCGGTATTGAAACGGTGCTGATCGACCCGAAACGTTCATTTATGAATATCAGTGGCCGCCAGATCCGTCAGGATCCGTTCCGCTACTGGGATTACATTCCGACGGAAGTGAAGCCGTTCTTCGTGCGCACCGTGGCAGTGCTGGGCGGTGAATCCAGCGGAAAATCTACGCTGGTCAATAAGTTAGCCAATATCTTCAATACCACCAGCGCCTGGGAATATGGCCGCGACTATGTTTTCTCCCACCTTGGCGGTGACGAGATGGCGCTGCAATATTCTGATTACGACAAAATCGCGCTCGGCCAGGCGCAGTACATCGATTTCGCGGTGAAATATGCCAACAAGGTCGCGTTTATTGATACCGATTTTCTGACCACGCAGGCGTTTTGTGTAAAGTACGAAGGCCGCGAACACCCGTTTGTGCAGGCGCTGATGGACGAATACAAATTCGATCTGGTGATCCTGCTGGAAAATAATACGCCGTGGGTCGCCGATGGCCTGCGCAGTCTGGGCAGCACGACAGACCGTATGTCTTTTCAAAATCTGCTTATCGATATGTTGAAACAAAACAATGTGGATTACGTTCACGTCGAATCGTCAGATTATGATCAGCGTTTTCTGGAATGTATTGAACTGGTACAGAACATGCTGGCGGCGGATACCAGCCGGTTAAATCAGCCTGCCGGTTCCTGAATCCTTCATCAGCCCTTGTCCTGAAAAATGAAAATGCCTGTTCTGCCGGACAGGCATTTTTTATGGCGCTTATTCCTATAAACATTCTTTTCATGAATGTTTTGGTTAATTTATATATTTTATAATTATCAATAAAGTCATTTAATTACAGCGGGTTATTTTTTTAATCATTCAATTTGTAACAGGGGCAAAGTAAATCCTGAGTGAATTCAAATGATTGAACGGAAATCATTTTTGCCCTCATTGAATACGCATTTTATGCGTAAGTCCCCTCCATGAATAAAAATACAGTGACGGCCGTTGAGTTTTATTTGTCCGATTATACTCATTCATTGTGCCTCTCATTCCGGCAGAGGCTTTTTAAGGTGATCCGAATGAATTTATCATTCAAGCCCTGGGGTATCGCAGTATTGTGCAGCGCAGGCGCGTTTGCGCTCGCCAGCGTGATGTTTATGCAAGGCTGGCTTCCGGTCAGCAGTCAGGCCGATACCACGGTTCCTGCGCCGTCTGCCCCTGTCGCACAACCCGTAACTGCTGCTGTTCCGGCCCCCGCTCCAGCGGCCTTTACTCAGGCCCAGCTTGACCAGTGGGTCGCCCCCGTGGCGCTTTATCCTGACAGCCTGCTTTCACAGGTTTTGATGGCCTCGACGTATCCCACCAACGTCATTCAGGCGGTGCAATGGTCACGCGACCATCCGCAAAGTCAGGGCGACGCCGCCGTCACTCAGGTGGCGAATGAACCTTGGGATCCGAGTGTGAAATCGCTGGTGGCGTTTCCGCAATTGCTGGCGCTGATGGGTGAAGATCCCGCATGGGTGCAAAACCTCGGTGACGCATTTCTGGCGCAACCGGCAGACGTGATGGACACCGTGCAGAAATTCCGTCAGGTGGCGCAAAAGAGCGGGGCGCTGAAAAGCACGCCGCAGCAGAAAGTCACGGTAAAACCCGCCGCATCAGCCAGCGGAACTACCGTGGTGAAAAGCGCACCGGCGCAGCAAACCATCATTATCGAATCTGCTGATCCGCAGGTGGTTTACGTGCCGAGCTACAACCCGAATGTGGTGTATGGCGCATGGCCGACACCGGCTTATCCGCCGGTCTATCTGCCGCCACCGCCGGGCCAGCAGTTCGTGAACGGTGTGGTTTCCGGGGTCGGATTCGGAGTGGGTGTGGCCGCGACCTATGCCATTTTCGGCAGCATCGACTGGGATGACGATCATCACGACGACCACCATGATGATCACCACGACGACGGCCACCATGGCGGTTCGCCGAATAATTACGTCAACGTTAACGTTAATAATTACAACCGCATATCCGGCAATAACAACAATGTGGTGAATCATCCGGGTTCACCAGCCACAGCGGGCTGGCAGCACAATGCCGCTTTCAACAATGGCGTGCCACATCGCACGGCAAACCTGAGCGGGGCCACGCAGAACCGGGCGCTGAATAATGCCGCACAACGTAATAATTACCGTGGTTTTGACGGCAATGCGGTGGGGCGTAACAACGGCGGCGTGCAAAATCAGCCGCTGGATCAACGTCGTCAGCAGGCGGCTTCGGTAATGAACAGCCGTCCGGGATTTTCGTCCGGGCAAACGCACGCATCACCCCGTTCGGTCCCGCCTGCAAGACAAGGTGTCGCCTCCGACAGCCATCACATTTCCGGCCGCCAGTTGCCGCAGCATAACTCGCCCTCTCATCCGTCGTTTTCCGGCCAACAGTCGCTGTCTCAGCGCAGCGGGAATCTGCGTCAGGGGGGCGATATGACGCGCAGTTCAGCCTTCAGCGGGAATTCCAGCCGCGGGCCGTCGTGGCAGCAACAACAGGTGCGCGGTGACAGAAGCCGTCACCAGATGCGTGACTCCCTGCCTGAGCGATCTGCCGGTGCGGAAGCCCATCATTTTCAGCGGCGCTAACTTTTGAGGAAAGGTAATGAAAATATGTAGCCGTCTTCTGATTTCTGCCGGTGCGCTGATGCTCCCTCTTTGCGTATTCGCTCAGCAATCTTTTCCGCAGCCGGAGCAGGCTGCAGAGGCACTGGTTGATGCCGTGAGCAGGCACGATGATGCCGCTCTGAAGCAACTTCTGGGTGATGACTGGCAGCGCTATCTGCCGCAAAAGGATGTCGATCCTGAAGAAGTCGCCCGATTCCTGCGCGACTGGAAAGTCAGCCATACGATGGTGAAACAGGGCGATGTGGCCCATCTGAACGTCGGCACGGAAAGCTGGCAGTTGCCGATACCGATAAAGCAAACGGCTCAGGGCTGGTCCTTCGATATGGTGGCCGGTGCGGCTGAAATTGCAACGCGGACCATCGGGCGCAACGAGCTTTCCACCCTTCAGGCCGTCGCGGCTTATGCCGATGCGCAGCACGCGTTCCAGCAGAGCGCCGGGCAGTATGCCCAACGGTTTATCAGCACGGACGGGCAGCACGATGGTTTGTACTGGCCGGTAAAAGAGGGCGAAGCACCCAGCCCGCTCGGCCCTGCCTTTGGCGGCGAACAGCCAGGGTCTGACTACCATGGTTATTATTTCCGTATTCTTACCGCGCAGGGTGCCAGCGCCAGCGGCGGAGCTTATAGTTATATCGATAATGGCAAGATGACGAAAGGTTTCGCGCTGATCGCCTGGCCGGTGAGTTACGGACATACCGGTATCACCAGTTTTATAATTAATCAGCAGGGCGAGGTGTATCAGCAGGATTTAGGGGCAGACACGGATGCCGCGGCGCGGGCGATAGTCGCGTTTGATCCGGATGCCCGATGGCAGAAGGTCGACGACGGAGAATAGCCGCCAGCGTTCGCAAATATGCGCCCAAATAAGAAAGCCGTCACAGAGGTGACGGCTTTGGGTATTTCAGAAGGGCCGTTTTAAAACGCGACGACCACTTTCCCCTGCATGTGTCCATCCAGCACTTTCGCATGCGCCGCTTCGATACTCTCAACGCTCAGCCCGTGAAGCGTATCGCTTAATGTGGTCTGCACTTTCCCTTCATCAACCAGTGCGGCGACCTGTTTCAGGATTTCGCCCTGCTGCGCGATATCCGGGGTGTTGAACATGCTGCGGGTGTACATCAGTTCCCAGTGCAGGGCGGCGCTTTTCAGCTTCAGCGTGTTCATGTCCAGCGGGTGTTCATTTTCGACGATGGTACAGATGTGGCCCATCGGCGCGATCAGATCGGAAATCGCCGCCCAGTGTCCGTCGGTATCGTTCAGGCAAAGAATGAAATCCACCTGTTTGATACCGTGTTTCGCCAGTTCACTTTTCAGATCTTTGTAATTCACGGTCAGATCCGCACCGCGATCCAGACACCATTTGGCCGATTCGGCACGCGAGGCGGTGGCAATGACTTTCACTTTGCTGCGCAGCGACGCGAACGGGATCGCCAGCGATCCGACACCGCCAGCACCACCGATGATCAGCAGCGTTTTGTCTTCGGAGGCATTCTGAATGTTCAGATGTTCGAACAGCGCTTCCCACGCGGTCAGCGCGGTCAGAGGCATGGCGGCGGCTTCGGCCCAGTTCAGGCTTTTCGGTTTGACGGAAACAATACGTGAGTCGATCAGCTGTTCAGTCGCGTTGCTGCCGGAGCGCGTGATGTCCCCGGCGTACCAGACTTCATCACCGACATTGATGTTTTTCACCGCGCTGCCGACGGCTTTCACAATGCCGCTGGCATCCCAGCCCAGCACTTTTGGCGCGTCCAGACCGCTTTTTTGCACGCCCTTATGCACTTTGGTATCGACCGGATTGATCGACACGGCTTTCACTTCCACCAGCAGGTCGTGATCTTTTGCGACGGGTTGCGGTAATTCGACGGCGATAAAACGGGCCGGATCCTGCGGGTTCACTGCGATTGCTTTTACGGACATCTGAATTTCTCCATTTATTGCTTCGGGTATACAGACAGTCTAGCCCTGATGCGGCAAGCTGATAAGATGGACAATAACTAACAACGTGTTCGTCTCAGGTGAACAATCATGTTTAAACAATTGCAGGATATGGCGCTGTTCGCGCTGGTGGCGGAATGCGGCAGTTTCACCCAGGCAGCCAAACGTGCCGGTTTGCCGAAATCCAGCGTCAGCCAGCGCATCAGCCAGCTGGAGAAATCCGTCGGCCTGCGGTTGCTTAACCGCACCACGCGCCAGCTGAATCTGACCTTCGCCGGGGAACGCTATCTGATCCACTGTCAGGAAATGATGCAGGCCAGCGAAAGGGCGGAACTGGCGATCCGCCGTTTGCGTGATAACCCGAGCGGGCGATTGCGCATCACCAGCCCGGCTGGTCTTGGCGCGACGTTGCTGGCGCGCATGAACGTCGAATTCCAGAAACGTTATCCGGATGTGTCGCTGGAAGTGTCGGTATCCGATGCCATGGTCGATCTGGTGCAGGAAGGGTTCGACATCGCGCTGCGCACCGGCAAACCGCAGGATTCCTCGCTGATTGGCCGTGAACTGGGACATTGTCCGCGCTATCTGCTGGCGTCTCCGGCGTACCTTGCCCGGCATCCGGCGCTGGAGTCACCGCAGCAACTGGCGGCGCATCATTGCATCGCACACCGCGCCTGGTCGGAATGGGTGCTGCATCGCGGCGATACCTATCACCGCTGGTTACTGCCCTCGGCACATACCACCGACAATTTGCTGTATGCGCGGGAGTGTGCGCTGGCTGGCGCAGGCATCACCCTGTTGCCGGCGTTTTTATGTCACAGCGAAGTGGCGGAAGGCACGCTGGTGCGCGTGCTGCCGGCGTGGGAAGCCGAAGGAAATGATTTGTATCTGGTCTATCCGGGGCGAAAACTGAATTCACCGGCGCTGGCCTGTTTTATTGAGTTCATGCTGGAAGAATACGGTTTTGCAGAGAGTTACAGTGAGGCGCTGGCGGGATAGGGGGCAGGGGATTGATGGCATAAAAAAAGGCCCGTTTCCGGGCCTCAGAGACATCAGTAAAAATATTACTTGATGATTTTCTTGTATTTGATGCGCTTCGGCTCTAAGGCTTCAGCACCCAACGTACGTTTTTTATATTCTTCGTATTCGGTGAAGTTACCTTCGAAGAATTCGACTTTACCTTCATCCTGATAATCGAGGATGTGGGTCGCGATACGGTCAAGGAACCAGCGGTCATGGGAAATGACCATGGCGCAGCCCGGGAACTCCAGCAAGGCGTTTTCCAGTGCGCGCAGGGTTTCAATGTCGAGATCGTTGGTCGGTTCATCGAGCAGCAACATGTTACCGCCAACCTGCAGCAGTTTCGCCAGATGCAGACGACCACGCTCACCGCCGGACAGTTCGCCGACGCGTTTGCCCTGATCAACACCTTTGAAGTTGAAGCGGCCCACGTAGGCACGGCTTGGCATTTCGGTGGTGCCGATACGCATGATGTCCTGACCGCCGGAGACTTCTTCCCACACGGTTTTGCTGTTGTCCATGGAATCACGGAACTGATCCACGGAGGCCAGTTTCACGGTATCGCCCAGCTCAATCGTGCCGCCGTTCGGTTGTTCCTGACCCGACATCATGCGGAACAGCGTGGATTTACCCGCGCCGTTCGGACCGATGATCCCGACGATCGCGCCTTTCGGCACGGTGAAGGACAAATCGTCGATCAGAACGCGATCGCCGTACGATTTGCTCAGGTTTTTCACTTCAACGACTTTATCGCCCAGGCGCGGACCCGGTGGAATAAACAGTTCGTTGGTTTCGTTACGTTTCTGGTATTCGGTGCTGTTCAGCTCTTCAAAGCGTGCCAGACGGGCCTTGCCCTTAGACTGACGGCCTTTCGTGCCCTGACGTACCCATTCCAGCTCTTTCTCGATAGATTTACGACGAGCGGCTTCAGAAGAGGCTTCCTGCGCCAGACGTTCATCTTTCTGTTCCAGCCAGCTGGAGTAGTTACCTTCCCACGGAATACCTTCACCGCGGTCAAGCTCCAGGATCCATCCGGCAACGTTATCGAGGAAGTAACGGTCATGCGTGATCGCCACAACGGTGCCTTCGAAGTCGTGCAGGAAGCGTTCCAGCCAGGCCACGGATTCTGCATCCAGGTGGTTGGTCGGTTCGTCGAGCAGCAGCATGTCTGGTTTTTCCAGAAGCAGGCGGCACAATGCCACACGGCGGCGTTCACCCCCGGACAGGGTAGCGACTTTCGCATCCCAGTCGGCCAGACGCAGCGCATCGGCGGCGCGTTCCAGCTGGCTGTTCAGGTTGTGGCCGTCATGCGCCTGAATGATCTCTTCCAGACGACCTTGTTCGGCAGCCAGTTTATCGAAATCAGCCTCCGGATCGGCGTACAGCGTGTACACCTCATCAAGGCGTTTTAACGCGCCAACGACTTCAGAAACGGCTTCTTCCACGGACTCACGCACGGTGTGTTCCATGTTCAGCTGCGGTTCCTGCGGCAGATAGCCGATTTTCAGGTCGGGTTGCGGGCGTGCTTCACCTTCGATGTCGGTATCGATACCGGCCATGATGCGCAGCAGCGTGGATTTACCTGAACCGTTCAGACCCAGAACACCGATTTTGGCGCCAGGGAAGAAACTCAGGGAGATGTTCTTAAGAATATGACGCTTCGGCGGAACAACTTTGCCGAGGCGATGCATGGAATATACGTATTGAGCCACGTTGTTTTGAGCCTCTTTCTCTGCGGGCCGTGCGTGTGTGCCGGATCAGAACAGGTTGATCCAACGGGCGCTGCGGCGAATTAAGCCAGCCCCACCTGACTGCGGCATGACTGATAAGGGTTCCGACCGGCAAGTTTAGCGTGTTTCAGTCGTGTTCCCAACCATCAGCTTCACAGTAAGACGAGAATGTTGCTGGCGCAGTGTCAGGCAGTCAGTATTTAACCGGCAGTCAGGGCGATTTCTCCGGATTCACTGGCGGGGCGCAGAGGGTGAGGGCGGCCAACAAACATACCGGAAGTCAGAATGTCCGTGAGTTTAACCACATGATAAATCGCCTGTTTGTTGTGTGTTTTGACCTTGCGCTTAATATTGCCTTTGTGCGATGCGACGGTTTTTTGTTTGATATTCAGATGCTGTGAAATGTTCAGCGTATCCAGCCCTGACATCCACATTTTCAGAATGCTGAACTCGGTGCGGCTCAGGCTGACCGGAGTGAGATCTAACGGCACCCCGATTTCTATCGCACGTGAGATTTGCAGGTTATGGGCGATAAGCTGATAGATAGTGGTCGTGCGGATGGATTTCGACACAATGATGACGTTGTGGCGGATCGGGACATAGTTCTGGTAATTCAGGTTATCTTTGGAAATAAACACAAAAAACAGCGTGCCGGGATGGGCGTTGATCACGGCTTTTAACGCCAGGCCCGCCTGCACATCCGACATAAAGCAGTCTTCATTTACAAAGATGATTTCAGGTGTCAGAGACTTGCAGGCAGTTTGCAGCTCAGTAATGTCCTTTAGCGAAAGAATGTCTTTCTGATGTTGTCCGTTGAGTTGCAAAAGTGACTGCAATGCCAGCTGTGTGTAAAAGCACTTATCTACAATGAGCGATGACATCGTGAGTTACCTATTTTTGGCTCCATGTGGTTCTGCTTGCGCAGAAAGAGCTCGTTTTTATGAAACTGCTGAGGATCTATCGGGTAGTGTCCTGAAAATCGCCGGTGAGCGGGGAAGCTGAAATGGCTGTGCGCCGGGAATACCCTTGGGCAGAGTAATAAGTCGGGGGCGGGTTGATGTAAATCAGTTGTACGGGCTTTGGGATGTTTTGTGTGAAATTTGAGACGAAATGAGCGCCGGTGAGGCTGAATTATTTGAATATGTTACTTTTATGACAAAAAAAACCGGGCTACAGAATATAGCCCGGCAGGTTGCATTAAGGTCAGACTTTTTTGCGGATGTAGCGGTTAACCAGCCATTTTTCGATTTCGACGATAATGAAGATCATCGCACCGACCACCAGCGTAATTCCCCAGAATTTCAGTGGCATTGGCACGGTGCCGAACAGGTTGTTCATCACCGGCAGGTAAATCAGCGCCAGCTGCAACACCAGTAATACGCCGGAGACAATCCACAGACCTTTGTTGACGAACACTTCGCGGGTCAGCGGGAAACGGTCCATGACGCGGCAGTTAAACATGTACACCCACTGCGCGGTGACCAGCGTTTGCAACAGCACGGTGCGGATAAGATCGCTGCTGTAGCCACGCGGCTGCATCCAGGCTTCGAGGATAAAGGCGCTGCAGGCGATCAGAATCCCCACGAACGCGATACGCCAGACAGAGTACAGGTCGAGAACGTGCTGACCCGGTGCGCGCGGTGCGCGACGCATCATGCCTTTCTCCGCAGGCTCGAAGGCCAGACCGAAAGAGAGCGTGGTCGAGGTGGCCATGTTCATCCATAAGATCTGCACCGGAGTGAGCGGAATGACCGCGCCGGCCAAAATCGCCAGGATGATCAGCAGCCCCTGCGCGAGGTTAGTCGGTAAAATAAACAGAATGGTTTTCTTGAGGTTGTCGTATACCCGACGTCCTTCTTTCACCGCACTGGCAATCGTCGCAAAGTTGTCATCGGTTAACACCATGTCAGCCGCTTCTTTGGTGACTTCTGTCCCTTTGATGCCCATCGCGATGCCGACGTCGGCTTGTTTCAGCGCGGGCGCATCGTTCACGCCATCGCCGGTCATGCCCACCACTTCACCGGTATCCTGTAACGCTTTTACCAGACGCAGCTTATGCTCAGGGCTGGTTCGGGCGAAAATATCGTACTGACTGGCGGCAATCGCCAGCTCGGTGTCATCCATGTGCTCCAGCTGGTAGCCGGTGATGGAGTCGCCGCTGTTACCGATGCCTAGCATTTTACCGATAGCCATCGCCGTTTCCTGGTGGTCACCGGTGATCATTTTCACGCGGATCCCGGCCTGCTGGCACTGAGCAATAGCATCAATCGCTTCGGGACGCGGTGGATCCATCATCCCGGCAATACCGGCGAAGATCAGACCGTCCTGCAAATCATCATGATCCAAATCGCCGTTGATCTCTGGCTCATCTTTAAACGCTGCTGCGACCATGCGCAGACCCTGACGGGCATAGCGCGCCATTTCTTCTTCCCAGTATGCGCGGCGGAAAGGCGTAATGCCGTTTTCAGTCAGCTCAAATTTAGCCAGCGAGAACAGAACATCCGGTGCGCCGGTCAGGAACAACTGCGTTTTGCCGTCAATGCGTTGTAGGGTAGACATGTATTTGTGTTTGGAATCGAACGGAATTTTATCCAGCGGCTCGACCTTGCCGGTGTTCAGATTCGATTTGGCTGCCAGCACTTTCAGGGCGCCGGACGTGGGTCCGCCGGTGATGCCCCAGTGGCCTTTATCGTCCTGCATCAGCTGGCTGTCGTTACACAGATCCACGGCGGTGATGAAGGTATTGAGCACCGGCGTGTTAATCACATCGACCTGTTTGTGCGTTTGCGCGTCAACGATGCGGCCTTTTGGCTGGTAGCTTTCGCCTTCGACGTTATAGACGCGGTCTGCCAGGATCACGGCCTTGACGGTCATTTCATTCATGGTGAGCGTGCCGGTTTTATCCGAGCAGATCACGGTCATGGAACCCAGGGTTTCGACAGTCGGCAGCTTACGGATAATGGCGTGATTACGCGCCATCGACTGAACGCCCAGGGAGAGAATAATCGAGATAATGGCCGGTAAACCTTCCGGCACCGAGGCGACAGCCAGGCTAATCAGCGACAACAGTAGCTCGCCGAGTGGCATATCACGCAGTATGAAAGCGAAGACGAACAGGAACGCCATCATCAGTAAAATCAGGGCGAAAATGCCTTTG
Organism: Rahnella sp. Larv3_ips; assembly: GCF_003697865.1. Taxonomy (NCBI): domain Bacteria; kingdom Pseudomonadati; phylum Pseudomonadota; class Gammaproteobacteria; order Enterobacterales; family Yersiniaceae; genus Rahnella; species Rahnella sp. Larv3_ips. Next base: position 181,351 of record NZ_MJIB01000003.1, on the reverse strand, counting down.
CCCAGTTTGTCGATTTGCTGCAACAGCGGCGTACGCTGCGGCTTAATCGCCGACATCATCTGATTGATGTGGCCGAGTTCGGTGTCTTTACCGGTGGCATAAACCACACCGGACGCAGTACCGCCGCTGATCATCGTGCCGGAGAACAGCAGATTGTGGCGATCGCCAATCATCACTTCGCCATCGATCACATGGGCGTTTTTGGTCACAACGGTGGATTCACCGGTGAGGATCGCTTCTTCGACCTGCAGGTTATGGGCGCTGATAATGCGCAGGTCAGCCGGAATTTTGTCGCCGGGACGCAGCTGCACGATATCACCGGGCGCAAGCTGGTCGGCATTGATGGTTTGCACCTGTCCGTCGCGCAGCACGACGGCCTGGCTTGAGAGCATATTCTGAATACTTTTCAGCGACTTCTCTGCGCTGTTTTCCTGCAAAAAGCCAATCATCGCGTTGACTACTGCCACGCCGAGGATCACAAAGGTATCGACCCAGTGGCCCATTGCGCCGGTCACCACCGCAGCCGCCAGCAGGATATAAATCAGAACATCATTGAAGTGCGCCAGAAAACGCATCAGCGCGCTTTTGGTTTGTTTTTCAGGTAATGCATTCGGCCCGTATTCTTGCAGACGTTCGGTCGCATCCGGCTGGCTCAGACCATTTTCGCCGGTACCCAGACGTAACATGGCTTCTTTACCGCTCAGCTGATACCAGGTTTTGTTATCTGGCGGTGCTGAAGAAGAAGGGCTGGCATTCGTTTTTACTGCACTAGATGAATGGTTCATAATGTTTTCCGTAAGCGAGTAAAGTAGTGTCGCTGATTAATTAATTCACCGATGTAATGGCGGAGAATATTAAGACCGCTTTTACAATATGAGTGAGATGATAATTTAATCGTATTTAAGGTTTTTGATCTGAGTTAAGAAATACTTTGTTACGTTCACTTTTAATAATTTTTTTCATTAAAAACAATGAAATATAAATTTTAAGATTATCCGTATTAATGCATTTTCATTTAAAAATCGTTTAGGAATCAAATATCAATGTAAATTAGCGTAAATATATCTCAGCTTTGTTATGGGCTTATTATTTATGTGATAGTAAGGAAGCTATCTATTATCGTGAATAATCCTAAGAATATTGTTATTCACTCATTAATAATACGGGTATTACCTCGCGTGAAGTAAAGGTGTGAAGTAAAAACGTCCGGCCACGTCTGGTAACCGCGCACTGCTTGCACCACACTGTGTAAAGTTTGTGATGTCACGGCGGCATTACTTCAATTTTAAAAATGAATCGATTAGCGTAGGCGAGGTCTGAATAACGCATAACGGTTCCGGCAAGAATTTCAGAGCGTCTGCAGGGCAATTCCTGTGCAGTCTGCGCAGCAAGAAACACAACCCGCGAGGATAAAGGTAAGTATGGTCAAGGTGGACAGATGGCACTCGCTGGCAATGAGCATGTTGCTGGTGACGGTTTCGGGCGTGGCGAAAGCAGATTCCCTCGACGCACAGCGTCAGCATTACATGCAGATTAAACAGGCATGGGACAGCAACCAGATGGATGTCGTCAGTCAACTGATGCCAACGCTGGAAGATTATCCGCTTTATCCCTACCTCGAATACCGTCAGCTGACGCAGGATCTTGGCGAGGCGACGCCTGCCCAGATCAACGCTTTTGTGAAAGCGAACCCGACATTACCGCCTGCGCGCTCGTTGCCTTCTCGTTTCGTCAACGAGCTGGCGCGCCGTCAGGACTGGAACAGTCTGCTTTCTTTCAGCCCGCAGCCACCGAAGCCCGTCGCTGCCCGCTGTAACTACTATTATGCAAAATGGGCGACCGGCGATCAGAAAACGGCCTTCGACGGCGCCAAAGACATCTGGCTGACCGGCACTTCATTGCCGAACACCTGCGATAAACTGTTCAACGTGTGGCAGGGCGCCGGGAATCAAACCGCGCTGACCACATTGCAGCGTATCGGTCTGGCGATGAAAGCCGGGAATACCAACCTGGTTAACTTCCTGGCGAAACAGTTGCCACCGGATTATCAGACCATGCGCGATGCGCTGCTGGCGCTGCAAAACAATCCCAACACTATTGAAAGCTTTGCACGCAGCGTAGGACCGACCGATTTCACCCGTAACGCGACCAGCATTACGTTCGCCCGTATTGCGCGCGATGATTCAGAAAATGCGCGTTCGATGATCCCGGTGCTGGCACGGTTGCAGAAGATGAGCGACAGCGATCGTCTTGAACTGGAAGAGGCTGTCGCCTGGCGCTACATGGGCAGTGATGTCACCTCCGAACAGGCGGCATGGCGCGATAACGTGATTCTGCGCAGCCATTCCACCACGCTGGTGGAACGTCGCATCCGTATGGCGCTGGCCGCCGGCGACCGTCAGGGCTTAAGCCAGTGGCTGGAACGTTTGCCGCAGGACGCGCTGCAAGAAGACGAATGGCAGTACTGGCGTGCTTCAGTGATGATCGACAAAGGGCAGAAAACGCAGGGCGAGGCGATGCTGCGCACCTTGATGAAAGGGCGTGGTTTCTATCCGATGGCCGCGGCTCAGAAGCTGAATGTCGCGTATCCGATGCAGATTTCCGTGGCCGCAAGACCGGATGCCAGCATTGGCAAATTGCCGGAAGTGGCGCGCGTTCGCGAGCTGATGTACTGGCAGATGGATAATCTGGCGCGCACCGAGTGGAGCTATCTGGTGAGCAGCCGCAGTGAATCTCAGCAGTCGGCGCTGGCACGTTACGCTTTCGAGCAAAAATGGCCGGATCTGAGCGTGCAGGCGACGATCACCGGCAAGCTGTGGGATTATCTGGAAGAGCGATTCCCGCTGGCCTGGCCGGATGAATTCCGCCGTGCGACCAATGATAAAGGCATCACGCAAAGTTATGCGATGGCGATTGCCCGTCAGGAAAGTGCATGGAATCCTAAAGCCCGATCGCCGGTTGGCGCGGCGGGTCTGATGCAGGTCATGCCTGCCACCGCGCAGCACACGGTGGATATGTTCAGTTTGCAGGGTTACAGCAATCCGGCGCAGTTGCTGGATCCGCAGATGAATATCACCATCGGTACCAGCTATCTGGAATACGTCTATCAGATGTTTGGCCGCAACCGTATTCTTGCCAGCGCTGCTTACAACGCCGGGCCTTCGCGTGTGAATACCTGGCTTGGCAACAGTGCGGGCAGGGTCGATTCAGTCGCCTTTGTCGAAAGCATTCCGTTCTCTGAAACACGCCGATATGTTAAAAATGTGTTGGCATATGATGCGTTTTATCGCTATTTTTTACATCAACCCGCCAAAATATTGACGGATGCCGAATGGCAGAGGCGTTACTGATCGCCGGTTGTCTATGTTAAACTGCTGTACTAGTTCAATAGTATGGCAGCCAAACATGACTCAACGACCGCTCAATGACCCTGCTCTTTCCCAACAAGGCAATGAGGACTGGCAGTGCTTTCTGGCACTGCTACAGCAATCTTTTGCTGAAAATCTGCATCAGGATCTCTTGCAACTGCTGCTGACGCCCGACGAACGTGCGGCGCTCGGCACACGGGTGCGGATTATTCAGGAGCTGATGCGCGGGGAGATGAGCCAGCGGGAGCTGAAGAGTCAGTTAGGTGCGGGGATCGCCACGATTACGCGCGGTTCCAACGGACTGAAGAACGCGCCGGCACCGCTGAAGGCATGGCTGGGAGAGCAACTGTTGACGGAGGGATCTTCGGCAGACAAAACGGACGACTGATGCGTCCGTTTTGATCGTAAATTTAATGTGTCAGCGATCTTATCTGATAAACCGCATTATGGAAGGGCGCTAAGGCCAGTACCAGCGCCTGATGGTAAACACTGGTGCGGGTCAGTTTCCCTGCTGTAAACACGCCAATGGCACCGCCTTTGCGTTTCACTTCTGCGATACCCGTCAGTTTTTCCATCTCATCCCCCAGTTCACTGCCCTGGTTGATTCCCTGTAAAATGATTTCAGGTAACATCAGGCTGGCTGAGCGGGATTCACCGCGCTGGTGCATGTTCTCAATCACCATCCAGGCGAACGTCATATTGTCTTCGATACCGGCTTCCACGCCGACCCAGAAGTCAGCTTCCGGGCGAACCTGACGTGCGCCGATCACGCGATGACGCGCTCCGGTGCGGGTTTCATTGCTGCCGATGGGCTGATTGGGCACACCACTGTCGACGTCAACACCTTCGATGCGGAATGCCTCAGCGCCGAAAATATCTTCAAAAGCCATGGCGATAGCTTTGATCTTTGCCGGGTTAGTGGTTGCAGCGACAACATGGTACATAGAGTTTTAGCATCCTTTAGCAAATTTCACGCAGTATAACGGAAAACACTCATGTTACAGGTATATCTCGTCCGTCATGGCGAAACAGAATGGAACGCAGCGCGCCGTATTCAGGGGCAGTCAGACAGCCCGCTGACGGAAAAAGGTCTTTTTCAGGCCCGTCAGGTGGCGGAGCGTGTGCGCAATGAAGGCATCACTCACGTTATCACCAGTGATTTGGGGCGTACCCGTCACACCGCACAGATTATCGCTGATGCCTGTGGCTGTGAAGTGATCAACGAACCGCGCCTGCGGGAGTTGCATATGGGCGTACTCGAAGAGCGTATTCTCGATGGTCTGACGGAACAGGAAGAAATCTGGCGTAAGCAGATGGTGGACGGTTCGCCGGAAGGGCGTATTCCGCAAGGCGAAACCATGACCGAACTGGCAACCCGGATGCGCGCCGCGCTCGACAGCTGTCTGGATCTGCCTGCGGGCAGCAAGCCTCTGCTGGTCAGCCACGGCATTGCGCTGGGCAGTCTGATCAGTACGATCCTGGGGTTGCCTGCTTATGCTGAGCGTCGTCTGCGGTTGCGTAACTGCTCGCTGTCGCGAGTCGATCATCAGGAAAGCGCCTGGCTGGCGAGTGGCTGGATAGTGGAAACAGCGGGCGATATCTCACATCTGGATCAGCCCGCTTTGGACGAATTACAACGCTAACGCCAGAGGCGTTAGCGGCGGATTGGGATCAGGTAATCACATTCTATTTCGGTCGGCGTCGTACCCGGCGCCCGGCCGTTGGTGTAGAAGCGTTCGATGTCCTGTCCCTTTCTGCGCGTCAGTTTCAGGGTCGGCAGACAGGTGCTGTACAAGGTCAGAATGAATTCCTGCAAATGCTCAGGCGTGCCACTGTAGTGGAACATGGCATATTCCCCTTCCTGTAACACAATCGGCTGACCTTCAACGTTTTCCGGCAAATGATTCGGTTCCAGCGCCGTGGTGTACATGACTTCCTGCTCATCATCCTTTTCCTGACTTGGACGCGAATGGTGCAGACCGTAGAGGACTGGCGGCAGGGTTTTCGCTTCACCAATGTACTGGCGCCAGAAGTGACGGCGCATCTCGTTACGGTACGTGGTAATTTGCTCCAGCGTACAGGCGTAACTCTGCGTCATCCCAATCAGGTGTTGTTCCGGCAGTGAGATATACTCAGGCTGCGGCAGAATGAAAGCACCGAGACGGATCGGCGGACAAATGCCGAACGAATGCCAGTCTTCAGCACGGCGATACAGCGCAGGCGTCTGGGCAAACTGTTTTTTAAAGGCCCGGGTAAACGTTTGTTGAGAGTCAAAACGGTATTGCAGGGCGATATCTAAAATCGGGCGGCTGGTGAGACGAAGTGCGACGGCCGCTTTAGAGAGACGACGTGCGCGTATGTATGCGCCAATAGCGTTATTGGTGACATCTTTAAACATGCGCTGCAGGTGCCACTTGGAATAGCCAGCCTTGGCTGCGACATTGTCGAGTGACAAAGGCTGGTCTAAATGGGTTTCTAACCAGCTAAGAAGGTCACGAATGATTCCTGCTTGATCCATAGATCGTCCTCGTTGAGCTAAGATAAATGCACAGAATGATGGTCGGCATAATAGCAACTTTTTCGAGATAAGACTTCTTAAGAATTTTTTGGCTATCTGTGCTATTTGCGGGTGTTACAGAGTATTTCACTCTGAAAGTGTGAATAAACGCTTTCTGAATGGGGTTTCTATAGAAAACAACGTCATGCTTATGACGTGGAGTAACTTAATGAAAAAGTGTTGGATTTTTGTTTTTGGGATGTTTGTTTTTTGTTCTGGTGCTGCGCATGCAGAGCAGGTGGGGTCGGTGGATACGGTCTTTAAACTGTTCGGTCCGGATCACAAGATCGTGGTCGAGGCCTTTGATGATCCTGATATTAAAAATGTAACCTGTTATATCAGCCGTGCAAAAACCGGCGGTATTAAGGGCGGGCTTGGTCTGGCGGAAGATACTTCTGATGCTGCGATTTCCTGTCAGCAGGTCGGGCCGATCGAACTGAGTGACAAAATTAAACAAGCGAAAGACAAGGGGGAGGTTGTTTTTCAGAAACGGACATCACTGGTGTTTAAAAAGCTTCAGGTGGTTCGGTTCTACGATGAGAAACGCAACGCCCTTATTTATCTGAGCTATTCCGATAAAGTCGTTGATGGTTCGCCGAAAAATGCGCTGAGCGCCGTGCCGATCATTCCCTGGGGGCATCCGGCACCGTAAATCAGGGTGTTATCCTGCGATAGAAAAGGCCAGCTTTCGCTGGCCTTTTACGTTTGATACCTGTGGCAACAGAACGGTTGGCAACCTTCTGTATGCGGGCCGGGGATCAGTCTTCCAGATCACCGCAGAAACGGTAGCCTTCGCCGTGAATGGTGGCGATGATTTCTGGTGTGTCAGGCGTCGCTTCGAAATGCTTACGGATGCGACGGATAGTCACGTCCACCGTACGGTCATGAGGTTTCAGCTCACGGCCAGTCATTTTCTTCAGCAAATCTCCACGGGTTTGGATCTTGCCCGGGTTTTCACAGAAGTGCAGCATGGCGCGGAATTCACTGCGCGGTAATTTGTACTGCTCACCCTGAGGGCTGATCAGTGAACGGCTGTTGATGTCTAATTCCCAGCCATTAAATTTGTAGCTTTCTACCAGACGACGTTCTTCACCGGCAGTACCCAGGTTCATCGTGCGGGAAAGCAGGTTGCGAGCGCGGATGGTCAGCTCACGTGGGTTGAACGGCTTGGTGATGTAATCATCAGCGCCGATTTCAAGACCCAGAATTTTATCAACTTCATTGTCGCGGCCGGTCAGGAACATCAGTGCAACGCTGGCTTGTTCACGCAGTTCGCGTGCCAGCAGCAGGCCATTTTTGCCCGGCAAGTTGATGTCCATGATAACCAGATTGATGTCATTTTCGGACAGGATGTGGTGCATTTCTGCGCCATCATTGGCTTCATGTACCATGTAGCCTTCTGCTTCAAAAATGCTCTTTAACGTATTACGTGTCACTAACTCGTCTTCGACGATCAGAATATGTGGGGTCTGCATGATTGCTACCTAAGATTGCCAACAAATAGAAAATAGGAGTACAGAAGTCCTTGTTATCCCGATGAATTTCGACGGCTTACTGGCCATCTCACTCGTTACATGACTAAAGTACGTAAACGCGTTCTCGATGCAATTTCCATCAACGGCAACAACATCGCAAGCTCGGTCAGGGATTCCACTTTCTGCAGTTCCACGTGGTCCTAAAGCGGCGCATATCCTAACCCTATTAACAGCAATATAACAGCGAGTGCCGAAATTACCACCCAACAAAACTACGGTTTGTTGACATATATCAAGTTCAATTGTAGCACGGTAACAGAAACGTGAAAAACACTTATAAGAATGCACGCTTGAGTCACATTTCGTCCTTTATTGTACACGATTCAGCAATTCATTAAGTTGACCGAGATAAATGCAAAAAATGGATGAGTGAGTATTATATATCCTTATGAAAAATAATGATTTAAATTTTAATAAAGTTTGCTTAACCGCGCCAGCACCTTTTTTTACTGTCAGCTTCGGTTTTCCGATAAAATGGATGAATATATTCCGTCGGCTGTTAAGTTCTTGTGAATAATATAAGCATTGAATAAGGTCTGGCGCAGGGCAAAAATTCATCGCTGAACCACACCCGACATTATCTCTCCCACTCTTTGCGAAGGTACGACATGCAACTTCATTTTATTTTGGTTTCACCTGCGCGCCCTGAAAATGTCGGGGCGGCGGCACGAGCCATGAAAACCATGGGCTTCGCATCCTTGCGTATTGTCGACAGCGAAGCGCATCTGAAAACGGAAGCGGGCTGGGTGGCGCATGGTTCGCAGGAAATCCTGCAAAATGCCCTGCATTTCACCACGCTGGCGGAGGCACTGGCCGATATCGATTTTACGGTGGCGACCACTGCCCGCAGCCGTGCGCGCTTCCACTATTACTGCACGCCGCCGGAGTTGCTGACGCAGCTGGAAGAAAAAAGTCAGTGGGTGAACCATGCGGCGCTGGTGTTTGGGCGTGAAGATTCAGGCCTGACGAATGAAGAGCTTGAGCTCGCTGACATCCTCACGGGTGTGCCGATGGTGGCTGATTATCCGTCTCTGAATCTCGGGCAGGCGGTGATGGTTTTCTGTTACCAGCTGTCGTCACTCAACCAGGTTGCCGCTGCACGGGCGGAAAATGCCGAGGCAGGGCAGTTGTCTGCCTTGCGTTCGCGGGTGGGCCGATTACTGGAAAACGTCGGGGCTGAAGATGATCAAAAACTGGCCGACTGGGTGCATCAGCGCCTCGGACTTTTGCAGCAGCGGGATGCTGCAATGCTGCACACTTTGCTGCATGACATCGAAAAAAAGCTGAACCAATGATGTGAGGGGTTTATTCTTTACGGTAGTGCAATATTCCGGATAAACTGAATAACCCTGCTATTTGAACTGGAATTTACTTTACGTGCAGCGGATTGTTCATTTTGTTACGACCGTGACCGTCAGCGTAAAACCAGAAAAAATTTGACTTGTTGTGCCTTATGCTTTAGCTAATAGAGGCAGACAGCGTAAAAACTCTAAGACAGACAGAAGATAAAAATGCGAATCATCAGCCTGAACACAACAATTATTACCACCACCGATACCACAGGTAACGGGGCGGGCTGACGCGTACAGGAAAAAAGAAAAAAGCCCGCACCTAACCAGTGCGGGCTTTTTTTTTAACACTTTAAAACGACGAGCTTCAGGAGAGAATCAGAAATGCGAGTGTTGAAATTTGGCGGGACCTCGGTAGCAAACGCAGAACGCTTCTTGCGGGTTGCGGACATTATGGAAAGCAATGCGCGTCAGGGACAGGTCGCAACGGTATTATCTGCACCTGCCAAAATTACCAACTATCTGGTCGCCATGATTGAGCGAACTGTCGCAGGACAGGACATTCATACCATCATGAGTGATGCAGAAAGCATTTTCGGACAGCTGATCTCGGGTCTGGCGGATGCACAACCGGGCTTTGATCTGGCAAAAGTGAAAGCCTATGTGGATCAGGAATTCGCTCAGCTCAAACAGTTGCTGCACGGCATCACCCTGCTGGGCCAGTGCCCGGACAGCGTCAACGCCTCAATCATCTGTCGTGGCGAAAAACTCTCTATTGCCATCATGGAAGCCGTATTTATTGCCAAAGGCTTTGGCGTCACCGTGATCAACCCTGTTGAGAAGCTGCTCGCACAAGGCCATTACCTTGAATCCACCGTAGATATCAATGAATCCACCCGTCGCATTGCGGCAAGTGCCATTCCCGCTGACCACATTGTGCTGATGGCCGGTTTTACCGCCGGTAACGACAAAGGCGAACTGGTGGTGCTGGGGCGCAACGGTTCTGACTATTCCGCCGCTGTGCTGGCGGCGTGTTTACGCGCTGACTGCTGCGAAATCTGGACCGATGTTGACGGCGTCTATACCTGTGACCCGCGCATTGTTCCCGATGCCCGCCTGCTGAAATCGATGTCGTATCAGGAAGCGATGGAGCTGTCGTACTTTGGTGCGAAAGTGCTTCATCCGCGTACCATCCTGCCTATTGCTCAGTTCCAGATCCCTTGCCTCATCAAAAACACCACTAACCCGCAGGCGCCGGGCACCCTGATTGGCAGTGAAAGCCTTGGCGATAACACGCCGGTGAAAGGCATTACCAACCTGAACAACATGGCGATGATCAACGTGTCCGGGCCGGGTATGAAAGGGATGATCGGCATGGCGGCGCGCGTTTTTGCGGTGATGTCCCGTTCGGGTATTTCCGTTGTGCTGATCACTCAGTCTTCGTCTGAATACAGCATCAGTTTCTGTGTGCCGCAAAATGAGCTGGAACGCGCGCGCAAGGCGCTGGAAGACGAATTCTATCTGGAACTGAAAGACGGTCTGCTTGAGCCGCTCGACGTGATGGAAAAACTGGCGGTGATTTCCGTGGTCGGCGACGGCATGCGGACGCTGCGCGGGATCTCGGCGAAATTCTTCTCTGCGCTGGCGCGTGCCAACATCAATATTGTGGCGATTGCCCAGGGTTCTTCTGAGCGTTCAATTTCTGTTGTCGTCAATAACGATGATGCGACTACCGGCGTACGTGTCAGCCACCAGATGCTGTTTAACACCGATCAGGTGATCGAAGTGTTCCTGATCGGCGTCGGTGGTGTAGGCGGCGCGTTGATCGAACAGATCCGCCGTCAGCAGGCATGGCTGAAAACCAAACATATCGATCTGCGCGTTTGCGGTATCGCCAATTCCCGCGCGTTGCTGACCAACGTTCACGGCATCGCGCTCGACAGCTGGCAGCAGGAGCTGGCCGCGGCGAAAGAGCCGCTGAATCTGGGGCGCCTGATCCGTCTGGTCAAAGAATATCATCTGCTCAATCCGGTGATCGTCGACTGCACGTCCAGCCAGGAAGTGGCCGATCAGTATGCCGATTTCCTGACAGACGGTTTCCACGTTGTCACGCCGAACAAAAAAGCCAACACCTCATCGATGAATTACTACCACCAGTTGCGTAAAGCAGCAGATGGTTCGCGCCGTAAATTCCTGTACGACACCAACGTCGGTGCGGGTTTGCCGGTGATCGAAAACCTGCAAAACCTGCTGAACGCCGGTGACGAACTGCTGCGATTCTCCGGCATCCTTTCCGGTTCGTTATCGTTCATCTTCGGTAAACTGGATGAAGGCATGTCACTGTCTGCGGCGACCTTGCAGGCGAAGGAAATGGGCTATACCGAGCCGGATCCGCGTGATGATCTTTCCGGTATGGACGTTGCCCGTAAGTTGCTGATTCTGGCGCGTGAAGCCGGATACAAGCTGGAACTGACGGATATCGAGGTGGAATCTGTTTTACCGTCGTCCTTCAATGCAGAAGGCAACGTGAATGAATTTGTGGCGCGTCTGCCGGAACTGGATGCACAATTCGCCAAACGCGTGGCCGAGGCTACCGCAGAGGGCAAGGTACTGCGTTATGTCGGTGCTATCGAAGAGGGGCGTTGCAAAGTGAAAATCGATGCCGTCGATGGTAATGACCCGCTTTATAAAGTAAAAAATGGTGAGAATGCGCTGGCGTTTTATAGTCGCTATTATCAGCCGTTGCCGCTGGTTCTGCGTGGTTACGGTGCCGGTAATGATGTGACGGCAGCAGGTGTGTTTGCCGATCTTTTGCGAACGCTGTCATGGAAGTTAGGAGTTTAATATGGTTAAGGTGTATGCCCCGGCTTCAATTGGGAACGTCAGCGTCGGTTTCGACGTGCTGGGCGCGGCAGTTTCTCCGGTGGACGGTACGCTGCTCGGCGACTGTGTGTCGGTTGAAGCTGCCACAGAATTTAGCCTGAAGAGTGAAGGCAAGTTTGTCTCCAAACTGCCAGACCGCATGGAAGACAACATTGTCTATCAGTGCTGGCAGCGTTTCTGTCAGGAAATCGGCAAGGAAGTGCCGGTGGCGATGACGCTGGAAAAAAACATGCCGATCGGATCCGGTCTGGGTTCCAGCGCATGCTCGGTGGTTGCCGGTCTGATGGCGATGAATGAATTCTGCGGCAAGCCGTTGAGTGAAAACCAGATGCTGTCGCTAATGGGAGAGCTGGAAGGGCGTATTTCCGGCAGCGTACATTTTGACAACGTCGCGCCGTGCTATCTGGGCGGCATTCAACTGATGCTGGAAGAGCTGGATATCATCAGCCAGAACGTGCCGAGTTTTGACGACTGGCTGTGGGTGATGGCGTATCCGGGGATTAAAGTTTCAACGGCGGAAGCGCGGGCAATCTTACCGGCACAGTATCGCCGCCAGGATTGCATCAGCCATGGCCGCTATCTGGCGGGCTTTATTCACGCCTGCCATACCCAGCAACCCGCGCTGGCGGCGAAGCTGATGAAAGACGTGATTGCTGAACCGTATCGCACTCGTCTGCTGCCGGGCTTTGCGGAAGCACGCACCGCCGCAGAAGAAATCGGTGCGCTGGCCTGCGGGATTTCCGGTTCCGGCCCGACGCTGTTTGCAGTGTGTAACGACAGCGCCACGGCGAAACGCATGGCTGACTGGTTGCAGGCGCACTATCTGCAAAATGACGAAGGTTTTGTTCATATTTGTCGTCTTGATACCGCGGGCGCGCGGGTATTGGGATAACTCGAAAATTTACTGGGATAACAAATGAAACTGTACAACCTGAAGGATCACAACGAGCAGGTCAGCTTTGCTCAGGCCGTCAAACAAGGTTTAGGAAAACAGCAGGGTTTATTCTTCCCGCTGGATCTGCCTGAATTTGAACTGACCGAAATTGACCGCTTGCTGGAGCTGGATTTCGTCACCCGCAGCAGCCATATTCTTTCTGCTTTCATCGGCGATGAAATCCCTGAAGAAGCGTTACATCAGCGTGTGAAAAACGCGTTTGCCTTCCCGGCGCCGCTCGCCAAAGTGGAAGAAGACATCGCCTGCCTGGAGCTGTTCCACGGCCCGACGCTGGCGTTTAAAGATTTCGGCGGCCGCTTCATGGCGCAGATCCTGACTCAGGTGTCTGGCGACCAGCCGGTGACCATTCTGACCGCAACCTCCGGGGATACCGGTGCGGCAGTGGCGCATGCTTTCCACGGTATGAAAAATGTGCGCGTTGTTATTCTGTATCCGCGCGGCAAAATCAGCCCGCTGCAGGAAAAACTGTTCTGTACGCTCGGTGGCAATATTCATACCGTGGCGATTGATGGCGATTTCGATGCCTGTCAGGCGCTGGTCAAGCAGGCCTTTGATGATGAAGAGCTGAAACACGCGCTGAAGCTGAACTCGGCGAACTCTATCAACATCAGCCGTCTGCTGGCGCAGATTTGCTATTACTTCGAGGCCGTAGCCCAATTGCCGCAGGAAGCGCGCAATCAGCTGGTTGTGTCGGTACCAAGCGGTAACTTCGGCGATCTAACCGCCGGTTTGCTGGCGAAATCTCTGGGCCTGCCGATCAAACGCTTTATTGCGGCAACTAACGCCAACGACACGGTGCCACGTTTCCTGTCTAACGGGGAATGGGAACCGAAGAAAACCGTCGCGACGCTGTCGAATGCGATGGACGTCAGCCAGCCTAACAACTGGCCGCGTGTGGAAGAGTTGTACCGCCGCAAGATCTGGCAACTGAAAGATCTCGGTTTTGGTGCCGTCAGCGATGACACCACCGAAGACGCGATGCGCGAGCTGGCGGACCTCGGTTATATCTCTGAGCCGCACGCCGCAATTGCTTACCGCGTGCTGCGCGATCAGCTGCAACCGGGCGAGTTCGGCCTGTTTATCGGCACCGCGCACCCGGCGAAATTCAAAGAAAGCGTGGAATCGATTTTGGGTCAGGATATCGGCTTGCCGAAAGAACTGGCTGAACGCGCGGATTTACCGCTGCTGTCGCATAACCTGCCGGCTGATTTCAGCGAAATGCGTGCATTCCTGATGGCACTGCCTGAATAAAGACGGCGCGTCAGAAAGGCAAAAGCCCTCTTCAGGAGGGCTTTTTTATGTCTGTCATTCAGGGAAATCAGCGTTCAGGGCGGGTAAATACCAGCTCATTGCCCTGTGAACGTGATTCATCAAATGCGTAACCTTCCAGATTGAAATCCTGAAGCTGTTTCGGCTTATCCAGACGCTCTTTGATGATAAACCGGCTCATCAGACCGCGGGCTTTTTTGGCGTAGAAGCTGATGACTTTGTATTTGCCATTTTTTTCATCGAGGAAGACGGGCTTGATGATCTCGCCATCCAGAAGTTTAGGTTTCACCGCTTTGAAATATTCGTCGGAGGCCAGGTTCACCAGCACTTTGCTTTTCTGTTCGCTGAGCAACAGGTTCAGTTTCTCAGTCAGTAAATCGCCCCAGAAAGCGTAAAGATTCGTGCCCTGCGGATTTTCCAGGCGGATACCCATTTCCAGACGGTAGGGCATCATCAAATCCAGCGGACGCAGCAGGCCATACAAACCGGACAACATACGCAGATGTTTCTGGGCAAAATCGAAGTCTTTCTCGCTGAAATCTTCTGCCTGTAAGCCGGTATACACGTCCCCTTTGAAGGCAAGCAGCGCCTGACGCGCATTCTTCGGCGTGAAATCTGGCTGCCAGTCGTTGAACCTTTCCGCGTTCAGATGGGCCAGTTTGTCGCTGATCCCCATCAGGGAAGATATCTGCGCAGGGGACATTTTACGCGCCACGGTGATCAGCTCACTGGATTTATCCAGCAGTTCAGGCTGGGTGTAGCGCGTTGTCGCAAGCGGGCTTTCGTAATCGAGCGTTTTAGCAGGAGAAATAATGGTCAGCATAGTGCGTCCGTTTGGTCAGTGACGGTTCAGATTCAGGAATTTTTCGTTGCACTACTGTAGCAAAAAAGTCAGTGAAATAGCGCGCTGGTGAAAATAACAGCGATAGGAAAAATCAGTTTTGATGCGGATTTTTATCCCAGATACCCGGCTCAAGCTGGCCGCGCAGTTCAGGAAAATGGTTCGGATTAAACACGGGGATTTTCCCCATGCGCTGCTGACGTTCATAGTCTTTCACGACCTTGACGGCAATGCCTGACAGCAACAGGAGAGCGGTCAGATTGAGAAGGGCCATCAGAGCCATGAAGATATCCGCCAGTTTCCACAAGACCTGTAATTCCATCAGGCAGCCGCCGAATACCATCGCAATCACCAGTAAACGAAAAGCCAGTAATTTCCCGCCCCTTTCGCTGCGCACAAAGCCGAGATTATTTTCCGCATAGGCGTAATTTCCGCAGATGGAGGTGAAAGCAAACGTAAACACCAGTGCCGCCAGCACGACATTGCTCCAGCCCGGTATCGCAGGAGAAATGGCCTGATGGAGCAGGGCAATTCCGGACGGTGCACCGGGATTTGCGAGCGCACCGGAGGTCAGAATGATCAACGCCGTCGCGGTACAAATCACTACCGTATCGATAAATACGGCCAGCATCTGATTAAAACCCAGCGCCGCCGGATGACTTACCGAAGCCATTGCGGCGGCGTTAGGCGAGGATCCAACACCCGCTTCGCTGGCGAACACACCGCGCTGCATGCCCTGCGTGATGGCCTGTGTCATACCATACGCCAGCGCGCCGGAAGCCGCTTCCTGCAAACCAAAGGCGCTTTTGAACACCAGCGCCAGAACCTGCGGCAGTTTTTCCACATGATGACCAATGACCCAGACAGCCAGCAGCAAATAGCCGAGGGCGATGAAGGGCATGAGTTTGTTCGCCAGCCGCGTTATCGCGCTTATGCCGCCAAAAATCAGTATGGCCGTCAGTGCGGCCAGTACGAAGGAGGTGGTCAGCGCGGGCGTGTCTAAAAACCGGGAGGAGGCCTGTGCGATAGCATTGGCCTGCAAGGCGATAAAAATGAATCCGCAGGAAATGACGATCAAAATGGAAAACAGGATGCCCATCCAGCGCATACCCAGACCTTTCTCCATGTAATCCGCGGGGCCGCCACGGAAACGACCTTTGTTGCCGGGGCTCTTATAAATTTGCGCCAGCGTATTTTCTATCATCCCGGTGGCCATACTGAATACCGCAATCACCCACATCCAGAATATGGCACCGGGCCCGCCCAGCGTCAGCGCAATCGCCACGCCGGTCAGATTCCCCGTCCCCATTCTTGAGGACATGCTCAGGCAAAATACGCTCCATACGGACAAGCCCCGGGCGTCGGGATGACGTTTGAACGATGCGCGGGAAAAGAGATGGCGAAAGCGGCGGAACTGAATAAAGCCGAGGCGGAAGCTGAGATAAATACCGGTGCCTAACAACAGATAAATCAGGATCGAACTCCAGAGAACTGTATCGAAAAATTCCAGTAACTCATTCATGACTTATCCTTGTTTGATTTACCTTTCATCATTTTTATCCACTCCGTGCGTACGCCTCGCTGCGGGAGGGCTAACATACCTTTTTTACGTGACGGGGAATATATTCATTTTGGCTGATTTTGTGTGTTTTGGAAGGTGGGAAAATCCATGATGTTCGTAGCCGAGCATGCCGCGATAAGCGCCTTGCGCCTGGCTTTTTGCATGTTATCATCAGCCAAAGGCAAGGCATGAAAATGCCTATACGAAAACGTCCAAACGATGAGATATGCCAAAATGACCGATAAACTGACTTCCCTACGCCAAATGACTCAGGTTGTTGCTGACACCGGAGATATCGCGGCAATGAAGTTGTACCAGCCGCAGGATGCGACCACCAACCCGTCACTGATCCTCAGCGCTGCGCAAATTCCTGAATACCGTAAACTGATCGACGAAGCAATCGCCTGGGCACGTGACCAGAGCAGCGATCACGATCAGCAGATTACTGATGCCGCTGACAAACTGGCAGTAAACATCGGTCTGGAAATTCTGAAACTGGTCCCTGGCCGCATTTCAACTGAAGTTGATGCTCGTCTGTCTTACGACACTGACGCGAGCGTGGCTAAAGCTAAACGTCTGATCAAACTGTATAACGATGCGGGTATCACTAACGACCGTATCCTGATCAAACTGGCGTC
Source organism: Rahnella sp. Larv3_ips (assembly GCF_003697865.1). NCBI lineage: Bacteria > Pseudomonadati > Pseudomonadota > Gammaproteobacteria > Enterobacterales > Yersiniaceae > Rahnella > Rahnella sp. Larv3_ips. Next base: position 164,455 of record NZ_MJIB01000003.1, on the reverse strand, counting down.
TACCTGGCAGGGCATCCGCGCTGCAGAGAAACTGGAAAAAGAAGGCATCAACTGTAACCTGACGCTGCTGTTCTCCTTCGCTCAGGCTCGTGCTTGTGCAGAAGCGGGCGTCTTCCTGATTTCTCCATTCGTTGGCCGTATCCTCGACTGGTACAAAGCCAATGGCGACAAAAAAGAGTTCGCGCCGAATGAAGATCCGGGCGTTGTGTCTGTGACCGAAATCTACGAATACTACAAACAGCACGGCTACGAGACTGTCGTGATGGGCGCAAGCTTCCGTAACATCGGCGAAATCATCGAACTGGCTGGCTGTGACCGTCTGACCATCGCACCTGCACTGCTGAAAGAGCTGGCAGAAAGCGAAGGCCCGCTGGAGCGCAAACTGTCCTTCTCCGGTGAAACCAAACCACGTCCTGCGCCACTGACTGAAGCTCAGTTCTACTGGGACCACAACCAGGATCCAATGGCGATCGACAAACTGGCTGACGGCATCCGTAAGTTTGCAATCGACCAGGGTAAACTGGAAAAAATGATTTCTGACCTGCTGTAATCAGCACTCAGTTTCAGCAAAAAGCGGCTAATCAGCCGCTTTTTTTATGCCTGCGATAAAACCCTCGGCCGGTTACCGATATACTGAAGCCTGTGACAATGAAGAAAAATGCTGTGGAGAAATAGCATGGATAAATTACGAATTGGTCTGGTATCGGTATCAGATCGCGCGTCGGGCGGTATTTATCAGGATAAAGGCATTCCGGCACTGGAAGCGTGGCTGGAAAAAGCGCTGATCACGACCTATACGCTGGAAAAAAGATTAATCCCCGATGAGCAGCCGTTGATTGAACAGGCGATCAGTGAGCTGGTGGATGAATGCGGTTGTCATCTGGTGCTGACCACCGGCGGAACCGGCCCGGCGCGTCGCGACGTTACGCCAGACGCTACGCTGGCCGTGGCAGACCGTGAGATGCCGGGATTTGGTGAGCAGATGCGTCAGATCAGTCTGCACTTTGTGCCGACGGCGATTTTATCGCGCCAGGTGGGCGTGATCCGCAAACAGGCGCTGATCCTCAATTTACCCGGCCAGCCAAAATCGATTCAGGAAACGCTGGAAGGGCTGAAAGATGCAGAAGGGAAGGTGATTGTGTCCGGCATTTTTGCCAGCGTACCTTACTGCATCCAGTTGCTTGATGGCCCTTATGTGGAAACGCACGAGGCGGTTGTAGCAGCTTTTCGCCCGAAAAGTGCCCGTCGCGATACAAAAAACTGAATACCATCACTTTATGAAAATATGCTGACGTAAGATTCAGGCTCACTGGTGTGAAAATTATTTGCCGCTATAGTAATGATTACTTTACATGAGGCGGCAAAACCTTTTTCCCCTTCACACTCTGGTGTCACACGGACTCTTATGCAACACGCACAATCGCGCCGGCTGAACCGGCAGGATTTCAAAACGCTGTCCCTGGCTGCGCTGGGCGGCGCCCTCGAATTCTACGACTTCATCATTTTCGTCTTTTTCGCTGCGGTAATCGGCGATCTTTTCTTCCCTGCAGATATGCCCGACTGGCTGCGTCAGGTTCAGACCTTTGGCATTTTCGCCGCCGGTTATCTGGCACGTCCGCTGGGCGGCATTATCATGGCGCACTTCGGCGATTTAGTGGGCCGCAAGCGCATGTTCAGCCTGAGCATTTTACTGATGGCGCTGCCAACTCTGGCCATGGGGATGCTGCCAACCTATGCCTCAATCGGCATCGCTGCACCGTTATTGCTGTTGTTGATGCGTGTTCTGCAGGGCGCGGCGATTGGCGGAGAAGTGCCGGGTGCCTGGGTCTTTGTGGCAGAACACGTTCCGCGTAACCGTATTGGTTTTGCCTGCGGGACGCTGACCGCCGGGCTGACGGCGGGGATCCTGTTAGGTTCTCTGGTGGCAACCCTGCTTAACAGCGCAATGACGCCTGCGGCGATCAGCGACTTTGGCTGGCGAATTCCGTTCTTCCTCGGCGGTATTTTCGGCCTGTTTGCTATGTATCTGCGTCGCTGGTTGCAGGAGACGCCGATCTTCCTTGAGATGAAGGCGCAGAAAACACTGGCAGAAGATCTGCCGCTGAAATCCGTGGTAGTGAATCATAAAAAAGAGATCGTGGTATCGATGCTGATGACCTGGCTTTTGTCGGCGGGCATTGTGGTGATCATTCTGATGACGCCAACCTGGCTGCAAAAGCAATACGGCATTCCGGCTGCGCAGGCGTTACAGGCGAACAGTCTGGCGACCATCGCTTTGACGTTTGGGTGTATCGCGGCGGGCTGGATTGTTGACCGCTTTGGTGCCAGCAAAACCTTTATCGTGGGCAGCCTGTTCCTTGGCATCTGCAGCTGGTCCTTCTACCATTCTGTGGCCGCAGACCCGTCGATGCTCATGGGCATGTACGCGCTGGTAGGGTTCAGCGTCGGGATCGTTGGCGCGGTGCCTTATGTGCTGGTTCGCGCATTCCCGGCTGAAGTCCGTTTTACCGGTATTTCATTCTCGTACAATGTGGCTTACGCCATTTTTGGCGGGCTTACACCGATATTTGTCACGTTGATTATGCGCGTGACGCCGATGGCACCGGCGTATTACGTTCTGGCGTTATCGGCGATTGGCTTGCTGACAGGCATCTATTTAACCCGTGATCTCAACAGTGAGGACAAGACACCTGCCAGTTATGATCAGCGGGTGACATCCGGGCGTTAATGGCAACCGGGTCTTTCGACGGTAAAAACATCGGTCCTATATCGATATTACATCGGTACTACACCGGTACTATAAAAGCCAAAGGCCCCGCACAAGCGAGGCCTTTCTAGATCGTGCAGAGGGGAATTATGCCCCGGCGGTTACCGCATTCAGTGCGTGACCGTGAGGTTCGCCAATCGGCAAAATGGTACGACCGTATTGTTCGTTGAGTACTTCAGCCATGGCCAGATAGATTGCGCTGGCGCCGCAGAAAATGCCTTCGAAACCGGCAAAGTGCAGTACGGCGGTGTTGCCCGTCATGTTGCCGAAACACAACAATGCGAACAAAATCGTCAGGCTTGCGAAAACAACCTGCAAACCACGGTTGGCTTTCAGGGTGCCGAAAAACATGAATAAGGTGAAAACGCCCCACAGGCCAAGATACGCGCCGAGGAAACTTTCACTGCTGGCATCAGCCATGCCCATACGTGGCAGCATCAGAATGCCCACCAGGCTCAGCCAGAATGCGCCGTAAGAGGTGAACGCCGTCGTGCCAAAGGTGTTTCCCTTTTTGAATTCCATCATGCCGGCCAGAATCTGAATCAGACCGCCATAGAAAATACCCATGCTCACGATCACCGCCGTCAGCGGGAAGAAGCCTGCATTGTGTAAATTCAACAAGATAGTGGTCATACCGAAGCCCATTAACCCGAGCGGGCCTGGATTTGCCAACTTTTTGCTCTGCATAGATCCTCTGAATAAGAAATATTACGAATAGATAACTGGGGGATATCCGCTTGCGAAATGGGTAAAAACCCCACATATCTTCAGAAGCGCGCGGCATCATAAAGAGGTGGCGGCGGGCAAACATTGATCTGGCGTAACAGCAATCGAAGATTTTTTTTCACTTGTCCCCTTGATGCTGCGCTGCATGGCCCCATCTTATTCCCAACCGCAGTTGTTACCGTCGGGAAAGCCGCGATATCGGGCAGTTGAAATCGAACTATTGAAATCGAAAATATTGCCCGCATATACAGTAACAACATGATCGAATATGAATTTTAAGTGGAGACGTTTAAATGGGTAAAATTATTGGGATCGACCTGGGTACTACCAACTCTTGTGTAGCTATTATGGATGGCACTACTGCACGTGTGCTGGAGAATGCTGAAGGCGACCGCACCACTCCTTCCATCATCGCTTATGCGGCAGATGGCGAGACTCTGGTAGGTTCTCCGGCTAAACGTCAGGCTGTGACTAACCCACAGAACACCCTGTTTGCGATTAAGCGCCTGATTGGCCGTCGCTTCCAGGATGAAGAAGTTCAGCGTGACAAAGGCATCATGCCTTACCAGATCGTAGGCTCCGACAACGGTGACGCCTGGATCGACATCAAAGGCCAGAAAATTGCACCTCCGCAGATCTCTGCTGAAGTGCTGAAGAAAATGAAGAAAACCGCTGAAGATTATCTGGGTGAACCCGTTACTGAAGCTGTTATCACCGTACCTGCATACTTCAACGATGCACAGCGTCAGGCAACCAAAGATGCTGGCCGTATCGCAGGTCTGGAAGTAAAACGTATTATCAACGAACCTACCGCAGCGGCACTGGCTTATGGCCTGGATCGCGAAGTCGGTAACCGCACTATCGCGGTATACGACCTGGGTGGTGGTACTTTCGATATTTCCATCATCGAAATTGATGAAGTAGATGGCGAAAAAACCTTCGAAGTTCTGGCAACCAACGGTGACACTCACCTCGGTGGTGAAGACTTCGACAGCCGTCTGATCAACTACCTGGTTGAAGAGTTCAAGAAAGAACAAGGTATGGATCTGCGTAATGATCCGCTGGCGATGCAACGTCTGAAAGAAGCAGCTGAGAAAGCGAAGATTGAACTGTCTTCTGCTCAGCAAACTGACGTGAATCTGCCGTACATCACAGCAGATGCGACCGGTCCTAAGCACATGAACATCAAAGTGACCCGTGCAAAACTGGAATCTTTGGTTGAAGACCTGGTCAACCGTTGTATCGATCCGCTGAAAGTCGCGCTGAAAGACGCAGGTCTGTCAGTGTCTGACATTCAGGACGTGATCCTGGTCGGTGGTCAGACGCGTATGCCAATGGTTCAGAAGAAAGTGGCTGAATTCTTTGGTAAAGAACCACGTAAAGACGTGAACCCGGACGAAGCTGTTGCTATCGGTGCAGCGGTTCAGGGCGGTGTGTTGGCCGGTGATGTGAAAGACGTTCTGCTGCTGGACGTTACTCCGTTGTCACTGGGTATCGAAACCATGGGCAGCGTAATGACGCCGCTTATCACCAAAAACACCACCATCCCGACAAAACACAGCCAGGTGTTCTCTACTGCGGAAGACAACCAGTCTGCAGTGACCATCCATGTGTTGCAGGGTGAGCGTAAACGTTCAAGCGATAACAAATCTCTGGGTCAATTCAACCTGGACGGTATTCAGGCAGCGCCGCGCGGTCAGGCACAGATCGAAGTGACCTTCGACCTTGACGCCGACGGTATCCTGCACGTGTCTGCGAAAGACAAGACTACCGGCCGTGAGCAGAAGATCACCATCAAGGCATCTTCTGGTCTGACGGAAGAAGAAATCCAGAAAATGGTCAATGATGCCGAAGCGAATGCTGAGTCTGACCGTAAGTTCGAAGAACTGGTCCAGACCCGCAATCAGGCGGATCACCTGATCCACGGTACCCGTAAGCAATTGGAAGAAGCCGGCGATAAACTGCCAGCGGAAGACAAAACCGCCGTTGAAGAAGCCCTGCAAGCACTGGAAGTTTCTGCTAAAGGTGAAGACAAGGCTGACATCGAAGCGAAAATCCAGGCGCTGGTACAGGTTTCCGGTAAGCTGATGGAAATGGCTCAGCAGCAGGGTCAGGCTGAAGGCGGCGATAACAGCGCTCAGAAAGATGATGACGTTGTTGACGCTGAATTCGAAGAAGTCAAAGACAAGAAATAATCGCCCTTAAGCGGGCACAGTAAGAGTTCATTACTGAAAACCAGCACGGGCGTCGAGGAAACTCTGCGCCCGTGCACGCATGTTGAGGGTAGGTTAAAGCATGGCGAAGCAAGATTTTTATGAGATTTTAGGCGTATCCAAAACAGCGGATGAGCGTGAAATCAAAAAGGCCTACAAGCGCCTGGCGATGAAGCATCACCCTGACCGCAATCAGGGCGATAAAGCCTCTGAAACTAAATTTAAAGAAATTAAAGAAGCGTATGAAATTCTGACCGATGCGCAAAAGCGTGCGGCCTATGACCAGTACGGTCATGCAGCCTTTGAACAAGGTGGCATGGGCGGTGGTGGTGGCTACGGCGGTGGCGGCGGTGCAGATTTCAGCGACATCTTTGGTGACGTCTTTGGCGACATCTTTGGCGGCGGTCGCCGTCAGCGTGCAAGCCGGGGATCAGACCTGCGTTACAACATGGATCTGACTCTGGAAGAGGCCGTTCGTGGTGTCACCAAAGAAATCCGCATTCCTACGCTGGATGAATGTGACGTCTGCCACGGCAGCGGCGCGAAAGCGGGCAGCTCTCCGGCCACCTGTCCAACCTGCCATGGTGCGGGTCAGGTTCAGATGCGTCAGGGCTTCTTCACCGTGCAGCAGGCGTGTCCGACCTGTCAGGGGCGCGGTAAGGTCATCAAAGATCCTTGCAGCAAATGTCACGGTCATGGTCGCGTAGAGCGTTCGAAAACCTTGTCCGTGAAAATCCCTGCGGGTGTAGACACCGGCGACCGTATCCGTCTTGAAGGCGAAGGCGAAGCGGGCGAGCATGGTGCACCATCAGGCGATCTGTACGTTCAGGTTCAGGTTAAAGCGCACAAAATCTTTGAGCGTGAAGGCAACAACCTGTACTGCGAAGTGCCCATCAACTTCGCTATGGCTGCACTGGGTGGCGAAATCGAAGTCCCAACGCTCGATGGCCGCGTGAGCCTGAAGATTCCTGCTGAAACGCAAACGGGCAAGATGTTCCGTATGCGCGGACGCGGTGTGAAATCCGTGCGTGGCGGTGCTCAGGGCGATTTAATGTGCCGCGTTGTTGTTGAAACGCCGGTCAGCCTGAGCGACAAACAGAAGCAGTTGCTGCGTGATCTGGAAGAAAGCTTTGGTGGCGTCTCGGGCGAGAAAAACAGCCCGCGCTCTAAAAGCTTCCTGGACGGCGTGAAAAAGTTCTTCGATGATCTGACCCGCTAATCCCGCGCTGATTACAGCGACGGAAAGCCAGACAAAATCCCCGGCAGCGGTTGACGCTCCGGGGATTTTTTTATGGTTCAAAACAGGCAAAAGCCTGAAATCCAATGATTCGTAAAAACCGAGTTATACTGCAGAAATAATCGAATTTTTACGAAGTGAGTCTTTGCGTACAATTCGGTCATTCCATTGTGGCAATCCCTTTTGCGCCACGGTTTTTCTACAGGAGAGTCAGAATGTCGAATATTATTCGTCAGTTTTTACGGATGGAAGCCGCCGGAGGCGTGGTGCTGATCGTCGCGGCTATCGTGGCATTGATCATGGCAAACAGCCCGTGGCAGGGGGCTTATCAGGCATTTCTGGATATTCCCGTTACGCTACGTTTTTCAGAACTGCTGATCGACAAACCTCTTTTGCTCTGGATCAATGACGGCCTGATGGCGGTATTTTTCCTGATGATCGGGCTGGAAGTGAAGCGTGAGCTGTGCGAGGGCGCGCTGGCAAATCGTGAGCAGGCGTTATTCCCGGCAATTGCCGCCCTGGGCGGGATGATTGTGCCTGCGCTGATCTACTTACTGTTTAACGGTAGTGATGAGATCGCTCGTCAGGGATGGGCCATTCCTGCAGCCACCGATATTGCTTTTGCGCTTGGGGTGATGGCGCTGCTGGGTTCACGTGTACCGACAGGGCTGAAAGTATTTTTACTGGCACTGGCAATCATTGATGACCTCGGTGCGATCGTCATCATTGCACTGTTTTACAGCCATGATGTCTCTGTGCTGGCGCTGGGGCTGTCCGCGGTTTGCATCGGGGTGTTGGCATTCATGAACTGGCGGGGAGTGACCAGACTGACGCCTTACCTCGTTGTGGGCGCCGTGTTCTGGGTATGCGTACTGAAGTCTGGCGTACACGCCACCCTGGCAGGAGTGATCCTCGGGTTCCTGATCCCGCTGAACACCAAAGAGAATAAACCATCACCGGCGCGTCGCCTTGAGCATGGCATTCATCCTTATGTCGCCTGGTTTATTTTGCCTGTCTTTGCTTTTGCCAATGCGGGGATCTCATTGCAGGGCGTATCGGTATCCGGTGCTTTTTCCCTGTTGCCTTTGGGCATCGCTGCCGGATTACTGCTCGGTAAGCCGTTGGGTATCATCCTTTTCAGCGGTGTCGCCCTGAAGTTGGGCGTAACCCGTTTGCCGTCGGGAATTACGTTTAGCCAGATTGCTGCTGTGTCTGTGTTGTGCGGTATCGGTTTCACCATGTCGATTTTTATCGGCTCACTGGCCTTCGCTACACGTGACCCGGCACTGCTGACCTACGCGAAAATGGGCATCCTGATGGGGTCTGTGGCTTCGGCGGTATTAGGTTACTTACTGTTAAGCCGCTCTTTGCCAAAGAAAGCCCTCAAATAATGATGAAGGTGCAGCGCGTTTCAGGGCGCGTTGCGCTTTTATTTTTCAGGAACGGATAAAACATGCCTCATATTAACTACAACCATTTGTATTATTTTTGGCACGTCTGTAAATCAGGTTCTGTCGTCGGAGCCGCAGAGGCCCTGTATCTGACGCCGCAGACCATTACCGGGCAGATAAAATCCCTTGAGGAACGTTTAGGCGGCAAGCTTTTTAAACGTCAGGGGCGCGGTCTGGTGCCGTCTGAGCTGGGACAACTGGTTTATCGCTACGCTGATAAAATGTTCACGCTGAGCCAGGAAATGCTGGATATCGTGAATTATCGCAAAGAGTCGAGTTTGCTGTTTGACGTTGGGGTAGCGGATGCGCTGTCGAAACGGCTGGTCAGTCGCGTGCTGGAAGCCGCCGTACCGGCTAACGCGCAAATTCATCTGCGCTGCTTTGAATCCACCCACGAAATGCTGCTGGAACAACTGAGCCTGCATAAGCTGGATATGATCCTGTCGGACTGTCCGGTGGATTCGACGCAGCAGGAAGGGTTGTTTTCAGTCAAGCTGGGAGAAAGTCCAATCAGTTTCTATTGCTGCAATCCACCTGCGGGTTTTGATTTCCCTGCCTGCCTGGAGCAACGTTCTCTGCTGATCCCGGGACGTCGCTCAATGCTGGGGCGCAAGCTGCTCAACTGGTTTAACACGCAGGGTTTGAAAGTGAATATTTTGGGGGAGTTTGACGATGCTGCCCTGATGAAAGCTTTCGGCATGAACAATGACGCGATATTTGTTGCCCCAGCGATTTACTCTTCGACTGAGTTTCAGGATGAGAACATTGTTGAGGTGGGACGTGTCGAGGGGATTCTGGAAGAGTACTACGTGATTTTTGCCGAACGTATGATCCAGCATCCGTCGGTGCAAAGGATTTGCCACACGGATTTTTCAACACTGTTTGAGTAACAGTTCAGGCAAAACTCAACATTCAGGTATAAAAAAACCGGCGTTAGCCGGTTTTTTTATCAAGCATATCAGCGTAATGCAATTATTGCATTGCGTTGATTTGCGCAGTCAGGTTTGACTTATGACGCGCTGCTTTGTTCTTGTGGATCAGGCCTTTACAAGACTGACGATCCACAATTGGTTGCATTTCGTTAAATGCATTTTGTGCAGCAGCTTTATCGCCTGCTGCAATAGCCGTGTATACCTTCTTGATAAAGGTACGCATCATTGAACGGCGGCTCGCGTTATGCTTACGACGTTTTTCTGACTGTACGGCGCGTTTCTTAGCTGATTTGATATTAGCCAAGGCCAACTCCCAAATATTTTTCTATTGATGAACAATTCAAAGGCCGAGGAATATGCCTTTTCGGTCTTCTGTTGTCAACGGATTTGTGCAAATAAGCGTCGTTTTAAAGTGTGAACTTCAATCGTCGCTTGTTACGTTGTGATGGCGCAGGATTTTAACAGCTTCCGGCATCGGAATACAGTCTTTCGCGAGAAAAATCGACAGGAGAGTGTACAAACTGCCCACGGCGGCCATTAACGCTTTGTTTATGCGAAAAGTCACGCATTCCCTGCACGAAAAGAAAGATTTTCGTCGCCACACACTCATTTGAACCGCAATATCTGCGGTATGCAAGAGAGAATGGTGTGATCCTGCTAATCGCTGGTTAACCTTGGGGGCTGTACAAGGTATAATCCGCCGATTTCCATCTTTATGAGTCAGCATTGGATTTGAGCCAGCTATGGAGCTAATTCGCGGAATACACAATATTCGAGCACGCCATCATGGATGTGTGCTGACTATTGGCAATTTTGATGGTGTACACCGTGGTCATCAGGCCCTGATTGAACAGCTAAAGCTGGAAGGTCAACGTCTGGGGCTGCCGGTGATGGTCATGATATTTGAACCACAGCCGCTGGAACTGTTTGCAGGAGATAAAGCGCCTGCTCGTTTAACCAGCCTGCGTGACAAAGCCAAATATCTGGCTGAGTGCGGCGTGGATTATCTTTTATGTGTGCACTTTGAGCCTCGGTTCGCTGCGCACATGGCACAGGCGTTTGTCTCACAGCTGTTGGTCGAAAAGCTGGGCGTTAAATTCCTGACCGTTGGGGATGACTTCCGCTTTGGTGCCAGTCGTTTGGGCGATTTTGAACTGTTGCAGAAAGCCGGAAAAGAGTATGGCTTTGAAGTGATCAGTACCCAGACGTTCCGCGAAGGCGGTAACCGTATCAGCAGCACGGCAATCCGCGATGCGCTGCGTGACGATGACTTAGCACTGGCCGAAAATTTACTGGGCCATCCGTTCAGTATTTCAGGTCGCGTCGTCCACGGTGACAAATTGGGCCGCACGATTGGCTTCCCGACGGCTAACGTGCCGTTAAAACGCGTAGTTTCACCGGTTCGCGGCGTGTATGCCGTCGAAGTTCTTGGCCTGGGCCCGGAACCTTTGCCGGGCGTCGCCAATATTGGTATTCGTCCGACGGTCGGTGGCGTGCGCAAGCAGTTGGAAGTTCACCTGCTCGACACCACATTAGATTTATACGGGCGCCACATTGACGTGGTGCTTCGCGCAAAATTGCGCAATGAACAGCGTTTCTCCTCGCTTGATGCTTTAAAGCAACAAATTGCGAACGATGAGGTGACGGCCCGGGAATTCTTCGGGTTAAAGACACCACGCTAAACTTGTACTGACAGGCGTGTAACAAAGCCTGGAATCCAGCCGAAAACGGAACCGAGAATCTATGAGTGACTACAAGAACACCCTGAATTTGCCGGAAACAGGGTTCCCGATGCGTGGCGATCTGGCCAAGCGTGAACCTGACATGCTGAAAAATTGGTATGACCAGGATCTGTACGGGATTATTCGTGCTGCCAAGAAAGGCAAGAAAACCTTTATTTTGCATGACGGCCCTCCGTATGCGAACGGCAGCATTCATATTGGTCACTCAGTCAACAAAATTCTTAAAGACATGATCGTTAAGTCCAAAGGGCTGGCGGGCTTCGATGCGCCTTATGTACCGGGCTGGGACTGTCATGGTCTGCCAATCGAGCTGAAAGTCGAACAACTGATCGGTAAGCCGGGCGAGAAAGTGACCGCCGCGGAATTCCGTCAGGCGTGCCGTAAATATGCTGCAGAACAGGTTGAAGGTCAGAAGAAAGACTTCATCCGTCTGGGCGTGCTGGGCGACTGGGATCATCCGTACCTGACCATGGACTTCAACACTGAAGCCAACATTATCCGTGCGCTGGGCAAAATCATCGGTAACGGCCACCTGCACAAAGGGGCTAAGCCGGTTCACTGGTGTACAGATTGTGGTTCATCACTGGCTGAAGCCGAAGTGGAGTATTACGACAAAAGCTCCCCTTCTATTGATGTGATGTTCAATGCAACCGATGCGGCTGCGGTGGCGGCAAAATTCGGCGCGACGTCCTTTAACGGCCCGATTTCACTGGTTATCTGGACCACCACGCCGTGGACCATGCCAGCAAACCGTGCGATTTCACTGAACGCTGAATTCTCCTATCAGCTGGTGCAGATTGACGGGCAGTGCGTGATCCTGGCAACCGATCTGGTTGAAAGCGTCATGAAACGCGCAGGCGTTGCACAATGGACCGTACTGGGCGAGTGCAAAGGTGCCGATCTCGAATTGCTGCGCTTCAAACATCCGTTCCTTGGTTTCGACGTTCCGGCGATCCTCGGTGATCACGTGACCCTCGATGCCGGTACCGGCGCCGTGCACACTGCACCTGGCCATGGCCCGGATGACTTTGTTATCGGCCAGAAATACGGTCTGGAAGTGGCAAACCCGGTGGGGCCGAACGGTTGCTACCTGCCTGGCACATACCCGACGCTGGACGGTAAATTCGTCTTTAAAGCCAACGATCTGATTGTTGAGCTGCTGCGTGAAAAAGGCGCATTGCTGCACGTTGAGAAAATCACGCACAGCTATCCGTGCTGCTGGCGTCACAAAACACCGATCATCTTCCGCGCTACGCCACAATGGTTCATCAGCATGGATCAGAAAGGCCTGCGTCAGCAGTCTCTGGAAGAGATCAAAGGCGTGCAGTGGATCCCTGACTGGGGCCAGGCGCGCATCGAAAATATGGTCGCTAACCGTCCTGACTGGTGTATTTCCCGTCAGCGTACGTGGGGCGTCCCGATGTCTCTGTTCGTTCATAAAGACACCGAACAACTGCATCCGCGCAGCCTTGAGCTGATGGAAGAAGTCGCGAAACGTGTTGAAGTGGACGGCATTCAGGCGTGGTGGGATTTGAACCCGGAAGACATTCTGGGTGCTGACGCTGCTGATTACGTGAAGGTGCCGGATACGCTGGACGTCTGGTTTGACTCCGGTTCCACACACTCTTCCGTTGTGGATGTGCGTCCTGAGTTCAACGGTCACGAGCCTGATCTGTATCTGGAAGGTTCTGACCAGCATCGCGGCTGGTTCATGTCTTCACTGATGATTTCCACGGCGATGAAAGGCAAAGCGCCTTACAAGCAAGTGCTGACTCACGGCTTCACCGTCGATGGTCAGGGCCGTAAAATGTCTAAATCCATCGGCAACACCATTGCGCCTCAGGACGTGATGAATAAGCTGGGTGGCGACATTCTGCGTCTGTGGGTTGCGTCTACGGATTACACTGGCGAAATCGCCGTGTCCGATGAAATCCTCAAACGTGCTGCTGATTCTTACCGCCGTATCCGTAACACCGCGCGCTTCCTGCTGGCGAACCTTAACGGTTTCGATCCTGCGTTGCACAGCGTGGCTCCGGAAGAAATGGTCGTACTGGATCGCTGGGCCGTTGGCCGCGCGAAAGCCGCTCAGGAAGAGATCATTGCTGCATATGAAGCCTATGATTTCCATGGCGTTGTACAACGTCTGATGCAGTTCTGCTCGATCGAAATGGGTTCCTTCTACCTCGATATCATTAAAGATCGTCAGTACACCGCGAAAAGCGACAGCGTTGCCCGCCGCAGCTGCCAGACCGCGCTTTATCATATCTGTGAAGCACTGGTTCGCTGGATGGCACCGATCATGTCCTTCACTGCAGACGAGATCTGGGCTGAATTGCCAGGTAAACGTGAGAAGTTCGTCTTCACCGAAGAGTGGTACGACGGTCTGTTTGGCCTGATCGGTAACGAATCCATGAACGATGCGTTCTGGGATGAGTTGCTGAAAGTTCGTGGCGAAGTGAACAAAGTGATCGAACAGGCTCGTGCAGATAAACGTCTTGGTGGTTCTCTGGAAGCTGCTGTCACCTTGTACGCAGACGACGCGCTGGCCACTGACCTGCGTTCACTGGGCAATGAACTGCGTTTCGTCTTGCTGACCTCCGGTGCGAAAGTCGCTGCGCTGTCAGAAGCCGACGATTCCGCTCAGGCCAGCGAATTGCTTAAAGGCCTGAAGATCGGCCTGGCAAAAGCCGAAGGCGATAAATGCCCGCGCTGCTGGCATTTCACTACCGATATTGGGCAGAACGCGGAACACAGCGACATCTGCGGCCGTTGTGTTACTAACATTGCCGGCGACGGCGAAGAGCGTAAGTTTGCATAATGAGTAAACCTCTCAGTTCTACCGGACTCCGCTGGCTGTGGCTGGCGGTTCTCGTCGTTATCGTCGATCTCGGCAGTAAGTTTATGGTCATGGGGCATTTCCAGCTCGGTGAATCTCTGCCGCTGATCCCGTTCTTTAACCTGACCTACGCCCATAATCCGGGTGCAGCGTTCAGTTTCCTCGCGGATAAAGGCGGCTGGCAGCGCTGGTTCTTTACTGCCATCGCGTTGGTGATTGTGGTCGTCCTGCTGGTACTGATGTATCGCAGCAGCGCGAAACAGCGCATGAATAACATTGCGTTTGCGATGATTATTGGTGGCGCGCTGGGCAACATGTTTGACCGCATGGTGCACGGTTTCGTGATCGACTTTATTGATTTCTACGTGAATGACTGGCATTACCCGATCTTCAACCTGGCCGACAGCTTTATCTGCGTCGGTGCGGTGCTGGTCGTGCTGGAAGGTTTCCTCGCGAAACCCAACGAAGCGACGAAGAGCAAAGGATAAGAAGCATGTCTCAACAGGTGAAACACGACAGCGCCGTACTGGTGCATTTTACGTTAAAGCTGGAAGACGGCTCGACGGCAGAATCTACCCGCGCCAACGGGAAACCTGCGCTGTTTCGCCTCGGCGACGGCAGTTTGTCTGACGCGCTGGAGAATCAGCTTTCAGGGCTGAGTGTCGGGGATAAACATGCGTTTACCCTGTCACCTGAATCTGCATTCGGCACGAAAAGCCCGGATTTGGTTCAGTTCTTCTCGCGCCGTGACTTCCAGGAAACAGGGGTGCCGGATGTCGGCACCATCATGCTGTTCAGTGGTCGTGACGGTAACGAAATGCCGGGTGTGGTGCGCGAAGTGACAGAAGATTCAATCACTGTTGATTTCAACCATCCGCTGGCGGGACAGTACATTGATTTCGATATCGAAGTGCTGGAAATCGACCCGCAACTGGAGGAGAAACATGCAGATATTGCTGGCTAACCCGCGCGGATTTTGTGCGGGCGTTGATCGTGCCATCAGCATTGTGGAACGTGCGCTGGAATTATATGGCGCACCGATTTATGTCCGTCATGAAGTGGTGCACAACCGCTACGTGGTCGACAGCCTGCGTCAGCGTGGCGCGATTTTTATCGAGCAAATCAGTGAAGTGCCCGACGGTTCGATCCTGATTTTCTCCGCCCACGGCGTTTCGCAGGCGGTGCGTGCACAAGCAAAAGCCCGTGACCTGACCATGCTGTTTGACGCGACCTGTCCGCTGGTGACCAAAGTGCATATGGAAGTGGCACGCGCCAGCCGTAAAGGGACAGAAGCGATACTGATTGGTCACGCCGGTCATCCTGAAGTGGAAGGCACCATGGGCCAGTACAGCAATCCGAAAGGGGGCATGTACCTGGTTGAAGCGCCGGAAGATGTGTACAAATTGCAGGTAAAAGACGAAACCAACCTGTGCTTTATGACGCAAACTACGCTTTCTGTGGATGACACTTCGGCGATCATCGATGCCCTGCGCGATCGCTTTCCGAAAATCATCGGGCCGCGTAAAGACGATATTTGCTACGCAACGACTAACCGTCAGGAAGCCGTGCGAACGCTGGCCGATGGCGCGGATGTGGTGCTAGTGGTGGGGTCGAAAAATTCATCCAACTCCAACCGTCTGGCTGAACTGGCGCAGCGCGTTGGCGTGCCGTCCTATCTGATCGATTCTGCGGCAGATATTCAGGAAAGCTGGCTGAAAGACGCGAAAAGCATTGGTGTGACAGCAGGCGCATCAGCACCGGATATCCTGGTGCAGGATGTGATCAACAAACTTAAAACGTTTGGTGGTCTGGATGTGATTAACATCGAAGGGCGCGAAGAAAATATTGTTTTCGAAGTGCCAAAAGAACTGCGTGTTGATGTAAAACAGATCGACTGATTTTCACAGGTCCCTGCAACAATAAAAAAAACCGGCTCAATCGTGGCCGGTTTTTTATTTTCTGCGTCTGTATCAGCGCTGCTTAAGGCTTTTGCAGTTTGAACAGATTCTGCGGTGCGCCAACGGTTGAGGTTTGAACGTGCAACAATGCCCCTTCCAGCGCATGGGGTGCTTCAAGGGTTTTGCGCGCAGAAGTGATGTAAAGCTCAGTCATGTCCGGCCCGCCAAACGTACAGCAACTCGGTTGTGTCACCGGGACAGGGGCGGTGTCCAGAGTCAGCAATTCACCCTGATTGATTTGCTGGCGTAACAAGCAATGTGACCCCCAGCAGGCGGTGATCATCCAGCCATTTTGAGCCAGTGCGGAACCGTCGGGAGATTTATCGCCGGAAGAGAAGCAGGAGATTTTTTGCGGATTGATACGGCGTGCATTAGCAGAATAGAAGCGGTTTTTTCGGGTATCAGCGAACCAGACCTTGCCTTCATACCAGACCAGCGTATTAGTGATCCCGACGTTATCGAGCATCATTTCTGGCGCATCGGCTCCTGCTTCATAGCGATACCAGGCCCCGTTATTCTTTTCTTCTTTGAGGTCCAGAGTGCCAAACCACAGAGAACCATCCGGCGCGATTGCGGCTTCATTCGGGCGTGTACCTTCTGCACCGAAATAATCGCAGATTGTCTGACGGCTTTTCAGATCGTAATCGTAGAGATGAATGCCGTCGATCGAAACCAGTAAAAACAGATTACGTTTCTCCGTCAGCAGGACGGCACTGGTGATGCTCGGCAGATCGTGGATTTCAGTTTTTTTGGTTTCAGGCCAGTAGCGCAACACACGTTGAGCAAGAATATCGACCCATAACAACGATTGAGTGCGCTGGCACCAGACGGGGGTTTCACCCAATTCGGCTCGATAATCGCCAACGGCGGTCACGTCGGACCGGAATAATGCTGACATCGTAAAGCTCTCCTGAGGGATATGCTGTGGCAGCATTCAGTCTAGTCCTGCTTTGCGTGTAGTGGGTAGTAGAAAAGGTGTAAAAATAAAGGGCCGGCACGTCATTAAGACGTAAAGCCGGCCCGCAAATGAGTGCTTAAATGCTTAGAAATCGTATCTCAGACGGATCAGGTTCATATCACCGAGGTTATCGGTAGAGGACGTGAACACGTGTTCGTAATCAACACGGAAGCCGTAATCGAGCTGGAAGGAAACACCCAGACCGTTATCAATACGCTGATAATTACGGCCTGTGACATAGGTCAGACGGTCACCCATGAAGTAAGGCTGAATGGTTTTGACAGCCATCTGATTGATCGGGAAGGCATAACCCAGGAAGTATTCCAGACCGTAAGCGTCGCCTGCAAAGAAGCTATCTTCAGTTTTCACGCCAGTGGTCAGGAAGTCGTGGTAATAACCGCCGCCGAAGGATGCCGTCCAGTTACCGGGTTTCCAGCTCAGCGCTGTACCAACAATACTCTGGTTATAGTCTTTAGACGTGTTATCGCCCGGATTTCTCATTTCTGCGTCGGTGTAGTTGTACGCAGTACCCCAGGTCAGGTCTTTGGTGATGTGGTAATCCACACCGACAGAACCGCCGCCGTTACGTTTGTAACGCAGGCCATTTTTGCCGGTCAGCAGTTCGCTGTCTTCAAACAGGTAAGAAGCGTAAACATCGGCATCGCCGAATGTATTTTTATATTTCAGCATTTTACGGGAACGGTATGAACCATCGTAATCGCCGTTAACACCATTACCCGGTGCCTGGGCGAGCATATCGTAATCCCAGATATCGGTTTTCGCACCGACCACATCATAGTAAACGCTGTTTTGCTGACCAAAGGTCAACTGACCGTAGGTTTTGCTTTTCAGACCGGTGTAAAGCATACGACGGCTGGTGTTATGCGCGCCATCTGCGTGGTGATTATCCCAGCCGGTCAGGGCAGGAATGTTCACGCCCAGCTCGTAGTAGTTAATCCAGCTGATGTCATCAAACAGATAATAATCAGCAGAAAAACGGAAACGTGTGCCGCCATCAAAACCGTTGGTTTTGTAGTTTTTCACGCCGTTCTGGAACTGGAATTGTGGACGAATACTGCCGCCAACCTGGAAATTCAGGCGGCTGAGCGGATCGTTAGGCTGGGGATCTTGTTTGATCAGTGTGATTTCTGCGTGTGAAGCAAAAGAGGCTAAGCCGAATAACAGGCCTGCGGTCGCCACTTGCGTGACTTTGTTTAGTTTGAAGTTCATGTAAGTCCCTGAGCCAGTACTCTGTTTTGAAAAAACCAACAGAGAAACCGGCCTTGTGTGTTTTATAGTTTTTCCCCTTACTTATGACAGGCTGGTAAGGGTGAAGACGCGCCTCATACTTTCAGGCTGCTTTCATTTTAACCGCTCAAAAATCAACTTTCGGCGGTTAAGATTAGCTGGCTATTTATTATCATATTCATTGGTTTTATCAATATTATTTCGTGCCATATTATAAAATATTGATGTTTTAGATCTAAGAAATGGCGGTTTTGAGGAAATTATCTGCAAACTGCTTGGATACGGAGGAGGGTATGGCCGCGTTGAGGGGGATCCCGCTCCCCGGGTGATAACAAGGAGATCATCCGGAGGGGCAAGATCCTGTGGGGTACAAATGGAATTAGGATGCTAATGATATAATGACTTAGTGTGACAATATCGTAATGCGTATTATGAAGAATGTGCTTAAAAGGCAAGAACGGTATGTTGCTATTTGGTTTGAACACAAGAATAAATAATCCAATACCGGTCAGAGATAAATTAAATAATCAAGGAGGATAAATTAAATTATCGATAGTGTGATGTGTGTCTATCAATAAGATATCCCACTTATTAATGTTTTATATATTTTTATAATTATTATATATGCATGATTATTGATTTAAAAAATAGTATTGAATTAATGATGTCACTATTGAGTTTGAGCGTTTTTTTTGTTTTTAATGCTGTGGTACACGAAGTGTGAAAGGGATATTTTGTCCATTATAAAGGGAATAAATAAACTATTATGTCACTGCTTGAAAATGAACTCAGTACAGGGGTGAAAAAACAGCATGATCTTGCTTTTTCTGCCCTGACTATTATTGCGCATTACCACGGCGTTGCTGCTAATGGTGAAGATTTAAAGCATCAGTTCAGTGATGGAAATGGTGGGCTGACAACAACCCAATGGCTGTTAGCGGCAAAGTCTTTAGGGTTAAAGGCAAAATTAGTGCGTCAGGATATAAACCGGCTTCACTTAATCAGCTTACCGGCCGTGGTATGGAGAGAAGATGGTGAGCATTTTATTTTGGCGAAAATTGATAACAATAAATATCTGATTCAGGATCTTGAACTCGGCAGGCCGGTTGTACTGGATAAAGGTGATTTTGAGGCGCGTTACAGCGGCAGGCTTATTCTGGTGACGTCCAGAGCTTCTGTGCTTGGCAGCCTGGCCAAATTTGATTTCACCTGGTTTATTCCTGCCGTTATTAAGTACCGAAAAATTCTGCTGGAAGTACTTGCAGCATCGGCAGTCATTCAGTTTTTTGCCTTAATTACCCCTCTGTTTTTTCAGGTTGTGATGGATAAGGTGCTGGTGCACAGGAGTTTTAGCACACTCGATGTTGTGGCTGTGGCATTACTTATCGTGGTGTTATTCGACGTTATTTTGAGCGGTTTACGAACCTATATTTTCGCGCATACCACAAGCCGCATCGACGTTGAATTAGGGGCGCGTCTGTTTCGCCATCTGTTTGCGTTACCGCTGGCCTGGTTTGAAAAGAGACGCGTGGGTGACACCATCGCGCGCGTCAGAGAGCTGGAACAAATCCGCACTTTCCTCACCGGACAGGCGTTGACCTCGGTGATGGATCTCAGTTTTTCATTCATCTTCCTTATTGTGATGTGGTTTTACAGTGGCTGGCTAACCCTTGTGGTGATGGTTTCATTACCCTGTTATGCCTTTTGGTCTGCCACGATCAGCCCTGTTTTGAGGGCACGTCTCAACGACAAATTTGCCCGTAATGCCGACAGCCAGTCATTTTTGGTAGAGTCCGTCACCTCGGTCGGGACGATTAAATCGATGGCCGTTGAGCCTCAGATGACCCGTAACTGGGATCAGTTGCTGGCGGCGTACGTGCATTCCGGATTACGGGTTACCCGTCTGGCGACCATCGGCCAGCAAGGCGTTCAGTTGATCCAAAAATTAGTGATGGTGAGTACGCTGTGGCTGGGAGCTCAGCTGGTTATTGGCGGAGATTTAACGGTCGGTCAGTTAATTGCTTTTAATATGCTGGCAGGCCAGGTTGCGGCGCCGGTGATTCGTCTGGCGCAGTTATGGCAGGATTTTCAGCAGGTAGGGATCTCCGTGGCGCGTCTGGGAGATATTTTAAATACGCCGACGGAACGTTCCGGTAGCCGTTTAGCGCTGCCTGAAATTAAAGGAAAAATAGATTTTGAACAGGTGAATTTCCGCTACCGTCCAGATGGTTATGAGGTATTGCGCGATCTCACTTTGAGTATTCAGGCCAGTGAAGTTGTGGGGATCGTAGGCCGTTCCGGATCAGGTAAAAGTACACTCACCAAACTGGTTCAGCGCTTATATACCCCCGGGCGCGGCAGGGTGCTGGTCGATGGTAATGATTTAGCGCTGGCTGATCCGGCCTGGTTACGGCGTCAGATAGGCGTGGTATTGCAAGACAACGTACTGCTCAACCGTTCCGTTCGTGAAAATATCGGTTTAGCGGAACCCGGTATGTCTTTAGAAAGAATCATCCACGCCGCCAAACTCGCCGGTGCGCATGAATTTATTATGGCATTGGCCGAGGGCTATGACACGGTTGTCGGCGAACAGGGCGCGGGGCTATCTGGCGGCCAGCGGCAACGGGTTGCCATTGCGCGGGCATTGGTCGGAAACCCACGGATTTTAATATTGGATGAAGCCACCAGTGCTCTGGATTATGAATCTGAAAGGGCAATTATGCAGAATATGCAATTAATTTGCCGTGAACGCACGGTACTTATTATTGCTCATCGTCTTTCTACTGTTCGTTTTGCGCAAAGAATCATTGCAATGGACAAAGGTGAGATCGTCGAACAGGGCAGTCATGAAGAACTGTTGAAAATAGAAAATGGTTACTATCGTTACTTACATGAGCTTCAGTCATTATGAATATCTGGTTGCAGGCCTCGAAAGAACTTATCCGCAAATATTGTCATGTCTGGAAAGAAGTCTGGAAGGTTCGTGAAAAATTGGACCCGCCTAAACGGGAAGGCGATGAGCGAGTTTTTCTTCCCGCCACGCTGGAAATTACGGAGACACCAGTTTCAGTTGCGCCGAAATATATCGCCAGACTGATTATGTTGTTT
This sequence comes from Rahnella sp. Larv3_ips, assembly GCF_003697865.1. Taxonomy (NCBI): domain Bacteria; kingdom Pseudomonadati; phylum Pseudomonadota; class Gammaproteobacteria; order Enterobacterales; family Yersiniaceae; genus Rahnella; species Rahnella sp. Larv3_ips. Next base: position 143,279 of record NZ_MJIB01000003.1, on the reverse strand, counting down.
ACTGCCATTGCATTGATATGGGCCATATTTGGGCATATCGATATTGTTGCGGTGACGCAGGGGAAAACCATCGTCAGCGGGCGCAGCAAAAAAATTCAGCCATTGGAAACGTCCGTCATTAAAAACATTTATGTTAATGACGGCGATTATGTCCACGCGGGTCAGACGCTGATTGAGTTGAATGGCATCGGTTCTGACAGCGATTTCGAACAATCCCGTCATGCTTTGGAAGCGGTGCAGTTAACGAAATTGCGCTGTGATGCGTTAATCAAAGCGCTTCAACATGAGGGCGACATTCAGATTAACCGCGAAGAGGCGAAACAACTCGGTCTGAAAGAAACCGAAATCTTAGCCACACAGTTACTGGCGAAAAATCAATTTCAGTCGTGGTCCGCTGATAATGAAAGGTTGCAGGCGATTTTAAGCCAGCACAAATCTGAATTGCGGTCGAATGAAGATCAGGTCCATAAGCTGGAGCAGATCCGAAAAATTGAACTGCAGCGATCAAAAGATTATCAGGCTCTTCTGGAGAAAAAATACCTTTCACAGCATGAGTATTATGAACAGGACAGCAAAACAATCCAGAATGAGCAGGATCTCCGCAGCCTGAGAAATCAGACGCAGCAAATAAAAGAAAGCATTCATCAGGCTGAACAGGAAAAGCTATTAAACACCCAGACGTTTCAGCGAGACACGCTGGACGCACTGCGCCAGGCAAATGAGCAAATACCTCAGCTTCAGGGCCAGATGGAAAAAACCCGGCAGCGCCAGTCTTTGATGACATTAAAGGCTCCCGTCGACGGTACCGTTCAGCAGTTGGCATTTCATACGGTGGGTGGGGTGGCCTTAGAAGCGGAGGCGATCATGACGATTGTGCCACTTGATGACAAAATCGAGGTTGAAGCGATGGTGGCAAACAAAGACATTGGGTTTGTGAATGTTGGGCAGGATGTCATCATAAAAATCGAATCATTCCCTTATACTCGCTACGGCTATATCACCGGAAAAGTCACCAGCGTCAGTTTCGATGCGATTGAGCATGAGAAATTAGGGCTGGTATTCAATGCGAATGTCGCGCTCGATCAAAATTATCTGATGGTGGAAGGCAAGCGTATCAACCTGGTGGCGGGGATGAACGTCAGTGCGGAGATTAAAACCGGCAAGCGTCAGGTGATTGATTATCTGCTGAGTCCGCTACAAACTAAAGTTGATGAAAGTTTCAAAGAGCGTTGATATCCCCTGACCATTATGCACAAAAATGAATGGTTATGCGGGGAGTTGAACACAGGGGAATTAAGGCTGGTTTTCTGAAATAGTTCCAGTTTAGCTGGGTTGTTAACACAAAACCTCACTTTAAGTAACCTGAAATCAAATGGTTTTTACTGATATTAACCAGCCTGTATCATAATTTTCTAATTATGTGGCAATTTTGCTGGCTACCCTATAACAGGGTAGTTAACCTGATTCTGTTTCACGGCAGAACCCCTATAAAAAGAGAGTATTTATGAGTAACGCTGAAATTCGCATGGCCATTGTTGGCGCGGGCGGGCGTATGGGCCGGCAGCTGATTCAGGCCGTTTCCGACGCTGAAGGTGTGGTGCTGGGTGCCGCGCTGGAGCGTCCGGGATCATCCCTTATCGGTACTGATGCCGGTGAACTTGCAGGGATCGGCGCAGCGGGTATCAAGGTCAATGATGACCTGAATGCCGTGGCGGATGACTTCGATATTTTGATCGACTTTACCCGTCCCGAAGGCACACTGGTGCATCTGGAATTTTGCCAGAAGCACCATAAAGGCATGATTATCGGGACTACGGGCTTTGATGACGCGGGTAAGGGGGCAATTAAACAGGCTTCTGAGGTTATTCCGGTGGTTTTTGCGGCTAACTTCAGCGTAGGCGTGAATGTTGTCCTCAAACTTTTAGAAAAAGCCGCCAAAGTGATGGGCGACTATACCGACATTGAAATTGTTGAAGCACACCATCGCTATAAAGTGGATGCGCCATCAGGCACCGCACTGGCGATGGGTGAAGCGATAGCGGGCGCGCTGGGGCGAGATCTGAAAGAATGTGCGGTATATGCCCGTGAAGGCCACACCGGAGAGCGCGATCCTAAAAGTATTGGTTTTGCGACGATCCGGGCCGGAGATATCGTCGGTGAGCATACTGCGATGTTTGCAGATATTGGCGAGCGCGTAGAGATAACGCATAAGGCTTCCAGCCGTATGACTTTCGCAAATGGCGCTGTTCGTGCAGGGAAATGGCTTGCTTCGCATAAGTCTGGCCTTTATGACATGCGAGATGTGCTTGGATTGGATGATTTGTAGCAGATGATTTAGATGTGATGTGGTTGTATTGGTCATAATCTTTTGATAAAAGGGCAGTTCCTTGATTGCCCTTCTCTTTTTATTTAAAAATAAGCGTCCTGATTGAAATTTCACGATTAGTCGTCTTTTTTATATCTTTTGTGGCGGTTTCACCTGTCAGTCGCGCGTTTTTCGAACATCTCATTTCGTCCTCACCCGCACAAACCGATTTTCAGCACTATTTTCAGACATCCTCTTCCGCAAACGGTTACTATGTTTACTTAGCCTGTGGTTTTGTGGCTGTGACGGAGCCTTTTCACTGAGTTGTGCGAAAAATAGAGAAATATGGCGGCTTTTGGTAGACAAACCTCACTGCCATCATTAGAATGCGCGCAATTTGCCGAAAATTGGCTTCCCGAGCGATTTTTGCATTGATTTAGATCGGGTTATCTGAATTAATATGCAGATATTGTGATTTATTATTCTTGGAGGATGCTTTGATAAAGTCAGCGCTATTGGTTCTGGAAGACGGAACCCAATTCCACGGTCGGGCCATCGGGGCAGAAGGTTCGGCAGTGGGGGAAGTGGTCTTCAATACGTCGATGACCGGTTATCAAGAAATCCTCACTGATCCTTCCTATTCCCGCCAGATTGTCACTCTCACTTATCCCCATATCGGTAATGTCGGCACCAATGCCGCTGATGCAGAATCCTCCGCAGTACACGCTCAAGGCCTGGTCATTCGCGATTTACCTCTTATTGCCAGCAACTACCGCAGTGAAGAAAACCTTTCTGATTACCTCAAGCGCAACAACATCGTTGCCATCGCCGATATCGATACCCGCAAGCTGACCCGTCTGTTACGTGAAAAGGGCGCGCAGAACGGCTGCATCATCGCGGGGGATTCACCGGATGCTGAACTGGCACTGCAAAAAGCCAAAGCATTCCCGGGCCTGAAAGGCATGGATCTGGCGAAAGAAGTGACCACCGCGGAATCTTACAGCTGGCAACAAGGTAGCTGGACACTGGAAGGCGAACTGCCGGAAGCGAAAAAAGAAGAAGACCTGCCATTCCACGTGGTGGCTTACGATTACGGCGCCAAACGCAATATCCTGCGTATGCTGGTGGATCGCGGTTGTCGCCTGACGGTAGTACCGGCGCAAACGCCTGCTGCAGACGTGTTGAAAATGAATCCGGACGGTATTTTCCTGTCCAACGGCCCTGGCGACCCGGAGCCTTGCGACTACGCTATCGCCGCCATCAAAACCTTCCTGGAAACCGACATTCCGGTATTCGGCATCTGTCTCGGCCACCAGTTACTGGCACTGGCCAGCGGGGCGAAGACCGTGAAAATGAAGCTCGGCCACCACGGTGGTAACCATCCGGTGAAAGATCTCGATAAAGATATCGTGATGATCACGGCGCAGAACCACGGCTTTGCGGTGGATGAATCCGATCTGCCGGCCAACCTGCGCGTGACCCACAAATCACTGTTCGACCACACGGTGCAGGGCATTCATCGCACAGATAAAGCGGCATTCAGCTTCCAGGGTCACCCTGAAGCCAGCCCGGGCCCGCACGATGCGGCGCCATTGTTCGATCACTTCATCGAACTGATTAACGCTTTTCGCGCTTCTCACAACCACAACGCCAAATAACAGGAGCGAATAAAAAATGCCAAAACGTACAGACATAAAAAGCATCCTGATCCTCGGCGCCGGCCCGATTGTTATCGGCCAGGCTTGTGAATTCGACTATTCCGGTGCGCAGGCGTGTAAAGCGCTGCGTGAAGAGGGTTACCGCGTCATTCTGGTGAACTCTAACCCGGCCACCATCATGACTGACCCGGACATGGCGGATGCGACTTACATCGAGCCTATCACCTGGGAAGTGGTGCGTAAGATCATCGAAAAAGAGCGTCCGGACGCCGTGCTGCCAACCATGGGCGGTCAGACCGCACTGAACTGTGCGCTGGAACTGGAACGTCAGGGCGTGCTGGAAGAATTCGGCGTGACCATGATTGGCGCGACCGCAGATGCGATTGATAAAGCCGAAGACCGTCGCCGTTTCGACGTCGCGATGAAGAAAATCGGCCTCGACACGGCGCGTTCCGGTATCGCACACACCATGGAAGAAGCGCTGGCGGTTGCCGCCGATGTTGGCTTCCCGTGCATTATCCGTCCTTCCTTCACCATGGGCGGCACCGGTGGCGGTATCGCGTATAACCGTGAAGAGTTCGAAGAGATTTGCGAACGCGGTCTGGATCTTTCCCCAACCAAAGAGCTGCTGATTGATGAGTCGCTGATTGGCTGGAAAGAGTACGAGATGGAAGTGGTGCGTGATAAAAACGACAACTGCATCATCGTCTGTTCTATCGAAAACTTCGATGCGATGGGTATTCACACCGGCGACTCCATCACCGTGGCGCCAGCGCAAACCCTGACCGACAAAGAATACCAAATCATGCGTAACGCCTCGATGGCGGTACTGCGTGAAATCGGCGTCGAAACCGGGGGTTCCAACGTCCAGTTCTCGGTGAACCCGAAAAATGGCCGTCTGATTGTTATCGAAATGAACCCGCGTGTTTCCCGCTCTTCCGCGCTGGCCTCTAAAGCGACCGGTTTCCCGATTGCTAAAGTCGCTGCGAAACTGGCAGTGGGTTACACCCTCGATGAGCTGATGAACGACATCACCGGTGGCAAAACCCCGGCATCGTTCGAACCGTCTATCGACTACGTTGTGACTAAAATTCCTCGCTTCAACTTCGAGAAATTTGCCGGTGCAAATGACCGTCTGACCACGCAGATGAAATCTGTTGGCGAAGTGATGGCAATTGGCCGTACGCAGCAGGAATCCTTGCAAAAAGCGTTGCGCGGTCTGGAAGTGGGCGCGAGCGGTTTTGACCCGAAAGTGAACCTTGATGACCCTGAAGCGCTGACCAAAATCCGTCGCGAGCTGAAAGAAGCCGGTGCCGAGCGTATCTGGTACATCGCCGATGCTTTCCGTGCCGGGATGTCCGTTGACGGTATCTTCAACCTGACCAACGTGGATCGCTGGTTCTTGGTACAGATTGAAGAGCTGGTGAAACTGGAAAATGAAGTGGCTGAAGGCGGCTTCAACATTCTGACTCACGATTACCTGCGCATGCTCAAGCGCAAAGGCTTTGCGGACCTGCGTCTGGCAAAACTGGTCGGCGTTTCTGAAAGCGAAGTGCGCAAACTGCGTCATAAATACAATCTGCATCCGGTCTACAAACGTGTCGATACCTGTGCGGCGGAATTCTCCACCGATACCGCGTACATGTACTCCACGTATGAAGAAGAGTGTGAATCTAACCCGACCAATGACAAGCCGAAAATCATGGTACTGGGTGGCGGTCCAAACCGTATCGGTCAGGGTATTGAGTTCGACTACTGCTGCGTACATGCCTCACTGGCGCTGCGCGAAGACGGTTACGAAACCATTATGGTTAACTGTAACCCGGAAACTGTGTCTACCGACTACGACACTTCTGACCGTCTGTATTTCGAATCCGTCACTCTGGAAGATGTGCTGGAAATCGTGCGTATCGAACAGCCAAAAGGCGTGATTGTTCAGTACGGCGGCCAGACTCCGCTGAAACTGGCGCGAGAGCTGGAAGCTGCGGGTGTGCCCATTATTGGTACCAGCCCGGATGCAATTGACCGTGCAGAAGACCGCGAACGTTTCCAGCAGGCGGTTCACCGTCTGGGCCTGAAACAACCGGCAAACGCCACGGTTGCGACAATCGAACAAGCCGTCGAAAAAGCAGCCGGTATCGGTTATCCGCTGGTGGTGCGCCCGTCCTATGTACTGGGTGGCCGTGCGATGGAAATCGTCTACGATGAAATCGACCTGCGCCGTTACTTCCAGAACGCGGTCAGCGTCTCCAACGATGCGCCGGTGCTGCTGGATCGCTTCCTTGACGACGCCATCGAAGTGGACGTTGATGCCATCTGCGACGGTGAACGTGTGCTGATTGGCGGCATCATGGAGCACATCGAACAGGCGGGCGTTCACTCCGGTGACTCCGCATGTTCATTGCCGTGCTACACGCTGAGCCAGGAAATTCAGGACGTGATGCGTCAGCAGGTTGAGAAACTGGCCTTTGAGCTGAGCGTTCGCGGCCTGATGAACGTCCAGTTTGCGGTGAAGAACAACGAAGTCTACCTGATTGAAGTTAACCCGCGTGCTGCGCGTACCGTGCCGTTTGTCTCCAAAGCAACCGGTGTGGCGCTGGCAAAAGTGGCGGCGCGCGTGATGGCGGGGCAGACACTGGAGCAGCAGGGCATCACAGAAGAAGTGATCCCGCCTTACTACTCCGTGAAAGAAGTGGTGCTGCCGTTCAACAAATTCCCTGGCGTTGACCCGATTCTGGGGCCGGAAATGCGTTCCACCGGTGAAGTCATGGGCGTCGGTCGTACCTTCGCCGAAGCCTTTGCCAAAGCGCAGCTGGGCAGTAACTCCGGCATGAAGAAAGCCGGTCGCGCACTGTTGTCAGTCCGCGAAGGCGACAAAGGCCGCGTGGTGGATTTAGCCGCGAAACTGCTCAAACGCGGTTTCGAGCTGGATGCGACTCACGGTACCGCGGTGGTGCTGGGTGAAGCCGGGATTAACCCGCGTCTGGTCAACAAAGTGCATGAAGGCCGTCCACATATTCAGGACCGTATCAAGAACGGTGAATATGTGTATATCGTGAATACCACGGCGGGCCGCCAGGCGATTGAAGACTCCAAGCTTATCCGTCGCAGTGCGCTGCAATACAAAGTGCATTACGACACCACGCTGAACGGCGGTTTCGCCACGGCGATGGCGCTGTCTTCTGACCCGACGGAGCAGGTGATTTCAGTGCAGGAAATGCACGCGAAAATCAAAGGCTAATGGCATAATTGCTTAATGAAAGGCGCGGCGAAAGCTGCGCCTTTTCTTTTTATACGCTCAGCTTTTACCAGAAAGCCCAAAATTGCGTATGCTGAAGTAAAGCTAATAAGACAAGAGACCTGCATGATTTTAATAATTTACGCCCATCCTTATCCGCGCCATTCGCGGGCCAACCAGGGACTGCTCTCGGCCGTCAGCGATTTACCCAATGTTGAAGTGCGTTCGCTGTATGACCTTTACCCCGATTTCAATATCGATATCGCGGCCGAACAGAAGGCGGTTGAACGCGCCGATATGGTGGTATTCCAGCACCCGATCCAGTGGTACAGCCTGCCGCCACTGATGAAGCTGTGGCTGGACAAAGTGCTCGAGCACGGCTGGGCTTACGGCCATGACGGCAACGCGCTTAACGGTAAGCATTGCCTGTGGGCAGTGACGACCGGCGGTGATGAACACCATTTTGAGCTCGGCGATCACCCCAATTTCGACGTGCTGGCGCAGCCATTACAGGCGACGGCAGTTTATTGCGGCATGCACTGGCAGCCATATTTCGCCGTACATAACACCTTTATTTGCGATGAAGTTGCGCTGAAAGCTGCGGGTGAAGAATACCGTCGACGTCTGACCGCCTGCCTGAGCCTGAAAGAAGGCTGTGCGCCGGAGGTCGAAAATGGATAACCATAACCTGATGATTGAAGGGCTGATTTATCTCGGCTCCGCGGCGTTGTTTGTCCCGATTGCGGTACGTCTTGGTCTGGGCTCGGTGCTCGGTTATCTGATCGCCGGCTGCATTATCGGGCCGTGGGGACTGAAACTGGTTTCTGATGCTGAGTCGATTCTGACCTTTGCGGAAATCGGCGTAGTGCTGATGTTGTTCGTTATTGGCCTTGAGCTGGATCCTAAACGGCTTTGGACCATGCGCGCCTCGGTCTTTGGCGGCGGCAGCATCCAGATGGTCGGCTGCGGCGTGGTGCTCAGCGCATTCTGTTATTTCCTCGGCCTCGACTGGAAAATCGCCATGCTGATCGGCCTGACGCTGGCGCTTTCCTCAACGGCCATTGCCATGCAGGCAATGAGTGAACGCAGCCTGACGGCGTCACCGATTGGCCGCAGCGCCTTTGCGGTGTTGCTGTTCCAGGATATCGCCGCGATCCCGCTGGTGGCGATGATCCCGCTGCTGGCGAGTACCGGCGAAGCCACCACGCTGATGAGCTTTGGCCTGTCGGCGGCGAAGGTGGCCGGTGCGCTGGTGCTGGTGGTGTTGCTCGGACGTTATGTCACCCGCCCGTTACTGCATTTTGTTGCCCGCTCCGGTATGCGTGAAGTGTTCAGCGCCGTGGCGCTTTTTCTGGTGTTTGGTTTTGGCATTCTGCTGGAAATGGCGGGTATGTCGATGGCGATGGGCGCGTTTCTGGCGGGCGTATTGCTGGCGAGCTCTGAATATCGTCATGCGCTGGAAAGCGATATTCAGCCGTTCAAAGGCCTGCTTCTCGGGCTGTTCTTTATCGGCGTCGGCATGTCCATCGACTTCGGTACACTGGTTCATCAGCCGCTACTGATCGCCACCTTGCTGGTCGGTTTTATGGCGCTGAAAGCCGCTTTACTGTGGCTGGTCGCACCCTGGCTTGGCGTTCCGAAAAAGCAGCGCGGGTTATTCGCCATCCTTATCGGGCAGGGCAGTGAATTCGCGTTCGTGATTTTCAGCACAGCACAAATGGCCGGCGTGTTGCCGGTGGAATGGGCGAAGGCGCTGACGCTTGCTGTGGCCCTGTCGATGGCGGTCACGCCGCTGCTGCTGGTTCTCGCCGCGCGTATGGAACGCAATGCGCCGCAAGACGATCGTCCGCAAGATACGATTGATGATGAAAATGCGCAGGTGATTATCGCCGGTTTCGGGCGCTTTGGTCAGATTGCCGGTCGTTTATTGCTGGCGAATAACGTTCATACCGTGGTGTTGGATCACGACCCGGATCATATCGAAACGCTGCGTAAATTCGGCACCAAAGTGTTTTACGGGGATGCCACGCGGGTGGATTTGCTGGAATCTGCCGGTGCGGCGCAGGCCAAAGTGCTGATTAACGCTATCGATGATGTGGAAGCCAACCTGCAACTGACCGCGCTGGCAAAAGAGCATTTCCCTAATCTGAAGATTATTGCCCGCGCCCGCGACGTCGATCACTGGTATCAGCTGCGGCAGCTGGGTGTGGAAGCACCGGAGCGGGAATTGTTCGAAGGATCCCTGCGCGTTGGCCGGGAAGTGCTGGAAACGCTCGGGCTCGATGCGTATGAAGCCCGCGAGAAAGCCGATCTGTTCCGCCGCTACAACCTGAAAATGCTGGAAGCGACCATCGAGAATTACGAAGACACTGAGTTCCGTATCGCCAGTATGCAGCGCGCGAAAGACATGCTGAGCGCCGCGATTGAACAGGATCAGGAACGTCTTGCCTCTGAACAGCAACAAGGCTGGCGGGGAAGTATCGACGGTAAAGCACCGGAGAATGAAGTGATTGAAGCGAAGAGTTAAGCAAGGATGAAATCTGAAGCCGGTGCCTGAACAGCACCGGCTTTTTTTTGTGTTTCTGTCAGCTCAGCGCGACTTTGATACCTAAACCTATCAGTACGCCGCCCAGCAGTTTATCGATAATTTTTTGCGCTTTTGCCAGACCACGACGCACCGGAGCGCTTTGGATCAACATGGCCAGCGACGGCCACCAGACCAATGAAAGTCCGACAATGATCGAGGCATACCAGAGTTTTTCGCCAAGGCTGGAGTCTACCTGTAATACCTGGGTAAACATCGCCAGGAAAAACAGCGTTGCTTTAGGATTCAGCAGGTTGCACAGATATCCCTGTACAAAAGCGGTACGCAGTTTCACCTGCTGCGGCACCAGTCCGTCGAGATTCATTTTACTGTTGCTGCGCGAGAACAATGCCTGGATCCCCACCCAAATCAGATAAGCCGCCCCGACGTATTTCAGCAAGCCAAACAACCACGGCGTGGTGGTGATCACGACCGCCAGACCTGCGACGCAGTAAGACATATGTGTAATCACGCCACAAATGACGCCCAGCGAGGTCATCAGTGCCGCCGCGCGCGGATAGCGGGCCGCATTTTTGATCACCAGAAAGAAATCGGGGCCGGGAGAGAGCATGCCGAGGAAGGCGATACTGGCAATAAAAAGGGAGGTTTCAAGCATGAAAGTAACCGTCGTCAATGTTCAGGGCAAAATAAGGCCGCATGATACGTCAATCTTCACCTCGACGTATCACACTTATTGGCTTTTTTTACGGGCGGTAAAGGCTATGCAAGAACCTGTCGTTGAATACCCGCAGCGCGAAAGTCCACAGGCGCATTACCAGCGTGAAATCACCCGCCTGTGCATCGAATGTGCTCTGTTATTGTTACAGCACGGCGCTGAAAGTATGTTGGTGGAGCAGCTATCAGCCCGGCTCGGTATCGCGCTGGGCATGGATCGGGTGGAAAGTTCGATCTCCGCCAATGCCGTGGTGCTCAGTACGCTGTGCGGCGGATACTGCCTGACCTCAACGCGAAAAAATGTCGATCGCGGGATCAACATGCAGGTGGTCACCGAAGTGCAGCATACGGTGATCCTCGCCGAGCATAAGTTACTCGACAGCACGCTGGTGGCGAAGCGTCTGAGCCATATCAAGCCGCTGCGCTATCCCCGCCCGCTGATGATCCTGATGGTGGCGCTGTCGTGCGGTTGCTTCAGCAAACTGAACGGCGGTGGCTGGGATGCGTTCAGCATAACGTTTATCGCCAGCGGTGTGGCGATGGCGGTGCGCCAGACGCTGACCCTTCGCCATATGAATCCGCTGATTAACTTCTGCTGTACCGCCTTTGTGGCGACCTCGATTTCCGGCCTGCTTATGCGCCTTGATGCATTCCATCACACCTCGAACGTGGCGATGGCTGCCAGCGTTTTACTGCTGGTGCCGGGGTTTCCGCTGATCAACGCAGTGGCTGATATGTTTAAAGGCCATGTGAACACCGGACTGGCGCGCTGGGCAATGGCCAGTTTGCTGACGCTGGCAACCTGCATCGGGGTGGTCATGGCGATGGCGCTGTGGGAATTGCGGGGGTGGGCATGAGTCTGATCTTGGCACTCCTGCAGGATATGTTTCTGGCCGCAGTGCCGGCGCTGGGTTTTGCGATGGTCTTCAATGTCCCGCCGCGTGCGTTGCGCTATTGTGCGCTGCTCGGTGCCATCGGGCACGGCTCCCGTATGCTGATGATGCATGGCGGGATAAACATTGAGTGGGCTTCTTTGCTGGCGGCTATACTGATCGGCATCATTGGTATTCGCTGGTCGCGCTGGTTTCTCGCGCACCCTAAAGTTTTCACAGTAGCCGCCGTCATCCCCATGTTTCCGGGAATTTCTGCGTATACGGCGATGATTTCCATGGTGGAAATTTCGCACCTTGGTTACAGCGAAGTGCTGATGTCTACCATGGTCACCAATTTCCTGAAGGCCAGTTTTATCGTCGGGGCATTGTCGATTGGATTATCTTTGCCGGGGCTGTGGCTGTACCGCAAACGTCCCGGCGTGTAAGTCTGAGCGGCGCGCGTTTATATCTTTGTAAAGCGCGAGTCTCCCTATCGACGGCTGATGGGGCTTTCCGTATAGTGGCAGCTCTTTTTTCGGGTCACGGTTTTATTCCTTATCTACACAGGGCTTCACAATGATTATTAGCCTGATCGCCGCACTGGCGACCGATCGCGTTATTGGCATGGAAAACGCTATGCCTTGGCATTTACCCGGTGATCTGGCCTGGTTTAAGCGTAATACGCTCAATAAACCCGTCATCATGGGACGCAAAACGTTTGAGTCGATAGGACGCCCTTTGCCTGGCCGACTGAATATTGTCATCAGCTCTAAACCCGGCGAGCACGAAGGCGTGACCTGGGTGACGTCTGTTGATGCCGCACTGGCCGCTGCCGCCGGCGTGGAAGAAGTGATGGTCATGGGCGGTGGTCGTGTATATGAGCAATTCCTGCCTAAGGCGAACCGCTTATATCTGACCCACATTGACGCCGAAGTCGAAGGGGATACGCATTTCCCTGACTATGAGCCGGACGACTGGGAAAGTACGTTCAGCGAATTCCATGATGCGGATGAGCAGAACTCTCACGGCTATTGCTTTGAGATCCTTGATCGCCGCGCCTGATTGAGCCGCAGCAGTCAGCAAAAAGGCTCCTGAGAAGGTGCCTTTTGTCTTTCAGAAACAGGGAAAATATCTGCTCAGAGCGCCTTTGGCGCAACCGCCAGATCCTTTTCACTGCGCCGGTGAGAAGGCTCAGTGAAATAGGTTTTGTCTTCCCAGCGCAGCATGGTCATATCGCCGCCCCAGCAACAGCCGGTGTCCAGCGCATAAATACCTTCCGGCGCGCCTTTTCCTTCCAGCGAAGCCCAGTGGCCAAACGCAATGCTGAAACCCGCTTCCTGTAAAGGACCCGGAATATCAAACCAGGGTTTGAGCGGTTTCGGCGCGGTATCGGGCGTGTCTTTGCATATCATATCCAGCTGCCCGTTAGGGAAGCAGTAACGCATCCGGGTCAGCGCATTGGTGCTGAAACGCAGACGCGCAAGACCGGTCAGCTCGGGATGCCAGTTGTTGGGCATATCACCATACATCGCGTCGAGAAACAGCGGATAGGTGTCACTTCTCAGCACGGATTCCACTTCACGCGCGCACATCTGCGCGGTTTCCAGGTCCCACTGCGGCGTAATCCCCGCATGGGCCATCACCAGCTTCAGCTCTTCATCCACCTGCAGCACCGGCTGGCGTCGCAGCCAGTTGATCAGCTCATCTGCATCTTCAGCTTCAAGCAGCGGGGTGATGCGATCTTTTGGTTTGTTAAAGCTGATACCGGCGTAAACCGCTAACAGATGTAAGTCGTGGTTGCCGAGCACCATGCGGACTGCGTCGCCCAAACCACTGACAAAACGCAGCACCTCGAGCGAGGACGGGCCACGGGCAACTAAATCTCCGGTCAGCCAGAGACAATCATTTTGCGGATTAAAATCCACCTGCGCCAATAGCGCCTTGAGTTCATCGATGCAACCGTGAACATCACCAATAAGGTATGTCGACATAAAGGATTAATTTATCAGTGTAGGGATGGCGAGGCGGAAGACCGGAACCGGCACACGGAAGGATTCACCGTCTTGTGCGACCATTTCATAATGGCCTTCCATGGTACCGAGCGGCGTTTCGAGGATCGCACCGCTGGTGTAGTGAAATTCACTGCCGGGCAGGATCAGCGGCTGTTCGCCGATAACCCCTTCGCCCTGTACTTCGGTCTGGCGGCCGTTACTGTTGGTGATCAACCAGTAACGGCGCAGGAGTTGTACGTTAAAACGCCCAAGATTGCGGATGGTGATGGTGTAGGCGAAGACAAAACGCTCATCTTCCGGTATCGACTGTGACTCAATGTAGACACTTTGCACCTGAACACATACGCGGGGCGAATTAAGCATATCGCTACTCCTGGGGTTCTGTGGTTTTCGGTCGGGTTGATAACCAGTTAGCCAGTTTACAGAATTGTTCGACTGAAATGTTCTCAGCACGCATTGACAGATCCAGACCCAGCGCGCTCATTTGTTCTGGTGTGAACAAGTGGCCGAGGCTGTTACGAATCGTTTTACGGCGCTGGTTAAACGCATCTGTTGTCAGACGACTCAGAATGCGGATATCTGAAACCGGGTACGGGATCACGTCATGCGGAATCAAACGCACCACGGCGGAATCAACTTTCGGCGCTGGCGTGAAGGACTCCGGTGGAACTTCCAGAACCGGGATCACGTTACAGTAATACTGCGCCATGACCGTTAAACGACCATACGCTTTGCTGTTCGGCCCCGCAACCAGACGGTTGACCACTTCCTTTTGCAACATGAAGTGCATGTCTTTAATGGCGTTGGTATAGGTGAACAGGTGGAACATCAGTGGCGTAGAAATATTATAGGGCAGGTTGCCGAATACGCGCAGCGGCTGGCCGAGCTCTTCGGAAAGCTCGGCGAAATTGATTTTCATCGCATCAGACTGAATGACGCGCAATTTGCCCTGAAACTTAGGATTACTTTCCAGACGAGCCGCCAAATCGCGGTCAATTTCGATAACAGTCATGCTGTCCAGACGCGAGGCGACGGGCGCCGTCAGCGCTGCCAGGCCGGGCCCGATTTCGACCACCGCTTGTCCCGGCATCGGATGAATGGCCGACACAATGCTATCAATCACAAATTGATCGGTTAAAAAGTTTTGGCCGAAACGTTTACGGGCAAAGTGCCCCTGGTGGACTCTACTATTCATTGTTTTTATTTATCAGTGTGTTGTGGTTCAAAAGTATTGATTGCCATACGAATGGCGAGATTTATTGCTGTCCTGAAACTGCCTGCATCGGCGGTGCCGGTAGCGGCAAGTTCAAGCGCAGTACCGTGATCAACGGAAGTCCGGATAAAGGGCAGGCCAAGCGTGATATTCACAGCGCGACCGAATCCCTGATATTTTAGCACCGGAAGGCCCTGATCGTGATACATCGATAAAACAGCATCGGCGTGTTGCAGATATTTCGGCTGGAAAAGCGTATCTGCCGGCAGCGGACCCACCAGATTCATCCCCTGCTGACGCAGGTCATCCAGTGCAGGAATGATCGTATCGATCTCCTCATGGCCCATATGACCGCCTTCTCCGGCATGCGGATTCAGACCGCAGACGTAAATCTGGGGTTCAGCAATGCCAAATTTGGTTTTCAGATCATGATGCAGAATGGTGATCACTTCATGCAGACTTTGTCGGGTAATGGCACCCGGCACGGCCAGTAACGGTAAATGCGTTGTCGCCAGCGCGACGCGTAATTCTTCGGTCGCCAGCATCATCACTACACGTTCACAGTGGCTGCGGTCAGCGAAGAATTCGGTATGCCCGATAAAAGGAATTCCGGCATCGTTGATGATGCTCTTCTGTACCGGCCCGGTGATCAGTGCAGCGAATTCGCCGCTTATCGCACCGTCACAGGCTCTGGCCAGCGTTTCCACGACGTAAGCACTGTTCGCGACGTCCAGCTTGCCCGCCGTCACCGGCGTTGCGGTTTTTACCGGCAGAACCGTGAGTGTCCCTGGAGCCTGAGGCTGGGCCGGGCGGCCCTGCACGTAATCGCGTAACTGAATGTTCAGACCCAGCGTCGCGGCACGTTCAAGCAACAGGGCCGGATCGGCACACACCACTAACTCAACAGGCCATGCCTGCTGAGCCAGCGCCAGTACCAGATCCGGCCCAACCCCGGCGGGTTCGCCGGGGGTGATGACCACAGATTTTGTCATGGAAGTATTATTTACCATTACCATCCATAATTTTCACATAAGCTTCAGCACGTTGTTCCTGCATCCACGTCTGAGCTTCTTCCGCAAACTTACGGTTGAACAGCATGCGGTAAGCACGTTCTTTCTGAGCAGCATCGGTTTTATCGACCTGACGGGTATCGAGTAATTCGATCAGATGCCAGCCAAAGGAAGAGTGCACCGGTGCGCTCATCTGACCTTTTTTCAGGTTAATCAGTGCTTCACGGAACGCCGGATCGTACATGTCCGGAGAAGCCCAGCCTAAGTCCCCGCCCTGAAGCGCAGAACCCGGATCCTGAGAAATCTGTTTTGCTTCCTCAGCAAAGGTCGCTTTGCCGCTCTTAATGTCTGCAGCAACCTGTTCCAGTTTTGCTTTAGCCTGTGCATCCGTCATGACGACGGAAGGTTTCAGCAGGATGTGACGGGCATGAACTTCGGTGACAGAAACCGTTTTGTTATCGCCACGGATGTCGTTCACTTTCAGAATATGGAAGCCCACGCCTGAACGGATTGGGCCGATGATCTGACCTTTCTGCGCGGTGCTCAGCGCCTGAGCAAACAGCGAAGGCAACTCCTGCAATTTGCCCCAACCCATGTTGCCGCCTTTCAGCGCCTGTGAGTCAGCGGAATAGGTGATCGCCAGCTTACCGAAATCAGCGCCGTTATTCAGATCTGCAACAATTTTCTTCGCCTGCTCTTCAGCAGCATCGACCTGATCCTGCGTCGGGTTTTCCGGCAATGGCAACAGGATATGGCTGAGGTTGAATTCAGCACTGCCGCCATTTTGTGCCGCCACTTGCTTAGACAGCTGATCCACTTCCTGAGGCAGGATCGTCACGCGACGGCGAACTTCACCATTACGGACTTCACTGATCAGCATTTCTTTGCGGATCTGGGCGCGATAGGTGCTGAAGTTCAGACCGTCATAGGCCAGACGACTGCGCAGTTGATCGACGGTGATGTTGTTCTGCTGAGCAATACCGGCGATGGCTTTATCCACGTCCTGATCGGTCAGTGTGATGCCCATCTTCGACGCCATCTGGAGTTGGATCTGATCCATGATCAGACGGTCGAGGATCTGGTGGCGCAACGTTGCATCATCGGGCAACTGCTGTTTAGCCTGGGCTGCCTGCTGTTTAACAGACTGCATTAAGCCATCGACATCACTTTGTAACACGACGCCGTTGTTCACAACGGCGGCGACTTTATCAACTTCCTGAGGGGCTGCAAACGCAGTGCTGGCACAAAGCGTCACGCCGAGGAGAAGTGTTCTCCAGTTCTTCATACTTTTTCCATTTGTCTAATCCGCAAGCGCGGGTTTCAAGTTCACTGAGTTAATCGTGTCGTCTGGCTTAGAAAGCGCGTTGATAAGGCAGTATGCCACTGGCCAACATTTCTTTCGTTCCGAGAGTTTGATTACTTCCCAGGCCTCTAAGTTCAATGTTGAAACCAATCTTATTGTCATATTTACTTTCAGACTTAACGGAGTCGTAGTTGGTGATCTTGCGTTCGTAACCGACATTGATGGCCCAGCAGCAGGTGTTGTATTGCAGGCCGATCAACTGATCTGCAGGCTGCTGTGCTTTAGTGTCGTAATAGTAAGCACCGACAATCGCCCAGCGATCGGCGATTGGCCAGCTGGCGATACCACCGACCTGAGAAATCCCATCCTGATAACCCGGGTTTGTCACGCTAGGTAAGGTAGCCTGAATATATTCCGGGCTGGCGTAACGGTAGCTCAACTGAATCATTCTTTCTGAATCAGCTTTGTACTCGAGAACGGCATCGCCCACGGCCAGCGAATCCAGACGCGTGTCATACTGCACACCGCCACGAATACCCCAGAAGTTGTTGATTTTATAATAAGTGTCACCCGCCCAAACCAGGCTGCCGGTGTCATCATTTTTATCCAGTGCGCTGTTCTGGTCGCCCGTACGTGGCGGCTGGAAGTAGTAAATCTGACCGGCGGACGCATTAAAGCGCTCAACCAAACCATCATCATAAATACGGGTTGTTAAACCACTTGCGACCTGGTTGGCGGAGGCAATGCGGTCAAGGCCACTGTAGCTCTTATCGCGGAACAGGCCGGTATAGTCAGACTGCAGCAGCGTAGAGTCATAGGTGTTAATGGAGCTTTGATTACGGTAAGGGATGTACAGATACTGCACGCGCGGTTCAAGCGTTTGCGTGTAATCACTGTTCCAGTCCATCGTGCGGTCGAAGACCATTTTGCCGTCGCTTTTAAACTCAGGCATGACACGGTTTACCGACGAGCGCAGCTTGGTATTCGGATTGGCCTCGTAATAGTTATCCGAAATGTCCTGCTGATAGTGGGTCGCCATCAGCTTCACTTCGTTATCCAGGCTTCCCCAACCGTTACTGAGCGGCAGACTGATGGTTGGCTCAATATGCGTACGAATGGCTTCCGGGTTATCCGGGTTTACGCTGGTAAATTTGGCTGCCTGACCGTAAATGTGCAGATCGAACGGGCCAACGTCATTTTGGTAATAGTTGACATCAAGCTGTGGCTGAGCACGGTAGGCATTGGTATTTCCGTAATCGGAGAACACCTGGAACTGCTTGCTGGCCAGGGTGGCATTCCAGTTTTCGTTGAAATAACCGACGCTGAATTTTTGGGTAGCATAGCCATCTGTACTTGAACCGTATTTCGAATCGAAATCGGTGAAGTAGTAAGGATCGCTAACTTTGGTGTAATCGACATTGAAGCGCCACACCTGATCATACACACCCGAATGCACCCAATAGTACATCCAGCGCTTCGTCTTATCGCTGATGCGGTTTTCATCTGCGACATACTGGTCGTCAATTTTCTTGTCATTACCCAGGAAGTCAAACTCCATCAAACCTGCACCGGCAACGGTCAGATAACGGAATTCGTTCTGCAATTGCAGACCACGGGTACTCATGTAATTTGGCGTGATAGTGGCATCGTAGTTTGGTGCGATGTTCCAGTAATAAGGAACCGTGACACCAAAGCCATTGTTGCTGCTGTATTTCGCGTTCGGGATAAGGAAACCGGAACGGCGGCGGTCACCGATAGGCAACTGCATATACGGGCTATAGAACACCGGCACCGGGCCGATGTGGAAGCGGGCATTCCAGATTTCAGCCACTTCTTCCTGACGGTCCTGAATCACCTCAGAACCCACTACGCTCCAGCTGTTATCGCCGGGCAGACAGGTCGTGAAGGTGCCGTTGTCCATGATGGTGTAGCGGTTGTTATCACGCTGCTTCATCTTGTCGGCATCACCGCGGCCCTGACGGCCCACCATCTGGTAATCACCGTTCTCAACATCCGTATCTTTGGTGGTCAGGTTGGCGAAACCTTTCGGCCCGTTCAGCTTGATTTGGTTATCGTTATAACGCACGTTGCCGGTCGCCGTGGCGGTTCGGGTCGGTGTGGGCTGATTGGGATTGGCGATTTGGTTCAGCTGAACCTGATCGGCATCCAGCGTGCTGTTGCCCTGTACGACGTTAACGTTTCCGCTAAACAGCGCGTTATCAGGATAGTTACCGGTGGCTTTATCGGCATTGATGGTGACAGGCAGTGAGTTTGGGTCACCCTGTACCAGAGGTTTGTCATAGGTCGGAACGCCGAGCATACATTGTGCAGCAAGGTCGGCCATTGCGCCGTGACTGTACAATGCTGACCAGATTGTGGCGGCCAGCATTGTGGGTAAGCGTGTATTCAGACGTCTGTTTTTCATACGTAAAATGGTGTTCCGTCATCAGAGGCATCATGCCGGCAAACGGTCAGAGACTATCTCACTCATCATGGTTGCGCTAGTGTTAAATCCCACCTGTTACGTTGCCGCCGTTAGGCACAACGATAAATGCCGGTTATGATAAAGCAATTTTTAAGCGACGGCATGGCGAATTGAGGAGTATATGCAGTATTGGGGAAAACTGCTCGGACTTATCCTTGGCTATATGTCAGGGACGGGATTCTGGGGGATCGTATCAGGTCTGCTGATTGGACATATGTTTGACACGGCGCGCGCTGCAAAACGCCGGGGTTACTTTGCCGATCAACAGACGCGTCAAACCATCTTCTTCCGCACCACGTTTGAGGTGATGGGGAATCTGACTAAATCAAAAGGCAGGGTGACAGAGGCGGATATTCAGATCGCCAGCCTCTATATGGATCGTATGCAGTTGCATGGTGAGCAGCGTGAAGCCGCGCAGCGCGCCTTCCGCGACGGGAAAGAGGCAAACTATCCCCTGCGTGAGAAAATGCGTGAGTTACGCAGTGCGTGTTTTGGTCGTTTCGACCTGATACGGACTTTTCTGGAAATTCAAATCCAGGCTGCGTATGCCGACGGTTCATTGCATCCTAACGAACGCGAAGTGCTGTATGTGATTGCCGAAGGGCTTGGTATTTCACGGATGCAGTTCGATCAGTTCCTGCGCATGATGGAAGGCGGCCAGCAGTTTGGCGGCGGTCAGCAGGGCGGTCGTTCTTATGGCGGCGGTTATCAGCAGGCACCGCAGGGCCCGACCCTGGCCGACGCCTGCAAAGTGTTGGGCGTCAATGCGACTGATGATGCGACCACCATCAAACGCGCCTACCGCAAGCTGATGAGTGAGCACCATCCGGATAAACTGGTGGCAAAAGGCTTACCGCCGGAAATGATGCAGATGGCGAAAGAGAAAGCGCAGTCGATTCAGGCCGCGTATGACCTCATCAAACGAGAGAAAGGCTTTAAATAAGTCTGGTTGATGCAAAAGCAAAAGGCGCTGAATTCAGCGCCTTTTTTGTTTTAGCCGCCGCATTAAAAATCCGGCTCGCAATTAAACACCAGCGGCTCATCGGTGAGCGGATGGTAAAACGACAATTCCTGCGCATGCAGTTGCAGGCGATCCACGGCGGCCAGCGCGGCGGGGTGGGCGTAAAACTTATCCCCCAGAATCGGATGTCCGAGCGCCAGAAGATGCACGCGTAACTGATGTGAACGTCCGGTGATTGGCCGCAGCCGGACGCGGGTCGTGCCATCGTCATCCCACGACATCACTTCGTATTGCGTCAGCGCCTTTTTGCCCGTCTCATGACAAACCTTCTGCTTGGGCCGGTTCGGGTAATCGCAAATCAGCGGTAAATCGATAATGCCGTAATCTTCTTCCATCCGTCCCCAGACCCGCGCGATATACACTTTCTTGGTTTCGCGTTCGCGGAACTGGCGTTTGAGCTCGCGCTCGGCGTCTTTGGTCAGTGCCACTACAATCACGCCGCTGGTCGACATATCCAGACGATGTACGGATTCCGCCTCAGGAAATGCCTGCTGAATACGGGTCATCAGGCTGTCCTGATGTTCAGCTAACTTGCCCGGCACCGAAAGCAGACCGCTTGGCTTATTGACCACCATGATGTGTTCATCCTGAAAAATCACCTGCAACCAGGGGTCGGTCGGCGGATTATAGTTTTCCAGCGGCCGGGTGTTTGAAGGGACAGGCATGTTCGGTTGATGTTCGCTCATAGCGGTTTCAGTCTGTGTCGGGGTTAAAAGAGGGGTGCAGACCGGCTGCACCCCGTCGGGCTTACTGATGGCTGACCACCACCAGGCGGATCGCATCCAGACGCCAGCTGGCATCGTTCAGGTTCGCCAGCACTTGCTTACGGTTAGAGTCTACCGATTCCAGTTCGTCATCACGAATGTTCGGGTTCACTTCCTTGAGCGCTTTCAGTCGGGCGAGTTCCTGCGTCAGTTGCGCGTCGGCTTCTACCTTAGCTGCTTCAATCAGCGCACGCGCCTGTTCTGCAATCTGCGGTTCGGCCTGCTGCAACATGTTATGCACATCCTGCTGCACGGCGTTCACCAGTTTGCTGGAGTTATGACGATTGATAGCATTTAACTGACGGTTAAAGCTCTCGAACTCTACCTGCGCGGCCAGGTTGGTGCCTTTGCTGTCCATCAGCATGCGCACCGGCGTTGGCGGCAGGAAGCGGGTCAGCTGGAGATGCTTAGGCGCCTGACACTCGACAACGTAGATAAGCTCGGCCAGCATGGTGCCCACCGGCAGCGCTTTGTTTTTCAGGATAGACACCGCACAGCTGCCGGTATCGCCGGACAGTATCAGATCCAGACCGTTGCGCACGATCGGGTGTTCCCAGCTAATGAACTGCGCATCTTCACGCGACAGCGCCTGCTCACGATCGAAGGTCACGGTACAACCCTCTTCCGGCAGACCAGGGAAATCCGGTACCAGCATGTGATCGGACGGCGTCAGAACGATCAGGTTATCACTGCGATCTTCCTGATTAATCCCCACGATATCGAACAGATTGAGCGCGAAGTTAACCAGATTCACGTCGTTATCCTGCTCGCCGATCTCTTTTGCCAGCTGCTGCGCACGCTCGCCACCGTTGGAGTGCATCTCCAGCAGACGGTCGCGGCCATTTTCCAGCTTCTCTTTCAGCGCATCATGTTCCGCGCGGCATTCGAGAATAAAGTCGTCCAGACCTTCCTGTTCAGCCGGCGTTGCGAGGAACGCGATCAGCTGTTCATAGGCGCTGTCATAAATGGTGCGTCCGGTCGGGCAGGTGTGTTCGAACGCGTCCAGCCCCTCATGGAACCAGCGAACCAGCACCGACTGCGCGGTCTGTTCGAGGTAAGGCACCATAATGTCGATATTGTTTTGCTGGCCGATACGATCCAGACGGCCAATACGTTGTTCCAGCAGATCCGGGTTGAACGGCAGATCGAACATCACCATTTTGCTGGCGAACTGGAAGTTACGGCCTTCGGAGCCGATTTCAGAACACAGCAGAACCTGTGCACCATCTTCCTGCGAGGCAAAATACGCGGCAGCGCGGTCACGCTCGATGATAGATAAACCTTCGTGGAACACGGCGGCGCGGATCGCTTCACGTTCACGCAGTACCTGCTCCAGCTGTAATGCGGTGGCCGCTTTGGCGCAGATCACCAGCACTTTTTCGTCGCGGTTGGCGGTCAGATAACCGAGCAGCCATTCAACGCGCGGATCAAAGTTCCACCAGGTGGCGTTCTCGCCTTCGAATTCCTGATAAATCTGCTCCGGGTACAGCATGTCATGCGCGCGGGCTTCGGCGGATTTCTTCGCGCCCATAATGCCCGAGACTTTAATGGCGGTCTGATACTGCGTCGGCAGCGGCAGTTTCACCGCCTGCAGATGACGCTCAGGGAAACCTTTCACGCCGTGACGGGTGTTACGGAACAGCACGCGGCTGGTGCCGTGGCGGTCCATCAGCATGGAAACCAGCTGTTTGGCGGCGGCTTCATCACCTTTATTGGCGGCGGCCAGCAGGGCATCGGTATCGGCGTTGCCGACGCTTTCACCCAGCAACGCCAGGGCTTGTGGCGTCAGCGGCTCTTTATTCAGTAACAGCGTGACGGCATCTGCCACCGGCTGATACTGCTGTTGTTCTTCGATGAATTCTTCGTAATCGTGGAAACGATCCGGATCCAGCAGGCGCAGACGCGCAAAGTGGCTTTCCTGACCAAGTTGCTCAGGCGTAGCGGTCAGCAACAGAACGCTGGGGATTTGCTGAGAAAGTTGTTCGATAACCTGATATTCGCGGCTTGGCGCGTCTTCGCTCCACACCAGATGGTGCGCTTCATCGACCACCAGCATGTCCCACGCCGCATCAGACAACTGCTCGAGGCGGGATTTATTGCGGCGCACGAAATCGAGGGAGCAGATCACCAGCTGTTCAGTTTCAAACGGGTTGGTCGCCTCATGTACAGATTCGGCGTAGCGGTCATCATCAAACAGAGAGAAACGCAGGTTGAAGCGGCGCAGCATTTCCACCAGCCACTGGTGTTGCAGGGTTTCCGGCACCACAATCAGCACGCGTTCGGCGCGGCCTGACAGCAGTTGCTGATGAATGATCATGCCTGCTTCGATGGTTTTACCCA
Source organism: Rahnella sp. Larv3_ips (assembly GCF_003697865.1). Classification (NCBI taxonomy): domain Bacteria; kingdom Pseudomonadati; phylum Pseudomonadota; class Gammaproteobacteria; order Enterobacterales; family Yersiniaceae; genus Rahnella; species Rahnella sp. Larv3_ips. The sequence goes on along the minus strand of NZ_MJIB01000003.1, from coordinate 119,799 downwards.
GACCCACTTCATCGGCCAGCAATACGCGCGGGGCATGACGCTGACCGACTTCATAAGCGATGTGCAACTGGTGCGGGATCAGGCTGGCGCGCATACCGCGCAGGCCGCCAAACTCCAGGCGGAACTGCTCGCGCTGATATTTACGGGCGCGAAAGCGCAGGGCGAAACGATCCATGCGATCGATCTGGCCGGCGAACAGGCGATCCTGCGGTTTGCTGAAGGTCAGCTTGCTGTCGAGCAGCACTTCACGCATGGCGACGCCGGTTTCTTCTGTATCAAGACGGATGCCGATGTAGGTCAACAGACCTTTGTCTTCAACGACCTCTTCGACCTGCAACTGCCAGCCTTCGTGGCAACTGATGGTATCACCGGGATTGAACATCACACGGGTGATCGGGGAATCATTTCGGGCATACAAACGGTTTTCACCGGTGGCGGGGAAAAGCAAAGTCACCATGCGTACATCCACTGCTACCACGGTTCCTAATCCTAATTCGCTTTCCGTATCGCTTATCCAGCGTTGACCCAATGTAAACGGCATAATCTCTCTCTGTGTTGTGTGTTCCAGATATGGCAACTGTGACGCCAACTGCGCAATGCTTGCTATGCCTCTGATGAAGCGTGGGCAATAGTCTTCTTTCCCCGCCCGAAGGGACGGAGTGATTCACTGTGTGAGGATGATTCAGAAATGGGAAAGGGCGCTATGGTAATGGAAGGTAAACGATTCGTCACCTGCGAATCACCGGGCGCGCATCAACTTTTGCTTAAAATAGCCCCATCTGACCCGTAATGAGTGTAGCAAAATCATCGTGAAGGAAAGGCAGAATGCCATCGGCCACCGGTTCAAGCTGGCGCTCAATGTAGTGGTCATAATCGACAGGTGACTGGCGGTTTTCCAGCGGTTCCGGCCCGGACGTGGTCATGACGTAGCTGATCCAACCGCCGTTCTGGTACTGCTTCGCACGGCCGTGCAGGGCGTTATATTCATCGGCAAGCCTTGCGGCGCGCACGTGGGGCGGCACATTTTTCTCATAATCGCTGAGTTTACGGCGCAGGCGTTTGCGATACACCAGTTTGTCATCGAACTCGCCCGCCAGCGTGCGCGCGACATAATCACGGACGTAATCCTGATAAGGCTGGCGGTGGAACACGCGCTGATACAGTTCCTGCTGGAACTCCTGCGCCAGTTTTGTCCAGTCGGTGCGCACGGTTTCCAGCCCTTTATAGACGATGTGCTCGCCATCGGCATCTTTCACCAGACCGGCATAACGTTTTTTACTGCCTGTCTCTGAGCCGCGAATGGTCGGCATCAGGAAGCGCTGGTAGTGCGTTTCGAACTCCAGCTCCAGCGCACTCTCCAGCCCATACACCTGCCCGATATGGTTTTTCCACCAGGCATTCACCTGTTCCACCAGATGGCGGCCAATGACGTTCGCGTCTTCCTGCGAATGGGCCTTGTTCAGCCAGACAAAGGTGGAATCGGTATCGCCGTAAATCACCTGATAGCCTTCGGCTTCAATCAGCTCGCGGGTCTGACGCATGATGTCGTGTCCGCGCAGGGTAATCGACGAGGCCAGACGCGGATCAAAGAACCGGCAGCCGCTTGACCCCAGCACGCCGTAAAAGGCGTTCATGATGATTTTCAGCGCCTGAGACAGCGGTTTGTTTTTTTGCTTTTTGGCTTCTTCCCGACCCATCCAGATTTGACGGACGATCTCCGGCAGGCAATGTTTTTCGCGCGAGAAGCGGGCGTTGCGGTAACCGGGAACCGAATGCTCATCGTCCGGTTGTTGCAGCCCGGCGACCAGCCCGACCGGGTCGATCAGGAAGGTGCGGATAATTGACGGATACAGACTTTTATAATCAAGCACCAGCACCGAATCATACAGGCCGGGCCGTGAATCCATCACAAATCCGCCAGGGCTCATTTCCCCTTCCAGTTCGCCCATGTTGGGTGCGACATAACCGGCGCGGTGCATACGCGGTAAATAAAGGTGAGTAAATGCCGCCACCGATCCCCCGCTGCGATCCACCGCCAGGCCGGTGACCGAGGCGCGCTCGAGCAGGAAGGGCATCAGTTCGGTTTTGGCGAAAATACGCGTCACCAGCTCGCAGTCTTTCAGGTTGTAGCGCGCCAGCATCGGCTTATCTTCACGAAAACGCTGCTCGATTTCGGCCAGCCGCTGATAGGGATTGTCGCTGGCCTTGCCTTCGCCCAGTAAACTTTGCGAGACGAACTCCAGGCTGAATGAATTGAAGTTCCAGAACGCCGATTTCAGTGCTTCTATGCCGTCAATAATCAGACGGCCCGCCGCAGCGGCAAAAAAGTGCCCCTGCTTAAAGCCGTGCTCGCGCCATTCCAGCTCCCCGCCGCCGCGCCCGAATTTTAGCGGGATTTTGTAGCGGTCAGCGTGTTTTTGTAAAACCCGCAGATCAAACTGCACCACGCTCCAGCCGATAATGGCGTCGGGATCGTAGGTTTCCAGCCACTCATTGAGTTTTTCCAGCAACTGCGGACGGCTGTCGACATAAACCAGATTGAAATCAAACTGCGCGTGCGGATCGCCATTGGGCGGCCCGAGCATATACACGTGGCGCTGCCCGCAGCCTTCCAGCCCGATGCAGTAAAGCTCGCCGTTACCGCTGGTTTCGATATCCAGGGAGCAGAGCTTCATGGGCGGGCGGTAGCCTTCGGCAGGCTTCATTTTGGTATCGAGCAGAAGATTTCCTGCTCCCGGTTTCCCGCTGAACCAGACGGGCGCGGTGATATACCGCTCCATCAGAAAGCGCTCCGGCGGGCGGATATCCGCCTCATAAACCTGAACGCCGCCTTCTTTCAGCAATTTCTCGATGCGCATCAGCTGACGGTGTTGCGGGCAATACAGGCCGAGAACCGGGCGGGAATGGAAATCCTGCATCGGTAATTCGCGCAAACTGACATTTTTTTCATCGGCCAGCAGGCGTTCTGCGGCGTGGCGCTGTTCCGCCGGAATAAACGCGACGGATTCCTGCAATGGCAGACGGATTTTCTGTGCGCCTTCGTCGGTTGCCAGCCACAGTTCCACCTCGGTGCCGCGCGGCGTGTCGCGCCAGTGGCGGGTCAGCACAAATCCCTGACGCGGCGGGGTATCAGTGGCAGCAGGAGCGGGACGAACAAAGGTGGAAGTAATAAGCGCCTCGAAACGGTACAGATGAAGATATCGGGATCCAATACAGAGTATGGTTATTTATACAGTCTTTGTCTATGGCTCAGGTTTCTGCCAAATACGCATACAATTACCCGGTTGACTGTGATAGTTCATGCACTGACAATTCAGCCGCTTAATGTATTTACTACAATGAGAAGGCAGAAAACTCACACTTGTCTCATTTATCTGCGCAATTGGCGCAGGCGAAACTGAATTCTGGGAATATATGGAAGCCTATCTACAACATCTGGTCGCTCAGTCGGTGGGCTTCGCGTTAATTATTGTCGCCGTGGTGGCTTTCTTCGAGTCGCTGGCGCTGGTGGGGCTGATCCTGCCGGGTACCGTCATGATGGCGACGCTCGGCACGCTGATTGGCAGTGGTCAGGTGGGATTATACGAAGCCTGGCTGGCCGCCGGTCTGGGGTGTTTCCTGGGAGACTGGGCCTCGTATTTCATTGGCCGTGGTTTCAAGGAGCCGCTGCATCGCTGGCGCTTCCTCAAACGTTACCAGTCATTACTGGATAAAACCGGTTATGCGCTGGATCGTCACAGTTTTGCCACGGTGATTTTAGGCCGTTTTATCGGTCCGACGCGTCCGCTGGTGCCGCTGGTCGCCGGTATGCTCAATCTGCCGCCGTATAAATTCGCCCCGCCAAATATTGTCGGCTGCATCACCTGGCCGCCGGTGTATTTCCTGCCGGGGATCCTGGCGGGTGTGGCGATCGACATTCCTGCCACTCACAACAGCGGCGTTTTCAAGTGGATGTTGTTTATCAGCGTGATGCTTATCTGGCTCAGTGCGTGGCTGGGGTGGCGCTGGTTCCGTGCCGGTAAAAGCTCACCTGACTTCATGAGCAAATGGCTGACGCTGCCAAGATTACGCATTGTCTGCATCCTGAGCGTGGTGGCGACGGTGGTCAGTCTGGTGATGCTCAGTAAGCAACCGATGATGCCGGTTTACGGCCATCTGCTGTGGAACGTCATTACGCGCTGATTTCAGGTTTACTTCCTGAAGCGTTGATTCCTAATACTCTGGCCTCCGGCGCACTGCCGTTTACCAGCGCCTGCGTCGGGCCATCGTAGAAAATCCTGCCATCGACAATCAGCAACGTGCGCGGCGCAATCCGCGCTGCGTCATCCAGATTATGCGACACCATCAGCAGCGTGAGATGACGTTGCCCGCAGACCTTATCCAGCAAACTCAGCATTTCACTGCGCAGGGCCGGATCGAGCGCCGAAAACGGCTCGTCGAGCAGTAAAATCGGCTGGCTGCGCAACAGGCAACGTGCCAGGGCGACACGCTGACGCTGACCGCCGGAAAGCTGCGACGGCAACCGCGCCAGACAATCACTCAACCCCACCTGCCGGGCGATCTCCTCCAGTTCCTGCTTTTGTTGTGCCGTCAGTTTCAGCCCCGGATGCAGCCCCAGCCCCATGTTCTGACGCACGGTCAGATGTGAGAACAGATTGTTTTCCTGAAACAGCATCGACACCGGGCGCTTAGCCGGTGGCGTTGCGCTGTGATCGGCGCCATTAAGCAGGATCTGCCCGCTGACCGGCGACAGAAAACCGGCGGTCAGGCTGAGCAGGGTACTTTTCCCCGCGCCGCTCGGGCCGAGGATGGCCACGCGCTCACCGGCGTCGATCTGCAAATCGAAGCGCATCGGCAGATGTTCGTACAAATACGTCAGTTTATTCAGCGTCAGCATGGCGACCCGGCAGTTTCTCAATCAGGGTGAATAACAGGAAGCATAACAACAGAAGTAACAGCGCCGTCACCGCACCGTCCTGGCTGCGATAGGCACCGATCTGCTGATACAGATAAAACGGCAGGGTGCGGAAATTCTCATTGCCGAACAAGGCGATCACGCCGAAATCTCCCAGCGACAGCACGCAGGCAAACGCCAGCGCCTGCGCAATAGGGCGTTTCAGCGCGCTGAGTTCCACCCAATGCAGGCGCTGCCAGCCGCGCATATCCAGCGAAAGGCACAGCGGGTTATAGCGTTCGGCGACGTCGCGCATCGGGTTATCCAGCACTTTTAATGCGTAAGGTACCGCCATCAGCGCATTGGTCATGATCACCAGAGGCCACGGCGATTGCGGCAACCCGGTAGTATCGCCGAGCAGCAGGAAAAAGCCGGTCGCCAGCACGATACCGGGCATCGCGAGGATCAGCATGCCGCTCAGATCCATCGCCTGCGCCCAGCCGTTTCGTTGACGTAAGCGCAGCTCGCGGCTGCTCCACAACAGCATCATGGTCAGCAAAACACACACGACTCCGCTGCCGAGCGCGATGCGCACTGAGGTCCATAATGCCTGCCAGAGCGCGGTTTGTTGCAGCACGCTGACCGCCGCGCGGTTGACACCATCAAACATCACGGCCAGCAGCGGCGGCAGGATCAGCAACAATGCCAGACCAATCAGTACGCCATCGGCGATACGGCGCAGCAGAGAATCATCGGGATTTCGCCAGCGCTGAGCATGCGTCTGCCCGACCGGCAATGCCTGACTGAGTTTCTGACTGAGCAACACCAGTGCCAGACAACAGAACAGCTGAACCAGCGCCAGCGTGGCAGCACGGCTTAAATCGTAGTCGTAGCTCAGCGCCTGATAAATGGCCAGCTCAATGGTGGTCGCCTGCGGGCCGCCGCCCAGTGAAAGCACGGTGGCGAAGCTGGCGAAACACAGCATGAAGATTAACGCAGCCGCGGGGAAAATCTGCCGGCGCAGGGCAGGCCATTCAACAAAACGGAATTGCTGCCAGGCGTTCATTCCGAGCTGCGCGGCCAACTGGCGCTGTTCCACGGCGATGTTTTCCAGAGCCTGCACTAACAGACGCGTCGCCAGCGGCAGATTGAAAAACACGTGCGCCAGCAAAATGCCCTGTAAACCATACGGTGAGAAACGGTAATCCACGCCCAGCCAGCCGCATATCTGTGCCAGCCAGCCCTGTCGCCCGTAGACGCTGAGAATGCCAAACACGGCGACCAGAACCGGCAGCACCAGCGTCATTGCGCACAAACGTAATAACAGCTGACGGCCGGGGAAACGGCGGCGAAACAGCGCACGCGCCAGTAAAATCGCGGGCAGCACGGAGCAGAGCGCCGAAAGCAGCGCCTGCCAGAAGGTAAAGCGGATCACGTGCCAGAGATAGGGATCCTGCCAGAGTGAGGTGCCGCTCATCTGCGGCGCATGACGCCACAGAGAACCTAACGCCAGTGCCGCCACCAGCAACATAGCCAGCGAGGCGACGGCACCCGGCCACAGCCAGCGCGGGATCAACGGCTGACGGCGTTCTGCCATGCCTGGATCCATTGCGAACGGTGGGTGGCAACATCCTGTGCGCTGTATTGCAGGAATTTGGCCGGTACGGTCAGTTGTTTAAAGGCGTCAGGCAGCGGCGTGTTAATCACCGGGTACATCCAGTTGCCGGATGGGATCACTTTCTGGAAATCTTCCGTCGTGACGAATTTCATGAACGCTTCAGCCAGTTTAGGTTGCTTGCTGTTCGCCAGCTGGCCCGCCACTTCAACCTGCATGTAATGGCCTTCGGTGAAATCCGCTGCCGCGTAATTGTCTTTCTTCTCTTCCACGATGTGGTACGCCGGAGAGGTGGTGTAGCTCAGCACCAGATCGCTTTCGCCTTTGAGGAATAACCCGTAGGCCTCGCTCCAGCCTTTGGTCACGGTGACGGTTTTCTTCGCCAGTTTTTCCCATGCCTCTGGCGCTTTATCACCATAGACTTTTTGCATCCACAGCATCAGGCCCAGACCCGGCGTACTGGTGCGCGGATCTTCATAAATCACTTTCCAGTTCTGATCGCTGTTGATCAGTTCATCGAGGCTTTTTGGCGGGTTCTTCAGTTTGTTTTTGTCATAGACGAACGCGAAATAGCCGTAATCGTAAGGCACGAAGGTAGTGTCATTCCAGCCGCCCGGCACGGTCAGTTTGGCGTCGGTTTTCGGTGCTTTGGTGAATAAACCGGTTTGCTCCGCGGCCTGCAACAGGTTGTTGTCCAGCCCGAGAACCACGTCCGCTTTGCTGTTCTTGCCTTCCATCCGCAGACGGTTCAGTAAAGACACGCCATCTTCCAGCGCAACGTATTTCAGCTCGCAGCCGCATTGCGCCTCAAAGGCTTTTTTGATCGCCGGGCCAGGGCCCCAGTCGGCAGAGAAAGAGTCGTAGGTGTAAACCGTCAGAACAGGTTTTGCAGCCAGGGCAGGTGCAGAAAGTAACAGCAGGCAGGACAATATTTTTTTCAACTTTGCGCTCCAAAAAAATGAAAGGGCAAAGGATTTTGAGTAAGCATCGCGCAGTCTCAAATCCCTCCGCCGGGATTAACCGGATCAGGTTCGACGGGTTTCAAATCTCAGCCTTTTAAACTTGCTGTGCGTGTGTTGATCGGGCTTCGTGCAGTGCTCGAAATGCTCACGTACTGTGTGTACGCTCTGCTTTCTGTGCGCTGGACTTCACCCGCTGAACACGCGCTCGCGGCGTTTAAAGATCGAGCTCATTCTTTATTAAAAAAGAACGCACTCGGGCACCCCGTTGAGAACGGATGTCATTCTAGAGATTAACGGCGCGATGCGATAGTCCGATTAACTGTCCGGTGGCGCAAACCAGGCGGATTTGAAGTCGAACCAGCCGAGGGTGTTCATGCGCACGCCGCGCATACTGCGCTGCCCCTGCAATACCAGCCAGTGGTGAAACAGCGGATGGATCTGATGGCTGACCGTTTGTTTCTGGCTCCAACTGGCGATGGATAAATTCCCCGCGTGCCACTGCGCGGCGTCCTGACTCATGTCTTCGCTAAAGCAATGTTTTGCCAGCGGTAATTCGTAGAAATGCGCGAACAGAGAAAACTCCAGCGGCAGGGTGAAGTTGGCGCTGCCGAGCCACACATCGCTGTTGGCGTCGCCGCGATGCCAGACCGCGTAATCCACCACCTGAATGATCAGTTCGATACCTTCCGCCGTCAGCAGCGGGCGCAGCGCATTGCAGATGGCGTGATGCTCGGAGTGCTCACCGTAGAACGTCAGCGTCACCTGCGTCAGATTTTGCGGTTTGGGCGGACGCGGCTGTGGCGCCTTATGGTGCCAGCGCGGCAGCAGGCCGTAAGCCGGGGACCAGTAGCGCTGAAAAATCGGCTCTGCATTACTGAGCAGTGCGATGGGGTTGAGTAAGTCGCACAGCCACCGGCGCGTTTCCTCTGACTGGCCGACCGGTGAACGCTGGTCAAATAACAGGAAATAGCAGCCTTCTTCGAGGCGGCTTTCCAGCTCGCTTTTGCCGGATTCATCCGCCTGTAGCTGAACACCGGAATGCACCAGTTCTTCACTCAGCTCCGGCAACACCCAGATATTCACTTCGTCGATCAGCGCCCGGAACCCGAAATAATCATCAAAGGCGCGGATACGCAGCTGCGTTTTCAGATTACGCACCACGGCGTAAGGGCCGGTGCCAACCGGATGACGGGCGAAATCGGGCAGTGATTGCCATTCCTGCGGCAAAATCATCGCGTGAACATTGCCGAACAACCATGGCAGCCAGCGGTCAGGCTCATTCAGATGGACATCAATGACATTCGGCGTGGGCGTGGTGACGGATTTCAGGTTGCTGAACAGCGGATGCGAGGTCAGGCGGGTAAAGGTGGCGATGATATCGGCCATCTCCAGCTCACGGCCATGATGAAAATGGATGGCAGGACGCAGATAGAAACGCCAGTGCAGCGGTGAAATTTCCTGCCAGTGATGGGCTAAATCACCTTCCACTTCCCCTTTTTCCTCATTTATGCGTGTCAGGCCGCTAAAGATTTGCCGGGCGATGTGCGTTTCTGAACGGCGCAGCATGGTGCCGGGCAGCAGGTTAAACAGCGGACGGTAGTAGAGCACCCGCAGGATATGTTTACCCTGTCGAAAGCTGCGTCCGAGCTGTGATAACAGCATCTGGCGCACCTGCGTTTTATCGCCGACCAGTTGCACCAGTTGATCAATATGATCCTGCTCCAGCAGTTCTTCGGCGCGCTGTTGCCGCAGTGCCAGCCCGGTATACAGAAAACGCAGCGTGGATCGTTTGCCGCGCCCGGCCTCGGCGTCCCACGTCAGCCAGCCCTGTTCCTGCATGGTGCTGAGCAGCGAGCGCATGTGCCTGCGTGAACAATTCAGGACTTCCGATAACGCCTGTAATGTCGTTTCGGTTTCTTCACCGTGGCAGCTTTGCCATAAACGGATGAACTGTTGTTGCAGTCGGGGCGAGGACATAAAAGAGGAACTCCGTGGGCGATCTTCATCAATTTATCTTTCCTCATATTACTCCGATACTGTTTCTCAACGAAAGCCTGTTGTGAACACCCGGAGGTCAGCATGAAACGCAGTCTGAACGCCCGTTTTTACCAGCGTTATTTTGAAGCCATAAAGAGGAACGCCTCTAAAAATCATGCAGACTGGCTGTCCTGGGTTCCGGTGCAATATCGTCTGGATATTCTGTCCCGTCTCACCCAGTGGGATATTGATTCCGTGGATGAAAAAGAATATCGCCAGCGTCTGTAATCTTTTCACGGCAGGTTTGATCCGAATTCGATTTTCTGAGTAATGGTGTAATTTCACCAGCCAGTGGGGCGACTCACTGGTTTTTTTATGCTCATTTTCCAGAACCGCCTGAAACTTCGCTACACTGTCTGTCTTGCTTTATCTGCTTTCATTTCTCAGGGACGACGTTATGTCAAAACCTCGTATTAATGCCATTTATGTCACCTTTCTGGTGGTTTCCTTACTGTGTGGTATTGCAGGCGCACTGCAGGCGCCGACGCTCAGTCTGTTTCTGACCAACGAAGTGAAAGTGCGGCCGCTGTGGGTCGGCTTCTTTTATACCGTCAATGCGATTGCCGGCATTGCGATTAGCTTTCTGCTGGCTAACCGCTCGGATAACAAAGGCGACCGGCGCAAGCTGTTGATTTTCTGCTGTCTGATGGCGCTCGGTAACAGCCTGGTGTTTGCTTTCAGCCGTGATTATCTGGTGCTGATCACCGTCGGCGTGCTGCTGGCGGCGATCGGGAATGCCTCGATGCCGCAGCTGTTTGCGCTGGCGCGTGAACATGCCGATCGCTCATCGAGCGAAGTGGTGATGTTCAGCTCGATGATGCGTGCGATGTTGTCTCTCGCCTGGGTACTCGGCCCGCCGCTCTCATTCATGCTGGCGCTCAATTATGGCTTCACCCCGATGTACCTGAGTGCCGCGGCGGTGTTTGTCGGCAGCATTCTGATGATCATTTTCTTCCTGCCTTCTGTGCCGCGCGTCGAGCAACCGGTGGACGAAAAAGTGGTGCCGGTCAGCGCGTGGCGCAACAGAGACGTACGGCTGCTGTTCTTTTCATCCCTGCTGATGTGGACCTGCAACATCATGTACGTCATTGATATGCCGCTTTATATCACCAGCGATCTGGGATTGCCGGAAGGGCTGGCAGGGTTGCTGATGGGAACGGCCGCCGGGCTGGAGATCCCGGCGATGTTGCTGGCCGGCTATCTGGTCAGGCGTACCGGCAAACGCAAGCTGATGCTGTATGCCGTGGCGAGCGGGGTGGTTTTCTATGCAGGACTGGTGGCGTTTCAGTTCAAAGCGGCGCTGATGATCCTGCAACTGTTCAACGCGATTTTCATCGGTATCGTGGCCGGGATCGGCATGCTCTATTTTCAGGATCTGATGCCGGGGCGCGCAGGTTCAGCGACCACGTTGTTCACCAACAGTATCTCGACCGGCGTCATTTGCGCGGGTTTGTTACAGGGTTTCATCGTGGAAAACTTCGGGCATTATCCGGTGTACTGGGCGGCGACGGTGCTCGCGGTTCTGGCGCTGGGGCTGATGTATAAAGTGAAGGATGTCTGAATCGTACTGATAAGAAAAAACCCGCGAATGTCGCGGGTTTTTTTATAGCGGCGAAACCGTCATCACTGCATAAAGGCAGGCTGATTCTTTTCGTAGCTGGAGATATTGGTTTCGTGTTGCAGCGTCAGGCCGATGCTGTCCAGACCGTTGATCATGCAATGACGGCGGAAACTGTCAATCACAAACGGGTAGCTTTTATCGCCCGCTTTCACGGTCTGCGCTTCCAGATCCACCACAAACGTGATGCCCTCGTTCGCTTCAACCAGCGCAAATAATTCGTCTATTTCTGCATCGCTCAGGGTAATCGGCAGCAGCTGATTGTTGAACGAGTTGCCATAAAAGATATCGGCAAAACTCGGCGCAATCACTGCGTGAAAACCGTAATCGGTCAATGCCCACGGCGCATGTTCGCGGGAAGAACCGCAGCCGAAGTTTTCGCGTGCCAGTAAAATACTCGCGCCTTTATAACGCGGTTTGTTCAGCACGAAATCAGGATTAGGTACCTGACCGGCATCGTCCAGAAAACGCCAGTCGTTGAACAGGTGCTGGCCGAAACCGGTACGCGTCACTTTTTGCAAAAACTGTTTTGGGATAATGGCATCGGTATCGACGTTTGCTGCATCCAGCGGAACCACCAGACCGATGTGTTGGGTAAATTTAGCCATGGTGTTTTCCTCAGTTCAAATCACGAATATCAGCGAAACGACCGGTCACCGCGGCAGCCGCAGCCATCGCCGGGCTGACCAGATGCGTGCGTCCGCCACGGCCCTGACGGCCTTCGAAGTTACGGTTGCTGGTGGACGCGCAACGCTCGCCCGGTTCCAGACGGTCGTTGTTCATCGCCAGACACATTGAGCAGCCTGGCAGACGCCATTCAAAGCCGGCTTCGATGAAGATCTTATCCAGACCTTCCTCTTCCGCCTGAGCTTTTACCGGGCCGGAGCCTGGCACTACAATCGCCTGTACGCCGGTGGCGACTTTGCGACCTTTGGCAACGGCGGCGGCGGCGCGTAAATCTTCAATACGCGAGTTGGTGCAGGAACCGATAAACACTTTGTCGATCGCGACGTCGGTCAGTTTAATGCCCGGTTGCAGATCCATATAGGCCAGTGCTTTTTCTGCGGAAGCGCGTTCAACCGGATCGGCGAAGGAAGAAGGATTTGGGATCACCTGATTAACGCCCATCACCTGACCCGGATTCGTGCCCCAGGTGACTTGCGGTGCGATGTCTGCGGCATCCAGCGTCACGATGCTGTCGAACTGAGCCGTTTCGTCGGTTTTCAGGGTTTTCCAGTATTCTACTGCGGCATCCCAGTTCTGGTTTTTCGGGGCAAACTGACGGCCTTTCAGATAGGCAAAAGTCGTTTCATCCGGTGCTACCAGACCGGCCTTAGCCCCCATCTCAATCGCCATGTTGCACAGGGTCATACGACCTTCCATGCTCAGCGCTTCAATGGCTTTACCGCAGAATTCCACCACATGGCCGGTACCGCCGGCGCTGCCGGTTTTGCCGATAATTGCCAGCACGATATCTTTTGCGGTGATACCGGCAGGCGCATCGCCGGTGACTTCGATTTTCATTGTTTTGGCGCGACCCTGTTTCAGGGTTTGCGTCGCCAGCACGTGTTCCACTTCGGATGTCCCGATACCGAACGCCAGTGAACCAAATGCGCCGTGGGTGGCGGTGTGTGAATCGCCGCACACGATGGTCATGCCCGGCAAGGTCATGCCTTGTTCAGGCCCAATGACGTGAACGATGCCCTGGAAAGGGTGGTTCAGGTCATACAACTGCACGCCGAATTCTGCGCAGTTCTTGATCAGTTCCTGCATCTGAATGCGCGCCATCTCGCCGCTCGCATTGATGTCTTTGGTTTGCGTGGACACGTTATGGTCCATGGTCGCGAAGGTTTTACCCGGCTGACGCACCGGACGCCCCATCGCACGCAGGCCGTCGAAAGCCTGCGGAGAGGTGACTTCATGCACCAGATGACGGTCGATGTACAACAGTGGCGTTTCGTTTGGCGCTTCGTAAACGACGTGCGCGTCATACAATTTTTGATACAGAGTCTTCGCCATGTTATGCCCCTTCTTTCACAAAGCGGGCAATAATGTCGCCCATTTCACTGGTGCCCAACGCCTGCTGACCGTTCGCCAAATCGCCGGTGCGGTGTCCCGCTTCCAGTGCTTTATTGACGGCCTGCTCGATAGCGTTAGCGGCATCATCCGCACCCAGGCTGTAACGCAGCAACAGCGCAGCAGACAGGATTTGTGCAATCGGGTTCGCGATGTTTTTACCGGCGATATCCGGCGCTGAACCGCCCGCTGGTTCGAATAAACCAAACGCCTGTTCGTTCATGCTGGCAGAAGGCAACATGCCCATTGAACCGGTGATCATCGCGCATTCGTCAGACAGGATGTCGCCGAACAGGTTGGAACACAGCAGTACGTCGAACTGTGACGGATCTTTAATCAGCTGCATGGTCGCGTTATCGATGTACATGTGGCTCAGGCTGACATCCGGGTAATCTTTAGCGATTTCGTTTACCACTTCGCGCCACATTATTGAGGTCTGCAACACGTTCGCTTTATCGATGGACGTCACTTTGCTGCGGCGTTTGCGCGCAGATTCAAAAGCGATACGGGCGATGCGTTCAATTTCAAAGCGGTAATACACTTCGGTATCAAAGGCTTTTTCGTGCATGCCCTGACCTTCGCGGCCTTTCGGCTGACCGAAGTAAATGCCACCGGTCAGTTCGCGGACGCACAGAATATCGAAGCCTTTGGCCGCGATGTCTGCACGCAGCGGGCAGAACTCTTCCAGCCCCTGATACAGACGGGCAGGGCGCAGGTTGCTGAACAGTTTGAAGTGCTTACGCAGCGGCAGTAATGCGCCGCGCTCAGGCTGATCGTTTGGCGGCAGATGTTCCCATTTTGGGCCACCGACCGAGCCGAACAGGATCGCATCCGCGTTTTCGCAACCGGCGACGGTGGCTTCCGGCAACGGGCTGCCGTGTTTGTCGATGGCTGCGCCACCCACATCGTATTCGCTGGTGGTGATGTTCAGACCAAAACGCTGACGTACTGCGTCCAGCACTTTGTATGCCTGGGCCATGACTTCCGGGCCAATTCCGTCTCCGGGTAAGACGGCAATATGATGGGACTTGCTCATGTTCACACCGTTTCCTGATTATTTTGAATGTTGTGTTGCTGACTTTCCTGCTGCAAACGTTGTTTTTCAATCTCAACTTGTTTGCTGCGCCAAATGTTATTCAGTACATGGACCATCGCTTTCGCGGAGGATTCGACGATGTCTGTTGCCAGACCGACACCGTGGAAGCGGCGGCCATTAAAGGAAACCACCACGTCAACCTGACCCAGCGCATCGCGGCCCTGGCCTTTCGCGCTCAGCTGATATTTCACCAGTTCGATCTGATAGCCGGTGATGCGGTTGATGGCCTGATACACGGCATCAACAGGGCCGTTGCCGGTCGCTGCTTCGGTGATGACCTCTTCGCCGCAGGCCAGATTGACTGATGCGGTCGCGGTAATGTTGGAACCGGACTGCACGCTGAAGTTATCCAGACGGTAAAATTCCGGCTCTTCCTGCTGCTTATTAATGAACACCAGTGCTTCTAAATCGTAGTCGAAAACCTGACCTTTTTTGTCTGCCAGCTTCAGGAACGCGGTATACAAATGATCCATATTGTAATCGGACTCTTTGTAGCCCATTTCTTCCATACGATGCTTCACGGCAGCACGGCCGGAGCGGGACGTCAGGTTCAGCTGAATCTGGTTCAGACCGATGGATTCCGGGGTCATGATTTCGTAGTTTTCGCGATTTTTCAGCACGCCATCCTGATGGATCCCTGAAGAGTGCGCGAAGGCGTTAGAACCGACAATCGCTTTGTTGCCAGGGATCGGCATGTTGGTGATCTGGCTGACAATCTGGCTGGTGCGGTAGATTTCTTTGTGATTGATATTGGTATGGACGTTCATGTAATCCGAACGGGTGCGGATCGCCATAATCACTTCTTCCAGCGCGGTATTCCCGGCGCGTTCGCCGATACCGTTCAGGGTGCCTTCAACCTGACGCGCACCGGCCTGGATTGCGGCGATGGAGTTACCGACCGCCATGCCCAGATCGTCGTGACAGTGAACGGAGATAATCGCTTTATCAATGTTAGGCACGCGTTCATACAGATTGGTGATGATGCCACCGAACTGAACAGGCGTGGTGTAACCGACGGTATCAGGGATGTTAATGGTGGTCGCACCGGCTTTGATGGCCGCTTCTACGACACGGCACAGGTTATCCAGCGGGGTACGGCCTGCGTCTTCGCAGGAGAATTCGACGTCATCAGTATAGTTACGGGCACGTTTCACGGAATGCGTTGCCATCTCCAGGACCTGATCAAACGAACGCTTCAGTTTGGACTCAATGTGCAGGGTAGATGTGGCCAGGAAGACGTGAATACGGAAGGCTTCGGCAACGCGCAACGCTTCAGCTGCGGCATCGATATCGCCGTCAACGCAGCGGGCCAGACCGCAAACACGGCTGTTTTTAATCTGGCGCGCGATAGTTTGTACAGACTCGAAATCGCCGGGAGAGGACACCGGGAAGCCGACTTCCATCACGTCAACGCCCATTCTCTCCAGCGCCATTGCAATCTGAATCTTCTCTTTAACACTCAGGCTGGCTTGTAACGCCTGTTCACCGTCACGCAGCGTGGTATCGAAAATAATGACTTGCTCGCTCATGGGTTGTTCCTTGTCTGTTTTATTATTCGCGCCCTGCGGGAGGTAAAAAAAAACCCGCGCATCGGCGCGGGTTTGTTGTCTGTGGAAGTTGAATCAGTTCTGATTTTCGCCCACTGGCTTACCGCGCAAATTTTCTGCGTTGAGTAGTAGGCCTAGGAGACGGGTAGTCATAAACATGTTTTCAGCTTCTCGTAATAGGTTTGTTAAACGGACGTCGTTTAAACAGTGCTTAAATTGATACGGGAATGCGCCAGGTATGTCAACCTTCAGTGTGTGGAAATACAGTGAAAATCCACAAATGAAACTGACTCTCATTTAGCATAAAACTCTGTTTGTAAGAATGTGTTTAGCTTAAAGAATTCATGGCGAACTCCGGCATTTAATTGCACAAAAAAATGTCTAAATATGGACAATTGACGAACCATGCCTGTAAAAAAGCAATGCAATACAAGGGATTGGAGATGATTTACTGCTGCTTAATTTATTATTCATTTTTTGCATGTTGTTCGTGCAAGTATTTTAATGTCTTATATCATCAGTTTTTTTAGAAGGAAATGAATTTTATATTTTGCTTTCTTATTATTTAAAGCCGTATTCGCGTATCTTTCTAAAAATAATAATATTAAATGGCACGCGCTCATTGTCAGCTATTTGTTAATTAGTCTGATGTCACTGTGCCGATTTTTTTAATCATATCAATTAAAGATAATCATTCTTCTGCGAGTCTGATGCTCTTTAGTGAGGATTGTTATGTCAGACATCATTACCGAAAACTCAGTAAAAACTGCTGAACCTGAAACACATCTTCGTAACGTCGATCTGAATTTGCTGACAGTTTTTGATGCCGTCATGCAATTACAAAATATTACCCGCGCTGCAAATATGCTGGGTATGTCTCAACCGGCCGTCAGTAATGCGGTGGCTCGTTTAAAAATCATGTTTAATGATGATTTGTTTGTCCGCTATGGCCGTGGCATTCAACCGACAATGCGTGCCCGCCAGCTTTTTGGCCCGGTGCGTCAGGCGTTGCAGCTGGTCATGAATGAATTACCCGGTGCCGGTTTTGACCCTACCGTCAGCATGCGCCAGTTCAACGTGGCGATTTGCAGCCCGCTGGATAAGCGCCTCACATCACAGGTTCTGCATGCAGTAGATACCTTAGCCAGCAGCGTCAGTATTAAATTACAAACTATTGTTAATGATAATATTGAACATCAGCTGCGCTACCAGAATATCGAGTTTATGATCAGCTATCGTAAATTCGAGCGTGCTGATTTCTGTAATGAGCCTTTATTTAATGATGAGCTGGTTTTAGTGGCTTCGCAAAATCATCCGCGAATCAGTCCATATATGTCAGATGAGAAATATCTGAGAGAAAAACACGCGGTGATGATGATTGATCGTTTCTACTCTTTCAGCGGACCTTATTATGATGATCCAGAGTTACAATCTTTAATTGCTTATCAGGGCACTGATCTTTACAGCGTAATGGAAGTGGTTTCAAAAACAGACATGGTAGCGCTGGTTCCTCGCTGGTTAGCGCAGGCCAACGCCGGAATACTGAATTTATCTGTCATTCCTTTACCCTGGATGAAAAATCAGCTGACCTGTTATTTGTCTTGGCATGAGTCCTCCAGCAAAGATCGCGGCAATATGTGGATGAAATCTTTATTGAGCCAGTGTGTTGCCACGGCCTGAACCCGTATAGAACATCATTTTTACTTCGGCGCGCGCTGAAGTAAAAATGGCTGATTATGATTTAATTTGAAGTGATTTATCCTGCGTAGTTTTTTTCTCCTCGTTAAGGCTATGCAGGTTTTTTTCCTCTCTCCGTTCACCCATCGCGGTTGCCAGCCGACATTTTCTCACCCGCTATAATTTCGTTTCGCCGCACAATATTTGCCGGTAGACTGCGTTAAATCTTTGTAACAGAGCAATACAGTCAGCCGCCCCGGTGCGCTGCGCTGGACGCCGGTATAGACGCTGAATGAATCCAACCTTAAATGACTACCATCTGATCACCCGTTTTCGCCAACAGGTGATGACGCGTGCCGACCAAACAGCCTTTCGCGAGTGGTCGCCAGCTGCGCACACTGCACTGACCTGGCGTCAGCTGGGTGAGAACGTGGATGCGTTATCTCATCTTCTGTTGCAGGAGCAGGCAGGGATTCAGGAGCGGATCGCCATCTGCGGCAATAATTCCATCGCATGGGCGACGGCGGATCTTGCGATTTTGCAGGTGCGCGCGGTCACGGTGCCGGTGTATGCCACCAATACGCCTGCGCAATCGGCATACGTGCTCAATGATGCGGATATCCGCATTTTGTTTGTGGTGGGTCAGAAGCAATATGATGCCGCCATGGCTTTGCGTGAATTATGCCCGCAGCTCAAACATATTCTGGTGCTGGATAACGACGTCGATTTACAGGGCGTTTCTATCGCCAGACACGTTTCTCAGACGGTTGCCTCGGATCCGGCATTATCTGCCGGGCTCATCGGGCGGATTGGCGGCTGCGATCTCAACGATCTCTTCACCCTGATTTACACCTCGGGTACGACCGGGGAAGCAAAAGGCGTGATGCTGGATTATCGCAGCATGGCAACTCAGCTGAAACAACATGAAAAACGCCTGACGATTTCCGACAGCGATATCTCACTGTGTTTCCTGCCGCTGGCACACGTATTTGAACGCGCATGGAGTTTCTTTGTGATGCACAGCGGCGCGCAGAATGTCTTCCTGCGCGAAACGGATTTAGTGCGTGATGCTCTTGCGGCGGTGAAGCCCACCGTGATGTGCGCCGTGCCGCGTTTTTATGAAAAAGTGTTCAGTGCGATTCATGACAAAGTGGCCCGCGCGGGCACGGTCAAAAAGCGCTTATTCCACTGGGCGGTGGCGCAGGGTAAAGAGAAGTTTCTTATTGAGCGCCGTGGCGAACGTTACCCCTTCTGGTTATCCCCGGCGCATTTTCTGGCCGATAAGCTGGTGCTCAAAAAGCTCAGAGGTCTGCTCGGCGGCAACTTACGTTTTCTGCCCGCAGCCGGTGCGAGCCTGGATGACAATGTGATCCTGTTTTTTGAATCCCTCGGCCTGCACATCAAATACGGGTACGGTCTGACGGAAACGTGCGCGACCGTCACCTGTTGGGAAGAGCAGAATTTTCGTTTCGGCTCAGTGGGGACAGCGTTGCCGGAAATCGAAGTGCGCATTGGTGATGAAAATGAGATCCAGGTACGCGGGCCGACGCTGTTGCGCGGATACTTCAATAAACCGGAAGAGACTGCCGCCAGCTTTACCGCCGATGGCTGGTTCAAAACCGGTGATGCAGGGAAAATGGACGCAGAAGGGAATGTTTTTATTACCGAACGTCTGAAAGACCTGATGAAAACCTCGGGGGGTAAATATATTGCGCCGCAGCGTATCGAAGGTACGCTGGTGCAGGATCGGTATATCGAACAGGCGGCGGTCATTGCCGATGAGCGTCACTTCGTTTCCGCGCTTATCGTGCCGGATTTCGATGTGCTGAATATGTATGCGCAGACCCACCATATCGATTATCTCAACCGCAGTGGCCTGGTAAAAAACGAACAGATCCTGTCCTTGTTTGCCCATCAGTTACGTGAAATCCAGCATGATCTGGCCGGATTTGAGCAGGTGAAAAAATTCGTACTGCTGATTAAACCGTTCACGATGGAAGCGGGCGAGCTGACACCCACGCTCAAACTGCGTCGCAAGGTGATTTTCAGTCGCTACAAAAAGGAAATCGACGAACTTTACGGCGAGTAGCGCCAGCCGTTGCTGTTTTATTTGTCACCGGCGAACGCCTGTTCGCCGGTTTACCCTTCATGCTGATGACAGCCTCAGACATAATTTAATCCTGTAATTTTTCCCGCCTTCCTGATATTTCTGACTGGTTGCCCGCTGCAGGCAGTGTTTTGTAGCGAACGGGTGAGGGCAGGCAGCGCGTCGCAATAATCAGAACGTGTCATCCCTATTTTGGCGTTTGCCTGACCTAAATTCTCACGCTAAGGTACTGAGTTGAGTTAGCAACGCCAATAACAACAGCAGGGTTATCATCAATCTTGTGCAAAGGCCTAAAATTCAGCGATTTAACGTGAGATTGCTGCTTGATAGAACAGTTTGCTGAAATAAAAGTCATCCTATAGAAGAAATAAAAAGCCTGGAGGCAAAACCATGGAGATGTTGTCAGGAGCCGAGATGGTCGTTCGATCGTTAATCGATCAGGGCGTTAAGCAGGTATTCGGTTATCCCGGCGGAGCGGTGTTGGATATCTATGATGCACTGCACACGGTCGGCGGGATTGATCATGTACTGGTGAGACATGAGCAGGCTGCTGTTCATATGGCAGATGGTTATGCGCGCGCCACGGGCGAAGTGGGCGTGGTGCTGGTGACGTCCGGTCCCGGTGCAACCAATGCGATCACGGGTATTGCGACGGCTTATATGGATTCCATTCCGCTGGTGGTGCTGTCCGGCCAGGTACACAGTTCACTGATCGGTTATGACGCGTTCCAGGAATGCGACATGGTGGGGATCTCCCGTCCGGTGGTGAAACACAGTTTTCTGGTAAAACGTGCCGAAGATATTCCCGGCGTGCTGAAAAAAGCCTTTTATCTGGCCTCGACGGGCCGTCCGGGTCCGGTCGTGGTCGATTTGCCAAAAGACGTCGTCAATCCGCAGATCAAGCTGCCGTATGCCTACCCCGAGCAGGTGTCGATGCGTTCGTACAACCCGACGGTGCAGGGGCATCGCGGGCAAATTAAACGCGCCTTACAAACATTGCTGGCTGCAAAAAAACCGGTGCTTTATGTCGGCGGTGGGGCGATTAACTCTGAGTGTCACGCTGAAATTCTGGAGCTGGCCGAGAAACTGAATCTGCCGGTCACCAGTTCCCTGATGGGGCTGGGCGCGTTCCCGGGAACACATCGCCAGAGCCTTGGCATGCTGGGTATGCACGGCACTTACGAAGCCAATATGGTGATGCACAATGCCGATCTGATCTTCGGCGTGGGCGTGCGTTTCGATGACCGTACGACCAATAATTTGGCGAAATACTGTCCGAATGCCACCGTGATGCATATCGATATTGACCCGACGTCGATCTCGAAAACAGTCAATGCTGACATTCCGATTGTCGGCGATGCGAAGCAAACGCTGGTTCAGATGCTGGAATTGCTGGGGCAAAGTGAAGACAAGCAGGAATTTGACGCACTGCGTGACTGGTGGACAAGCATTGAAAACTGGCGTGCGCGTGAGTGTCTGAGCTTTGACAAAAATAGCGGTAAGATCAAACCTCAGGCCGTCATCCAGATGCTGCATCGCCTGACCAAGGGTGACGCCTACGTGACCTCTGACGTCGGTCAGCACCAGATGTTTGCGGCGCTCTATTATCAGTTTGATAAGCCGCGTCGTTGGATCAACTCCGGCGGCCTCGGCACGATGGGCTTTGGCTTGCCTGCCGCGCTGGGTGTGAAACTCGGTCTGCCGGAAGAAACCGTGATTTGTGTGACCGGCGATGGCAGTATCCAGATGAATATTCAGGAGTTGTCCACTGCGCTGCAATACAATCTGCCCGTGATTGTCATCAACCTGAACAACGGTTATCTCGGTATGGTTAAGCAGTGGCAGGACATGATTTATTCCGGCCGCCATTCGCAATCTTATATGGAATCATTGCCTGACTTCGTCAAACTGGCGGAAGCTTACGGCCACGTTGGCATCGCTATCCGCACGCCAGATGAACTGGAAAGCAAACTGACGCAGGCACTTGAACAGAAAAATCGTCTGGTATTCGTGGATATCAGCATTGATGAAACAGAACACGTTTACCCGATGCACATCCGTGGCGGTGCGATGGACGAAATGTGGTTAAGCAAAACGGAGAGGACCTGATCATGCGCCGGATTTTATCAGTATTGCTGGAAAACGAATCGGGCGCGCTGTCCCGCGTAGTCGGCCTGTTCTCTCAGCGTGGCTACAACATTGAAAGCCTGACCGTCGCGCCAACCGATGATCCGACGCTGTCCCGCATGACCATTCAGACCGTCGGTGATGCCAAGGTGCTGGAACAGATCGAAAAGCAACTGCACAAACTGGTCGATGTGCTGCGCGTGACTGAACTGGTGCAGGGTGCTCACGTTGAGCGTGAAATTATGCTGGTGAAGGTTCAGGCTTCCGGTTATGGCCGTGAAGAAGTGAAACGTTCGACAGAAATCTTCCGCGGCCAGATTGTGGATGTGACGGCGACGCTTTACACCGTTCAGCTTGCGGGAACCAGCGACAAACTCGACGCCTTCTTAGCCAGTATTCGTGATGTGGCTGAAATTGTTGAAGTCGCGCGCTCTGGCGTAGTCGGCGTTTCGCGTGGCGACAAAATCATGCGCTAAAGCGTAAAAAATCAGCAAGATGTAAATATTCTCTGTCTCATGAAAGCCCAACTTTTTAGTTGGGCTTTCTTTTTTGTGTCTCAGGTGAAGCGATTCGGTAAAACACCTTGCCCGGCAGGGTCTTCTGGGGTTAGATAAAGCATTATCTTTCTTAAGGGGTTATCTCAGTGAAGCTGGATGAGATCGCGAGGTTAGCGGGCGTTTCGCGTACCACGGCCAGTTATGTGATTAATGGCAAAGCGAAACAGTATCGTGTCAGCGATAAAACAGTCGAAAAAGTCATGGCTGTTGTGAAGGAACATAACTATCACCCGAACGCGGTGGCGGCGGGGCTGCGCGCTGGCCGAACCCGATCTATTGGCCTGGTGATCCCCGATCTGGAAAATACCAGCTACACCAAAATCGCCAACTTTCTTGAGCGTCAGGCGCGACAGCGTGGATATCAGTTGCTGATTGCCTGCTCTGAAGATCAGCCGGATAACGAAATGCGCTGCATCGAACACCTGCTGCAACGACAGGTTGATGCGATCATCATTTCCACCTCTTTACCGCCGGAACATCCTTTCTATCAACGCTGGGCCAACGGGGATTTCCCGATCATTGCGCTGGATCGCGCGCTGGATCCGGAACATTTCATCAGCGTCGTGGGCGCCGATCAGGAAGATGCCCTGATGCTGGCGCAGGAGCTGCGAACGTTCCCTGCTGAATCGGTATTGTATCTGGGCGCGCTGCCGGAATTGTCGGTGAGCTTCCTGCGCGAGCAGGGGTTCCGTCAGGCCTGGGCGGATGATGCACGTCAGCCTGAATATCTTTATGCCAACGCCTATGACCGTGAATCGGCGGCGGTTGTGTTCGCCGAATGGCTGAAAACGCACCCGATGCCGCAGGCGTTATTCACTACCTCGTTTCAGCTTTTGCAGGGCGTCATGGATGTCACGCTGAAGATGGAAGGGCGTTTACCTGTCGATCTGGTGATTGCGACCTTTGGCGACAATGAACTCCTCGACTTCCTTGAATGCCCGGTGCTGGCGGTTGCGCAGCGCCATCGCGATGTGGCTGAGCGCGTGCTGGAGCTGGTTTTGGCTTGCCTCGATGAGCCCAAAAAACCTAAAGCAGGCCTGACCCGTATTCGTCGCAATCTTTTCCGTCGTGGCCGTTTAAGCCGCAAGTAAATCTCTGACGGGCATTCTGTGGGGTGCCCGCGATTTTCCCTCAACCGCTCTTTTCCTTTCTCAAATTTCACCAGGACACGTATTCCCTTCGCTAAAAACAATCCCTTGCGGGATAAGCGGGTATTTTAAGAGCATTCCCAGAGCGCTGAATTATTAACAAATGTGTTCTCATTTTTTTCGCTGATATAAACCCGTAAATCAATTTCAAAATACGTTAATGCAGTCTGCAAAAGTGCTGTAGAATTCCCGGCTTAATTTCTCTGAGTATGCGTGCGGACCGCGACTCGTGGTTTTTAAATGCGCTGAAAGGCTTGTGCCACGCGGGCTGGCATTCTTAATGATGATGATTTAGCAGTGATAGCCGAAAAAAAATCGGAAATGATTTTTCTTAAGGCATAAAGACCCGGAAAACTGAGTCATAGAGCAGAAGAATATAAATAGTTAAATAATGTTCATTTTGGTTTTTTTTTAAACGAAATTATTAACCCTCCGAAATTTCTTCAACTAATCATGACGTTATTTTCTATTTCACCTCTAAATCACCTCGCTTACCTGGGGCGGGCTTTCCTGTCCCTGCGTAAATATTACCAAACCGCCTCCGCTCTGGCTTGACAAGGTTTTAAAACCATCCGTAAACTCCTTTAAGTGGGAATTTGTGGAGGAAAGTGGTGAATAAGGTCAAAGGGGAGTAGAGCGCCATGTTTCGTGGCGCGACGATGGTTAATCTCGACAGCAAAGGGCGACTTGCCGTACCCACCCGATACCGGGATTTGCTAAGCGAGGAATCGCAAGGTCAAATGGTTTGCACCATAGATCTCCATCACCCGTGCCTCCTCCTTTACACCCTTCCCGAATGGGAAATTATCGAACGAAAATTGTCCCGTCTGTCGAGTATGAACCCTGTGGAGCGCCGTATACAGCGCCTGCTTCTGGGACATGCCAGTGAATGTCAGATGGATAACGCCGGGCGTCTGTTGATTGCGAACACACTGCGTCAGCACGCCGGGCTCGCAAAAGAAGTGATGCTGGTTGGGCAGTTCAACAAGTTTGAACTGTGGGATGAACAGACCTGGTATCAACAAGTTAAGGAAGACATAGACGCTGAACAATCGTCTCAGGAACCCCTTTCTGATCGATTACAGGACTTGTCATTATAAGCATGGTTGAAAACTACAAACACACTTCCGTTTTGCTGGATGAAGCCGTTAACGGCCTGAACATCCGCCAGGACGGCATTTACATAGACGGAACTTTTGGTCGCGGTGGCCACTCACGTCTGATTTTGTCACAGCTTGGGCCTGAAGGCCGTCTGCTGGCGATTGACCGCGATCCGCAAGCGATCAAAGCCGCAGAGTCTATTGATGATGCCCGTTTCTCTATTATCCACGGACCTTTTTCCGATCTCGCTGATTACGTCCGCGATCGGGGTCTGGAAGGAAAGATCGACGGCGTGCTGTTGGATTTAGGCGTTTCTTCTCCGCAACTGGATGATGCTGAGCGCGGATTCTCCTTTATGCGCGACGGACCTCTGGATATGCGCATGGATCCTACACGAGGTTATTCAGCGGCTGAATGGCTGATGAAAGCGGAAGAAGAAGACATTATTTGGGTTCTGAAAACGTTTGGTGAAGAGCGTTTTGCGAAACGCATCGCGCGCGCGATTGTCGAGCGTAACCGTGAATTGCCGATGACGCGAACCAAAGAGCTGGCTGATTTAATTGCGAATGCCTCGCCGTTTCGCGAGAAGCACAAGCATCCCGCGACGCGCAGCTTCCAGGCGATTCGTATCTACATCAACAGTGAACTGGAAGAAATCGAACGTGCGCTTGATGGCGCGCTGGAGATTCTTGCCCCGGCCGGACGGCTGTCGGTAATCAGCTTCCACTCACTGGAAGACCGCATCGTGAAGCGCTTTATTCGTCAGCACAGTCGCGGTGCACAGGTACCGGCCGGTATTCCAATGACGGAAGCGCAGATAGCCGAGCTTGGCGGGCGTTCATTAAAGTCAGTGGGAAAAATGATGCCCTCAGATGCGGAAGTGTCAGAAAACCCGCGTGCCCGCAGTTCTGTACTGCGTTTTGCTGAGAGAACGGCATCGTGATCGGCAACGAACGCCACGGTTTAGTGGGGGTCATTGCCAGCGACATTTTGCGCAATGGCAAGATCCCGATGATTTTGCTGATCGCTGTTTTAGTCAGCGCAATTTTCGTGGTCACCACCGCTCACCGTACGCGTTTACTGACGGCACAGCGGGAACAGTTAGTGCTGGAAAGGGATGCGCTGGACATTGAGTGGCGCAACCTGATCCTTGAAGAGAATGCCCTCGGCGATCACAGCCGGGTAGAACGCATCGCAACGGAGAAATTGCAGATGCAGCACGTTGATCCATCTCAAGAAACTATTGTGGTTCAGCCTTAAAATGCGCACGGAGAATACAGGCAGCTAATGAAAGCAACACGCACCGCGAAGTTAAAGCGTCCAGAAGATCAAGCCAGCTTTATAAGCTGGCGTTTTGCGTTGTTGTGCGCCTGTATTTTGCTGGCATTACTGGGGCTGATGTTGCGGGTAGCTTATCTGCAGGTGATTAACCCGGACAAGCTGGTCAAAGAAGGGGACTTACGCTCCCTGCGCGTTCAAACCATTCCGACCTCCCGTGGGATGATTACCGATCGCTCAGGCCGCCCTCTTGCGGTCAGCGTGCCGGTCAATGCTATCTGGGCTGATCCGAAAGAAATCATCGACCGGGGCGGCATCACGGTTGATACCAAATGGAAAGCGCTGGCTGACGCGCTGAATATGCCGCTCGACCAACTTTCTGCCCGTATCAATGCCAACCCTAAAGGCCGCTTCGTCTATCTCGCCCGCCAGATAAACCCTTCTGTCGGCGAATATATTCACAAACTCAAACTTCCGGGGATTTCCCTGCGCCAGGAGTCACGTCGTTACTATCCGGCAGGTCAGGTCACCTCGCACGTCATTGGTGTCACTAACATTGATGGTGAAGGTATCGAGGGTGTTGAGAAAAGTTTTGACCGCTGGCTGACGGGAAAACCGGGCGAGCGCACCATCCGTAAAGACCGTTTCGGTCGCGTTATCGAAGACATTTCCTCAGTGGATAGCCAGGCAGCGCACAATCTGGCGCTCAGCATCGATGAACGTCTTCAGGCGCTGGTTTATCGCGAGCTGAACAACGCGGTAGCCTTCAACAAAGCCGAATCAGGCACTGCCGTGCTGGTGGATGTGCAAACCGGTGAAGTGCTGGCGATGGCGAACAGCCCGTCCTACAACCCAAACAACATGCCGAATACGCCGAAAGACGTGATGCGTAACCGGGCGATCACCGACATCTTCGAGCCAGGTTCCACGGTAAAACCTATGGTGGTGATGACGGCGTTGAAAAATGGTGTCGTGCGTGAGAACAGCGTGCTGAACACCTTGCCGTACCGGATTAATGGTCATGAGATTAAAGATGTGGCCCGTTACGCGGAGCTTTCCGTCACGGGTATCTTGCAGAAGTCGAGTAACGTCGGTGTTTCACGACTGGCGTTATCGATGCCGTCCGCAGAGCTGGTAGACACTTACTCGCGATTCGGATTGGGAAAACCGACCAATTTGGGGCTGGTTGGAGAAAGCAGTGGCTTATACCCTAAAAAACAACGGTGGTCTGACATAGAGAGGGCCACCTTCTCTTTCGGCTACGGGCTAATGGTGACACCTCTCCAGCTGGCGCGAGTCTACGCAACGATTGGCAGCATGGGCATTTATCGTCCGCTGTCCATAACCCGGGTTGATCCCCCGGTATCCGGTGAACGCATTTTCCCTGAGCCTGTTGTGCGCAGCGTCGTTCACATGATGGAAAGCGTCGCGCTGCCTGGCGGCGGTGGCGTGAAGGCCGCGATCAAGGGTTACCGCATTGCGATTAAAACCGGTACCGCGAAGAAAGTCGGTCCCGATGGGAAATACGTGAACAAATACATTGCCTACACCGCAGGCGTTGCACCGGCAAGCAATCCAAGATTTGCACTGGTGGTTGTTATCAACGATCCGCAGGCAGGGAAGTATTACGGTGGGGCCGTTTCCGCACCGGTGTTTGGCGCCATCATGGGCGGCGTATTGCGCACCATGAACGTTGAACCGGATGCGCTGACTGCCGATGAAAATGCAGACATAGTGAATAATCAAAAAGAGGCTTCAGGTGGCAGATCGTAATTTGCGCGACCTATTAGCGCCCTGGGTGAGTGATGCCCCGGCAGTAGCGCTAAAAGAGATGATTTTAGACAGCCGCGTGGTGGCTGCCGGAGATCTGTTTGTCGCGATTTCAGGCCATACCAGTGATGGGCGTCGTTTTATTCCCCAGGCAATTGCCCAGGGCGTCGCTGCCGTCGTGGCCGAAGCAAAGGGTGAGCAAGAGCACGGAACGGTCTGCCAGATGCATGGTGTACCGGTAATTTATCTCGAGAATCTGAATGTCCTGCTTTCTGAACTGGCCGGGCGTTTTTATCATCAACCAGGCAATGCTTTGCGCCTGATTGGCGTTACCGGCACCAACGGCAAAACCACGACCACGCAGTTGCTGGCGCAGTGGGGCCAGTTGCTGGGCGAAACCAGTGCTGTCATGGGCACCGTCGGAAATGGTTTGCTGGACAAAGTGGTTCCGGCAGAAAATACCACCGGCTCTGCCGTGCAGGTTCAGCACATTCTGGCTGACCTGGTGATACAGGGTGCAACCTTTGCCGCAATGGAAGTCTCTTCCCACGGACTGGTTCAGCACCGTGTCGCCGCACTGCCGTTTGCGGCAGCCGCATTTACCAACCTGAGCCGCGATCATCTTGATTACCACGGTGACATGCAAAGTTACGAAGCTGCCAAATGGCAGCTCTTCTCGACGCATCAGGTCGGCCAAAAAATTATTAATGCTGACGATGACGTCGGGTTGCGCTGGCTGGCTAAAACCCCTGACGCTATTGCCGTCACCATGGAAGATAAAATTCCGGCAGGCTGGAAAGGCCGCTGGCTGGCGGCGCGCAGCGTGAATTATCACGACAACGGTGCCACCGTAAACATCGATTCAAGCTGGGGCGAAGGGCTGCTGGAAAGCCGTCTGATGGGCGCTTTCAACGTCAGCAATCTGCTGGTGGCGCTGGCGACTCTGCTGTCTCAGGATTACCCGCTGGCACAACTGCTGGCAGTGAGCTCGCAATTACAACCGGTCTGCGGTCGCATGGAAGTCTTCAATGCGCCGGGCAAACCGACAGCAGTCGTGGATTATGCCCACACGCCGGACGCGCTGGAAAAAGCGCTGGCGGCAGCCCGCTTGCATTGCCGTGGCACGCTGTGGTGTGTGTTTGGCTGCGGCGGTGACCGTGATAAAGGCAAGCGCCCACTGATGGGCGGCATTGCAGAACAATACGCTGACCGCGTAATCGTGACTGACGATAACCCGCGCAGCGAAGAGCCTCGCGCTATTGTCGCAGACATCCTTGCCGGGCTGCTCGATGGCGGGCGTGCTCAGGAAATTCATGGCCGCGCAGAAGCGGTGACCAGCGCGATTATGCAGGCAACGGAAAATGACGTTGTGCTGATTGCGGGTAAAGGTCATGAGGATTATCAGCTTGTCGGTAATCAGCGTCTTGATTACTCCGATCGTGTCACCGTTGCCCGTTTACTGGGGGTGATCGCATGATCCGCGTTTCCCTGCAAACGTTGGCGGCGGCACTCAATGCTGAACTTATCGGCAACGATACCCAAATTGACAGCGTCACAACCGATACCCGTCAGGTCACGCCGGGCTGTTTGTTCATTGCCCTGAAAGGCGAGAAGTATGATGCTCATGACTTTGCTGAAGAGGCTGTCAAGGCCGGTTCAGGGGCGTTGCTGGTAAGTAAGCGCTTACCGGTGGACGTCCCGCAGTTAGTGGTGGCTGACACCCGCATCGCGCTGGGACAACTCGGTGGCTGGGTGCGTCAGCAGGTTCCTGCACGCGTGGTTGGCCTTACGGGTTCTTCCGGCAAAACCTCGGTGAAAGAGATGACCGCCGCGATTTTGCGTGAGTGCGGCAATGTGCTGTATACCGCAGGCAACTTCAATAATGACATCGGGGTGCCGCTGACCTTATTACGTCTGACCGCAGAACACGATTTTGCTGTTATCGAAATGGGCGCAAATCATGCGGGTGAAATCGCCTACACCACTGCGCTGGCGCGTCCTGAAACGGCGCTGATAAACAACCTCTCTGCCGCACATCTGGAAGGTTTCGGTTCACTGGCCGGGGTTGCCCAGGCGAAAGGCGAGATTTTCGAAGGGTTGCCGGACGACGGCATCGCTGTGATCAACGCAGATAATAATGACTGGGCAAACTGGCAGCACAAGCTTACCGGTAAAAAGGTCTGGCGTTTCTCTGCGACCCAGCGTGCTGACATCGACTTCAGCGCCTCGGATGTCAGACTCAGCCCGCTGAATACCGCATTCACCTTACATTCCCCTCAGGGCAGCATTGATGTCTCGCTGCCTGTTCCTGGGCGTCACAATATCGCTAACGCGCTGGCCGCTGCGGCGCTGGCACTCTCAGTCGGTGCCTCGCTGGATAACGTACGCGCAGGGCTTGCGACGCTGCAATCAGTGAAAGGGCGCTTGTTCCCGATTGTGCTGAGCGAAGGGAAAACTCTTCTTGATGACAGCTACAACGCCAACGTCGGTTCCATGACCGCTGCCGCGCAGGTTTTGGCCGAGATGCCTGGCTACCGCGTAATGGCAGTGGGCGATATGGCAGAGCTGGGTGCGGAAAGCGAAAGTTGCCATCGTCAGGTTGGCGAAGCCATCCGCGACGCAGGTATCGACAAAGTATTCAGTATTGGCCATGACAGCCGCATCATCAGTGATCTCAGTGGCTGTGGTGAGCATGTAGAGGATAAGGCAGCCCTGATGGCCCGTTTAACGAGCTTACTGTCTGAACATGCGGTAATTACCGTTTTGATTAAAGGTTCACGTAGTGCCGCAATGGAGCAGGTAGTACGCGCGTTACAGGAGAATGCAACATGTTAGTTTGGCTGGCCGAACACTTGGTCAAATATTATTCCGGCTTCAACGTCTTTTCCTACCTGACGTTTCGCGCCATTGTCAGCCTGCTGACTGCACTTTTCCTGTCATTGTGGATTGGTCCACGGATGATCGCCCGTCTGCAAAAAATGTCATTTGGTCAGGTTGTTCGCAACGACGGCCCGGAATCACATTTCAGTAAACGCGGTACGCCAACGATGGGCGGCCTGATGATTTTGGCCTCTATCACTATTTCAGTGCTGATGTGGGCATATCCGTCGAACCCGTATGTCTGGTGCGTGCTGTTTGTTCTTATTGGCTACGGTGTTGTCGGTTTCATCGATGATTACCGGAAAGTCGTGCGTAAAGACACCAAAGGGCTGATAGCCCGCTGGAAATACTTCTGGCAGTCCGTCATCGCGCTGGCCGCGGCATTTACCATGTACGCCATCGGCAAAGACACGCCCGCGACTGAATTGGTTGTACCGTTCTTTAAAGACGTCATGCCACAGCTTGGTCTGCTGTACATCCTGCTGAGCTATTTCGTGATCGTGGGCACCAGTAACGCGGTAAACCTGACGGACGGTCTGGACGGTCTGGCGATTATGCCTACGGTATTTGTCGCAGCAGGTTTTGCGCTGGTCGCATGGGCGACGGGTAACATGAATTTTGCCAGTTACCTGCATATTCCCTATCTGCGTCATGCGGGGGAACTGGTGATCGTGTGTACCGCCATTGTCGGTGCAGGACTTGGATTCCTGTGGTTTAACACCTATCCGGCACAAGTGTTCATGGGCGATGTCGGCTCTCTGGCTCTGGGCGGCGCGCTGGGTACCATCGCCGTTCTGCTACGCCAGGAATTCTTACTGGTGATTATGGGCGGTGTGTTCGTCGTCGAAACACTGTCGGTTATCCTGCAAGTCGGGTCCTTTAAGTTACGTGGGCAGCGTATTTTCCGTATGGCGCCTATTCATCATCACTACGAACTTAAAGGCTGGCCGGAACCGCGTGTCATCGTACGCTTCTGGATTATTTCGCTGATGCTGGTGTTGATCGGCCTCGCTACGCTGAAGGTGCGGTAATTATGGCTGACTATCAGGGTAAAAAAGTTGTCATTATCGGGCTGGGGCTGACCGGCCTCTCCTGTGTTGATTTCTTTGTGGCACGTGGCGTTACGCCGCGTGTTATTGATACCCGCGTCAGCCCGTCAGGACTGGACAAACTTGCAGATAACATTGAGCGCCATCTCGGTTCGCTCAATGAAGAGTGGCTGCTGGACGCTGATTTGATCGTCGCAAGCCCGGGCATTGCCCTGGCGTCGCCAGCACTGAGCGCCGCCGCAGAAGCCGGTGTGGAAATCGTTGGTGATATCGAACTGTTCTGCCGGGAAACCGATACGCCGATTGTGGCGATCACCGGTTCAAACGGTAAAAGCACAGTGACCATGATGGTGGGTGAAATGGCGAAAGCCGCCGGATGGCGCGTCGGCGTGGGGGGCAATATCGGCTTGCCAGCGCTGACTATGCTGGATCACGAATACGATCTGTTCGTGCTTGAGCTGTCGAGCTTCCAGCTGGAAACCACGGAAAGTTTACATGCTGCTGCGGCCACGATCCTGAATGTGTCCGAAGATCATATGGATCGTTATCCGTTTGGCTTGCAGCAGTATCGGGCTGCAAAACTGAAAGTCTATGAAAACGCCGCGCTGTGCGTCGTCAATGCAGACGATGCGCTGACCATGCCGGTGCGGGGCGCAGATAAACGTTGCGTGAGCTTTGGTGTGGATGTCGGTGATTACCACCTGACCCGTCAGCAGGATGACATCTGGCTGCGTGTGCGTGGCGAGAAAGTTCTTAATACCCATGAGATGCCGCTGACTGGCCGTCACAATTATACTAATGCGCTGGCTGCGCTGGCGCTGGCAGATGCTGTCGGCGTGCCACATGCCTCCAGCCTGAAAGCACTGACCACGTTTACCGGTCTGGCTCACCGTTTCCAGATTGCCTGGCAACATAACGGCGTGCGCTGGATAAATGATTCTAAAGCGACCAACGTCGGCAGCACCGAAGCGGCGCTGAATGGCCTGCAGGTTGAGGGGACGTTGCACCTGCTGTTAGGTGGTGATGGCAAATCGGCTGATTTCTCTCCGTTGACCCGTTATTTGCAGGGCGACAATCTGCGCGTTTACTGCTTTGGCCGTGACGGTGCAGAGCTGGCTGATTTACGGCCCGATGTCTCTTCATTGTTTGACACCCTGGAGCTGGCGATGCGTGACATCAGCACGCGTGTGGTTTCCGGCGATATGGTGCTGCTTTCTCCGGCCTGTGCGAGCCTCGATCAGTTCCGCAGTTTTGAACAACGGGGTGATGTCTTCACCGCGCTGGCGAAGGAGCTTGGCTGATGCGGATCCGTATGCCGGGGCTGGGTCTCGTCAGAAAGTTTAACGACTGGGTGATGGGCGCCAAAGAAAATGACGCCGTGACGCTGGTGCTGTATGACCGGACTCTGCTGTGGCTGACCTTTGGTCTGGCGATTGTCGGTTTCGTGATGGTGACCTCGGCATCGATGCCCATTGGACAGCGTCTGGCCGATGACCCGTTCCTGTTTGCCAAACGTGATGCGATTTACCTCGCACTGGCATTTGGGATGTCGCTGGTCACGCTGCGCGTACCCATGGCGGTCTGGCAGAAATACAGCAACGTGCTGCTTTTGCTCTCAGTGGTCATGCTGCTGGTGGTGTTGGTGGTGGGGAGTTCCGTCAACGGGGCATCGCGCTGGATCTCCTTTGGTCCGCTGCGTATTCAGCCTGCTGAGTTTTCCAAGCTATCACTGTTCTGCTATCTCGCCAGCTATCTGGTGCGCAAGGTCGATGAGGTGCGCAGCAATTTCTGGGGATTTTGTAAGCCGATGGGTGTGATGGTTGTGCTGGCCGTGTTGCTGCTGGCTCAGCCTGACCTCGGTACGGTGGTTGTACTGTTTATCACCACGCTGGCGATGCTGTTTCTGGCAGGGGCAAAAATGTGGCAGTTTTTGGCCATCATCGGCTCCGGAGCCTTTGCGGTTGTGCTGCTGATTATCGCCGAACCTTACCGTATGCGCCGCGTGACATCCTTCTGGAATCCGTGGGCCGATCCGTTTGGCAGTGGCTACCAGTTAACCCAGTCACTGATGGCGTTTGGCCGTGGTGAATTCTGGGGGCAAGGCCTCGGTAACTCGGTGCAAAAACTGGAGTATTTACCGGAAGCGCATACCGATTTTATCTTCTCCATTTTAGGCGAAGAACTGGGGTATTTCGGTGTGGTTTTAGCCCTGTTGATGGTATTCTTCGTCGCTTTTCGCGCGATGTCCATTGGACGCCGTGCTTTGGAGCTTGATCAGCGATTTTCCGGCTTTTTGGCCTGCTCAATCGGCGTGTGGTTTAGTTTCCAGGCGCTGGTAAATGTTGGGGCCGCAGCGGGAATGTTGCCGACCAAAGGTTTGACCCTGCCGCTCATCAGTTACGGTGGTTCGAGCCTGATCATTATGTCGACGGCAATCGTGTTATTGCTGCGAGTGGATTTTGAAACGCGGCTGGCTAAAGCCCAGGCGTTTGTAAGGAGTGCCCGATGAGTGGCAATACCCGGCGGTTAATGGTGATGGCAGGCGGTACCGGTGGGCATGTTTTCCCGGGGCTGGCTGTGGCACATCATCTGATGGAGCAAGGCTGGGAAGTTCGCTGGCTGGGAACCGAAGATCGTATGGAAGCAGATCTGGTTCCTAAACACGGTATTGGGATTGATTTTATTAAAATCTCAGGATTACGTGGGAAAGGTCTGAAAGCGCAACTCACAGCCCCAATTCGCATATATCATGCGTGGCGCCAGGCAAAAGTCATCATGAAACGTTTCCAGCCGGATGTGGTGCTTGGCATGGGCGGATACGTTTCTGGTCCCGGCGGATTAGCCGCCTGGTCGCTGGGGATCCCGGTGGTGCTACACGAACAAAACGGTATTGCGGGCATGACCAACAAAGGTTTGTCGCACATTGCCAAAAAAGTATTGCAGGCATTTCCCGGCGCATTTCCTCATGCAGACGTGGTCGGGAATCCGGTGCGTACCGACGTACTGGCGCTGGAGTTGCCAGAAACCCGACTGGCCGGGCGTGAAGGGCCGATTCGCGTTTTAGTCATTGGCGGAAGTCAGGGCGCGCGAGTGCTTAATCAGAGCATGCCGGAATTGGCGGCGCTGATGGGTGACAAAATTACGCTGTGGCATCAGGTCGGTAAAGGTGCGCTGGAGTCAGTGAACCAGGCTTATGAAAAAGTCGGCCAGACTCAGCATAAAGTCACTGAATTTATTGATGACATGGCAGAAGCATACGCATGGGCGGATGTGGTGGTGTGTCGTTCCGGTGCCTTAACGGTCAGCGAAATTGCTGCGGGGGGTTTACCGGCGATATTTATCCCCTTCCAGCACAAAGATCGTCAGCAGTACTGGAATGCGCTGCCACTGGAGAAAGCCGGTGCAGCAAAGATTATCGAGCAGAAAGATTTTAGTGCTGCCGCAGTGGCCGATCTGATGGCCGGATGGGACAGAACCCATCTTATGGAAATGGCACGCGCTGCACGCGCAGCGGCCATCCCTGATGCGACAGAACGCGTGGCTGCCGAAGTGGTTGCCGCCAGTAAAAAATGAAATTGAACGGGCCATGCATTGCGTGGTCCCAGCCGTAAGAAACGGATTAATCAGTAACCTGAAATAGTGAATAAAAACGTGAATACACAACAATTGGCGAAACTGCGTACCTTCGTGCCCGAGATGCATCGTGTCCGGCACATTCACTTTGTTGGCATCGGTGGTGCCGGCATGGGTGGTATCGCCGAAGTGTTGGCCAATGAAGGCTATCAGATCAGCGGTTCTGACCTGGCACCGAATGCGGTGACGCAGCAACTGACTGCGCTGGGTGCGACGATTTATTTCAATCACCGCCCGGAGAATGTGCTCGATGCCAGCGTAGTGGTGGTTTCTACGGCGATCTCATCCGATAACCCGGAGATTGTCGCCGCCCGCGAAGCGCGGATCCCGGTGATCCGTCGTGCAGAAATGCTCGCCGAGCTGATGCGTTTTCGTCACGGTATCGCCGTGGCAGGTACGCACGGTAAAACTACGACGACAGCGATGGTGACCAGTATTTATGCCGAGGCCGGACTGGATCCGACCTTTGTAAACGGTGGTTTAGTGAAAGCGGCAGGCACGCATGCGCGTTTAGGCTCAAGCCGCTTCCTGATTGCAGAAGCCGACGAAAGCGATGCGTCGTTCCTGCACCTGCAACCGATGGTGGCGATTGTTACCAATATCGAAGCAGACCACATGGACACGTATCAGGGTGATTTTGAAAACCTGAAACAGACTTTTGTGAATTTCCTGCACAACCTGCCGTTCTACGGCCGTGCGGTGATGTGTATCGATGATCCGGTGATCCGTGAGCTGATCCCCCGTGTTGGCCGTCATATCACTACCTACGGCTTCAGCGAAGATGCAGATGTGATGATCGAAAGTTATCGTCAGGAAGGCGCGCAGGGGCACTTTACGTTGCGCCGTCATGATCTGCCGCAGATTACGGTGACGCTGAATGCACCGGGCCGTCACAACGCCCTTAATGCTGCCGCCGCTGTTGCGGTAGCAACCGATGAAGGCATCAGCGACGACGCCATACTGCGCGCGCTGGAAGGTTTTCAGGGCACCGGACGTCGTTTCGATTTCCTCGGCGAATTCGCGCTGGAAAATGTGAACGGTAAATCCGGCAGCGCCATGCTGGTTGATGACTACGGTCACCATCCGACAGAAGTGGACGCGACGGTCAAAGCCGCACGCGCGGGCTGGGCGAATAAACGCCTGGTCATGATTTTCCAGCCGCACCGGTACACGCGTACCCGTGATTTGTACGATGATTTTGCCAACGTGCTGTCTCAGGTTGATGTGCTGATTATGCTTGATGTTTACCCGGCTGGCGAAGCGCCGATCCCGGGTGCTGACAGCCGCTCGCTGTGCCGTACCATTCGCGCGCGTGGCAAGCTGGATCCCATTCTGGTGTCTGACATTGACGCTGTGCCTGAAAGCCTGGCGCAGATCCTCGAAGGGGACGATTTAGTTCTGGTTCAGGGCGCTGGGACCATTGGCAGAGTGGCCCGCAAATTGGCTGACCAAAAATTGCAGCCAGTGAAAAAAGGTGAAGAACATCATGTCTGAGAAAGTAGCAGTCTTATTTGGTGGTACTTCCGCAGAACGCGATGTGTCATTGCAGTCCGGCGCTGCGGTGCTGGCTGGCTTACGTGAATCCGGTGTGGATGCCCACGGCATCGACACCAAAACCTTTAATGTTGCACTGCTCAAAGAAGAAGGTTTCAGCAAAGTCTTTATCGCGCTACACGGTCGCGGGGGTGAAGACGGCACATTGCAGGGGCTGCTGGAGCAAATTGGTTTGCCTTATACCGGCAGCGGCGTGATGGCATCCGCACTCACCATGGATAAATTCCGCACCAAACTGGTGTGGCAGGCACTGGGTTTACCGGTTGCTCCGTTCGTGGCACTGCATCGCTCACAAATTGAAGCGGCAGGGCAGGGCGCGTTGGCGGCAAAAATCGCTGAATTAGGCCTGCCGGTGATCGTCAAACCCAGCCGTGAAGGCTCCAGCGTGGGTATGAGCAAAGTGACGACTGAAAATGAGTTGTTACCTGCCTTGCAGGAAGGCTTCCGCCATGACGATAACGTATTGATCGAAAAATGGCTGAGTGGCCCTGAATACACCGTGGCTATCGTGGGCGAGCAAATTATGCCTTCGATCCGTATTCAGCCTGCCGGTACCTTTTATGACTATCAGGCGAAGTATCTGTCTGATGAAACACAGTATTTTTGTCCAAGCGGTTTAAGCCAGGATCAGGAACAGCAATTGTCTGCACTGGCATTGCAGGCTTATCAGGCGCTCGATTGCAGCGGCTGGGGGCGTGTTGATGTGATGCAAGACAGCGATGGCAGTTTTAATCTGCTGGAAGTGAATACCTCACCGGGCATGACCAGTCATAGCCTGGTGCCGATGGCCGCGAAACAATTCGGGCTGAGCTTCCCGCAATTAGTTTTCCGTATTCTGGAACTGGCTGACTGATATGTCTCAAGCCGCCCTGAATACCCGAGAGCGAGAGACGGCCGAGAGCAATAATGGCGGCCGTCGCAGTAACGGCGGTCAGCTGGCAGGGATCGTATTCCTGCTGCTGGTTGCAGGCACTATTTTGTGGAGCGCGTGGGCAGTTGTGGTCTGGATGCAGGACGCAAACCGACTGCCGCTGTCTCAGCTGGTGGTGACTGGCGAGCGTCATTACACCACTAACGACGATATTCGTCAGGCGATCTTGTCCTTAGGGGCGCCGGGCACGTTTATGACGCAGGATGTGAATGTCATCCAACAGCAGATTGAGCGATTGCCGTGGATTAAACAGGTCAGCGTCCGTAAGCAATGGCCGAATGAACTGAAGATTCACCTGGTGGAGTATGTGCCGGTCGCACACTGGAATGATTTGCACATGGTTGATGCTGACGGCAAGTCATTCAGCATACCTGCTGAACGTGTCGTCAATCAAAAAATGCCGTTGCTCTACGGTCCGGAAGGCAGTGAACAGGATGTTTTGCAAGGCTATCAAACGATGAGTCAGGCGCTGGCCGCCGGCAAGTTCACGTTGAAAGCCGTGGCAATGAGTGCACGCCACTCGTGGCAGTTAACCCTGGATAATGATATCCGGCTGGAATTGGGGAGAGATGACCGGATGGGGCGTTTACAGCGTTTTATCCAACTTTATCCGCGTTTCCAGCAACAGGCTGACGCCGACAAAAAGCGCATCACTTATGTCGATTTACGTTATGACAGCGGTGCATCAGTGGGTTGGGCGCCAGAGTTTATTGACCAGCAAAACAGTAATCAGCAACAGAATCAGGCACAGGCTAAACAACAATGATCAAGTCGACGGACAGAAAACTGGTAGTTGGGCTGGAAATCGGTACTGCAAAAGTCGCCGCATTGGTGGGAGAAGTTCTGCCCGATGGCATGGTCAACATTATCGGTGTGGGCAGTTGCCCATCCCGGGGCATGGATAAAGGTGGCGTTAACGATCTGGAATCGGTGGTGAAATGCGTGCAGCGTGCCATCGATCAGGCCGAATTGATGGCTGATTGCCAGATTTCCTCTGTTTACCTTGCTTTGTCTGGTAAACATATCAGTTGTCAGAATGAAATAGGGATGGTTCCTATTTCAGAAGAGGAAGTGACGCAGGAAGATGTAGAGAACGTTGTGCATACCGCTAAGTCGGTACGCGTACGTGATGAGCATCGGGTATTGCACGTCATTCCTCAGGAATATGCCATCGATTATCAGGAAGGCATTAAAAATCCGGTCGGATTATCTGGCGTGCGTATGCAGGCTAAAGTCCACCTGATCACCTGCCATAACGATATGGCGAAGAACATTGTCAAAGCGGTTGAACGGTGCGGCCTGAAAGTTGATCAGCTCATTTTTGCCGGTCTGGCCTCCAGTTATGCCGTTCTGACCGAAGATGAACGCGAATTAGGTGTCTGTGTCGTCGATATTGGTGGCGGAACCATGGATATCGCTGTTTATACCGGTGGCGCACTGCGTCATACTAAGGTAATCCCTTATGCAGGGAATGTGGTCACCAGTGATATCGCTTACGCGTTCGGCACACCACCTACCGATGCCGAAGCGATCAAAGTTCGCCACGGTTGTGCATTAGGGGCGATTGTCGGCAAAGACGAAAATGTCGAAGTGCCGAGCGTAGGCGGACGTCCGCCACGCAGTCTGCAACGTCAGACACTGGCTGAAGTTATCGAGCCTCGTTATACAGAATTGCTGAATCTTGTGAACGACGAAATTTTGCAATTGCAGGAGCAGTTACGTCAGCAGGGCGTAAAACATCATCTGGCCGCAGGTATAGTTTTGACAGGCGGCGCAGCACAAATTGATGGTCTGGCAGCTTGTGCGCAGCGGGTATTCCATACCCAGGTGCGTATCGGGCAACCTCTGAACATCACCGGGCTGACAGATTATGCGCAGGAACCTTACTACTCAACTGCTGTAGGGCTGCTGCACTACGGGAAGGAGTCTCACCTCAGCGGTGAGGCAGAAGTGGAAAAACGCGCCTCAGTGGGCAACTGGTTCAAACGAATCAATAGCTGGCTGAGAAAAGAGTTTTAATGTTTTAACAACGGGATCATGCTTTTAAGTATTTCGATCCCGACGCGACAGGCACAAAACGGAGAGAAACTATGTTTGAACCTATGGAACTGACCAACGATGCGGTGATTAAAGTCATCGGCGTCGGCGGTGGCGGCGGTAACGCTGTCGAACACATGGTGCGTGAGCGCATCGAAGGTGTTGAATTCTTTGCCGTTAATACCGACGCTCAGGCGTTGCGCAAAACGGCAGTAGGCCAGACGATTCAGATCGGTAGCGGTATTACCAAAGGTCTGGGTGCTGGTGCGAACCCGGAAGTGGGTCGCAATTCTGCTGAAGAAGATCGTGAAGCCCTGCGAGCTGCGCTCGAAGGCGCTGACATGGTCTTTATCGCAGCGGGCATGGGCGGCGGTACCGGTACCGGTGCAGCGCCAGTGGTTGCTGAAGTAGCAAAAGATTTAGGTATTCTGACCGTTGCTGTCGTGACTAAGCCATTCAACTTTGAAGGCAAAAAACGCATGGCATTCGCGGAGCAGGGTATCGCTGAACTGTCCAAACACGTGGACTCCCTGATCACAATCCCGAACGACAAGCTGTTGAAAGTTCTGGGTCGCGGTATTTCTTTGCTGGACGCCTTCGGTGCGGCCAACGACGTGCTGAAAGGCGCGGTGCAGGGTATTGCTGAGTTGATCACCCGTCCGGGTCTGATGAACGTCGACTTCGCCGATGTGCGCACCGTTATGTCCGAAATGGGTTATGCCATGATGGGCTCCGGTGTGGCATGTGGTGAAGACCGTGCTGAAGAAGCGGCTGAAATGGCGATTTCCAGCCCGTTGCTGGAAGATATCGACCTGTCAGGCGCGCGCGGTGTTCTGGTCAACATTACTGCGGGCTTCGATTTGCGTTTGGATGAATTCGAAACGGTGGGTAACACCATCCGTGCTTTCGCCTCTGACAACGCCACCGTGGTTATCGGGACTTCTCTTGACCCGGAAATGAATGACGAACTGCGCGTAACAGTAGTGGCAACGGGTATCGGCATGGACAAACGTCCTGAGATCACCTTGGTGACCAACAAGCCAGCCAGCCAGCCTGTTATGGATCATCGCTACCAGCAGCACGGGATGTCTCCGTTGCCGCAGGAAACGAAGCCAGCTGCCAAAGTGGTCAACGATCAAAGCGCGCAATCTAATAAAGAGCCCGACTATCTGGACATCCCAGCCTTCCTGCGTAAGCAGGCAGACTAGTCTGAATTGTAGGATCTCCGCTCTTTGTGCTAAACTGTCCCGCCAACCTTAATGTACTATTCAAAGGTTGGCAGGATAGATGGATAACATTGCGAGATAAAAACGATGATCAAACAACGTACATTAAAACGTATCGTTCAGGCGACGGGCGTCGGTTTACATACCGGCAAGAAAGTCACCCTGACTCTGCGTCCTGCACCGGCCAATACCGGGGTCATCTATCGTCGCACTGACTTGAATCCACCGGTCGATTTCCCGGCAGATGCCAAATCCGTGCGTGATACCATGCTCTGTACTTGCCTGGTCAATGAGCATGACGTACGTATTTCTACGGTAGAGCACCTTAATGCGGCCCTCGCAGGTTTAGGCATTGATAACATCGTTATCGAAGTCGACGCACCTGAAGTGCCAATTATGGACGGTAGTGCTGCACCTTTCGTCTATCTGTTGATGGATGCAGGGATTGAAGAGCTGAACTGCGCGAAGAAATTCCTGCGCATCAAGCAGACTGTGCGTGTTGAAGACGGTGACAAGTGGGCAGAGTTCAAACCATTCAATGGTTTCTCTCTGGATTTCACTATCGACTTCAATCACCCGGCGATTGATTCCAGCTCACAGCGCTACAAAATGAACTTCTCTGCAGAAGCATTTGTTCGCCAAATCAGCCGTGCGCGCACATTTGGTTTTATGCGTGATATCGAGTACCTGCAGTCACGTGGTTTGTGCCTGGGTGGCAGCTTTGATTGTGCGATTGTTGTAGATGATTACCGCGTACTTAACGAAGATGGTCTGCGTTTTGAAGATGAATTCGTTCGTCACAAAATGCTTGATGCTATCGGCGACCTGTTCATGTGCGGCCATAACATTATTGGTGCGTTTACCGCATTCAAATCTGGTCACGCTCTGAACAACAAGTTACTGCAAGCGGTATTGGCGCAGCAGGAAGCCTGGGAACTCGTTACATTCCAGGATGAAGCTGAAGTGCCATTGGCTTTTAAAGCCCCTTCTACCGTATTGGCATAATCGGTACAGATATTACTGTTTTACTTATTACGACTGGTTGTTCTGGCACTCTCTCCGGCCAGGTCAGCCAGTCGTTCTAATGCCTTCCTCAGTTTTTCCGGGCTTCGGCTCGCCAGTCCTCTCAATTCATTAGCACTCTGCGAACTCAAATGCCGTACCGGCATAGACTCTGCTGCGATCGTTTTATTTTTCTGAGCAATTTGCGAAGCATTTTCCATTTTAGCCATCAACGAGGGATTAATCCTGATGTCGATTGATGACAATGATGGTAGAATTTGCGCTCGAAGTGCAGAGAGTAATGCGGGTTGTTCATAGCGTAATCGCATCATCCAACTGGCATTAGCAATTTCCAGCACTAAAACTCCCTGTCGATAATTACCGACACGACACCATGGTTGCATGGGTGACGGTAAAAGCCCCTTCACTGCGCGGTTTAGTTTTAATAAAGCCGCAGCGCGCTGCTGAACAATTCGCAGCGGGCTTTGTTCCGTTGAAGAGGCGTCATCGAACAGGATATCTAATAATTGTGGGCGACTATCGCGCATGATGGGCTCCGGCGGATTGTAAACGTGTGATTGGTATTCTAAATCGTTGGCGACAATTTGGCAGAAGGTATTTTTGGCCGCATCTCCTCCTGGGGATGGTCGCGGCTAGCCTTGGCGTGTCGACGAATCTCTCACAAACTGAACTGGTTGCCGTTCCTAATACGTCTTCAAGTCTAAACCGTCTCAACATCGGCAGTACAGGGCTGAGTAATCTGGCATTACTCCAGGCGCATCGCCGCCCGTCTTTCGGTGTCGATTACTGGCAGCAGCATGCACTACGTACCGTTATTCGTCATCTTTCTTTTGCTCTGGCACCCCAGGTTGTTTATACCGCTGCACCGGAAGTCATTGCTAAAGACGCAGAGCCGCTGCATGTCCAGCAACTCGCTTTACTGGTCACCCTGAATGCCTTACTGACACATGAATCCAAACCTCCGGTTATCATTCGTCATACGCAACAGCCTTTCCTCTCTCATGCTTCATCGCATCAAACCGGCCTGTGGTTAGCACAGGTGCAAGGCATTCGTGCCGGCCCGGCCTCTCTGATTTAACAGACTGTAATTGTAAACTCTATCTATAAATCAATAAATTAGTGGCTACCTCAGGTGGCCTCCAAGAGATATTAAGCACTATGTTAATCAAATTATTGACCAAAGTTTTTGGTAGCCGTAATGATCGTACCCTGCGCCGTATGCGCAAAGTGGTTGACCTTATCAACCGCATGGAACCTGAAATTCAAAAGTTGACCGATGAGCAACTGCAAGCGAAAACCAACGAGTTCCGCGAGCGTTTGGCGAAAGGTGAAGTGCTTGAAAATCTGATCCCTGAAGCTTTTGCAGTCGTACGTGAATCCAGTAAACGTGTCTTTGGCATGCGCCACTTCGACGTGCAGTTGCTCGGCGGTATGGTACTGAACGAACGCTGCATCGCAGAAATGCGCACCGGTGAAGGTAAAACACTGACCGCAACGCTGCCTGCTTATCTGAACGCATTGAGCGGTAAGGGCGTTCACGTTGTTACCGTCAACGATTACCTGGCACAGCGTGACGCCGAAAATAACCGTCCACTGTTTGAATTCCTGGGTCTGAGCATCGGTATTAACTTACCGGGTATGCCTTCTCCGGCTAAGCGTGCGGCTTATGCTGCAGATATCACCTACGGTACCAACAACGAATACGGTTTTGACTACCTGCGTGACAACATGGCGTTCAGCCCTGAAGAACGTGTTCAGCGTAAGCTGCACTATGCGCTGGTGGATGAGGTTGACTCCATCTTGATCGATGAAGCGCGTACTCCGCTGATCATCTCCGGCCCGGCCGAAGACAGCTCAGAAATGTACACCCGTGTTGATAAGCTGATTCCAAAACTGATCCGTCAGGAAAAAGAAGACTCCGATTCCTTCCAGGGCGAAGGCCACTTCTCAGTGGATGAAAAAGCGCGTCAGGTTCACCTGACTGAGCGCGGTCTGATTCTGATCGAAGAACTGCTGATGGAAGCGGGTATCATGGAAGAGGGCGAATCCCTCTATTCCCCGACTAACATCATGCTGATGCACCACGTGACCGCAGCGCTGCGTGCACACGTGCTGTTTACCCGCGATGTGGATTACATTGTGAAAGACGGTGAAGTTATCATCGTCGACGAACACACTGGCCGTACCATGCAGGGTCGTCGCTGGTCAGATGGTTTGCATCAGGCGGTTGAAGCGAAAGAAGGCGTTGATATCCAAAACGAAAACCAGACGCTGGCTTCCATTACCTTCCAGAACTACTTCCGTCTGTACGAAAAACTGGCCGGTATGACCGGTACTGCGGACACCGAAGCATTCGAATTCAGTTCCATTTATAAACTCGATACCATTGTTGTGCCAACTAACCGCCCGATGGTGCGTAAAGACATGGCCGACCTGGTCTACATGACAGAAATGGAAAAAATTGGCGCAATCATCGAAGACATTCGTAATTGCACCGCGAATGGACAGCCGGTATTGGTGGGGACTATCTCAATTGAGAAATCAGAAGTTGTCTCAAATGAGCTGACCAAAGCCGGTATCGCACACAGCGTACTGAACGCGAAATTCCACGCTAAAGAAGCGGACATTGTGTC
Organism: Rahnella sp. Larv3_ips; assembly: GCF_003697865.1. Lineage (NCBI taxonomy): Bacteria > Pseudomonadati > Pseudomonadota > Gammaproteobacteria > Enterobacterales > Yersiniaceae > Rahnella > Rahnella sp. Larv3_ips. The sequence goes on along the minus strand of NZ_MJIB01000003.1, from coordinate 75,223 downwards.
CCAGGCGGGCCAGCCAAGTGCGGTAACGATCGCTACCAACATGGCCGGTCGTGGTACGGATATCGTATTGGGCGGCAGCTGGCAGGTTGAAGTTGAGAATCTCGGCGAAGAAGCGACAGACGAGAAAATCGCAGAAATTAAAGCGGCATGGCAGATTCGTCACGATGCCGTGCTGGCTTCCGGTGGTTTACACATCATTGGTACCGAGCGTCATGAATCACGCCGTATCGATAACCAGCTGCGTGGCCGTGCGGGTCGTCAGGGTGATGCGGGTTCATCACGCTTCTATCTGTCCATGGAAGATGCTCTGATGCGTATCTTCGCGTCTGACCGTGTAACTGGCATGATGCGTAAACTGGGGATGAAACCAGGCGAAGCCATTGAGCATCCTTGGGTGACCAAAGCGATTGCTAATGCGCAGCGTAAAGTAGAAAGCCGCAACTTCGATATTCGTAAGCAATTGCTGGAATATGATGATGTGGCAAGCGACCAGCGTCGTGCGATCTACAGCCAGCGTAACGAACTGCTGGACGTGTCCGACGTAAGCGAAACCATCGCCAGCATTCGTGAAGACGTGTTCAAAAGCACTATCGACAGCTACATTCCGCCACAGTCTCTGGAAGAAATGTGGGATGTTGAAGGTCTGGAACAGCGTCTGAAAACCGATTTCGAGCTGGAAATGCCGATTTCGGAGTGGCTGGATAAAGAGCCTGAACTGCATGAAGAAACACTGCGCGACCGTATCATGGAAATCGCGAAAGAATCTTACGCCCGTAAAGAAGAAGTGGTTGGCGCTGAAATGATGCGCAACTTCGAAAAAGGCGTGATGCTGCAAACCCTCGATTCCCTGTGGAAAGAGCATCTGGCCGCAATGGATTACCTGCGTCAGGGGATTCACTTACGTGGCTATGCGCAGAAAGATCCAAAGCAGGAGTACAAACGTGAATCCTTCGCCATGTTTGCTTCTATGCTGGAATCGCTGAAATACGAAGTGGTCAGCGTACTCAGCAAAGTACAGGTACGTATGCCTGAAGAAGTAGAAGCGATGGAGATTCAGCGTCGTGAAGAAGCTGAACGTCTGGCACGTCAGCAACAGCTGAGCCATCAGGATCAGCAGGAAATCGAAGTGGCCGAAGCCGCGCGTCTTGCTTCTTCTGGCGAACGCAAAGTAGGTCGTAACGATCTCTGCCCATGCGGTTCCGGCAAGAAATACAAACAATGCCATGGCAGCCTGCAAAAGTAAGATCTCAGGCTAAGTCATCGTGTTAATCTTAAAGGCGGCTAATCACCGCCTTTATTTTTGTCTTAAAAAGTACGGTTTCAGTACAGGATTCTTGGTCAGGAGAAAGGTGAGAACTGTGACGATTAAGCAACTGAATATCTCAGTCGGCATCATCCGCAATGAGCAGAAAGAAATTTTTATCACCCAGCGTGATGCCTCATCACACATGGCCGGATGTTGGGAGTTTCCCGGCGGAAAGATAGAAGCGGGTGAGTCGCCGGAACAGGCCGTAATTCGTGAGTTACAGGAAGAAGTGGGGATAAATGCAACATCTCCAGTGTTACTGAAAACGTTAGAGCATCGCTTCTCCGATCGCATTATCACTTTGCATTTCTTTTTGGTAGAAAGCTGGCAGGGCGAACCTTACGGCAAAGAGGGACAGCCTAAGCGCTGGGTTGCACAGTCTGAGTTGGATGAAACTGAATTTCCGCCAGCGAACGAAGAGATAGTCAAAGCACTGAAAAATAACCAGTTATAATGTTATACCTCTCGCAAAAAAGGGGCTGAAGCCCCTTTCTGTATCATTCCTTTCTACGCTGGTTTTCTGCGTTAAATCTCTTCTTCGCTCCACTCATCCAGATCGTTGATATCCCCTTTGCTGGGAATACGTTTCTCTTCATCGGCCCATTCGCCGAGATCGATCAACTGGCAGCGTTTACAACAAAATGGGCGGTAAGGGCTTTGTTCGCCCCAGACCACTGTTTTGCCACAGGTCGGGCAATTTACTTCAATAATTTCGGGATCCATTTGCAACTCCTAGCAGCAGGCAAGATCAAAATTCAGTCGCGCGGGAACCACACCATGTTCGCTGTCGAGGGGTAAAAAGCGAATGGCATAACGGGTTTTGTGCCCGGACACTTGCGGGTAAAGCAGATTTTCCATCGACAGACGTAATCGTAACAGATCTGCGCCTTCCGCATTGTCCTGGAAAAAGCCGTTAAGGCTGATTTGATTGCGGAATACGCCTGACTGACGGATTAAATCCAGTACCATTGTGAGCGAGTTATTTAACGGCGCCAGAGTTTCCAGCCAGTTTTGTACTTCGCCATCCCTCTGAGATTGTGCCAAATGCAGCCAGATATGCAGCGTCGGCAAATCAAAGCTGCAGCAACCGCCAGGAATGCTCAGGCGTTGACGAACCAGCGCGATCATCCGGTCTTCTTTCAATGCCTGACCAATTCTGGGTGCTTTCATCAGGATGCCCGCGCACTGCTTTAGCTCTGCCCGAATTCCTTCAATGCGAGATATATCTACGCCAGGGACATCCTGCCACTGGGAGAGTTTCTGTTGCTGTCTTTCCAGCTCTTTCAGCAAATCCGTACGTACTTCCCCGCGCTCTAAAACATCCAGCAGATCGGATGCAGTGCGGAAAAACAGCAACGCAGAAGAAATAGCAGTAACTTGCGCATTGGCATGCAGTTGCTGTAACAAAAACTCAATGCGTAGCCAGGTACGCATTTTTTCATTTAGAGGATGTTCAAAAAGAACGGTGGCTGCTGCTTCACTCATGCTTGGCAATATCCTGTCTGTTTTCCCCTTGATATTCTGATGAATTATTCAGGGGATACTGATGCCGCAAATGTTAAATAGCGGCTATGTAATTGGGCAACACGCGATTCAATCGTTTCAGGATCGCCGCTGTTATCAATAATGTCATCCGCGCGGGCCAGTCGTTTTTCACGGCTCACCTGCGCAGCAATAATACTTTCAGCCTGCTGACGGCTGATGCCATCGCGCTGCATTGTGCGCACAAGCTGGGTTTGTGGATCAACGTCTACAACTAAAACGCGATTTGCCTGCGCCTGTAATCCATTTTCAACCAGTAACGGCACCACCCACAGCACGTAAGCCGTTTCAGCCTGCCTGATAAACTGCTGAGTACGCGCATGAATAACGGGATGGAGCAGTTGATTCACCCAGGCTTTTTCAGCCGGATGACTGAAAATGCATTCTCTCAAAGCGGCTCGATTTAACGAACCATCATCAAGAATAATATCTTTACCAAAGTGTTTGCTCAGTTCATCCAGCGCAGGTTCACCGGGAGCCACAACCTGACGTGCAATGATATCAGCATCGACAATGCTCACCCCGCGGCGGGCAAAGCTTTCGGCTACGGTACTTTTTCCGCTTCCTATGCCTCCGGTCAATGCAACGATATAGGCCATGCTGATGCTCTGATAGAATTAGTTGGGTAAATGATAAAGAGATTATGAGTAAGTGCAAGCCGCTCTCGTATTGGTTTTGGACTGGAAAAATTAATCAGCTACACAATCAAAAGTCTGTGATGTGCGCTGTAAAAGCCATCTTGCCGTTGTCATTTTCCTGTGTATGATAAAACCACTGGAAAGGGTGTCTAATTTTCTGCTGCCACCCTAGCGACCCGTCGCCAAACCAGGACAAACCCGTCATGCGCATTGAAGAAGATTTGAAATTAGGTTTTAAAGACGTACTTATCCGCCCGAAACGTTCCACCCTCAAAAGCCGTTCCGAAGTAGAGCTGGAGCGCACCTTCACATTTAAACACTCTGCTATCAGCTGGTCTGGTACGCCAATTATTGCCGCCAATATGGATACCGTTGGGACATTCCGTATGGCGACTGTGCTGGCATCATTCGGGATGCTGACTGCAGTCCATAAGCATTACACCGTAGAGCAATGGCAAGCTTTCATCTCCTCTGCTGATGAATCAGTACTGCGCAATGTGATGGTTTCAACCGGAACGTCAGAAGCTGATTTCGTCAAAACCCTGCAAATTCTCGCGATGTCGCCTCTGCTGAAGTTTGTGTGTCTTGATGTTGCTAACGGCTATTCAGAACACTTTGTGGATTTCCTGCGGCGTGTGCGTGAAGCTTGCCCGGATAAAGTGATCTGTGCAGGTAACGTTGTCACCGGTGAAATGGTGGAAGAATTGATCCTCTCTGGCGCAGACATCGTTAAAGTTGGTATCGGTCCGGGTTCTGTCTGTACCACCCGCGTCAAAACCGGTGTAGGTTATCCGCAACTTTCTGCCGTGATTGAATGTGCTGATGCAGCCCATGGTTTAGGCGGACAGATCGTCAGCGATGGTGGCTGTGCTGTTCCGGGTGACGTGGCCAAAGCCTTCGGCGGCGGTGCCGATTTCGTAATGCTCGGCGGTATGCTGGCTGCGCACGAAGAATGCGAAGGCTCAGTGGTTGAAGAAAACGGCGAAAAATTCATGCTGTTTTACGGCATGAGTTCTGAATCAGCGATGAAACGCCACGTGGGCGGCGTCGCAGAATATCGCGCGGCAGAAGGCAAAACGGTGAAATTACCCCTTCGTGGTCCGGTTGAAAACACTGTGCGCGATATTCTCGGCGGCTTGCGTTCAGCCTGCACCTATGTGGGCGCCGACCGCCTGAAAGAGCTGACGAAACGCACTACCTTTATCCGCGTTGCGGAGCAGGAAAACCGGTTGTTCGGCGGCAAATAACCCATCGTCATTCAGGCTAAATAACGGCGAAATATTTTTCGCCGTTTTCTGTTTATGCACAAACTTAACATTGCCATCCTCAGCCCATCACCGAGCCCAGCTGGAATATCGGCAGATACATCGCTATCACTAATCCGCCAACAATCACGCCCATTACTGCCATAAGTACCGGTTCAATCGTTTGTGACAAGGTGTCTGCCAGCGAATTTGCTTTTTCATTATGCAGATGCGCCAGTTTCAGCAGTAACTCATCCAGCGATCCTGACTCCTCACCTATTTTGATTAGTTGCTGGCACAGCGAAGGAAACAGCGGCGACTGTACAAAAGCTTTGTGTAAGGGCACACCCTGCATAATCTGCTCACGGATCTGACCGAGTGCGGTCTGAAAATGCAGGTTAGACATTGAGGCCGATGCGGCTGCCAGCCCTGCAATCAATGTCATACCCGCCTGCTGCGTCATCGCCAAGGTCTGAAATATCTGGCTCAGGCAGCTGTCGGTGACCAGCCGTGATGTTAACGGCAGCGTGAGCAGCAGCTTTTGTTCCCTGAGTTTCCACCTTTTTTGCGGATGCAATTTGCGCAGATAAGCAAAACAGCAAAGGGATAAAACACCTGCCAGCCACGGGCCAGTTCCAATCAAAACCTCAGAGGTGGCTACCAGCATGCGGGTAAACCAGGGTAACTGCGCATCGAAGGATGCGTAGATTTTGGCAAACTCTGGCAGAACCATCGTCAGCATCAGCAGCGTCACCAGGGTGGCGATAACGCTGACAATCAGCGGATAGCGCAATGCCTTTTTCACCTTCGCCTTCAGTTCCGCTTGCTGCTCCTGCTGGGCTGCCAGTTGTAAACAACACTGATCCAGTTGTCCTGTGAGCTCACCAATGGAGATTATCTGCCGGTAGATATCCGGAAAGACGTCCGGATACGCATTGAGCATTTCCGATAAAGGTTTACCTTCGCGTACCCCTTTGGCGATATTGTGCAGGACGCACTGCCATGCTGGTTTCGGATGTTCACCGGCCAGCAACGTAAGGCTGTTAACCAGCGGCAGCCCCGCCTGCAACAATGTGGCGAGCTGCCTGATTATCGATACCCGCTCCTGATTCTTCCAGAAACGCCGGTGCAGGCTCTGCTTCATGTGAATCTTTAGCGGCTGCAAACCAGCAGCGAAAAGCTGCTGGTAAATGCCCTCTTTACTGACCTCAATGCTGTCGCCATCCTGGATACTTCCCTGGCTATCGATAGCCTGCCAGTGATAGAGCCGCCACGTTTGATGAAGCACTGACGAATCACTCATGCACCGGTTCCCTCGCCGGTGACGCGATAGAGTTCCTCAAGCGAGGTAATACCTTGTTCCACCAGCAGCATCCCGGCTTCCTGTAAGGTGATCTGCCCCTGCTCGCGGGCGATTTTGATAAGTTCGTTCACGGTGGCTTCTGCAACCAGCGCCTGTTGTAAACGGGGCGTGATGTTCAGCGTTTCATAAATACCTGTCCGTCCGTAATAGCCTGAAAAACACTGATGACATCCGGCTGCCTGCCAGAGCGGTACTTGTCTTCCTTGTCCGTTTTCGCCATTCCCGACAAATGACATGTGCGCCTTACGGCAATGCGGACAGAGTTTTCGCACCAGCCGTTGGGCAATCACCAGCCGCAAACTGGCGGCAATGTGAAAGCCTTCGATGCCCATCTGACGCAGGCGGGTCAAGGTTTCGCAGGTAGAATTGGTGTGCAGCGTTGAAAGTACCAGGTGCCCGGTTTGCGCTGCTTTTACCGCGATCTCAGCCGTTTCTTTATCACGGATCTCACCGACCATGATGACATCAGGATCCTGACGCAGTAACGCTCGTAAAACACTGGCAAAGCTGAGATCTGTTTTGCTGTTAATCTGCGTTTGATTAATACCGCTGACGGGAATTTCGATCGGATCTTCCACGCTGCAAATATTGCGTGAGATGGCATTCAGCTCACGCAAGCCGCTGTAGAGCGTCACGGTCTTGCCACTGCCGGTCGGGCCGGTGACCAGAATCAGCCCCTGTGGATGTTTCAGTGCCGCCTTGAAATATCCCAGATCTCTCAGGGTGAGCCCCAGCTGTGACATCGCCAGATCTTGCTGGGTCATGTGCAGAATACGCAGCACGATTTTCTCGCCATGCAGCGTTGGCAAAGAGGAAACGCGCATCGAGTAACGCTGATTTTGCAGCACCACCGACAGCTGTCCGTCCTGTGGTAAACGACGTTCAGCCACGTTTAGTTGCCCCATGATTTTGAGCCTTGCACAGACGCTGGCCGCCATCGAAAACTCAGGGCCGGGGATCTCCTGCAACACGCCGTCAATGCGTACTCGGACACGGAAGCAGTTTTCATAAGGTTCGAAATGAACATCCGATGCCCGGCGGGTAATCGCTTGTCTCAGGATCTGATTAAGAACATTAATCACCGGCGCGTCACTCTGGTCGTTCAGTTCGTTGGCTTCCGGCCTTTTAGAATCCCCATTCCCTGCTTCTTGTGGTGATTCCGCACCGTCTTTTTCCATCATTTGTTCCAGCCTTGCCTGCGGCCAGCGCTCCAGCTGAACTTTCAGTTCGCTGGCAAAACGCAAAACATTGCCTAACGTCTCGGCATCGGGTTCCGCCTCATGGCAGGCGACGCGCAAGGTTTGATCGTCTCGGTGCAGTATCACCGCTTTATAACGCTGACAAAGCGCCTCAAGCGACGCTTCGCTTTGCAGGCGATCGCTGTCAGGCGGGGAAACGGGACGCAGTGGCATATCGTTCATCATGGCGCTCCTGTGGTATCAAAGCGGAATACGCTTTCGCATGCTTCCACCATCGACGAACTCTCGGCATTGGTGCAGCTTCTGCTCCAGACAATACCGCCTGCCTGGATATCCGGGGCGGGAGTCATCACAACGCTCAGGCCTTTAAGCGCCTGCTGGCCTGTCAGTGAAATCACCCCCGCGTTCACCTGTATCTGGCTGACGTAACGGCTGGTGGCCGTCGCAGGGATCCCCTGCGTGCCTGCGTTGCAGCTCGTCAGTGCACCTGCATCTATCACGCACAGCTCGACGCCGGTTTTATAGGGCACCATGGTTTGCAGCATGTCAGTCAGGGCTGCTTTCTGGATGTAACTTTGGTAGGCGGGAATGCCGATGGCGCTCAGGATCGCAATAATTGCGATGACCACCATCAGTTCTATAAGGGTAAATCCTTGTTGCCGGTGCATGGCTTTCTCCGTTTTGTGTAACTGCATGGATGTTGCTCAGGCAGCAAACTAAACGGAGAGAAATTCTGATTCCAGCGTCATTTATGGCTTCTCCGCGATGCCTTCCAGGATAACTATGCAAGGGAAAAAGGCTGTCAAAACTTTTGCGCGGCGTCTCGCAATAATGATGCGGCGTTTAAAAAGAGGGTTGGCAGCGGGCAGAGGAGAATGAGAGGGTAATGCGGCAAGTACGAAATAGTCCGAAGAAGTCGTATTGCCCCGGAAAGGATATCCGGGGCAATAGCGCATCGGTTAATCAGTTGAAACGCATCGAGAGATCCATCGCGCGGACATGTTTGGTCAGTGCGCCAACAGAAATGTAATCCACGCCCGTTTCAGCGAATTCGCGCAGTGTTTTTTTGGTGACGTTGCCAGACACTTCCAGCAATGCGCGGCCAGCAGTCAGGGTGACGCCTTCGCGCATCATCGGCACGGTGAAGTTATCCAGCATGATGATGTCAGCACCGGCATCCAGCGCCTGCTGAAGTTCGTCGAGTGACTCGACCTCTACTTCAACCGGCACATCCGCGTGGATCCACAGCGCACGTTCGACGGCGGCTTTGATCGAGCCGCAGGCAATAATATGGTTTTCTTTGATCAGAAACGCGTCGGCGAGGCCCAGACGGTGATTGCTACCGCCGCCGCACAGCACGGCATATTTCAGCGCAGTGCGCAGGCCGGGCAAGGTTTTACGCGTATCCAGCAGTTGCGTTTTGGTGCCTGCCAGCAACTTCACATAGTGGCTGACTTCGGTGGCTACGCCAGAGAGCGTCTGGACAAAATTGAGCGCAGTACGTTCGCCGGTCAGCAGCATGCGGGCAGATCCGGATAGCTCGCATAATGTCTGGTTTTCAGACAGGGTATCGCCGTCTTTGACATGCCATTTGACGGTGATTTTATCGCCTGCCAACTGGGTGAAGACTTCATCCAGCCAGCGCTGGCCACAAAAAACACCGGCTTCACGGGTGATAATTGTCGCGCTTGCACTCTTGTCTTGCGGCAACAATTGCGCAGTTAAGTCATTGTTGGCATTGGCTTCGCCGCCAAGGTCTTCACCCAAAGCCTGAGTCACAAGTAAGGGGATATCATTCTGGATACGTTCGAGTAACTGTGCGCGGCGACTTTCAGGGCTGTAGCTGCGGGTAGACATACAAATACTCCGAAATGGCGGATAAGAAGGACAAAAAAACATGCTACCCTGTTGCTGTGATAAGTACCACCCAAGCACATCATTGAGGTCATTGATGCACTTAGAACATGGCTGGATTGCCGGGGCCCGGCAGGTAGTTTCTCCCCATTCTGATCTCCGTCCTGAAGACGAAATCCCCTCGCTGTTAGTGATCCATAACATCAGTTTGCCGCCCGGAAAATTTGGTGGCCCTTATATTGACCAGCTGTTTACCGGCACGCTGAATCCGCAGGATGATCCTTATTTCGAAGGGATCCACCAGTTGCGCGTTGCCGCGCATTGCCTGATCCGGCGTGACGGCGAAATCGTCCAATATGTGCCTTTTGATAAACGTGCCTGGCATGCGGGCGTTTCAAGCTGGCAGGGGCGGGAGCGATGTAATGATTTTTCTATCGGTATTGAAATGGAGGGCACTGATTTCGAGCCTTTCACCGAGGCGCAATATCGCAGCCTCGCAAGCGTTACCGAGTTGTTAATTAAGCACTATCCGATTAGTCTGGATGCCATTACCGGACACAGTGACATCGCGCCAGGGCGTAAAACGGATCCTGGTCCTGAGTTTGACTGGGCATTTTATCGCAAGCTGTTAACACCCATCGCAGGGCAAAATGTCTCTGCTGACTCGTGAATGAACGCGGGTTCGGGTTTCTGTTTTCTGCGAGTGATGTGTTGAGAGAGAGTGAGAATCGATGACGTTATTTACTTTATTGCTGGTGCTGGCTTGGGAACGGTTGTTCAAACTGGGTGAACACTGGCAGTTGGATCATCGGTTTGAGGTGATTTTCAACCGTGGACGGCAGACGTCTCTGGCGAAAACGCTGGCGATAACCGTGGTCTGGATGGCGGTCATTTGGGCGATTTTGCGTGCAGTGCAGGGCCTGTTCTTCGGCGTTCCGTCACTGGTGTTATGGGTGATTATCTGTCTGTTGTGTATCGGTGCTGGCGTTAAACGCAAACACTATCGCGCCTATCTCAAATCAGCCCGTCAGGGCAATATTGATGCCACGAAAGAAATGGCGGAGGAGCTGGCGCTGATTCACGGCCTGCCTGCGGACTGCAGTGAAGAGGCTCGTTTGCGGGAGCTGCAAAATGCGCTGCTGTGGATTAACTTCCGTTATTATCTGGGGCCGCTATTTTGGTTCGTGGTCTGCGGGCCTTACGGGCCTGTCGCACTGGGTGGGTATGCCGTATTACGTGGCTATCAGACCTGGCTGGCGCGCCACATGACCCCGCTTAAACGTGCTCAGTCCGGTGTCGATAGCCTGTTGCATATTCTGGACTGGATCCCGGTGCGGCTGGCGGGCGCGGCGTATGCCCTGCTCGGGCACGGTGAAAAAGCGTTACCGGCGTGGTTCGCCTCGCTGGGAGATATTCATTCTTCGCAATATCACGTTCTGACCCGCCTTGCGCAGTTCTCTCTGGCACGCGATCCCCATACGGATCCGGTTCAGACGCCGCGTGCAGCCGTCGGGCTGGCACGGAAGGTCACTATGATCATTCTGGTCGTGGTTGCGCTGTTAACGATTTATGGTGCGTTGATTTAACGGCAAAAGTACCGCCTGTCTGCGCTATATAAAATCTGCATAAAAAAGCCCGGCACATTCACATGGCCGGGCTTTTTGCATGTTATTCAGGACTTAAAGGGTTGTTGCAGCATCAGCGGGCGGTTATCTGCGGCGGGTTCACCGAAGTCCGGCAGTCCGTTCTCATCCCAGCGGAAGGTTTTGATACGGGTATGGCGGTTTGGATCGTACAACGGGTCACCTTCAATCTCAGTGTAATTGCGCGCGTGATAAACCAGCACATCCTCACCTTGTTCGTTGCGGGTGAAGCTGTTGTGGCCGGGGCCGAATTGTCTGTTTCCCGCGTGAGTGGTGAATACCGGACGGTCAGATTTACGCCAGGCTTTAGCGTCCAGCAGATTGCTGTTGATATCCGCCGTCAGTAAACCGATGCAGTAATTTTCATCAGTGGCGCTGGCGGAATAGGTGATGAAAATCTTATCACCATGCTTAATCACTGCCGGGCCTTCGTTTACCCAAAAACCGATGATTTCCCAGTCCAGCTCAGGTTTGCTGAGCATGACGGGGGGCGATTTCAGTGTCCACGGGTTTTCCATTTCGGCCAGATACAGGTTGGAGTTGCCCTGAATAGCCGGATCTTTCTGCGCCCACAGGTAGTAATTTTTCCCCTGATGCTCAAAATGCGTGGCGTCAAGCGAGAAGCTGTCGAGAGGGGTCTGGATCCGGCCTTTCTCCTGCCAGACTCCGCTGAGCGGGTCAGCATCTTCGCAAACCAGCGCATACATACGGTGCTGGAATAATCCGTCCACAATCTCCTGCGAGGGCGCTGCGGCATAATAAATCACCCATTTCCCGTCGATGAAGTGCAGCTCCGGCGCCCAGATAAGTGCGCTCATCGGGCCGGTATCGGGTTTATGCCAGATGATTTTTGCAGGCGCATCGGCAAGGCCAGCCAGCGTTTCAGAACGACGGATTTCCAGCCGGTCATATTCCGGCACTGAGGCGATGAAGTAATAATTACCATCGTTGTGCAGCCAGATATGCGGGTCGGCACGTTGCTCGATAAGGGGATTTGGATAGTTACTCATGTTTAAGCTCCTTGCTGTGCAGCGGAACGGAACCTGCGTCCGGTGCATTTTTCGTGTCGTGATATTCATTCAGCTCGCGATAATTACGGCGGCGGATTTCAAGATCAGACTGGATGGTGCGCATCATCTCGCGGTCAACTTTCAGTAAACGCACCACGCCTGCAGTGATCAGATAGCCAATGCCTGGGATCACCGTGAACAGCAGCACGATACCGTTGATTGCGTGATCGCTTTGACGGGCAGCACCCGCATCGTATCCATAACCAGAGAGCAGGAATCCGACCATTGCCCCGGCCACAGCCAGGCCGCATTTCAGGAAGAACAGGTTACCGGAGAAGCTGATGCCGGTGATACGTTTGCCGGTTTTCCATTCGCCGTAGTCATCCACGTCCGCCATCAGTGACCAGTGCAGCGGGGAAGGGAGCTGGTGCATGATGTTCAGGATGAAGTAGGCCACCAAAATCAGCGTTGTCGCGTGCGGATCGAGGAAATAGAAGCCGCAGGAGAAAATGGTCAGAATGATGTTTGCCCAGAAGAACACTTTCAGTTTGCAGTATTTATCCGTCAGCGGTTTCGCCAGCGCGCTGCCAATCATCATGCCAACCACGCCGAGGCTGATAAACATACTGGCGAACGAGGTGGATTTCTCCATCACCCAGGTAACGTAATACATGGTTGCTGCCATACGGATAAAGCCCGGACACACGTTGCAGAAGGTGAGCAGCAGAATGCGCACCCACTGGTCGTTTTTCCAGATGTCTTTCAGGTCAGATTTGAGCGCATGTTTGGAAGGCACCGCCGGCTGGATACGTTCTTTCACAAAGCTGAAGCAGAACAGGAACATAAATAGCGCGATGATCGCCATGACACCCATCGACATCTGATAGCCCTTCGCTTTGTCGGCGCCACCGAACCAGTCGGCCATCGGCAGTAATGTTGAAGACAAAATCAGCGTGGCAATCCCTACCATAAAGAAGCGGTATGACTGGCAGGCAACGCGCTCATGAGGGTCGGCCGTGATCACACCGCCGAGCGAGCAGTAAGGGATGTTGATGGCCGTATAGGTCAGCGACATCAGGAAGTAGGTGACAAATGCATAGATTACTTTGCTGTTGTAGGACCAGTCTGGCGTGGTAAACATCAGCACGCTGAACAGGACATAAGGCACACATATCCATAACAGATAAGGACGGAACCTGCCCCAGCGGGTTGTGGTACGGTCGGCGATAGCCCCCATGATCGGGTCGGTGACGGCATCAATGACGCGTACCGAAAGCAGTAATATGCCCACCAAAGCAGGAGCCAGACCGAAAACGTCCGTATAAAAATAATTAAGAAACAGCATGATGGCGCCGCCAATCATGTTGCACCCTGCGTCCCCCATGCCGTACGCCACTTTCTCTCTAAATGACAGCGCGCCTTCCTTCATGGATGTAGTCTCCGGCTAGTAGTTAATAAGTGAGTTGTTAAGAAACTGTTTGATAGCCAAGAGTATTGGCGCGGGAGGGGCTGAGGAGTCAGGAGGTAAGAGTCGTGAAGATGGACGATTTGGTCATGCTGGGTAAAGTGTGACACAGATAACAAAGCGCCCCGGCCATTGAAACCGGACCGGGGCGCGCGTGATTTTTTTGAAACCGGTGGTGTTTAAACAATTCGCGGTTTAAACCCCTCCGTCATGTCAAACAACCTTTCAGGGTCAGACTTTAACGGACTTACCGCTCTGCTGATTCTTGAACCAGTAACCGAGGCCGAGGATCACCAGCCACACAGGGATCAACCAGACGGAAATCGCCATACCTGGCGTGATCGCCATGATCACCAGAATCCCGGCCATGAACAGCAGGCAGATGTAGTTACCCAGCGGATAAAGCAGCGCTTTGAACTTGGTTTCCACCCCTTCACGGCGCATTGCCTGACGGAATTTAATGTGTGCAAGGCTGATCATGGCCCAGTTGATAACCAGTGCAGAAACCACCAGTGCCATCAGCAGACCAAACGCTTCACCCGGCATCAGGTAGTTAATCAGTACGCAAAGTGCCGTGGTGGCCGCAGATACCATGATAGAAGCGACAGGTACGCCACGTTTATCGACGTTCAGCAGTGCTTTCGGTGCATTACCTTGCTGAGCCAGGCCGAACAGCATACGGCTGTTGCAATATACGCAGCTGTTGTAGACCGACAGCGCGGCGGTGAGGATGACCACGTTGAGGGCATTTGCCACCAGTGCATCGCCCAGATCATGGAAGATAAGGACGAACGGGCTGGTGTCGGGCCCGACGCGGGTCCACGGCATCAGGGAAAGCAGAACGGCCAGTGAGCCCACATAGAAAATCAGAATGCGGTAGATAACCTGATTGGTAGCTTTTGGAATGCTGACTTCAGGATTATCGGCTTCAGCAGCCGTGATACCGACCAGCTCCAGACCACCAAACGAGAACATGATGATCGCCATCATCATCACCAGCCCGGTCATGCCGTGCGGCAGGAATCCTCCTTGTTCCCAGAGGTTACGCACCGTGGCCTGCGGCCCTGCGGTATCGCTGAACAGCAACCAGCCACCGAACAGGATCATCGCGACCACTGCGACCACTTTGATGATGGCAAACCAGAACTCCATCTCACCAAACACTTTCACGTTGGTCAGGTTGATGGCGTTGATCAGCACGAAGAAGACAGCCGCAGAAGCCCATGTCGGGATTTCCGGCCACCAGAATTGAATATATTTACCGACGGCGGTCAGTTCTGCCATCGCCACCAGCACGTACAGAACCCAGTAGTTCCAGCCTGAAGCGAAACCGGCAAAACCACCCCAGTATTTGTAGGCAAAATGGCTGAAAGAACCGGCAACCGGCTCTGCCACGACCATTTCACCCAACTGACGCATAATCAGAAAAGCGATAAAACCCGCGATAGCGTAGCCGAGAATAATCCCCGGTCCCGCCGACTGGATAACGGAGGCGCTGCCCAGAAACAGGCCCGTTCCGACTGCCCCACCTAACGCAATCAACTGAATGTGACGGTTTTTAAGGCCGCGCTTCAGCTCATCGCCATGTTGTTGATCAACCATTTACCTGTCCTCTGTCATTGGGGCAAAACCCATAGCATTCTGCGTGTTAGAAAGAATGTAAGGCGATAATTACACTTTTTGTATTTAATTATTTACGGCTGGATTGTGCCTAAAAAGCAGCATCATCTACCGTTCGGGCAAGAATAGTGTTATGCGAAAAAGTTTGCACCTGATTTATGCATCATCTGCATAACAAATAACCAAATTAACGCTAAATTTGCTCAGGATCGTAAAAATGTGATCTTAAAGGCAGAAAAAAAGAGAAATGATAAAAAGTTGTTAAATTGTGCGAGGTCGACGCATTTACTGGGTAGCCATATGGACACAAGGTGAATACTTTGTTACTTTACGGCCACGTTTTTTAAATTGGTATTACCAATTGACTCCGGCAACTTACAGAGTCGCTACTCGCAGAGAACCGCACATATATGGCTTACAGCAAAATTCGACAGCCTAAGTTATCCGATGTGATCGAGCAGCAACTTGAGTTCCTGATCCTCGAAGGCACTTTAAGACCCGGGGAAAAGCTTCCGCCAGAACGTGAACTGGCCAAACAGTTTGATGTTTCACGACCTTCTCTGCGAGAGGCAATCCAAAGCCTTGAAGGGAAGGGACTGCTCCTGCGCCGTCAGGGTGGTGGCACTTTCGTGCAAAGTAACCTGTGGCAAAGCGTGAGCGATCCGCTGGCCGAGTTACTGGCTGACCATCCTGAATCACAATTCGATCTCCTTGAAACACGCCATGCCCTTGAAGGGATTGCTGCCTATTATGCGGCGCTCAGAGGCACTGAGGATGATTTGGCGCGCATTCGCGATTGTCACGTGGGTATTCAGACCGCCCAGGACAGCGGGGATCTGGACGCAGAAGCTGATGCGGTTATGCAGTATCAGGTTGCTGTAACAGAAGCCGCGCATAATGTTGTTCTGCTGCATTTGGTTCGCTGTATGGGGCCGATGCTTGAGAAGAACGTTCGACAGAACTTTGAATTGCTGTACTCACGCCGGGAAATGCTGGCAACGGTAAGCAACCACCGCGCCAGTATTTTCGAGGCGATTGTTGCACGTGAACCAGAAATGGCACGCGCCGCATCTCACCGTCACCTGGCGTTCATTGAAGAAGTTTTGCTGGATCTCAGCAGGGAACACACCCGGCGGGATCGGTCATTACGACGGCTCCAGCAACGAAAAGATGAAAGTTAACCTTCGGGATTAATTTTTAGAGCCTTCCCTTGAGGGCTCACGGCAACTACATGACGGGCCTGTCTTCGTGCGTTTTGTTGAGAGCGAAGACTGTCACTAAGAGCGCAGGAAGACAGGCTCCAGATAAACCAACGTATTAGATACAGATAAGGAAAAGCACCATGTCAGAACGTGTAAATAATGACGTGGATCCGATCGAAACTCGCGACTGGCTACAAGCGATCGAATCGGTCATCCGTGAAGAGGGTGTTGAGCGTGCGCAGTTCCTGATTGATCAGGTTCTGAGTGAAGCACGTAAAGGCGGCGTGAGCGTCGCAGCTGGCGCGGCCAGCCGTAATTATGTCAACACCATCGCTGTTGAAGACGAACCTGAGTATCCGGGTAACCTGGAGCTGGAACGCAACATTCGTACCGCAATCCGCTGGAACGCGATCATGACCGTTCTGCGTGCGTCGAAGAAAGATCTGGATCTGGGCGGCCACATGTCATCCTTCCAGTCTTCTGCTGCTATTTATGAAGTGTGCTTCAACCACTTCTTCCGTGCTCGCAACGAGAATGACGGCGGCGATCTGGTTTACTTCCAGGGCCACATCTCTCCGGGCGTGTACGCGCGTGCTTTCCTTGAAGGCCGCCTGACCGAAGACCAGATGAACAATTTCCGTCAGGAAGTTCACGGTAAAGGTCTGTCATCTTATCCGCACCCTAAACTGATGCCTGAATTCTGGCAGTTCCCGACCGTTTCTATGGGTCTGGGTCCAATCGGTGCGATCTACCAGGCTAAGTTCCTGAAATATCTTGATCATCGCGGTCTGAAAGACACCACGGCGCAGCGTGTTTACGCGTTCCTGGGCGACGGTGAAATGGATGAGCCAGAATCCAAAGGTGCGATCACTATCGCCACCCGTGAGAAACTGGACAACCTGTGCTTCATCATCAACTGTAACTTACAGCGTCTTGATGGCCCGGTAACCGGTAACGGCAAAATCATTAACGAACTGGAAGGCATCTTTGCAGGCGCCGGCTGGAACGTGATCAAAGTGATTTGGGGCAACCGTTGGGACGAACTGCTGCGTAAAGACACCAGCGGCAAACTGATCCAGCTGATGAACGAAACCGTGGACGGCGACTACCAGACCTTCAAGTCCCGCGACGGTAAATACGTTCGTGAACACTTCTTCGGCCGTTATCCGGAAACCGCTGCGCTGGTCAAAGATATGACCGACGACGAAATCTGGGCGCTGAACCGTGGTGGTCATGATCCGAAGAAAGTCTTCGCTGCACTGAACAAAGCTCAGAACACCAAAGGTCAGCCGACCGTTATCCTTGCGCATACCATTAAAGGTTATGGCATGGGCGAAGCGGCCG
Organism: Rahnella sp. Larv3_ips; assembly: GCF_003697865.1. Taxonomy (NCBI): domain Bacteria; kingdom Pseudomonadati; phylum Pseudomonadota; class Gammaproteobacteria; order Enterobacterales; family Yersiniaceae; genus Rahnella; species Rahnella sp. Larv3_ips. The sequence continues at coordinate 57,793 of NZ_MJIB01000003.1, read as the reverse complement.
AAGGCAAGAACATTGCTCACCAGGTGAAGAAAATGAACATGGATGGCGTGCGCTATATCCGTGATCGTTTCAGCGTGCCAGTGACCGATGAAAATCTGGAAAAACTGCCGTACATCACTCTGGAAAAAGACTCTGCAGAATACAAATACCTGCATGAACGTCGTGCTGCGCTGAAAGGCTACCTGCCGACTCGTCTGCCAAACTTCACTCAGAAGCTGGAAATGCCGAAACTGGAAGACTTCTCACAACTGCTGGAAGAGCAGAAGAAAGAGATCTCTACCACTATCGCCTTCGTCCGTGCCCTGAACGTGATGCTGAAAAACGACTCCATTAAAGACCGTCTGGTGCCGATCATCGCCGATGAAGCGCGTACTTTCGGTATGGAAGGTCTGTTCCGTCAGATTGGTATTTACAGCCCGAACGGTCAGCAATATACCCCGCAGGACCGTGAGCAGGTTGCTTACTATAAAGAAGACGAGAAAGGTCAGATCCTGCAGGAAGGGATCAACGAACTGGGCGCCGCATCTTCATGGCTGGCCGCAGCGACTTCCTACAGCACCAACGATCTGCCCATGATCCCGTTCTACATCTACTACTCCATGTTCGGTTTCCAGCGTATCGGTGACCTGTGCTGGGCAGCGGGTGACCAACAGGCTCGCGGCTTCCTGGTCGGCGGCACTTCCGGTCGTACCACCCTGAACGGTGAAGGCTTGCAGCACGAAGATGGTCACAGCCACATTCAGTCTCTGACTATCCCGAACTGTATTTCTTACGATCCGGCGTATGCCTACGAAGTGGCAGTCATCATGCATGACGGTCTGGTTCGTATGTACGGCGAAGCGCAGGAAAATATCTATTACTACATCACGACGCTGAACGAAAACTACCACATGCCAGCCATGCCGGAAGGCGCGGAAGAAGGCATCCGTAAAGGTATCTACAAGTTAGAAACCCTGGAAGGTAGCAAAGGTAAAGTGCAGCTGATGAGCTCCGGTTCTATCCTGCGTCACGTACGTGAAGCGGCTCAGATCCTGTCCAAAGACTACGGCGTCGCTTCCGACGTTTACAGCGTGACCTCGTTCACTGAACTGGCCCGTGACGGTCAGGACTGCGAGCGCTGGAACATGCTGCATCCGACTGAAACCCCACGCGTACCTTACGTGGCTCAGGTGATGAACGATGCGCCGGTTGTTGCTTCAACCGACTACATGAAGCTGTTCGCAGAGCAGATCCGTAACTTCGTTCCTGCCAGCGATTTCCGCGTACTGGGCACCGACGGCTTCGGTCGTTCTGACAGCCGCGAAAACCTGCGTCACCACTTCGAAATTGATGCTTCCTACGTTGTGGTTGCTGCGCTGGGCGAACTGGCCAAACGTGGCGAGATCGATGTGAAAGTAGTGGCTGAAGCCATTACCAAGTTCGGCATCGATGCTGACAAAGTTAACCCGCGTCTGGCATAAGAGGTAAAGACAGATGGCTATTGAAATTAACGTACCGGATATCGGTGCAGATGCAGTGGAAGTCACCGAAATCATGGTGAAGGTGGGCGATACCGTTTCCGTTGAACAATCGCTGATCACCGTTGAAGGCGACAAAGCTTCTATGGAAGTGCCTTCTCCACAAGCTGGCGTGGTCAAAGAAATTAAAGTTGCGGTCGGCGATACCGTCGAAACCGGCAAACTGATTATGGTCTTTGAAGCCGCTGACGGTGCTGCTGATGCCGCACCGGCGAAACAGGAAGCCAAAGCAGAAGCGAATGTTCAAGAGAACGCTGCTGCTACCGCTGCGCCTGCTTCCAGCGAAAGCAAAGAAGTGAACGTGCCTGATATCGGTGGCGACGAAGTTGAAGTCACTGAAATCATGGTCAAAGTGGGCGACAAAGTGGAAGCGGAACAATCGCTTATCACCGTGGAAGGCGACAAAGCCTCTATGGAAGTCCCTGCACCGTTCGCCGGTACTGTAAAAGAAATCAAAATCGCTGCGGGCGACAAAGTCAGCACCGGTTCTCTGATCATGGTCTTCGAAATCGCCGGTTCCGGTTCTGCCGCACCAGCGAAAGAAGAAGCTAAATCAGACGCGGCACCTGCCGCTGCCGCACAAATCGGCAGCAAAGAAGTGAACGTACCTGATATCGGCGGCGACGAAGTAGAAGTCACTGAAATCATGGTGAAAGTCGGTGATAAAGTCAGTGCTGAACAGTCACTGATCACCGTTGAAGGCGACAAAGCCTCAATGGAAGTCCCTGCGCCGTTCGCCGGTACCGTGAAAGAAATTAAAATCGCTGCGGGCGACAAAGTCAGCACCGGCTCTCTGATCATGGTCTTCGAAGTTGAAGGCGCTGCGCCTGCTCCGGCGGCGAAGAAAGAAGAAGCGGCTGCTGCTCCTGCGAAACAGGAACAGAAAGCGGCTGCCCCTGCGGCTAAAGCAGAGAGCAAAGGCGAATTCGCTGAGAACGATGCTTATGTTCACGCCACGCCGGTTATCCGTCGTCTGGCCCGTGAATTCGGCGTGAATCTGGCGAAAGTCAAAGGGACGGGCCGTAAGGGTCGTATCCTGCGTGAAGACGTGCAGACTTACGTGAAAGACGCAGTCAAACGTGCTGAAGCCGCGCCGGCAGCAGCAACGGGTGGCGGTCTGCCAGGCATGTTGCCTTGGCCGAAAGTGGACTTCAGCAAGTTCGGTGAAATTGAAGAAGTCGAACTGGGCCGTATCCAGAAAATCTCTGGTGCGAACCTGAGCCGTAACTGGGTGATGATCCCGCACGTTACGCACTTCGACAAAACCGATATCACTGAGCTGGAAGCGTTCCGTAAACAGCAAAACGATGAAGCCGCTAAACGTAAACTGGACGTGAAATTCACCCCAGTGGTCTTCATCATGAAAGCCGTTGCCGCAGCGCTTGAGCAGATGCCACGCTTCAACAGTTCACTGTCTGAAGATGGTCAGAAACTGACGCTGAAAAAATACATCAACATCGGTGTGGCGGTTGATACGCCAAACGGTCTGGTTGTTCCGGTCTTCAAAGACGTGAACAAGAAAGGCATCGCCGAGTTGTCCCGTGAGCTGATGGCTATCTCCAAGAAAGCCCGTGACGGTAAGCTGACTGCTGGCGAAATGCAGGGCGGTTGCTTCACCATCTCCAGCCTCGGTGGTATCGGGACGACCCACTTCGCGCCAATCGTCAATGCGCCGGAAGTGGCTATCCTCGGTGTGTCCAAGTCTGCTATCGAGCCAGTCTGGAACGGTAAAGAGTTCGCACCGCGCCTGATGATGCCAATGTCGCTCTCCTTCGACCACCGTGTGATTGACGGTGCCGATGGCGCGCGCTTCATTACCATCATCAACAACGTGTTGTCTGACATTCGCCGTCTGGTGATGTAAGCGAAAAAGCCGGCCAAACGGCCGGCTTTTTTCTGATAATCTCTTCATGCTGTTTGAGATTTTTCGGGGCTAAGCACAAATCGTATGCCGTTTGTTGTTTCAAATTTGTTAACAATTTTGTAAACTGCGGGCGGATAGAACGACCCGGTGGATGATGGGCGTTGCGACATAAAAATGACGTCAGACCCGCCGGACATAAATTAAGAGGTCATGATGAGTACTGAAATTAAAACTCAGGTCGTGGTACTTGGGGCGGGCCCTGCGGGCTATTCTGCTGCTTTCCGTTGCGCTGATTTAGGTCTTGAAACTGTTCTGGTTGAGCGTTACTCCACTCTCGGGGGCGTGTGCCTGAACGTAGGTTGTATCCCTTCTAAAGCTCTGCTGCATGTCGCGAAAGTGATCTCTGAAGCAAAAGCACTTGCCGAGCACGGCATCGTTTTCGGTGAGCCGAAAACTGACATCGACAAAGTGCGTGTCTGGAAAGAAAAAGTCATCAACCAGCTGACCGGTGGTCTGGCAGGGATGGCGAAAGGCCGTAAAGTCAAAGTCGTCAACGGCTTGGGCAAATTTACTGGCGCGAATACTCTGGTTGTTGAAGGCGAAAATGGTCCAACGACCATCACTTTCGACAATGCCATCATTGCGGCGGGTTCCCGTCCAATCAAACTGCCATTCATTCCACATGATGATCCACGCGTCTGGGATTCCACTGATGCACTGGAACTGAAAACCGTCCCTGAGCGTCTGCTCGTGATGGGCGGCGGTATCATCGGTCTGGAAATGGGCACCGTTTACCACGCGCTGGGTTCTCAGATTGACGTGGTAGAAATGTTCGATCAGGTGATCCCTGCGGCTGACAAAGACGTGGTGAAAGTCTTCACCAAGAAAATCAGCAAGCAATTCAACCTGATGCTGGAAACCAAAGTGACCGCGGTAGAAGCCAAAGAAGACGGCATCTATGTCACGATGGAAGGCAAAAAAGCCCCTGCTGAACCACAGCGTTACGACGCCGTGCTGGTGGCTATCGGCCGTGTTCCTAACGGTAAACTGCTGGAAGCGGGCGCTGCAGGCATTGAAGTTGACGACCGTGGTTTCATCCACGTCGACAAACAAATGCGTACCAACGTGCCACACATCTTTGCTATCGGCGACATCGTCGGTCAGCCAATGCTGGCGCACAAAGGTGTTCACGAAGGCCATGTGGCTGCCGAAGTGATTTCCGGCAAGAAACACTACTTCGATCCGAAAGTCATTCCATCCATTGCCTACACTGAGCCAGAAGTTGCCTGGGTTGGCCTGACTGAGAAAGAAGCGAAAGAAAAAGGCATCAGCTACGAAACTGCCACCTTCCCGTGGGCAGCTTCCGGCCGTGCTATCGCTTCCGACTGCGCAGATGGCATGACCAAACTGATCTTCGACAAAGAGACTCATCGTGTTATTGGTGGTGCGATTGTCGGTACCAACGGCGGCGAGCTGCTGGGCGAGATCGGTCTGGCGATCGAAATGGGTTGTGATGCAGAAGATATCGCGCTGACCATCCATGCTCACCCGACGCTGCACGAGTCCGTGGGTCTGGCAGCAGAAATCTACGAAGGCAGCATCACCGATCTGCCAAACCCGAAAGCCAAAAAGAAATAATATACCGTCATCCTTCAGGCTGCCTCTGCGTTGGCTACCGCCTTGATGCAACTTGAATGATTCAGGTATATCGGTTTTAGGGTTTGAAAAAGCGGCGCTGAAAAGTGCCGCTTTTTTTATGCTTGAAATCTGAGTTCAAAAAAGGTCGCCCCGAAAGGCGACCTTTAGCATTACTTGTTCCGGGAGAGAACATTGATGTGAACGTTAACGTGTGAGACTGACCACCCGCTATTGCCCGCACTCAACGAACTTCCCAGTACAACGAGCAGGATACAAAGTGACGTCCTTTTCATTGCGTGATTCCTGTTACGGACCACGACCACCGGCATCTCACCGGGAAAATAGCGGTGAAACAAGCGCTTGGTAGCGCCTGAACCGCAGTACTGATGAACCCGCTTCCTGAAGCCCGGTGACCGGCTGCTAGGCCAGCGAAGCAGCCCGTAAAAATCTTATCGCAAATAATAGCTGCCTGAAGGATTGCTGCATATTCCTGGAAAGCGTGCCGCAAAGTCATTTTTTAAGATTGCTTTTTACTCATGTTCTGTTCAATATGCACTCGCTTGGTAGCGCTTTATTGTTTCAAATGCACTGTCTTCTTCGTGACTGCTAGCACCTGGAAGATACAAATCGACCGTCCTTTTGGGCGGTTTTTTTGTGCCTTTTTTCTGCGTTCTCTGTCATTTATTCCCTTGTACCCACAGGGTTGATGTGATGATCTAGAGGGCGAATTGCGATGAACAGCCGATCCGTCTGTGCTCAACGATTCAGCAAAGATTTAATGTTGCTTTTATGTGAACGAATTAACAAGCGGGCAAAATCCTGCTATGCTGCCCCGGCGCAAAAGGGCACTGTGCTTAGGTTCAGGACGTGACGTTTCAGCATTAAGAAACACGCTTACCCGCAGTGTCCCCGATTCATCAGACCGCTTGAATTCCCCTGTCCCTACAGGCATGACGCGATGCTGATGATGGAAGCCAGGCATAATAAATGACAATGAGAGCGAGGAGAAAGTCGTGCTAGAAGAATACCGTAAGCACGTAGCCGAGCGTGCTGCAGAGGGCATCGTCCCTAAGCCACTTGATGCTTCACAGATGGCAGCGTTGGTTGAGTCCCTGAAGAATCCGCCGCAAGGCGAAGAAGACACTCTGTTAGACCTGCTGATTAATCGTGTTCCACCGGGCGTCGACGAAGCCGCCTATGTTAAAGCCGGATTCCTGGCTGCCGTCGCCAAAGGCGAAACCACCTCTCCGTTGGTCACCCCTGAAAAAGCTATCGAACTGCTGGGCACCATGCAGGGTGGCTACAATATTCATCCGCTGATCGACGCACTGGATAGCGACACGCTGGCACCTATCGCGGCTAAAGCGCTGTCCCACACGCTGCTGATGTTTGATAACTTCTACGACGTGGAAGAAAAAGCACACGCGGGCAATGAACACGCGAAAAAAATCCTGAAGTCGTGGGCCGATGCCGAATGGTATCTGTCACGCCCGCAACTGGCTGAAAAAATCACCGTCACTGTTTTTAAAGTGACCGGCGAAACTAACACCGATGATTTGTCACCGGCTCCGGATGCCTGGTCCCGTCCAGATATTCCTTTGCACGCGCTGGCAATGCTGAAAAACGAACGTGAAGGCATTCACCCGGATCAACCGGGCAGTGTCGGTCCGATCAAACAGATCGACGAACTGAACAAAAAAGGTTTCCCGCTGGCCTACGTGGGTGACGTGGTCGGTACCGGTTCTTCACGTAAATCTGCCACCAACTCCGTGCTGTGGTTCATGGGCGATGACATTCCTCATGTGCCGAACAAACGCGGCGGCGGTGTGGTTCTCGGCGGTAAAATTGCGCCAATCTTCTTCAACACCATGGAAGATGCCGGTGCTTTACCGATCGAAGTGGACGTCTCCGATCTGAATATGGGCGATGTGATCGACATCTATCCGTACAAAGGCGAAGTGCGTAACCACGAAACCAACGACGTGATCGCCACTTTCGAATTGAAAACCGACGTGCTGCTCGATGAAGTGCGTGCCGGTGGCCGTATTCCGCTGATCATCGGCCGTGGTTTAACCACCAAAGCCCGTGAATCACTGAAGCTGCCACAGAGCGAAGTGTTCCGTATCGCGAAGCCGGTTGCTGCAAGCAACAAAGGTTTCTCGCTGGCACAGAAAATGGTGGGCCGCGCCTGTGGCGTTGCCGGTATTCGTCCAAACGAATATTGCGAACCAAAAATGACGTCTGTCGGTTCTCAGGACACCACCGGTCCGATGACCCGTGATGAGCTGAAAGACCTGGCGTGTCTGGGCTTCTCCGCCGACCTGGTGATGCAGTCATTCTGTCATACCGCAGCGTACCCTAAGCCTGTTGACGTGACCACGCACCACACGCTGCCTGATTTCATCATGAACCGCGGCGGTGTTTCACTGCGCCCTGGCGATGGCATCATTCACTCATGGCTGAACCGTATGCTGCTGCCGGACACGGTCGGCACCGGCGGTGACTCCCACACCCGTTTCCCTATCGGGATTTCTTTCCCGGCGGGTTCCGGTCTGGTGGCGTTTGCTGCAGCGACCGGCGTGATGCCTCTTGATATGCCGGAATCCGTTCTGGTGCGTTTCAAAGGCAAAATGCAACCGGGCATCACCCTGCGCGATCTGGTTCATGCGATCCCTTACTACGCGATCAAAGAAGGCCATCTGACCGTTGAGAAGAAAGGTAAGAAAAACCTCTTCTCTGGCCGCATTCTGGAAATCGAAGGCTTGCCGGAACTGAAAGTTGAACAGGCATTTGAACTGGCGGATGCGTCCGCAGAACGTTCAGCGGCCGGTTGTACGATCAAACTGGATCAGGCGCCGATCAAAGAATACCTCAGCTCCAACATCGTGCTGCTGAAGTGGATGATCTCTGAAGGTTACGGCGATCGTCGTACTATTGAGCGCCGCATCAAAGGCATGGAAGAGTGGCTGGCGAACCCGACACTGCTCGAAGCCGATGCCGATGCGGAATACGCAGCGGTGATCGAAATCGATCTGGCGGACATCAAAGAGCCCATCCTTTGTGCACCGAACGATCCGGATGACGCACGTCTGCTGTCTTCCGTACAGAACAGCAAAATCGATGAAGTGTTTATCGGTTCCTGCATGACTAACATCGGTCACTTCCGTGCGGCGGGTAAACTGCTCGACAGCCATAAAGGCGCGTTGCCAACCCGTCTGTGGGTTGCGCCACCGACCAAAATGGATGCGGCGCAGCTGACCGAAGAGGGCTATTACAGCGTCTTTGGTAAGAGCGGTGCGCGTGTTGAAATTCCTGGCTGTTCACTGTGTATGGGTAACCAGGCGCGTGTGGCCGACGGCTCTACCGTGGTGTCTACCTCTACCCGTAACTTCCCGAACCGTCTGGGTAACGGTGCCAACGTGTATCTGGCATCCGCAGAACTGGCGGCGATTGCTTCCCTGCTTGGCCGTCTGCCAACGCCGGAAGAGTATCTGGGTTACATGGCTGAAGTCGATAAGACCGCGGTGGACACCTACCGTTATCTGAATTTCGACAAGCTGAGTGAATACACCGATAAAGCTGACGGCGTGATTTTCCAGACCGCAGTCTAAATCGTCATTATTCACTGTGGTCATTGAAAGGTGGCTTATGCTGATCGTTTAAGGATCGGCTGACCGATCCCACTGCGAGTGTAAAAAGGTTCATGGCTTCCATGGACCTTTTTTTATGCAGCTATCTCAGGCGCAGGCATGGCCGTATTTCACCAGCGTACCTATCCTTCAAAAAAACAATGCCGGTCACCTTAAGTGACCGGTATTCGGCTTATTTTTATTATTCAAGTAACTTATATGTATTGAGTAAGTGTTTCATTTGACTGTTTATTTTTAATGGGTTGCGAGTTGTTAACTATTGCTTAAATACTCTTTAAGTAGAGTTGAAGGGTTTTGTGGTTTAAATTTTCGCCCCTTGCGAAATATAACTGCCTTTTGCAATTTACTTCGCTTCCTTTAATGACACATGTAAAGTGAAATAGATAATGCGTGTTTCCAAATTTGTTTGCATATTACAAATAGGTATTCAGTTTTCTTATTCTTCCTTATGTGTTTATGCCTTTTCTTTTAATGCCTCCGCTGAAACGAAAGCACCTGTGGTCACTGAGAAAATGTCGAATGGAAAATTATCCTCAGACAGTCCCCAGACAGCGCTTTCAGCCTCCACCTCCACGCCAGATAACGATAATAATACCTCGCTGGCAGGGCTGGCAGTTCAATCGGGTGCGCTGCTTTCCGGTGATTCTTCCAGCGATGCACTGAAGGGGATGGTGGCAACCGGTACGACGGGCAAGGCAGCGCAAAGCGTTGAGTCCTGGCTGAACCAGTTCGGTACTGCGCGCGTACAAGTGTCGGTAGATAATGATTTTTCACTCGAAGATGCAAACTTAGATGTTCTGCTGCCGATATATGACGACAAAACCAACCTGCTATTCACCCAACTTGGCGCACGCCGCGCGGATGACCGCAATATTATTAATACGGGCATGGGTTATCGCCATTTTCAAAAGAATTGGATGTGGGGGGCGAATACCTTCTATGACCGTCAGTTGTCGCAAAATCATCACCAGCGTGTGGGCATAGGAGGGGAATTAGGCTGGGATTATTTAAAGATATCAGCGAATGGTTATATGCGACTCACTGACTGGATGGCATCAGAACGTTATCAGGATTATGACGAGCGCGCGGCCAACGGATTCGATATTCGTACGGAAGGTTATTTACCTTCATGGCCACAACTCGGCGCAAGCGTCGTATTTGAGCAGTATTATGGCGATAACGTCGATTTATTTAATGATGAAGATAACCGTCAGAAAGATCCCTATGCGGTCACTGTCGGTCTGAACTACACGCCTTTTACGCTTATAACAGCGGGAATCAGCCAGAAAATGGGCAAAGGCGATACTCAGGATACGCAGTTTAACCTGAGCTTCAGTTATGCACCGGGCGTCAGCCTCGATAAACAGCTGGATGCATCCCAGGTAGCAGTGAAACGCTCACTGCTTGGCAGTCGCATGGATCTGGTTAACCGCAACAACACCATCGTGCTGGATTATCGCAAGCAAGATCTGATTTCGCTGGGTTTACCGGCCAAAATTGAAGGGGCAGAAAGCGCCACCTTCCCAATTTCTGTCGTCGTTAACAGCAAATACGGGCTGGATCGCATTGACTGGCAGGCGGATGAACTCCTGCAGCACGGCGGTAAAATCGTGCAAGATAAACACTCGGGCCAATACTCGATTACCCTGCCAAATTATCAATATGGCGCGGTCAATAATCATTACATCGTCAGAGGCAAGGCCTTCGATTCCAGAGGCAACGGCTCTAACAGCAGTGAAATGGATGTCTTCGTGGCAGGCTATGATGCTGCGACCTGGCAGTCTTCTACCACGGTCAGCCCTGACACCTTAGTCGCTGACGGCATCAGCACCTCAACGGTGACGTTACACATTACCGGTGCAGATCAGTTGCCGGTGACCACGATAGCCCCTCAACTGTCGGCCACCCTGAAGCTCACGCCATCCGGTAGCACTGACGTGACATCCGTTGCGCCAATGAAAAACGCTACCGTCTCCGCCTTCAATGAATCCGCACCGGGCGTTTATACCGCCACCTTTACCAGCGGCAACGTCGCCGGAACTGCCGATATCACGCCAATAGCCAGCGGCAAGACAGCCCTTCAAACAGCGCGTATCCTGCTGCAAAATGCAGATACCCGGGCAAGGCTGACTACGCTGAGTGCATCAAAAAATCACATCATGGCCAACGGCAACGATGCGGTCACCCTGACGGCTGAAGCATTGACGGCAGATGGCCTGCCATACCAAGGCGTAACGGTGTCATGGACTGCAGATAATGCCGCTCTCGGATTATCAGCGGCGCAAAGCGTGACCGATGAAAACGGCATGGCGTCCGTAACGGTCACCAGTCTGAGCGTAGCGAACGCGATGGTGACCGCAACGGTGGAAGGCGGCAGTTCGCTGCAAAGTGAGCCGCTCAACTTTGACGCGGATGCCTCCACCGCACAGGTGATGAGCCTGAACCTGGATAAAGTGCAGGCGACGGCAAATAATGCCGATAAAGTCACATTGGTTGCAAATGTCGTTAACGCCCAAAACCAACCTCTGAAAGGCGCAGCCGTTGACTGGAAAGTGGAGCAGGGCATCGCCACGCTGAGTGCACCGCAAGTGTCGACAGACGAACTGGGCAATGCACAAATTACCCTGGCTTCGACGGTGGCAGGTGACGTGAAAGTCTCCGCCCGCGCCGGAACAACAGATGCCAAAATGACGGGTGTCATTTCGTTTGCTGCTGACAGTGCCAGTATGAATATTACTGACCTGAAACAGGACAAAACGCAGGCAGTGGCCAATGGTACTGACGCAGTCATCTATATCGTGACAGTCACCGATGCGAACGGCAATAAAGTGCCAAATGCACCTGTGAGCTGGAAAAGCGATCAATCCACAGCCCGGCTTTCTGAAAGCACCGTCAGCACTGATGCACAGGGGCAGGCGCAGATTCGTGTTTCCACCCTCAAGGCTGGCGACGTGATTATCTCCGCGCAACTGCCGGGCGGTACGGCCAGTGCCGCGCCTGCGGCATCGTTTATTGGCGATGTGAATACGGCGCAGTTTACCCCGATGTCCACCGATAAGGCGCAGGCACTGGCGAATGGCACAGATGTCATCACCCTGAATACGACGTTAACAGATGTCAACGGTAACCCGTTGATGGATGCTGATGTCAACTGGGTAGCGACGCCGACCAGTGGCTCATTATCTTCCAGCAGCACTAAAACGAATGCGCAGGGTGTGAGTTCCATCCGGTTAACGTCCTCAGATGTCGCAGATTACACCGTGAAGGCGTCGTTTAATGCGGCCAGCGTGACGTCCCAGGCTCTGTCGTTTACTGCCGATGTGACAAGCGCGGCGATAGATACGCTGGTGGCAGATAAAACCGCGTCAGTGGTCGCGGGTAAAGACACGGTTAATCTGTCGGCAACGGTGCTGGATGCTAACCGCCACGCAGTACCGGGCGTTACGGTTAACTGGAGCAGCGATAACGGTAACGGCAGCTTCACGCCGGTATCTGCTGTGACTGACAGCAAGGGTGTGGCGACAGCGAAGTTCAGCAGTACAAAAGCGCAGACAACGGTGATCACGGCTACAGCGGGTACCAGCAGCAAAACACAGTCTGTTGACCTGATTGCCGATGTCAGCACCGCGACGTTGGGCAGCGTGACATCTGATAAATCGCAGGCGACAGCAAACGGCACCGAGGCGGTGACCTGGAGCACGACCGTGAAAGACGCCAATCAGAACATCATTTCTGGAATGGTGGTGAACTGGAAAAGCGACAATGCCAATATTACTTTGGCAGGTAGCACCAGCCAAACCACTGCGGGCGGCGTCGCAACGATCACGGCGACGTCGGTGAAAGTCGCGGATGCCGTGATGACAGCCAGTTTGACTTCGCCGGCCGGAAGCGCCAGCGCGGGTAAAGTGAGTTACGTAGCAGACAGTAGTACCGCGCAGGTCACCACCGTGACAGCAGATAAAACGCAGGCTTTGGCAGACGGCACTGACGCAATTACATTGAGCGCAACAGTGACGGATGCCCACGGTAATGTCCTGTCCAACACGGCGGTAAACTGGAGTAATGCCCCTGCCATCGGCACGCTTTCGGCGGGAAGTTCCACCACCAATGCTCAGGGTATTGCGACAGTGACTCTGCACTCTGCTGCAAGCGGCAGCACGGTGGTCACCGGTAATGTTAACGGCGCAGGAGTGGATTCGCCGTCGCTGACCTTTGCGGCGGATGCCAGCACGGCCACTGTTTACAGTCTCGATGCCAGCAAAAGCACGGGCGTGGTGGCAGGTGTGGACACTGTCACTATGACGGCTGTCGTGCATGATAAAAACGGTAACGTCGTACCTGGCGCAACAGTTAACTGGAGTAGCGACAACACCAGCGGCAAATTCACGCCGGTTTCCGCTGTAACCGACAGTAACGGTGTGGCGACGGCGCAGTTTAGCGAAACTCGCGCACAGACCACGGTGATTACGGCGACCGCGGCGGGCGGCAGTAAAACGCAGTCCATTGATGTCGTGGCCAATGCGGGCACCGCGTCACTGACCCGCGTGGTGGCGAGCAAATCGCAGGCACTGGCGAACGGCACTGACGTGATCACCTGGACGGCAACGGTAACCGATGCCAACCAGAACCCGGTGAAGGGGACGACGGTGCAGTGGAGTAGCAGCAACGCTAACATCACGTTGTCAGGCAACAGCAGTCAGACCGGTACCGATGGACTTGCGACGATCACCGCAACGTCCGTGAAGGCAACTGATGCCATCATGACGGCCACTCTGACTTCACCGGCAGGCAGCCTCAGCGCCAGCAGCGTGAGTTATGTGGCTGATATCAGCACGGCGCAGATGAGTGCAGTGAGCAGCGATAAAACTCAGGCGCTGGCGAATGGCACGGACATCATCACCTTAAGCACCACGTTAACGGATGCTAAAGGAAATCCGCTGGCGAATACTGACATTAACTGGAGCAGCACGCCGGCAGGTGGCACGCTTTCGGCCAGCAGCACGAAGACCAATGCGCTGGGCGTGGCGACAGTTACACTGTCATCAGCCGACGTCATCGCCTTCAAGGTCACGGCCTCGGTGGGTGGTGCAACTGAAACCTCTGCCTCATTGTCA
>NZ_MJIB01000003.1:0-43893 GCF_003697865.1 Rahnella sp. Larv3_ips | reverse complement strand
GGTGGCGGACAAAACCGCCTCTGTGGTGGCGGGTAAAGACACTGTGAATCTGAGCGCCACCGTGCTGGATGCCAGTAATCATCCGGTTCAGGGTGTCACCGTCTCCTGGAGCAGTGACAATGCCAGTGGCACATTTACCCCGGTTTCAGGCGTAACGGATGCCGCAGGTGTGGCGACGGCGGCATTTACAGAAACTCATGCGCAGACCACCGTAGTGACGGCCAGTATTACCGGCAGCAGCCTGACCCAATCGCTTGATTTCATTGCTGATAGCAGTACGGCGACGTTCAGCTCAGTGGTGTCCAATAAATCACAAGCGCTGGCCTCAGGGACGGATATTGTGACCTGGACTGCGACGGTGCAAGATGCTAACCAGAACCCGATTAACGATCTGGCAGTGAACTGGAGCAGTGATAACGCCAACGTCACGCCTGTCAGCGCGACGACCAAAACCAATGCCAGCGGTGTCACAACGGTAACCGCAACGTCACTCAAAACGGCGGATGTCATCATCACGGCGGGGCTGACTACGCCTGCGGTGAGTAAAAGCGCCAGCAAAGTCAGCTATATCGCGGATGTCAGCACGGCGCAGATGAGTACAGTGGCAACGGATAAAACGCAGGTACTGGCGAACGGTAGTGATATCGCCACACTGACAACCACGGTCACGGATGCTAACGGTAACCTGTTATCGGGTGCAGATATTAGCTGGAGTGTGAATCCTTCAACGGGAACGTTATCAGCGGCAACGACGAAAACGGACGCGCAAGGTATTGCCACAGTGACGTTGAACTCTCTGATCCTGGGCAATTCGACGGTGACGGCATCGGTTAACAGTAAAACGGCCACATCCCCGACAATCGCGTTTGTTGCGGATAGCACCACGGCGATTGTCACCACACTGACTGGCGATAAAACAGCGGGGGTAATCGCGGGTATCGATACCGTGACATTGCAAGCCACGGTCCTTGACGCGACAAATCATCCGGTGCCAAATCTCACCGTAACCTGGATCAGTGACAATACGGCGGGTGTCCTGACACCGGTCCAGGCAGTGACGGATGTCAATGGTGAGGCAAGTGCAACGCTGACTTCAACACTGGCGCAGAATACCGTTGTGACCGCGAGTGCGGGCAGCAGCCAGAAAACCCTGGCAGTGGACATCATTGCTGATGCCAGCACTGCTCAGGTGACTATTGCTGCTGATAAAACGCAGGCACCGGCCAATGGCACAGACGCCATCACCTGGACTGCGACCGTTAAAGATGCCAATAGCAACCCGGTGAATGCGGTCAGTGTTGACTGGAGTGGCAATAATGCGAATGTCACGCTGGCGAACAGCAACACGCAGACCACGGTAGCAGGCACAACGACAGTGACCGGTACGTCGGTCAAAGCGGGCACTGAAATTGTGACGGCGACGCTGACTCAGCAACAACGTACGGCAAGTGCGGCAGAAGTCAGCTTTGTTGCAGACCTCAGTACTGCTGAGATCACAACGCTGACGCTGGACCGGCCGTTGATTTCCACGAACGGTATTGATATGGCAACATTTACCGCTACGGTAAAAGATGCGCTGGGAAATCCGGTCATCAATGAGACGGTTAACTGGTCAACCACCCGTAATACACTGGCGAAAAGTACCAGTGTGACCGATGCATCAGGTGTCACCAAAATGACGATTTCGGGTACCGATGACGGAGAGGCGACGGTCACCGCGAGTTATGGGCAAAGTTCGAAATCAGCCATCACGAAATTTGCTGGTTCGGTCACCGGTGACTGGGTAATCAGCGGGGCTTCCGGCAAGTTTGAAACTCAAAGATTCAGTGCATACGAATCTATGGGCTTTATCGCAGTGATGCCGACCACCGGGCCAACGTCTCTTGTCTGGAGTGGTGCTAACAATACTAATTCGCCGCTGACCACATCAATGACGGACGAACACGGAAACGATGTGATTGTTAACTTTGGTGGTATGCGAGGGTCAGGCTGTTCGAACCGAACATTCAATACGGCGATGGGATGCCAAAGTGGGCCAAATGTTCGGGCGATACTGAGCTATTCATCAGCGGAAAATCCAGGTCTGGCCCCTGGTGTGTATAAAGGTATTATCCACTTTGCAGGTCAGAGTTGGGCCGTCAGTAAGCCTTCATTCTCCTATGACCTGAGTGTGGTTCTGACCGTGAATTAACATGGCAAGAGATTCATAAACTGGAAAGGCGGAAGAAATTCCGCCTTTTTTATTGCTATCATGCGGCAGGTTTTGGTGGCGTTTGATGATTTTTAAGGACTAGACGATGGACTACGACTTTTTGCGCGATATCACCGGTGAGGTCAAAGTGCGTTTTTCAATGGGCCACGAAGTGATCGGCCACTGGCTGAATGAAGAAGTGAAGGGTGATTTATCGGTGCTGGATAAAGTGGAAGCCGCGCTGAGTGAACTCAAAGGCAGCGAGCGTGAAACGCAAATGGTCGGTCACGAATACACGCTGTTGTTAGCTGACGATGAAGTGATGGTGCGTACCAATCAGCTGGATTTCGATGGCGATGAAATCGAAGAAGGCATGAGTTATTACGATGAAGAGAGCCTGGCGTTTTGCGGCGTTGAGGACTTTCTGCAAGTCCTCGCCAAGTACCGCTCTTTTATCACGACCTATCGCTGAGTTTATTTCCCCCGCGAGGCGGTCCAGCACAGCAGCGAACCGCCGACCACCATCAGCACGCCCGGCCAGAAACTCGCGCCCGGCAGTGTATGCAGCCACAATCCGGCAATCAGAATTGAAGACAGCGGCGTGAAGTACGACAGTGCCGCCACCAGCGTCGCATTGCCTTTTTTCATCGCGATATCCCAGCATTGATAAGAAATGGCGGTCACCGCGCCCATCGCCAGCAGTTCGAGAATGGCCGGTAACGTCAGGCTGATGCGATTCGATGAATAGGTGAAATACAGCACCCAAAGCACGGCACCGGTGGCAAGTAAAAACAGCGGCAGCACGCCTTTGCCCTTGCACAACACCCGCACCAGATTGGAATACAGCGCCCAGGAAACGGCGGCACCGAGCGCCAGACTGTAGGCCACCGGATTGCCACGCACGTTGCGCATCAGTTGATGAACGTCCAGCCCGTGGCCGCCGCTGATTGCCCACAGTACGCCGGCAAACGCCAGAATAACGCCCGGCCAGATCCACCAGCGCACGCGAAGTTTCAGCAGCGGCACGGCAAACAACAGTGTCAGGCTCGGCCACAAGTAATTGATCAGTCCCAGTTCCAGCGTTTGCTGACGGCTATGCGCCAGACCAATCGCCAGCGAAAATGCCACCATATAAAAGATAAATAACAGACCGCAGATGATCAGATAAGCCGCGGATTCCCCGCGCAGCGACGGCTTCCCGCCCACCATCCAGACCATGATCCCGCTGACCGTATAAATAGACGCGGCAGCACCAAAAGGGCCGAGGGATTCAGACAGGCTGCGGGTGAGCGCCACGCTCATGCTCCACAATAAAATGGCGAGAACGCCGGACAGCGTTGCGAAACGATCCATATGAAAGGTAAGCCTCTGGAAAAGGAGGCTTTTAAGATAAGCGATTGTTCCGGTTATTTACACCGGAACAATCCGCTTGAGGGGCGCTGATTGACTGACATCATCAGAAGTAGAAACCGACTTCCAGACCCAGAGTGGACGTTGTGGTCGCAGGCTGATAATAGCCAACGTTGCGTCCGTTCAGATCACCCTGTTTCTCGTCTGACTTGCCATACTTCTGGTGCACATAGCTGGCTTTGACAAACACATCTTTGTTGATGTTCCAGGTCAGGCTGGTGAACGGCGAGAGCTTAGATTTCGGCTCCAGCCAGACATCGCCCTGATTACTGTGCGTCCAGGTTTTGATCGGGTACAGTGCACCGCCTTCCAGGCTCAGACGAGAATCGGCGGTCATCTGCCAGTTCGCGCCTACAGAGGCCTTAGCGTACGGCTGCAACGACACTTCCAGCGCCGTGTAATCCCGCGTGCGGTTTTCCGAAGCGATGTAGACATCGTCGGAGCGGATATTACGCAACCACACCTGGCCGCCGAGCGCCCCTTTCATATCGAAAGAAACGCTGTCTGATGCGCGGTAACGGTAACCGCGCGTCAGGTCGGCGCTGTAGCCGGTGTAATAGGTTTTCCCTTTCAGCGTGCCATTTGGCACGTTGGCCTGATCGTCAAGGGTGCTGCCTTTATAATTGACGATCCCGAACATCACACTCATGTCCCAGGCTTTTAATAAGCCGCTTGGGGCGTCGAGATAATTATTAGATCCGAAATTTACGCGCAGGCGCGGGCCATGTTCAGCAACATATTTACCGTCCATATTATCGACGGATTCGTCCCACTTATAATATTCAGCACCATAACTCACATAGTGCCGCATCCCTTCAGTATTGCTGCCTAACAAACTTTCCCCGGCCCGGGAAACCCCGGAAACCAATAAAGAACTCGCGACCAGCAGGCTGGATACGGTCTTTAATTTACTCATTGTCATTTTTTATTTCTGCTTGCAGGTGGATGGAGCTGGTTGCTTAGTAAGCAATACGGCGATGCTAAAGGTCGGAGGGGCAGAGATAAAGAGATTTATCTGTTTTTCAGAAAATAGCGATCTTTTGATCGGTGTTAACTCAAATTAATGGATGTATATAAATATAATTTGATTTACAAGCTGTGTATTATTTTAATAATTTGGCTTACCGGACAGATCGTTTAACGATCAATTTGACTTAAAATAGATTTTAATAGGCGTTTTTATATTAATTTGTCTTAAGGAGTGTAGCCGGTTTTTATACCGGCGTGGTTATTTTACTTAAGTAATGCTAATCGAGTTTTTAAAGGGAAGCGCCGCCGCAAATAATTAATTGCTGGCCGGTAATCGCTGCGGCGGAGGGCGAAAGTAAGTAAATGACTAAATCGGCCACTTCCTGCGGCTGAATATAGCGACCTATCGGCGGCAATCTGGGCGGCGAGCTCTGGCGCTGCGGATTGTCCAGCATCGGGGTTTGCGTCGCGCCGGGGGCCACCACGTTGACGGTGATACCACGCGGTGCCAGCTCCGCCGCCCAGCTGCGCGCCATCCCGATCATGGCGGATTTGGTCGCCACATACTGACTGCGTCCGGCGACGCCCGATGACGTCCTGCTGCCGAGCAACACGATGCGCCCGCCGTCCGGCATATTTTCCACCAGGCGGTCGGCCAGCACTTCTGCCACGCCGATGTGCAGTTTCCATAACGCCTCGCTGGCCTGCGGATCCAGCTGCCCGAGCGGTGCCGCTTTCATCATGCCTGCGGCGTGGATCACGGCATCCACCTGAGGCAGTGTTTCCAGCACTGCGGTCAGTTTTGCCGTGTCGGTGATATCGAGCGGCACTGCGCGAAAGTGAGGGTGTTGAAAGCTCGCTTCGCGGCGCGCCAGACCGGTCACCTTCCAGCCTTGCGCCAGCAATGTCAGGCACACCGTTTCACCAATGCCCGAGCTGCAACCTGTCACCAGCGCGTGTTTAAGCGGTGTATTGCTCATGGCTTACTCCTTTAACGCTGATGCCGGGACTTTGAACACCGCTTTACGCACCACGGCAGGATGTGTGGCGCAACACAATGCGCGATGCGGCTCGCCCGGAGCGAACGTCACAAAGTCACCGCTGCGCAGCAAAATCTCATTGTGCAGTGCGGGATTGTCGAGAATAAACAAATCAGGTTTGCGCTCCGTGGCGGGCTGTCCGATGGCGCTGCGGGTATCGAAGCCGATGATCTCTTTGCCCTCCAGCACCACCTGAATATCCAGCCAGTCGTGATGAAATTCAGTATGCCGGTCCGCCGCAGGCGAGGTATTGGCATTGCCGATATGGCAAAACCAGGCTGCGCCCTCCGGCTGAAAGCGTCCATCTTCCCGCGCGCAAAGCGCTTCCAGCGAACACTCCGGCAGCGTAAGAATGCTGAGCAGCACATCGGGCAAGGTGGCCAGTGCCAGCGCACGTAAATGACCTGCAATCATGATCTTCTCCTTATAAAAAAGCCCGCGCAGGGCGGGCCGGACCGGCATCAGCCTTTTACCCAGGACTCTTCGACGCAGACGTATTTGATCGCCTGCCGGTAGTAGGTAAACGCGATATGCAGTTCGCCGTTCAGCCCCTGTTTGATGCTGGGATAGGAGAACTCGCGGTTGAGTTTTTGCTGCGAATTGTTGGTCATGCAGTAGCCGTCGCCGGTTTCCAGGTTGCGCAGGTAAGGCCATGAACGGCCACCGTCTTCGGAAATGGCCAGCGTCATCGGTGCGCGCGGTGCGCCCCAGAAGGCCGTGCGTGCGCCGGTTTCTGCGGTCGCTTCCACGCGCACATCGTCGTCTTCATCTTCGATTTCGTCATACAGCGAGGCCCGGCGTTCGCTGGCATCGGCGGCACTCAGATGATTGAACACCAGCGCCAGATGCCCGTTGGCGAGCGTTGTCACCTGAATCGACGAGTTGTTGTTAGGCAACGCGGTCGGCTGCGGCGCGCTCCAGCTGTTACCGCCATCCACGGAACGGCTCTGGTAGATGAAATCCGCCCAGCGGCTGCGGTACAACGCCAGCAGGCTGCCGTCGTGCAGCGGCGTGATATTCATGTGCACGCAGCCGGTGCTTTCCGGTACCGCCACGTCACGCCAGGTTTTCCCCTTATCGCTGGAAATTTTAACGGCGCTGTCGTCATTGTTGCCGACCCATTTTTCACCCGGCTGTGTGCGGCAGTAAAACACCGGCAGCAGCCAGTCGCCATTGGCCAGCACAGTCACCGGCTGGCGGATAAAAGTGCCGGGTTCCCCGAGCAGTGTGCCGATCTCTCCCCAGCTTTTGCCCAGATCCTGAGACTGGCGAAAACGCACAATCGCGGTGTCCTGATTGCCGGATTTCTGCGCGGTGTACATCAGCCACAGCACATTATCCGGGTCGAGGAACAGCACCGGATTTTGCTCCGAACGGCTGGCATCTTCTGAGAGTTTCACCGGCTGGCTCCAGACCTGCGCGCCTTTTTCCAGCCGCGACAGGTAAATGGAAATATCGGCAATGCCTTCCTGGGTGCCGGCAAACCAGGTGCACAGCAGGCTGCCGTCGGGCAAAGGCAGCAGATTGGCGGCGTGATTTTGCGGGCAATCCGACGGCAGCATGGCGTCACGGCGCGCGGCGTCATGTTCAGCGGTGTGCACTTTACCGCTGCGTTCGACGGTTAGCGTTTCAGTGGTCATCTTTAAGCTCCAGACTTTTGAATAAGGTGTGCATTTTTACTCTTTACTGCGCGCTGCGGGATCAGTCGGTCAATCACCATAATGATGGCCGGTGTCACCAGCGCAATATACATATTGTTGATACCAAACGGATCGCCGAGCAGATACCAGACGGAAGTCACCACGCAGGCACCGATCAGGCCGGCGTTGGCACCGCGCGCACTTTTAAAGAACGGCAGGTAGAACGCCATCACCGCCACCACGGAAATCGACAGGCGGATGGCGCGGGTGAAGAACGACAGTTTCAGCACTTCCGGCACCAGCAGCACGAAAATCAGCGGCAGGAAACCAATCAGCAGCGACAGCCAGCGGGTCATTTTGAATTCGCGTTCAGGCGTCGGGTTGCGGTACGGCACGTAGAAATCTTTCACAATCAGCGAGGCAATCGCCAGCGCAACGGTACTGACGCTGACGAAAATTGACGCCACCAGCGAGGTGGTCACCAGACCGGCGATCCACGGATTCATGTCCTGAATGAAGATCGGCAGGGCGTACAGGCTGTCGATATCGGGATGCAGGAATTTCGCGGCCACGCCGATCATGCCAATGGCCAGCGCAATCGGCACACAGAAGAAGAAGGCAACCCAGGTGGCGCGTTTGGCGGATTCCGCGCTTTTGGTGGAGGAAATTGCCTGGATCACGAACTGCGTACAGAAGATAGAACCGATGGTGCCGATCAGCCACGCGAAGATGGTGCTGGCGCCTATGCTGCCGTCCCAGGTCCAGTAGAAATCAGGCATCTCTTTTACCATGGGCATCACGCCGCCGGTCATGTGCAGGGCGATGCCTAAAATCACCAGCACGCCGATGTACTTGATGGCGCTGTGCAGCATCGTGACCCACGCCATACCTTTCAGGCCGCCGAACGCAAAGTAGAAGGTACTGACGACGGCGGTGATAAACGCCGCGACCGGCAGATTGACTTTCAGCACGGTGGAAATGGCCGCCGCGCCGCTGACGTAGTTACCGACGTTCACCAGCAGCAGGGCGTAAATCATGATGATCGAAATAATGTTCTTGGTGGTGTTGCCGTACTTCTCGGCAATCGCCCCGGAAATGGTGATTTTTCCGGTGTTATAAATGCGTTTTACCAGCAGTAAGCCGAAGATCGGGAAGCCGATGGCCGCGCCCAGAATTGACCATGAGGCGGCAAAACCGCCTTCGAACGCCGCCTGAGCGGTACCGATAGTGGATTTTGCACCGATGTATTCCGACATCAGCA
This sequence comes from Rahnella sp. Larv3_ips, assembly GCF_003697865.1. NCBI lineage: Bacteria > Pseudomonadati > Pseudomonadota > Gammaproteobacteria > Enterobacterales > Yersiniaceae > Rahnella > Rahnella sp. Larv3_ips. Next base: position 35,382 of record NZ_MJIB01000003.1, on the reverse strand, counting down.
GCACACCGACGATGAAGGCGGGCATCGCACGCGAGCCTTCCATAAAGTCGCCGCTGTTTTTACTGCGTAACCGGTAGGTCAGCCAGGTGGTAAACAGGATGTAGACCAGAACAATGCTGATAATTATTAACGTATCTGATGAGCTAAATTCTTTCATTTTTTCCTCACACAGCGCGTAGGGGACCCTGCCTGCGCACTTTCATGTGCAGGTGTCGGTGGTTTCAGAAGGTAAGGCGCGTTTAATCGCGCAAAGTAAAGGTCTTGATAACGGTCAGGATCTTTTGTGTATCGTCCTGCGTGAATTCGACCGGATACCGGCTTTCACCCACGTTAAAACCGAGCAGATTCACGGCTTTTTTAACCACAGCCGGTGAAAATGCGATGCTGTAAAGATCGGTTCGGATCTGATTGATCTCCGCCTGCACGGCTTCGGCGGCGGCGGCATTATTCTCCCGGAGGTGGCGGTAAACGGCATTCACCTGTGCGGGGATAATATTGGCGATACCGGAGATACACCCGGCGCTGCCTTCGGTGAAACCTTTGTAAATCAGCGAATCCGGCCCGGTCAGGACATCGAAATCCGTAAACTGACGGCTGACCTCATGGAAGCCATGCAGGCTTTCCCACGAACCGGCGCTGTCCTTAATGCCTTTGATGTTGGGATGATCGGCCAGCACGCGCACCACGTCCGGCGTCAGGGTATTTCCGGTGCGGGCGGGAATGTTGTAGAGATAGACCGGTACGGTCAGCGCATCGGCCACCGCGCGAAAATGCGTAATCAATTCCTGCGGGCGCAACGCTGCAAACCACGGCGTAATCACCGAGACGGCGCGCACGCCGAGTTTTTCAATCTGTTTGCCAAGCCTGATAGTGTCGCGGGTCGAGATCTCGCCGATATGCGACATCACGCCCGTGTCATTCCCTCCGGCCTCAAGACAGACCTCGGTCACCTGAATTTTTTCCTGCCCGCTGAGCATAAAAAATTCGCCGTTGGTGCCGTTGCAGAAAATATTATTCCCCGCCTGTTTCTGGCGTTTTACCTGCTGGCGCAATGTGTCGCTATTGAGTTTTCCGTCTGCGGAAAAAGGCGTCACAATCGCGGTATACACTCCGGTAATGTTATTCATCTTATTCTCTTCACGTCGTTGTCATCGGATACGAAATAAGGGCTTACCTGATACTGCGGTAAATTTCTTCTATTTGATTTTTCTCTACCGGCATGGGTACATTTTTAATTAAACGTTGTACCTCTGTTGCCCCCTGCGACAAATAAGGAATGTCATCAGGTGTGATATTCAGCTGACTTAATGTGACCGGTAAATCCAGGCGATGCACCAGCGCGTCAAAATATTCCACCAGCGCATAGGATTTTTCTTCTTCACTTAATGTCAGGTCAGCCTGCGGAATTAAGTCGTAAGTCCGGGCGAATTTACTGACCGCTGAAGGCCGGACAAACGCCATGCACGGCGCGAGCAGAATGGCATTCGCCACGCCGTGAGGAATGTGATATTTCCCGCCGAGCGGATAGGACATGGCATGCACCAGATGGGTACCGGCATGGGCAATAGACGCACCGCCGTAATAAGACGCCCACAGCATGTTCAGCCGCGCCTCCAGATTGCCCGGCTCAGCGACGGCGGTTTCAATGTTGGCGAACAGCTTCTTCATGCCGACCAGCGCAAAGTTGTCACTGACCGGGTTGGCGATCACTGACGTGAAGCATTCGAACAGGTGGCACAGCGCATCGATTCCGGTGGAAGCCGCAATGCGTGCGGGCATGCTGGTGGTCAGTTCCGGCACCAGCGCCACGTAATCGGGCAGCATCACTGGCGTAATAATGCCGACTTTGGTTTCTTTTTCCGGGATGGCGAGAATCGCATTGGGTGTGGCTTCTGACCCGGTGCCTGCGGTGGTTGGGATCAGCAAAGACGTGGTGCGACGCTGTGGTTTCTCACCTGCCAGCAGGCTTTCCAGCGTGACGTTTTCATCGCCCGCACACAGCAGCGACAGCAGTTTGGCGACATCCAGCACGCTGCCGCCGCCCACGCCAATCACCAGATCTGCCGAAGGCTGATTTAACGCATTCAGAATGGCAGAGACATCATGCTGGCTCGGCTCCGGCGGCACGCTATCAATCACGCTCACCTGACAGCCCGCCTTATCCAGCTGGGTTATCAGGGATTGCACAGGCGGCAGGCCAATAATGTTGTTATCGCTGACCAGTAATACCTGATGCTTTCCGGCCAGCAGGTAGCCGATGTCCTGCAATGACTGATAACCGCTAATGACTGTACTGTTGATATTCATGTCTGATCCCTGCCGTCTGAGTCTTCAATAAAGAGTGAGTTCAATCATCAAAGGTCGATACTCCTCACATCGTCAGGAGAATTTATAGGCGAAATTGAAGTTGAATAATTTGAAGTTGCTCACATATAATCAATCATGATTGAATATAATCATAACCAGCAAGATTAATCCGACCCTCTTCTTCACGGAGCCACGATGGCTGAAACAGCAACAACCACAGACCGGCCGACGCCGCCACAACTTCTGGTGATCGCCGATGACTTTACCGGCGCGAATGACACCGGCGTGGCGTTGATCCGGCAGGGGCTGGCGGCCAGCGTGCAGTTTGACGAACACCGCGGCGTGCAGGGCAGCCGCGAAGGGCGTGCGGTGATTTACAGCACCGACAGCCGTGCGCTGAGCGCGGCAGAAGCGGCAGGCAAAGTCACCCGTGCCCTCCGGGCCGGGGCCGCCGCTTTCTCCGGTGGGTATCAGGTGTTTAAGAAAATTGATTCCACGCTGCGCGGCAACATTGGTGCTGAAACAGAAGCGGCGCTGATCGCACTGAATTGCCCGCTGGCGATTGTCGCGCCGGCGGTGCCTGAACTCGGGCGGGTGGTCACCGGCGGGCAGTGCTACGTCAACGGCCATCTGCTGACCGAAACCGAATTCGCCACCGACCCGAAAACGCCGCTGAATACTGCCAGCGTGGCAGCGCGGCTGGCAGAACAAACCTCGCTGCGTGTGCACCATGTCGGGCTTGACGCGCTCAGAGGCGGCGATGTGCAGACAGAGATTTTTGCACTGGTGGCATCAGGCGTACGCATTCTGGTGGCCGACAGCGAAACATCTGAGGATCTGGCGCATATCGTGCAGGCCGCGCAACGCCTGCCGTTCCGCCCGCTGATGGTCGGCGCGTCGGGGCTTATTCATGCGCTGACAGACGCCAGCCAGCGCGGGAGCGGAGAAGTGCCGCTCAGCTCCGCCGTTGAAAAATTGCCGTTGCTGGCGGTGGTCGGTTCAATGAGTGATATCGCCGCACAGCAGATCGCTTTTCTGAGGCAACACCGGGCGGTGACGCTGGTGGATATCGATGTGTTGGATCTGTTTTCGCCGGGCTCACCGGCACGGCAGCTGACGCTCGCCGCGCAGATCAGCGGGGCGCTCGGGCAGGGCAAACACTGCGTGATCCGCACGTCGCAGGGCGCAGCGCAGCGGCATCAGATTGCGCAGTTTTGCAAGCTTCAGCACATCAGCCGTGCGCAGATGGGCGAGCGCATCGCCGCTTTCCTCGGGCAACTGATTGATGAGGTTTTACGACAACCGGGAAAACTGCCGGGCGGGCTGTATTTGTCCGGCGGGGATATTGCGCTGGCCGTCGCCCGCGCGCTCGGTGCAACAGGGTTTGAGATTAAAGGACAGATTGCAGGCTGCGTTCCCTGGGGATATCTGCTCGAAAGCCAGTTCCAGCGGCTGCCGGTGATGACCAAAGCGGGCGGATTCGGCACTGAAAATACGCTACTTGACGTTTTACGCTTTATTGAGGAGAAGGTGAGTGACTAAAATTATCGCAGTAACCATGGGTGACCCTGCCGGTATCGGCCCCGAAATTATCATTAAAGCGTTGGCGGAAGGTGAGCTTTCCGGCACCCAGGCGGTGGTGGTCGGCTGTGCGGCAACACTGCGGCGGATCCTTGCGCTGGGCGTCACGCCAGCGGCGGAGCTGCGCATTATTGATAACGTCTCACAGGCGCATTTCGCGCCGGGCGTGATCAACGTGCTTGATGAACCTCTGGCCAATCCTGAAGCGCTTATCCCCGGAAAAGTGCAGAAAGAGGCGGGCGATCTGGCCTATCGCTGCGTAAAACGCGCGACCGAACTGGCGATGGCCGGAGAGGTTCACGCCATCGCCACCGCGCCGCTGAACAAAGAAGCGCTGCATTCTGCCGGGCATATTTATCCGGGGCACACCGAACTGCTGGCAAAACTCACTCACAGCCGCGACTACGCGATGGTGCTTTACACCGATAAACTCAAGGTGATCCACGTCAGCACACACATTGCGCTGCGCAAATTCCTCGACACGCTCAGTCACGAGCGGGTCGAAACGGTGATCCAGATGGCAGACACTTTCCTGCGCCGCGTCGGATATGACAATCCGCGTATCGCCGTCGCCGGGGTGAATCCGCATGCCGGTGAAAACGGGCTGTTTGGCGATGAAGAAATTAAGATTGTCGGGCCGTCGGTTGAGAAAATGAAAGCCAAAGGGATTAACGTCACCGGCCCGTGCCCGCCGGACACCGTGTTCCTGCAAACCTACGAAGGGATGTACGATATGGTGGTGGCGATGTATCACGATCAGGGTCATATTCCGCTGAAACTGATGGGATTCTATGACGGCGTTAACATCACCGCCGGTCTGCCTTTCATCCGCACGTCGGCTGACCACGGCACCGCGTTTGATATTGCGTGGACAGGAAAAGCCAAGTCTGAGAGCATGGCGATCTCTATTCAGCTGGCCGTACAACTGGCGTAATACTACGTCAGCGGCGCAGGATAAAAAGGAATCACGTTGACCGGACAAAGCCGCCTCGATCAGATTATGGATTATCTGAAAAGCCATAATCTGGTCACCGTAGAACAACTGGTCGCCGCCATTGCGGCTTCCCCGGCGACCATTCGCCGCGACCTGATAAAACTCGATGAACAGGGCGTGATCAGCCGCAGTCATGGCGGGGTGACGCTCAACCGGTTTATCCCCAGCCAGCCGACCACCAATGAAAAGCTTCAGCGCAGTTTGCAGGAAAAGCAGGCGATTGCAGAAATGGCCGCCGCGATGGTGAAACCGGGTGACGCCGTGGTGCTGGACGCCGGCACCACCATGCTCGAACTGGCGCGTAACCTGACGCATCTGCCGCTGAGGGTGATCACCGCCGATCTGCGCATCGCGCTGTTTTTATCCGAGTTTAAGCAAATAGAAGTGACCATTATTGGCGGGCGGATCGACGACAGCAGTCAGTCTTGCGTTGGCGAACATGGCCGTCGTTTGCTGCGCAGCGTCTATCCAGACATTGCGTTTATCAGCTGCAACTCGTGGAGTCTGGATAAAGGCATTACCACACCGACGGAAGAAAAGGCCGGGCTGAAACAGGATCTGGCCGCGAATGCGCGGCGGCGGGTCTTGCTGGCTGACAGCAGCAAATACGGCGCGTACTCGCTGTTTTGCGTCACGCCGCTTTCGGAAATGACCGACATCATCAGCGATAAAGGACTGCCCCCGGAGATCCGCCAGTCATTAGGCGATCAGCCGTTTCACCTGACGCTGGCCTGAAACCGGCAGATTTAAGTAAAAATAAAAAAGGCCGGGCATCCGCAGATGTCCGGCCTTTCTCATTTATGCGCTGTTACGCCGGCGAAAAGTTACGGCCGTAATAGATTTCCTGCATCTCTTTGTATAACAAATCGGTGATCTCTTTGCGCTCCTGCGCGCTCAGCTCTTCCGGTTTGGCATTAAACAGATAATGCTTGAGATCGAATTCCTTCAGCAACATCTTGGTATGGAAGATGTTTTCCTGATACACGTTGACGTCCATCATGTCGTACAGCGCTTTCATATCCTGCGACATAAAGTTCTGAATCGAGTTGATGGAATGGTCGATGTAGTGTTTCACGCCGTTCACGTCGCGGGTAAAACCGCGAACGCGGTAATCGATGGTGACGATGTCAGATTCGAGCTGATGGATCAGATAATTCAGCGCTTTCAGCGGTGAAATCACGCCACAGGTCGACACTTCGATATCAGCGCGGAACGTACACAAACCGCCTTCAGGATGGCTTTCCGGATAGGTGTGCACACAGATGTGGCTTTTATCCAGATGTGCGACCACAGAATTCGGCAGCGGGCCGGGATGTTCGGTGGTATCAACATCGCTCGGATCTATCGGCTCTTCGCTTACTAAGATCGTAACGCTCGCACCCTGTGGTTCGTAATCCTGTCGCGCGACGTTGAGGATATTGGCACCGATAATCGAGCAGGTTTCGGTGAGAATCTCCGTCAGGCGGTTGGCGTTATATTCTTTGTCAATGTAGGCAATGTAGCCATCACGATCGTCTGCGGTTTTGGCGTAGCAGATATCGTAGATACAAAAACTCAGGCTTTTGGTCAGGTTGTTGAAGCCATGCAGTTTCAGCTTTTGCAATTTAGTTCACCCCCTTATGGATGCAGTATCAGCGCGCGGCTGACAGGGCATTCAGTAAATATTGCGGCAGGGCAAAGCTGCCGTGATGGATCGCCGGATTGTAATAACGACAGGTGAGGCCAGCGGCGTCAAAACGCGCCTGCAAGGTCTGGTTATCAATCTGGCGATATTCCGGGCTGTTGGTCGCCCAGGCAAAGGTCATGATGCCGCCGTAATAGGTCGGGATCGCAGCCTGGTAGAAACTGACATCACTGAAATAGTGGCTCAGTTTGGTGTGGCTGTTGACCGCTTCATCCTGCTGGAGGAAGCAGACGCCATTTTGTGCCACGAAAATGCCGCCCGGTTTGAGACAACGGGCACAGCCTTCGTAGAACGCCGACGTAAACAGGCTTTCTCCGGGACCGATCGGATCGGTGCAATCGGAGATGATCACATCAAAGGTGTCGGTGGTCTGATTCACGAAGTTTACGCCGTCGTCGATCACCAGATTGAAACGGGGATCGTCATACGCCCCGGCGCTGTGGTTGGGCAGATACTGGCGGCAAAACTCCACCACGCCGGCATCAATCTCAACCATAGTGATCGCCTCAACGCCCTGGTGGCGGCACACTTCACGCAGCATTCCGCCGTCGCCACCGCCGATGATCAGCACTTTTTTGGCATGACCGTGCGACAGTAAAGGCACATGGGTCAGCATTTCGTGATAGATAAACTCATCGCGCTCAGTGGTTTGCACCACGCCGTCGAGCGCCATCACGCGACCGAGCGCGGCATTTTCGAAAATCACCAGATCCTGATGATCGGTTTTCTCACGGTATATCTCTTTATCGACGCTGAAATACTGACCAAAATGGGCGTGCAGCGTCTCATACCATATTTCTTTGGATGACGGGTTCCTGGACATCTGATACTTCTCCTGAGCCTTCGCAGCCATAAAAATGGGCGCACATGATAGCTAACTCTGACTTTGCATGCACGGTTGCATTTCAGGCAATGATTGTGAATCCAGTGTAGTTCAGCCAGGAAAAGCGGGGAGGAAAGGGAGGAAAAAGTACAGGCTCCGGCATCAGTATGACGGAGCACCCTAACAGGTCATCAGTTGGTGTAAGCCAGCAGGCTCAGCGAATCACGCGCCAGAGATTTACATTTGGTCGGTTTTGGCACCGCAATACCGCTCAGATCGCGGTAGCTGTCTTCACCCATCGCCTGCATATTGAAGCTGTTGTAATTGCTCAGATCCCAGCGGTTTTGCTGGGCAAAAAACACGATCGCCCGTTTGATCTGAGTATTCGGCAATTGTTCATAGCCGCAGTTATTTTTAAGAAACACGAAAACGGCGGTCAGATCCGCCAGATCTTCGGCTTCTGATTCACTTAACGCCTGGCTGGCGGAGGAGAAGCCGAGCAGTGACAGCAACAGCAAACACAGTGTTGTTCTTTTCATGGGCGTGTTCTTGTTCTTTTAAAGGGAAAGAAAATGAGAAAGACTCGGCTCAAACAGCAATAAAATGACGTTACCATATTAGCACAAAGGGTCACGAAGTTTCTTTAGCCCGGCCCGACGCTTGACCTTCCCCCAGGGGCAGGGTTTAGGGTAACAGGCTATAATGCCGCCCGATGCGTTTGCGCCTGGCAAATTCCAATCATAAGGACTGAACATGAACCGTCGCGATTTCGTAAAGTGGACGACCCTGATGGGCGCAGCCAGCGCGTTTCCCGGCTGGAGCCGTTATGCGCTGGCCGAGAGCCGCCCGCCATTGCCGATCCCCGCGTTACTGGAGCCGGATGTTCGTGGCAGCATTTCGCTGACCCTGCAACGGGGTCAGAGTCAGTTCTTGCCGGGCATCAGCACTGACACCTGGGGCGTGAACGGCAATCTGCTCGGCCCGGCACTGCGCATTCGCCGGGGGACGCCGGTCAGCGTCACCGTCAATAACCGACTGGACGTCGCCAGCACCGTTCACTGGCACGGGCTGGAAATTGCCGGTGACGTTGATGGCGGCCCGCAGGCGCTTATCCCGCCAGGGCAAAATCGCAAAGTGACTTTACAGCTCGATCAGCCCGCAGCGACCTGCTGGTTCCACCCGCATCCGCACCAGACCAGCGGGTATCAGGTGGCAATGGGGCTGGCCGGTCTGGTGCTGATTGAAGATGAAGCCAGCGATCTGTTGCAGATCCCGAAACGCTGGGGCGTGGATGACATCCCGGTCATATTGCAGGACAAACGCCTGAATGACGCCGGGAAAATCGATTATGAGATGGATGTGATGACCGCCGCCGTGGGCTGGTTCGGGCAACACATGCTGACCAACGGCGCGGTCTATCCGCAGCACGGCATTTCCCGCGGCTGGGTGCGTTTTCGTTTACTCAATGGCTGTAATGCGCGCTCGCTGCACATCGCCACCAGTGATGGCCGCCCGATGTATGTCATCGCCAGCGACGGCGGTTTTCTGCCGGAACCGGTGAAAGTCAACGATTTACCGCTGCTGATGGGCGAGCGTTTTGAGGTGCTGATTGATTGCAGCGACAGCAAAGCTTTTGATCTGGTCACGCTGCCGGTCAGACAGATGGGCATGACGCTGGCGCCGTTCGACAAGCCGCTGCCTGTGCTGCGCATTCAGCCGACGCTGACCCAAAGCGGCAGCACACTGCCGGACACACTGGTGCCGCTGCCGGCGCTGGTTTCCCTCGATAATCTGCCGACCCGCTGGCTGCAACTGATGATGGATCCGCAACTGGATCAGCAGGGTATGGCCGCGCTGATGGCGAAGTATGGACACAACGCTATGGCCGGCATGAGCATGGATCACGGCGATGGCGAGATGGCCGCCATGCCAGGCATGTCTGATAGCGGTCACGATGCCCACGGCGGGATGGCGGGCATGGACATGAGCAAAGCTTCCGGCAAATACGATTTCATGCAGGGCAATAAAATCAATGGCAAAGCCTACGACATGAATGTGCCTGCATTCGATGTGAAGCAGGGCCAGTACGAGAAATGGACCCTCTCGGGCGAAGGCGACATGATGCTGCATCCGTTCCATATCCACGGCACCCAATTCCGTATTCTTTCTGAAAACGGTCAGCCGGTGGCGCCGCATCGTCAGGGCTGGAAAGATATCGTGCGCGTTGAAGGCGCGCGCAGCGAAGTGCTGGTGCGCTTTAATCATCTGGCGGATAAGCAACATGCATACATGGCGCACTGCCATCTGCTGGAACACGAAGACACCGGCATGATGCTCGGATTTACCGTTTCTGCATAAAATCCTACCTGTACCCGCCCGGCGCGTGACCCGTCGCCGGGTTCTTTGATATAATCCTTTCCGCTTCAAGGTCGCCGTTTTGCTGAAAAACGGCGATAAATATCCTCAAATCAGGTGGTTAGTCTTTATATGAAACATCGCGTAGACGTCATGATTTCCGAGCAGGAAGTCAAAACCCGAATTGCCGAGTTGGGCCGTGAAATCACCGAACACTACCGCGACAGCGGCAGCGAAATGGTGCTGGTTGGGCTGCTGCGCGGTTCCTTCATGTTTATGGCTGACCTGTGCCGCACCGTCGATGTGCCGCACGAAGTCGACTTCATGACCGCCTCCAGCTACGGCAACGGCATGTCCACCACCCGTGACGTGAAGATCCTTAAAGATCTCGACGAAGACATTCGCGGTAAAGATGTCCTGATCGTCGAAGACATCATCGATTCCGGTAACACGCTGAGCAAAGTACGCGAACTCCTGCAACTGCGCGGCCCGAAATCTCTCGCCATCTGTACGCTGCTGGATAAACCAGAACGCCGCGAAGTGGACGTGAAAGTGGAATACGTGGGTTTCGCCATCCCCGACGAATTCGTTGTCGGCTACGGCATCGACTACGCCCAGCGCTACCGCCATCTGCCGTATGTGGGCAAAGTTGTGATGCTGGACGAGTAGTGTCTGGCTATCCGTTTTAGCCATTTTGGGCGCGGGCAGTAATTCATTCCAATAAAAACGGCCTTCAGTTTGAAGGCCGTTTTTTTATCCAGAACAGGTGACAAACACGCAGGGTTTGAACGGTCCTTTCTGAATGGATTCAAGGGGATTGGCTGATTCGTGCTTTTATATCAATCCGGTTGTGATTATTTACGTGCTGCATGACTGGCTTTATCAATGACCGTTGTGCCGGGTTCTAAAACAAGTCAGACGTTCTCAAGCTCTAATTTTTCGGCCAGCCGGTGCAGGGCGCAGACGGACATCACTTCCTCTGCTGCCTGTGAAAATGCCGACCAGTTGGCGGCTATAAACCCCGCAACCACCTCTGCTTCCTCTTTATTCAATTCCATCAACTTTCCTTAACACCTTAAAATCTCTGCGCATTATATTATTAACGAATGATATTAATTTGTTTTGTGTCATTTAAATGGAGATTTCTGTTGTAAAGAAGGTTATGGATAGTCATACACAATCCTTACATTGAGTGCCCACATCCTGTCCACGCCTGAGCATCGTTACAGGTCTTAGAGCGGCTTACACAACATTTAACTCATTGATTTATAGTGATGGCGTTGTAAGTGCAGGAAAAAGAAAGGGTAAAAAAGGCATATTTTTTTTAAAAAAAGTTGTTAATTATATGAATTAAATGGATATGTTATTGCTAAAAATATACATCTGGGATTACAGTGTTTTACCTTACAGGCGGGTAATTACCCACGGTGGATGAGATGACAAATCAGGACGATATACAAAGTGCGATTCGTGACGCTAACGAAAGGGAACGTTATATCTGGCGTCGTGCCCGTTGGTTTATGAAGGCCGTATGGGTTTGCCTTTTTATATACGCAATATTTCCAATGTTGATTAAGGTATACCACTGTTTTTGAAAGAATCTTACACGATTCATTCAGATTTAACGTTGTCACAAATCCAGTGCTGCCCCGGACTGACCTTACATCGCTTTAGGATGTTGCAGGGCGCGCAGTTATGCATTGTCGGTTTCCGCAGCACCTTCACTTTTTTTGCTTTGGTTTTTTCGTATGCAGCCAGCCACGCCGATGTCGCCCGGGTAATCCTTCCATTCCTACCTCATTTAACAGTGCAATGGGTTTTTCAACTATAATTCCCATATATTTCTGAATGTTATGCATAGCAATTATCTGCCACCTAAATGCTTCACCTGCTAAATAGACAATCTTTGCCTTGCGGTAGAAGTCCATATTGTTCAAGTGGCTTTTGAGGTGTATGTTTTTCCCACAAAACATAAGGAGTTGTTAATAATGGCTATACCAGCATATTTATGGTTGAAGGATGACGGCGGTGCGCTCATCAAGGGCGGTTCTGATGTTAAAGACCGCGAATACAGCATTGAGGTCAAAGGCTTCCACCACAACCTGATGATTCCCACTGATAACGCCACAGGTAAAGTCACTGGCACACGTATGCACTCACCGCTATTAGTCGTGAAAGATTTCGATAGTTCTAGCCCTTACATTTATAAGGCTGTGGCAACTGGTCAGAATCTGGAATCAGCTGAAATCAAATGGTATCGAATTAACGACGCAGGGCAGGAAGTGGAGTATTTCAACATGCTTCTTGAGAAGGTTCGGATAGTGTCCATCTCTCCAGCTATGGCAACTGGTGACAACACGCAAGATAACCATCTGGAAACTGTAGAACTACGCTACGAAAAAATCACGTGGAAGCATAACGACGGCAACATTATCTTTGCTGATTCGTGGAATGATCGCCAGACAGCATAATGTGAAAAAGGGGCATAGCGCCCCTTAATCGTATAACCATCTTCCAGCTTTTGCAGACTCAATAATCATCTCCACCGTAAGAGGTTTGTACACCTTGTTTTTGTACTCTCTCCTAAGCCGAAACCACCACCACGGCAATTCAGGCTCAAAATAATTGTCGAGATTAAAATTGTTATAGCTGATGCCATACCGAGTGAACAGGTCAATCAGCATTTCCCCTAATTCGTCTGTCACTAAATTAAAGTGTTCCTGAAACGTCCAGTCCTTGCTAACTGGCTTTCTCCACTCACTGTATTTTTCCGTGATGTAATCGAGAATCTCATTTTCATCTATTTCCATCAGAAATACGTCCACGCGATACGGTCTTGAGGGTAGGCGATAAGGTTGTATTTGTTGCGTGTATCTCTTGCCACCAATTCAAAAATTATTGCCGCCTGAACGTAGCCTAAATGCGGAACCCAACGACCAACAATCGTACCAATCTGATTTGTGTTCCTCACCTGACCATAAGCGATTGTGGGAATTTTTAGATTGTTTGGAAGCTTTGCATCCTTGAAGATTCTGCGTGACATTTTTGATGCAATGCTTGTTTTGCTTCCCTTTGAACCTAGGACTTTGCGCTTGGGTATAAGTGGCGCTCCTGCAATGATGGTTGCTGCCGTTTCTATTTCTATTCCGGTGTAATTGGAGAAGGACTCCAAGAAGATTAACCAGAACAGTTCTTCTTTAGTTACGTTGTCGTTGCCGTGATAGAAGTATGTTCCGCCAAGTGTTTCAGTAGTATCCATCTAATTAGCGTCCCTTATTGGTATGCAGTATCGAAATACTATCATCAAGAATGTGGGGAATGAGCTTAAAAAGAGGTTTTCGGATTTTGTGCAGGGGGGGAATTTACCGGGTTAAGGCGATACGCATCATTCAAATGCAGCCCAGTTCGACACTGGGTAAAAGCTCTTGACCAGACCACCAAAGCTGATCTTCGCACCGCGGCCTGGTGCCTCCAGCTCCCATCGCTCAGCTTTGATGTCATGTTTCAGCAATTCCTGTTCAATCTGAGGTATCTGTGCCCGTTCTTCAGTAGTCAATCTTGCTGGTGGAGCAATATCGCGCCCCTTTGTTGGGTCAAAAGTTCGCTGCGCCTTGCTGACTCTCTGCATATCTTCACGTATGCGTGCAACAATCGCCTCACGGCGGCTGTGTCTGTCCAGTCAATCACTTGCAGGTTATGAGAATTGGATGGTGTTGGCGCGCTCCCAGCCTTGCTATCACGCCAATTTGTAGCCTGTTTCTTTCCACCTAACCCATAGTTACTGACAGAACTCCAAGGCGCACCGGAGGCGCTTTTTTGCGGTCAAAACCTCAGAATCCACGCTACGTCATTGAGTGGTACGCGTTTCATCAACATGAGATCCGCCGAGGTGGTGCGCGAAAATGCCCACAACTTTTTTCACTTCTTCATCGCAGGTATTCAGCTCATTGGCAACGCGACGTGCTACGCAAACAGTCTGTTCGTCACGCGCTACATGAGTGCCGCCCTGGCACTCATATAAGCCATAACGTCACCGGCACAGAGTCCGTCAGCAGTTCGCCGGTTTCGGCATTCTCCAGGTCGGGGCTTTTCTGATAATCCAGATTCGACAGGCGGCGGGAACATAATCACCCTGCAAAGAATTCCCGGACACGCGAATATTAACCAGACAATGGTCTATGCTCACTTCGCGCCGGACTTCCTGCAGGACGCCATTTCCTTCAATCCACTGAGGGGAAAAGCGGGGCAGGAGTGTCCACATCCTGTCCACACCTGAGCATCATTACGAGTCTTAGAGCGGCTTACACCATGTATAACTCATTGATTTATAGTGATCGCGTAGTAAGTGCAGGAAAAATAAATAACAAAAAAGGCACATTTTTGTGCCTTTTGTTTTTTGAATTTCTGTAGAGTAGTGCGGCTTGTTATTGCGGGTCGCCGTTGAGCAGGGCGGAGACACCCTGGCGGTAACGCTGTTCCAGCGTTTCGCGGCTGGTGGCGTCGACTTCGAGGTTGCGCAGACGTCCGTCCTGAATGCCGTAAACCCAGCCGTGCAGCGTGACTTTCTGGCCGCGTTTCCAGGCCGATTGCATCACGGTGGAGTGGCCGAGGTTATAAACTTGTTCAACCACGTTCAGTTCGCACAACTTGTCGAGGCGCTTTTCTGGCGACAGTTCGCCCAGCAGGGAGCTGTGTTTGTACCAGATGTCCCGGATATGCAACAACCAGTTATTTATCAAACCCAGTTCAGGGTTTTCAACCGCCGCCTGCACACCGCCACAGCCGTAGTGACCGCAGATAATCACGTGTTCGACTTCCAGCACGTCGATAGCATATTGCACCACGGACAGGCAGTTAAGGTCGGTGTGAATGACCAGGTTGGCAACGTTACGGTGAACGAAAAGTTCACCCGGCTCCAGCCCTGTCAGGCGTTCGGCAGGCACACGGCTGTCAGAACAGCCAATCCACAGGAAACGGGGTTTTTGAGATTGGGAAAGCCGCTCAAAGAAACCAGGATCTTCATCAATCATGGTTTTGGACCAGGCTGCGTTATTGCTGATGAGTCTTTCTATGTCATTCATTGATGTTAATAGCCTGTGTTACGAGCTGACTGCGATGGAGTAATATAGGGCAATGCCCCGACTTTTCAAACTGATTCGGCATCTCCGTTTACTCATTCTTACAACAGGGTTTTCACAAGAAGGTACGCTCCCTTTATGAATTACGCATTGGAACTGGAAAAGTTAACCAAAACTTACGCCGGTGGTGTACAGGCTTTGCGTGGAATCGATCTGCGCGTCGAAGCCGGCGATTTTTATGCCCTGCTTGGGCCGAACGGTGCGGGTAAATCCACCACCATTGGCATCATCAGTTCACTGGTCAACAAATCCGCTGGCAAAGTGCGGGTGTTTGGTTACGACATCGATAAAGACATCGTCAACGCCAAACGCCAGCTCGGGCTGGTGCCGCAGGAATTTAACTTCAACCCGTTTGAAACGGTCATGCAGGTGGTGGTGAATCAGGCCGGTTATTACGGCGTGCCGCGTCCGCTGGCGCTGCAACGCGCCGAAAAATACCTGACCCAGCTGGATCTGTGGGGCAAACGCAACGAGCGTTCGCGCATGCTGTCCGGCGGGATGAAACGCCGTCTGATGATCGCCCGTGCGCTGATGCACGAGCCAAAACTGCTGATCCTCGATGAACCGACGGCGGGCGTGGACATCGAACTGCGCCGCTCAATGTGGGGCTTCCTGAAAGAGCTGAATGCGCAGGGCACCACCATCATTCTGACCACGCACTATCTGGAAGAAGCGGAAATGTTGTGCCGCAACATCGGCATCATTCAGGGCGGCCAGCTGGTGGAAAACACCAGCATGAAAGAACTGCTGTCGAAGCTGAAATCCGAAACCTTCATCCTGGATTTAGGGGTGAAAAGCCCGCTTCCGGTGCTGGAAGGCTACCGCAGCCAGCTGACGGACACGTCAACGCTGGAAGTGGAAGTGATGCGCGAGCAGGGCCTGAACTCGTTGTTCAGCCAGCTGAGTAAGCAGGGTGTGCAGGTATTGAGTATGCGTAACAAAGCGAACCGTCTGGAAGAGCTGTTTGTCACGCTGGTGAACGGCAGCGAGGAAAAGAAATAATGTCGCAACTGTATTGGGTGGCACTGAAAAGTATCTGGCTGAAAGAGATCAACCGGTTTGGGCGCATCTGGATCCAGACGCTGGTTCCGCCGGTCATCACCATGACGCTGTATTTCATCATCTTTGGGAATCTGATCGGCTCGCAAATTGGCAGCATGCATGGTTTTACTTACATGCAGTTTATCGTACCGGGCCTGATCATGATGGCGGTGATCACCAACTCGTACGCCAACGTGGCGTCGTCGTTCTTCAGCGCCAAATTCCAGCGCAATATTGAAGAGCTGCTGGTGGCACCGGTGCCGACGCACGTGGTAATCGCCGGTTATGTCGGCGGCGGAGTGGCGCGTGGGATCTGCGTGGGGATCCTGGTGACCGCGATTTCCCTGTTCTTCGTGCCGCTGGTGATCCATTCCTGGTGGGTGATCGCGCTGACGCTGCTGCTGACTGCGATCCTGTTCTCGCTGGGCGGCCTGCTGAACGCGGTGTTTGCGACAACCTTTGATGATATCAGCCTGATCCCGACCTTCGTGCTGACGCCGCTGACCTATCTGGGTGGCGTGTTCTATTCGTTGTCCCTGTTGCCGCCTGTCTGGCAGGCGGTTTCCAAGCTCAACCCGATCGTCTACATGATCAGCGGTTTCCGCTACGGTTTCCTGGGGATTTCTGACGTGCCGCTGGTGTTTACCATGAGCGTGCTGGTGGCGTTTATTGCGGTGTTTTACCTGCTGGCCTGGTACCTGATTGAACGCGGTCGCGGACTGAGAAGTTGATTTTTGCTTTGCGCCTCCCCCTTCGCAGGGGGAGGATTTTATCAGGCCACCTGAACCGGCACGGCTTTCGCGGTGCGTTTCAGCTGGTTTTCACCTTCGAAATAGGCCACTTTCGGTTTGTGCTGACGAGCCTGTTCATCTGACATCTGCACGTATGAACAGATGATCAGCAGATCGCCGACGCAGGCACAGCGCGCTGCCGCACCGTTGACCGAAATAATCCGCGAACCGCGTTCTGCCGCGATGGCGTAGGTCGAAAAACGCTGACCGTTATCAACGTTATAAATATCAATCGCTTCGTATTCCAGAATGCCTGAGGCATCGAGAAAATCCTGATCGATGGCGCAGGAACCTTCATAGTGCAAATCTGCCTGAGTGACGTGAACCCGGTGCAATTTGCCTTGCAGCATAGTGCGAATCATTGCTTCTACCCTTACTGACGTAAAAAGTCTGAGAATCTGCCGGGCTGAATACTAAAAATCCGATATCCAGCCGGCCAACATCTTTGCTGATTTGATCCGCGCTGTCTACTGCGTCAGATCAACCTGCTGGTTATCAATCAGCCGTGCCTTGCCCAGCCAGGCAGCCATCAGGATCACCGCTGACGTGCTGTCCACCGACAATTCCTGCAAGGTTTTCGCATCACGGATAAACAGTTCGTCCGGTGTGAAACCCGCCTGACGAAGTTGCTGTGCCGTGTCCTGCAACATCTCATCGATATGGCGCTCGCCCTGGCTCAGACGTTCCGCCAGCGCGTTCATGATCCTGTTCAGCTGTGGTGCGAGTTTACGTTCATCATTGGTCAGATAACCGTTACGTGAGCTCAGTGCCAGGCCGTCTTTGGCGCGCACAATCGGCACACCGATAATCTCGATGTCATAGCCCATGTCTTCCACCATGGTGCGCAGCAGCGCCAGTTGCTGGAAGTCTTTCTGGCCGAAACAGGCCACCTGCGGTTGCACCAGATTGAACAGCTTGCTGACGATGGTCGAGACGCCACGAAAATGCCCCGGACGGCTCGCACCTTCCAGAATGGTGGAAATTACCGGCACATCGACCTGCGTTTGCGTCGCTAAACCTTTCGGATAGATTTCCGCAGGCGAAGGAGCGAACACCAGATCCACGCCGCGTTTATTCAGCTTCTCGCAGTCTTCCTGCAAGGTGCGCGGGTAGCGTTCGAGATCATCCGGGCGCTCGAACTGCATCGGGTTGACGAAAATACTCACCACCACCACGTCGCCACGCGCTTTGGCTTCTTCCACCAGCGTCATGTGGCCTTCGTGCAGATTGCCCATGGTCGGCACCAGCGCTATGCGTTTGTTATTCTTACGAAAATCCCGGATTTCGCGACGCAGCAGCGCCACGCTGTCAATGATCAACACGGATAGTGTCCCCGATTATTTAAAGGAATGTTCTTCGCCCGGATACACGCCTTGCGCGACCTGATCGACGTAAAGGCGGACTGCGCCACGAATATCACCGGCTTCGCTGAGGAAGTCTTTGGCGAATTTCGGCGTGTGACCGCCGGTGATGCCGAAAGCATCATGCATCACCAAAATCTGGCCGTCGGTGACGTTACCGGCGCCAATGCCGATCACCGGAATGCTCAGCTCCTCGGTCACGCGGCGCGCCAGTTCAACGGGCACACATTCCAGCACCAGCAGTTGTGCGCCAGCTTCTTCCAGCATCATCGCATCTTTGATCAGCTGGTTAGCGGCGACTTCATCGCGGCCCTGCACCTTATAGCCACCGAAGATATTTACTGACTGCGGCGTCAGCCCCAGATGGCCGCACACCGGCACGGCGCGCTCGGTCAGCATGCGGACCGTGTCACACAGCCAGCTGCCACCTTCCAGTTTGACCATATTACCGCCCGCGCGCATCAGCACGGCAGCGCTTTCAAACGCCTGCTCCGGCGTGGCGTAACTCATGAACGGCAGGTCAGCCAGCAATAACGCGTGAGGTGCGCCACGACGCACGCAGCGCGTGTGATATGCAATCTCTTCTACGGTGACCGGCAGCGTGGAATCCTGACCCTGAACGACCATGCCCAGAGAATCGCCAATCAGCATGACGCTGATACCCTGTTCGGCGAACAGTTGCGCGAAACTGGCGTCATAGGCGGTAATGGTCGCAAATTTATGTTTTTCCTGCTTCCATTGGCGAAGCTGGCTCAGCGTGGTTGGTTTCATGAACACTTTCCTTTGAATAATTCATCGGATGAATATGATGCCGGTATTCTACTGTATGTGCTGAAAGGCAAACAGCACGATCAATGCGTGGCTCATTGATCCAGCTCTTAAGAAATGATTAAGAAGCGTCACCTATAATGGCAAAAACGGAGGGAACCATGCGAATTCTGTTAGTTGAAGACGACAAAATGATCGGTGACGGTATTAAGGCCGGGCTGACGAAACTGGGGTTTACGCTCGACTGGTTCACCGACGGGCTGACCGGCAAAGCTGCGCTGGACAGCGCGCCTTACGATGCCGTGATCCTTGATTTAAGCCTGCCGGGAATGGACGGGATGCAACTGCTGCGCGAATGGCGAAATGCCGGACGCGATACGCCGGTGCTGATCCTCACCGCGCGGGATGCGCTGGAGCAACGCGTCGGCGGGTTGCAGGCCGGTGCCGATGACTATCTGTGCAAACCCTTTGCGCTGGTGGAAGTGGCGGCGCGTTTACAGGCGCTGATCCGCCGACGTCACGGCGTTGTCACCTCAAAAGTGATCCACGGCGGTATCGAGTTTGATCCTGCTGCGCGCAGCGTCACGCTCAACGGCGACACCGTCACCCTGACGCCGCGCGAAGTGGCGGTGCTGGAACTGTTTCTTAATAACAAAGGCCGCGTGCTGGCCCGTACGCTGATTCAGGAAAAACTCTATAGCTGGGACGATGAGGTCAGCAGCAACGCGGTCGAGGTGCACATTCACCATCTGCGCAGCAAGCTCGGCAAAGGGTTTATCCGCACCGTTCACGGCGTCGGTTATACGCTGGGCGATGCACAATCAGGGGAACCGGTGTGAAAGAACTGAAAAACCTCAGTCTGCGCCTGCGGCTGATCCTGATTTTTTCAGTGCTGGCGCTGCTTACCTGGCTGATTGCCAGCGGCGTGGCATGGCATCAGACCCGTAAACACATCAACGAAGTGTTCGACACCCAGCAAATGCTGTTTGCCAAACGCCTTGCTGCCACCGGCCTCGGTGAGCGTCTGAATGAGCAGAAAAATACCGAACTGCCGGACACCAAAAAATGGGTGCACAAAGGCTCACGCGGCCATACCGATGATGACGCGCTGACATTTGCCATCTTCAACCGGCAGGGCGATATGTTGCTCAACGACGGGGAGAAGGGCAGGCACATCCGTTTTGACCGCGACACGCTGGGCTTTAAAGATGTCGAGCTGAAAGGCGATGACGATCTTTGGCGGATGGTCTGGCTGACCTCGCCGGACGGGCAATACCGCGTTGCCGTCGGGCAGGAATATGATTACCGCAATGACATGGCGTGGGGACTGGTCAGCGGCCAACTGACGCCGTGGCTGGCGTCTTTGCCGGTGCTGCTGCTGGCACTGATTTTGATGGTGACGCTTGAATTGCGGCCGCTTCGCCGTGTGGCAGAAGGTCTGCGGCAGCGTTCGCCGGAAGACGCCACGCCAATCAGTACCGATAAACTGCCGGGTGAAGTCTTGCCGCTGGCGGATGCGCTGAACTCACTGTTTACGCGAACCGGTGAAATGCTGGTTCGCGAGCGTCGTTTCACGTCCGATGCCGCGCATGAGTTGCGCAGCCCGCTGGCCGCGCTGCGGGTGCAAACCGAAGTGGTACAGCTTTCCGGTGACGACACCGAAATGCGCGAACATGCGCTGGAAAACCTGACCACCAGTATCGATCGCGCCACGCGGCTTGTGGATCAGTTGCTGACGCTTTCACGGCTGGAAAGCTTTGCGGAACCGGAAACGCTCGAGCGTGTCGACTGGTCTTCGCTGGTCGTGCAAAGTCTGGCGGAACAGGATCAGCGTGCGCACAGTAAAGGGATCGAACTGCGTTTTGAGCACCATGGCACGCCACCGGAAATGCGCGGACAATCGCTGCTGTTATCGCTGATGGTGAGAAACTTGCTGGATAATGCGATCCGCTATTCGCCTGCCGGGACTTACATCACCATTACGCTGGATGCGCAGGGTTTATGCGTCGCCGATCAGGGGCCGGGGATCACCGGTGAACATCTTGCCAGGCTGGGCGAGCGTTTTTACCGGCCACCGGGACAGGAACAAACCGGCAGCGGACTGGGGATTTCGATCGTGCAACGGATCGCACAGTTACATCAGATGAAGGTGGTCTACAGGAACAGGGCAGAAGGGGGGCTGGAAGTGCGGGTAAGTCGCTGAGCGACTTACCATTTCGTCAGGCCATTCAGGGGAACGCGTGCGAGCAGGCTTTGCAGCGTTTCACCGTCCGGGAACACCAGTTCAGGTGCCAGATCCGCCAGCGGATAGAGCATGAACTCGCGGTTTTTCATGTCGTAATGCGGCACGATCAACCGCTCGGTATTGATCACCTGATCGCCGTAAATCAGCATATCGAGATCTAACGTCCTCGGCCCCCATCGCTCCGCTTTACGCACGCGCCCCTGGTTTTTTTCAATCGCCTGTGTGCAATCGAGCAATTGTTCAGGAGGGAGGAGGGTATCGAGCGCCACTACGGCATTGAGATAATCCGGCTGATCTTGCGGCCCCAGCGGTTTACTGCGGTAAAACGGTGAGGCGGCCACAAAATGGGTGCGCGGCATGTGTGCCAGCGCCTCCAGTGCGCAATTTACCTGGTCCAATGGACGGGCAAGATTACTGCCCAGAGCCAGGTAAACGCGGATCATTGACCGCTATCCTTACGCGGAGCAGCCCGTTTGCGCGGACGGCGGGTGCGCGCACGGCGTGCCGGCACGGCATCTTCACCCAGCGTACCCAGCATCGTTTTCTGGGAGGCCGGAGTGGCTTCCTGGAATTCGCTCCACCATTCGGTCAGGCTTTGCAGTTCGCGATGCTGTTCGACGTCGGCACGCAGTGCCAGTAAATCGAAGGCGGCACGGAACTTAGGATGCTCCATCAGTTTGTGCGCACGCTTGCCCTGACGGCGTGAAAGACGCAGCTGCAATGCCCAGATATCACGCACCAGCGTGGTGATACGTTTAGGAATGGCCAGCGTGCGGCATTGCTCATCCAGCACATCGTTCATCGCCAGAGAGAAGGCGTCGTAATAGGTCAGACCGCCTTCCTGCGCGAGTTTCTGTGCATGTTCAATCACCGGATACCACAGCATGGCAGCGAACAGGAACGCCGGATTGACGCGCTGATCGTTGTGCAAACGGTGATCGGTGTTTTTCAATACCTGCAACAGGATGTGTTCCATCGGGCTATCGCCGGCTTCAGTAAACTGGCGGGCTATCAGCGGGAACAACGGCTGGAACAGCTGGTATTCGCAAAGCTTCTTGTAGGTGGCGTAACCGTAACCGGCCTGCAACAGCTTCAGGGATTCTTCGAACAGACGCGCTGGCGGAATTTCCTGCAACAGCGTGGCCAGACGTGGGATCGGCTCGGCAGTTTCCGGGCTGATTTTCATGTCCAGTTTTGCCGCGAAACGTACTGCACGCAGCATACGCACCGGATCTTCGCGATAGCGGGTTTCCGGATCGCCAATCAGACGGATAATGCCGTTTTGCAGATCGCGCAGACCGCCGGTGTAATCACGTACCGTAAAGTCGGCAACCCCGTAGTACAGGCTGTTGATGGTGAAGTCACGGCGCTGGGCATCATCTTCGATGGTGCCGAAAATATTGTCGCGCAGCAGCATTCCGTTCAGAGCCTGCTGGGATACATTCTTGTCGTCAGTTTCTTCGTACTGTTCGTGATGACCACGGAATGTCGCAACTTCGATGATTTCCGGGCCAAACATGACGTGCGCCAGACGGAAACGGCGACCGACCAGACGACAGTTACGGAACAGCTTACGAACCTGATCCGGCGTGGCGTTGGTGGTGATATCGAAATCTTTCGGTTTTTTATCCAGCAGCAAATCGCGCACGCCGCCACCGACCAGGAAGGCTTCAAAGCCAGACTTGTTCAGGCGGTACAGCACTTTCAGCGCGTTTTCGCTGATGTCACGACGAGAGATGTTGTGCTCATCGCGTGGAACAATAGTGATCGCGCGGGTTTCACCGGCATAGTCAAACGACGGACGAGGCTTCTGTACGTGCTCGACGGGGGCGCGTGGCTCACTGCGCTCACCGCGTTGATCGTTGCGTTCGCCGCGAGGCTGATAAGGCGTGGAGCGGCGATTGTTGTTGTTACGGCGCTCGCCCCGGTTCGCGTTGTCTTCCCGGCGGCCGCGATTTTCACGGCGTTGGTCGTTGTCACGACGCTCAGGATTTTTTGCCTTCACATTGCCTTCAGCCACAGAGGAAGGATCACGACGGGAAGTCTCCTCGCGATTAACTTCTGCATGAAGCGGGGCGTCGTCATGAACAGCCTTTTCTTCACGAATGACTTTATCTTCACGAACTAGCACCTTACGGCAAAAATTGGCTACTCGGGTAAAAATGGTACACCTCGATAGTGACTGAAAAATGGCGTGACGCAAAAACAGCGGCTAATCATAGCTCACGACAGGCTCTTTGAGAATGCCGATGTGCTTTTAAGCGTTCTGACGCGGGATATGTGCTGGCGTCCAATGTGTTATCGCCCAGCGTAATAATAAAGGCAACGTATAATCCTGCCAGTTTTCCGGCAGCGTTTGCCCTAAAAAATTCAGTGCGTTAATGATTACCGGACGTGGATCGCCTTCCGGCAAGGCGGGCGCGTGATTCTGCTTCGAAAGCTTATCGCCTTTTTCATTGACCGCCAGTGGCAAATGCAGATAACCCGGTTGCGGGTAGCCGAGATGGCGATACATCGAGATCTGGCGCACCGTCGGTTCGATCAAATCTGCTCCGCGTACAATGTGATTCACGCCCTGAAAATGGTCATCGACCACCACCGCAAGATTATAGGCGAACAGCCCGTCGCGGCGGCGGATAATAAAATCTTCTTCGGCAAGCGCCGCATTTGCCTGCAAGTGCCCCTGAAAATCATCGTCAAAACCGTATACCGGCAAGGTCTGATGCAGGCGGATCGCGGCGTTCTCTGGGCCTGACCCGAGCGTGCGGCAATGGCCATCATACACGCCGCCGGTGTGCGCAATGCGCTGACGGGTGCAGGTGCAATAATAACTTTTCTGTTGCTGATACAGTGCGTCGAGTACCGCCCGGTAAGCGTCATGCCGCGCTGACTGCCAGAGCACCTCGCCATCCCATTCCAGACCGTAACGCTCAAGCGTCGCTAAAATCCGGCCAGCAGAGCCCGGGACTTCGCGCGGCGGATCGATATCGTCGATGCGAACTTTCCATTGTCCGTGCTGAGCGCGGGCATGCAGATAACTGCCGAGTGCGGCAATCAGCGAACCAAAATGGAGATCACCGGAAGGTGAAGGTGCGAAACGACCAATGTAGGGTTTCAAAGACATGGCAGGGTTTCAAAGAAATCAGCGTGGAGAACGGCTTTATAAAGGAAACGCGGTGCATGACGCACCGCGTGGAACCCTGAATTAACCAGCCATCTGCTTTTCGCGGATTTCTGCCAGAGTTTTACAGTCGATACACAAATCAGCAGTTGGACGTGCTTCAAGACGGCGGATACCGATCTCAACGCCACAGGAATCGCAGTAACCGAAATCCTCGTCTTCTACTTTCTTCAGTGTTTTTTCAATCTTTTTGATGAGCTTGCGTTCGCGATCACGGTTACGCAGTTCAAGGCTAAATTCTTCTTCCTGAGCGGCACGGTCAACCGGATCAGGGAAGTTTGCAGCTTCGTCCTGCATATGCGAAACGGTACGGTCTACTTCATCCCTGAGCTGATTGCGCCATGCTTCAAGAATCTTTTTGAAGTGAGCCAGCTGAGCGTCGTTCATGTACTCTTCGCCCGGCTTCTCTTGATACGGCTGCACCCCAGCGATAGCGAGAATGCTCAAGGACGACGTCTTACGGGTTTGGCCTTCTTGCATGATGCTTCTCCTACATAACACGCACTATGTTCATCCGCCTGTAGATTGCAGTTTTGCTGCAAAGAATCGGGCTTCGAACATTTCGATCCCCAAAGGGGGAAAAAATCAGGCCGCTATAAATAACAGAAGGCAACGAGGTTAGCAATTATTCCTGACAGGTGCTTGACAAGCCTGTGAGGAAAAGCGTATTCGCGACCTGTTTTTTATGCCGCCGACGACGATTAACAGGGTTATCCGAACTGGGTTTATCCGTTTAGTACTTCGTGTCCAGCGGTAATCGTTCTGTGAGGCGGATACCCTCAGCAGAAAGTGCAGCACCGTAGCACATCACTTCTACACCATTATTCTGAACATGTTTGAGTAAATCAGAATATCGCGGATCAATATGGTGTGCGGCGGACACGCTTTCAATGCCTGAATGTAAAACAGCGAAGAAAAGAACGGCTCGCTGCCCCTGCTCTGCCATCGACTGTAACTCGCGCAAATGCTTCTGACCGCGCAGTGTGACTGCATCCGGGAAATATCCCTGCCCTTGATGCAGCAACGTGACAGATTTCACTTCAATATAGCAGTCAGGTTGATTTTCTGCCTGTAACATCAAGTCTATACGGCTATTTTCGGCGCCGTATTTTACTTCTGAAGTCAATTTACTGTAACCGGATAATTCCGGAATACGGTCCTGGGTGATAGCTTCGCGCACCAGTTGATTGGCGCGCAGCGTGTTGACACAAATCCAGTGGTGTTGCTGAGTTTCGGTCAGTTCCCAGCTGTGGGCATACTTGCGTTTCGCGTTGTCAGAGGTGGAATACCAGACGGTATCGCCCGGCGTGGCGCAGCCGGTCATGGCGCCGGTATTGGCGCAGTGCAGCGTGATTTCGCGCCCGTCTGGCGTGATGACGTCAGCGAGAAAACGTTTGTAACGCGTGATCAGAGTGGCAGGTTGCAGCGCAGGCTCGAAGTGCATGACAGTTTCCAGTGAAATAAATTAAAGGGCAGGCGCATCAGCCAGCGGCCAGGTTTGCAGGCAGCGGTAACGCGTGCGCCCCCGCTCCCAGGTGGATTCATACAGGCTGAAGGCGTCGGCCTCCAGCAGCCAGTCGGGCGTCGCCGGGGGAATGGCGACCGGCCGCGTGGCGTTGCGATAAAGCGAAACGTGCGGATGAAACGGCAATGCACTTTGATAACAACCATTGCGCGCCGCATGGGAGCGCAGCACCGAGGCCAGTTGCAGCAGCGCGCTGGGTGCCCGTCGGGTGCCGACCCACACCACGCCGGAGCCCGGCCAGTGGCCGATATCATCAAGCCGCAGACTGAATTTATGCGCCTGAATGCGCCCGGCGATGCGGGTGAGTGCGTCGGCTTTCAGCTCACTGATTTCGCCGAGAAACGCCAGGGTGATATGCAGATTAGCGGCCGCAACGGGGCGTCCTGTCTCCGCCGGAAACTGCGCTGCGCGCCACTTTATCACCTGCTTTTGCAGTGCGGGCGGCAGTGACAAAGCGAAAAACAGACGGCGTTCGACAGACATATTCATTCCTGTGGCGGGCATTGCGGGTCATTCACGGCAACATGCCGGATGTGGGGCTAAATGCTACAATGCCCGCCGTTTAAAGTTAACTCTCATGGAGCATTCATTGTCTTCTTTGCCGGTCAGCGCCGTACTCGAACCGCTTTTAGCCGCACTGCAACAGGCGTCGCAGGTACTTTTGCTTGCGCCCACCGGTGCGGGGAAATCCACCTGGCTGCCGTTGCAGTTGCTGAAACAGGCGAATCTGCCGGGCAAAATCCTGTTGCTGGAACCGCGCCGTCTGGCGGCGAAAAACGTCGCTTTCCGTCTGGCGCAGCAACTGGGGGAAACGCCGGGGCAAACTGTCGGGTACCGTATGCGCGCCGAAAGTAAGACCAGCGCGGCGACCCGCCTTGAAGTGGTGACCGAAGGCATTCTGACCCGCATGGTGCAGGCTGATCCTGAACTGACCGGCGTGTCGATGGTGATCCTCGATGAGTTCCATGAGCGCAGTTTGCAGGCCGATCTGGCGCTGGCCCTGCTGCTTGATGTGCAAAATGCGCTGCGTGATGATTTAAAACTGCTGATCATGTCGGCCACGCTCGATAATCTTCGCCTCTCTTCTTTGCTGCCGGAAGCGCCGGTCATTGAATCCGCAGGCCGCAGTTTTCCGGTCGACCGTCAGTATCTTTCTCTCGCCACGCACGAACGGCTGGACGACGGTGTGGCACGCGCAGTCAGCCGCCTGATGGCGGAAAATCACGGTTCAATGCTGCTGTTTTTACCGGGCGTCGCTGAAATCACCCGCGTTCAAAATCTGCTTAACGGCAGGCTGGCAGATGATGTGGATCTCTGTCCGCTTTACGGCGCGTTGTCGCTGGATCAGCAGCAGAAAGCTATTCAGCCCTCACCGGCCGGACGCCGTAAAATCGTTCTGGCGACCAATATTGCTGAAACCAGTCTGACCATTGAAGGCATCCGTCTGGTGGTGGACAGCGGTCTGGAACGCAGCGCGCAGTTTGACCCGCGCAGCGGCCTGACGCGGCTGGTGACGCAGCGTATCAGCCAGGCGTCGATGACTCAGCGGGCGGGCCGCGCGGGCCGTCTCGAACCAGGTTTGTGCTGGCATCTGTTCAGTAAAGAGCAGGCGGAGCGCGCCAGTGCGCAGGCCCAAGCCGAAATTCTGCAAAGCGATCTCAGCAGCTTCTGGCTGGAGTTGTTGCAGTGGGGCTGTCAGGACGTCGGGCAATTGCAATGGCTGGATACGCCGCCCGTGGCCGCGCTGTCTGCCGCAAAACATCTTTTACACCAGCTTGGCGCGACCGACGGGCAGGGAAAACTCACTGCCGCAGGCCAGCGCATGGTGCAACTCGGCTGCGATCCGCGTCTGGCAGCCATGCTGATTTCTGCTGCGGCGCAGAGCCCGGACGCGCTCGCCACCGCGGCGTTGCTGGCCGCGATGCTCGAAGAACCGCCGCGCGGGGGATTGCCGGATATTGATTACTGGTTCAGCCGTGCGCAGGGAAACTGGCAGCGGCGGGCAAAACAGCTGGCGCAGCGTACCGGTGCGAAAAGCGGAGAGCCGGATGCCTCTCTGGCGCCGTGGCTGCTGGCCCGCGCCTTCAGCGACCGTATTGCCCAGCGTCGCGGTGAAGAGGGTCGCTATCTGCTGGCCAACGGATTAGGCGCGTCTTTGCCGCAGGACGACGGATTAACCCGCGCGCCGTGGCTGGTCGCGCCGCAATTATTGCAAGGCAACAACAGCCCGGACGCCCGTATTCTGCTGGCGATCTCGCTGGATATTACCCAACTGCCGTCGCGCCTGCCGGACGTCGTTAACGAGCAGACGGCGGTGGAGTGGGATGAAGAAAAAGGCACGCTGCGCGCCTGGCGTCGCTGGCAGATCGGCAGGCTGGTGCTCAAAGCCAGTCCGCTGGCGAAACCGGATGACGACGAACTGCAACAGGCGCTGATTGACTGGATCCGCACCCAGGGATTACAGGCACTCAACTGGTCGGTAGCGGCAGAGCAATTGCGGCTGCGGCTGATGTGTGCAGCAAAATGGCTGCCGGAAGCTCCGTGGCCCGCAATGGATGACGACGCCCTGCTCGACGGGCTGGAAAACTGGTTACTGCCCTCGTTAAAAGGCGTGCGTTCGTTAAAATCTCTGCAACAGGTCGATCTGCATGAGGCGTTGTTAAGACTGCCGGACTGGCAACAGCGGCAGCGTCTGGACAGCGCCTTACCGACTCATTACACCGTGCCGACTGGCAGTCGTCTGCCGATCCGCTATCATGCAGACCTGCCACCGGCGCTTTCGGTGCGGATGCAGGAGATGTTCGGCGAAGAGCGCAGCCCGAGCCTGGCGGAGGGAAGGGTGAATGTGGTGCTGGAATTGTTGTCCCCGGCACAGCGCCCGTTGCAAATCACCGCCGATCTGGCGGCGTTCTGGCAGGGCTCCTACCGTGAAGTGCAAAAAGAAATGAAAGGCCGGTATCCGAAACATCCGTGGCCGGACAATCCGGCACAAGCGCTGCCCACGCGGCGTACCAAAAAATATTCAGCGCAATGACGAAATGTGCAGAAAGGAAACAATTTTTCAGACATTTCTTCTGGGCGAAATCCAAAGTGGGGCACAGAGTAAGCGCCTTGCGGTCTGTTTTGCAGGCTTTTTACAGTATCCTTTTGAAATACAATGTTTTTTGAAATTAAAAATGACAATGACTCAGCAAAGCAGAATCATTATGACGAACACAGCAGCACGTTGGGAGAATGACTGATGTCTGGCGATGATCGCGAGCCGATTGGCCGCAAAGGTAAACCTGGTGGGCGCAAGCCTTCGCGGGAGCGTCCTGTCCGCCGTAACCGTCGGGATGACGATTACGATGACTATGAAGAAGAAGTGGATGAAGACGTTGAGGATGACGATGACTACGAAGAAGAGCGGGAGTCGCGCATGACCCGTAAAGCTGCACCGCGCAAAGCGAAAAAAGGCGGCAAAAAAAGCCTTAAGCGTCGTTTGTTCTGGCTGATGGTCAAACTGTTCGTCGTTTTTGCCATTCTGCTGGGCATTTACGCGGTGTACCTCAACCGTGAAATTCACAGCCGCATTGATGGCGGCAAAGTCTGGCAACTTCCGGCGGCGGTCTATGGCCGTCAGGTGAATCTCGAGCCGGACATGTCCATCAGTAAAGCGGAAATGGTCGGGCTGCTGGAAGGCACGCAATATCGCGAAGTGACGCGCATTACCCGTCCGGGCGAATTTACCGTTCACGCGAATTACATCGATATGCTGCGCCGGCCGTTTGATTTCCCGGAAGGCAAAGAAGGACAGGTTAACGCCCGTCTGATGTTCGACGGCAACAGCCTGTCAGAAATTAAAAACCTGGATAATCAGCGTGATTTCGGGCTGTTCCGCCTCGATCCGCGTTTGATCACCATGTTGCAGGCGTCCAACGCCAACGGTGAACAGCGCCTGTTCGTGCCGCGTTCCGGCTTCCCGGATTTGCTGGTGGATACGCTGCTGGCCACGGAAGACCGTCACTTTTATGAACACGACGGGATTAACTTCTATTCCATCGGGCGTGCGGTGCTGGCGAACCTGACGGCCGGTCATGCGGTGCAGGGCGGTTCAACGCTGACACAGCAGCTGGTGAAAAACCTGTTCCTGACCAACGAGCGTTCACTGAGCCGAAAAGCGCGTGAAGCCGTAATGGCCGTGCTGCTGGATGCGGATTACAGCAAAGACCGTATTCTCGAGCTGTATCTCAACGAAGTGTATCTCGGCCAGAGCGGGTCGGATCAGATCCGTGGTTTCCCACTGGCGAGCCTGTATTACTTTGGTCGTCCGGTGAACGAACTGAGTCTGGATCAGCAGGCGTTGCTGGTCGGCATGGTGAAAGGGGCGTCGCTGTACAACCCGTGGCGTAACCCGAACATGGCGTTGCAGCGCCGTAATCTGGTGCTGCGCTTGCTGGTCGATCAGAAAGTTATCGATCAGGAACTGTATGACATGCTCAGCGCGCGTCCGCTCGGCGTTCAGCCGAAGGGCGGGGTGATTTCACCTCAGCCGGCGTTTATGCAGATGGTGCGCCAGGAGTTGCAGGCGAAACTCGGCGATAAAGTGCAGGATATGTCCGGGGTGAAAATCTTCACCACGCTGGATCCGATTTCACAGGATGCGGCGGAAAAAGCGGTCGAAGAAGGCATTCCGTTACTGCGTAAGAAAAGCGGCCTGAATGACATCGAAACCGCCATGGTGATCGTTGACCGTTATACCGGCGAAGTGCGCGGTATGGTGGGCGGTGCGGAAACGCAGTTTGCCGGTTTCAACCGTGCCATGCAGGCACGCCGTCAGGTCGGTTCTCTGGCAAAACCGGCCACCTATCTGACCGCGCTGTCTCAGCCGGATAAATACCGCCTGAACACTATTCTGGCCGACCAGCCGCTGACCCTGAAACTGGCGAACGGCCAGACCTGGTCACCGAAAAACGATGACCATCAGTTCCGCGGTCAGGTTCTGCTGGTGGATGCACTGGCGCGTTCCATGAACGTACCGACGGTCAATCTGGGTATGGCGGTGGGCCTGGATAACATTACCAAGACGCTGATTGATTTAGGCATTCCGAAAGAATCCCTGAACCAGACTCCGTCGATGTTGCTGGGGGCAATCGCCCTGACGCCGATGGAAGTGGCTCAGGAATACCAGACCATTGCCAGCGGCGGTAATAAAGCGCCTCTGTCGGCGGTGCGTTCGGTGATTGCGGAAGACGGCACCGTGCTGTATCAGAGCTTCCCGCAGGCTGTCCGGGTGATCCCGGCGCAGGCCGCGTATCTGACGCTGTACGCCATGCAACAGGTTGTGCAGGAAGGGACATCGCGCGCGCTGGCGAACAAATTCCCGAAACTGCATCTGGCGGCGAAAACCGGGACCTCAAACGAACTGCGCGACAGCTGGTTCGCCGGTATCGATGGTAATCAGGTCGCCATCACCTGGGTTGGCCGTGATAACAACGGCCCGTCGAAACTGTGGGGCTCAACCGGTGCGCTGGTGCTTTACGGACGTTATCTGGAAAACGGCACACCACAGCCACTGAATCTGCAAATGCCGGAAGGCATCAGCACCATGAACATCGACGGCAGCGGTAACTTTGTTTGCGGCGGCGGTTCAGGTTCAGGCATGCTGAGCGGCGGCGGCGCGGTGCGCTCCATTCCGGTCTGGACCGATTCTCCGGATGCGATGTGTCAGGCGTCTGTGAGCGCTGTTCAGCAACAGCAACAACAGATGCAGCAACAGCAACAACAGCAACCTTCCTCTCAGGGGCAGCAGCCTCAACAGCAGCAGGATGAGAAGAAAGACAGTAATGGTGTCGCTGGCTGGATCAAGGATATGTTCGGGTCAGGTAACTGATAAACAGCGGATTCATTAAAGTGAAAAGGCGCAATGAGAGTTGCGCCTTTTTTATTTGTTATTCTTAACCCAAATTCACGCACGCAGATTTACATTCTCCGCAAGCTGGTTACATCCATTCCCGTTTAATTTATAGGCACTTTTACCCATATTTAACATGGGGATAATTTTTATTCATTCAGTCAATCTATGAGTTAAATAGGCTTGCAGATGCGCAAGCATTGCGCATATTATGCGATGTTCATAATAATAATTATCGTTTACATTCCCATTAATAAACATCCCAGAGATAACGCAATGGCTTTTCAGCGCTCCCTTTCTTCATCTAAAGACGTCTTTACACGTCGCACTTTGGCTTTGACTATCACGGCAACGTTGAGCTCCACGTCTTTCTATGCAGGCGCAGCCGTCACGGCGCCCGCCAAAGAAGATACGATCAACGTCACCAGTTCAGCCGCTGCCGAAGCCGCGCCGGAATCTGCGTGGGGCCCTGCGGCGACAATCGCAGCAAAACACAGTGCGACCGGCACCAAAACCGATACGCCGCTGGTGAAAACGCCGCAATCAGTTTCCGTCGTCACCCGTGAAGAAATGGACATGAAACAGCCTGCTTCGGTAAAAGAAGCGCTGGGCTACACGCCGGGCGTTTTCGCCAGCCGTGGCAGTTCTAACACCATCGACGCCGTGGCAATCCGTGGTTTCACCTCGGTGAACACCAATCAGTATCTCGACGGCATCAAACTTCAGGGTGACAACTATTCTGAAGTGTCGATGGATCCGTACATGCTGGAGCGCGTTGAACTGCTGCGCGGGCCGTCTTCCGTTCTTTACGGTAAAAGCAATCCGGGCGGCGTGGTCAGCATGGTCAGCAAGCGTCCGACCACTGAACCGCTGAAAGAAGTACAGTTCAAAATGGGTACGGATAATCTGTACCAGACCGGTTTTGATTTCAGCGATGCCATTGACGATGCAGGCGTGTATTCCTACCGTCTGACCGGCGTGGCGCGCAGTCAGGATACGCAGCAGGAGATGGCGAAAGAAAAACGCTATTCGATTGCGCCGTCTTTCTCATGGCGCCCTGATGATAAAACCGACTTCACCTTCCTGAGCAATTTCCAGAACGATCCGGATGCCGGTTATTACGGCTGGTTGCCACGTGAAGGCACCGTGGTGCC
This sequence comes from Rahnella sp. Larv3_ips, assembly GCF_003697865.1. Taxonomy (NCBI): domain Bacteria; kingdom Pseudomonadati; phylum Pseudomonadota; class Gammaproteobacteria; order Enterobacterales; family Yersiniaceae; genus Rahnella; species Rahnella sp. Larv3_ips. The sequence continues at coordinate 2,541 of NZ_MJIB01000003.1, read as the reverse complement.
GTACTACGATGCCAACGGTAAAGCACATAAACTGCCGACAGATTTCAACGAAGGTGAAGCGGGTAACCGCATGTCACGCAACCAGAAAATGGTCGGTTACAGCTTCGCACATCAGTTTGATGATACCTGGACGGTTCGCCAGAACCTGCGCTACACCAAACTCGATACCCAATATAAATCAGTTTACGGCTTCGGCTACCTCGGTAACGGCAACATCACGCGCAGCTACGTTCAGTCCAAAGAGAAGCTGGCGAACTTTGATGTCGATACCCAGGCTCAGGCTAAATTCGGCACCGGCGCTGTCGATCACACCCTGCTGATGGGTGTCGATTACATGCGTATGCGTAATGATATTGATGCGGATTACGGCAGCGCAAGTAATCTGAATCTGGCGAATCCGCAATACGGTAACGGCAATGTCTCATTGTACTTCCCGTATGAGATCCTCAATCGTCAGGAGCAAACCGGCCTGTACATGCAGGATCAGGCGGAATGGAATAAGTGGATCCTGACTGTTGGCGGCCGTTACGATTTCGCCAAAAGCTCAACCTTTACGCGCACCACCAACAGCGCTTCGCAGATCAACGATCAGCAGTTTACCTGGCGTGGTGGTCTGAACTACCTGTTCGACAACGGTATTTCTCCGTACTTCAGCTACAGCGAATCCTTTGAACCGAACGCAGGCGCCACCAAACAAGGCCAGCCGTTCGATCCTTCAATAGGTAAACAGTACGAAGCGGGTGTGAAATACATCCCGAACGATCGTCCGATCAGCCTGACGGCAGCGGTGTATCAGCTGACCAAAGATAAAAACCTGACTGCCAACCCGTCTGACGCTAACTTCAGCGTTCAGTCTGGTGAAATCCGTTCCCGCGGTCTGGAACTGGAAGCCAAAGCCGCGGTTAACGCCAACATTAACCTCACGGCGTCTTATACCTATACCGATGCAAAATACACCCACGACACCAATTTCGAAGGCAAGCGTCCTGTTGAAGTGCCGGCAAATATGGCGTCTCTGTGGGCGGATTACACCTTCCACGAAACCGCGCTCAGCGGCCTGACAGTCGGTTCGGGTGTGCGTTACGTCGGTGCCAGCTCCAGTTTCTACACTGCAAACGGTGTGAATGCAGACAAAGCGAATGAAGCCTTTAATGTGTCTTCCTACACGCTGGTGGATGCCACCATCAAATACGATCTCGCGCGCTTTGGCCTGCCGGGCTCTTCCGTTGGCGTGAACGTCAATAACCTGCTGGATCGTGAATACGTCGCCAGTTGCTATCGCGATTACGCCTGTTACTGGGGTTCAGATCGCCAGGTTGTCGCCACCGCGACATTCAGATTTTAATCGTTAGTTTGCATTAACGCTGTGAAATCCGGGCACGCTGGTCGTGCCCGTTTCCTGTTCTTAACCAGATGTCGACGCAGAAAATCTTATGCTTAATCACAACGTACCTCCGTCTTCCTCGCTGCCAGAAAGCGTATTCCGCCTGCAGGATGTCAGTTTTTCTGTCACGGGACGCACACTGCTGGCTCCGCTGTCACTGACGTTCCCCCAGGGACAAGTGTGTGGCCTGATTGGTCACAACGGCTCGGGTAAGTCGACGTTGTTAAAAATGCTGGGGCGGCATCAGTCTGCGACATCCGGCACGATTTTCCTCAATGACACGCCGCTGGCTCAGTGGGACAGCAAAGCCTTTGCGCGTCAGGTGGCGTATCTGCCACAACAACTTCCCGCCGCAGAAGGCATGACCGTGCAGGAGTTGGTGGCGATTGGCCGCTATCCGTGGCACGGCGCGCTGGGGCGTTTCAAACATCAGGACAAAGAAAAAGTCGAAGAAGCGATCTCTCTGGTGGGCCTGAAACCTTTCGCGCACCGTCTGGTGGACAGCCTCTCCGGCGGCGAGCGTCAGCGCGCCTGGCTGGCGATGATGGTGGCGCAGGACAGCCGCTGTCTGCTGCTTGATGAGCCGACTTCCGCACTTGATATCGCCCATCAGAAAGACGTACTGGCGCTGATCCAGCGTCTGAGCCGTGAAAAAGGCTTAACCGTGATTGCGGTTCTGCACGATCTGAACATGGCGGCGCGCTATTGCGACCAGCTGATGGCGCTGCGTGGCGGCGAGATGATCGCTCAGGGCGCACCGGAAGAGATGATGCGCGGCGACGTCCTTGAACAAATTTATGGTATTCCGATGGGCATTCTTCCGCATCCGGCGGGCGGTGCGCCTGTGAGCTTCGTATACTGATATGTCTGATTTTCCTCATTTTCCAGGAATAACGCGTCGCCAGGTTTTACAGGCGCTGGCGTTATCTCCGCTGCTGGCTTCTATGCCGACGTTTTCCGCATCAACACCCGATCTCAGCCGAATTATCGCGCTGGAATGGCTGCCTGCCGAGTTGCTGATTGCGCTCGGTGTCATGCCGATGGCGATTGCTGATATTCCCAATTACGAACTCTGGGTCGAAGAGCCAAAGCTGGCGCCGACGGTCATTGACGTGGGGCAGCGCACTGAACCCAATATGGAGTTTATCCAGCAACTT
>NZ_MJIB01000018.1:0-2174 GCF_003697865.1 Rahnella sp. Larv3_ips | reverse complement strand
GACTTGCTCATACTCAGGGAAGCGGAGCCGGTCATCGACCCAAAGGTGAAGCTGAATCCACCGCTGATGCTCTGCTGTTTACTCTGGTAGTCGTCGATATCCTGCTGACTGGTGAGCGTCAAATCACGCCCGATATTTGCCGTGATTTTATCGCCCAGCGCCTGCGCTCCGGAGATGTTGACGTATACACCGGCGCTTCACCCTCTGCCTTGCCTTTGGACGCATAACTGCAGCCCTGAGCACCAATGCCCGTTTCCTTGCTGAGAGAGATACCACTCACAGTAATGGGATTGGCCTTTTCCAGCGCAGTACCTGAGATTTTTGCACCAGCAGCACCTCCGGCACTACCCCATAAACCGGTTTTATTATTTCGTGAACAGCATTTTTAGGATCACTCGGATTTGGTTAATCTGAATCCTAATTACATTTGTACGCCAATTTCATCAGCTAACGCCCTCAATCGAATAGAAATATCAATAATCTCATTCTTGTTTAATCCACAGTATGTAGTTAGAGAGCCCTCTGGAACATTTTGAATTAACGCTAATCCACATGAAACAAAGTACCTAAGCTCTTTGGGGGTTACTCTAAAATTAATGTAATCACAATCGTTCATTTTCTCACTCATTTCTTCGGCACCTGAGAATTAATATAGTTATCCCAACCAACCCCACCTTTGTCTGGTCTGAAGGCAGTAGCTTCACCTCTCTGCCCTCTAATGACAATGGTTTTAGTTGAGTTATCAAGATAGTAAGTTGTCCCGTCAACAGATTGACGGCGTTCAATTTCTGGATTAGTAACAATACCTTCCACAAAACTTTGGAACTGACTTTTAGTACTGATACCAAGGTCAGAGAACTCTTTCCGTTCAAGCACATGCTTCTCGTAGGCATGGCCATTCGCGACCTCTTCAGCTAGAAGCTGAGAGTTAAGTTTTCCTTGGTTGACTGTGCTCTGTGCCCCATTGCTTCCTTTTGCACCAACTCCAACCCCTGGCCCTAACCCTGGACTTACTACTTTATGTGTCAGCTCAGGATTTTCAGTGTCAGGAAGCGCACCAAATATCTCATTCTCTTTTTTCCTTAACTCTTCTGCATCTTTCTCGAATTCGCTAAGGTCACCCTCCGCATTATTCTCAACCGCCGTTTTCCCAGCAACCGCCCCCGTTCCTGTAGCCACCGACGAATTCCCGGCCACGCCACCCGCCAGACCGGCCGCCAGCGTGCTCAGTGCGCTGACATTCGCTTTTTGATCATTCGTCAGGTTTTCCGGTTTTACTCCCGGATACAGCTCTTTCGCAATCAACTGCGCAGCCAGTTCACCGGTCGCGGCCCCGACTGCACCGCCCGACACAGAACCGCCCTGCAGATAGGCGACCACTGCGCCGGCAAGCGCATGCCCGGTGATATTTTCGACTTCGTTAACGTTGCCTTTGCTGTCCGTGGTCGCCGCCTTCACGGCCAGCGACAGATAAGGTGCCAGCGCGCCTGATATTGCTGTCCCTGCCGTCCAGAACGGGCTGCCGATACCATACTTTTGTTCTGCTGCGATGTATTCCGGCGAGTTCTCCAGCATCTTCTGCTGGTCTGCAGGTGAAGCTTTATTGTACTCCGCCGTGCCTGACAATCTTGCGAGCGCGTCACTTCGTGCATTCACCTGCGCCTGCATGACCACATTCTGCATCGTCTGGACGCCCACCTGGCTGATAGCCTGCGCCACGGCCTGATTTTCTTCTATTTTCTGCTTGTCGAAAATTTTATCGATATGCCCGTTGGCGTTCTCCGTATCACGGCTCAGCGTACTCACTTCCTGTGTTTGCTGACCGGTATCTCGTACCGTAATGCTGCCATCAGCAACCGCTGAACGGGTGGTGCCCGATGCGCTGCCGCTGGCATTGGTCATCACCGGCAGCACACCCCCTGTATTGTGCCGCACGTCCCCCTGGTCTTTACTGGATGAGAAACCGGCGCTGACCCCAACGCTGCTGGCAATGTAGTTTGCCTTGTTCTGGATATCGTCCCAGCCCAACGTCCCGGTATTCAGGCTGTTATTGGCCGCATCAGCGGTCGAAGCAATCACGGCACCGTTCAGTTGCGTATGGTCACCGACGTAGATGTCATAGCCCTGATTACCGGCAAACAGCCCGCTCTGGTCGCCCACGCTGGCGTATTCAC
>NZ_MJIB01000002.1:0-12074 GCF_003697865.1 Rahnella sp. Larv3_ips | reverse complement strand
CACCTGACCCCATGCCGAACTCAGAAGTGAAACGCCGTAGCGCCGATGGTAGTGTGGGGTCTCCCCATGCGAGAGTAGGGAACTGCCAGGCATCAATAAAAGACAAAAGCCCCGTACGCAAGTACGGGGCTTTTGTCTTTTATGTGATCAGGTAATTTATTCCACGATGAGAAAGCTCTGCCATGACTTGCAGTTTTTAGTGTGGGGAAGTTGAAGATATATCTGTAAATAAAAGGCCACCTTGTCGGTGGCCTTTTGTATTTTTACCGCTTACTAAGCATAAATCAGTGATTAGAGCTCTGTGATATGCCGATCCCGGTCTGTGAACGAACAAACTGAGGATAAAAACGCTCTCTCTCTTTCTGTCCTTCCAGAGAATTATCCGTAATCGAGAAGAACCAGGTGCCGACAAATGCAACGATCATGGAGAATAATGCCGGATACTCATAAGGATAAATTGGTTTCGCATGTCCCAAAATCTGTACCCAAATCGTAGGTCCCAGAATCATCAGGATCACAGCCGTCAGTAATCCGAGCCATCCCCCAACCATTGCTCCACGCGTTGTCAGTTTCGCCCAATACATCGAGAGTATGATGATCGGGAAGTTGCAACTTGCTGCAATCGAGAATGCTAATCCCACCATGAAGGCAATGTTTTGTTTTTCAAACAAAATACCCAATCCGATAGCGACAATACCCAGAACAATCACGGTTACTTTCGACACACGTAATTCATCTCTCTCCGTTGCTTTACCGTCTTTGATTACGCTCGCATAGAGGTCATGAGATACCGCTGAAGCACCTGCCAGCGTTAAGCCGGCGACTACCGCCAGGATCGTTGCGAATGCAACAGCAGAGATAAAACCGAGGAAGAAGCTACCACCGACGGCATCTGCCAGATGCACAGCGGCCATGTTGTTCCCGCCAAGCAAGATGCCGCTTGCATCTTTGAATGCCGGATTAGACCCCACCAGCACTATTGCACCAAAGCCAATAATGAAGGTCAGAATGTAAAAATACCCAATAAATCCAGTGGCATAGAACACGCTTTTACGGGCTTCTTTGGCGTCGTTTACGGTGAAGAAACGCATTAAAATGTGTGGCAGACCTGCGGTCCCGAACATCAGCGCAAGACCCAGCGACAATGCCGATATGGGATCAGAGACTAGCCCTCCTGGGCTCATGATCGCGATACCTTTCGGATGGGCTGCGACCGCCTGGGTGAAGAGCGTATTGAAGTTAAAGTTGACGGACTTCATGACCATGACGGCCATAAATGTGGCACCGGCTAACAGCAGGATCGCTTTAATGATCTGAACCCATGTGGTTGCCAGCATGCCGCCGAAGAGGACGTAGAGCACCATCAGGATCCCAACCAGCACCACAGCCACGTGATAGTTCAGGCCGAACAGGAGTTGAATTAACTTACCGGCACCCACCATCTGAGCAATCAAATACAGAGCGACGACAACCAATGAACCGCAGGCTGAAAGTACGCGGATAGGCTTCTGTTTAAGGCGGTAAGATGCCACATCTGCGAAGGTATATTTGCCCAAATTACGCAGACGTTCGGCGATCAGGAACAAAATGATCGGCCAGCCAATCAGGAAACCGATGGAGTAAATTAATCCGTCGTAACCCGAGGTATACACCAGCGCGGAGATCCCGAGGAAAGAAGCCGCAGACATAAAGTCCCCGGCAATTGCCATACCGTTCTGCAGCCCGGTGATCTTACCGCCTGCAGTGTAATAGTCCTGACGAGAACGGGTTCGTTTGGAGGCCCAATAGGTGATGTACAGCGTGGCGCCAACGAAGAGCAGGAACATCACAATTGCTTCAATATTGAGAGGCTGAGCCTTCACTTCGCCGGAAATACCTTCTGCAGCGAATACGCTAAAAGGAAAGGCCAGAGATAACAACAGAAGCAGGGAACCACGGCGAGCACTCATGGCTGCACCTCACGGACGATATCTGCTGTCAGCCGGTCAAATTCACCATTTGCGCGAATAACATAAATACCGGTGAGTATGAAAGAAATCACAATCAATCCGACGCCGACAGGAATGCCCCGCGTAATGGTGGCTCCTTCATACAAGGGCGTTCCCAGCCATTGCGGGTCGAATGCGATCAATAAAATAAAGGCGACGTACATGACCAGGGTAATACCTGAAAGCAGCCAGGCAAAACGGCTGCGCTTTTGCACCAGCTCCCTGAAACGCGGATTACTTACAACTCTCTGATAAATGAGATCATTCATCTCAGTGACTCCTTTGAGGCATTGATAGAGTTCACCGCGCCAGGGCGGTGAAAATTAGGACGGCACTTTCATTGATTGTTTTTCTTCCAACAGTTTCTCGACAACGCCCGGATCCGCCAGCGTTGAGGTATCTCCCAGATTGCTTGTGTCACCGGCTGCAATTTTGCGCAGAATACGTCGCATAATTTTGCCGGAACGGGTTTTCGGTAATGAATCCGTCCAGTGAAGAATGTCCGGGGTGGCAATCGAACCAATCTCTTTTCGCACCCAGTTTCTGACTTCCGTATACAGCTCAGGGGAAGGTTCTTCGCCATGATTCAGCGTGATGTAAGCGTAAATTGCCTGACCTTTAATGCTGTGCGGGATGCCAACAACTGCGGCTTCTGCAATTTTAGGATGAGAAACAAGCGCAGATTCAATCTCTGCCGTGCCCAAACGGTGGCCAGAAATGTTCAGAACATCATCCACACGGCCAGTTATCCAGTAGTAACCGTCTTCATCACGGCGGGCACCATCTCCGCTGAAATACATGTTTTTGAAAGTGGAAAAGTAGGTTTGCTCGAAGCGTTCATGGTCACCGAACAGAGTGCGTGCCTGACCAGGCCATGAATCGGTGATCACCAGATTGCCTTCGCAAGCGCCTTCCTGAGGCACGCCCTCGTTATCCACCAGCGCAGGTTGAACGCCGAAGAAAGGACGCGTGGCGGAACCGGCTTTCAGTTCAGTCGCGCCAGGCAACGGCGTGATCATGAATCCGCCGGTTTCGGTTTGCCACCAGGTATCGACAATCGGGCACTTGCTGTTCCCGATTGTTTTGTAATACCACTCCCAGGCCTCCGGATTGATCGGTTCCCCGACGGACCCCATGATCCTCAGCGATTCGCGGCTGGTCCCTTCAATCGCTTTATCGCCTTCAGCCATCAGTGCACGAATTGCCGTGGGTGCGGTATAAAGAATATTCACTTTATGTTTATCAATAACCTGCGCCATGCGTGCCGGTGTCGGATAATTTGGCACTCCTTCGAACATCAGGCTTATCGCCCCACAGGCCAGCGGGCCATAGAGTAAATAGCTGTGGCCGGTCACCCAGCCGACATCAGCGGTACACCAGTAAATGTCGCCGTCATGGTAGTCAAAGGTGTACCTGAAGGTCAGTGCGGCATAAACAAGGTAACCGCCGGTGGTATGCAGCACGCCTTTCGGTTTGCCGGTGGAACCTGAGGTATAGAGGATGAACAGCGGGTCTTCGGCATTCATTTCTTCGGGCGGGCAGTCTGCCGGGACGCCTGAGATCGCGTCATGCCACCAGATATCACGTCCTTCCTTCCATTCACCCTGTTTGCCGGTGCGTTTGAAAATAACGGAGTGAGTCACCGTCGTGACGGAAGGATTTTTCAGAGCGTCATCTACGTTTTGTTTCAGTGGAATGGTTCTTCCAGCACGCAGGCCTTCATCCGCAGTGATCACGACTTTAGCGCTTGAATCTACAATGCGTCCCGCCACGGCTTCCGGTGAAAAGCCCGCAAAAATCACAGAATGCACGGCACCAACACGGGCACAAGCCAGCATTGCCACCGCCGCTTCCGGCACCATAGGCATATAAATAGCCACGACGTCGCCTTTCTTAACGCCCAGATTTTTCAGCACATTCGCGAACTGACAGACGTCATGATGCAGTTGTTTGTAGGTGACGTGCTTATTTTCAGCGTTGGGGTCATCGCCTTCCCAGATTAATGCGGTCTGATCGCCTTTCTCTGCCAGATGACGATCCAGACAGTTGGCGGCGAGATTCAGAGTACCGTCCTCAAACCAGCGAATATCGATATTTCCCGGCGCGAAAGAGGTGTTCTTCACTTTTGTGAAAGGTTTAATCCAGTCGAGAACTTTCGCCTGTTCTCCCCAGAATGCCTGCGGATCTTCTACAGACTGTTGATAAAACTGCTGATATTTCTCAGGTGTGATCAGGGTACGTTCTGCAACAGAGGCAGGAATAGGATGCTTGTAAACATGGCTCATGGTTTTTCTCCTTTGATTTGTTAATGATATGTCAATCAAAGGTTAAGTGTAGTTTGCGTCAGGCCTTTGTTTGCTTTTTGGGTGTCAGATCACGCAAGTCGCGCTAAACCGGCAAGACATTGGCAAGGCCGCTGCGGTACATGCCACATAAGTAAACATTAAAGGGTGATCCTTTAATGGCCGGTGGCAGTAAAAACCACTGAAAAATATCCTTACTCATAAAGTCGCATTAATAATGAAATAAGAAAGAAGCCGAATATGATCTCTGCCGAAATAGGGAATATTCCTGACATGCGAGTTTTTTGACCTGCATGAAGGTTTTTCCGACATCTGACCCCAAAAATGTATCAATGCCGGTTCGAAAGTGAAAATAATTTAGATTAAAAGTAAATATTTGGTTAAATAAAGCTTAATCTGGCACATTAACCGAAGTGATTTACCTTCATGGCGTAACATTTAATGTTAATAATTTTTACCTATAAGTTAATTTCCCTTCATAAAGATGAGATTTAAATATTAATGTAAGACTAAAGTTCTTAATATTTGCATTATGCAAATTATTATAACGTTAAAAAGCAAATATCAGTATATTGATCTGGCAAGAGAGGGGTGCTCTCTTCGGTACAGCGAAAAATATCGCTTAATAGCTTATGGCTTAATAACTACCGTTAAAATCTCAAGGACAAATTATGTTTAACGCCAAGAACAAGACACTGATTATTGCTTTATCTGCCTTTATTTCTGCTTCAGCTTTTGCAGAAGATGCGACCGGAACGCCTCCTGTGGGTGCCGACCAGGGCTCAGGCCGTATTCATTTCACCGGAACCGTGATTAATGCGCCATGCTCAATTGCTGCAGGCGATGAAGACATTAATGTCAATATGGGCCAGGTCGCGAATAAAGTATTGGAAAGCGGCAATAAATATTCTCAGAACGTTAACTACACCATCCATCTGCAAGATTGTAACCTGACCGCGCAAACCGCGGGTTCAGTTGAGTATCCGGCTATGTCTAAAGTGGCGGTTTCCTTTGCCGGCACGCCAGACAGCAGTGCCACTGAATTGCTGGCAAATACCGGCAGCGCGAAAGGCGCGGGCATCCGTTTAATTGATGCCAACGGTGACTTGCTGAAAGTGGGTGATACCTCTAAAGACATCAATCTGGTCACCGGTAACAACGAGCTGGTCTTTGCTGCGCGTGTGGAAGCGAATACTCAGCCGGTTTCAACCGGTACGATCGTTTCTCAGGCTACTTACGCGCTGAATTATAAGTAATCGTCTTTTTTATTAAGGGGAGTTTTCTCCCCTTTATTTTCAGGTGCATCGGGGTTCCGTGCTGGATCTATAAAAATAAAAAAGTGGCGTAATTATGTTGTTTGCCTTGGACAGAGCGTCAGCAGTAAAGAGGATCACTTCAGGGTGTATTTTCCTCTTCTCAGGATGCCTTATTTCAATCAAAAGCTTCGCGGTAGAGTTTAACGTTAACTTTATTGATTCTGCTGATCGTAATAATGTCGATCTCTCACGCTTTCAGACTGCAAATTACATCGCCCCCGGAGAATACCTGTTAGATGTGGTATTGAATGGCCGTACCCTGGGCGATCAAAGCCTCATAAAATATATTCCGACAGACGATAGTTCTGTTAACAACCAGAACAGCCGTTTGTGCATACCGCCTTCACTGGTCGATAAATTCGATCTGACCCCGGCTGCGCGGGAAAAACTTACGCTCTGGCATCAGGGCCAGTGCACTTCTCTGGATCAGCAGAAGGAAGTGACTGCGCGTTACGATCAGGAAAAACAAACGCTGAATATCAGCATTCCGCAGGCCTGGTTAACCTTTCATGATGAAAACTGGGTGCCACCCTCGCAATGGGATGAGGGTGTGAATGGCGCGTTACTCGATTACAACCTGCTGGGCAGTAAATATATGCCACAGCAAGGAGACAGCTCGACCAGCGTCAGCAGTTACGGGACCACTGGATTCAATCTGGGGCCGTGGCGGGCACGCGCGGATTATCAATATTCAGCTTCACGCACCTCTGGCAGCCCGGCTAAAGATAAATTCACCTGGACGCAGACCTATCTGTTTCGCGCGCTGCCTTCCATTGGTGCGCGTCTCACCGCCGGCCAGACTTATTTCAATTCCGATATCTTTGATTCATTTCGTTTTATCGGGGCTTCTGTGAACAGCGATCAGCGAATGCTGCCGCCATCTCTGCGCGGTTATGCACCGCAGGTCACGGGTATTGCAAAAACCAACGCCAAAGTGAGTATCAGCCAGAATGGCCGTGTGATTTATCAGACTAACGTTTCTCCGGGGCCGTTCGTGGTTCAGGATCTGACAGAAGCTGTGCAGGGCGCGCTGGACGTAAAGATCGAAGAGGAAAATGGCAGCGTCACAACCTATCAGGTGACGACCGCGACCATTCCTTTCCTGACCCGTAAGGGCCAGGTGCGCTTCAAGACCGCGATGGGCAAACCGACAACCGGCAACAATAACCGCGTTTTACAGCCAGGCTTTTACAGCGGTGAAATGTCGTGGGGCGCGTTGAATGATTTCTCGTTGTACGGCGGGCTGATTTCGACCACCGGTAATTATCAGGCGCAGGCACTGGGCGTCGGGCAAAATCTGCAAAAACTGGGCGCAGTGTCTTTCGACGTGACGCGTTCATCGGCAACGGTTCCGGTGGCGGGCAGGCAGACGGGGTTCAGTTATCGCGCCAACTATTCGAAGCGTTTTGATTCCACGGGCAGCCAGATCACCTTTGCCGGCTATCGTTTCACTGAAAAAACCTTCATGTCGTTCAGTCAGTATCTCGACAAAGTGAATGGCGACGGCTATTCCCGTGACGATAAACAAACCTACACCGTGACTGCCAACCAGTATCTGCCGTGGCCGGCGATCACCCTGTATTTGTCGGCCACGCACAAGGTCTACTGGAACGAAAATCCAAGCAACAACTACAGCGTGTCGGTGAGCAAAATTTTTGATATCGGACGTTTCACCGGTATTTCAGCCACCTTCTCGGCCAGTAAGCTGAAATACCGTGATACCGATGAAAACCAGATGTTCCTGTCATTCAGCCTGCCGCTCTCTTCCGGGCAACAGGTCAGCTACGACGCACAACAGGATTCGCAGGGCGGTTTCTCGCAAACCGCGTCGTATTACAACAGTCAGGATCCTAATAACACCTGGCGCGTCGGCGCAGGGGGCAGCAGCCCTGATCTGCAAAAAGGCGATGGTGTCTTCCGCGCCAACTATCAGCACATGTCTCCTTATGGCCAGTTTGGTGTGAACGGCAGCGTCAAAAATAACGATTACCGGTCGGTGAACGCCAACTGGTATGGCTCGATGACGGCGACGGCGGCTGGCGCGGCATTGCATCAAAGCAGCGCGGGAAGTGAACCGCGAATGATGGTGTCCACCGGCGTAAAAGGTATTCCAATCAGCGACGGTGCGTCGGTCACCAATGATTACGGCATCGCCGTGGTGAACGGCGTATCCAGCTATCAGACCTCCGATATCCGCGTCGATGTAAACCATTTACCGGATGACGTAGAGGTGTACAGCTCGGTGGTCAGTAAGACACTGACCGAAGGAGCGATTGGTTTTCGCAAAATTCGTGCGATCAAAGGTGAACGTCTGATGGCGGTGATCCGTCTGGCCGACGGCAGCCATCCGCCCCTGGGGGCTTCTGTCACCGACAACAGTTCCGGGTTTGAAGCGGGGCTGATTGGCGATGGCGGGCTGGCCTACCTGGCCGGGGTTTCCGGGGAGAAATCGCTGACCGTACGCTGGGGAGATGAAAACCAGTGCCGCATTCAGGTGCCATCAGACACCGCAACGCAAAGCGGCCAGGTGTTATTACCGTGCACCTGAGCGCGCAAACAACCATGAAACAGAGCTAATCAGCAAAGGAATGACCGGATGAAGAACCTGATATTACGATTCAGTGGCGCACTACTCATGTTAACCGGAGTGCTCCAGCCGGTGCTCGCCGCCGTGAATCTCGACCGGACACGCATCATTTATAACGCCAGTGATAAGTCTGTCAGCGTAATGCTTGAAAACCAGAGCAAGGATTTACCTTATCTGGCGCAGGTCTGGCTGGAGAATGCACAGGGCGAAAAAATCACGTCTCCCCTGGTGGCGCTGCCGCCGATGCAACGCATTGATGCCGGTCAGAAGAGTCAGATCCGTATCTTGCAGTTACCCGAGGCGGCCGCACTCCCTAAAGACCGTGAGTCGTTGTTTTATTTTAACGTGCGTGAAGTGCCGCCAAAGAGCGAAATGGCCAACGTCATGCAGGTGGCGATTCAAAGTCGGGTGAAATTGTTCTTCCGCCCTGCTGAATTACGCAAGTTGGTAAAGGGCAACTGGCAGGAGCAGCTTCAGATAAGCCGTCTCAATGACGGGCTGAAACTGACGAATCCCACGCCGTTCTATATCACCGTCGGGTATTTGGGCAAAGACAACAAAGGCAACGTGCCGGGTTTTGACAGCGTCATGCTGGCGCCGTTTGCCACAGAATCACTCACCGGCAGTCAGTATGTCAGTGCCGCTTACAGCATCGGTTATATGGACGACTACGGCGGCCTGCAGATAAATCAGTACACGTGTACCGCCATGCAATGTCAGCGCATCAGCAAGGATGCCAAAAAATAACCCCAGTGCGAACTCTGTGTGAATGAGCCGGTTTATCTGAAAGGTAGGGAGAGTTATGCCTGAAATTTATAAATTAGTCCGGGTGCGGGTGACGCTATTTCTCCTGCTGTGCCTGTTTTCCGGCAGTGCACTGGCGCTCGATTGTGTGGAAAAAGGCACCGGCATAGTGGATAAACCGGCCATTCCGGTCGGCCAGCTGGCGATCCCCGCTAACGTACCTGTCGGCACTAAAATTTGGGAATCGAACGACATTAATGTGACGGCCTATTGCGACAATGTGCTCGGCTCGATCATTGACGTCGTCCATTTCTACTTCAACCCAAAATCCCAGTCGATTGGTGAAGGGTTGCTGCTGGGTGTCAGTTATAACGGGCAGGATTTGGAGCAAAACGAGCAGCGCCTTAGCACCAACAGCGCGCCCATCAAAAGAGGGCAGAACGTCACGGTGAATGTCACGTTCCGCTTGTACATCAAAGTCAGCGGTAATGCGCCTTCCAGCGGGCATTATCAGGGGGCCGATCAGTTCACGGTATTCCAGCTCGACGGCAGCAGAGGCATCAACAAATCACCGGGGGCTAAAAACCTCAAATACAACCTCTCGGGATTACAGGGGATCCGTTTTCTGGCCTGCGGTTCAGATTTGAAGGTTTACCCGGAATCGCAGATCGTTGATTTTGGCGCGATTCAAAGCACCACGCTTTCGCGCTCCTCCGGGATTTCGCTGCCCTTTGCTATCAAGGCGGTAAAGCAGGGATGTCTGGATAATTTCTCACTTCAGGCCGAATTCTCAACGGCCAGTCCTTTACTTGATAACACCGCCATTGACCTGTCGAACGGCGCGAAGCTGATGCTTTATAACGAGAAAGAACAGGCGATTACCTTCAATCGCTACGACAACTTTGCTGAACTGAACAACGTCAATGAAGTCACCAAAAACTTCACAGCAAAACTCAGCGCGATACCAGGGAAAACACTTTCACTTGGGCAGTTTGACGCGTCAGTGATCGTCAAGATCAACTATTACTGACCCATTTCAGTACAGGGAGAACGACATGTTTAGAACCGCCAAGCTGCGTGCGCAAGCGCTGGAAGAACCGGTTTACTCAGCACAGGCACCGGAACTCATAGCCGAAACTCAGATTCACGCGATGCTGCAAACCCTGCGGGAAGATGCGGGGTTAAGTAAAACCGAGCTGGCCAGGCGTCTCGGCGTGACGCCTCCGGCGATCACGCGCCTTGAAAAGCGTCCGGCGCAGGCCAGCTTTAACACCCTGACACGTTATGCGCAGGCCTGCGGCTTCCATCTTTACCTGTATTACAAATAACTCAGAGATCGTTTTTAAACACGCACATGGTCAGCGGTGACTGGTTGCTCTCGATCAACATGGTGTTGTCATCGTATTTCTTGAGCACCAGCGTGTCAGTCTGGCCCGCCATAAAAAAACTGTTCATCAATAAAAGTGAGGACATCCTCCAGTCCATATTATCAACGCTGTCGGTATTTATTTGGGTACTGGTAAGTGAGTAGGTGTTAGTGTATTTACTCTCATGCACATAACGATAATAAATATTCCTCAGGATCGTTTTTCGCTCAATCACCTTACCGCTGCGATCATACAAATACCCCGTGCCGCTGAGAGAGATCAAGATTTTATTATTGTCGAGAAAACTAAAGTAGAAGGATGTCGTCATCCGTGCCCGTTGATCATCATAAAGGGCGTCAACAATCATATTTCCCCGGCAGGATGTGTTGACAGGAAAGGCGGCTTTATCATTCTTCAATAAATTGCCGTATATAACTATGCCAGGCAATAACCCAACCAGTAATAATGTAAGCAGAATGTTCTGCAGACCGGGCGATGGCCATTTTTTAAAACTGATCATGCGTTGTCCTGTCATTTGCATAATAGCTGATGCAAATGTTGATGTTATGCGATTCATTAGTGCTGCACTGCGCCATAAAGTCACGAACTGATCCTGTATCAACAGGCGTAATGAATTGCTCACTTTGAAATATGAAAATATTTCCCGGAGAGCAGAGGATTTTTTGTTTCATCATAAAGGTTTGTGCCAGTTGGAGGAACTCCGCCTTTCTGGCCCCGGATACTGGCGCGGTGGAGTAAAGTTCACAGGCACCGATGTTAGCTACCAAAAGCTTCGCTTTAGGATCAATCATCACGCTGTGTAAAATATACAGCCCCCAGGTTGTCAGAATGATCAACGTAAAAACACTGATAATTAAGTATATTTTACGATGTTCTTTATGTGTAGCCGCGAATGTTGGCTCCTGAGCTTCTGATGTTTCAGGTACTGAAGGTGCCGTTTCGTGCAGGGTGACAGGGGGTTCAGGCGCACTGAACGCTTCCTCCGGCAGAAAAGTGTCTTTTTCCTGCGGCAGGTCCAGCCCCGACTGCAGCGTAATAGTCGTTTCTTTTCTGATGATAAAACCGACCTTAGGCACAGTGACGATGAATTCATCGACATAACCCAGTGTGGAAATCACTTTACGTAATTTGCTGATGCAATGATTGAGGTTATTATTACTGGCTGTCAAACCATAGTCATCCCATACTTTTTTAAAGAATGTTTCACGCTGTACAACGGTACCCTGTTGCTCAATTAACAGGGATAATATTCTCCGCGCAGGATTAGATACCGTGATGTTACTTTCAGCGTCGCTCAGTAATGAAAGTGAGTTATCCTCCGGATTAAAGACTATTTGATTTTCAATCAGATAAATCATATGCATCCCTTTCTCCCTGTCTTGAATATCCTGAATTTTCACTGCATCAGGTAATTAAGTGCCATTATGCTGTTGTCATTTGCCTTTATATACCGTGAGTACGGCCAGCCAGTATAAACCCGTTCTATTAATGAAATAGAATTGTGTCCGAATAGTTTACACGTGACCTGAGATAAGTCTTAACGACAAAACATATTTTTTTGGCAGGACGTTATTGTGATAAAAGCTATAAATCACGTACGGAATTTTAGTAGTGCGTCATTTATCAGGATCCGGGAGAGGGTATGACGGTGTAGATGGTGTTGTTACACAGAAAAAATGCCATAAACCTCAGAAAGCAAAAAACCCGCCATAGGCGGGTTTCTTTAAACAGGGTGCCCGGACTCGGAC
>NZ_MJIB01000012.1:0-625 GCF_003697865.1 Rahnella sp. Larv3_ips | reverse complement strand
GGTACTGTTTTATCTGCGGTAGCCTTTCTTATTTGCTGTTAGCTTGGTTGTTACTGCTGGTTCCCATAATTCTGCGATGCCTGACAATCTGTCGTTGAGCAGCGGGCGTGACACCGTGCTCTCTGGTGCTCAGGCGCTGGGCGATAAAATCACGGCAAACGTCGGGCGCGATTTAACGCTGACGAGCCTGCAGGACACAGACGATTACCAAAGCAGGCAGCAGAGCATCAGCGGCGGGTTTAGCTTAACCTTTGGTTCAATGACCGGTTCAGCCTCATTAAGTATGAACAAGGCTAAAACCAGGAGCGAGTACGCCAGTGTAGGCGATCAAAGCGGTTTGTTTGCCGGCAATCAGGGCTATGACATCTACGTAGGTGACCATACGCAACTGAATGGCGCGGTCATTGCATCGACGGCGGATGCGGCAAATAACAGCCTTAATACCGGCACGCTGGGCTGGGATGATATCCAGAACAAGGCGAATTACAGCGCCAGCAGCGTGGGTGTGAGCGCCGGTTTCTCATCAACCCAGGAAAAGGGCAAGGAGAGGCACAACGCCGGCGGCGTGCTGCCGGTAATGGCCAGCGATAGCGGAAGTGCGTCAGGCACCACCCGTTCAGCGGTT